>NZ_JAFCXM010000002.1:0-791004 GCF_049898305.1 Sphingomonas sp. PWP1-2
ACGCCAAACATCCCCGGCCGCTCCTAAAAGAAGCAGCCTTACCAACGGCTGGATTTTACTCCGCCACGCTCAGCACCGCGCCGGCGTTCCGATGGCCTGCTTTGTCACCGGCGCATCCAACGAGACCGACGGCTGGGCTTATCCGCGGACGTTCCTCGACTTCGAGACAATCGCGTTTGCCGTTCCGCGCTGGCTTGGGACCAGCCCCTATCAGCAGATCCCGTTTCAGTTCTCTGCGCATATCGATCGCGGGGAAGGGGGCCTAGAGCACACCGAGTTCCTGTCGACCGACGGCGCTGATCCGCGTGCGGCTTGCGCGGCAGCGCTCGCGAGCTTGCCGGCGACCGGGGCGGTAATCGCGTGGAACGCGCCGTTCGAGCGCTCGTGCCTTTTGCGGCTGGCGAGCGCTGTTGCCCAACACGCCACGACGCTGCGCACGCTCGCCGACCGCTTGGTCGATCTGCTGCTGGTCGCGCGGCGGCATTACTACCACCGAGACATGCGCGGTAGCTGGTCAATCAAGGCCGTGCTTCCAACGCTCGTGCCCGAGCTGGATTATGCGACTCTCGATGGTACGAAGTCGGGTGTCGAGGCGCAGGATGCGTATCTTGAGTTAATCATCGGCGAGACCCCGCCCGAGCGGCGAACAGTGCTCCGCCGCGGACTGCTGGATTATTGCCGGCTCGACACGATGGCGATGGTCGTTTTGGTTCAACGGTTGCGCGGACAGACTTGATTAGCACGGGCACGCCCGCATACTGGAGCGGTGTCTGGAGAGCGTCACGCGCCAACCATTTAATCGTCGCTCTCGTGCATGAAGTCGGCTGATGATAGGTTGCCATCGTAAAAGCGCGGTTTGCGGGTCGGACGTCTAACTTCCATCCGTCGCCCGTTGGCATCGCGCTTGGCCCCGATCCAATCTTGCTTCTCGAACGTCCAATTGACGAACTGCGATAGAGCATCGACCTGATCGTCCGACGAGGCGTCAGGAAACCCCAACAGTTCGCGACGCAATGCAGGAAGCCATTCAGCGTTTTCGGGCAACAAGAATTTTCCGGTCCGCAAATGAACGGTAGCTGCTTCGAGGCGCGCTCGTTTCGATACCGTCGGCTTTGGCAGGCGTACGAGGCCAGGCAACCTTGCAGCCTTTACCAAGTCGTATAACGGTCCGCCGTTCGAAGCGCGTTCGATCAACAGCACGTCGGCTTTCCAGTGTCGATGCCAGTGCAGGACACGATCGACCTGCTCGTTAAAGTCTTCTTTTGCTCTGAACAGATCAAGGAGATACCACAGCCCTTTTCGGTAGCCCCACGTCATACCGACCGACCAAGAGCTTCTGGTCGTAGCGTCTGACGATGCAAGGTCGATACTTTGAACGACCCTCTCGAAGAATGTGCGGGGTGGGCGATTTTCGTAGGAGCTGAACCATCCCCAATCTACCAGACCTCCTCCGCCGGAGCCCGGATCTTGCTGGACCTGCGCTTCATAATCGGCCGGGGTCATCGTCTGTTTCCACCAGTCGTAGACCGACTGTGGGGCAATCGCCGGGCAAAGCAGATCGCCCGTTTTACGCTGCCACACCTTGCCTAGCGCTAACGGAATGTCTTGCTTCTGAACCGCGATGCCAGGCAGATTGAGGTGGTACCAGTCACCATGCTCGAGCGCCCATCCTACCAGATCCTCTTCGTGCAAACGCTGCTGCACGATGACCATGCGACCGTCCGCGAGATTGTCGAACCTGTTTAAAAACGTCTTGCGAAAGGTATCGATCGAGTTTTCACGCTCGATCGCGGAAATGACCTCGCCAGCCTTCTGCCAGTCGTCGGAGATAAGGTAATGGGTTCCCAGACCGGTCATTGCGCCGAGCCGCGATGCGGCTCGGATACTACCTCCTTGGGTGGTTTTGATGAACCCGGCGCGGTCATGATCGCGGCGGATTCGGGTATCGGGAAACAACCGCTGATAGCGCGGATGTTTGACGATAGTGCGCGCCCCATCGACCAGCGGGACGGACAGATCCGCCCCGTAACTAACCACCGTGATCTTTGCTGTTGGATCATGCCCAAGCAACCAAGCCACGAAAGAGTTGGACGTCAGCTCGGACTTGCCGTGGCGCGGCGGCAGCGTAATAATCAAGCGCTTGATCTCGCCCTTGGCGAGGCGAGTCAAAACATGGGCCATCGCCTCAACATGTGGCGCCGCGACCAGCTTCTCGCCGCCGTGCAGCATGCTAAACCCGGCGGCGTGAAAGTCAGCGAGCGAGCGCCGCATCAGTTCATCATGTAGCGCGCGCTGGAATGCTGCTGACGAAACGATGTTGGGGTCATTCATCGTCTGGCTCCGGGGCGTCCGAAGACGTAAGACGCTTGCGAATGTCCGGCATTTCCTCCCACCCGGCGGTGTTCAACAAGGCGTCGATGATGGCCTGCTCCTCAGGCAGCAACCCGGCGCCCTCATTCTGTGGCTTACGTTCACGCAGTTTGGCGTAGTAAAGGTCGAGCAGGAACTCGGCCGCCTTTCGATCCTTTTGTGCGGCTCTCGCCTTCAAACTGTTAAGCGCAAACAACCCAAGATTCGTCATAGCCTTTTCGCCGTTCGCAATCGTTGCGAACTCCGCCAGGATTGCGTCATTAAGCGCAGTCTCGGGGTCGATGGCTTTTCGAGGTTTCGGGCCACGTGCATTTCCAGACTGACCCTTCGTCCATTGGTACTTAATTGGCGGCCTCCATTTACCGATGATGTAGTCTCCGTTTTCATCCAAATTGGTCTCGGCAATTTTGGATTTGTGATGACGACGCTTCGGTTCCGGTTCTGGCTCGGATCGTCCCGCCGTCGCCGACCGGATGCGCGCTGGCGGGTTGGCGATGGCTTTCGCCGCCGGGGGGGACTCGACCAGGGCGGGGGGGGCGAGCTTCGGTACACCTCCTCCGATAGGCGTGGCGGCGGGAACGATCGGACGGAACGGCATGACAAAATTACCTTGATGAGCTCAGACGACGGGGCGGACGCGCGGACGCGGATTTACTGCGTTGACTTGAGGGAGTGCCTCGGCAGCGCGACGCATTTCTACCTGATCGAAGGTTTCACCGCTCGCGATGAGCGCCGCCTTTTGGCCAGTAGCCTTTTCCCATCGATGGACGATTGTATCGACGTACAGGGGATCGAGTTCGACGCCGCGACAGACACGATCGGTTCGCTCAGCGGCGATCAGCGTGGACCCGCTGCCTAGAAAGCCATCGAGCACAACTTCGCCACGATTAGTCGCATCGCGGATTGCATCGGCGAGCATTGAAACGTTTTTGCAAGTGGAATGCATCGCAAGAAGCTCATCACGCCCTGCGCCGAAGGTATTTACGCCTGGATAGAACCAGCAGGTGGTCCTCGTCCTTCCAAATCGCCCGAGCTGGATGTTGTTCGTATGCGGAGCCTTGCCCTTCTTCGCGATGTAACAGAGCTCGTGCTGCGACCGGTAAAATGAGCCCATTCCTCCCGAGGCCTTCACCCACACTGCCATGCTTAGAAGAGCCAGGTGCGCTGCGCGAACTCCGGTCATCATCTCCCACTGATGCCGAAAATCCATAAACATATATAGCAAAGCACCATCACGGCATCGCGCAGCAAGAGCTGCGATACTAGTCGACAAAAAATCAGTGAACTGTTCTTCGCTCAAATCTCCACTGGCTTGAACAAACTCCCTATTTTTATTCTTTCCATTGCCACTCACGAAGCCATCTATCTTTAGATTGTAGGGATGGTCGGTGAGAACCATGCTTGCGATCTGCCCGTCCATCAGGATGGCTAGGTCTCCGTGGTCCAGCGACGAACCGCAAAGCACGCGGTGGCGACCAAGTTGCCAGACATCGCCAATACGGCTCACAGCCATTCCCGGTTTTCCAACCTCGCTAAGATCGTCGTCGGGATCGAGTTCCGACTCGACCGAGGATGGATAGAGAAGGTTATCGATCTCAGGCGTGCTGAAGCCTGTCACCTCATAAGCCAGCACCGTGTCCATCTCGATGAGTTCGGTGAACTCGACCGCAAGTTCGACCTCGTCCCACCGACTGTTTTCGCTCAGCTTGTTCAAAGCAAGCCGGAGAAAGCGCACTTCCGCTTCATCGAGGTGCTCGACGCGGATGGTCGGTACGTCAACATAGCCGAGTGCGCGCGCCGCCTCAACGATCGCCTCACCACCAATGATGGTATTGCTCGCGTCTATTAAAATAGGTGAAACGATGCCGAACGCCTGGAGCGATGCTTTAAGCGCCTCGATCGTGCCTTTGACTCGGCGCCGCAGCTTGCGACCGTAGCTGTTCAGGGCGTCGACTCGGATATATTCTATGCGGTCGAGCCGCACATTGTGGCGAAGAATTGTAGAAATATTGTCGGTCGTTCCACCGGCCGGTTTTTGTCGAGTAGTCATTTTTTGGCCTTTCCGTAGCCGCTGCAAATTTCCATGCGACAACGAGGGCCAGCCGAAAGGTTGACCGCGCGTCGTCACGCCAATCTCCCTCTCGACATCGATGATTTAGCAAAGCCTGACCAACCTTGCTAGCAAATATATTTAAAATAATTAGGTACTACTTTCGTTGTCAACAAAACGATCGAATTCGACGACGACGATACTATGGATATTCTTTCCCTGCCATTTCACTGCCGTTTCGCTGATAGCGGTGGGACGGAAAACCGCTATTAAGTCATTAAAAGGTGATGAGAATCGCGGCAGCGAAGCTAACCGTTCCTTGTCGTTTTTTTTCGATACGGTGCCAAACGCGTCGCGGCACGGAAAGCCTAGGACTCGCTCGTTCGTTTCCTAAACACGACTAGGCCGTACGCACCGACCGCTACCGCGCTATGTGAATGCGGGGTCCACCGCACATTGGTCCGAAGAATTGTCCATGATTCTTATCGGTACGCGACAGGAATGAATTCCGTACTGGCTACCGTCGCGCCGGAGAATATTCGTCCAATTAGGGGATTTGGTCGGGGGCAAAATTTCTCCGCGGTACCGAGTCTGCAATGATATCACGCAGTTTTGCGCCGTTTCCCCCGATCTCGGGGAACACTTTCATCGGTATCTGAGTCTATAAAGACTGGCTGGCGGAGCAAATCATATTCGAAATCGGCAATATGGTCGGTCATAACCTGCTGAATTCACTACGAAACCATTTGAGAGCGGTACGAACAGAGAACGATCAAGCAAATTTGCGCGAAAATGGCCAAAACCGTACTTGGAGAGTCAGAATTCTGTTGATTTGGACTCAGTGGGTTTCCCAAATATCTCTGCAAAAACAGAGACTTGGTGGCGGAGCGGGAGGGATTCGAACCCTCGATACGCTTTTGACGTATACTCACTTTCCAGGCGAGCGCCTTCGACCACTCGGCCACCGCTCCGCATGTCCTGGACAGGAGGGTGGCCCTAGAGCGTCGCTGCCCGCTGTGCAAGCATTCTGCTGCGCGCGACAGGGATTGCCGCCGCCGTGCCGAGCGGGCAGGTTGGCGTGATGCCGATGCTGCTCCCGCTTTTCGCCCTGCTCGCCGCCGCCCAGGCCGCGCCCGCGCCCGCCCCGAAGCCGACCGCGGCGCAGCTCGCCGCCGCCGCTCCGGCGAGTGCCTGGGGCGCGATCGACCCGCAGGATCTGCTGCTGATCGACTTTGCCGACGGACGTCGCAGCGTGATCTGGCTCGCCCCCGCTTTTGCCCCGGTACACGTCGCCAATATCCGCACGATCGCGCGGAGCGGTTGGTGGAAGGACGCGACCGTCTACCGCGTCCAGGACAATTACGTCACGCAATGGGGCGATGCGACCGAGAAGAAGCCGCCTGCCGCCGGGATCACGACCAGGCCGCCCGCCGAATATGAATGGGCGTGGGGTGCGCACGGCGTCGCCGTCGCCAATCCGTATCGCGATGCCTATGCCAGCCGCACCGGCTTCACGCCGAGCGGCTGGGCGGTGGCGGGGGATGGCACGCGGCAATGGCTGCCGCATTGCTACGGCATGGTCGGCGTGGCGCGTGATCTTGCGCCAGACACCGGGACGGGGGGCGATCTCTATACCGTGATCGGGCACGCTCCGCGGCATCTCGACCGCAATATCGCGCTGGTCGGGCGCGTGATCGACGGGATGGCGGCGCTCTCGGCCTTGCCGCGCGGGACGGGCGGGGGGCTCGGGTTGTACGAGGATCCAAAGCAACGCGTGCCGATCCAGCGGATTGCGATCGCGGCCGATCTGCCCGCGGCGGAACGCCCGGCGTTTGAATATCTGCGCCCCGATGCGCCGGTCTTCGCCGCGACGCTAGAGGCGCGGGCCAATCGCGGCGGGCCGTTCTTCACGGTGCCCGCGGGTGCGACGGACCTGTGCAACGTGTTGGTGCCGGTGCGCGCCGTGGCGCGCTAGGCGCTGGTAAGACGCGTTGCGCGGACGCGGGCTCGGCGAGCCGTACCGCGCAGTGCGATGGCGCGGCGGCGGTGTCCGTTCTCCTCGCTTTGCTGCATCTCCGCGTCTCGCGCCCGATCTGGCGGCCCCGGCCGTCGCCGGGTCAACGATTGCGGTCGCGGCTAAGCCTCTACCGTCACGAACGTATCCATCACGCGTTTGCGCCCGGCGCTCTCGAAGTCGATCTCGAGCTTGTTGCCCTCGATCTCGGCGATCGCGCCATAGCCGAACTTCTGGTGGAACACGCGCATCCCGACCGAAACGTCGGCGCGGCCCTTGTTGCCGAGGCTCACCGCCGAAGCGCGCGATTCCTGGACGCGGCTTGGCTCGCGCGTGAAAGTTCGGTTCGTGTAGCCACCGCCGGGCTTGGCGGAATCGACGCCCGCCGCGCGCTGCCACCCCGGGCCGCGGCCGGTGCCGCGCGCGACGTCGGCGAAGGGATCGGCGCGTTCGGACCAATTGGCGCGCCACAGGCTCTCGCCGCCCGCCATGCTCGACTCGGCTTCGATATGCTCGGGCGGGAGTTCGCCGACGAAGCGGCTCGGGATGCTGCTCGTCCACTGGCCGTAGATGCGGCGGTTGGCGGCGTGGAGGATGATCGCGCGGCGCCGTGCGCGCGTGATCGCGACATAGGCGAGGCGGCGCTCCTCCTCGAGGCTCTTGGTGCCGCCCTCGTCGAGCGAGCGCTGCGAGGGGAACAGCCCTTCCTCCCAGCCGACCAGGAACACCGTGTCGTATTCGAGGCCCTTGGCGGCGTGAATCGTCATGATCGTGACCTTGGGCTCCTCGGCCGCAGCCTCATTGTCCATCACCAGCGAAACGTGTTCGAGGAACGCGCCGAGCGTCTCATATTCCTCCATCGCGCGGACGAGTTCGGTGAGGTTTTCGAGGCGCCCGGCCGCCTCGACCGATTTCTCGGCCTGGAGCGCGGCGGTATAGCCGCTTTCGTCGAGGATGATCCGCGCGAGTTCGCCATGCGGCAGCTCGGTCACCTGCGCGCGCCACCGCGCCATGTCGATCACGAGATTGCCGAGCGATTTGCGCGCCGCGCCGCTCAGTTCGTCGGTATCGAGCAGCCGCGCGGCGGCGGTGACGAGCGGGGCGTTCTGCGCACGCGCGAGCTGGTGGATCTTGGCGACCGCCTTGTCGCCAAGGCCGCGCTTGGGGACGTTGACGATGCGGTCGAAGGCGAGATCGTCGGCCGGCTGCGCGACGACGCGCAGATAGGCGAGCGCGTCGCGAATCTCGGCGCGCTCGTAGAAGCGGAAGCCGCCGACGATGCGATAGTTGATGCCGGTCGCGATGAAGCGGTCCTCGAACTCGCGCGTCTGGTGCTGCGCGCGCACAAGGATGGCGATCTCGTCGAGCGACTTGCCACCGCGTTGCACGCTGTCGATCTCCTCGCCGACGCGACGCGCTTCCTCGGGGCCGTCCCACACGCCGAGCACCTTGACCTTCTCGCCCGCGTCGAGCTCGGTCCAGAGCTGCTTGCCGAGGCGGCCGCTATTGTTGGCGATCACGCCCGAGGCGGCGCCGAGGATGTGCGGCGTGCTGCGGTAATTTTGCTCCAGCCGGATGATCTTGGCGCCTGGGAAATCCTTTTCGAACTTGAGGATATTCTCGACCTGCGCGCCGCGCCACGAATAGATCGACTGGTCGTCGTCGCCGACACAGGCGATGTTCTTGCGCTCCTGCGCGAGCAGGCGGAGCCAGAGATACTGGACGCTGTTGGTGTCCTGATACTCGTCGACCATGATGTATTTGAAGCGGCGCTGGTAATCGGCGAGCACGTCGCGGTCGCGCTGCAGGATGACGAGCATGTGGAGCAGCAAGTCGCCGAAATCGCAGGCGTTGAGCGCGACCAGGCGCGCCTGATAGGCGGCGTAGAGTTCCTGCCCGCGGCCATTGGCATAGAGTTCGCTCTCGCCGGCATCGATCTGGGCGGGCGTGAGGCCCTTATTCTTCCAGCCGTCGATCAGCCCGGCGAGCGAGCGGGCCGGCCAGCGCTTCTCGTCGAGATCGGCGGCCAGGATCAGCTGTTTCAGCAGGCGCAGCTGGTCGTCGGTGTCGAGGATCGTGAAATTGCTCTGCAGCCCGACCAGCTCGGCATGGCGGCGCAGCATCTTCGCGCCGATCGCGTGGAAGGTGCCGAGCCACGGCATCCCCTCGACCACGTCGCCGACGAGCATCCCGACGCGGTGGCGCATCTCGCGCGCGGCCTTGTTGGTGAAGGTGACGCTGAGGATCTCGCTCGGCCAGGCCTTGCGGGTGTTGAGCAGGTGCGCGAGCCGCGCGGTAAGCGCGGCGGTCTTGCCGGTGCCCGCGCCGGCGAGGACGAGCACGGGGCCCTCGGTGGTGAGCACGGCGTCGCGCTGTGGCGCGTTGAGGCCGCGCAGATAGGGCGGATCCTGATCGGTAGGGGCGGGGAGACTCATCGGTGAACAGGTAGGGAACGGCGCGCCCGCGGGCAAGCGCTTCCGCTTATTCGGCGGCGAGCGCGGGCGCGTCGATCCTGCCCGCCACCCGCGCGCGGCGCGGTGCGGCGAGCGTGTGCATGACGTCGAGATAGGCGTCGGCGGCATGTTCGACCGTGAACGCCGCGGCGGCGGCGCGCCGAGCCGTGACGACTGCGCGATCGTCGAGCGCAATGGTCGTCATCGCGCGCGCCAGTGCCGCGCAATCGCCCTTCGGCACGATCGCGCCGAAGGCACCGTGACCGAGCAGATCGCGCATGCTGACGCAGCAATCGGTCGCGACGATCGGCAAGCCGGCGGCCAGCGCCTCGATCAGCACTGCGGGAACGCCCTCATAGGTCGAGGACAGCACGAACACGTCGGCCTGCGCCAGCCACCGGTCGAGCGGGTCGGTATGCCCCGGCATGTGCACCGCGCCGGCAATCCCGAGCGACGCCGCGAGTCGTTCGAGGCTCGCGCGTTCGAGCCCTTCGCCGAGGATCGTCAGCGTATCGCCTGGCGTCACGACGCGCGCGAACGCCTCGAGCAGCAGCGCGAAATTCTTCTGCGGTGCAAGCCGACCGACCGCGAGATAATGGCGGCCGGGGCGACCGCGCGATGCCGCATCGCGCGCGGCGCCGAGCCGGGCGAGATCGCCCGCGCACAATGCCGGATCGGGGATGACGCTGATCCGGTCGACCGCGACCCCGGTCCGCTGCGCGATTTCGTCGCGCATCGCGGGCGCCATCGCAACGAAATGGTCGATGTAGCGCCCCTGGATGCGCAGCCAGATGCGGTAGAATGCGCGCACCGGCGGCGACATGTCGGGGCGCTCGAGGCAGTTGCTGATCTTCGCGACGATCGGCGGGCATTTCCGCCCGAGCAGCAAGCGCAGCACGACCGCGAGCGCGGTGTAGGTGTTGCCCGCGCAGAACAGGATGTCGGGGCGCTCCACCCCGATCATCGCGGGAAGCCCGCGCGCGAGTGCGACGAACCCGGCGAGCTGGCCCGCCGCCGGTCGAAGGCCGACTTGCCGCGTCGCGCGCAACGGTTGCGGTGGCGCGACGCGGGCGTCGGCGAGCACGACCTGCGCGTCGAAACCACGCATGCTCCATGCCGCATGGAGCCGTGCCGCAACGCGTTCGACGCCGCCTGGCGCGAAACTGTAGAGATAGGTGAGGATCCGCAGCGGGCCAGCAATCGGTGGATGCTGGAACGGGGCAGGGGGGGGATCGATCGGCGGAGGCTCGGCAGTATCGACTTGCGCCGTCGCGATAAAAGCCGTGCCCACCCAAATCTCTCCTGCGCCCCCCGGTCGCGTCGAAACGCTTTAGAGCGCGGCGGCGCGACACGCAAATTGCATTACGCCATGCGCCCGGCATCGCCTACCGGAGCCGACGCTCGCGGTGAATCCTCGAAGTCGTGCCGCGCTACGAGCCGACCATTGCTTGAAATAGCGCGATTTTCCGGGCGCTGGCTCCCGACTCGGCGGCACCGATACGGCACGCGAGCCGCGCGCTGTCATCATACCGTAACAGAACCCAGCGAAGGCCATAGGTGACATGGCGACCACCTTTCTCGCGTCCCCCGAATCGGCGACGGACGCATCGCATGGGCCACGGCTCGACCATAAACTGCATCCCGCGGGGCGCTGGATCTTCTTCGGCGTGCTGTTCGCCGGGATCGCCTATGCCGCGTACAGCATCTTCACCGACACCGCGAACGTCGGCGAGGGGCTCGCGCTCGGCACCTTCGCGTTTCTCGGGCTCGCGCTGCTGATCGCGCTGGGGTTCGAATTCGTCAACGGCTTCCACGACACTGCCAATGCCGTTGCCACCGTCATCTATACCCACTCGCTTCCCGCACCCGTGGCGGTGGTGTGGTCGGGATGCTGCAATCTGCTCGGCGTGCTGCTGTCGAGCGGGGCGGTCGCCTATACGATCGTCACGCTGCTGCCGGTCGACCTGATCCTGCATGTCGGCAGCAATGCCGGTTTCGCGATGATCTTCGCGCTGCTGTTCGCTGCCGTGCTGTGGAACCTCGGCACCTGGTATGTCGGGCTCCCCAATTCGTCGAGCCATGCGCTGATCGGCTCGGTGCTCGGCGTCGGCTTCGCCAACCAGCTGATCGCCGCGAACACCGGCGGCACGTCGGGGGTCGATTGGTCGCAAGCGCTCAACGTCTTCAAGGGGCTGTTCTTCAGCCCGCTGATGGGCTTCGCCGGAGCGCTCGCGCTGCTGTGGCTGATGAAGCGCGTGATCCGGAACCCCAAGCTGTATTCGGAGCCCCAAGGCCAGACGCCGCCGCCGCCGGGGATCCGTGCGCTGCTGATCGGCACGTGCACCGCGGTGAGTTTCTTCCACGGCAGCAATGACGGGCAGAAGGGCATGGGGCTCATCATGCTCATCCTGATCGGCTGCGCGCCGACCGCCTATGCGCTCAATCGCACGATGCCCGAGCGCGACATGCCCGCCTTCGTCCAGACCGCCAACCAGGCCGCCGGCGCATTCC
The DNA here is from genome assembly GCF_049898305.1 of Sphingomonas sp. PWP1-2. Lineage (NCBI taxonomy): Bacteria > Pseudomonadati > Pseudomonadota > Alphaproteobacteria > Sphingomonadales > Sphingomonadaceae > Sphingomonas > Sphingomonas sp. PWP1-2. The sequence continues at coordinate 11,399 of NZ_JAFCXM010000002.1, forward strand.
GCGCGCATGCTGGCGATGCTCCGGACGGGACGGTCGACGCGGCGCGCACGACGCTGACCAAGGCGCTGCGCGTGCGCGAGGTGCTGTCGCCGCAGGTGTTCGGCGCGATCGATACGTTGTCACGCGACGTCAGCCAGCGCATCGAGGGCTATGGCACGCTGCAGAAGGTGCCCGCCGCGGCGACGCCCAATTTGCGCAACGACATGTATCTCGCGCTCGATACGATCAAGCTCGCGGTCAAGGACAAGGACAAGGCGGCGAAGACCTTCGCGCCGGCCGAGCTCAAGGCGATCAACAGCTACGCCACCAATCTCGAGCATGGCACGCGCTACATCCCGTATTGGGTGAAGATCATCGTCGCGATCGCGCTCGGGCTCGGCACGATGATCGGCTGGAAGCGGATCGTCGTCACCGTCGGCGAGCGGATCGGCAAGACGCATCTGACGTACGGCATGGGTGCCGCGGCCGAGATCGTCGCGGCGGCGACGATCGCCGGTGCCGATTTCATCGCGGTGCCGGTGTCGACGACGCACATCCTGACGAGCGGCGTGGCGGGTGCCTCGGTGGCGAATGGCGCCGGGCTGCAGATCACGACGCTGCGCAACATGGCGCTGGCGTGGGTGCTGACGCTGCCCGCGGCAATGGCGCTGTCGGGCGGGCTGTACTGGCTGATGCTGACGCTGTTCGGGCTGTCGCATCACGTTTGAGCTAATCTAAAGCCCCTCCCCTTCAGGGGAGGGGCTTATCTGTTCAAGCCCGCCGCAGCAGCGTGATCCGCGCCTTGCCGTGCACGCGCGAAACGTCCTCGACGAACCCGGCCACCTCGACCAGCTCGGCCTTGGCGGTCTCGATGCTGATCCACGTCGCCTCGCCGATCCACCCCAGCCGGTTGAGCTTGTCGAGCGCGACCGCGCCCGCGCCGCTGTCATAGGGCGGGTCCATCACGATCAGATCGAGCGGCTTGGCGGCGAGCCCCAGCGCAAGCACCGACTGCGCGCGGACGTCGGCGCCGATTTCCTTCGCGCCGCCCAATTTGGTCAAGTTCACGCGCAGCGCGTCGAGCGCGGGCTTGTCCTGCTCGACGAAGATGCACGACGCGGCGCCGCGCGACAGCGCCTCGATCCCGAGCGCGCCCGAGCCTGCGAAGAAATCGGCGACCGCCAATTCCTCGAAGCTACCGACGCGGCTGGTGAGCATCGAGAACAGCGCCTCGCGCACGCGGTCGGCAGTCGGGCGAGTCGCTTCGCCCTTGGGCGCGACCAGCGGGCGACCGCGCCATTTTCCGGCAATGATGCGCATCTTACTTCCTGGTCCGGCTCTTGTGGATCTTCACGCGCGCCGGCTTCGACGGCGCGGCGCGCGCCTTGCCCGCGGTGCGCGGCGTCGCCTTGGCGGGTTTGCGCTCGGCGGTCTCGGTCGGCGTGGCGGTGCGGCCCGGCTTGGCGCGGACGTTGCGGCCGAGCTCGGGGCTGAACACCTTCGGCCGCTGGCCCGGCGCGATCGCGCGCGGGGCAACGGGTTCGGTGCCGGCCTTCGGCTTGGCGTCGTAGAAGCGTTTCACCTTGGTGGCCTTGGTCAGCACGACCGGATCGCGGCCGGGCTGCGCCTGGCGCGTCGGTTCGGCAAACGCCGCCTTGTCGGCGCGGTTGGCCGAGGTCTTGGTGATTCGACGTGCGGGTTGCGGCTTGGGCGTCGGGGCCTTTGGCGCGGACGGAATCTGCTGCGGCCCGCGCTGCTCGCGGCGCGGCTTCTCGACCAGCTTGGGGGCTTCGCCGCCACCTTTCCGCGTCGGATCCTTGCGGAAGCTGACGACGTCGTGCTGCTTGACCTCGCCAATCTCGCCGACCGCGAGATCGCCGAGCAGGAACGGGCCGTAGCGCGTACGGATCAGCCGCGAGACCTTGAGCCCGAGATATTCGAGCACGCGGCGCACTTCGCGATTCTTACCCTCGGTCAGGATCATCTCGATCCATACGTTCGCGCCGGTGCGGCGCTCGAGATTGGCGTTGATCGAGCCGTAGCGAATGCCCTCGATCTCGACGCCGTGGATCAGCTCCTCGAGCTGTTCCTGCGTGATCGGGCCGTAGGCGCGGGCGCGGTACGCACGCTCGACGCCGGTCGCGGGGAGTTCGAGCTGGCGCTTCAACTCGCCATCGGTGGTCATGAGGAGCAAGCCCTCGGTGTTGAGATCGAGCCGGCCGACGGGTACGAGCCGCGGCAGATCGTCGGGCAGCTGGTCGTAGATCGTCTGGCGCCCGGCGGGATCGCGCTCGGTGACGAGCAGGCCGGGCGGCTTGTGATAGAGGAACAGCCGTGCAGCGGCTGGCGCGGCGATCGGCTCGCCATCGACGGTCACCCCGGTGAGCGATTGCAGGATCGTCGCCGGCGTATCGAGCACGACGCCATCGAGCGCGACGCGCCCCTCGGCGATCATGCGTTCGACTTCACGCCGAGACGCGACGCCGGCGCGCGCGAGCAGTTTTGCGATCCTCTGTTCGTCTTTGGGTCGCGTCGAAGGTCGCGGGGGCTCGTTCGAGCGGTCTATTGGGGTAGGGGGCTTGGACACACTCGCCTGATACCCAATTTATCTCATGTTGTGCGCACAAAATAATGTGTGCCCAATCTCGTAGCCGCGCGTTAAGGCACGGGTGCGTAACGAGGGCGGTGCGCGCGCTACCATTGTGGTGGCCCCAGAAAAAAGACGGGTATTTCCTGCGATGCTTTTCGCGAAGAAGAAGCGGCGGATTTCCAACCTCTTGCTTGTCGAAGACGAGCCGTTGGTGGCGTTCGACACCGAGCATTTCCTGCGCGATGCCGAATATTCTGTGGTGGCGACGGTCGACCGCGTCGCCGATGCGCTTGTGGTGATCGGGCGCGAGCGCGAGATCGATCTGGTGTTGGTCGACATCAGCTTGGCCGATGGCAGCGGACTCGACGTCGCGCGCGCGGCGCACGGCGTCGGCGTGCCGGTGCTGTTCGTGACGGGCTCTTGCCCCGAGGGCGGGCGTGAAGTCGCCGCAGGGTGCCTGGCGAAGCCCTACGCGCAGCGTGATTTGCTCGCGGCGATTGCCGCAATCGAAGCCGTGCTCGAGGGAAAGAAGCCCAAGCGGATGCCCAACGGCTTCAGTTTGTTCGTGACCGTAAGCTGATCGCTCGCCCCGGTCCGTAACGGGGTGACGATTGGGAGGTTCCTCCGACGTGATTTACCGCTAGTCTCGCGCTTTAACGAGCAAGGGGCGAGTGACGAATGGATGCGGTGACCGGGCGCGACCCGAATTGGTGGGACGGTGTCCGGCCGTATCTTGAAAAGGCACCGCTCGCCGCGCTGGCATTGGGGATCTCGTCGGGCTTCCCGTTCGCGATGATCGGCGCGACGCTGACGACGCGGTTGGCGCAGAGCGGCATCACCAAGTCGACGGTCACCGCGTTCAGCCTCGCCTTTCTGGTCTACAATCTCAAATGGATCTGGGCGTGGGTCGTCGACGGCGTCCACCTGCCGCTGATCGGGCGGCTCGGGCAGCGCGTGTCGTGGCTGATCGTCGCCGGGCTGCTGGTAATGGCGGCGGTCGCCAACCTTGCCCTGGTCGATCCAAAGGCCGATATTTATGCGACTGCGATCGCGGCGATCCTGGTCGGCGCGGCGGGCGCGACCTTCGACATCGTGATCGACGCGTATCGCATCGAAATCCTCGAGCCGCGGCAGTTGGGCGTCGGCTCGGGCATGTCGCAATATGGCTGGCGGCTTGGGTCAGCGGGCGCAGGCGCGCTCGCTCTGGTCGTCGCGGCGCGATTTGGTTGGTCGAACGCCTATCTACTGTGCGGCCTGTTCGCGCTTCCCGCGATGATCGCCGGCCTGCTCTACGGCGAGCCCGAGCGGCACCGCGAGCCCGATGCACGCGGCGGGATGGCGAATCTCGGCGCGTCGATCATCGGGCCGTTCGTGCAGTTCTTCCAGCGGCAGGGCGCCTTGCTCGTCTTGCTGTTCATTCTGATCCACAAGATCGGGGACACGCTCGCCAATTTGACTTTCCGGCTGCTGTTCGACTCGCTCAAATTCACCAATGACGAGATCGCCTTTTACGACGTGTGGATCGGCTTCCTCGCCTATCTCGTCGGCATCTTCATCGGCGGGTTGATCTATACGCGGCTGGGCATGAAGCGCTCGGTGCTGATCTCGCTCGTGCTGATGATGGTGTCGAACCTCAGCTTTGCCGGGCTGGCGATGGCGGGGCATTCGAACCTCGGCATGGCGGGCGCGATCGGCTTCGAGAATTTCTCGAGCGGGATCGGCGGCGTCACCGTCGTCGCCTATTTCTCGGCGCTGACCAATTCGCGCTTCACCGCGGCACAATATGCGCTGATCTCGGCGGCGACGAGCATCGTCGGGCGCGCCGTGACGGGCACCACCGCGGGCAGTCTGATCGATGCGATGGGCTATGTGAACTTCTACCTGCTGACGACGGTCGCGGCGCTGCCGGGCGTGTTGCTGTTCTGGTGGATGAGCCGCAAGGGGCTGATCGACGCCTCGGTCGGCGAGACCGAGGATGCGCGACCGGCCGGCTGACAGCGTTACGCCGTAACGGGTCGCCCGGCATCGGCGAACGCCTGCGCCAGCGCGGTGATGCTGGCGAGCACGCCGTCCGGGCGACGCACGCCGATCAAGTCACCGAGCAGCAGCCGTGCGGTTTCGGGGGCGGTCTCGGCGCGGGCGACGATCGTCAGGATCGCGGCCTCGGCGCTCGTCATCCGCAGACAGCAGCACGGCGCGATCGCGATCGGGCAAGTCGCGGAATGCGCGAGATCGGCCATCATCGTGCGCAGCAACAGCAACGGCCGGCGAAACGCTGCGCCAAAGCTGTGAAACAACGCCTGCGCGCCGTGCGCGTCGTTGAGGCCGTTCGCGCCGAGCCGGCGGAACGCGAACAGCAGCAAGCGCGCATTCGGGTCTTCCGGCATCGCATTCGGCAAGCTGGCGGCGAGCGCCGACGGGCGCTGTGCGGGGCTGGGCGAGGGGGCTGGGCTGAGACTCATGAGGGGATGCTCCGTTACTAGGAGCATCCTCTGGCATTCGCTATTGCAAGTCAATCGCAATAAAGGTGCGTCAGTCTGGCGCCTCGAGATTCGCCGAAAGCGCTTCCCCGGCGAGGTAGAGCGAGCCCAGAATCAGCACGATCGGCGGTTCCGCCGGATCGGCGATCGTCGTGATGTCGCGCAACGCACCCGCAATGTCGGCGCTGGTATGGGCTGCGATCCCGAGGTCATGCGCAACCGCGGCGAGCGCAGCGGGCGCGTGATGCTCGTGGTTCGGGACGGGCACCGCGTGAAGCGTCGTCGCCAGTCGCGCGAACGGGGTGAGCAGCCCGACCGGATCCTTGTTCGCGAGCATGCCGAGCACGAGATGCACTTCGCTCCGCCCGACGGCGGGATGCGCAATCGCGTCGAGCGCTGCCGCGATCGCCTGTGCTGCGGCGGGATTGTGCCCGCCGTCGAGCCAGAGCTGGCTGCCTGCTGGAAGCTGGTCGAGCAGCGGGCCGGGGTGAAGCCGCTGCATTCGCGCGGGCCAGTGCGTCGTCTCGGCGGCGATGCGATAGGCGTCGGCTGGGATCGCAAGCGTGGATTGATGCCGCAGCAGCGCGATGGCGAGCGCAAGGTTCTCGGGCTGGTGCGGGCCCGCCATGCGCGGGAGCGGGGTTTCGATCGTCCCATTGGCGTCGGTATAGATCAGGCGATCGCTTTCCACCGTGAAGTGCCAGTCGTCGCCCGCGGGCGCTGGCTTGGCTCCGGCCGTCCGCGCGACCGCAGCGACGCGTTTTGCGATCGGCGCGGGATAGCGCATCGTGACGAGCGGAACGCCGCGCTTGGCGATCCCGGCCTTTTCGCCCGCGATCTCCCCGAGCGTTTCACCGAGAAAGCTCTGATGATCGATCCCGAGTTGCGCGATCCCGGTGACGATCGGCGCCGGCACCATGTTGGTCGCATCGAGCCGGCCGCCAAGCCCGACCTCGATGATGCACACGTCGGCGGGCGTGCGGCTGAAGGCGAGGAACGCGGCTGCGGTGGTGACTTCGAAGAAACTCGCCGTCAGGTGGGCGGCGTGATCGAGCACTTCGGCGAGCAAGATCGCAAGGGCGTCGTCGGTGATGAGGGTGCCGGCGAGGCGGATCCGCTCGTTGAAGCGGACCAGATGCGGGCTGGTGTAGACGTGCGCGGTAAGCCCCGACGCTTCGATCGCCGAACGCAGGAACGCGCAGGTCGAGCCTTTGCCGTTCGTGCCCGCGACATGGATCACCGGGGGCAGGCGGTGGTGCGGATTACCGAGTCGGTCGAGCAGCGCCGTGATGCGCTCTAGCCCGAGGATGTCCGCGCCGGGGGAAAGCGACCAGAGCCGGTCGAGTTGAGTTTGCACGGCGGGGTTGCTCGAGGTCGCGCTGTCCATTGTCTTCTCCCTCTTCCCGCGTGCGCGAAGAGGGCCGGGGAGAGGGGTAGGACCACCTACCGTCCGACCACTGCCCCTCTCCCGCGCTGGGGATTCGCCTCGCTTACCCTCTCCCCGCAAGCGGGGAGACGGAGATATGCTACGCCGCTTCGCGCTGGCCGCACAGATAGTCGATCAGGCTCGCCAGCGTCGCGCGCATGTCGCGGCGGTGCTTGACCATGTCGATCATGCCGTGCTCGAGCAGGTATTCCGCCCGCTGGAAGCCGTCGGGCAACTTCTCGCGGATCGTCTGCTCGATCACGCGTTGCCCGGCAAAACCGATCAAGGCACCCGGCTCGGCGATCTGGACGTCGCCGAGCATCGCATAGCTCGCGGTGACGCCGCCCGTCGTCGGATCGGTCAGCACGACGATATAGGGCAGCCCGGCATCGTGCAGCATCGCGATCGCCACTGTCGCGCGCGGCATCTGCATCAAGCTGAGAATGCCTTCCTGCATCCGCGCGCCGCCGGCGGCGGTGAAGATGATGTACGGGCATTTCTCCTGGATCGCGGTCTCGACGCCGCGGATGAACGCCTCGCCGACCGCAAGTCCCATCGATCCGCCCATGAAGGCGAAGTCCTGGACGCCGATCACCGCCTTGCGGCCCTCGATCGTCCCGCGCGCCGTGATCAGCGCATCGCCCTCCGACGTCGCAACGCGCGCGGCCTTGATGCGGTCGACATAGCGCTTGGTGTCGCGGAACTTGAGCGGGTCGTCGGGCACCTTGGGGAGCGGCACGATCGTGTAGCTGCCCTTGTCGAACACATATTCGAAGCGCAGCAGCGGCCCGATGCGATCATGATGGTCGCAATGCGGGCAGACGTGGAGATTGTCCTCGAGCTCCTTGTGGAACGTCATCGTCCCGCAGCTCTTGCACTTGTGCCACAGATTGTCGGGCGTCTCTTTCTTGACGGGGACGACATAGGCCAGTGCGTTGCGGACGCTGGTGAGCCAGCTCATGCGGGAACTCCTTCGCGGGCGGTGCGGATCGCCGCCGACAGGGACTGGATATAGGCGCGCACGGCGTGCGGAGCGGCCGCGCCATGCTCGGCGACGAGTTCGACGATCGCCGAGCCGACGACGACGCCGTCGGCGACCTTGGCGATCGCGGCGGCCTGTTCGGGCGTGCGGACGCCGAAGCCGACCGCGACGGGCAAGTCGGTATGCGCCTTGAGCCGCTTGACGGCTTCGTCGATCGAGGTCTGCGCCGCCTGCTGCAGCCCGGTGATGCCGGCGACCGAAACGTAATAGAGGAACCCGTTCGCGCCATCGAGCACGACGGGGAGGCGGGCTGCGTCGGTGGTCGGCGTGGCGAGGCGGATCGGCGCGATGCCCTTGGCGCGCAGCGCGGGGCCGAGCTCGGGGTCTTCCTCGGGCGGGATGTCGACGCAGATCACGCCATCGACGCCGGCGGCATGCGCGGCGTCAGCGAACCACGCGCCGCCGCGGATCGTCATCGGGTTGGCATAGCCCATCAACACCAGCGGGGTATCCGGGTGGCGCGCGCGGAAGGCGGTCGCGATCGCGAGGATGTCGGCGGTGCGCGTGCCGGCGAGCAAGCTGCGGATGTTAGCGGCCTGGATCGCGGGGCCATCGGCCATCGGATCGGTGAACGGCATGCCGAGCTCGATCACGTCGGCGCCGCCCTCGACGAGCGCGTCGAGGATCGCGGGCGTCGGGCCGTCGCCGGCGGTGACGAAGGCGACGAGCGCGGGGTGGCCCTTGGCGAAGGCGGCGGCGAGGCGGTTACTCATCGGTCGTCACCCCGGCCTTGTGCCGGGGTCCACTGTGCAGCGAGCGCAACGCAAGAGTGTCGGACTGGGGAGTTTGCGGCTTGGTGGACCCCGGCACAAGGCCGGGGTGACGATGCCTTCTGGACGGTGCTCATAGCGCCACCCCGAGCGCCTCGGCGACGGTGAAGATGTCCTTGTCGCCGCGCCCGCACAGGTTCGCGAGGATGATCTGGTCGCGGTCCATTTCGCGCGCGCGCTTCGCCACCGCGGCGATGGCGTGGGACGGTTCCAACGCGGGGATGATGCCCTCGGTGCGGCACAGCAACTGGAACGCGTCGAGCGCCTCGGTGTCGGTGATCGAGGTGTATTCGACGCGGCCGATCGAGTGCAGCCAGCTGTGCTCGGGGCCAATGCCCGGATAGTCGAGCCCGGCCGAGATCGAGTGCGCCTCGGTGATCTGGCCGTCCTCGTCCTGCAGCAGATAGGTCTTGTTGCCGTGGAGGATGCCCGGCGCGCCGCCGGCGAGCGACGCCGCATGCTCCTTGTCGAGCCCGCGACCCGCCGCTTCGACGCCGAGCATCGCCACTTCGCTATCGTCGAGGAAGGGATGGAAAAGCCCGATCGCGTTCGACCCGCCGCCGATCGCCGCGACGAGCATGTCGGGCAGGCGGTTGATCCGCGAGAGCATCTGCGCGCGTGCCTCGATGCCGATCACGCTTTGGAAATCGCGCACCATCTCAGGGTATGGGTGCGGGCCGGCAGCGGTGCCGATGATGTAGAAGGTGTCGTGGACGTTGGCGACCCAGTCGCGCATGCCCTCGTTCATCGCGTCCTTGAGCGAATGCGATCCGCTCGTCACCGGGCGGACTTCGGCGCCGAGCAGCTTCATGCGGAACACGTTCGAGGCCTGCCGCTCGATGTCCTTGGCGCCCATGTAGATGATGCACGGCAGGCCGAAGCGCGCGCAGACCGTCGCGGTGGCGACGCCGTGCTGGCCAGCGCCGGTCTCGGCGATGATCCGCGTCTTGCCCATGCGCATCGCGAGCAGGATCTGCCCGATGCAATTGTTGATCTTGTGCGCGCCGGTGTGATTGAGCTCGTCGCGCTTGAACCAGATTTGCGCGCCTTTGCCCGCGGGCGCGGATTCGCGCAGCGCTTCGGTCAAGCGCTCGGCGTAATAGAGCGGGCTCGGGCGGCCGACATAATGTTCGAGCAGATCGTCGAACTGCGCCTTGAAGGCCGGGTCGGCCTTGGCGGCGCGATAGGCGGTGTCGAGCTCGAGCACGAGCGGCATCAGCGTCTCGGCGACATAGCGGCCGCCAAAGTCACCGAAATGGCCGCGCTCGTCTGGCTGGGTGCGGAAGGAGTTGGGAGCGTTCATGCCGTGCCGTTTAGCACCTGGCGCGGGCGTGTCGAGCCGGGTGCGGCCTAAAGCCCGCTCCCGCCTTCGCGGGGGAGGGTTGGGTGAGGGCGTTCTTCTCGAGGCGGGATGCGCGGACAGACGACAGAAGGCAGAAGACCCTCACCCAACCCGCTCCCATGAAGGATGGGAGAGGGCTTTCAGTTAGAGGTCGTTTACCGCCTGTAGGAACGCGCGGATTTTCGTGACATCCTTGATCCCCGGGGCGCTTTCGACGCCCGAGGAGACGTCGACCAGCGTCGCGCCGGTCATCGCCACCGCCTCGCGCAGATTGACCGGATCGAGCCCGCCCGACAGCAACCACGGCAAGGGATGCCGGAAGCCCTCGAGCAAGCTCCAGTCGAACCGCACGCCCATCCCGCCGGGAAGCGCGGCACCGGGCGGCGTCTTGGCATCGTAGAGGATCCGATCGGCGACGCCGCCATAGGTCGCCGCCTCCGCCAAATCGGCGCGCGTCCGCACCGCGACCGCGCTCCACAGCGGCAGGCCGGTCCGCGCCTTGATCGCGGCGCTGCGCGCAGCCGGGGTCTTGTGGAGCTGCAGCACGTCGAGATGCCCAGCCGCGATCGCGCGGTCGAGCAACGCGTCATCGGGGTCGACGAATACCCCGACACGCTGGACATGCGCTGGCACGCGCGCGGCGAGTTGTGCGGCACGATCGCGCGATAGCGTACGGGGCGACGGCGCATAGAACACGAATCCGACATGGCTCGCGCCGCCGTCGATCGCGGCGTCGAGCGTTTCGGGGGTCGAGAGACCACAGATTTTCGCGCTGATCTGCATGACGGTTCCTCAGCGCTTGCTCAGAGCGTCGCGGCGATCGCGCGCGCGGCCGCGTCGGGATCCTCGGCTTGCGTCAGCGGGCGACCGATCACCAGGATCGACGCGCCCGCGTCGATCGCTGCGCGCGGGGTGACGACGCGCTTCTGGTCACCGACCACGCCGTCGGCGGGCCGTACACCTGGCACGACGAAGAAACCTCTGGGCCAGAATCGATGTGCGGCGGCGACTTCCTCGCCCGAGCAGACCACGCCATCGACACCCGAGTCGCGCGCGAGCTCGGTCAAGCGCAGCACCTGTTCGTGCGGGTCGCCCATGCAGCCGATCGACTTGAGATCGGTTCCGTCGAGGCTCGTCAGCGTCGTCACCGCGACCACCTTGGTGCCCACAGGCGCCGCCGCCTTGGCATCCTCGAGCATGGCGCGTCCACCGGCGGCATGGACCGTGAGGATCGCCGGCGCGAGATCGCGCAGCGCCATGATCGCCTTGGCGACGGTGTTGGGAATGTCGTGGAGCTTGAGGTCGAGGAAGATCGGCAAGCCGAGCTCGGCCATGTCGCGCACGCCGGCGCGGCCATTGGCCATGAAGAATTCGAGGCCGAGCTTGATCCCGCCGACATGGTGGCGAAGCTTGCCCGCCATCGCGTGCGCCTTGGCGAGATCGGGCGTGTCGAGCGCGACGTAGATGCGGTTGCTCATGCCGGGTCGACCGGATGGACGACGACGACGGCTTCGGGGCTGAGCGTCGAGACCGGCACGGGTGCCGCGGTGACGCGCAGATCGTGCAGCGCACGCTCGGCTGCGGTGAGGCGGTTGCGCAAGCGCCAGCGCAACGTCGAATGCCACAGCAGCGTCGGCACGAGCCCGGCGAGGAAGGTCAGCAGCAGCAGCAGCGGCAAATTGACCAGCGCCTCCATCCCGCCCCACAATTTGATCGGCACGCTGGTCCAATTGCCGAGCGTGAAGACCGCCGCAATGAAGGCGAGAAGACACCAGAAGAGGATTTTGAGGAACTGCATGACGGCAGCGTAATGGCAATGCGGTGGGTTGCCAACCTGCCGCGTCGTTTGCCGCCTCAGCCGATCTCGCGGCGCAGCGTCTCGAAAAGGCCGGGGACCGCGGTCAGCTTCTCGGCTTCCTCGTCGAGGATCGCGAGGAACGCCGCGCGCTTGATCGCGGCGGTGCGTCCAGCCTTGAGCGTCATGCCCGGTTCGAGCGCTGACAGGACGATGTCGATCATCCGTTCGGCTCCGTGCAGCCGGCCCCACAGATAGTCGTTCTCACGATAGGCGCGACTGAAGAACGCACCGAAGCTGTTGAACTGGATGCCCTTCAAACTTGCTTCGGCGCCGCCGCTGCGAATGCTCGCGGCATCGTCGGGGCAGATCCGATCGACCTTGATCGGGTCGAATTCGTCGAGCCCTTCGCCCTGCAGCAGCGGCAGCGTCGCGACATCGAAATAGGGAAAGCCGAGATAGGTCAGCAGGATCGGCCGCTTGATCTCGCGGCTGAGCCCGGCGAACGCCGCTGCCAGGCGCGCCTCGGTGCGGCTGTCGAGCGCCTTCAAGTCCATCGCCGTGCCCAGCGCGTCGAGCAACGGTCCGGCATCGCCGCGCAAGCCCTGCACCGCGGCGCGCAACGCGCCGTAGCGGTCGGTCCGCTTGCGCTCGAGATATTCGGCAAGGCTTTCGTAGATCGCCTCGCGGATGCCGGAGAGTTCGGCCTCGGGCTGGTCGCCCTCGAGATCGGTGATGCGGCGCGCGAGCAGGCGCAGCCGACGCAAGCGAAAGCCCAGGTCGAAGGTGCGCAGGAAACCGATCGTCGCGCGGCTCGCTCCGCCGGCAAGGCTCGATTGCATATCGTCGAACCCGCGCGCGCTGACCGCCTCGGCGATATGCCCGCGGATCCGCCGCCAATGCTGCCCGCCGGGCTCGCCGCCGGCATGGTACAGCAAGTCGGTGATCGCCTCGACCACGCCGTTGATCTTGAGATGGCCGTACGCGGCATAGCCATAGCCCGCGCTCTTGGCGGCGGCGGCTTGCGCGCGGCGGCGCCATGTCGCGAGCCGTGCCGCGGTCGGCGAATCGAGGAACAGCGTGTAGCCAAACAGCGCCTCGACTTGCTTTTCGACCTCGGGCCGGATCCCCGCGATGATCGCGCGCATGCGCTCGATCTGGCGCGAGCGCGTGGCGATCTCCTCGAGATTGTCGCGGATCGGCTGCGCGCGCGGCAATTCGGTGACCGCGCCGAGGATCGTCTGGAAGAAGCCCGGGACTTCGCTCCGCGTCGCACCGAACACCAGCGCGCCGCGCGGGTTGGGGTCGATATAGACGAAGCGCCGATCGACCTGGCGGCGCGCCGGACGCTCGCGCAGCGCTTCGATCGCGGGGCGGAACGGCGCGTTGTTGAGCACCGAGCCATCGATCAGCACCGCGCTTTCGGCGGCGTTCACGGCGAATTGCCGCGGCAGGATGCGCTTGAGGAAGGCGGCGCGGCCCGGCCAGCTGGCCTTGCGCGTTTCGAGCACGCGGTCGAGTTCGCCGACCATGAAAGGCGGGAAGGCCCCCGGAAAGCTCGACGTCGCGCGCCCGGCAAAGGCGAGCTCGGCGGGGTCGGCGAGCGTCTCGCCGGCGATGCCGTGGTCGCTGAACGGGACGATCACGCGGTGTTCGGTTTCGACCACTTCGGGTGGCGAATTGAGCGTCAGCCGTTCGGGATGGCCACGAAAATCGGTGACGGTGACGAACAGGTCGAGCGGCTGACCCGGGGGGAGCAGGCGCGGTTCGCGCGGCGACGCCGCCATCGCTGCGAGCGCATCGAGGATCAGCCCGGTGAAACGCTCGCCGCCAAACGGCGGTTCGAACCAGCGCGAGCGGATGAAATGCGAAAGCTTGGCGCGGACTTCCTCGCGCTCGCCGGGCTCGACGGTCTGGTCGATATCCTCGCCATCGCGCCGCCCCGCCATCCAGGCGAGCGGCAGCGCCCAAACCTTGGTGAAGCGGTGCGTCGGCGCTTGCTTGGGATCGACCAGCGCCTCGATATCGGCCGAATCGAGCCAGAGCTGGGTGAGCGGTTCGAGGCTTTGGCCAGTGCTGATCGCCTGGCCCAGAAAGATGCCGTTGATCCCGCCCGCACTCGCGCCGGCGATGATGTCGACGAGCACGCGCAGCTTGAGCCCGGTCTCGGCCTCGATTTCTTCGAACAAGGCGAAATAGACCGCTTCGCTGCCCGTCGCCGCAGCCGAGTCGCCCGCGTGGAAGGCGCGGCTGGCCCGCGCGAGCCGCCAGATCTCCTTGGTGATGCCGTGCATGTAGACGGCAAGGCTGATGCCGCCATAGCAGACGAGCGCGAGGCGAAGTTCCTTCTCGCGCATCACTCGGGGTCCAGCACCGCCCAGATCGGCAGATGATCCGAGGCGCGGCGGGCGATCACGCTGGCATGCACGCCGTAATCGACGACGCGAAAGCCGCGCGTCATGATCCGGTCGAGTCGCCCGACCGGGCGGCGGGCATGGAAGCTCGGGCCGGTCGGGACGCTCGGATAGTCGCGTCCGAAATCGTGCAGGCATCCGCCGGCCGGGGTCCATTCGTTGAGATCGCCCATCAACACCGTCGGCAGGCGTGCGGGGCATCCGTCGATATGCGCGAGGATCGCGCGCGCCTGCTTGCGGCGCCACAGCCCCGACAGATCGAGATGCATCCCCAGCACGCGGATCGGCGTGCCGTTCGCGACGACATCGGCACGGATCGCGCCGCGCGGTTCGAGCGCCGGGATATGCAGCGTGGCACAGCTGTGCACCGCGGCCTCCTTGCGAACGAGCAATGCGTTGCCGTGAAACCCCATGCTCGCGCGGTCATGGCCAATCTGGATCGCGCGCCACGGGCTATGCTCGTCCATCAGACGCTGCGGGATGATGCGCGCCTTGGTGCCGAAGCGGCGATCGGCCTCCTGCAATGCGATCACGTCTCCGCCGATCTCGTGCAGCACGTCGAGGATGCGCTGCGGGTCGCGCTGCCGATCGAGCCCGATGCCCTTGTGAATGTTGTAGCTGACGACCTTGATCATGCGTCGGCTGTTCGCAGGGCCGGACCGATCGAACGCTGGTGATAGGAAAACTGGTCGATCATCGTCCATCTAACGCAATTGGCACATCGGGATGAGCGCACGATGTATAGCGCGAAGCGCTGGCGGAGGTAGGTGTTCCATATCGCGCACCCTGCATATAAACCATGTTAATTCCCGCAAGGCCGCAACCTTCTGGGACCTTTAAGACTACATCACCTTATAATAGACGGCTCTTGCGGTGCTGCGGCGCACAAAGAGCGCACACGAGGAAGAGATATTGTTGGATTTGAAGATGTTACGGCTCGTTGGCGATATTGTCATCGCGCAAGTCAGCGCCAATCGCGTCGCCAGCGGTGAAGTGCCCGAATTAATAAAGTCGGTTTACGCCTCAATGACGCAGCTTGGCGAAGCGCCGGCGGAAGCAGCCGCCGAAGCGCCCACGCCGGCCGTTTCGGTGCGCGCGAGCGTTCGTCCTGATTCGATCGCGTGCCTCGAATGCGGTGCGCGCTTCAAGGCGCTCAAGCGCCATCTGTCGGGCCACGGGCTGACGCCGGAAACCTATCGCGAGAAATGGTCGTTGCCCGAATCCTATCCGATGACCGCGGCCGACCATAGCGTCGTGCGCTCGGGCATGGCGAAGGCGAGCGGCCTCGGTCGCGTTCAGCGCTGACACCGCCCCCCTGACACCGGTACCGTCGTGAGGCCTTGCCGTGGTCGCGTGGCGGCGGCAAAGCAGCGCGATGCGCACCACTTCCTCCACCGCGAGCGTGCGGCTATATTATCTCGACGAGAGCGACCCCGTGGCGCAGACGCTGTTCTACGGGCCGCGCGCCGACGCGATCGCGCTGGCACGCCAGCAGCCCGAAGATGTTCAGGCAGGGCTGTGGTTCGCGACCGATAACGACGTGGTGCCGTTCCTCGATATCGACGAGGGCTGAACGGTGAGCGCGACGCCAGCTATGGGACAGACCATGCCCAATCCTGATACCAGCCTATCGGTCGAAACCGCGGATGGGTTGACGCATATCGACGCTGCGGGCCGGGCGCATATGGTCGATGTCAGCGAAAAGGCCGATACCGCACGCGTAGCCACCGCCGAGGGGCGACTGCACTGCACCGCGGAGACGCTCGACATCGTCCTGCGTGGCGAGGCGCCCAAGGGCGCGGTGGTGCAGACCGCCGAGCTTGCCGGGGTGATGGGGGCCAAGCAGACCAGCACGCTGATTCCGATGTGCCACCCGCTGCTGCTGACGAGCATCAAGGTGCGGATTGCGCCCGATCCCGCATTGCCGGGCTTTCGCGTCGCGGCGACCGTCAAGACCAAGGGGCAGACCGGAGTCGAGATGGAAGCGTTGACCGCGGTCAGCGTCGCATGCCTGACCTTGTTCGACATGCTGAAAGCCGTCGACCGGACGATGCGGATCGAGGGGATCCAAGTGACGCACAAATCGGGAGGCCGCTCGGGCGTCTGGCAGGCGGACGCGGCGTGATCGCGTTCGACGCGGCGCTCGCGATCGTCGTTGCCGAGGCGAAGCCGCTCGCGGCGGAAGCGGTTGCGCTCGGTGCGGCACTCGGGCGTGTGCTGGCCGAGCCGTGCGTCGCGCAGGTCGATGCGCCGCGCTCGGACATATCGGTGATGGACGGTTATGCGCTGCGGGATGCCGATCTCGCGCTGGCGCCCCCGTTTCGCGTCATCGGCGCTGCCTATCCGGGCACGGCCTTCGACGGAGTGGTGCAGTCTGGCGCGTGCGTCAGGCTCTTCACGGGGGCCCCACTGCCGCAGGGCGCGGACCGGGTTGTCGTACAGGAGGATGTCGAGCGCGAGGGTGATACGATGCGCGTCGTCGGGACACTCTCCGGCAAGCGCTACATCCGGCCTCATGGGTCGGATTTTCGCATGGGCGAAGTCCTGCTCGCAACGGGCACCGTGCTCGGACCGCGCGCGTTGGTCGCAGCGGCGGGGGCGGATGTCGCGACGCTTGCGGTGTGGCGACGTCCGCGGCTCAGCGTGATCAGCACGGGCGACGAGCTCGCCGAGCCGGGTCATGCGCGCGAGCGGACGGGGAGCTTCCCGGAAAGCGCGTCCTATGGCGCGGCGGCGCTCGGCGAAGGCTGGGGCGCGCAGATGATGGGGCGGTACCGCCTGCGCGATGACATTGCCGAGTTGACCGCAGGCGCGACCAAGGCGCTTGGCGAGGCCGATGTCGTCGTTGTCACCGGCGGGGCGTCGGTCGGCGAGAAGGATTATGCCAAGCAGATCTTCGTGTCGCTCGGCACCGAAATCCTGTTCTCGCGGATCGCGATCATGCCGGGCAAGCCGGTGTGGTTCGGCCGGCGCGGCGACCAGCTGGTGCTCGGGTTGCCGGGCAATCCCAGTTCGGCGATGGTCACCGCGCGGCTGTTCCTGACGACGCTGCTGGCGGGGTTGAGCGGTCGCGCGCCGTCGGATGCGCTGCGCTGGCGGAGTGCGACGCTGACCGCGCCGCTCGATGCGGTGAGCGCGCGCGAGACCTTCGTCCGCGCGCGCTTCGACGGCGACGGCGTTGCACCGCTCGCCAACCAGGATTCGGGGCTGCAGCGCGCGCTGGCCGAGGCCGATGTGCTGATCCGGCGGCTGCCGCATGCCGCCGCGGCACCGGCCGGGAGCATGGTGTCGGTGATCGACTTCTAGACGGGCAGCGGACCGGGTTGCTCTCCCGCACGGAGCGCGCCATGCACGGTTTCGGCCGTAGGAGTTTGACGATGCGCCCCCTCTTTAGCGTGCTCACCGTGTCGGTCGCTTTGCTGGCTGCGGCCCCGGCGCTCGCGCGCGGGCCGCTCGTGCTCGCGGCGGCGAGCTTGCAGGAATCGATGAACGCTGCCGCCGATGCCTGGGCGGCGCAGCGGCATGAGCGGCCGGTGATTTCGTTCGGCGGCTCGTCGGCGCTGGCGCGGCAGATCGAGGCGGGGGCGCCAGCCGACCTGTTCGTCTCGGCCGACGAGGATTGGATGAACGCGCTGGCCAGGAAGGGCGCGATCGTATCGGCGAGCCGCGTGACGTTCCTCGGCAACCGGCTGGTGCTCGTCGCCCCAGCGGCAGTTGCGAAGCCTGTGACGATCAAGCGCGGCTTCGCGCTGACGCAGTGGCTCGGGAGCGGGCGGCTCGCGATGGCGGACAGCGCGGTCCCGGCGGGGAAATATGGGCAACAGGCGTTGACCGCGTTGGGCGTGTGGAGCGCGGTCGCGCCGAAGGTTGCGCGCGGCGATACCGTGCGCTCGGCGCTCGCCTTGGTCGAGCGGGGCGCGGCGCCGTACGGCATCGTTTATGCGACCGACGCCTATGCCTCGAAGCGGGTGCGGATCGTCGGGGTGTTCCCCGCGGCGAGCCATCCGCCGATCACGTATCCGGTCGCGGTGCTCAAGGCCGCGCCGTCGCCAGCGGCGGCGGAGGGGTTCCGGCGCTTCCTGGTGTCGAGCGCGGGCAAGGCAATCTTCCGGCGCTACGGCTTCGTGGCCCGCTGAGCGTCGCAGCGGCGATGACCCCCGAGCTTTGGACGATCGTCTGGCTGTCGCTCAAGATCAGCCTCGTCGCGGTGCTGGTGACGCTGCCGATCGCGTTCGTGCTCGCGATGCTGCTCGCGCGGGCGCGGTTTCCGGGGAAGTTTCTGCTCGACGGGCTCGTCCATTTGCCGCTGGTATTGCCGCCGGTGGTGACGGGCTGGTTGCTGCTGCTCGCCTTTGCGCCGAACGGACCGCTCGGCGCGCCGCTTGCGGCGATCGGCGTGTCGCTGCTGTTCCGATGGACCGGGGCGGCGGTGGCGGCTGGGATCATGGCGCTGCCGCTGATGGTCCGCGCGATCCGGCTGTCGATCGAGGCGGTCGACCCGCGGCTCGAGGGTGCGGCGCGGACGCTCGGCGCGTCGCGGCTGCGCGTGTGGCGGACGATCACGATCCCGCTTGCGCTGCCGGGGATCGCGGCGGGTGCGGTGCTCGGGTTCGCGCGCTCGCTCGGCGAGTTCGGCGCGACGATCACCTTCGTCTCGAACATCCCGGGCGAAACGCAGACGCTGCCGATCGCGATCTATTCGGCGCTGCAGGTGCCGGGATCGGACCCGATGGTCGCGCGGCTCGCGCTGATCTCGGTGCTGCTATCGCTGGCCGCGCTGGTGCTGTCGGAATGGCTCAGCCGCCGCGGGGGCGTCGATCATGTCTTTTGACGTCGACGTGCGGCATCGCTTCCGCTCGGGCACGGTCGCGGCGCTGGCCTTCCAAAGCGAGGCGGGGCTGACCGCGCTGTTCGGTCCGTCGGGCGCGGGCAAATCGAGCGCACTCGCGATGATCGCGGGGTTGCTCAGGCCCGATGCTGGGCATGTCCGCGTCGCGGGGCGCACGCTGTTCGATCGCACCACTAACGTTCCCGCCGAGCAGCGCCGTTGCGGCTATATCTTTCAGGATGCGCGGCTGTTCCCGCATTACCGCGTGCGCGCCAACCTGCTGTACGGTGCGGCGCGCGCGGCGGGGGCAGGGATGACGCTCGACGAGGTGAGCGAACTGCTCGGCATCGCGCATCTGCTAGATCGCTGGCCGCGCACGCTGTCGGGGGGCGAGGCGCAGCGTGTCGCGATCGGGCGGGCGCTGCTGTCTGGGCCGGCATTCCTGCTGATGGACGAGCCGCTTGCCTCGCTCGACCGCGCGCGGCGGGGCGAAATCATGGAGCTGATCGAGCGCGTGCGCGACGAGGTCGGGCTGCCGATCCTGTATGTGAGCCATGACCGTGGCGAGGTCGATCGGCTTGCGACGACCGTCGTCGATATGGGCGCGCGGTAAGCGATCCTCGATTGAAGCCAACCCGTCACCCCGGCCTTGTGCCGGGGCCCACCGTGCCGCGCGCGCTTCGGCGGCACACTCGGGTCGCGGTGGACCCCGGCACAAGGCCGGGGTGACGGCGTAGGGTTAGTCGGCGACAATCCTGACGGGCACCGATTTCGCTGCCGGCACGAAGCTTTCCTCGGCATAATGCTCGACCGGCATCAGCACGTTGCACTCGGGATAATAGGCGCCGAGGCAACCGCGCGGGATATCGTACGGCGTTACGATCAACCCGTCGCGGCGGCGCGCGATGCCGTCGCCCGCATCGCTTTCGAGCGCGACGAGTTGCCCCTCCGAGAGTCCGGCATCCGCCATGTCGGCGGCGTGGATGAAGAGCACGTCGCGCGTCCCCTTCACGCCGCGGAAGCGATCGTGATAGCCGTAGATCGTCGTGTTGAACTGGTCGTTCGAGCGCAGCGTCATCAGCCGGAAGCGACCCTCGGCGTCGTCGAACCCGGTGGCGCACAGCCCGCTCGGCGCGAGGAATTCGGCCTTGCCGCTCTCCGTCAGCCAGATCCGCTCGGACGCCTTGTTCCCCTTCCAATAGCCGCCGGGCCTGAACAGCTTGTTGTTGAAATCAGGGAAGATTTTTGGATAGGTTTCCTCGATCGCGTCGCGGATCAGCGCATAATTGCCCACCCAGGCGTCCCAGTCGACCTTGGGATTGGGGGGCAGGAGCTGCTTGGCGAGCGCACCGACGATCGCGGGTTCGGACAGCAGATGCTCGCTCGCCGGATGCGCCTTGCCGCGCGAGGCGTGGATGCAGCTCGTCGAATCCTCGACCGTCACGACTTGCGGGCCGCTTGCCTGCACATCGCTCTCGATCCGGCCGAGGCAGGGGAGGAGATAGGTCACCTTGCCCGGGAAGAGATGGTTGCGGTTGAGCTTGGTCGCGATCTGGACCGACACGTCTAGCTTGGTCCAGGCGGCTTCCATCGGCTCGGTCTCGGGCACCGCGCGCAGGAAATTGCCGCCGAGCGCGACGAACGCCTTGACCGACCCATCGATCACGCCGCGGCATGCCTCGACGGTGTTGAGCCCCTTCTCGCGCGGCGCGGTGAAGCCGTATTGCTTCTCGATCTGCTCGACCGGCACGAGCTCGGTCTTCTCGGTGATGCCGACGGTGCGCTGTCCCTGGACGTTAGAATGGCCGCGCACCGGGGTCGGTCCGGCGCCGGGCTTGCCGATATTGCCGCGCATCAGCAGCAAATTGACGACCATGCGGACATTTTCGACGCCCTTGACGTGCTGCGTCAGACCCATGCCGTAGATCGCGAGCACTGCCTTCGCCTTGGCGTAGAGCCGCGCCGATTCTTCGAGTTCGGCCTTGGGCAGGCCCGATTCATGGACGATCGCATCCCAGTCGGCGGCACGCACCGACGCGACGAAGGCGTCGAAGCCATGCGTGTGCTCGGCGATGAAGGCGGTATCGAGGACGGGCGGCTTGCCCGCGGCGAGCGCTGCATCGTGCCATTCGACGAGAAACTTCGCGATCCCCATCATCGCCGCGAGATCGCCACCCGCTTTTACCTGATGATATTGCGTCGAGATGTTGGTCTCGCCGAGCGTCGCCATCTCGATCGGGTTCTGCGGATCGGTGAAGCGCTCGAGCCCGCGTTCCTTCAAGGGGTTGAAGGTGACGATCTCGACCCCGCGCTTGCGGCAGCTGCGCAGGTCATGCAGCATCCGCGGCGCGTTCGAGCCGACATTCTGCCCGAAGAACAGGATCATGTCGCATGTCTCGAAATCCTCGAGCCGCGTCGTGCCGACGGGAACGCCGATCGCCGCCTTGAGCCCGACCGAGGTCGATTCGTGGCACATGTTCGAGCTGTCGGGCAGGTTCTGGTTGCCGTACATCCGCGCCATCAGGCCGTACATGTACGACGCCTCGAGGCTGGTGCGGCCCGACGAATAGAAGACCACCGACTTTGGATCCATCGGCTTGAGCGTCGCGCCGATCTCGGCAAACGCCTCGTCCCAGCTGCACGCGACATATTTGTCGGTCGCGGCATCGTAGCGCAGCGGATGCGTCAGGCGGCCGTTCTGCTCGAGGTCGTAATCCTTCCAGTCGCGCAATTCGCTCAGCGTGTGCTGCTGGAAGAAATCGGGCGTGGTGCGGTAGCTGGTCAGCTCCCACGCGGTCGCCTTGGCGCCTTCCTCGCAGAATTCGACGGGGTGGAGATGCTTGGGCTTCGGCCAGGCGCAGCTGACGCACTGGAAGCCGTCGGGCTTGTTCTGGCGGACGAGTTCGCGCAGCGCCTCGGGACCGACGCGTTCGCGCGGCAGGATCTCGGCGAGCGAACGGACCGAACCCCAGCCTCCGGCGGGCCCTTCGAACGGCTCGATTTCAGGGGCGTCCGACTTCTGCTTGACCATGACCGTTCCCGCATTTCGCCCGCACGACAGAGCGGACCTTTTCGCTGAACGATACCGCAACCGATTGGTTCACCCACAAAAGCGTACGATTTGCGCATCGCTTGCGCGCGATTGCGCATTTGGCGATGCCGATGGATCGGCTAGGGGAATGCGATGACGGATGCCTCCCTCGATCAGACGTTTGCGCAGATCCGCGCCGACGGCACGCACAGCGAAATCCGGCGCGCGGTCGCGGTCGAGCGGCCGATCGCACTCGAGTTCAGCGGGGTCGGCTATGCCGTGATGATGGCGACGCCGACCGATCTCGCCGATTTCGCGACGGGCTTCGCCTTGAGCGAGCGGCTCATTCCTGGCGTCGAGGCAGTGCTCGGGATCGACGTGCATTCGCGCGCCGACGGCGACATCGTGCGCGTCGCGCTCGCGCCCGAGTGCGGACCCAATCTGCTCGAACGCGTGCGGCACCGCGTGTCCGAATCGTCGTGCGGGATGTGCGGGATAGAAAATCTCGAACAGGCGCTGCGCCCGTTGCCCGCCGTGACGGCGCAGAGCCGTGCCGACAGCGCCGCGCTGTTCCGCGGCTTGAACGCGCTTCGCCCGCTCCAGCCGCTCAACCGCGCGACAGGCGCGGTCCATGCCGCGGCGTTGTGCTCGGCAGAGGGCGACGTGCTGCTCGTCCGCGAGGATGTCGGGCGACACAATGCCTTCGACAAACTGATCGGCGCGATGGCGCGCGAGCGTCGCGGCTGGGATGGCGGGTTTGCCTTGCTCTCGTCGCGCTGCTCGTACGAACTGGTCGAGAAAGCGGCATTGGCGAATTGCCCGCTCCTCGTGACGATCTCGGCGGCGACCGACCTTGCGTTGCGGCGTGCGGCGTCGTGCGGCTTGCGCGTGGTGATGCTGGCGCGCAGCGATGCGGTGCTGGCGGCGCACGGCGCGGCATGACGCTGCTCGGTGCGATCCTCGCGGGTGGTCAGGCGACGCGGTTCGGGAGCGACAAGGCGCTCGCGCTGCTCGACGGGCAGACGCTGACCGCGCATGCGGCGGCGGCGTTGCGGGCGGCGACCGATACGGTGATCGTCTGCGGGCGGACGACGGGGCCAGACGGGCTTGCCGCGATTCCCGATTGGCCGGCGCCGGATCTCGGGCCGCTTGGCGGCTTGTGCGCCGCGTTGCGGCACGCCGAAGCGCACGGGCATGACGCGGTGCTGTCGATCGGGTGCGATACGCCGTATCTTCCGAGCGCACTTGTCGAGCGGTTGATGGCGGGCGGCGAAGCGCGGTTTTTGCGGCAGGCGCCGATCATCGGCTATTGGCCCGTCGCGCTGACCGAACCCCTCTCGCACCGTCTGACGCAGAGCGAAGATCGCGCCGTCTATCGTTGGGCATCGCGTGTCGGCGCGGTGGCGATCGATGCGGGGCGCGATCTGCCCAACGTCAATCGCGTCGCCGATCTCGCGCGGCTCGCGGACCGGGCCGAATGAGCGACGCACCACGCGCCGAGCGGCCGAGTTTCGACGCCGCGCTCGCCATCATTCGCGAACAGTCGGCATCGCTCGGCGTCGAGACGGTCGGCCTGCTCGATGCGCTGCACCGCGTGACGGCGGGCGAAGGGATCGCGGCGAGCGACTATCCACGCTTCGATGCCGCCGCGATGGACGGCTTCGCGTTCGCCGCGGCCGATACGGTGGGTGCCACGCCCGAGCAGCCAGCGCATTTGCCGATCGCGGGATCGGTCCGCGCGGGCATCAATCCGACCGCGCACGCGCCGCGCACCGCGTGCCGGATCAGCACCGGCGCGCCGGTCCCGGCCGGGTGCGATTACGTTCTGCCGCACGAGGAGGCGCGAATCGAGCAGGGCGCACTCGTCCTCGATCGCCCGCTGCTGCAGGGGCGGAACGTGCGGCGTCGCGGCGAGGATGCGGCCGCCGGTGCGCGCGTGCTGTCGCCGGGAACGCGGGTGACGCCCGAAATCATCGGGGCGCTTGCTTGCTATGGGGTCGCGGCGCTGGACGTCGCGCGGCGGCCCTCGATCACGCTGCTGCCGACCGGGGACGAACTGCTCGTGCCGCCGAGCGTCGCGCGGCCCGCCGCGATCTTCGACGCCAACAGCGTGATGCTTACGGCGCTGCTGCGCGAGCAGGGAATCGAACCGCTGCGCGCCGCGCCGGTCAGCGACGATGCCGGGCAACTCGAGCGCGCGATCGCGGCCGCGTCGGACAGCGCGATCGTCGTGACGACGGGCGGCGCGTCGGGCGGCGACCATGACCATCTCGGCCGAGCGCTGGCGCAGCTCGGCGCGCAGGTGCATTTTCACGGGGTGCGGATGCGGCCGGGCAAGCCCTTGCTGTTCGCGACGTTGCCGAATGGCACGCTGTTCTTCGGCTTGCCGGGCAACCCGGTCGCGGCGTTGCTCGGCGCGCGCTTTTTCTTCGGCGCGGCGCTCCGCGTGATGAGCGGACTTCCGCCCGAACGCGGCGAAACGGTCGAGATCGACACCGATGCGCGACCCGACACGACGCTGTTCCTCAAGGCATCGCGCGATGCCGCTGGAGCGATCCGGATCCTCGCCGATCAGCGATCGCACACGTTGCGCCCGCTGATCGAAGCGAATTGCTGGGTGGTCGCCGACACGACGCCCGACGGCGAGCGCCGCCGCGTCTATCCGTTGACCTGAGCGCTTTATTGGTGCGCGCGCAGCGTCACGCCGATCACGCGCGGGTCGCTCGGCGTGCCGAGGATCAGCCCTGAATTGCCCGCCTGGATCGTCAGGTTCTGGATGTAGTCGGCGTTGAACACGTTGCGGACGAACACCGCGACTTCGAGGCCGCTGCGGGTCCGCACGCCCAGGCTCGCATTGGTGACGGTGTAGCCGTCGATCAGCGTGTATCTCGACAGGCTCGGGTCGCCATAATAGCTGGTCCGCCAGCTCGAATCGGCATGGAGGATGACCGCCAGCGTCCCCACCGGCAGCGTATAGTCGCCGCCGATCGTCTCGGACCATTTCGGCAGCCCGGCGAGCGGCCGCCCTGTCAGGTTGCAGGCGGCCGTCGCGGCGGTCTGGAGTTCGAGCGGGCAGGGGCCGGCGGGGTAGCGCGAGTATTCGCCATGCGCATAGGCGAGGTTACCGCGGAGCTGGAAGCGGGGCGTGAGCGTGGCGGTGACGTCGGCCTCGACGCCCTTCACCGTGACCTTGGGGATGTTCGAGAGATAGCCGCGCAGCGCTACCGTCTGCGCGCTGTCGACGATCGTCGCCTGGAAATCGCGCACGGCGGTGGTGAAGCCCGCAAGATTGAAGGTCAGCCGCCGGTCGAACAGCGCCGCTTTGAGCCCGGCCTCATAGGTTGTGTTGAGCTCGGGCCGGATGACGGCGGTGGTCAGCACCGGTTGGTTGGCGATGTCGAGCGGCAGTCCCGACAGGTTGATCCCGCCCGATTTGAAGCCGCGCGCATAGCTTGCGTACGCCAGCACTTGATCGGTCGCCTGCCAGGCGAGGTTCGCGCGGCCCGACAGGTTGCTTTCCGTGTCGTGGCCCGAATAGCTCTGCCCGCGCAGCACGCCGAGCTGTGCCGCGAGCAGCGCCGCGTTGGTGACGGTCGGTCCGCCGAAGGTATAGGCGCTGTAGCTGCCGTCCTTGACCTCATAGGTGTAGCGCAAGCCCCCGGTCAGCGTCAGGCGCGGCAGGAGCTTGTAGTTGAGTTCGGCGAAGGCGGCATAGCTGTCTTCCTTGAGCCGGGTGTTGCCATCGGTGCCATAGCCGTCGAGCAGGTTTGCCGGCACCGCGACCGCCGCCGCGCCGGTTCCGGTGGTCGTGCCGATCAGATAGCGCGCCGCGGCGGGGCCGTAGATGCTGATCGGCTCGCCGGTGATCTTCTGGTCAAAGAAGTACAGGCCGGCGACATAGCCCAGGCGGTGCTCGCCGTTCGAGGCGAGCCGCAGTTCCTGGCTGAACTGGTCCTGGCGCGAGGGGATGTGCTGCGTGATCTGGACCGGGATGCCGGTATAATCCCGGTCGTTCGCCGCATCCCAGTTCCAGAAGCGCCACGCGCTGACCGAGGTGAGCGTGCCGATCCGCCCGAGGTTCCAGTCGGCGATCGCCGAGACGCCGCCCTCGTTGGTGTTGACCCCGAGCGGCGCGTCGATGTCGGTCTTGCGGTCGTACGGGTTGGTGCTCGGTGGTGCATAGCCGAATTGCGCGGCGAGCCCGGTCGGCCCGGCATATTGCCGCGTCGCGGCGCGCAGGCTCTGGCCGACGCGCAGATAGACCTGGGTGCAGCATTCGCTCTCGAAATTGGTGAAGTCGGCGGTGAGGCGGAGCTGGAAATCGCTCGTCGGCTTGAACAGCAACTGCCCGCGCACCGCCTGGTTGCCGATGCCGTTTTGCTTGGCGCCGGTGCGGACATTGTTAATCACGCCGTCGCGTCGCGTCGTCAGCCCCGCGATGCGGAAGGCGAGCGTATCGCCGATCAGCGGGCCCGAGGCGGACGCCTTGGCCTGGACGAAATTATAGCTGCCGACCGAGAGCGCCTCGCTCGCCTCGGGGCTGAAGGTCGGCGCCTTGCTGGTGATGCTGATCGCGCCCGCCGTGGTATTCTTGCCGAACAGCGTACCTTGCGGCCCGCGCAGCACTTCGATCTGCGCGATGTCGGAAAAGTCGAACGCGGCGGTGGCGGGGCGGGCGTGATAGACTTGGTCGACATAGAAGCCGACGCCGGGCTCGAGCCCGTCATTCGCCTGGCTCACCGCGACGACGCTGCTGCCGAGCCCGCGGATGGTGAAGGCGGTGTTGCGCGGATTGGCCGAGCTGTAGTTGAGCGCGGGGACCAGCAGGCTGAGCTGGTTGGTGTTGACGGTGTACGACCGTTCGAGCAGCGTGCCGCCCACCACCGAAATCGCGAGCGGGACCTTTTCGAGATCCTCGCTGCGGCGGCGCGCGGTGACGGTGATGTCGGCCGTGCCCTCCGCGCTGTTGCCCAGGGCGGGGACAGCGGGCGGCGCATCCTTGGCCGATGCGATGGTCGGCGTGGCACTGCACAGGGCCGCCGCCGAAATGGTGGCGGCCATGATCGACACTCGCATTCGCAAAACCCCTTACGCGCCGCGTTTGGCTCACCGCGAAACGCTGTATACCGTCGAATATAGCGAGCGGAAGCCAATTTGTCGGTCGGTGCGTTTTCGCGCGAAGGGAGGTGGCATGACGCTGGCTTCGGTCTTACGTGACGACCCAGAAACACGCGCCGCGATAGTCGGTTCGGCGCTGATGGTGACGTGGCATGAAACTCGATCTGCTCTATTTTTCCTGGGTGCGCGAAGCGGTCGGCCGTGATGGCGAGGCCGTCGAGCTGCCGACTGGGGTCGCAACGGTCGACGATTTGCTCGCCTGGCTGGCAGCGCGGGGCGAGGGCTATGGCGTGTTCGCCACCACCGAGCGCCTGCGCTGCGCGATCGACCAGACCTTCGCGCCGCTGTCGACGCCGATCGGCGACGCGCGCGAAGTCGCGATCTTCCCGCCGGTGACGGGCGGATGAGCATCCTGATCGGCGTCCAGCAGGCGGATTTCGTCCCCGCGACCGAACTCGAGCGGCTCGAGACGCTCGGAGGCGGCGCGGTGGCGAGTTTCACCGGCATCGTCCGCGCTGACGCCGCCGACACCGTCGCGCTCGAACTGGAAACCTACCCCGCGATGGCCGAGCAGGCGCTCCGCGCGATCGCGCAGACCGCGACCGAGCGCTGGCCGTTGCTCGGCGTGACGATGATCCACCGCTACGGGCGGCTGCCGGTCGGTGCGCGGATCGTGCTGGTCGGTACCGCCTCGCGCCATCGCGGCGCGGCGATGGAGGCGTGTGCCTTCCTGATCGACTGGGCGAAGACCGCCGCGCCGTTCTGGAAAAAGGAATGGCAGGGTGACGGCGCAGCGCATTGGGTCGAGCCGCGTGCTGCCGATGACGCCGCTGCGGCAGCGTGGGCTTCACGCGCGCCGAAATAAGCGCTGATCTGGCGCGTGCGCGGCAAGATCGCGTGACGGACGCTGGTCTTCTGCCGTAAAGCAGCGGTGCCGATGACTCGCCGCGATCAGGCGACTCACCATCGGCCGGGCGAGCGCGGAAATGCCGCGGCCTGGATCCTGAGGCGAGGTGCTGAATGCAATTCACGATCAACGACCGGCCCGTCGAGGTCGAGGTCGACCTCCGCACCTCGCTGCTCGATCTGCTCCGCGAAAATCTCGGCCTGATGGGCAGCAAGAAGGGCTGCAACCAGGGCGCGTGCGGTGCGTGCACCGTGCTGGTCGATGGCGAGCGAATCAATTCCTGCCTCGCGCTCGCGGTGCAGTATCAGGGCCGTGCGATCACCACGGTCGAGGGGCTGGCCGACGCCGAGGGGCTGCACCCGCTCCAGCGCGCGTTCATCGAGCATGACGGGTTCCAGTGCGGCTATTGCACGCCAGGCCAGCTGTGCTCGGCGGTGGCGATGGCCGACGAGATCGCGCGCGGTATCCCAAGCCATGTCACGGGCGACCTCACCGCCGCGACGATCGCGCTTGACCATGACGAGCTGCGCGAGCGGATGAGCGGCAATCTGTGCCGCTGCGGCGCCTATAACGGCATCGTCGCGGCGATTGCGGAGACCTATGCCTCGGCGCCCGCGCGGCAGGAGGAAGTGGCATGACGCCGTTCAGCTATGCCCGCGCTGACGACGTTCCCGGCGCGATCGCGCTTGCGGGTGCTACGCCAGACGCGAAATATCTCGGCGGCGGGACCAACCTGGTCGATCTGATGCGCGAGACGATCGAGCGGCCGGCGGCGCTGGTCGACGTGACCGGCCTGTCGCGTGAGATCACCGTTGGCGCCGATGGCGGCGTGGTGATCGGCGCGGGGGTGACCAACACCGCACTCGCGGCCGACCGCACGATCCGCGCGCACTATCCGATGCTGTCGCGCGCGATCCTGGCGGGGGCGAGCGCGCAGATCCGCAACGTTGCGACCGTTGGCGGTAACCTCCTCCAGCGCACGCGCTGCGGCTATTTCTACGATGACGCCGCGCGCTGCAACAAGCGCGTGCCCGGCGCGGGGTGCGATGCGATCGGAGGGTTCAACCGGATCCACGCGATCCTCGGCGCGTCGCCCTCGTGCGTCGCGACGCATCCCTCGGACATGTGCGTTGCGCTGGCGGCCCTCGATGCGCAGGTGCGCGTGGCGGGGCCGGGCGGCGAGCGGACCATCGCACTGGTTGATTTGCATCGCTTGCCGGGCAGCACGCCCGAGCGCGATACCGAACTTCAGCCGGGTGAGCTGATCGTGTCGGTCGCGCTGCCCGCACTCCCATTCGCGGCGCACTCGACCTATCGCAAGGTCCGCGACCGGGCGAGCTATGCCTTTGCGTTGATCTCGGTCGCCGCGGCGCTCGAGCTCGAAAACGGCGCGATCAAGGACGTGCGCATCGCGCTCGGCGGCGTTGCGCATAAGCCGTGGCGTGCCTTCAAGGCCGAAGCCGCATTGCGCGGTCAGGCACCGAGCGAGGTCAACGTCCGCGCGGCCGCCGAACTGGAACTGGCCGACGCCGCGGGTCTTCGCGACAACGGCTTCAAGATCGAACTGACCAAGCGCGCGATCGTCGCGACCCTCGCCGAACTGAGCGGAGAGCAGGCATGAGCATCATCGAAAACGCCACACAGCTCGCGCAGGGCGCGATGCAGGCGGTGATGAAGAAAGCAGTCGAGCTCGCGCCCGACAGCTGGGTGCCGGGCGGCGTTCCCGATTCGCTGATCGCGCACAAGCACGGGCTCGTCGGCACGCAGGTGTCGCGGCTCGACGGGCCGTTGAAGGTCACGGGCGCGGCG
Organism: Sphingomonas sp. PWP1-2; assembly: GCF_049898305.1. NCBI lineage: Bacteria > Pseudomonadati > Pseudomonadota > Alphaproteobacteria > Sphingomonadales > Sphingomonadaceae > Sphingomonas > Sphingomonas sp. PWP1-2. Next base: position 40,930 of record NZ_JAFCXM010000002.1, read on the forward strand.
CGTTTCGCCGCTGAATTCCCGCTCGAGGACCTGGTCTACGCCGCGCTCGCCTACAGCACGATCCCCAAGGGGCGGATCGCCGCCATCGACGTTGCGGCGGCCGAGGCGCTGCCCGGCGTCGTCCTGATCATGACCTACGAGAACGCGCCGCGGCTCAACCCGACGCCGGTGATGATGTCCGCGCCGAAGGCGGTCGGTGGTGACAGGTTGCCCGTGATGCAGGATGACCGCATCCATTGGAATGGCGAACCGGTCGCGGTGGTGCTCGCGCAAACGCAGGAGCAGGCCGATCATGCCGCGTCGCTGATCGCGGTCACGTATGAGACCGAGATCGCGATGACGCGGTTCGAGGACGCCAAGGCCGATCGCAAGAACGCGGCGTTCATGGGCGCGCCGATGCTGCTCGAGATCGGCGATGCCGAGACCGCGCTCGCCGCGGCGCCGCACAGCGTCGATCAGACCTATCGCACGCCGCGCCACAACCATAACCCAATCGAACTCCACGGCGCGACGTTGGTCTGGCAGGGCGACGAACTCATCCTCCACGACGCGTCGCAATGCGTCGCGCACGTCGCCTGGACGCTCGCGCAGGTGTTCGGCATCGACGAGGCGCAGGTCCACGTGACCTCGCCCTATGTCGGCGGCGGGTTCGGCAGCAAGACGCTGTGGAACCACCAGATCCTGGCAGCCGCCGCTGCCAAGCTTGCCGGGCGGCCGGTGCGGATCATGCTGTCGCGCGAAGGCGTCTACCGGATGGTCGGCGGACGCACGCTGACCGAGCAGCGCGTCGCGATCGGCGCGCAGGCCGATGGGCATTTCGATGCGCTGATCCACACCGGCGTCGTCGCGATGACGTCGCACAACAATATGCCCGAGCCGTTCATCCTGCCGACGCGCTCGGCCTATGCCGCCGGGAGCTTTCTCCTCAACGTCAAAGCGGTCGAGCTCGACATGCTCGCCAACACCTTCATGCGCGCGCCGGGCGAATCGGTCGGGACCTTCGCGCTCGAGAGCGCGGTCGACGAACTGGCGGCCCAACTCGGCGTCGATCCGATCGCGCTGCGCGAGACGAACGAGCCCGAGACCAACCCGACGACGGGCACGCCCTTCTCGTCGCGCAACATCGTCGCGGCGTATCGCAGCGGCGCCGAGCGCTTTGGGTGGGACAAGCGCAACGCCACGCCAGGAACGCGGCGTGAGGGCGAGTGGCTGGTCGGGATGGGCTGCGCGACCGCGACCTATCCGTATTATCGCATGCCCGGTGGGGCTGCGCGGCTGACGCTGACCAAGGATGGCCACGCCACGGTCGAGATCGCCGCGCACGAAATGGGGATGGGGACCGCGACGACGCACACCATGGTGCTCGCCGAGCGGCTCGGGCTGCCGATGGACAAGGTCACGTTCCTGTACGGCGATTCGAAGATGCCGGGAACGGTGATGGCAGGCGGATCGCAGCAGACCGCGTCGATCGGCGCGGCGGTGATCGCGGCGCAGACCGCGCTGTTCACCGAATTGCTCAAGCTGGCGGGCAACGATTCGCCGCTCGCCGGGCTCAAGCCGAGCGAAGTCGGCGGGTATGAGGGTGGCCTGTGCAAGCTCGACGATCCGAGCGCGTGCGAAAGCTATGTCTCGATCCTGTCGCGCGCGCAGCGTGACGCGGTCAGCGTCGAAGCCGCGGGCTCGGCCCCGCTCGAGACGCAGCATTGGTCGATGCACTCGTACGGCGCGATGTTCGCCGAGGTCCGCGTCAATACGGTGACCGGCGAGGTGCGCGTCAGCCGCTTCCTCGGCTCGTTCGATTGCGGCAAGATCCTCAATCCCAAGACCGCGACGAGCCAGTTCCGTGGCGGGATCATCATGGGGCTCGGCATGGCGCTGATGGAGGAGACGCAGTTCGACGAGCGGAGCGGGCGCGTGATGAACCCGAGCCTCGCCGAATATCATGTGCCGGTCCATATGGACGTGCCCGAGATCGACGTGATCTGGACCGACATCGCCGATCCGCACGCCCCGATGGGCGCGCACGGCATTGGCGAGATCGGCATTACCGGCGTCGCCGCGGCGGTGGCGAACGCGGTGTTCAACGCGACCGGCAAGCGCGTTCGCGATCTGCCGATCACGCTCGACAAGCTGATGTAAGATCGACACTTGCGGCGGGCAGCGCCTCCCGCAGAGCGGTGAGGATGAAGCGACTCTTCACCCGTTCGCCCTGAGCCTGTCGAAGGGCCGGTCTCCCAATGGGACCCGCGCGCTTGTGCGGATAGCGGGGCTTCGACAGGCTCAGCCCGAACGGAGTAGGGAGCCGCGCGTGCAATCTGGCAATGTTACCCACGCGCGTGCAGCGCCTTGACCATCCCGGCGGCGACCGACAACGCGATTTCGCTCGCGCCGATCGCATTGATGTCGATCCCGGCCGGCCCGTCGATCCGGTCCAGATCGTCCTGGCCGAAGCCCGCCGCCGCCAATCGCTCGAGCCGCGCGGCATGGCTGCGGCGCGAGCCGAGCGCGGCGATATAGCCGGTCTCGGCGGAAAGCGCCGCGATCAGCGCGGGATCGTCGATCTTGGGGTCGTGGCTGAGCGTGATCACCGCGGTCGAGGGGCCGGGATTGTATGCCGCGACGGCTTCGTCGGGCCAGCGATCGTCGAGCGTCACGCCGGGGAAGCGCTCCTCGGTCAAAAAGCGCGTGCGCGGGTCGATCACCGTCGCCTTTACGCCGAGCGTCTCGGCGATCTGCGCGAGCGCCTGCGCGATCTGTACGGCACCGACGATCAGCACCTGGCGCGGCGCGGCATAGGTGTTGGCGAAGATGCCGTCGCCCGGCATCGGCGAGAGGCTGCTGCGCCCGGTCGCCAGATCAGTATGGACCGTCACGCCGCGACCGGACCCTTGCGCATGCTCGATTGCGTCGAACAGCGCGGGCGGGAAGCCCGCGTCGGACACCGGCTGGACGAGCACTTCGATCGTCCCGCCGCACGGCAAGCCGACTTCCCACGCCGGGCCGTCGGCGACGCCGTATTGGCGGCGTTCGGGGGTGCCGCGCGCGATTACATCGGCGGCAAGCGCAAGCACGTCGCCTTCGACGCACCCGCCCGAAACCGAGCCTTCGAGGCGACCGTCGGCATGGACGAGCATGTGGCTGCCACGCGGGCGCGGCGCCGATCCCCAGGTCGAGATGACCGTGGCGATCGCCATCGGTGCCCCACGCCAGGCCGTGAAAGCCGCGAGCGCCGTCTCGTTATCGGCCATCGTGTCAGCCCCCCGTGACGCTCATATGCCGCCCGACCGCAGGCGCAGCGTTGCGGTCGACGATCTCGAAGGCATGGCGCAGCGGCTTGGTCAGCAAGGCGGCGTCGATCGCCGCATCGAGCGCGGCGGGCCCGCCCTCGCGCAGCACCTGCTTCAAGTCCATCTTGTCGTCATGGCCGAGGCACATGTAGAGCCGCCCCGACGCGGTCAGCCGCACGCGGTTGCAGCCTTCGCAGAAATTGTTGGTGAGCGGGGTGATCAGGCCGAGCCGCGTGCCCGTTTCACGCACGCGGACGTAGCGCGCCGGCCCGCCGGTGCGATGATCGTCGCGCTCCAGCGTGAAGCGCGCCTCGAGCCGCTCGCGAACGACGTCGAGCGGGAGATAGCGATCGGTGCGGTCCTCGTCGACCACGCCGAGCGGCATCGTCTCGATCAGCGTAAGGTCGAAACCGTGCGTGCCGCACCAGCGGATCATCGGTTCGATCTCGTTCTCGTTCGCACCCTTCAGCGCGACCATGTTGATCTTGATCGACAATCCCGCCGCCTTGCCCGCGGCGATGCCGTCGAGCACTTCGGCAAGGTTGCCCGTCCGCGTGATGTGGCGGAAATTGTCGGGATCGAGACTGTCGAGGCTGACATTGACGCGCCGTACGCCCGCCGCGAACAGCGCCTCGGCATGCTGCGACAGCCGTGTCGCATTGGTGGTGAGCGTCATCTCGTCGAGCGCACCCGTCGCGATATGCCGACCGATATAGCGCGCGAGATCGTCGACGCCGCGCCGCACCAGCGGTTCGCCGCCAGTCAGCCGGATTTTCCGCACGCCACGCGCGATGAAGGCATCGGCGACCGCGCCCATTTCCTCGATCGTCAGGACTTCCTTGCGCGGCAGGAAGGTCATCGCCTCGCTCATGCAATAGCGGCAGCGCAGATCGCAGCGGTCGGTCACCGACAACCGCAGATAGGTGATCCGGCGGCCGAAGCTGTCGGTGAGCGGGCGGGGCGGGGGGGTGTCGGGGCGGATGTTCGACATCGGAGATGGAAAACTCATGGGGGACGGCGAACGGGGACGGACGACGGTCGGGGATACTATTTAGGATGCCGGCGGCACGAATGCCATGCCGCCGGCGATCCCCGGTCTCATGCCACTGGCGGCAGGTGGGCGATATGCTTGTCGAGCGTGACCGGATAGTCGCGCACGCGCACCCCGCTCGCATTGTAGATCGCGTTGGCGATCGCCGCGCCGACGCCGCACAGGCCGAGCTCGCCGACACCCTTGGCCTTCATGGGCGACGATGTCGGATCGACCTCGTCGAGGAAGATCACGTCCTGGTGCGGGATGTCGGCATGGACCGGCACCTCGTAGCCCGCGAGATCGTGATTGACGAAGAAGCCGAAGCGCGTGTCGACCGCGAGATCTTCCATCAGCGCCGCGCCAGCGCCCATCGTCATCGCGCCGATCACCTGGCTGCGCGCCGATTTCGGGTTGAGGATGCGCCCCGCCGCGCAGACCGCGAGCATCCGGCGGATGCGGACCTCGCCCGTCAGGCTATGGACCGCCGCCTCGACGAAATGGCCGGCGAAGGTCGATTGCTGATAGGTCTTGCTCAAAGTGCCATATTCGATGGCGTCCTCGGCAACGAGCCCGGCATCGCCCGCCGCTTCGGTCAGCGCGACGCTGCGGTTGCCCGAGCGCACCTTGCCGTCGGCGAAAGTGACGTCGGCCGAGTTGAAGCCGAGCTTCTGCGCGATCGCCTCGCGCAATTTGACGCACGCGGCATAGACGCCCGCTGTCGCATTGTTCGCGCCCCATTGCCCGCCCGACCCAGCCGAGACCGGATGGTCGGAATCGCCGAGCTGGACGACGACCTTGTCGACATCGACGCCCATCATCTCCGCCGCGGTCTGCGCGATGATGGTGTAGGTGCCGGTGCCGATATCGGTCATGTCGGTCGAGACGGTGACGATACCCTTCTTGTCGAGCGCGACCCGCGCCGCCGACTTCATCGCCATGCTGTTGCGGAAGCCCGCCGCGACGCCCATGCCGACCAGCCACTGGCCGTCGCGCCGCTGCGCAGGCTTGGCGCTGCGCTGCTTCCAGCCGAAGCGCTCCGCGCCCTGCTCGAGGCACTGGACGAGCTGGCGCTGCGAGAAGCGGCGCTCGGTCTTTTCGGGGTCGACCTGCGTGTCGTTGGCGACGCGGAAGGCGACCGGATCCAAGCCGAGCTTCTCGGCCATTTCGTCCATCGCGATTTCGAGCGCCATCAGCCCAGGCGCTTCGCCCGGCGCGCGCATCGCATTGCCCTCAGGCAGATCGAGCACCGCGAGCCGCATCGAGGTCAGGCGGTTGGCGCCAGCATAGAGCAGCCGCGTCTGGCTAACCGCGGTCTCGGGCCCACCACCGGGCAGATCGCCCGATCCGCTTTCGTGCGCGATCGCGGTGATCTTGCCATCGGCGCTGGCGCCGATGCGGATCCGCTGGATCGTCGCGGGACGGTGCGTCGTGTTGTTGAACATCATCGGGCGCGTCAGCGTGACCTTGACGGGCCGTCCCGCGGCCTTCGCGCCGAGGGCTGCCAGGATCACGTCGGCGCGGATGAACAGCTTGCCGCCGAAACCGCCGCCGACATAGGGCGAGACCAGCCGGACATTGTCCTTGGGAATACCGAGCGTCTTGGCGACGTCGCCTTTGCTCCAGGCGATCATCTGGTTCGAGGTGTACAGCGTGACCTTGTCGCCGTCCCATTTCGCAGTGGTGGCGTGCGGCTCCATCATCGCATGGCTGTGATCGGGCGTGGTGTAGGTCGCGTCGAGCTTGACCGGCGCGGTGCCGAACGCCGCGTCGAAATCGCCGATCTTGGTAACCGGCGGCTTGCCCTTTTCGCTGTGGAGCGGCGCATCTTTCAATTCCTTCTTGAGATCGAACCGGCCCGCGGTGCGCGCGTAATCGATCACGATCAGCGCGGCGGCGGCGCGCGCCTGTTCGAACGTTTCGGCGACGACGAGCGCGACGGCCTGGTGATAATGGTCGATCTCGGGCCCGCCGAGCAGTTTGGCGGTGTTGAAATTGCCCTTGCCGAGCGGCCCTGCGCTCTCGGCGGTGACGATCGTCAGCACGCCGGGAGCGGCCTTGGCGGCGGTCATGTCGATCCGGCTGATCCGCCCCTTGGCGACCGCCGCGCCGACGACATAGCCGTACGCCGGATTGGCGACGACGTCGTGGCGCTCATAGGCGTAGGGCGCGGTGCCGGTGGTCTTGAACTTGCCATCGATGCGATCGATCGGCTTGCCGACATGCTTGAGCTGATCGATCGGGTTCTGGCCGGCGGGTGTATCAAACTTCATGGCGTTCAGCCCTTCGCTTCGATCAGGGCCGCGGCGAGCGTGCGCTCGACCAGCGTGACCTTGAAGGCATTGTCGTGCGTCGGCTTGGCGCCGGCGAGCAGCTTGGGCGTCACCGCCGCGGCGCCTTGCGGCAGCGCCGCTTCGGCCGCCTCGACGCGCCATGGCTTCGGCGCGATCCCGCCGACCGCAACGCGGCCCGAGCCGTCGCGCTGGACGATCGCGGCGACCGAGACGAGCGCAAAGGCGTAGGACGCGCGGTCGCGCACCTTGTGATAGATGTGCGTCCCGCCGATCGGCTTGGGCAGCGTGACCGCGGTGATCAATTCTCCGGGCACCAGCGCCGTCTCGATATGCGGCGTGCTGCCGGGCAGCGTGTAGAAATCGGCGATCGGGATCGCGCGCGCGGCGCCGTCGGGGCGGACCGTTTCGACCGTGGCGTCGAGCAGCCGCATCGCGACCGCCATGTCGCCGGGATAGGTCGCGATGCACGCGTCGCTCGTCCCGATGATGCCGAGCTGGCGGCTGAACCCGCCGATCGCGGCGCAGCCCGAGCCGGGCTTGCGCTTGTTGCACGCTTGGTTGGTGTCATAGAAATACGGGCAGCGCGTTCGCTGGAGCAGATTGCCCGCAGTGGTCGCCTTGTTGCGCAACTGGCCGCTTGCGCCCGCGACGATCGCGCGGCTGAGCACACCGTAATCGCGCCGTACGCGTGCATCGGAGGCGAGATCCGAATTGCTGACGAACGCGCCGATGCGCAAGCCCCCGTCCTTGGTCTCCTCGATCCGGTCGAGCTTGAGGTCCTGCACGTCGATCAGATGCGCCGGGGTCTCGATCTGGAGCTTCATCAGATCGAGCAAATTGGTGCCGCCCGCGATGAACTTGGCATTCGGGGTGCGGGCGACCGCAGCGGCCGCTTCGGCGGGCGATGTGGCGCGCGCATAGGTGAACGGCTTCATGCGTTTGTCCCCGCAACTTCGCTCATCGCGTCGAGAATATTGGAATAGGCGCCGCAGCGGCAGATGTTGCCGCTCATCCGCTCGCGCATCTCGGAATTGGTGGCGCGCGGTGCGTCGGTGAGGCTTGCGGTGACATGGCTCGGCGTGCCGGCCTTGATTTCGGCGAGCACCGCGACGGCCGAGCAGATCTGCCCGGGGGTGCAATAACCGCACTGATAGCCGTCGTGCTTGACGAACGCCGCCTGCATCGGATGCAAATGATCGGGCGTGCCGAGCCCCTCGATCGTCGTGATCTTGTCGCCCTGGTGCATCACCGCGAGGCTGAGGCACGAATTGATGCGCTTGCCGTCGACGATCACGGTGCACGCACCGCACTGGCCGTGGTCGCAGCCCTTCTTGGTGCCGGTCAGATGCAGATGCTCGCGCAGCGTGTCGAGCAGCGTCGTCCGCGTATCGACCTCGAGCGTCTGCTTCTTGCCGTTGACGGTGAGCGTCACGGGCATCGTCATGGGGCGCTCCTGTTGTGCTGCGACGGGCGCCGCCGCTGCCGGGATCGCGGCCAGCCCCGCCGTCATCGCGCCGCCCACCAGGACGCCGCGCCGCGACACCTCTGTCTCGCTCTTGATATCCACCGCACGTCCTTCTTGTGATCAAATGGCCACGCAGCCATTGCGCCGCCAGCGTCGATTTACGGCGCCAACCTGTAATCCGTCGCAACCGAACGCTCAACCGGTCGCTTTGGTTCACGCTACAGACAGGAATCGGTGCGGCAAGGTCAAGTGTCGCTCGACAGTCCTTCGAGCAGCGTCTCGATCACGCCGAGCCGCGCCATCGCGTCGTCCTGCGCGCTCCGCAGCAGCAGCCGGTCGCCCTTCACCTCGAGCCCCGCCGCGTCGTCGGCGAAATCGTGCCGCGGCGTCAGCGCTATCGCCGCGGGGCCGGCGTCGATCCGCGCGATCCGCGCGCCGAACGCGAGCACGCGCAATCGCGCGACCGTCAGCAAGGCATGCGCCTCGGGTGGCAAACTCCCGAAGCGATCTTCGAGCTCGGCCTCGAACGCGTCGAGCGCGGCCATTTCGCTGAGCCGCGATAGCCGACCGTAAAGCGCGACGCGCACATCGTCCTCGGGGATCCAGTCCAACGGAAGATTGCCCGCGATGCCGAGATGAAGCTCGGGCGTCCAGCGCTCGACATGTTCGCCACGCGCGGTGCGAAGCGCCGATTCGAGCAGGTAATGGTACAGATCGACGCCGATCAGCTTCATGTGCCCGGCCTGCGCATCACCGAGCAAATCGCCCGCGCCACGCATGTCGAGATCGCGCGCGCTGATCGCGAAGCCGGCGCCAAGCTTGTCGAGCGCCTCGAGCGTGCGCAACCGCTTGAGCGTCGCTTCGGCGACCTTGCTCTCGGGGTCGGTGAGCAGCAGGATCTGCCCGCGCCGCCCGCCCCGCCCGACGCGTCCGCGCAGCTGGTGGAGCTGCGACAGGCCGAAGCGGTCGGCGCGACAGACGATCATCGTGTTGGCGCGCGGCACGTCGAGCCCGGCCTCGACGATGTTGGTCGCGAGCAGCACGTCACCATCGCCGTTCGCGAAGCTGACCATCGCGGTGTCGATTTCGGCGGCGGGCAGCTTGCCGTGCGCTTGCCGGATCGTGAGGCCCGGAACGAGCGCGGCGAGCCGTTCGGCCATCGGCGCGATATCCTCGATCCGCGAGACGACGACGAAGCTTTGTCCGCCGCGTTCGCGTTCGCGCAGCAACGCGGTGCGGACCGTGACGGGATCGAAGCTGCCGACGCTGGTGCGGATCGGCTGGCGCCGTGCCGGGGGCGTAGCGATGACCGATACCTGTTGCAGCCCGATCAGCGCGGCCTGCAAGGTGCGCGGGATCGGCGTCGCGGTCAGCGTCAGCACATGGCCATCGGCGTTGAGCCCGCGCAGCTTGGCCTTGTCGGCCGCGCCGAAGCGCTGTTCCTCGTCGATCACGACGAGGCCAAGGTCGCGATAGGCGACGCCCTTCGCAGCCACCGCACCAGTGCCGATCACGATCGCGATCGATCCGTCGGCGAGACCGGCCTTGACCGCCTTCTTCTCGGCCGCGCTCGACAGCCGCGACAGGCCGGACACGACAAGGCCCGTCGCGGCGAAGCGCTTGCTGAACAGTTCGAGATGCTGGCGCACCAGCACCGTCGTCGGCGCGGCGACGACGACTTGCTTCCCCGCCAGCGCCGCGATCGCGGCGGCGCGGAGCGCGACCTCGGTCTTGCCATAGCCGACATCGCCGACGACGAGCCGGTCCATCGGCTTGCCCGCCGCCAGATCGGCCCGCGTCGCGGCGATCGCGCGCGCCTGGTCGGGGGTTTCGGTGAAGGCAAACTCGGCGGCGAAACGCTCATAGGCGTCGACTTCGGGCTCGAGCACCGCGGCGGTCTTGCGGTCGCGTTCGGCGGCGAGCGCGGTCAGCCCGCGCGCACTCTCGGCGACCGCTGCGTCGATCGCGCCGCGGCGTTTCTCCCAGCTCGACCCGTCGAGCGTGTCGAGCGCGACCGCGTCTTGGTCGGCGCCATAGCGCCAGATGCGGTCGGCATCCGCGACCGGCACCAGCCTCCGGCCCTCATTGGCATATTCGAGGACGATCGCGTCGCCGCCATCGGCATCGACCCCGACGGGCTCGACCCCGGCGACGAGCCCGATCCCGAAATCCTCGTGGACCACGACGTCACCGATGCGGATGTCGCCCATGTCGCCGCGCAGCGCCGCCGCGGCATCCGACGGCGCATGCGTCGCCTGGACGCGGCTGCCGAGCAGATCGGCTGCGGCGACGACGCTGAGGCCGGGCGCTTGCCAGCCATGGTCGATCGGCATGTCGAGCATCGCCGCGCTGCCCGGTTCAAGCGTCGCGACCTCGGCCCAATGGCTGATCTTGGTAAAGGCGATGCCCTGCGCCTTGGCGAGGCGCGGCGCGAGGAAACGGATGTCGCGCGCCGCGCCGAGCAGGACGAGCCGGTCCCCCTGCGCCAGCGCCGCCTTGGCGAAGCGCGAGAAAGCGCGACCCGCCGCCTTGCGCTCGACGAAGCGTGGGACGGGCTGTTCGTCGGCGGCGGCGACCGCGATGATCGTGCGCCCTTTCAGCGCCTTGTCCCAGCGCTTCCGATCGACGATCGGCAGCGTGTCGAGACCGCGCGCCTTGGCGGCGCTGGTGGCAAGGCCGACGTAGCGATCGCGCCGCGCCGTTCCCTTGGGGTCGATCGCGATCACGGCGTCGGGCGCATGGTCGAACAGCGACTCCCAGTCGGCGCCAAGCGCTGGTTCGGACACGCGGCCAACCTGGATCGACTCGATCGGCTCGGTGCCGAGCTGCGAGATCGGATCGTAGAGCCGGATCGCGCTGATCGCGCCGTCGACGATCTCGATGCGTACGGGGGCGACCGCGTCGGCGGGGTACAGGTCGACGACTTGCCCGCGCATCGCCATTTCGCCCGGCTCGTCGACCCGGTCGTCGGCGACATAGCCGATCGTGCCGAGCATTTCGGCGAGCGCCGTCATGTCGACATGGTCGCCGACCCGCAGCGTCGGGGGGGCATCGTCGAACGCCGGGGGCGGGGGGTAGGCCGCGGCAGCCGCCTCGGCGGTGGTGATGAAGGCGACGCGCTGCTGCTCGGTCAGCGCGACGCGCAACCGGCGCAATGCGGCGATGCGGCGGCCGACATTGGTGGGGGAGGCGGGCGCGGTGTCGCCTGGCAGCGCGTCGCTCGACGGACTGTGCACGACCAGCAGATCGGGCTCAGCGCAGGCGAGCGCTGCGGCCACGGCCTCGGCGCGTTGTTCGTCGGTTGCGATGTAGAGAATGTCGTGCGTCGCGGCCGCTTGCGCGAGCTTGGTCGCGACAATTCCGATCGCCGCATCACGCTCGGTCTGGCGCGCTTCAGGCGCTGGCGGATTGGCGTCAGCGAGCAGCAAGGGGCTGTTCCGACACGGGGATTACGGCACCCGCCGCACGCTTTGTCTCGCTCATGATCGGCACGGCATCGCGTCAATCTCTCCCAGCGTCAGGAGCGTCCTAACGGGCGGAGACACGATTTTGGTCCCGCGAAAAGCACAGCTTTCTTCGGGAATTAACTTCGATCAGGAAGAACGCTCGGCTGCGTGCGCGCCGGTTTCGGTCGCTGGCTCTGCTGCAGGACCCGGCGCGAGCTTCTCGTCGCCAGCGAAGAGCCGGTCGAGCCGCCGGCGTGTCGTGCGGTCAAATTCGGCCTTCGATACGGTCGCAGGGCGCGACAGTTCGAGCTCGTCGGCAATCGCCGCCTTGATCCGCGTTACCGCATCTTCCTGCAGGACGCCGGCCTTGACAAGTTCGGCCGAGAGCTGGAGCAAGCCGACCGCGGTGGCATGCGCGCGTAGTCCGACGAAACCGATGAGGTCATGGACTTCCTTGCCGGCTCTCGTGTCCATCGTCACTCTCCTAGGATGGGGGTCTTGCCCGCTACGGCCGCCCGTTCGCGGGTCCATCCTCTGCTCTTTTCGGGCGACCGCAAGCGCAACCGGCTCGGCTTGACGCGTGGGTGCGCCGCCCGATCCTGCTGGCCAAACTCTCCCGCGGCGTCAGCGCGCGTGGTGTGCGTGGAACAGCCGGCCGCCTTCGACCCAATAGACGATCGCCAGCACGACCAGCCCGATCGCGAGATAGCCGATCGCGAGCGGATAGGTCGTGCCGTTATACGATTGGCCGATGAGCGAACCGACGATGACCGCGCCGACGCTGGTGATGAAGCCCTGGATCGACGACGCCGTCCCGGCGATATGCCCGACGGGCTCCATCGCCATCGCGCCGAAATTGGAACCGCACAGGCCGATGCACGTCATGCTCAGCGCCTGGAAGACCATATAGGTCAGCAGCGTTTCGAAGCCCGCCGCCATCACGCCGATATGCAGCACCGACAGCGCGATGAGGCCGAGCAAGGCGGATTGCGAGATCAGCCGCGTCCCGAGCCGTTCGACCAGCCGGCTGTTGGCGAAGGCCGCGCACCCCATCGAGAAGGCGCAGATCGCGAACAGGATCGTGAAGCGCGTGCCGGCATGGAATTCCTCGACGAAGATCTGCTGCGCCGACGACACGAACGCGATGATCGCGCCGAAGGTCATCGACGCCGCCACCGCATAACCGGCCGAATAGCGGTTGGTCAGCGTCAGCCGATACGCCTGGCCGAGCGCCGCGAGCGACAGCGGCGAGCGCCGCTCGACCAACAGCGATTCGCCCAGCCGAAAGAACGTCCAGCTCAGCACGAACGCGGCGAACGCGGCGAGCGCGTAGAAGATGAAGCGCCACGGTCCGAATGCAAGCAGCACTTGTCCGATACTGGGCGCGAGGATGGGTACGAGGAAGAAGATCATCTGCGCGACCGACAAGGTCCGTGCCATCTGTCGTCCCGAGAAGCGGTCACGCACGATCGCCACAGCGAGCACGCGCGTCGAGGCTGACATCAGCCCTTGCAGGAAGCGCGCGCCGAGCAGCGCCGCGAAGGTCTGCGACCCGCCAGCAAACACGCTCGCCCCGACGAACCCGAGAAGCGAGATCAGCAGTACCGGCCGGCGTCCGTAGCGATCGGCGAGCGGTCCGTAGACCAACTGTCCCGAGCCGAAGCCGAGCATGTAGATCGTGATGATCCACTGCCGCTGATTCGCGGTGGCGATCGCCAGGCGATGGCCGATATCGGCGAGCGCGGGGAGCATCAGATCGACGCCCAGCGCATTGACCGCCATCAACGCCGCGACAAAGGCGACGAATTCGCGCTGCGACATGATCCGGGCGGGCGATGTGTCAGACATCGCTGCCGCCTAGGCCGAACCGGAGCGCAAGACCATCCGTTCGTTCGATCGCCGCACTTCCCGTCCGCTCTACGCCGATCGGATCGGGATCCCGGGCAGCGCCTTGGCGGTGCGGATCGTCAGCGATGTCTTGACGCTCGCCACGTTCGGCGCTGGCGTCAGGTGCGTCATCAGGATTTCCTGGAAGCTCTTGAGATCGCTCGCGACGATCTTCAGGATGAAGTCGATCTCGCCATTGAGCATGTGGCATTCGCGGACCTCTGGGATCGTCGCGACATGCTCTTCAAACGCGGCGAGATCGTGCTCGGCCTGGCTGCGCAGCGATACCATCGCGAACACCGTGATCGGGAACCCGAGCGTTGCTGCATCGATCTCGGCGTGATAGCCGCGGATCGCCCCGGCTTCCTCGAGTGCGCGGACACGCCGCAGGCACGGCGGTGCCGTCAGCCCGACGCGCTCGGCCAGTTCGACATTGGTCATTCGTCCGTCGTCCTGGAGCAATTCCAGAATACGCCGGTCGATCGAATCAAAGCTCATTACGTGCCGCTCCCCCGCGACGCGTCTTTCGCGTCGCATGCTCTGCCCCCAGCATAAGATAATTGCCGGCGAACGCAATTGTCCCACAATGCGACGCCTCGAAATCTTGGGCTTCCACCGAGTCCTCCCCCCGGTTAAGAAATTCTTACGGCGCGATGGGCGACCACAGGGAACGATCCGACTTGCGCTTCGACGACAGCCTCGACACGGTTCTTTCGGCAGACATGTCGACGCCGTTCGGTGCGCAATCGACGTGGCGGCAGCTGGTCGATCTGATTGGTCGCGGGCGTGTTGCGGCAACCGACGTTGCCATCGCGCGGCTCGCGTCGATCCGGCGCGACGTCCCGCCGCCGATCCGCGCGGCGAGCGCGCGCGCGCTGGCTTTTGCCACGCCGCCCGCAGCCCTGGTGGCTTTCTTCGCCCAGGACGAGCTCGCCATCGCTGCGCCGATGCTGCGTACTGCCGATTTGTCGACCGGTGAGTGGGCTGCGATCCTTCCCACGCTGTCGCCAGCCGCGCGCTCGGTGCTCCGCCACCGCCGCGATTTGGCCGACGGCGTGACGCGCGCGCTGCAAAGCTTCGGAAGCGTCGATTTCGTGCTCGGCGCGCCCGAGCCCGTCGCAGACGCCGTTGCGCCACCCCAAATCCCGGCGCCTGCGGAGATCGTAGCGCCTATCGCCCAGCCGATACTCGAAGCCGAACCCGAGCCGTTCGCCATTCCCGAGACGATCGCGCCCGTCTCGCCCTTCCTGTCGATTGCCTCGGTCGCCGCATCGATGCCGCTCGTAGCCGAGGCGCGGCGCCGCGCCGAACAGGCGAGCGAAGGCGGTTCGGTGGCACCGCCGAGCGCCGATCCGAAGCCCGACAAGCCGCAATCGGGCACTTTCCCGATTGCCGAGCTCGTCGCGCGGATCGACGCCTATCAGCGCAAGCGCGCCGAGGCGCCCGCGCCGCCACCGCTCGAAATCCAGCCCGAGCCGTTCGTCCCGGCGGCACGCCAGGCCGAGACCTTCCGCTTCGAAACCGACGCCGCGGGCGTGCTGCGCTGGGTCGAGGGCGCCGCGCGCGCCCCGCTGATCGGGTTGACGCTCGATCACGGGGCGATCGGATCGCAGGTCGATGGCGTCGCGTCAGGCGCCTTCCGGCGCCGCGCCGGCTTCAGCGACGCGCGATTGGTGGTCGATGGCACGTCCGATGCGGCAGGTCCGTGGCGGATCACCGGGATCCCGGTGTTCGACCGGACGACGGGCCGCTTCACCGGCTATCGCGGCAGCGCGCGGCGCCCGCGTGCCGACGAAACCGCCGAACCGACGCGCGAGGCGCGCAACCCCGCCGCCGACGCGCTGCGCCAGCTCGCGCACGAATTGCGTACGCCGACCAACGCCATCGCCGGCTTTGCCGAGATGATCGAAGCGCAGATGCTCGGGCCAGTCCCGCAGCCGTATCGCGAACAGGCCGGTGTGATCCGCAGCCAGACGAGCGGCCTGCTCACGGCGATCGACGATATCGACATGGCCGCGCGGATCGAGACGCACGCGCTCGACCTGCGCGCCGCCGATGTCCCGCTGGCACCGCTGCTGACGCGGATCGCCGATGATCTCGCGCCGCTCGCGACGCTGCGCGGCACCGTGCTCGAGCTGCAGGTCGACGATCCCGCCCTGGCTATCCTCGGCGATGATCGCGCGGTCGAGCGGCTGATCGCGCGCTTGCTCGCGACGCTCGTCGCAGCCGGCGGCGCTGGCGACCGGATCGGTGTTGTCGCGAGGCGCGATGATGGTGCAGTCGTGATCGTGTTCGATCGGCCCAAGGCGCTCGCCGCCTATGCCGAGGAAACGCTGCTGACGATCGACGCCGAATCCGAGGCCGATCGCGCCGACCAGTCCGGCGGTGCACCCTTGCTCGGGACCGGGTTTGCGCTGCGGCTCGCGCGCAATCTCGCCGTCGAACTGCGCGGGAGCCTGACGCTCGGCGACAAGAGCTTGACTTTGCGCCTTCCGGTCGCCTTTCCTGCCGATATGGAGCAGGTTTCCAGCAACTGACCGTGGCTGCAAGCGTGCCACCCCCCGGGTATCGCCCGCGCGCGCCCGAGCCGCGCGATCTCGTGGCGTGGCCGTCGGCGTTCGGCACGCGCTTCATCGTGCTCGTCGATACCGAGGAAGAGTTCGACTGGAACGCCCCGCTGACGCGCGATACGCACGGCGTGTCGGCGATCGCGGCGCTCCCCGCGGCGCACCGCCGCTTTGCCGATCACGGCGTGCCGCTGACCTATATGGTCGATTATCCGATCGCGACCGACGCCTACGCGATCGCGACGCTTGCTGGCGTGCTCGAGGACGGCGTGTCGGCGGTCGGCACGCAATTGCACCCGTGGGTCAATCCCCCGTTCGACGAGGCGCTGACGCCGTCGAACAGCTATGCCGGCAGTCTGCCCGAGCAGCTCGAGGCGGCGAAGATCGATGTGCTGACCGACGCGATCGCGGCGGGAACGGGAACGCGGCCGATCGCCTATCGCGCCGGGCGCTACGGCATCGGGCCGAACACGCTGCGGCTGCTCGCCGAGCGCGGCTATCGCATCGATAGCTCGATGCGGTCGGGTTATGCCTATAGCGGCGATGGCGGCCCCGATTTCGCCGAGATCGGCAACGCCGCCTTCCGCACCGGCCCCGACGCACAGCTGGTCGAGCTGCCGTTGACGACGATCCACACCGGCTGGCTGCGCAGTGGCGGGACGCGGCTGTATCGCGCGCTGGGCGCCGTGCCCAAGGGGCGCGGGCTGTTCGCGCGGGCTGGGTTGCTGTCGCGGGTCGCGCTGACGCCCGAGGACATGCCGCTGCGCGATGCGCTCGAGGCGATCGCGGTGGCGACGGGAGAGGGCCTTCGCTTGCTGAACTTTGCCTTCCACTCGCCGTCACTCGCGCCGGGCCACACCCCCTATGTCCGCGATGCGGCTGACCTGGCGCGGTTTTACGCGTGGTGGGACGCGGTGCTGACGGATCTCGCGCGGCGCGGGGTGCAGGCGGCGTCGCTCGAGGATGTGATTGTCGCTGCGGGCTTGCCAGCTTCGGGGGCAGGGCGCTAACGAGCGGGCGGGGGGCCTGTAGCTCAACTGGTTAGAGCTGGCCGCTCATAACGGCTAGGTTGCGGGTTCAAGTCCTGCCGGGCCCACCATTCATCCTTATGAAGTCTGCAGGGTTTCCGATATCCCGGTGCTGCCGAACGGGGTTCGGAAAGCCGACATGCCGCGCGAAGCGTAGCGACCATAGGAGCCCAGCCGCTTCGACGACATTCGGGGCGGGATACGACGCCAGGTGCCGCGAGGCGCACCTTGCGACGCGACGGCTTGGCCCCGAGGATCCGCCCGCGTAGAGCCACGCGGATGCTCGACTCGCTCCACCATGTCGCCCTGATCTGCACCGATTATGATCGCTCGCGGCGCTTCTATGTCGAGCTGCTCGGGCTCGAGTTGATCCGCGAAGTGTACCGCGCCGAGCGGCAATCGTGGAAGGCGGATCTGCGGATCGGGACGGCGCAGATCGAGCTGTTCTCTTTCCCCGCACCGGCACCGCGGCCGTCTTATCCCGAGGCGACCGGGCTGCGGCATCTGGCGTTCAGCGTCGCCGCGCTCGACCCGGTCGTCGCTCGGCTCGAGGCTGCGGGAGTTGCTGTCGAGCCGATCCGGATCGATCCCTATACCGATCAGCGTTTCACCTTTTTCAGTGACCCCGACGGCTTGCCGCTCGAACTTTACGAAGCGCGCTGACCCGGCGGGCGCGGCGCGGGCGGTAGGGGCCCCGTCCCGGATTTAGACATTGCTAACCATAAGAATCGTGCTTCGAAATCGTAAACGGCGCGTTAACTAGCGTCATGCAGGATACGATTTCGCTCAAGGCGCCAAGCGCACGTCACCCGTTCCGCCAGGCTTTCGTCGAATCGCGGATCGCGCGCGCGCGCGATCGCGATGACAGCGACGTGCGGTTGTTCGCGTTGAGCTTCGCGGCGTTCTTCATCTGCTTCTACACCTTCATCTTCTGAAGGCGCCGCGCGCCGCTCAGTCGCAGGCGAGGTGGAGCTTATAGGCGAGCCACGCCGAGATCGGGCACATCGCCGCCACGACGAGCAAGGTGTTCCCAGGCGAGACACCCGCGATCGCGAGCCCCTGCACGCCGATCGCGCCGATCGTCATTGCGCCGGCATTGACGACATTGTTCGCCGCCACGGTCCGCGCGGTCTCGTCCTTCGCGACGGTCGTCGTAAGGAAGGCGTAGAGCGGCACGACGAACATCCCGCCGGTCACCGCGATACCGATCAGCGAAGCGATGACGAGCGCGGCGCGCGGCGTCTCGATGAAGGTCATCACGTCGTACAGCGTGCCGGCGGGCGCCGCGGGCCAAGAGCGGCACAGGAACGAGAAGGCGACGATGAAGCCGCCCATCGCGAGCACCGAGGCCGGGCCATATTTCGCCGAAGTGTGCCCTTTCAGCAGCGCATTGATCAGTACCGAGCCGATCGCCACGCCGATCGAGAACAGCGCGATCATGAGGGTGAGGACATGCTTGTCGGCGGTCAGCACGTTCTTGGCGAGCGGATTGAAGACGATGATCAACACCGCGCCCATCGTCCAGAAGAAGCTGATCGCGCAGATCGCCAGGAACAGCCGCCGGATGTGCATCGTGCCCGAAATGAGCCGCCACGATGAGGTGAAGGGATTGTAGCTGACCACCAGCTCCTTGCCTTCGCGCAAGGCGGGCGGAACCTGGAGCGAGACGACCCAGCCGATGACCGCGACGACCAGCACCACGATCGCGGCATGCTGCACCGCCATGAACCCGCCGAGCACGGTGCCGATCAGGATCGCGATATACGTCGCCGATTCGACCAGCCCGGTCCCGCCGAGAACTTCGTCCTCGTGCAGATGCTGCGGCAGGATCGCATATTTGATCGGGCCAAAGAACGCCGAGTGCACGCCGAGAAACAGCACGGCGGCAAGCATCAGGATCAGGCCGGGAACGGTATAGCCGCCCCACGCGATCATCAGACCCGCCGCGCCGACGATCATGATGCCGATCTCGGCCAGCTTGACGATCCGGATGATCTTGGCCTTGTCGTGCGTATCCGCGAGCTGCCCGGCCAGCGCCGAGAGCAGGAAGAAGGGCAGGATCCCGATCGCGGTCGCGAACGCGGTGAAATTCTGTTCGAGCTTGGGGTCTGCAAAAATCTTGTAGATCGCGAATTGCACCATCACGGTCTTGAACAGATTGTCGTTGAACGCGCCCAGGAACTGAGTGACGAACAATGGCAGAAATCGGCGCTCTTTCAGCAAGCCGAGCGCGTTGAGCATGGTGTGTTCACGGCCTCGAAATGGCAGAATAAGGGCTGCCCATAGACTAGGCGGTATGCCGCCAGCAACCTGCTTCTCGATTGCGCGCGGTGCGGATGGGGTTTCACCAAGCCGATCGGACGGTTAGAGCGTGACGCGTGCTCACCTTGCCCAACCTGCTCACCCTGTCGCGGATCGTCGCGGTGCCCTTGCTCGCCTGGTTCCTGTGGTGGCCGGGCTGGTCGGATGGCTATGCCGCCGGGTTCGCTTTGTACTGCCTGATGGGCATCACCGATTATTTCGACGGCTATCTCGCGCGCGCGCAGGGGACGGTATCGAAGCTCGGCGTTTTCCTCGATCCGATCGCCGACAAGATCATGGTCGCGGCGGTGATCCTGTTGCTGGTGGGTACACGCGACGGCAATCCCGCGATGATCCAGGGCGTGCACCAAATCGCGGCGCTCGTCATCCTGCTGCGCGAGATTGCAGTGTCGGGATTGCGCGAGTTCCTCGCGCAATTGCAGGTCTCGGTCCCTGTGTCGAAGCTGGCGAAGTGGAAGACGACGATCCAGCTCGTCGCGCTCGGCGGGTTGATCCTCGGCGGCGCGGTGCCGGCCTATCCGGTCGTGGGTCAGATCGGACTGGCCCTGCTGTGGGTGGCCGCCGCGCTGACCGCCATCACCGGCTGGGATTATCTCCGCGCCGGGCTGAAATATATGGATTGAAGCAAACGCGGGCGGCACCGGAGTGCCGCCCGCGAGAGCGTTAGTTGAGCTTGGGAAGCACAACGCCGTTGACGACGTGAACGACGCCGTTCGACTGCTTGACGTCGGCGGTCTCGATATAGCTCTTGTTGCCGTTGACGTCGGTCAGCTGCACCGCGCTGCCGACCGTTTCGACGACGAGCGGATCGCCCTCGACCGTGACGAGCGAGTCCTTGCCGCCGCCCGCGGTCACCTTCGCCTGAAGATCAGCCAGCGTCAGCGTGCCCGGCACGACATGGTACGTCAGCACCTTGGCGAGCGTCGCCTTGTTTTCCGGCTTCATCAGCGTGTCGACCGTACCGGGGGCGAGACGCGTGAAGGCGTCGTTGGTGGGCGCGAACACGGTGAACGGACCTGGGCCCGAAAGCGTGGTGGCGAGACCAGCGGCCTTCACGGCAGTCACGAGCGTGCTGAGGTTCGGTGCGGCCGAGGCGTTGACGGCAATCGGCTTGGTCGCGTCCATCACGGCGCCGCCGACGGTCGGGTTGGCGCCGGCTGAGGGGGCGGCCGCCATCGGTGCGCCGGCCATCGGGGTCGCGCCAGCGGCGGGGGCGGGCGCGGTTTGCGCGGTCGCTGCGGCACCGATGATCATGGCACCGGCCATCGCCGAAAGATACAGGTTGGTCTTGAAGGTCATCGCGATTCTCCACTCGATTGGGACGCGCGCTCGATGAACGGCGTGTCACAAATACGGTTCAGAGCCGAAATGGTTTCGTCACACCGCTTCGGCGAGTGCAGTGGCAAGCAGCTTGAAGTCCTTTTCGCGCGGAGATCCGCGTCGCCAGACGAGCGCGATCTTGCGCGACGGATTGGCCGCGTCGAGCGGGCGCGCGACTAGGCTGGTATGATCGAGAATGCCTGCCTTGAGCGCCATTTCGGGCAGCATGGTGAGCCCAAGGCCGTTGTCGATCATCTGCACGATCGTGTGGAGCGATGTCCCGAGCATCGTCGCCTCGGCGCGCAATTCGGGACGCGCGCAAGCCGACAGCGCATGGTCCTTCAGACAATGCCCGTCCTCGAGCAACAGCAGCCGCGTCTCGTCGATCTCGGAGGGCGGCATCGCCCGGTCGATATTGCCCATTTCGGCCGGCTGCCCCGCGACGAACAACCGGTCTTCGAACAGCGTCTGCGACGATACTTCGCCGCACGCGAAGGGCAAAGCGAGCAGCACGCAATCGGCGCGCCCGTGATGCAGCCCCTCGCACGCCGGCCCGCTCGGCTCCTCGCGCAGGAACAGCTTGAGGTCGGGATAATCACGCCGGAGCCGCGGCAGGATGCGCGGCAGCATGAACGGCGCGATCGTCGGGATGACGCTCATCCGCATCTCGCCCGACAGCGGGCGCCCGGCAGCACGCGCCATGTCTCCCAGTTCCTCGGCCTCGCGCAGCACGCGCCGCGCCTTGTCGGCGATCCGGTCGCCGAGCGGGGTGAAGCGCACGACGCGGCGCGTTCGCTCGACCAGCGTCACGCCGATCAGCGTCTCAAGCTCGCGGATTCCCGCCGATAGTGTCGATTGCGTCACGAAGCACGCCTCGGCCGCGCGGCCGAAATGGCCGTGGTCCTGGAGCGCCGCCAGATATTGCAACTGCTTCAAGGTCGGCAGGTACGTCGCCATTTATCGCTCCAATCGATCACACGGCGACAAATAACCCATTGGATCGATAAGAACAGTCCCTATATGGGCCCTGCAACGAGACGGCGTTCAGCGCCGCGCATGAGGATGTCCGACGAGGCCCCAATTTTTCCAGGAGGCCCACAACATGTTGACCATCGGCGACAAGCTCCCCGACTTTACCGTTCCCGTCCAGCAGGGCGTATCCGCGCTCCCCGCCGGTGAGACGCTCAGCCAGGACGCGTTCCCGGGCAAGTGGAAGGTGCTGTTCTACTGGCCGAAGGATTTCACCTTCGTCTGCCCGACCGAGATCGTCGGCTATGCTGGCCTCAAGGGTGACTTCGAGGATCGCGACGCCGTGCTGATCGGCGCATCGACCGACACCGCGCACGTCCACCTCGCCTGGCGCAAGTCGGATCCCGATCTGGCGGCTGCCGACTTCCCGTGGCTGGCCGATAATGGTGGCGTGCTCGCCGCGCAGCTCGGCATTCTCGACAAGCACGAGCATGTCGCGTTCCGTGCGACCTTCATCATCGATCCCGACAATGTGATCCAGGCAGTCCAGGTCAACGGCCTCAACGTCGGCCGCAACCCCGCCGAGACGCTGCGCGTGCTCGACGCGCTGCAGACCGACGAGCTGTGCCCGTGCAACTGGAACAAGGGCGACGACGTCCTCCAGATCGCCGCGTAAAATTGGACGCGCGGGCGCGGCCTGACGGTCGTGCCCGCCATCATCGTCACCCCAGCGTAGGCTGGGGTCTTTATGGGGCGGGCCTGACGCTCGCCCTCGAGAGACCCCAGCCTGCGCTGGGGTGACGTGTTTGTGGATAGGGAAACATCAATGTCGCTCAAGGATTTCGCCGGGACGCTCCCGGATTTCGCCAAGGACATCCGCCTCAACGTCGGCTCGCTGCTCAACGAGGCGCATCTGCCCGACCAGCAGAAGTTCGGCCTGTTCCTGTGCTGCGCGCACGCCACCGGCTATAAGCCGCTGGTCGACGTGACCGAGGCCGAAGTCGCCGCCAAGCTCTCGCCCGAGGCCGCCAACGCCGCGCGCGCCGCCGCTGCGGTGATGGCGATGAACAACGTCTATTACCGCTTCACGCATCTCGCCGGGAATGCCGAGTACCAGACGATGCCCGCCAAGCTGCGCATGAACGTGATCGGCCAGCCGGGAATCGAAAAGGTCGATTTCGAGCTGTTCAGCCTGGCGGTCTCGGCCATCAACGGCTGCGGCATGTGCATCGACAGCCATGAGCAGATCCTCAAGAAGGCCGGTGCCACCGCCGAGGCGATCCAGACCGCGGTGCGGATCGGCGCGGTGATGAAGGCCGTTGCCACGGTGCATTCGGCGATCAACTGACGTTCAGGTGGCGAGCGCCGACCATATCGAATAGGCGCTCGTCACCGTCAGCAGGATCCCGACCATAGCCATCAGCTTGCGCGCCGGGACGCGCTTGGCGACGACCGCGCCGATCGGCGCGGCGAGCAGCCCGCCGATCAGGATCCCGAGCGTCTGCAAGGTGAACGCCTTGAGCCCGAGCGTCGCGATGAACGTCGCCGAGATCGTCGCGGTGAGGAAGAATTCGGACGTATTGACCGTGCCGATCGTGGTGCGCGGCGCAGCGCCCTGGACGAGCAGGTTCGAGGTCACCACCGGCCCCCAGCCGCCGCCGCCCGCGGCATCGAGGAAGCCACCGACGAGACCGAGCGGCTCGATGATTTTGGGCTGCCTGGGCGTCACCGGTCCACGATAGGCACGGTAGAGCAAATAGAGCCCCATCAGCGAGAGATACGCCATCACGAACGGCCGCGCGACCGCGCCGTCGATGTTGCTCAGCACATAGGCACCCAGCGCACCACCGATCATCCCCGGGATGACCAGCCGCCGGAACAACCGCCAGTCGACGTTGCGATGCACGATATGGCTCACGCCCGAGGCCGCCGTGGTGAAGGTCTCGACCGCGTGGACGCTTGCCGAAGCGAGCGCCGGCGGCATCCCGAGCAGCACGACGAGCAGCGTATTGTTGATCACCCCGAACGCCATGCCGAGCGCACCATCGACCACTTGCGCGGCAAAGCCGATCAGAATGAAGGGCAGCATCGCCGCGAAAATCGCGGGGAAATCGATGGTCGAAACCTCTGGCATGCTAAGCAGATCGCGCCTTTTTTGAAATCCCACAAGAAAGATGGGGTTTTGTTCGATAAAGTTAGCGACCGGACGCGCCTTTAATTCGACCGACCGAAGGACTAGATATCGCGCAGATGAAGGGGAAACCGCAATGATGGGACGATTGATCGCCTATCTCGATTCGATCAAGGCTCGTGATCCCGCCCCGCGTTCGCGGCTCGAGATCCTGACCTATCCTGGCGTCTGGGCGCTTGGCTATCACCGTATCGCGCACCGGCTGTTCAAGGCGCGGCTGTTCTTTCTTGCGCGCGCGGTGAACCATTTCTCGCGCTTGATGACCGCGATCGATATCCACCCCGGCGCCTCGATCGGCCGCAATTTCTTCATCGATCACGGCTTTGTCGTGATCGGCGAGACAGCCGAGATCGGCGACAACGTCACGATCTATCAATGCGTCACGCTCGGCGGCACGAGCCCGGACAATGGCATTGCCGGCAAGCGCCACCCGACCTTGTGCGACAATGTCATCATCGGGTCTGGTGCTCAGGTGCTCGGCCCGATCACGCTCAACAAGGGCTCGCGCGTCGGCGCGAACGCCGTCGTGACGCGTGACGTGGTCGAGGGCGCGGTCATGGTCGGCATCCCGGCGCGCGCGACGATGGTCGAAGGCGGGCAGAAGCCCGTCGAGTTCCTCGCATACGGCACGCCGTGCAGCGAGATGTTCGATCCTGCGACGCAGAAGGTCGAACTGCTGCGCTGCGAGCTCGAGACGATGCGCAAGCGGCTCGACGCCTTGCTGGTGGAAAATCACGACCTGCGCGATCGGGCTTGATGGGGACGATAACACCCTTTCCGGCGCCACGCGGTACGCCGCTGCAGATCGGCTTCGAACGGCTCGAACTCAACCGCATCCTCGATCTCTATGGGCGGATGGTCGCAGCGGGCCTGTGGCGCGACTACGCGATCGATCTCGGCTATGAAGCCGCGGTCTTCGCCGCCTTCCGCCGCGCCGCCGAACGCCCCGAATTCCGGATCGAGAAGCGTCCCGCGTTGCGCCACAAGCAGGGGATGTGGGCGCTGATCGGCGAACATGGCATGGTCCTCAAGCGCGGCCCCGAACTCGGCCCGGTCCTTGCCCCGGTCGAGCGGCGCCTGATGAAGGTGGTCGACTGAGCGCTTAGGCTATACCCGGCACGGTAAAGCACGCGATCGCTCCGCAGGTGGCGCGGTTGCGCAGCGTGATCACCCCGCCTTGCGCTTCGATAATCGCCTTGCAGATCGACAGGCCGATTCCCAGGCTGTCGGCCTTGGTCGTGACGAACGGCTCGAAGACATTGGGGAGCAGCATCCGGTCGACCCCGGGACCCGAATCCGCCACGCAGACCTCGACGACTTGCCCCTTGTCGGACGCGGTGACGAGGATGTCGACCGGCGTGCCGGCGGCGGCCTCGACGGCATTCTGCAAAAGGTTGAGCAGCGTCTGCTGGAGCAGGATCCGATCGCCGAGCACGATAAGCGAGTGCGGCAGGTCGAGCGTGATCCGCGCGTCTGGTCGCCCCAGCGTGACGATATCGGCGGCGTCGCGCAGCGTGTCGGTGAGCGCGACCTGTTCCAGCCGTGCTTCGGGGCGGGTCGTCAGCGATTGCAGGGTGCGGATGATGTGGCCCGCCGTGCGGCTTGCCTCGATCGCTGCCTGCAGCGACTCGAGCACCAGCGCGGAATCCCCCCGGCTTTCGACGACCGCACGCGCGACGGCCAGGTAATTGCCGATCGTCGTCAGCGGCTGGGTGAGTTCGTTGGCGATCGTCGTCGCCATCATTCCCATCGCATTGCGGCGTGATCCGTGAATCAGGTCGTTTCCCAGCGGACCGAGCCGCGCGCGCGCGGTGCCTGACGGACGTTCGCCATGCGGCTCGCCCATCGCTTTCTGGATGCTTGCCGGGCGGCACAAAGCGAGGAAGGCCGCCGTGATCTCGATCGGATCGGACGTCGGCGCATAGACCACGCTGTCCGGGACACCTGACGCTGCCCAGTCGCTGGTCCCCCGCGTCGACAGATAGCCGATCGCGACCGCCGGGTTGGCAGCGCGGGCCTGGCGCGCCACCTCCCACCCGCGCGGCAGCGCATCGTCATCGATTCGAACCAGGACTCCGTCACGGTCGAGCGCTGCGCGCGATACGGCGTCGTGCGCTACGAATGGATCGAGCGTCGCGCAGGCGCCGCCGTCGCGCTCGAACGCCGCTTGGAGCGAAGTGCGCACTCTGGAATGGCGGTCGACGATCAGAGCCGAGGTCACTCGGTGCCTCTTTCGTTGCGTTGAACGGCGCAAACGGCGCAAATATCCGCCTGCGTTCAAAGGAATACGCGAGATTCCGGTTTGCAACAAGGCGCACGACGAACGCCGCCGGGCGAGTCGGCCGCTAGGCGGCAACCAGCGTCGCGACCGGGGGCAGGCGCTCGCCAAGACCGCCGAGCAGGCCGACCACGATCCGCCGCATTGCCGGCCAGAAGGCGGAGAGCGTCAGCAAGGCCGAGCCGATCGCCAGTGCGGTGAACGCCCACGCCAGTTCGACCGCGCCCGCCGTCTGGAACAGCGCGTAGAGCGCATAGAGGACATAGGCGAGGCTCGAGACGAGCAGCGCGCGCCGGTCGACCGCGAGCGCGACGAAGGCGAAGGCGAGGTAAAGCGCGAGCACGATCAGCGCGGTGCCGATCGCGATTGCCCCGCCGAACACGCCGAGCATGTGGAAGACGGGATGCGCGATCATCGGTGCTGCGGCGAGGTGGAGCCAGAAGGCGACGTCGGCACGCCGCGTGCGGCGCTCGCGGTCCGACAGATCCCACGTCATCGCGAGCGCGAACATGCCGAGCCCGCAAATGAAGACAAGTGGATAGACCGCTTCCTTCACCAACGGGATCGCGGCGATCACCAGCGCGACGACGACGCCGACCAAGGCCGATGCGCCGGCGGCGACGGTGATCGGCACCATGAAGCGCCGCCAGTGCAGCCATGCGGCGCCCGCCATCAGCAGGCCGATGCCAGCGCCGATCGCCGCGCCGGCCTGGTCGCTCGAATTGGCGTGCAGCGCGACGAGCACGCCGACCGGCGTCGCACCGACACCGCCGACAAAGGCGAGCAGCAGCAGGATGCTCGGCAGCGCCATCCGCCGAAGGCGCGTGAAATATTCGGCGAGCCCCCAGGCCGCGACCGCGACCAGCGCGCCGGCAAGCGGGGGGGTGATCGATTCGCCGATCCAGCCGACCGCGAGGAGCACCAGCACGATCGCGATCGAGACGAAAATATCGTTGAAGCCCGACAGCAGCCGAAAGCTCTCTTCATCGACCGCGGGGGCTGCGTTGCGCGCGGCGATATGATTGCGCAGCGCGGCCGCCGCCTCGCGCGAAATCGCGCCTGCCGTCACCGCCCCGTCGATATCGCTTTCGCTGTACATAATCGTCTCCCTGTCGATGGGGAGCGTATCACGCGTGTATCAGTGTAGCAACACAGTAACTATCGTCGCCCCGGCACAGGCCGGGGCGACGCGCGAGGTCAGCCGCCCTGGAGCTTCTTGAGGATGCTCATCGACTGTTCGGCACCGTTCTGCGGGGTCATCTCGCCAGCACGGTCGGTGATCTCGGCCCAGTGCGCGGCGATGCCCTCGGGCGAGAGATCGTCGCCGCTCAGCAGTTTGCCCTGCGTCAGCGTGACATAGGCTGCCTGGAACACACCGGCGCCCGCGCCGATGATCATGTTGGTCGGCGATTCCTCCGACACGAGATAGAGCGCGGCCGGCGCGACCTTCTCGGGGGCGAAGGCGGCAAACGCCTCGGCCGGGAAGAGGTCTTCGGTCATCCGCGTGCCCGCGGTCGGCGCGATCGTGTTGACCTTGATGTTGTTCTTGGCGCCTTCGATCGCGAGCGTCTTGGTGAGGCCGGCAAGGCCGAGCTTGGCCGCGCCGTAATTCGCCTGGCCGAAATTGCCGTAAAGGCCGGTCGACGACGCCGTCATCAGGATGCGGCCATAATTCTGGGCGCGCATCGTCTCCCAAACCGCCTTGGTGACGTTGGCCGAGCCGTTGAGGTGGACGTCGATCACGAACTTGAAGTCGGCCGGCTCCATCTTGGCGAAGCTCTTGTCGCGCAGCACGCCGGCGTTGTTGATGAGGATATGAACGCCGCCCCAGGTTTCCTTGGCCTTGGCGACCATCTCGACCATCTGCTCATATTCGGTGACGCTGCCGCCGTTCGAGATCGCCTCGCCGCCGGCCGCCTTGATTTCCTCGACGACCTTCAGCGCCGCGTCGCTATGGCCGGTGCCATCGCGCGAACCGCCGAGATCGTTGACCACGACCTTCGCGCCGCGCTTGGCGAGTTCGAGCGCATAGGCGCGACCGAGACCGCCGCCGGCGCCGGTGACGATGGCGACCTTATCATCGAAACGGATGGACATGGATGGACTCCTCTAGGTGGTTTGAGGCGCGTCCTAGGCAATTGCGCGCGGCGTGCAAGCCGCGATCGGCATACTCCCGATACGAAAAAGCCGGCGTGCAGAGCTTCTGCACGCCGGCCGTAACGGCAAGTCTTGAAGGCTGCGGCCGGAAAAATCCGGCGCGGCCTCAGCGCTTGTGCATGCGCTTGCCCGAGTGCATCCGCGCGCCGGCAGCGTTCGACCGCTCGGTGCAGCCATCCTTCAGCGTGCGCGAGCAGGGCGGGTAGTCGCCGGTCGCTGCCATCGGTGCCGACGGCGTCGCCATCGATGCATTGGCGGCAGGCGTCGTGGCCGGCTGCGCCATTGCCGGATCAGCGGCGGGGGCGGCGGGCTGTGCCATTGCGGGGTCTGCTGCCGGGGCGGGCTGAGCAGGCATGGTTTGCGCCGGGGCCGGCTGGCTCATCGCGTCAGGGGTCGCCGGTGCTGGCGTGGTCTGCGCCAGCGCGGGCATTGCGACGGCAGCGGCGAGCGCCGCAAACATCATGATTTTCATAAACAGTCTCCTGCGAACGGGCAGCATTGTGTGCTGCTCGTCGGGTCAAACGCACATTGTGCCGCATGGGTCCCAATATTCTTTACGCACCCGAATCGAGTGCATAGCCCGCCGAACGCACCGTGCGGATGATATCGGGGCGGTCGCCGCAATTGATCGCCTTGCGCAGCCGCCGGATGTGCACGTCGACCGTGCGGCTCTCGATGTCGCTGTCATGGCCCCATACCGCATCGAGCAACCGCTCGCGCGAGAAGACCCAGCCGGGATGTTCGAGGAAGTGTTTCAGCAGGCGGAACTCGGTCGGCCCGAGCGGGATGACCTCGCCCGAACGCCGCACCTTGTGGCCGACGGTATCCATCTCGATGTCCGAATAGGTCAGCTGCTCGCCAGCGAGCGCCGGGCGCACCCGCCGCAGCACCGCGCCGACGCGCGCGACGAGTTCGCGTGGGCTAAACGGCTTGGTGACATAATCGTCGGCGCCGGTCTCGAGCCCGCGGACACGGTCCTCTTCCTCGCCGCGCGCGGTCAGCATGATGATCGGGACGTTGGCGGTCTCTGGCATGCGGCGCAGGCGGCGGCACACTTCGATCCCCGACAGGCCCTCGACCATCCAGTCTAGCAGCACGATGTCGGGGGTATTCTCCTTGGCCAGCAGCAGCGCCTCCTCGCCGTCGGGCGTCTGCGCGATCTCGAAATCCTCGCGCTTGAAGTGCCAGATCAGCAGCTCGGCGAGCGCGGCGTCGTCTTCAACCAGCAGCATTTTCGCGCGTGCCATATCGTTTACTCCGTCAGGCTGAGAAGGGTGCCGCGGTCACGTTCGACCATGTGCGTACCGGTTGCGGCATAGTAGATCATCTCGGCGATGTTCGTTGCGTGGTCGCCCACGCGTTCGAGATTCTTGGCGATGAAGAGCAATTGCGTGACCTGGCCGATCGTCCGCGGGTTCTCCATCATGTGGGTGACGAGCACGCGGAACAGGCTGTTGTAGAAATCGTCGACCTCGCGGTCGCGCTGGCACACTTCGACCGCGGCATCGGCGTCGCGCGCGGCGAAGGCGTCGAGCGCGTCGTGCACCATCCGCACCGCGAGCGCCGACATGGCGGGGAGCACCGAGAGCGGCTCGATCTCGCCATGGCTGTCGATCGAGGGGACGCGCTTGGCGATATTCTTGGCATAGTCGCCGATCCGTTCGATCACGCCCGCAATTTTCAGCGCGGCGACGACTTCGCGCAGGTCGTCGGCGAGCGGCGCGCGCAGCGCGATGATGCGGACCGCGAGCTGCTCGACCTCGAGCTCGAGCGCGTCGAGCTTCTTGTCGCCCGCGATGATGAGCTGCGCGCCTTCGAGGTCGTGGCGGCGCAGCGCTTCCATCGCGCCGGCAATCGCGTGTTCGGCCATTCCGCCCATCTGCGCGATGAGGCCGCGCAGCTGGCCGATATCGGCGTCGAACGCCTTAACTGTATGGTCGTTCAATGGCATGTCCTGTTCACCCGTAGCGGCCGGTGATGTAATCCTTGGTGCGTTCCTGCCGAGGATTGGTGAAGATGTCCGAGGTCGCGCCATATTCGATCAGCGTGCCCAGGTGGAAGAAGGCGGTGCGTTGCGACACGCGCGCGGCCTGCTGCATGTTGTGCGTGACGATCACGATCGCGTAGCGGCCCTTCAATTCGTGGATCAACTCCTCGATCTTGGCTGTGGCGATCGGGTCGAGCGCCGAGCACGGCTCGTCCATCAGGATCACCTCGGGGTCGACCGCGATCGCGCGCGCGATGCACAGCCGTTGCTGCTGGCCGCCCGACAGCGCAGTGCCGCTGTCGGTGAGGCGATCCTTGACCTCGTCCCACAGCCCCGCGCGGCGCAACGAGCGTTCGACGATCTCGCCGAGTTGGGTCTTGTTGCCGGCAAGGCCGTGGATGCGCGGGCCGTAGGCGACGTTCTCGAAGATCGACTTGGGGAAGGGGTTTGGCTTCTGGAACACCATGCCGACGCGCGCGCGGAGCTGCACGACGTCCATTTCGGGGGCGTAGATGTCCTCGCCGTCGAGCGTGATGTCGCCCTCGACCTTGGCCGCAGGAATTGTGTCGTTCATGCGGTTGAGCGTGCGCAGGAAGGTCGATTTGCCGCAGCCCGACGGGCCGATCAGCGAGGTGACGTGGTCCGAACCGAAATCGAGCGACACGTCGTCGATCGCTTTCTTGGCGCCGTACCAGACGTTCACGTGCTGCGCCGAAATCTTGTGTTGGTTGGGAATGCTCACCAGCGGGTCTCGAATTTGTTACGGAGGTAGATCGCGAAGCCGTTCATCGCGAGCAGGAAGACGAGCAGGACGATGATCGCCGCGCTGGTCTTTTCGACAAAGCCGCGATCGATCTGATCGGACCATAGGAAGATCTGCACCGGCAGCACGGTCGCCGGATCGGTCAGCCGCGCGGGCGGCGAGGCGATGAACGCGCGCATCCCGATCATCAGCAGCGGCGCAGTCTCGCCGAGCGCGCGCGCCATGCCGATGATCGTGCCGGTGAGGATGCCGGGCAGCGCGAGTGGCAGGACGTGGTGGAAGACGACCTGGATCGGGCTCGCCCCGACGCCGAGCGCGGCATCGCGGATCGACGGCGGGACGCCCTTGATCGCATTGCGGCCCGAGATCACGATCACCGGCATCGTCATCAGCGCGAGCGTGAGACCACCGACGATCGACGCCGAGCGCGGCAGCCCGAAGGTGCCGAGGAAGACCGCGAGCCCGAGCAAGCCGAAGATGATCGAGGGCACCGCGGCGAGATTGTTGATCGAGACCTCGATCAGATCGGTCCAGCGGTTCCGCGGCGCATATTCCTCGAGATAGAGCGCCGACAGCACCCCGACCGGGAAGGCGATCAGCAGCGTGACCAGCATCGTGAACAGCGAGCCCTTGAACGCGCCCCAGATCCCCGCGCGCGTCGGATCGTTCGAGTCCGATGCGGTGAGGAAGGGGAGGTTGAAGCCGGTCGAGATCGCATGCCGCGCCTTAAGCTTCGCGACGATTGCCTCGGAGGCCGGATCGCCCTGGCGCTTGGCGGCGACGTCGATCGCATCGGCGGCGGGCACCCAGATCGTCGCGCGCGCGCCGAGCAGCGCAGGGTCGCGCTTCAGCGCCTGGCGCACGCGCAGCCAGCCGCCGTCGGACACCCAGCGATCGCCGTCGGTCCCGAACGCGGCCTTGGCCGACGAATCGGTCAAGCCTTCGATATTGGCGGTCGACAGCGCGAGATCGGCGCCGGGTCCGCGCAGGTCGGCCGGCGTCAGCAACAGCCCCGAATGCGCGAAATCGACCGGCAGCGCGATCTGCGTCTGCAGGAATCCGCTGGCGCCGTTATACACCATCGTCACGAGCAGCACCGCGAGGAAGCCGGCGGAAAGCACGACCGCGCCGAGCCCGAGCCAGCGGAAGCGTCGCTCGGCGGCATAACGCTTGCGGATTCGGCGCTGCATCGACTGCGTCCGCCAGTCGGTCGGCGCGCGCTCGGCCGGGCCGGTGGCGGTGGTCGCGACATCGGGGACGAGCCCGCTCAGGATTGGGGCGTCACTCATAAGCTTCGCGATACCGTTTCACGACCGTCAGCGCGACGATGTTGAGGAGCAGGGTGATGACGAACAGCGTGAGCCCGAGCGCGAAGGCGGCGAGCGTCTTGGGGCTGTCGAACTCGGCTTCGCCGGTGAGCAGGTCGACGATCTGCTTGGTCACGGTGGTCGCGCTGGCGAACGGGTTGAGCGTGAGCGTCGCGACGCCGCTCGCCGCCATCACCACGATCATCGTCTCGCCGATCGCGCGGCTGACCGCGAGCAAGACGCCACCGACGACACCGGGAAGCGCCGCGGGAAGCAATACGCGGCTGATCGTCTCGGACGAGGTCGCGCCCATCGCCAGGCTCCCGTCGCGCATCGCGCCCGGCACCGCCGCCAGCGAATCGTCTGCCATCGAGGAGACGAACGGGATGATCATCACCCCCATCACCAGCCCCGCGGCGAGCGCGCTTTCCGAGCTCGCCCAGGTAATGCCGAGCGACACCGCGACATCGCGCACCGCCGGCGCCACCGTCAGCGCGGCGAAATAGCCGTAGACCACGGTCGGCACGCCCGCGAGCACTTCGAGGATCGGCTTCATCCAGCGCCGTGCGCGCGGCGTCGCATATTGCGTGAGATACACCGCGCTCATCAGCCCGAACGGGATCGCGACGAGCATGGCGATCACCGCGCCGATGAAGAAGGTGCCCCAGAACAACGGCACTGCGCCGAGCGTCTTGCCGGGGTCGGCCGGGTCGATGACTTGCGGGCTCCAATGCGTCCCGAACAGGAAGTCGCCGATCGGCACGACGCTGAAGAAGCGCCACGATTCGAACAGCAGCGACGCGACGATCCCCATCGTCGTGACGATCGCGATCAGCGAGGCGGCGAGCAGGCACGCCATCACGACGCGCTCGATCTTGCTGCGCGCGCGGAAATCGGGGCGGACGCGGGTATAAGCGAACCCGCCGGTCGCAAAGGCGAGCAGCAAGGCGACCGCCGAGCCGATCCAGTCGTTGCGGTTCTGCGCCGCAGCATAAGCGGGCGCGAGCTTTTGCGACAACGGGTTGAACGCGCCGAAGCTGTTGCCCGCGGCGAGGCTGCGCGCTTCGGACAGGATCGCCGCGCGGTCGAACCCCGGCGGCGGCAGCTGCGCGGCGGCGGGATCACGCAGCACGCGGTCGGTCACCAGCGCTGGCGAAGTCGACGCCCAGACGCACAGGAAGAGAGCGGCGGGCAACACCGTCCACAAGGCGACATAGCCGCCGAAATGCGACGGCAGCGAGCTGAACCGGGCGGTGCTGCCGCGGCGGAAGCCGACGGCACGCATCCGCGCCGTCAGCCAGCCGATCAGGCCGAGCCCGGCAATGACGAGGGAAAGAGTAAGGATCGACAAAGCGGGTGGTTCGATTTCGTGTTCGAGGTGTGGGAAAGGCGGTCAGAGCAGCTTGGACGGATCCAGCGACGCTTCGGCCTTGATGATGGCTGCGCTGCGCTTGCGCACGTCGTCGGGCGCGGCGATCAGCCCCTTGGCGACGAGCGGCCCCTTGGGATCCCACGACTGCGCATAGACTGCGAGAAATTCGCGCAGCCCCTTGATCGCGGTGAGATGCGCCTTCTTGACGTAGAGGTAGAGCGGGCGCGACCCGGGATAGGCGCCGCGCGCGATCGTCTCATAGGTCGGCTCGACGCCGTTGATCGGCACGCCGTTCAACTTGTCCTTGTTCTGCTCGAGATACGAATAGCCGAAGATGCCGATCGCATTGGGGTTCGACTGGAGCTTCTGGACGATCAGATTGTCGTTCTCGCCGGCATCGACATAGGCGCCGTCCTCGCGGATCGCGGTGCAGCCCTTGGCATAGCCGGCGGCGTCGGTCTCTTTCTTGTCGGCGAGCGCGGGATTGATCGCGTCGCAGCCCTTGGCGAGGATCAGCTCGGCGAGCGCATCGCGCGTGCCGCTGGTCGAGGGCGGGCCGTAGACCTGGATCGGGATCGCGGGCAGCGCTGGGTTGACGTCCTTCCACGTCTTGGCGGTGTTGGGCTGGCCCATCGGCGTGGCGGCGAGTGCCTTGTACAGGTCGACTGCGGTCAACTGCAGCTTGGGGCCGCTCATCGATTCGGCGAAGGCGACGCCGTCGAGCCCGATCTGGACCTCGATGATATTGTCGACGCCATTGTCCTTGCAGGTACGATACTCGCTCGCCTTCATCCGGCGAGAGGCGTCCTCGATGTCGGGATGCGCCGCCCCGACGCCGGCGCAGAACAGCTTCATCCCGCCGCCCGTGCCGGTCGATTCGATCGCGGGCGACTTCATCCCCGGCGTCTTGTTGATGAGCTGCTCGGCGACGATCGTGGTGAAGGGGAAGACAGTCGACGATCCGACGACGGTGATATGGTCGCGCGAGCCGGCGCCCCCGCCATTGGCCTGGTCCTGGCAGGCACTGAGTGCCAACGCTGCCGCACTGCTGGCGGCAAAGGCGACGATCGCGCGTTTCCGGTTCATGGATTCTCCCCTCGGACCGAAGGGTCCGTAGAATCGCAATACCATCGCGACGGACCGCCTGTGTGACACTGTCGTTACCGTTTGATGACAGCGCCCGTCTGGCCGTGCGCTGGAAGCAGAATTGTCACCGTGGTTCCCTTGCCCACGGTGCTCGTCACATCGAACCGACCGCGGTGGCGCTCGATGATATGCTTGACGATCGCGAGCCCGAGCCCGGTCCCGCCCGCCGCGCGGCTGCGGCCCGGGTCGACGCGGTAGAAGCGCTCGGTCAGGCGCGGGATGTGCTCGGGCGCGATCCCTTCGCCCTCGTCGGTCACGCTGATCCGCACCATTCCCGCCGGATCGCGCCACAGCCGAACCGTCACCGGCGTACCGGCGCGGCCGTACTTCATCGCATTGCCGATGAGATTGTGGAGCACCTGGCTCAATTGCGCGCGGTCGCCGGCCACGGGCGGCACCCCGAGGTCGAGGTCGGCGACGATATCGGCGCTGCGCGTGTCCTGCGCGTCGAGCAGTTCGGAGCGGACTTCGCCGATCAGCGCGCCGACATCGACCGCGCGATCGGGCAGACGATATTTCTCCGCCTCGATCCGGCTGAGCGAGATCAGGTCTTCGACCAAGCGCTGCATCCGCCGCGCCTCGTCGAACATGATCTTGAGGAAGCGCCCGCGCACCTGCGCGTCCTCGCCCGCCTTCTCGTCGCCGAGCGTCTCGATATAACCGAGGATCGAGGCGAGCGGGGTGCGCAATTCGTGGCTCGCGTTCGCGACGAAGTCGACGCGCATCCGCTCGGCGGCGTAATTGCCGGTGCGGTCGACGAGTTGCACGATCCGCTGACCACCCCCAGCGCGGCTGACATGCATTTCCCAATGCTGGTCGAGCGCGCCGAGCCCGACGAGATTGGTCGGGCCCTGCAGATTGCCCGTCGACGGACCGGCGAGGCGTTCGGCGGCGCCGGGGTGCCGGATCGCGACGCGCACGTCCTCGCCGACGATATGCTTGCCGAGCAGCCCGAGCGCGACGGCATTGGCATGCGTCACGCGCCCTTCGGCGACGATCAGCACCGGCTCGACGATCGCCTCGATCACGTCTTGCGTCTCGGGCGGGGCGAGCGCGGCGGCAGCGGGGACGGGGCGGGGCAGCTCGATCGGGCCGTCGCCGGTGCCCGTCGCGACGAGCGCCGCGGCAATCCCGCCGACCAGCGTGACCAACGCGGGCTGCAGATCGCCCGCAAGCAGGAACACTGCGATCGCCGCGACGACGATGAGACCGATCGCCGTGATCGTCCGAGAACCGAAACCCTGGAGCATTTCGCCGCCTTAGCCCAAAGATGCTTAAGCTCGATAGCCTTGCTTGCCAGCGATTTGCGAATGTGAAATGGCTGTCACCATGACCGACGTTCCGCCAGAGACCCCGAACGCCACGCGCCGCCGCGCGCTCATGCTCGGCGCGGCCGGCGCCGCCGCGGTCGTCTCGATCCGCCCGGCGCTCGCCGCGACCACCGCGTCGATCTCGACCTGCGAGATTCCGGTGCCCGATCCGGGGCGGGCGGGCAGCTACATCGCCGCCGACGGCACCACCGTGCCGCGTGGGACGCTGGGGGCGTTCGCGCCGCCCGGAAGGCCGTTCAAGGGCGAAGAGGTGAAGACCGCGCTGGCCGGCGGACAGCTGCCGGGAACGAGCTATCAGCAGAGCCGCGCCTACACCAATTACATCCGGCGGCTGCAATCGGGGACGAGCGGCTTCACCTGCTTCGCGTCGTTGCAGATGCCGCGCGGCTGAGCCGGTGGCCCTGGCGGACGACACCGTCCTCTACCGCATGGCGCGGGCCGAGAGCCTGAGCATCGTCCATCTCGACAGTTTTTCCGCAGTCTATCACCGCGCCTCGAGCATCACGCACCTCATCACCGCGCCAGCGCCCGAGATTCTCGCGACTTTGGGCGAGGCGGGGATGACGCGCGCGGCGCTGCTGGACCGCTTGGCGCGCGACTATGCGCTCGGCGATGCCGATATGGATGTGCTGCGCGAGCGGCTCGACGAACTCGTCGCGACCGGCCTGGTGTCGCGCGCATGAACCACCAGTTCAGCGTTGCGATCGGGCCTGTCGGTTTCCGCATCGGCTCCGATTGGCGCGCGCCGATCGCGCAGCTCGAGACGCTGTATCGCGCCTATCCCAAGCCCACCGATGGTGTCCCCGATTTCACCGTGCGCCTCTTCGCCGCGCGGCCGTGGCGGCGCGTGCTGCGCCCCTCCGTGATGATCGGCGGCGATTTCGTGCTGCCCGAGGCGGCACCGCTGCCGCTCGCGCAGGGGCTGCTCGCCGCCGAGATGGGGATGAACCTGCAGATGGCGCTCGGCCAGCGCCGCTATCTGCTGCTCCACGCCTCGGTCGTCGAGCGCGACGGCGATGCTCTGATGATGACGGGCGTTTCGGGCGCGGGCAAATCGACGCTCGCGGCGCTGCTGTCGCTGCGCGGATGGCGTCTGATGGGCGATGAATTTGCCTTGCTCGATCCCGAAACGGGACAGCTCCATGCCTTTCCGCGGCTCGTCAGCCTGAAGAATGCGAGCATCGCGACCGTCGCGGCCGAGGCGCCGGCGGATCGCTTCGGGCCACTGCTCGAGGGCACCCCCAAGGGCACGATCCGCCATTTCGTACCCGACGCGCACGCGATCGCGACGATGATCCAGCCGGCGCGCCCGGCGCTGATCCTCTTCCCGAGCTTCGGCTTCGAACCCGCCGCGCGCGACGTCGCGGCGAGCGAGGTGTTCGTTCGGCTGACGCAAGCCTCGACCAACTATGTCGCGCTCGGCGAGCGCGGCTTCGATGCGCTGACCAAGCTCGTGACCTCGGTCCCGGCGCGCGCGATCGACTATCCCGATACCGCCAGCGCGATCGCGCAAGTGGAAGCGGCGTGGGCGGCGCGATGATGCGCCGCGCGCCAGACGGCTGGCTGCTGGCGCGCGCGCTGCGCTTGCCCGAAAGCACGCTCGCGCTCGACGCGGAGGACTGGACCGCGTTGCTCGCGATCGCCCGCGCGGAGCAGATGCTCGGCACGCTCGCATGGCGGCTCGATGGAATGGCGGTTCCACCGAATGTCGGGCGCATTCTCGAAGATGCGTGGCGCTCGGTCGAACAGGGCCGGGTCGTCGCCTTGTGGGAAGCCGAGGCTGCCCGCCGCGCACTCGCGCCGATCGACGAGCGCGTCGTGCTGCTCAAGGGCACCGCCTTCGTCGCCGCCGATCTGCTGGCGGGGCAGGGGCGGTCGATCGGCGATCTCGACATCCTCGTGCCACGCGCATCGCTGGATAGGGTCGAGGCGGCTTTGCTCGACGCGGGGTGGGAATGGGTCAAGCCCGATCCGTATGACGATGCCTATTACCGCCAGTGGATGCACGAGCTCCCCCCGCTGATCCACCGCCACCGCGATCGGATGATCGACGTCCACCACACGATCCTGCCCCTGACCGCGCGTATCACCCCCAATGCTGCGGCGTTGCTCGCCGATGCGGTTGAGGTCGCGCCGGGGCTGTGGGCGCTGTCGCCCGAAGACATGGTCGTGCATGCCGCCGCACATCTGTTTGCCGACGGCGATCTGGCGGGCGGGATGCGCAATTTGTGGGACGTCCACTGTCTTGTCGAGCAAGACGGTGTCGCGGGATTGGCCGAGCGAGCCGCAATGCACGGATTGAACCGCGAGGTCGCGCGCGCGCTGCGGCTTGCGGCCGCGCTGTATGGCGACGGCGCCGGTTCAAGGCTCGTCGACCGCCTCTATCTCCGCCGCGTCACCGCGCGCGACGGTTGGGGGCGCACCACCCGTCCGATGACGCGGATGGCGTTCTACATCCGCTCGCACTGGCTGCGGATGCCGCCCGCGATGCTCGCGCGGCACTTATGGACCAAGTGGCGCAAGGGCGGCGCCGGGCCCGCCTCAGGCTGACAGGCGATCGAGCGTCGGCAGCAGATCGGCGAACGAATCGATCACCGCGTCGGCGCCCATCTCCTCGACCGGCTCAAGCAGGAAGCCGAAGCTAACCGCGATGCCGGGGATTTCGGCGTTCTTTGCTGCCATGATGTCGTAGATCGAATCGCCGACGAACGCCGCGCGGGTCGTGCCGATTTCGCCGCCGCAGCGCCGGATCATCTCGTCGATCGGCGCGCGGTTGGGCTTGGACAGGCCCGGCCCCATCGTGTCGCCGCCGATGATGCACGCGAAGCGCTCGGTCAGCCCGAGATCGGCGAGCAGCGTAAGTGCAAGGCTCTCGAACTTGTTGGTGACGACCGCGCTCTTGATGCCGCGCGCGTCGAGCTGGTCGAGCGCGTCGATCACGCCAGGGAAGGGGCGCGTATGGACCGAAAGGTGCGCGGCATAATAGGCCAGCATCCGCTTGTAGAGCGGGCGGAATTCCTCCGGCGTGCAACCGCCGGTCGCCTCCAGCCCCTGCGCCAGCATATGCTTGGCGCCGCCGCCAACCATCGTCTTGACCTGCGCCACCGTCAGCAGCGGGCGCCCAGCGAAGTCGAGCGTGTCATTGACCGCGGCGGTGAGATCGCCGCTGCTGTCGACCAGGGTGCCATCGAGGTCGAACCCCACGATCTGAAATGAATTCGTCGTCATGCGGCCCCGCCTGGCAGGGTTGCTATGGAATTGGCAAGTCCGGCGTGGCAGGGCTGGCGTTATGGAAAGCCCGTCTCGCCCCCCCATCGCCGCCATCATCCTTGCCGCGGGCAAGGGGACGCGCATGAAATCGGATCTGCACAAGGTGCTGCATCCGATCGCCGGGCGGCCGATGCTGCTGCATCTGGCGGCGAGCGTCGCGGCGCTTGATCCGGCGCGCACCGTCGTCGTGACGGGCGCGGGGCGCGAGCAGGTCGAGGCGGCGGTCTCGCCGCTCGGCATTGCGACCGCGCTGCAGGCCGAGCAGCTCGGCACCGGGCATGCGGTGGCGCAGGCCGAGGCGGCGCTCGCTGGTTTCGTCGGCGATGTGCTGATCCTGTACGGCGACGTCCCGCTCGTCTCCTCGCAGACGATGCAGGCTATGCTCGACCGACTGAACGCGGAAGACGCGCCGGTGGCGGTCGTGCTCGGTTTTCGTCCCACCGATGCCGGCGCCTATGGCCGGATCATTGCCGAGGATGGCGTCATTGCAAAGATGGTCGAGTTCAAGGACGCGACCCCCGCCGAACGCGCGGTCGATTTGTGCAACTCCGGGCTGATGGCGGTGCGTAGCGCCGATCTGTTCGCGCTGCTCGCGCGCGTCGGCAACGACAATGCCGCGGGCGAATATTACCTCCCCGACATCGTCATGCTCGCCGCCGCTGACGGTCGTCGCTCGGCGGTGATCGAGACCGGCGCGACCGAAGTCGCCGGCGTCAACAGCCGCGGCGAACTCGCGGGCGTCGAGGCATCGTGGCAGGCGCAGCGCCGCGCGCAGGCGATGGCCGACGGCGCCACGCTGATCGCCCCCGAGACCGTCTGGTTCGCGCACGACACGGTGATCGGCCGAGACGTCGTGATCGAGCCCAACGTCGTGTTCGGCCCCGGCGTCACCGTCGGCGACGGCGCGCTGCTCCACGCCTTCAGCCATATCGAGGGCGCGCAGATCGGCGCGAAGGCAGAGGTCGGCCCGTTCGCCCGCCTGCGCCCCGGCGCGGTGATGGGCGAGAAGTCGAAGATCGGCAATTTCGTCGAGATGAAGAAGGCCGTGCTCGGCGCGGGTGCCAAGGCGAGCCACTTGACCTATCTCGGCGATGCCGAAGTGGGGGCCGGCGCCAACATCGGCGCGGGCACGATCACCTGCAATTACGACGGATTCTTCAAATACAAGACGATCATCGGCGAGGGCGCGTTCATCGGGTCGAACTCGGCGCTGGTCGCCCCGGTGACGATCGGCGCGGGCGCGATTGTCGGTGCAGGATCTGTGATCACCGCCGACGTCGAAGCCGACGCGCTCGCGCTGGTGCGGCCGCAGCAAGTCTCCAAACCCGGATGGGCCAAGCGCTTTCGCGACGCGATGACGGCGAAGAAAGCTGGCAAGTGATATCACCCGGTGATATCGGTCGATAATGGCTAGCAGGACCCTGGTTTCGCTCGGCGACGATCGCATTGCGCGGCTCGATCAGATCGCGGCCGAGCACGGTCAGTCGCGCGCGGCGGTGATCCGTGACGCGGTCGATCGGCTGATTGCGAGCGACGCGGAAGAGGGGAACCGGCAACGGCGACTGGCGGCTCTGCGCGCCGGTTTCGGAGCCTGGAAGGATCGCGCTGACATTGGTGACGCCGTCGCATGGCAGCGGCGCGAACGCGCGAGCTGGACCCGTCCCTGGGACGACGATTACGAAGACGTCAAAGCCGAGTTTCCCGATCTCTTCGACGCGGAAGATGATCGTCAGCGCGCGATCTATCTCGATCAGCTTCGGGGCGTGCAGCCGTCGCCAAAATCGTGAGCGCCACGTCGTTCGACAGCAATATCCTGATCGATGCCCTTAACGGCAACGTGTCAGCGCAGCTCGAGCTCGAGTCGGTTGACGATCGCTGGATCAGTCGGGTGACGTGGATCGAGGTCATGTCCCGGGTCGACCAGATCACGATGCCGCGAACGAAATCGCTGTTGGCGGGGTTCCTGATCGATGAGCTCGATATACCGATTGCGACGCGCGCGGCGGAACTGCGCAACGAGTGCCGCCTGAAGCTTGCGGACTCGGTCATCCTCGCGTCAGCACAAGTTCACGGACGCATTCTAGTGACCCGCAACACCAAGGATTTTCCGGCGACCATGCCGGGCATCCGCATCCCCTACACCCTTTAAGGTCGAGACATTCCATGTGTGGCATCGTTGGCATCCTGAGTACCGAAGACGTCGCCGATCGTCTGCTCGACGGTCTTAAGCGGCTCGAATATCGCGGCTATGATTCGGCCGGCATCGCCACCGATTTCGATGGCGCGATCGAGCGCCGCCGCGCGTCGGGCAAGCTGATCAACCTCGCCAACGAACTCGCCGCGCATCCGCTGCCCGGCAAGACCGGCATCGCCCACACGCGGTGGGCGACGCATGGCGGCCCGACCACAAACAACGCCCACCCCCACGCGACCGGCGAAGTCGCGGTCGTCCACAACGGCATCATCGAGAATTTCAAGCCGCTGCGCGACGAACTCATCGCGCGCGGCCGCACCTTCACCAGCGAGACCGACACCGAGGTCGTCGCGCATCTGATCAGCGAGAAGGTCGAGGCCGGGCTCGCCCCCGAAGATGCGGTGCGCGAGGTGCTCCCGCGGCTCCACGGCGCCTTCGCGCTCGCGATCCTGTTCCGCCAGCATCCCGATCTGCTGATCGGCGCACGGCTCGGTTCGCCGCTCGTCGTCGGCTATGGCGAGGGCGAGATGTATCTCGGCTCCGACGCGCTCGCGCTCGCGCCGCTGACGCAGCGAATCGCCTATCTCGACGAAGGCGACTGGGTCGTCCTCACGCGTGAGGGCGCGCAGGTCTATGACCGTGCCAATACGCCGGTCGAACGCGCGATCACGATCTCGGGCGTCACCGGCGACCTCGTGTCGAAGGGCAACCACAAGCATTACATGCTCAAGGAAATCTACGAGCAGCCGATCGTCGTCGCGCAGACGCTGCGCTCGTACCTGCAGCGGATGGAAGAGCGCGTCACGCTGCCGATCCCCGAATTCGACCTGTCGACGATCAAGCGCGTCACGA
Organism: Sphingomonas sp. PWP1-2; assembly: GCF_049898305.1. Lineage (NCBI taxonomy): Bacteria > Pseudomonadati > Pseudomonadota > Alphaproteobacteria > Sphingomonadales > Sphingomonadaceae > Sphingomonas > Sphingomonas sp. PWP1-2. The sequence goes on from NZ_JAFCXM010000002.1 coordinate 83,393, forward strand.
TCGTCGCCTGCGGCACCAGCTTCTACGCCGGCATGGTCGCCAAATATTGGTTCGAGCAGTTCGCGCGCGTGCCCGTCGACCTCGATGTGGCGAGCGAATTCCGCTACCGCGCGCCGGTGATGGAGGAGGGCGGCCTCGCGCTCTTCATCAGCCAGTCGGGCGAAACCGCCGACACGCTCGCCGCGCTGCGCCATGCGCGCGCCGAGGGGCAGATCATCGCGGTCGTCGTCAACGTGCCGACCAGCTCGATGGCGCGTGAAGCCGATCTGCTGCTGCCGACGCATGCCGGCCCCGAGATCGGCGTCGCCTCGACCAAGGCGTTCACCTGCCAGCTCGCGGTGCTCGCAGCGCTTGCTGCCAACCTCGCGCGGGCCAAGGGCAAGCTCAGCCCGGCCGAGGAGAAGATGATCGTCAAGCATCTCGCCGAAGCCCCCGCCGCGCTCAACGGCGCGCTCGCCTATGACGAGGCGATCGAGGCGATGGCGCACCATATCGCGGGGGCGCGCGACGTGCTCTATCTGGGGCGCGGTACCGATTATCCGCTCGCGCTCGAGGGCGCGCTGAAGCTCAAGGAAATCAGCTACATCCATGCCGAAGGCTATGCCGCCGGCGAGATGAAGCACGGGCCGATCGCACTGATCGACGAGAACGTCCCCGTCATCGTCATCGCCCCCTCGGGCCCGCTGTTCGACAAGACCGTAAGCAACATGCAGGAAGTCCAGGCGCGCGGCGGCAAGGTCGTTTTGATCTCGGATTACGACGGTATCCAGGCGGCGGGCGACGGCTGCATGGCGACGATCACCATGCCAAAGGTCCACCCGCTGATCGCGCCGCTGGTCTATGCGGTGCCGGTCCAGCTGCTCGCCTATCATGTCGCGGTCATCAAGGGCACCGATGTCGACCAACCGCGCAATCTCGCCAAGTCGGTGACCGTAGAATGAGCGCGCCCCTGATCGCCGGCGTCGAGCTGGGTGGAACCAAGGTCATTTGCGTCCTGGCAAGCGGACCCAACGATGTGCGCGAGCGCGTCCAGATCCCGACCACCACGCCCGACGAAACGCTCGGCGCGGTCGAGGGCGTGCTGCGGCGCTGGTCGGGCTATGATGCGCTCGGCGTCGCGAGCTTCGGCCCGGTGTCGCTCGACCGGAGCGACTCCAATTACGGTTTCATCACCGCGACCACCAAGCCAGGCTGGTCCGATACCGATGTCGGGCTGCGGCTCGCGAAGATTGCGGGCGTGCCGTTCGGCTTCGACAGCGACGTCAACGGTGCCGCGCTCGGCGAAGGACGTTGGGGTGCGGCGCATGATGTCGAAGACCATGCCTATATCACGGTGGGGACGGGCGTCGGCGTCGGGCTCGTGCTGCACGGCGCCCCCGTCGCGGGGATGACGCATGCCGAGCTCGGCCATATCCGCCCGGTGCGGATGACGGGCGATGCCTGGCGCGGAAGCTGCGCCTTTCATGGCGATTGCGTCGAAGGGCTGGTGTCGGGAACCGCGATCCGCGCGCGCACCGGAACGGCCGCGCAGGATCTGGCGGCGAACGACCCGGCATGGGAAACCGTCGCGCATACCCTTGCGCAGCTCTGTCACATGGTGGTGCTGACCGGCATCCCGCGGCGGATCGTGATGGGCGGTGGCGTGATGGTCGGCGTGCCGCAGCTGCTGCCCGAAATTCGCGCTCGCTTGGTCGCGAGTCTCGGCGGCTATGTCGCAGCGCCCGGGCTGATGCCGATCGACCGCTTCGTCGTTCCGGCCGAGCTGGGCGGAATGGCGGGGCCGCTCGGCGCGGTCCAGCTCGGGGTCCTGGCACTCGAACGCGACTGAGTTTTGGCATCGTCGTTTACGACGCATTAACCGCCTTGGCATACGAGTTCGCAACGGGCTTTGATGCCCACTATCTTACGGGCGGGTGTGGGTATGCGAATTCTGATCGTCGATGACGAACCGGCCATGCACGACAGCTACCGGCGCAGTTTCGCGCCGGCGGCCGTCGACACCGGCGCGCTCGAGGCGATGGCTGCCGAACTGTTCGGCAAAGACGACGACGCTGCCGACCCCGCGCCCGATACCACGATCGACTTCGCACTGACGCACGCGATGCAGGGGCTCGACGGCGTTGCGGCGGTCGAGGCCGCATTGGCGTGCGACGAACCCTATGCCGTCGCCTTCATCGACGTGCGCATGCCGCCCGGCATCGACGGCAAGGAAACCGCGACGCGGATCCGCAAGCTCGATCCCAACATCAATCTCGTCATCGTCACGGGCTATTCCGATTTCTCGCCGATCGAGATCGCCAAGGCGGCCGGCCCCGCCGACAAGATCTTCTACATCGCCAAGCCGTTCGAAGTCGCCGAGGTCACGCAGATGGCAAGCGCGCTCGCGCACCGCTGGCGCGGCGACCGCGAACTCGCCGAAGCCCGCGAGACGCTCGCTGCGCAAGTCGTCCAGCTCCAGGAGCAAGGCCATGAGCTCGCCGCGAACGAAAGCCGCGCGATCCACATGGCGAACCACGATTCGCTGACCGAGGCGCCCAACCGGCTCGCCTTCCGCCGCGCGCTGACCGACCGCGCACAGCTTTCGGGGCAATTCGCGGTCGCGATGGTCGATCTCGATCGCTTCAAGCTGGTCAACGACACGCTCGGCCATCTTGCCGGCGACGAACTGATCCGCACGATCTGCGACATCCTGCAGACCTCGATTCCCGCAGGCGGCCTCGTCGCGCGGCTCGGCGGCGACGAATTCGGGCTGCTGTTCGACACGCCCGGCGCCGAGGCGGCCGAAATGGAATGCCAGCGCATCCTGAAAGCCTGCACCGGGACCTTCAAGGTGCTCGGCAATTCGGTCCAGGGCGGCGCGTCGTTCGGGCTGATCGTCACCGAGCCCGGCGAGACGCGCGACCCGACCGACTTGATGCGCCGCGCCGATCTCGCGCTCAACGACGCGAAACGCGAAGGCCGCGGCGTCGTGCGCCTGTTCGACGAGGGCATGGACGAGAACATCCGTCTGCGCCGCGCGATCGAGGGAGGCCTGTCGCAAGCGATCGCCAAGGGCGAGCTGAGCCTCGTCTATCAGCCGATCGTCGCGCGCGAGGAGCTCGAGGTCATCGGTTTCGAGGCGCTGCTGCGCTGGAACACCAACGAGCATGGTCCGATCAGCCCGGCGGTGTTCATCCCAATCGCCGAGGAAACCAACCTGATCCACGAGCTCGGCGACTGGGTCCTCGGCGAATCGCTGAAAGTGCTCGCCGAATGGCCGGGCCAATATGTCTCGGTCAATTTCTCGCCGCGCCAGTTCCGCCGCCATAATTTCGTGGCAAGGCTCGTCGAGACCGTCCAGCGCGCCGGGATCGACCCGCGCCGCGTCCAGATCGAGATCACCGAGACCGCGATCTTCGACGATGCCGATCGCGCCGCCGACACGCTCTACAAATTACGCCAGATGGGCTTCCGCATCGCGCTCGACGATTTCGGCACGGGCTATTCCTCGCTCTATAACATCCGCAAGTTCGCGCTCGACTGCCTCAAGATCGACCGCAGCTTCATTGACGGCATGGGCCGCGAGCGCGAGAGCGCGGCGATTGTCCATTCGATCATCCATCTCGGCCATGCGCTCGGGCTCGGCGTGATCGCCGAAGGCGTCGAGACCGAGGCGCAGCTGCAGGCGCTGCGTGTCGCCGGCTGCAGCCACATGCAGGGCTATTTCTTCTCGCGGCCGGTCGTGCAGGACCGCGCGCGCGAAATCGCCCAGGCGCGCTACATGCTCGATCCCGCGGCGGACGACGCGGTCGAACCGGGTAACGGAACCCACGGCTGATGCCCGCGCCCCCGCCGCCGTCCCCGCGCACCGCGCGCGGCCGGATCGAGGCGCTGCGCGAGCCGAGTTCGCTCGGCGCCAAGCTCGTCGTGATCCTGATGGGGATCGGCCTGATCGGTTCGGTCGCGCTGACGGCGTTGCTCGCCGCCTTGATCGTGCCGAGCTTCAACCAGCTCGAGGACAAGTCGGTCGCCGCGCATATCGAACGGACGCGCGCCGCGCTCGGCGATTTCGCGACCAAGGTCGAGGGCGCGGTGCGCGACTATGGCGACTGGACCGCCAGCTACGACTATATGGTCCACCCGACGCCCGAGTTCGAGAAGGAGAGCTTCTCGACGCTCGCGATGGTCAATCTCAACGTCGACGGCATGGCCTATGTCGGCAAGGACGGCCGGATCGTCATCGCGCGCTGGCGAACGCCGCCGGGTCGCAGCGAATTCGTCGCCGCGCTTGGCCAGACAGATTTCAAGCGCGTGCTCGGCCAGAAGAACTCGGGGCATTATTACCTGCGGCTCGGCAACGAGCTCGTCGCGGTCGGGGTCGCCGAAGTGCGGCGCAGCGACGGCACCGGCGATCCGCGCGGCTATGTGCTGATGGCGCGGCGGATCACTTCGAAGACGCTGTCCGACGTGCTTCAGCTGCCCGCGACGATCGACCTCGCCAACCGCCCCGATACCGATGCGATCGTATCGGCGCGCTCGACGCTGCGGATCGCGGTGCCGATCCGTGGCGCCGACGGCCACGCCGTCGCCAGCGCGGCGTTCAGCGTGACGCGCGATCTCTCGCTGCTTGGCCAGCGCATGTTGCTGCTCGCGGTCGCGGGGTCGACGCTGTTGCTGCTGCTCGTGCTCGCGATGCTGCGGCGGATGATTTCGATGCTCGTGCTGCGCCCGCTCGCGCGCGTCGAAAGCCATATGCAGATGGTGCGCACCTCGGGCTCGCTCGGGCTGTTGCCCGATGAGCCGCGCAAGGACGAAATCGGATCTTTGCGTAACAGTTTCAATGCGATGCTCGAGCAATTGAAGGATCTGCGCGAACAGGTCGAAGTGCAGAGCTTCGCGCTCGGCAAGAGCGAGAGCGCGGTCGCGGTGATGCACAACGTCCGCAACGCGCTCAACCCGATCAGCACGATCCTGAGCAAGGGGATCGCGCAAGCACCGCCCGTCGAGCGCAGCGTGCTAGACCGCGCGATCGCCGAGCTCGCCAAGGACGATCTGCCAGCGGCGCGGCGCGCCAAACTGCTCGCCTTCGTCGCGGCGGCGATCGAGGCCGAAGCCAAGGATCGCGCCGACCGTCACGGCGAATTGCAAATCGGCCGCGAAGCGATGAGCCATGTGCTCGAGATCATCGGTGCCCAGCAAAGCGCGGCGCACGAGCGGCCCGAGGTGGCGCCGTGCGACGTGACCGAGATCCTCGCCAAGAATGCGACGATCGCGCGCTATTCGGGCAGCGTGTCGATCGCGTTCAGCTTCCCCGCGCAAGCGTGTTACGTGATGGCGAGCCGGATCATCCTGAGCCAGGTGATCGGCAATCTCTTCTCCAACGCCGCCGACGCGATCGCCGCGACCGGCACCGACAGCGGATCGATCACCGTCACCATCACCGAGGCCGACGGCCGCGCCGTCATCGCGATCCGCGACGATGGCGAGGGGTTCGCCGCCGAGAATACCCCAACGCTGTTCCAGCGCGGCTTTTCGACCCGCCGCCACAAATCGGGCGGGCTGGGGCTGCACTGGTGCGCCAATTCGATGGCGGCGATGCACGGCTCGCTGCGGCTCGAAAGCGAAGGCGTCGGGAAGGGGGCCTATGCCCTGCTGACGCTCGACCTCGCGCCCACGATCGAACAAACGCTCGCGGCGTGACGCGCGCTTAGAATGCGGGGGCGGGGGTGCCCGCCGCGATCGTCGGCGCGTCGAACAGGATCCGCTGGTTGTTGGCAAAGGTGAAGGTCAGCGTGACGACGCGCCCGGGCTTGATCCCCGGGTTCATGTCGAACAGCATCAGATGCTTGCCGCCGGGCGCGAACGCGACGGTCGCGCCCGCGGGGATCGGCACATCGCCGAGCGGCTTCATCGACGCCATGCCGCCCGACTGCATCGATTGGTGAAGCTCGTTCTTGATCGACACCTCGCTGCTCACCGCGATCAGCGCAGTATCGGCGGTGCCGCCATGGATCGTGAAATAGGCGACCGCCGGACTGCGCGGCGCCGCGGCGAGGCGGATATAGCCCTTCTCGACCGAGAGCTTGGGCGGCCCACTGCCGCACGCGCCCAGGGCCAGGGCAGCGATCAAAACCAGACGATTGCGCAAACGACGAACTCCCGCTTTGGGAACAACTTGTCGCGCCATACGTGCGGTGAAATCTTGCGACAAGCGAAAGCCCCCCTATATCGCCGGAGTGAAGTGTCGCGCTGCTTATTCTAAGGGCGCGATGGAATGGCAATTTTTCTAGCGATGGGGGCCCCAGAGGACCAATGGCAAAAGTAATCGGAATCGATCTCGGCACGACCAACAGCTGCGTCTCGGTGATGGAGGGCGGCAAGCCGAAGGTGATCGAGAACGCAGAAGGCGCGCGCACCACGCCGTCGATCGTCGCGTTCGCCAAGGATGGCGAGCGGCTGGTCGGCCAGCCGGCCAAGCGCCAGGCAGTGACCAACCCTGAGAACACGATCTTCGCGGTGAAGCGCCTGATCGGCCGTCGTTTCGACGACCCGATCACCAAGAAGGACACCGAACTGGTCCCGTACAACATCGTGCGCGGCAACAATGGCGACGCCTGGGTCGGCGCTGGCGGCAAGGAATATTCGCCGTCGCAGATCTCGGCGTTCACGCTGCAGAAGATGAAGGAAACCGCCGAGGCGTATCTCGGCGAGACGGTCACGCAGGCGGTCATCACCGTTCCGGCCTATTTCAACGACGCGCAGCGCCAAGCGACCAAGGACGCCGGGCAGATCGCCGGTCTCGAAGTGCTCCGCATCATCAACGAGCCGACCGCAGCGGCACTTGCGTATGGTCTCGACAAGGACACCAACAAGACGATCGCGGTCTATGACCTCGGCGGCGGCACCTTCGACATCTCGATCCTCGAGATTGGCGACGGCGTGTTCGAAGTGAAGGCGACCAACGGCGACACCTTCCTCGGCGGCGAGGATTTCGACAACAAGCTGCTCAACTTCCTGTCGGAAGACTTCAAGAAGGCCGAGGGCATCGACCTCACCAAGGACAAGCTGGCGCTCCAGCGTCTGAAGGAAGCGGCCGAGAAGGCGAAGATCGAGCTCTCGTCGGCAGCGACGACCGAGGTCAACCTGCCCTTCATCACCGCCGACCAGAACGGGCCGAAGCATCTCGTCAAGGCGATCACGCGCTCGGATCTCGAGCGTCTCGTCGAGGACTTGATCCAGCGTACGCTCGAGCCGTGCAAGAAGGCGATGAAGGACGCCGGGATTCAGACCAGCGACATCTCGGAAGTCGTCCTCGTCGGCGGCATGACGCGCATGCCCAAGGTCCGTCAGGTTGTGAAGGACTTCTTCGGCAATGAGCCGCATTCGGGCGTCAACCCCGATGAGGTCGTGGCGATGGGCGCGGCGATCCAGGCCGGCGTGCTGCAGGGCGACGTCAAGGACGTGCTGCTGCTCGACGTGACCCCGCTGTCGCTCGGCATCGAGACGCTGGGTGGCGTGTTCACCCGCATGATCGATCGCAACACGACGATCCCGACCAAGAAGTCGCAGACCTATTCGACCGCGGACGACAACCAGCAGGCCGTCACCATCCGCGTGTTCCAGGGCGAGCGCGAAATGGCGGCCGACAACAAGATGCTCGGCCAGTTCGATCTGGTCGGTATCCCGTCGGCGCCGCGCGGCGTGCCGCAGATCGAAGTCACTTTCGACATCGACGCCAACGGTCTCGTCAACGTGTCGGCCAAGGACAAGGGCACCGGCAAGGAGCAGCAGATCCGCATCCAGGCCTCGGGTGGCCTGTCGGATCGCGACATCGAGCAGATGGTCCGCGATGCCGAGCAGTTCGCCGAGGACGACAAGCAGCGCCGTGCAGCGGCCGAGGCGAAGAACAACGCCGAATCGCTGATCCACACGACCGAGCGCCAGCTTGCCGACAATGCCGACAAGGTCGATGCCGCGCTCAAGGGCGAGATCGAAGCGGCGATCGCCGAGACCAAGACCGCGGTCGAAGGTGGTGATCCCGAAGCGATGAAGACCAAGTCGGAGGCGCTCGCGCAGGTCGCGATGAAGCTCGGCCAGGCGATCTACGAGAAGCAGGCGCAGGCCGATGCCTCGCCCGCCGCCGAGGCCGAAGCGCCCAAGGAAGACGTGGTCGACGCGGAATTCTCCGAGGTCGACGACCACAAAGCGTAAACTGGAATGAGCCCAGCCCGTCATTCCCGCGCACGCGGGAATCCCGCTTCTTCTCCCGGCCTTTGCGGGTCGGTGGAGAGGCGGGACCCCCGCTTTGGCGGGGGTGACGGCGGAGAGGCGGGGGCTGAAACGTGACCACCGACATCGATTTCTACGAACTGCTGGAGTGCGAGCGGACTGCCGACGACGGCACGCTCAAATCCTCGTATCGCCGGCTCGCGATGCGCTATCACCCCGACAAGAATCCGGGCTGCGGCGACTCCGAAGAGCGCTTCAAGGCGATCAGCGAGGCGTATGACTGCCTCAAGGACCCGCAGAAGCGCGCGGCGTACGATCGCTACGGCCACGCTGCGTTCAAGCAGCAGGGCGGCGGCGGTGGCGGCGCGCAGGATTTCAGCGGCTTCTCCGACATTTTCGAGAACATCTTCGGCGAATTCATGGGCGGCCAGCGCGGCGGATCGCGCGGACCCCAGCGCGGCGCGGATTTGCGCTACGACATGGAGATCACGCTCGAGGAAGCCTTTCACGGCAAGGCGAGCGACATCACGATCGATGTCTCGGGCGTGTGCGACGTGTGCGACGGTTCGGGCGCGACCAAGGGTACCGCCGCCAAGACCTGCCAGATGTGCAAGGGCCACGGCAAGGTCCGCGCGCAGCAGGGCTTCTTCGTCGTCGAGCGGACTTGCCCGACGTGCCACGGCGCCGGCCAGACGATCGCCGATCCGTGCGGCAATTGCCACGGCGAGGGCCGCGTCGAGAAGACCAAGACGCGCACCGTCAACATCCCGCCCGGCGTCGACGAGGGCACGCGCGTTCGCTTGACCGGCGAGGGCGAGGCGGGCTTGCGCGGGGCGCCAGCGGGGGATCTCTACATCTTCCTCCACGTCGCGCGGCATCCGCTGTTCGAGCGTGAAGGTACGACGCTGTTCGCGCGCACGCCGATCAGCTTCACCACCGCCGCGCTGGGTGGCGAAGTCCATATTGCCGGCCCCGACGGTGTCGATCACCAGATCAAGATCCCGGCGGGCACGCAGAGCGGTCGTGAGCTACGTCAGCGCGGCGCGGGCATGCCCGTGTTGCAAGGGCGCGGTCGTGGCGATCTCGTCATCCAGATCGAGGTCGAGACGCCGACGCATCTCACCTCGCGCCAGCGCGAGCTGCTCGAGGAATTCCGCGCGACCGAGACGGGCAAGGAATGCCCGCAAACGAGCGGCTTCTTCAAGAAGATGAAGAGCGCCTGGGGCTGAGCGATTTCTAGCCCCTCCCCGTCAGGGGAGGGGCTGCCATGCTGGGTGCGTTGCCAAGAATTTTCTTTAAACCTGCTCTCGACCCCACGGCCCTGGCCGCCCCGTCAAAAGAAGGGGCGGGCGGGCCGATGGGTCAGAGGATGAGAACCTCGACCACCAGCGCGACGCCTGCAACAGCGAACAGGCCGCCGGCAAGGCTTTGAAGAATGCGCATGGTAGGTGTCTCCGATACCGGGCTCGTCCCGGCGAGGAGGCATGTGGAGATTGTTGCTTATCCACGCAATTTTATTACGAGCATTCGCAGGTGCAGCATTTGCACGTTGAACTGTGCAAAATCATCGATGAAGGGTTTCAGGCGGACGCGGAGCGCTCCGTCTCAGGCGATTTCGAACGGGCGCTGTCCTACAAGGGCCGATTCGGGTATACCGATTCGGCTCTTTGAAATCGTCGGGTTCACGCGTCGCATAAGTGCAGAAACGGAAACGATCGCCCCCGAACATCGCGCGTCCGGGGGTCAATCGAGTCAAGCTACCTGCGAATCCGTCGCAATCAGGCCTGTCCGAACACGCGTGCGAAGATCGTGTCGACGTGCTTCAGATGATAGCCGAGGTCGAACTTGTCCTCGATCTCCGCGACCGACAGCGCCGCGGTGACCTCGGGATCGGCCTTGAGCAGCTCCATCAGCGACAGCGCGCCGTCCGAATCCCACACCTTCATCGCGTTGCGCTGCACCAGCCGATACGAATCCTCGCGGCTGACGCCCGCCTGGGTGAGCGCGAGCAGCACGCGCTGCGAATGGACGAGGCCGCCCATCTTGTTGAGGTTCTTCTCCATCCGCGCGGGATAGACGACGAGCTTGTCCATCACGCCGGTCAGCCGCTGCAGCGCGAAGTCGAGCGTGATCGTCGCGTCGGGGCCGATATAGCGCTCGACCGAGGAGTGCGAGATGTCGCGCTCGTGCCACAAAGCGACATTCTCGAGCGCGGGGGTGACGTAGCCGCGCACCATGCGGGCGAGGCCGGTGAGGTTCTCGGTCAGCACCGGGTTGCGCTTGTGCGGCATCGCCGACGAGCCCTTCTGGCCGGGCGAGAAGAACTCCTCGGCCTCGAGCACTTCGGTGCGCTGGAGATGGCGAACCTCGGTCGCCATCCGCTCGATCGACGAGGCGATCACGCCGAGCGTGGCGAAGAACATCGCGTGACGATCGCGCGGGATGACCTGGGTCGAGACGGGCTCGACGGTCAGGCCGAGCTTCTCGGCGACGTGTGCTTCGACCACCGGGTCGATATTGGCGAAGGTGCCGACCGCGCCCGAGATCGCACAGGTCGCGACATCCTCGCGCGCCGCGACGAGTCGCGCGCGGTTGCGGGCGAATTCGGCATGCGCCTGTGCCATCTTGAGCCCGAAGGTGACGGGTTCGGCATGGATGCCGTGGCTGCGCCCGATCGTCGGGGTCATCTTGTGCTCGCGCGCGCGGCGCTCGAGCACGAAGAGCAGCGCGTCGATATCGGCGATCAGCAAGTCGCTCGCCTGCGCGAGCTGGACCGCGAGCGCGGTGTCGAGCACGTCCGAGCTCGTCATCCCCTGGTGCATGAAGCGCGCCTGGTCGCCGACATTGTCCGCCACCCAGGTGAGGAAGGCGATCACGTCATGCTTGGTCACCGCCTCGATCGCGTCGATCGCGGCGACGTCGATCACCGGGTTGGTGTTCCACCACGCCCACAACGCGGCAGCGGCTTCCTTCGGCACCACGCCGAGCTCGGCGAGCGCGTCGGTCGCGTGCGCTTCGATCTCGAACCAGATGCGGAAGCGATTCTCCGGGGTCCAGATCGCGGTCATGTCCGGGCGGGAATAGCGGGGGACCATGGGAATTCCTCGATGAGCTTGAGATCGGGCGGGCACGGAATCGCCGCGATCGACGATGAGCCGCGCGTTAGCAGGGACCAGCCGCCCCTTCAAATGCGGGCGCGTGGAGCGTCGCGTGGTCCGGTGCGTTGGGGAACCGACGCGATCGATTCGCACAGGAGATACCGATGGTGAGATTTACCCTGCTCGCGAGCGCCATCGCGCTTGCCAGCCCCGCTCTTGCGCAGGACGCGCCGCCCGCGACATCGCCCGCACCGCAATCCGCGCCGACCACGGTCGATCAAGCTGGGCCCCCGCAGAGCAGCGCGGCGCGCGACGCGGCGATCCCGGCATCGATCGTCGCCCCCGAAGCCGAGGCTGCCGCCAAGCCCGCAGCGGCGGGAACGCCGGCGGCCGACATCATCAACGCCGAGTTTGGCAGCTACGACACGGACGGCGACGGCGTTCTCAATGCAGCCGAGTTCGGCGCGTGGATGGTCGCGCTCAAGAAAGTGAGCGACCCGACGACCGATTCGGCTTCGCCGGCGATGAACACCTATCTCGCCCAGGCCTTTGCGCAGGCCGATGCCGACAAGAATAAGACGGTCTCGAAGGCCGAATTGACGGCATTCCTCTCGCAGCAAGGGTGACGCTCAGAGCAGCCCCATCGCGCGCAAGCTCGAATGCCCGTTCGCGCCGATGATGATGTGGTCGTGGAGCGTTATGTTGAGCCGCCGCCCCGCCTCGGCGACTTTCCGGGTGACGTCGATGTCGGCGCGGCTCGGGCTCGGGTCGCCGCTCGGATGGTTGTGCACCAGGATGATCGCCGATGAGCCGAGATCGATCGCGCGCCGGATCACCTCGCGGACATAGACTGCGGCCTCGTCGATCGACCCGTCGCTCATCACTTCGTCGCGGATCAGCATTTTGCGCGTGTTGAGGTGGAGCACGCGTACGCGCTCGGTGCCGCGATGCGCCATGTCGGCGTGGAGATAGTCGATCAGCGCCTGCCAGCTCGCCAGCACCGGCTGCGCCTTGGCCTCGACCTGCAGCAAGCGCAGCGCCGCCGCCTGGACGATCTTGATCGCAGCGGCGGTCGTCTCGCCCATTCCGGGGACGCGCATCAGCGCGGCGGCATCGGCGCTGAACACGCCGCCGAATCCCCCGAACTCGGCGATCAGCGCCTTGGCCAGCGGTTTGGTATCGCGCCGCGGGACCGCCAGCATGAGTAAATATTCGACCAGTTCGTAATCGAGCAGCCCGTCGCCGCCTTGCTCGATCAGCCGCTGTCGCAGCCGCGCGCGGTGTCCGGCGTGGTCGGGGAGGGGCGCGTTCATCGTACCATTGGATAATCCTCGCGCGCCGCCCGCGCAACGCCGCAGCAGGACCGGGGTGGCCACAAGAGTTGACACTCTCAAGACAGCTTCCTAAACGGCGCGGGAAGCGGGGGCGTCGGTCTCCAACTCTCCGCATATCATCGTCGCGGTGCTGCACGCACGGCGGCGTTTTTCTATCAGGATACACGCCGCTTGGCCGAGAACCGCCCTAACGACGATCTGGACGCCCGCATTGCTTCGGCAAAGGCGGCTGGTCAGGCGCGTGGGTCGGGGCCCTTGCCGCAGGCGAAGGGCTATGGCCAGGGATCGAAGGTCCTGGCGCTATTGCTCGGCGCCTTGTTCGGCGGCGGGATCATGGGCTGGGCGCTTGATCAGTGGCTCGGCACGTCGCCTTGGGCGCTGTTGATCGTGCTTACACTTGCGATCATCGGGGCGTTCCTCAACATCATGAAGATTTCGAAGGAGCGCGCAGAGTGAGCGCCGGCAAAATCGATCCGATGGAACAATTCATGGTGGAGCCCATCCTGGGCCGCCATCTGAACCTGTTCGGCTATGACGTATCCTTCACCAACTCGGCGCTCTTCATGGTCGTCGTGTTCGTGCTGCTCGCGCTCTTCATTTCGGGCGGCCTCAAGCGCCAGCTCGTGCCCGGTCGCTGGCAGGTTGCCGCTGAGGACGCGGTAAGCTTCATCGACAATATGGTGTCGGTGAACATCGGCAGCGGCGGCAAGAAGTTCGCGCCGTACATCTTCTCGCTCTTCTACTTCATCCTGTTCGCCAACCTGATCGGCGTGATGCCGCTGGCGATCCTGCCGGGGCTGCACACCTTCGCGGTGACGAGCCACATCACGGTGACGGCGATCCTCGCCTTTCTGTCGTTCGCGATCGTGCTCGCGGTCGGCTTCTGGAAGCATGGCCTCAAGTTCTTCACGCTGTTCGTGCCGCACGGTGCGCCAGCGTGGCTGATGCCGGTGATCATCCCGGTCGAGTTCGTCTCGTTCATGGTGCGTCCTTTCTCGCTGGCACTGCGACTGTTCGTCGCGATGACCGCGGGGCACATCTTGCTCGAAGTGTTCGGCAGCTTCGTCGTCCAGGGCTTCACCGCCGGCGGCGGCCTCGGCTCGGTGGTTGGCGTGCTCAGCTTCATTATGATCGTCGGCGTCAGCGCGCTCGAGCTGCTGGTGTGCGCGATCCAGGCCTATGTGTTTGCCCTGCTAACGTCGCTGTACCTGCACGACGCAGTGCATCTGCACTAGAATTTCCATAACCCAATCTACGTATTCCTAGGGAGCTTATCATGACTGATCTTGGTGCAATGTACATCGGTGCCGGCCTGGCAGCGATCGGTGTTGGTCTTGCCGCACTCGGCGTGGGCAACGTGTTCGGCTCGTTCCTCGAAGGCGCACTCCGTAACCCGGGCGCAGCAGACGGCCAGCAGGGCCGTCTGTTCATCGGCTTCGCAGCATCGGAGCTGCTCGGCCTGATCGCGTTCGTCGTCGCGATCCTCATCCTCTTCGTCGTCAAGTAAGAAGAGAAACCAGCCAATGCCGCAGCTATCCCAAATCGGCGAGATCTACGCGTCGCAGCTGTTCTGGCTCGCGATCGTCTTCGCGCTGATCTATTTCGGGATCGGCAAGGCGATGGTCCCCAAGATCGAGGCGACGATCGAAGATCGTAACGGCCGGATCGCGGGTGACCTCGCCGCGGCGGAGGCGGCGCGGGCGACCGCGCTGGCGTCCGAGCGCGATTATCAGGCGGGGCTCGAAGCAGCCCGGTCGCAAGCGATGATCGCGGTCGGCGAAGCCAAGGCGCGGGCGACCGCCAGCACCGAGGCCAAACTCAAGACGAGCGACGAAGGTCTGGCCGCGCAATTGCACGCGGCCACCGGACGGATCGAATCCTCCAAGACCGAGGCGCTCGCCGAAATCGAGACCGCGACGACCGACGCGGTCGAGCAGATCGTCGCCAAGCTTTCGGGCGTGGCGGTCGATCGTGCGACGATCGAAACGCAAGTGAAGGCGGAATTGGCGCATGGCTGAGTCCTCGACAGTCAAGACCGTGGCGCAGACCGGCGTCGCCGAACTGCACCACGAACCGTCGGTCTTCGGGATCACCGCTCCGGGCTTCGTCGCTTTGTCGATGTTGGTCGTGATCGGGCTGATGATCTGGAAGAAGGTCCCGAAGATGATCGCGGGCGCGCTCGATTCGCGCATCGCGACGATCCGGACCCAGCTCGACGAAGCCTCACAGCTGCGTGCCGAAGCCGAGGCGCAGCTTGCCGAAGCCAAGGCCCGCAATGCGGCAAGCGCCGGCGATGCTGCCGCGATCGTGGCGCATGCGCAGGCCGAAGCAGCAGCGATGCTCGCCAAGGCCGAGGCCGATCTTGCCGATTTGGTCGCGCGTCGTCAGACGATGGCTGAAGACAAGATCGCCGCCGCCGAGCGTGGCGCTATCGCGGAAGTCAGGGCGCTTGCGGCTGAAGCTGCGACTCGCGCCGCGGCGACCATCCTGGCCGAGCGTCACGGCGTCGATGCCGACAAAGCGCTGGTCGATCGTACGATCGCTGGGCTTGGACGTCTGAACTAAAGGCGTCCGGCGCTCACATGCGGGGCAATTCCGCAGGGTTTCACTTGATCCAGTCCATTTCGTTTCGCCACTGGCCGGGGTAAACCCTGGTCAGCGGCGATTCGCGCCGCTTTCGCTTTCGAAAGAGGCTCTCCCATGACGTCTGTCCTTCTGCCCGTGCTCGTCGCTTTGACCGCGGCGCCGCTCGCTGCCCAGACCGCACCTGCGCCCGCCGTAACCACAACCTCGACGACCACTACTGCCTCCACCGCCAAATTCACGCTCGAAACCCCGATCGAGACGATCGCTGCCGATCCCAAGGGCAAGGCGGTGCTCGACACCGACCTCCAGAACATCACCGCGCACCCGATGTACGACCAGTTCAAGTCGATGTCGCTCGCGCAGGTTCAGCCGATGTCGCAGGGCGCGTTGACCGACGCTGCGCTCGCCAAGGTCAAGATCGACCTCGAAGCGATCAAATAAGTGCGTGCGGTGGCGGTGCCGGTGCACCGCCACCATCACATCAGATGATACGGCCATTCGCTCGGAGCAACGCCGGTACATCGGCCCACTCGGGCGCCGCTTCGCTTTCATAGCCATGGACCGCACCCGTGCCAATGCTGCGCGACGCACGCATGGCGTCCCGATGTGCACCGGCAGCCAGATAGGCACACATCGCCCCACGATCCTGCCAAAGCGACATCGTATGGTGCGTCCCGGCGATCGTCCGCGCCGCGACCGACAGATTGCCCGGCGCGCGCTGCGCCTGCTGCATCGAACGGATGGCGTGCCACCAGAAGCGCGGCACCTGGAACAGGCTTTTTGGCTTCAGGCCGGTGATCGAAACGTACATCGCGGGTCTTCTCCATCGCGGGCGAGCGCGCGGTGTGCGCGTGGATGCGCATAACCGTGGCATCCGCCGCGCGGACTCCCTAGATCAATCGCATGTCCTCGCCCAATGCGCCTGATCGTTTCAACGAAGAGAAATCCACCTTTGCCGTCCGCGGCGCCGGCGAGACGCCCGATCTCGCAGCGGGCGTCGCCGCGATTCGCAACGTGCTGGCCACGCTGCCGATCCGTCCCGGCGTCTATCGCATGCAGGATGCGCGCGGCGACGTGCTGTATGTCGGCAAGGCCAAGGCGCTCAAGAACCGTGTGACCAACTATACCCAAGTCGATCGCCTGTCGAAGCGGCTGCAGCGGATGGTCGCGCAGACGCGTTCGATGACGATCGTCACGACCAACAACGAGGCCGAGGCGCTGTTGCTCGAGGCGCAGCTGATCAAGCGCTATCGTCCGCCGTACAACGTGCTGCTGCGCGACGACAAAAGCTTCCCGTTCATCCTGCTGCGCGCGGATCACGAATTCCCGCGGATCCAGAAGCATCGCGGTGCGCGGCGCGCGAAGGGCAATTATTACGGGCCGTTCGCCAGTGCAGGATCGGTCAACAATACGCTTAACGCGCTGCAAAAGCTGTTCCTGCTCCGCTCATGCACCGACAGCTTCTTCCGCAACCGCGACCGGCCGTGCCTGCTCTACCAGATCAAGCGTTGCTCGGCGCCGTGCGTCGGGCGGATCGACGAGGCGGGCTATGCCGATCTGGTGAACGACGCGAAGGCGTTCCTCGGCGGCAAGTCGACCCAAGTGCAGGCCAAGCTCGGTGGGCAGATGGAAGCCGCCGCTGCGGCAATGGATTTCGAGCTCGCCGCGATCCTGCGCGATCGGCTCCGTGCACTGACCTTTATCCAGGGCAGCCAGGCGATCAACGCCGAGGGTCTTGGGGATGCCGACATCTTCGCGATGGCGAACAAGAACGGCGTGATCGGGATCCAGGCATTCTTCATTCGCGGGGGGCAGAATTGGGGGCACCGCAGCTTCTTCCCGCAGCACACCGCCGATGTGCCCGAGGACGAGATACTCACCGGCTTCCTCGCGCAATTTTATGAGGAAGTGCCGCCGCCCAAGACGATCTTCCTTGATCGTGAACTCGAGGAAGGCGAATTGCTCGGCGAGGCGCTTGGGGCAGGGGTGGGCTTCAAGGTTTCGCTATCGATGCCCCAGCGCGGCACGCGACGGCGGCTGCTCGATCAGGCCAAGCGCAATGCCGAGGAAGCGCTCGACCGCCGCCTCGCCGAGAGCACGACGCAGGCCAAGCTGCTGCGCGAGGTGGCCGAACTGTTCGATCTGGCCGAACCGCCAGACCGGATCGAAGTCTACGACAACAGCCACATCCAGGGGACCAACGCGGTCGGCGCGATGGTCGTCGTGGGGCCCGAGGGCTTCCGCAAGGGGCAGTATCGCAAGTTCAACATCAAGAACCCCGACACGATCCCCGGCGACGACTTCGGCATGATGCGCGAGGTGTTCCAACGCCGCTTCGCGCGCGCGCAAAGCGAAGATCCCGATCGCGATGCGGGTGACTGGCCCGATCTTGTGCTGATCGACGGCGGGCGCGGCCAGCTCAACGCGGCGAAGGCTGTGCTCGAGGAAATGGGGATCGAGGACGTATGTCTCGTCGGCGTCGCCAAGGGGCCGCTGCACGGCCGCGACGGACGTGAGGTGTTCCACTTGCTCGACGGGCGCGAGTTCCAGTTGCCCGTCAACGCGCCGGTGCTGTTCTACCTCCAGCGGCTGCGCGACGAGGTCCACCGCTTCGTGATCGGTGCGCATCGCGACAAGCGCTCGAAGGCGATCGGTGCATCGCCGCTCGACGATGTCCCGGGAATTGGTCCGGCGCGCAAGAAGGCGCTGTTGATGCATTTCGGCACCGCCCGCGCGGTGCGCGGCGCGAGTCTGGCGGATTTGCAGAAGGCACCGGGCGTGAGTGCCGCGGTCGCGCAGCAGCTTTACGATTTCTTCCACGCACGCTGAAAAGCGGCGGCGCGGTCTATTCGACCGCGCCGCCGCCTTATGATTTTCGGATCAAGCTTCGGCGGTGGGAGCGAGCGAAAGATCTTCGCTCGCGGCGGTCTCGGAAGGGGCGGGATGGCTGACGAGGCGGATGAAGCCGACGACAAGCAGCATGGCAGGAACGATGTTGAAATACGCCGGGGCACTGATGATGTGCAGCGCTGATACCAAGACAAGCGCCGCGACCACGGCAAACGACCCCATTCGGTCCATCATCACTCTCCATCTTTTATAATTGTCATCAAGCTGCAACGCCGTGCGGTAGGCGTCAATCGGAAAGTTCAAGGCGCGAGACCTGGAGTATTCCGCAGCGATGGCGGCGCGCTATCGTTTTGTCTTTGCTCGCTCTCTTATTCATGCTGCGCCGCAGCAATAAAACGTCATCGTTCGCTAACACGCGAGTTGCGACCTCTTCCCAGCTTGGTGGCGTTGGAAAGAGGAGTTCCGTTATGCACACGTCGCAATCCCCGAAACGCTCGAAGATCACCCCAACGGCGCGCGCTTCGCTGTCCTTGTTAGGGTTCGGTCTGGCGCTGCTGGCGTTCCTGATTGCAATCGACCGCCCGCAATGGTTCGTTCTGCGTCCGGCATCGGGCACCGCTGCTGCATTGGCCAAGGCGTCGGTCAAACCGGTCGATACGCATGAGACCGCACGGGTTGGTGCGGCGGCCGCGGACGTCGCGCCGTAATGGCGTGGATTTGCCGCAGGCACCATTCGGCCCTATCGCGCAGCAGCGCCCTTGAGAGCCCTGAGAACCGATGATCGTCACCAACACCCCCGGCTATCGCCACATCCTCCGCGAGATCTGGCGGCCTGCTGCCTTGCTGTTCGTCTGGGATGTGATCGTGACGGTCACCTATTACGTCGTGCCGTTCACCGCGCCATCGCTCCCGCTGACGCTGTTCGGCACGGCGCTCGCGCTGTTCCTCGGGTTCCGCAGCAATTCGGCGTATCAGCGCTGGTGGGAAGGGCGCGTGCTGTGGGGGCAGATGATCAACGCCAGCCGCAGCCTCGCACGCCAGGCGCGCAACTATCTGCCTGACGAAGCGAAGGATCTGAAGCGCACGATCGTCTTGCGCCAGATCGCCTATGTCAACGCGCTGCGCTGCCAGTTGCGGCGTCAGGCGCCCGACGGCGAGGTGTTGCGCTTTCTGTCGCGCGGCGAGGCCGATTTCGCGCTGGGACGCGTCAATGTCGCCAACGGCATCGTCGACGGCACCGGTCGCCGGATCAACGGGGCGTGCGCGCAGGGCTGGATCGACACGATCCAGCAGGCATCGATGGAAAGCATCCTCGTCGACATCGCCAATGCGCAGGGCGGGATGGAGCGGCTCAAGAACATGCCGTTGCCGAGCCAGTATCGCTTCTTCCCGACGATCTTCACGCACCTGTTGTGCATCCTGCTGCCGATCGGGCTGGTCGATACGCTCGGTTTCGCGACCCCGCTCGGGTCGAGCATCGCCGGGCTGATGTTCCTCGTGGTGCTCGCGATCGGCGACGATCTGGTCGATCCGTTCGCCAACACCGTCCACGACGTGCCGCTGACGGCGATGTGCCGGACGATCGAGATCGATCTGCTTCAGGCGATCGGCGATCAAGCGCCAGAGCCGCTGCGGCCCGATGCGCGCGGCGTGCTGTGGTAGGCGAGGTTTAGGCCCAGCCCTCGAGCACTTGATCGGGCGGGCGATGGCCGTCGGCCCACATGCGGATGTTGGTGATGACCTTTTCGCCCGTCGCCATCCGGCCCTCATAGGTCGCCGAGCCCATGTGCGGCGTCATCACGACGTTGGGCAAAGCCAGCAGCCGCGGGTCGATCTGCGGCTCGTGCTTCCACACGTCGAGCCCGGCACCTGCCAGGCGCCGGCCCTTGAGCGCGTCGATCAGCGCATCCTCGTCGACGATCCCGCCGCGCGCGGCATTGATGAGATAGACGTGCGGGCGCAGCAGCGCGATGCGGTCGGCGTTCAGCAGGCCCTCGCTGTCGGCATTGCGTGGAGTGTGGATCGTCAGAATGTCGATCGCGCCCAGCATCTCGTCGAGATTGGGGTGCCACTGCGCCTGCAATTCCGCCTCGACCACCTTCGGCAGGCGGTGGCGGTTATGATAATGGATCGACAGCCCGAAGGCGCGCGCACGCCGCGCGACCGCCTGGCCGATCCGCCCCATGCCGAGGATACCGAGCGCCTTGCCGCCGATCCGGTGGCCGAGCATCCCGCCGGGCGACCAGCCCTGCCATGCGCCCGATCGCACCAGTTTCTCGCCCTCGGCGAGGCGGCGCGGGACCGAGACGATCAGCGCCATCGTCATGTCGGCGGTGTCCTCGGTGAGCACGCCGGGGGTGTTGGTGACGATGATACCGCGCGCGCGCGCGGCCTTCAGCGCGATATGGTTCACGCCCGCGCCGAAATTGGCAATCAGCTTGAGCTGCGCGCCGGCATTGGCGATCAATTCGGCATCGATCTCGTCGGTGACGGTCGGGACCAGCACGTCGCAGTCCGCCATCGCGGCGGCGAGCTGATCGCGCGTCATGCCGACGGGCCCGCGGAACAGCCGGGTGTCAAACAGCTGCGTCATGCGTTCGATCACCGCGTCGGGCAATTCGCGCGTTACGGCGACTTTCGGGTTCGGCACGCGTCTCGTTTCGGGCATGGACATGGCTTGGCGGAGCGCTTTGGCCTCGTCAACGGTGTTGAAGCGTGCGCGCGAAGCACGATAAACGGGCGCGAACACAGACGGGGAAATAGCATGCGTATTGGGGCCAGAATTTTGCTGGCGGCAACGGCGATCACGCTCGGCGGCAGCGCGATGGCGCCGGTGCTGGCCGGGCTCGTCCAGAAGAAGCCGCCCTATTTCGCCTCGATCTCGGCGGGCAAGGCGCGGATGCGGACCGGCCCGGCGCGGAGTTATCCGTCGAGCTGGCTGTACCAGCGCGCCGACCTGCCGGTGAAGGTGCTCGACGTCTACGACCATGGTGCGTGGTACAAGGTCGAGGATCCGGGCGGCACGCAAGGCTGGATGATGGGCACGCTGGTGAGCGAGAAGCGCACCGCGGTGGTGCTGGGAATGGTGGCCGAGCTCCGCGATTCGCCGCGCGATGGCGGGCGGATCCTGTGGCGCGCGGCGCCCGGCGTCGTCGGGCGGTTGAGCCGCTGTTCGCGCGGGTGGTGCCATTTCGACGTGCGCGGGCGCGGCGGCTATGTCGAAGCAAACCATCTGTGGGGCGTCGAGCCGACCGAAGAGCTGCCGTGAACGGCTGGCGCATCGTCGAGGATGATCTCACCCATCCTGCGGTGGTCGCCTTGCTCGAACTTCACGTGCGCAGCGCCAACGAAAACTCACCGCCGGGCAGCGTCTTCGCGCTCGACCTCACCGGTCTGCGCGATCCCGCGGTGACGCTGTGGACAGCGTGGGAAGGCGCGACGCTGCTCGGCATGGGTGCGCTCAAGCAGCTCGATGCGCGCCACGGCGAGATCAAGTCGATGCGCACCGCGC
The DNA here is from genome assembly GCF_049898305.1 of Sphingomonas sp. PWP1-2. Lineage (NCBI taxonomy): Bacteria > Pseudomonadati > Pseudomonadota > Alphaproteobacteria > Sphingomonadales > Sphingomonadaceae > Sphingomonas > Sphingomonas sp. PWP1-2. The sequence continues at coordinate 104,980 of NZ_JAFCXM010000002.1, forward strand.
CCGCGCAGCTGCGGCGCGGTGTCGCTGGCGCGATACTTGCGCATGTGATCGCCGCAGCGCGTGGGCGCGGCTATCGACGCTTGAGCCTCGAGACGGGGACGACCGCCCCGTTCGCCGCGGCGCATGCACTATACGAGCGCATTGGATTCATCGAATGCGATCCGTTTGCGGGCTATAGCGATTGCGTGTTCGCGCGGTACTACACGCTCGTGCTGGAATAACGTCCTTCCCCCGGGCGCAGGGGAAGGGCGCTGCCGGGCTTACGCCTCAGTTCATCAATTCCACCACGACCGCGGTCGCTTCGCCGCCGCCGATGCACAGCGAAGCGAGGCCACGCTTCTGCCCGCTGGTCTGCAGCGCCGACAGCAATGTCGCGAGGATGCGTGCGCCGCTCGCGCCGATCGGATGTCCGAGCGCGCACGCGCCGCCATGCACGTTGAGCCTGTCATGCGCGATGCCGAGGTCGCGCATCGCGATCATCGCGACGACGGCGAAGGCTTCGTTGACTTCGAACAGATCGACATCGTCGACCGACCAACCCGCCTTGGCGAGCGCCTTGCGCATCGCGAACACCGGCGCGGTGGTGAACAGCTCGGGCGCGTGCGCGTGTGCCGCCTGCGCGACGATCCGGGCGATCGGCGTGAGCCCGAGCTTTTCGGCGACCGACGCGCGCGTCATCACCAGCGCCGCGGCGCCGTCCGAGATCGACGAGGCGTTCGCTGCGGTGATCGTGCCTTCCTTGGAGAATGCAGGCTTGAGCGTCGGGATCTTCGCGACATCGCCCTTGGCGGGCTGTTCGTCGAGGCTGACGGTGGTCGGCCCCTTGCGACCGCTCACCTCGACCGCGACGATCTCGCGGTCGAACGCGCCCGATTGCTGCGCGCGTTGGGCGCGGTGGAGCGACTCGATCGCGTACTCGTCCATCTGCTGGCGCGTGAATTGATAGACGGCGGCGGTGTCCTCGGCAAAATTGCCCATCAGCTTGCCGGGCTGATACGCATCTTCGAGCCCGTCGAGATACATGTGATCCTTGAGCACGTCGTGCCCGATCCGCGCGCCGCCGCGATGCCGCAGCGATAGATAGGGCGCGTTGGTCATGCTCTCCATTCCGCCCGCGACGATCAGGTCGGCAGAGCCGGCAGCCAGCGCATCGGCTGCGAGCATCGTCGCCATCATGCCCGATCCGCACATCTTGTTGACCGTCGTCGCCTCGATATGGTCGGGGAGGCCGGCTTTCAGCGCGGCCTGGCGCGCGGGGGCCTGGCCGAGTCCGGCAGGGAGGACGCAGCCCATATAGATCCGCTCGATCGCGTCGCCTGAAACGCCGGCGCGCTCGACCGCGCCACCGACGGCGGCGGCGCCGAGCTCGGTTGCGGTGGCGCCGGTAAGCGCACCCTGGAACGAGCCCATCGGCGTGCGGGCATAGGAGACGATGATGACGGGATCAGCGGACATTGGCGATCTTTCGCGAGGATAAAGGATGCGCGTGATTTAGGACGGAGCCGGCGGTTTTACAAACGAGCCGCGATCGGGTGGCTTCCCGATGCGACGGGAATGGCGATAAGGAGGCGCATGGTGGAGATGCTCCTATGGCCGGCGCTGCTCGGGCTGCTCGGCGCCGTGATCGGGAGCTTTGTCGCAACGCTCGTGATCCGCTGGCCGGAGGGGCGATCGGTGATGCGCGGGCGGTCGCACTGCGACGGCTGCGGCGCGTCGCTCGGCGCGCGCGATCTCATCCCGTTGGTGAGCGCGGCGCTGGCAGGAGGGCGATGCCGGCGCTGTAGGGCGCCGATCGACGCGCGGCATTGGCAGATCGAGCTTGGCTGTCTGGTGATCGGCGCGCTCGCCGGTTGGGCGGTGCCGGGGCCTGTCGGGCTGGCGGGCGCCGCGTTCGGCTGGCTGCTGCTGACGCTTGCCGCACTCGATATCGCAGAATTCTGGCTGCCCGACGCTTTGACGGCGACGCTAGCGGGCGGCGGGCTCGTAACGGGGTTACTCGGTGTCGAGCCCTCGCTCGTCGACCGGCTGATCGGCGCGGTGAGCGGCTTTGCCGTGCTGTGGGCGATCGGGGCAGGGTATAAGCGTCTGCGGCACCGCGAGGGGCTGGGCGGGGGAGACCCGAAATTGCTCGGCGCGATCGGGCTATGGCTCGGCTGGCGGCTGCTCCCGGCGGTCGTTTTGCTGGCCGCGCTTATCGGGCTGGCGATCGTCCTGGCCGGTATGCTGAACGGGCGCAAAGCGGGGCTGGGCGATCGGATGCCGCTGGGGGCGCTGCTCGCGATCGCGGCTTACCCGGCCTGGCTGTTCCTGCTAGGCCAGTCGTCATGAAAGCGCTTCTCTTGCTCGCGCCGCTCGTGATTGCCGCAGCCCCGCAGGCGGCGCCGGTTCCGCCAGCCCAGCCGCTCGCTTCGGTCGATGGCCTGCCGATCGGCGCGATTCCGAAGCAGGATTTGCCCGCACGCGGCTGCGCTGCCTATCTCTGGACCGCGAGTGGGACTCGAGCGCTGATCGCGATGGTCGGGGCCGATCCGGCGCGCCTGCGCGTCTCGGTTCAGGGCAAGGTGACCGATCTCGACCGCAGCGCGCAAACCGGCGCGAGCGGCTTCGGATTTCCCGAACGCGCCGAATATGGCGGCGGCCCGCTCGTCGCGAAATTGACGATGAAGGTTGAAACCCGCGAATCGATCAGTGGTGGAGCGGTCGTGCCCGAGGGATTGCTCGAGATCGACCAAGCGGGGCAGGATACGATCATAGTGCCGGTCGCGGGGTTGATCGGCTGCACGTGAGGGGAAAATGATGACGATGCTCGATGTTCTGAACGCTCAGCGCGCTGCCTTCATGGCCGAGCTGCCCGTCAGCCTCGCGGTCCGCAAGGACCGGCTCACGCGCGCCGCCGCGATGATCGCCGACAATGCCGACGCGTTCTGCGACGCGCTGAGCGAGGATTTCGGGCATCGCAGCCGCGAGCAGTCGATGCTCACCGACATCGCCTCGTCGGTCGCGCCGATCCGCCATGCGCTCAAATCGGTCGAGGGTTGGATGCGGCGTGACAAGCGCGCGGTGCAATTCCCGCTCGGCCTGCTCGGCGCGCGCGCCTGGGTCGAATATCAGCCCAAGGGCGTGGTCGGCGTGATCGCGCCGTGGAATTTCCCGGTCAATCTGGTGATGGGCCCGGTCGCCGGCGCCTTTGCGGCGGGGAACCGCGTGATGGTCAAGACGAGCGAATTCACTCCGCGCACGGCGGCGCTGTTCGAAGCAGTGTGCCCGAAATATTTCGCAGCCGACGAACTCGCGTTCTTCAGCGGCGCGGCCGAGGTCGGCAAGGCGTTTTCCGAGCTGCCGTTCGATCATCTGATCTTCACCGGCGCGACCGGGATCGGGCGGTACATCCTGCATGCCGCCGCCGACAATCTCACGCCCGTCACGCTCGAGCTCGGCGGCAAGTCGCCGGTGATCGTCGGCAAGGATGCCGATATCGCCAAGACGACCGAGCGCGTCGCGATCGGCAAGATGCTCAACGCCGGCCAGATCTGCCTCGCGCCCGATTACATGCTCGTGCCCGAAGCGCAGGAGCAAGCTGTGGTCGATGGCCTCAAGGCAGCGGTGTCGGCGATGTACCCGACGCTGCTCGCCAATCCCGATTACACCGCGATCATCAACGATCGGCATCACCAGCGGCTCGAGGAATGGGTCGCCGATGCGCGCGCCAAGGGCGCGACGGTCGAGACGGTCAATCCGGCGGGCGAGGATTTCGCCGGCTCGAACAGCCGCAAGATGCCGCTCCACATCGTCCGCAACGCGACCGACGACATGATCGTGATGCAGGAGGAGATCTTCGGACCGATCCTCCCGGTGCGGCGCTATAGCGGCATCGACGCCGCGATCGGCGAGGTCAACCGTCGCGACCGGCCGCTCGGGCTCTATTATTTCGGGCCCGATGCCGACGAGCGGCGGCGCGTGCTCGACCGGACGATTTCGGGCGGGGTGACGCTCGACGACGTGGTGTTCCACGTCTCGATGGAGGAACTGCCGTTCGGCGGGATCGGTCCCTCGGGGATGGGATCGTATCACGGCACTGACGGCTTCAAGACGTTCAGCCACGCCAAGGCGGTGTTTAAGCAAGCCAAGCTCGACGTAGCGAAACTGGCCGGCCTCAAGCCGCCTTACGGCAAGGCGACGTGGACGAGCATCAAGCGGCAGATGAAATAGGCGGTTACCAGCTTCCCCGTCTAACCGTCACCCCGGGCTCGTCCCGGGGTCCACCGGGCCGCGAGCGCTGCGGCCGCGGCGCGTGCGTGACGGTGGACCCCGGCACAAGGCCGGGGTGACGAAGTAGGGCTTCGAACCAAATGTTAGCGAGCAGAGTCGATCCGGTAGTGGATCGGCTTGAAGCTTCCGCCATTGCTCGCCGGTGCCGAGCAGGCGGTGAGGCCGATCACCAGGTCCATCGCCGCGCGAAAGACGATGTGATCGCCCGCCTGGCTGATCGGCGGCAGCACCGACAGCTTGCCGGTGGTCGCGTCCACCGGCACGTTCATGAAGCAGTTGAATGCGACCGGAATCCGGTCGGGCGCGACGCCATACGGCTCGAGCGCCGCCGCCAGATTGCCGAAGCATCCGCGATGCGGCGGCAAGTCGGGATAGAAGTGGTGGAAGGTGTCGTACGAGCACGGCGTGAGCAAAAAATCGTGCCGCCCGACGGTATCGGCAACAATCTCGAGCATCGGCCGCGAGCGGTTGGAATAGAGCAAATGGCCCGTCGTCAAGAAGATCGTCTCGGCATAATCGAGCGTCCTGCCCGACGATATCACCTCATCGAGGTCTTCAGCGTTGAACGCGAGCAAATCGGCAACTTGCCGACCGCGTGGGTCGATCACCGTCAGCGTCTCGCCGTGCGACAGCCGGAAGGCAGTGCCACTGCGTTCGGGGATTTCGATCGTCGCGCTCATTCGGGCGTGCCTGCATAGCTGAACGGACATTTCCACTCGGCGTCGACCACGCGCCCGCTATATTGCCGCGCCTCGCTGATTTCGCCGTGGCGCGCGAGCATCGGATTGCGGCTGCCCGCCAGCGCCTCGTCGCGCACGAGGATCTTCTCGCGCATGCCCTCGTAGCGGCCCTGGTCGCGCAAGGTGGTGAACTGGTCGTGCAGGTTGAACACCATCGTCGGACGCGCAAAGCGGCGCGCAGGGCGACTGGCGTTGGGGTGCAGACCGACAATGAAAAATGCTTCGCCGCCGAAGCTCAGCGAGAAATGCGGGCTGTCCGGGTCGGCGCTGACGCCCTTGTCATAGCCCTGACCACGCCACACGTCCTTGTCCGAGATCGATTGAGCACGCTGCCACAGCGCCGTCTCGAACGCGTCTTCGCTGAGCGCATCGGGTCCATCGAAGATCACCGCAAAGCTGCGGAAAAGCCCGGGCTCGGCACGATAGTCTGCGGCGAAATGCATCAGCCCGTCGTGAATGCGCAAATCGTCCCACGCGCTGTCGATCCGGTCGCAGGCGAGGACCGCGAGCGTGCCCTTGGCCAGCGCGGCCTTGGCCCCAACGCACGGGAAATCGGCCGCCGCGACGTGCGCGTCGAGCAAGGCCTGGAAATCGCCCTGCGCGCGGTGGCGCCAGGGAAAGAGCGGAGTGGACGGGGCTGGCATGCCCATCAAGACGACTCCCGCCTGCGTAAGGTTCCCAAAAACCTAGTTGATCTCAATCAGACGCTTCACGAACTTGTGCCTTGGGAAAACCGTCCCACGCTTGATCGTAATCGACGTCCAGGGCGCTCGTTTCCAAGGCAAATTCGGTCGGTGTGAAGACCCAGCGGCTCTCGATCATGAAGGCCATCGTGCCGTCGAGCTTGTGCGGCTTGAGGTCGGCGGCGCTGGCACCCTGCCAGCTCGCGACGTCGGGGCCGTGCCCGCTCATCTGGTTGTGCAGCGACAGCGCGCCCGGCACGAAGCCGTCGGCCTTCGCATCATACGCGCCGTACAGCAGCCCCATGCACTCGCTCATCGTGTTGCGGTGGAACCAGGGCGGGCGGAAGGTGTCCTCGGCAACCAGCCAGCGTGGTGGGAAGATCACGAAATCGACGTTCGCGGTGCCGGGGACTTCGCTCGGCGAGGTCAGCACGGTAAAGATCGAGGGGTCGGGATGATCGAAGCTGATGCTGCCGATCGTGTTGAAGCGCGTAAGGTCGTACTTCCAGGGCACGTAATTGCCGTGCCACGCGACGACGTCGAGCGGCGAGCGGCCGAGGTTGGTGCTCCACAGGCTGCCGAGAAATTTCTGGACGAGCTGATAGTCGCCCTCGACATCCTCGAACCACGCAACGGGGGTTTCGAAATCGCGTGGGTTGGCGAGGCCGTTCGCGCCGATCGGGCCGAGATCGGGGAGGCGGAAGGGCTGGCCGTGATTTTCGGCGACATAGCCGCGCGCCGTGCCATCGGGCAGCGTGACGCGGAAACGCACGCCGCGCGGGATCAGCGCGACCTCGCCCGGCTTCACGTCGATCCGGCCGAATTCGGTAAGCAGCGTCAGCGCACCGTGCTCGGGCAGGATCAGCAGCTCGCCATCGGCCGAGGCGAAGGCGCGGTTCGCCATGTCCTTGGTCGCTCGGTAGATGTGCATCGCGACGCCGGTCTGCGTCTTGGGGCCGTCGCCCGCGACGACCATCGTGGTCAGGCTGTCGAGCCAGTCGGCGTCCGACGTCTCGAGCGGCTTCCAGCGAAGCCGGTTGGGGGCGAGCGGGGCGGTGGCGACGCCGGGGGCGAAGAGCGGCGCGCCGTCATAGCGCGTGAAGGCTGGGTGCGCCGCGGACGGGCGCAAGCGGTACAGCCACGAGCGGCGGTTCTCGTGGCGCGGCGCAGTGAAGGCGGTGCCGCTGAGCTGCTCGGCATAAAGGCCAAACGCTGGCTTTTGTGGGGAATTGCGGCCGACCGGGAGCGCGCCGGGGACGGCTTCGCTCGCGAAGTGGTTGCCGAAGCCGGTCATGTAATCGGTCATCTCGCGATCCCATCGTCGCCCCGGCGGAGGCCGGGGCCGCTGCGTTCGTGTCGCGCCGCTCGCATCACGCGCAGCGGCCCCGGCCTCCGCCGGGGCGACGCGCGTGCTCAGGCCTCGACTGCGCCCGGCACCACGCCGCGGCGGATCTGGTCGAGCTCGATGCTCTCGAACAGCGCCTTGAAATTGCCCTCGCCAAAGCCGTCATTGCCCTTGCGCTGGATGATCTCGAAGAAGATCGGCCCGACCATGTTCTCGGTGAAGATCTGCAGCAGCAGGCCGCCGCCGGTCTCGGGCGCGCCGTCGATCAGGATGTCGCGCTTGCGCATTTCCTCGACGTCGTGGTTGTGCCCGGGAAGGCGCTTGTCGATCAGATCGAAATAGGTTTGCGGCGTCGTCTGGAAACGGATCCCGTTCGCGCGCAGCGTATCGACCGTCTTGAAGATGTCGTCGGTCGCGAGTGCGAGATGCTGGATGCCTTCGCCCTTATAGTCCTTGATGAACTCCTCGATCTGCGAATGCTCGTCCTGGCTTTCGTTCAAGGGGATGCGGATCTTGTCGTCGGGCGCGGTCATCGCCTTGGAGAAGAGGCCGGTCGACTGGCCCTCGATGTCGAAATAGCGGATCTGGCGGAAGTTGAAGATCCGCTCGTAATAATCCGCCCAATAGGCCATCCGCCCGCGCTGCAGATTGTGCGTCAGATGGTCGAGCGTGTGGAGGCCGACGCTGTGGTCATCGACGCCGGCGCCGTCGACCGGGGTGAAGTCGGTTTCGTAGATCCGCGACTTCTCGTCGACCAGATACAGGTTCGCGCCGCCAATGCCTTCGATCGCGGGGAGCTCGAGCTCGTCCGGGCCAACGGCGCCCTTGACCGCGACAGCACCGCGTTCGACCGCCATCTTCAGCGCGCTTTCGCCATCAGCGACGCGGAACGCCATCGCATTGGCCGAGGGGCCGTGCGTATCGCGGAAGCCCGCGACCTGACCCGCGTCATCCATGTTGAGCAGGAAGTTGATGTCGCCCTGCGCGTAGCGGCGGACGTTCTTCGACTTGTGGTTGCCGACATGCGTGAAGCCCATCTTGACGAACAGGTCGGCCATCGCCTCGGGGTTGGGCGAGGTGAATTCGACGAATTCGAAGCCGTTCAGGCCCATCGGGTTTGCAGGCTTGGTGTCTGGCGCGGTCATCGGTCGGCTCCAACTGGTTTCATATGAAACGATATAGCGGGCTTGCACGAACCGGTCCATCCCGTATCGATTGTGCATGGCAACGCTCAAACTCGACGACTTCCTGCCCTATCGCTTGTCGATCGCGTCGAACCGTGTGTCTGCCGCGATCGCCAGCGCGTATCAGGCGCTGTTCGGGCTCAAGATTTCGGAATGGCGGCTCGTCGCGGTGATCGCCGAAGGGCCGGGGATGACGCAGCAGGCGCTGGGCTTGGCGACGCGGATGGACAAGGTCACCGTCAGCCGCGCCGCCGCCGCCCTGGTCGAACGCGGGCTCGTCGCGCGGCAGCCAAATCCGGGCGATCAGCGCTCGCACATGCTCGCGCTGACGGCGACGGGCCAGGCGTTGTACGACGATGTCGCGCCCAAGGCGCTCGAGCTCGAGGCGCGTGTTTTTGCGGGATTTTCGCCAGCGGAGATCAAGGCGTTCCGCGCGATGCTTGACCGGATCGAGGCATCTGCCGCACCGTTCGACCCGGAGTGAGGAGGGAGCAGGGTTGATAGCAGGGCCTTTGCTGGCCTAAGCGACCTCGGCCCTCCCCAGGCGAACCGTGTTTTTCCAGGAGGACATCCATGCCCGACATGCTCGATCGCGCCGGCCTTTCGGTGGCAGCGCCGCTCGCCACTTTCGTCGAGGAGCGTGTCCTGCCGGGGCTCGACATCGCGCCCGGCGCGTGGTGGTCGGGCGTTGCCGCGATCTACGCCCGCTTCGCGCCCGAGAATGCCGCGCTGCTGCGCGTGCGCGACGATCTCCAGGCCAAGATCGATTCGCGCTATCAGGCGGGCGGGGCGGTCGATGCGGCATATCTGCGCGAAATCGGCTATCTCGTCGACGAGCCGGCGCCCTTCACCGTCACCACCGAGCATGTCGATCCGGAGGTCGCGACGATGGCGGGGCCGCAGCTCGTCGTGCCGATTCTCAACGCGCGCTTCCTGCTCAACGCTGCCAACGCGCGCTGGGGCAGCTTGTACGATGCCTATTACGGCACCGACGCGTTGCCGGGGATGGCGGTGCCGGGCGGCTATGATCCGGTGCGCGGGCGCCAGGTCGTCGTTGCCGCAAAAGCGTTTCTCGACCAGGCCGTACCGCTTGCGGACCGTCCCTGGGCCGAACTCGCCGACAAGGAGCCGGTATTGCGCGATCCGGCGCAGCTGGTCGGGCGCAAGGGCGCGTCGTGGCTGTTCGTCCATAACGGGCTGCACATCGAAGTGGTGGTCGATCGCGACCATCCGATCGGGCGTGACGATCCGTCGGGAATCGCCGACGTCATCCTCGAATCGGCGTTGACGACGATCTGCGACCTCGAGGATTCGATCGCCGCGGTCGATGCCGAGGACAAGGTCGCGGCCTATACCAACTGGCTCGGGCTGATGACGGGGGCGCTCGAGGAATCGTTCGACAAGGGCGGCAAGACGATCACGCGACGGCTCAACCCCGATCGCGTCTATGATGACGGCCTGACGCTGGCGGGGCGCAGCCTGTTGTTCGTCCGCAACGTCGGGCACTTGATGACGACGCCCGCGCTGCGGCTCGGCGACGGCAGCGACGCGCCCGAGGGGATTCTCGACGCGATCATCACCAGCACGATCGCGCTCTACGACTTACGCAAGCTCGGCGCGTTCCAGAACAGCCGCGCGGGTTCGGTCTATATCGTCAAGCCCAAGATGCATGGGCCGGCCGAATGCGCCTTCACCAATGCGCTGTTCGACGCGGTGGAAGATCTGCTCGGCCTGGCGCGCAACACGCTCAAGGTCGGCGTGATGGACGAAGAGCGCCGCACTTCTGCCAATCTCGCCGCCTGCATCGAAGCGGTGAAGGACCGCATCGTCTTCATCAACACCGGCTTCCTCGATCGCACCGGCGATGAGATGCACACCGCGATGCGCGCGGGGCCGATGATCCCCAAGGGCGAGATGAAGACCAGCGATTGGATCAAGGCGTATGAGGACCGCAACGTCCGCATCGGTCTTGCCGCCGGCCTGTCGGGCCGGGCGCAGATCGGCAAGGGGATGTGGGCCGCGCCCGACCGGATGGGCGATATGCTCGTGCAGAAGATCGCGCATCCGCAAGCTGGCGCCAATACGGCGTGGGTCCCGTCGCCGACCGCGGCGACGTTGCATGCGATGCATTATCATCAGGTCGACGTGTTCGCGCGGCAGAAGGCAATCGCCAGGGAATCGATCCCGTCGCTCGATGCGCTGCTCAGCGTGCCCGTCGCGCAAGGCCGCAACTGGACGCCCGACGAAATCCGCGCCGAGCTCGACAACAATGCGCAGGGGATTCTCGGCTATGTCGTGCGCTGGATCGACCAGGGCGTCGGATGCTCCAAGGTGCCCGACATCCATGATATCGGGCTGATGGAAGACCGCGCGACACTGCGCATCTCGTCGCAGCACATCACCAACTGGCTGCTCCACGGGGTTGCGACCGCAGCGGACGTCGATGCGGCGTTCGAGCGCATGGAAGCAAAGGTCGATGCGCAGAATGCCGGCGACCCGCTCTATCATCCGATGAGCGGGCATCCCGACAGCTTGGCGCTGCAGGCGGCGCGCGCGCTCGTTTTCGATGGCGGCGCGCAGCCCAATGGCTATACGGAGCCGCTGCTCCACACCTATCGGCTGATGCTGAAACAAAGGTAGGGAAACCAACGCTGTTTCGTGCGTTGGCAGTCAGGTGGGAGTCGTTCGCGAGAGGTTCCCGCGCAGAAGCGGGGAAGTGAGTCGTTGAGCGTATCGGTGTTTTCGAGTGGGATTTTGGCTGTCGCTGCTGCAGGGATGCAGCAGTCGGAGCCTCCGGTAACGCCGTCGACTGCGCCGGTTGCCGCGCAACAAGGGCCCGAACCCGCGATCGTTCCCGATGCGGAATTCACCAAGGCGCTGCCGCCCTTGTCGAACGACATCAACGCCCCGCTCGAGCCGATGCTGCCCGTCGCGCAAGCGCCGGCCGAGACAGCCGCGCCGGAGCTCGCGCAACCCTTGCCTTCGCTCCAGGGCTTCGATTCGACTCCGCTGGTCGATGCGACCTTCAAGGACACGAAGTCGCCGGACATTCGCTACGATACCGAGGTTCGCGGTCTCGATGCGGTGAAACTGAAGGGCCAGTTCAACGGGCTTTCGGCGCTCCGTGGTGGCAAGGGCAAGGCCGCCAATGCGACCGTCGTTTCGGCGCGCGCGCGTGAGGACGAGGCGCTGGCGGTGCGGCTGATGAAGTCGCTCGGCTATTACGACGGCACCGCGGTTTCGACGCTCGAGCCGATCCCTGGCGATCCGACGAAGCTGCGCGCGATCGTCTCGGCGACGCCGGGCAAGCAGTACAAGCTCGGCACGATCACCGTAAAGGCTGAACCCACCACGCCGCCGGGGCTGATCGAAAGCCAGCTCCCGCTCAAGGTCGGCGATGCGATCGAAGCCGATCGCGTCCAGGGCGCCGAAGCCAATGTCGCGCTGATCCTGCCGCAGCGCGGATACCCGTTCACCAAGGTCGGCCAGCGCGACATCCTGCTCGACGATATGACCGGGACGGGCGACTATACACTGCCGGTCGATACCGGGCCGCGCTCGTCGTTCGGGACCTTCACCACCGAGGGACGGCTCGCCTTCGGCGCCGAGCATGTCAGCGTGCTGACGCGCTTCAAGCCGGAGCAACTCTACGACAACCGCCTGACCGACGATCTGCGCGCCGCGCTCGTCGCGACCGGACTGTTTTCGACTGTCTCGGTCGAGCCGGTGCGGACCGGGAACATCAACCCCGACGGGACCGAGCAGGTCAATCTGCTGGTCAAGCAGGAACGCGGCAAGCAGCGCTCGCTCGCGGTCAGCGGTGGCTACAGCACGGGACAGGGCGTCCGGCTCGAAGGGTCGTACACTGATCGCAACCGCTTCGCGCCCGAAGGCGCGCTGATCTTCACCGCAGTCGGCGGCACGCAGGAGCAAGGCGCGAGCGCGACCTTCCGCCGGTCCAACGCCGGCAAGCGCGACAAGACCGTGACGTTCACCGCATCGGCCAACCGGACGAGCTATGACGCGTACAATGCGTTGACCGCGACGCTGTCGGGCAAGGTATCGTACGATTCGACGCCGCTCTGGCAGAAGAAGTTCACCTACGCCTATGGCTTCGAATTGGTCGGGACCAACGAGAGCGTCTATGATTTCGGCCTCGGCGCGCGCAAGCGCGGGACCTATTTCATCGCAGCCTTGCCCGGCCAGGTGTTGTTCGACCGCTCGGACAGTCTGCTCAACCCGACCAAGGGATATCGCCTCAAGCTTAGCCTCAGCCCCGAGACCTCGGTCCGCGGCGCGGTGCGACCGTATGCCCGCACGCTGATCGAGGCGAGCGGCTATTATCCGATCGGGGACAGCATCGTCCTCGCCGGACGGCTCCGCGCGGGCTCGATCGCGGGTACCGGGCGGGACGAGCTTGCGCCGTCGCGGCGCTTTTATGGCGGCGGTGGCGGCTCGGTGCGCGGCTACGGCTATCAGCGGCTCGGTCCGCTCGATCCGCAGGGCAACCCCGTCGGCGGGCGCTCGATTAACGAATTCGCGCTCGAGGCGCGTTATCGCTTCGGCAATTACGGGATCGTGCCGTTCTTCGACGGCGGCAACGCCTATGAAGGTCCGATCCCCAAGGGCACCGATCTGCGCTACGGCGCGGGGATCGGCGGGCGCTTCTACACCAATTTCGGGCCGCTGCGCGTCGACGTCGCCACCCCGCTCAACCCGCGTAAGGGCGACGGCAAGGTCGCGCTCTACATTTCGATCGGACAAGCCTTTTGATGGCCGAGGAAGAGGTCGTCGTCGTGCGCCGTCCGCTGTGGCAGCGTATCGTAAAGTGGGTGGCGATCACGCTGGTCGGGCTGGTCGTTCTCGTCGGGCTGTTCGTGCTCGGCCTCAACACCGCGCCCGGGCGACGCGTGATCGCCAATTATCTGGGCGGCTACACCACCGCGTCGGGGCTCAACATCAAGGTCGGTCGGATCGACGGATCGCTCTATGGCGCGATGGTGCTGACCGATGTTCGCGTGAGCGACCAGAAGGGCGTGTTCCTGGCGTCCCCGCGGATCGCGGTCGACTGGCGGCCGTTTGCCTATGCGCAGAACCATATCGACGTGCGCTCGGCGCAGGCGGCGTTGGTGACGATGACGCGCTCGCCCGCGTTCAAGCCGACACCGACCGACCCCAACGCGCCGATCCTGCCCGATCTCGATATCGATATCGGTCGGCTGACGGTCGATCGCATGATTCTCGCCAAGCCGGTGACGGGCGAGGCGCATATCCTCAAGATCGACGCCGCGACGCACATCGCCGACAAGCGCGCACAGGTGACCGCCAATGTTGCGTCGCTGATGGGTGCCGGGATCGCTGGCGGCGATCGTCTGGTGCTGAAGCTCGATGCGGTTCCCGATCAGGACAAGCTCGATTTGGATGCGCGGCTGACCGCGCCGGCCAACGGCGTCGTTGCGCGAATGGGTGGCCTGAAGGCGCCGCTCGACTTTACCATCGGCGGCAAGGGCAGCTGGAACACATGGTCTGGTAAGGCGACGGGCACGCTCGGCGGCGCCCAACTAGCCGACCTGTCGCTCGAGGCGCATAGCGGCACCTTCAAGGTGCGCGGGACGACCAACCCCGGACTCTATCCAGGCGGCGCGCCCAAGGACAAGGCGACCCCGGTCAACCCGATCGCGCGGCTGACTGCGCCGGTCTTGCAAGTCGCGCTCGACGCGACACTCGACCAGCGCAAAGTCAATCTGACGACGACGCTGCGGTCGGACGCGCTTGCGCTCGACGCCAAGGGCCTGCTCGATCTCGCGCAGAGCAGCTTCGGGCAATTCGCCGTCAACGCAAAGCTGCTGACCCCCGGCGCGATCGCGCCCAACCTCAATGGGCGTGATGTCGCGGCGCGCGTCGTGCTCGACGGCAAGTTCGCTACGCCGACGGTCAATTACGTCATCACCGCCGGCGTGCTCGGCTTTGGCGAGACGCGGGTCGAGCAGCTGTATGCTTCTGGCCTTGCGCGCGTGAATGCCGATCACATCGTCGTTCCGGTCGCAGCGCGCGCCGCGCGTGTGACAGGGTTGAACGCGGCGGCGGGCGGGCTGCTCGACAACGTCGCGATCAACGGCGACTTCGCGATGGCCAAGGGCAAGGTCCTTTCAGACAATCTGCGGATTCGCTCGCGCAAGATCGATGCAACCGCGGTGGTGGTCGCCGATCTCGCGACCGGCCTGTATCGCGGCGCGCTCAACGGGCGGGTCAATGATTACAAGGTCGATGGTGTCGGCATTCTCTCGCTGCGCACCGACGCCAAGCTGGTGACGGTCGCAAGCGGTGGCTTCGGCATTACCGCGCATGTCGCGGCCAAGACGTCGCAGATCTTCAACGAAGGCGCGCGCAGCTTTCTCGGCGGGAATGCCGCGGTCACCGCCGATGTTGGTTATGATCCCAACGGCATCATCACCTTCCGCAACCTGCGGCTGAATGCGCCGCAATTCCGCGTCCTGCGAGGGCAGGGGCGGTATGATCCGAAAGGGCCGCTGCTCGTCGATGCCGACGCGTATTCCAACCAATACGGCCCGCTCACCGCGCGCGTGACGGGCACGGCGACCAAGCCTGTCGTGCTGCTCCGCGCCGCGCGGCCGGGCGTCGGCGTCGGTCTGGTGAATCTTGAGGCGCAGATACGCGGCAACGGCGCATCGTACGCGGTGCTAGCGAAGGGCGGGACCAATTACGGGCCGTTCACCGCCGATGTCCTCGTAACGCCGTCACCACGGCTGACCGCCGACATCCATAACGCCCGCTTCGCCGGCGTCGACTTCAAGGGCCGGGTCGAGCAGCTTGCCGCCGGGCCGTTCGGCGGGCGGATCACCTTTGCCGGATCGGGCATTAGCGGCGCTGCCCTGCTCGGCGCGCAAGGCAAGGTCCAGCGCGTCGATGTCGCCGCGCGCGCCAGCAACGCCAAGATCCCGGGGGCGACCGACTTCACGATCGGCCGCGCGATCATCAATGCGCAGGCCGTGCTCTATCCGAACGCGCCGCAAATCGTCGCCGACGCGCAGGTCGCCGATCTGCGCTACGGCGCCGCTGTGCTGTCGGCAGCGCGCGCGAAGATCAATTACGTCAACGGCAGCGGCACCGCGCAAGTGCTCGCGACGGGTTCGAACGGTGTGCCGTTCCGCGTTGCTGCCAACGCGCGCTTGAGCCCCAAGCTGTGGCTCGTCGCGACGCAGGGCCAAGCCAACGGTATCGCCTTCAAGACCGGCAATGTCGCGCGGATCGAGATCGATCGCGGCACGTATCGCTTGCAACCGACGCGAATCGATTTCGGCGCCGGCGCGAACAGCGCGGGTGGCAGCGCGCGGATCGCAGGCGAATACGGCAAGGGGCTCTCCGCCAAGCTGCGGCTCGACTCGCTCGACGTGTCGGTCGCCAACGCGCTTGTTCCCGATCTTGGCTTGGGCGGCACCGCGACGGGGTCGCTCGATTACACCCAGCCGCAAGGCGCTTCGGTCCCGCAGATCGCTGGCCGGTTCCGCATCAAGAACTTCACACGGTCGAGCCTGGCGAGCGTTTCGCAGCCGGTCGACGTGATCGCACAGGTCGGGCTGACCAATGCTGGCGGCGACGCGCGTGCGCTCATCCAGCGTGGCGGCGCTACGGTCGGTCGGCTGGTCGCGACCTTGCAGCCGCTCGGTGGCGGTAGCAGCTGGACGCAGCGCTTGCTCACCGCGCCGTTGTCGGGCGGGATCCGGTATAACGGCCCGTCGAGCGTGCTGTTCTCGCTCGCTGGTCTGGCCAAGCAGCAAGTGTCGGGGCCGATCGCGGTTGCTGCCGATTTCGGCGGGCGCGTCGATGCGCCGCAACTGACCGGCTTGGTTCGCGCCGATGCGCTGACCTATGACAACGAAGTCTACGGCACGCGTCTCACGCAAATGAAGATCGCCGGTCGTTTCACCAACGATCGTTTCGACCTGACGCAATTGTCGGCGCGCGCTGGCGAGGGCAGTGTGCAGGCGCAAGGCTCGGTTGGCTTCTCGGCGGCGGCGGGCTTCCCGATCGATATCAAGGCGACGCTCAACAACGCGCGGCTTGCCAGCAGCGACGCGCTTGGCGCGACCGCGACCGGCACCGTCTCGGTCAGCAACAGCAAGGCCAAGGGTGGCTTGATCACCGGTGACATCCGTATCCCCAATGCGCGTTACGAGATCATCCGCCAGGGCCAGGCCGAAGTCGCCGAACTGACGGGAGTGCGCCGCAAGAGCGATGTGGTGAAGGCCGCCACGCAACCCGCCGCCGAGGCTCCGATCGGCTTGTTCAAGCTCGACATCCGCGTGCGCGCGCAGAATCAGTTGTTCGTGTCCGGCATGGGGCTCGAGTCCGAGTGGGAGGCCGATATGCGCGTCGCCGGAACCTCGGCCGCGCCACAAATCCTCGGTCGGCTGCAGATCGTGCGCGGGACCTATTCGTTCGCTGGCAAGCGGTTCGACGTGACCAAGGGCGATGTCCGCTTCGCCGGCGGAGCGCTGGTCGATCCCGAGATCAACATCAGCGCGACGACGACGACCAACGACATCACCGTCGTGATCGACATCACCGGCACCGGCCAGAAGCCGCAGATCGCCTTCAATTCGACCCCGGCGCTGCCGCAGGACGAAGTGCTCAGCCGCCTGTTGTTCGGCAGTTCGGTGACCAATCTGTCGGCGATCCAGGCGATCCAGCTGGCATCCGCGCTCAACTCGCTGCGCGGATCGGGCGGCGGGCTCAATCCGCTCGGCAAGTTGCGCAGCGTCGCCGGGATCGATCGACTGCGGATCCTCGGGGCCGACTCGGCAACGGGGCAGAGCACTTCGCTCGCCGCCGGAAAGTACATCACCAAGAACATCTACGTCGAAGTGATCACCGACGCGCGCGGCTTCACTGCGACTCAGATCGAGGTGTCGCTGACCAAGGCGCTCAGCGTGCTGTCGCAGGCCGGGTCGTTCGGCGGGTCGAACGCAACGGTGCGCTACAAGCGCGACTTCTGACGGGGTGGAGCCGCCGACCGGCGGTTCCGCTTTCGCTTCGTGTAAAAATCGAATATCCGGTATCCCGGAGAGTGACGATGCGCACAGAACATTTCGACGTCGTGGTGGTTGGGGCCGGGCTTTCGGGGATCGGAGCGGGGTATCACCTGCAGACGCTGTGTCCCGACCGCAGCTATGTAATCCTTGAGGGAAGGGCCACACTCGGCGGGACGTGGGACCTGTTCCGCTATCCCGGCATCCGTTCCGATTCGGACATGTACACGCTCGGCTATGCGTTCAAGCCGTGGACCGAGGCGAAAGCCATCGCCGATGGTCCATCGATTTTGCAGTATGTCGGAGACACGGCCCGCGACTATGGCATCGATCAGCACATCCGCTTCGGGCATCACGTTCAGACGGCAAGCTGGTCGACATCGGACGCCCGGTGGACGGTGCGCGCCGACGGTCCCGATGGTCCGGCCAGCTTCACCTGCAATTTCCTCTTCATGTGCAGCGGCTATTACAATTACGCACGCGGCCATACGCCCGACTGGGCGGGGACAGAGCAGTTTGCGGGGCGGATCGTGCACCCGCAATTCTGGCCCGCCGATCTCGATTATGCCGGCAAGGAAGTCGTCGTCATCGGCAGCGGCGCCACTGCGGTGACGCTCGTGCCTGCCATGGCGCAGACCGCCGCGCATGTGACGATGCTGCAGCGCTCCCCGACCTATGTCGTGTCGCGTCCGGCCGAGGATGCGACGGCGAACTGGCTGCGCCGGAAATTGCCGGCGATGCTCGCCTACCGGCTGGTGCGGTGGCGCAACGTGCTGCTGGGCATGGCGTTCTTCAACTTGGCGCGCAAACGGCCGTCCAAGACCAAGGAACAGTTGATCAACATGGTGCGCGACCAGCTCGGGCCCGATTACGATGTCGCGAAGCACTTTACCCCGAGCTACAACCCCTGGGACCAGCGGTTGTGCCTCGTTCCCGATGCGGATTTGTTCGATGCGTTGAAGACGGGCAAGGCTTCGGTCGTCACCGACACGATCGCCCATTTCACGCCGGACGGCATCACGCTCACCTCCGGCGCGGAAGTGCCAGCCGACATCGTGGTGACCGCGACCGGCCTCGAACTGCAATTGCTCAGCGACGTCGCTTTCAGTGTCGACGGCGAGGCGGTCGATTTGGCGGACACCTATAACTACAAGGGCATGATGTATTCGGGCGTGCCGAACATGGCGTCGTCCTTTGGCTATACCAATGCGTCGTGGACGCTAAAGGCCGACCTGACCTGCGGGTATGTCTGTCGCTTGCTCAACACGATGAAGACGCGCGGCCTTCGCCAGGCGACGCCAACGCTCGAAGGTGCGCTGCCCGAGCCCAAGCCGTTCCTCGACTTCACTTCGGGCTATGTCACGCGGGCAATGGCGCGGTTCCCCAAGCAGGGCGACAAGTCGCCGTGGCGACTGCATCAGAACTATGCGCGAGACTTGCTGACGTTGCGCTTCGGCTCGGTCGACGATGCGATGGTGTTTTCAAACCCCGCGTCGACCAAGCGCACCGACAAAATCGCCGCCTGACGTCGGAACCACGGTCGATCGTCCGTGTTCTTGCGTAACGAAAGATTGCTCTTGCCCTGTTCGTTCGAACGAATTAACGGCGCCGGGTGCTTCAACAACGCCTCCTCGAAATCGCGATCGCAGAATTCGCCAGCAAGGGCCTGGAAGGCGCAAGCACGCGTAGCATCGCCGCGAAGGCGGGGACGGCCATGTCGTCGATCACATACCATTTTGGAGGCAAGGAAGGCCTCTATCTTGCCGCCGCAGATTATATCGCCGCGCAGATCGGCACCGACTTCGAGGCAACGCTTTCGATCGATGAGGTGCCCGCGGGGCTGACCCCCGATCAGGCGCGCGCCTTGCTGCATGACATGATCCGGCGCTTCATCGATACGATGACGGGACCGAAGAGCGCGATGTATTCGCTGTTCATCATGCGCGAGCAGATGGAACCGACCGAAGCCTTCGAGCGCATTTATGGCGGGTTGATGGGGCGGATGCTCGCCATGCTGGTCGAGTTGATCTGCATCGCGACCGCGCGCCGCGACGCCACCGTCGCGCAGGTCACCGCGATCACGCTGATGGGCCAGGTGATCGTGCTCCGTGGCTCGCGCGCGACGGTCCTCAAATTGCTGCAACGCCCCGACATCGACTCGGCGGCGATCGCGCTGCTCGCAGCCCGGATCGCGGCCAATACCGACGCCATTCTCGACCAACTGATTGCCGAACGACAGGAACTTCCATGAGCGAAGACCAGAGCACCGCCCGAAAGTCCGACGACGCCGAAGATCGCAAGCCCACGAATGGGCAAGGCGATGAAGACGGTGCGTCGGCCCATGTGCAAAAAGGCGATACCAAGGACGATGCGGGCGACAGCGATGCGTCGCAGGATGATGATTCGTCCGATGACAAGACGAAGAAGCCGTCGATCTTCACCAAACCGCTGTTCTGGATCATTCTCGTGATTGTCGTCGCGGTCATCGCGATAGGCGGCACGTTCTATTATCTCGACGCGCGCCAGTATGAGACGACCGACGATGCGTTCGTCGATGCGCATATCGTGCGCATCTCGCCCAAAGTCGCCGGCACGCTCAAGTCGGTTGCCGATATCGACAACCGGCACGTCGAGGCGGGTCGCCTGCTCGCGGTAATCGAGCCGTCGGGCCCCGAGGCGCAGGTCGCCGAAGCCGACGCGAACGTGAAGCAGGCGCAGGCGCAATACGAGCAAGCGCGCGCGCAAGTCACCGCAGCGCAGGCGAGCCGCGATCAGGCGGCAGCACAGGCGCGTAGCCCGCTCGCCACGGCGGCCAAGGCGCAACAGGATCTCGCGCGCTACCAGGCACTTGTGCGGCTTGATCCGAATGCCGTCGCGGCGCAGCAGCTCGACGCCGCGCGCGCAACCGCACGATCGACCGCGGCCGATGCCGCCGCCGCGCGCCAGCAGATCGACAGCGCCGCCGCCAACATCACCGTCGCACGCCGCCAGGTCGCCGCTGCGCAAGCCGTGATCGAAGCGCGCCGCGCGTCGGTCCAGCAAGCCAAGGTCACGCTGGGCGACAACCGCCTCGTCGCACCGGTGTCGGGCCAGGTCGTCAACCGCTCGGTCAATGTCGGTTCCTATGTCGGGCCGGGCACGCAGCTGATGGCGATCGTCCCCGACCACATCTGGGTCACCGCCAATTTCAAGGAAACCCAGCTGCAGTTGATGACGATCGGCCGACCGGTCGAGATCAAGGTCGACGCCTATCCCGACGTCAAGTTCAAGGGGCATGTCGATTCGATCCAGCGCGGCGCCGGCCAGGCTTTCGCGCTCCTGCCGCCGCAGAACGCCACGGGCAATTACGTGAAGGTCGTCCAGCGCGTACCCGTGCGGATCGAGTTCGATCTGAAGAACGGTCCCGATCCGCGCAAATATCCGCTGGGGCCGGGCATGTCGGTCGTCCCGACGGTCAAGGTCCGCTAAGATGGCCGCCGCCCCGGCAAAGACCGGGAAACGTGCGGATGGATGGGATCCGACACGATCGGCGGCGGGCAGCTACAGCCCTTGGCTGATCGTCGCGATTATCTCGATCCCGACGTTCATGGAGGTGCTTGACACCTCGATCGCGAACGTCGCGCTCGATCACATCGCCGGCGGCCTGTCGGTATCCAACGACCAGGCGACCTGGGTGCTGACTAGCTACCTCGTCGCCAATGCGATCATCATCCCGATCAGCGGCTGGCTGTCCGACGTGATCGGGCGGAAACGCTATTTCATGATTTCGATCGGTCTGTTCACCCTGTCGTCGCTGATGTGCGGCCTGGCGCCGAACCTGTCGACGCTCGTCATCGCGCGTGTGCTGCAAGGGATCGGCGGTGGCGGCCTCGCGCCGGTCGAGCAATCGATGCTTGCCGATACCTTTCCGCCCCGACTGCGCGGGATGGCGTTTGCGGCCTTCGCGATCGTGGTGGTGGTGGGGCCAGTGCTCGGGCCAACGCTCGGCGGCTATATCACCGAGAATTCGAGCTGGCATTGGGTGTTCCTGATCAACGTGCCGATCGGCATCGTGTCGCTCTTCCTCGTCAATCTGTTCGTCGACGAGCCGAAGGCGATCAAGGACGATCGCGCCAAGTTGCTCAAGCGCGGCATCCGTGTCGATTATATCGGCATCCTGCTGATTGCGCTCGGTCTCGGCTTCTTCGAGCTGACACTCGATCGCGGCGAGCGCGAGGACTGGTTTTCGAGCGGTCTGATCATCACCACCGCGACGATCTCGGCGCTGTCGTTGATCGCGCTCGCCTTCTGGGAAACCAACCACCCCGAGCCCGTGCTTGACTTGAAATTGCTCAAGAACCGCAATTTCTCGCTAACGCTGCTGGTGATGGGTGTGACCGGCATGATCCTGTTCGGCACGACGCAGCTGATTCCGCAGATGTTGCAGCAGGTGCTGGGCTACACGTCGTTCCAGGCAGGGCTCGCACTGACGTTCGGCGGGGTGGCGACGCTCGTGATGGTGCCGTTCGCCGGTCGGCTGTCGGGCGTGGTCGATGTCCGGCTGCTGCTCTTCCCGGCGCTGCTCGTCCAGGCGTTCGCGCTGTGGAATATGACGCACCTCAATGCCGACATCACGTTCCTCGATGCCGGCGTTGCGCGGCTTTATCAGGCGATGGGGCTGCCGTTCCTGTTCGTCCCGATCAGCGCGGTCGCCTATGTCGGGCTGCCGCAGAACAAGACCGCGCAAGCGTCGAGCATGCTCAACGTCGCGCGCAATCTTGGCGGGTCGATCGGCATCTCGGCGTCGCAGACGCTGCTGGCGTCGGGCTTGCAGCGTCATCAGTCGGAACTGGTCAACGGCCTGAGCCCGCTCAACCCCAATTACAACGAGTGGCTCGCCAAGGCGGGGGGCGCGTTTGGCGGGGTAGGGGATCCGACGACGACGCCGCTCGCGGTGCTCTATCAGACGGTGCAGCGCCAGGCGTCGATGCTGGCGTTCCTCGATGTCTTTCATTCCTTGATGATCGTGGTGCTCTGCATAGCCCCGGTCGTCTTCTTTATGCGCTCCGGCAAGTCCGGTGGCTCCGGTGGAGGCATGGCCCATTGACCCGCTCTCTCGTCATGACTGCGCTGCTGGGCGCGACCTTGCTCGCCGGCTGCACCGTCGGCCCGAACTATCACGCGCCCGAAATGGCGGTGCCGCCCGCCTTCAGCGAGCCGCAAGCCACCGCGCCCGGCGCGACGATCGACCCGGCGCATTGGTGGACCGCGTTCGGCGATCCGACGCTGACCTCGCTCGTCGAGCGCGCGCTGAAGGACAGTCCGAACATCGCGATCGCCGGGTCGCGCGTCCGTCAGGCTCGGCTGCAGGAAATCGCGGCGCACGCGATCGGCAAGCCGACGGTCGATGCGACGGGCAATGTGACGCATGTCGAGTTCAGCAAGAACGCTGGCTTCTCCTCGCTCGCCAGCCTGTTCTCGGGCGGCGGCGCGGGTGGTTCGGGGAGCTCGGGGGGAATCGCGCTGCCGGGCAGCGGCATCACCACCTATGCCGCAGGCTTCGATGCGAGCTGGGAGATCGATCTGTTCGGCGGTGGGCGGCGGAGCGTCGAGGGCGCTCTGGCGCGCACCGACGCCGCGATCTGGTCGCAACGCGATGCCGCGGTGACGCTCGGTGCTGAAGTGGCGCAGGCCTATTTCGCGATGCGGCTCGATCAAGCGCAGATCGCAGTGGTCGAGGACGAACTCGGGCGACAGCGTCGATCGCTGCAGATCGCCGGGAACGTCGCCAAGGTCGGACTCTCGCCGCAGATCGACGTGACGCGTCAGCAGCAGCAGATCACCACGCTCGAAGCGCGGCTCGAGCCGCTGCGCGCGGATGTGCGCGTCCGCATCCACGCGCTGGGTATCTTGCTCGGCGCGCAACCCGAAAGCCTGACCGCCGAGCTGACCGCTCCGTTACCGCCATTGCAGGCCATGCCCGTCGTGCCGGCAGGGCTGCCATCTGACTTGCTGCGGCGGCGTCCCGATATCCGCATGGCGGAGCGCAACCTCGCGGCGTCGACCGCCGATATCGGTGTCGCGGTGGCCGATCTGTATCCGAAGTTCAAACTCACCGGGATGGCGGAGCTCCTGTCGACGTCGCTCGCCTCGCTGTTCTCGCGCGACAGCATCCAGGCAACGGGCGTCGGCGGCGTGACGTTTCCGCTGCTCGACTGGGGCCGGCGTCGCGCGACGGTCGGTGTGCGCAAGGAGGACCGCGAACAGGCGTATCTCCAATATCAGGCAACGGTGCTTGGCGCGTTACGCGATGTCGAGGATCCGCTCGCTCGGATCGACGCCGAGCGACGGCGCAACGCGGCGCTGCGTCGCGCGGTCGCCGATGCGGAAGCGACCAACCATGCGGTCTATGCGCAATATAGCGCAGGGTTCGTTGCGCAGAACGCGCTGATCGACGCGCAAGTCACCGTGCTCAGCGCGCGCGAGCAACTCGTCGCGAGCGACGCGCAGTTGCGGCAGGACACGGCGGCGTTGTTCAAGGCGATCGGCGGGGGCTGGGAGGAAGCCAAGGCCGGGTGATTGGCAGCGGTGCGCGGGACGCCTAGGATTGGCCGATGGACCTTTCCGACGACCTGCAAACCGCCGCGCTGACTCATCTCGAAGCGCTGATCGGTTTCGACACCACTTCGCGTGATTCGAACCTTCAGCTGATCGAATATGTCGAGGCGTACCTCGGTGGCCTCGGAGTGGCATCGCGTCGCGTCGCGAATGCCGATGGCTCGAAGGCCAATCTTTATGCAACGGTCGGGCCGGCCGTGCCGGGCGGGGTGGTCCTGTCAGGGCACACCGATGTCGTGCCCGTCGACGGGCAGGCGTGGGCGAGCGATCCGTTTACGCTGACACGCCGTGGCGAGCGGCTTTACGGTCGCGGGACATGCGACATGAAGGGCTTTCTCGCGCTGGCGTTGGCGGCGGTCCCGGGCTTTGCGCGCGGCGAAACCGCTCGGCCGCTGCATCTGGCCTTCTCCTATGACGAGGAGGTTGGCTGCCTCGGCGCGCCGTCGATGATCCGCGCACTGGTCGCCGAGCTGCCGGCGCCAATCGCCGTCATCGTCGGCGAGCCGACCGATATGGAGGTCGTGAGCGGCCATAAGGGCATTTCGACCTGGCGCGTGACGGTGACGGGGCACGAGGCGCACTCGAGCCTGACGCACCTCGGAGTCTCGGCCAATATGGTCGCGATTGGGCTCATGACCCAGTTGCGCGTACTGGCCGAATCGTTCGAGCGGCATCCCGATCCCGAATCGCTCTATCACCCCCCGCATGCGACCCTCACGATTGGCCTGATGCAGGGTGGAACTGCGGTGAACATCCTGGCGCGCGAGTGCGGCTTCACCTTCGATCTGCGGACGCCGCCGGGGCAGGATCCGGATACGATCATCGCGCCGTTCCTTGCCGCCTGCGCGGAGGAAGATCAGGCGCTCAAGGCGCGGTTTGCCGATGCCGGTGTCGTTGTCGCGCGTCGCTCCGCAACGCCTTCGTTCGCGCCCGAGCCCGGTGGTGCGGCCGAAACGCTGGCGCGGCGCCTGGCTGGAGACAATGGTCCGGCGCGTGTCGTGCCCTATGCAGCCGAGGCCGGGCAATTTCAGGGTGCGGGGTTTTCGACGATCATCTGCGGGCCGGGCTCGATCGAGCAAGCACATCAGGCGGATGAGTATCTGGAGGTCGCTCAATTCGAGCGCGGCGCGGCGTTTATGCGGCGGTTGATAGAGGCGTTGCGTTAAACGCCACAAAAAATTATTTGTTGGGCGAAGTGTCGGCCGAACTGCAATCGAGTGCGTCCGCCAGATCAGAAACGATCATCGGGTACGCAGTTTTATATTGGGCAATCTTAACTTCGAATATGAGATCCAGGAAGAGATGACCCGACACTGCCGATAACTCGCTCCAAAAAGGACCTGATTTCGTTCGTGTCGGGTCGGAACGAGGTTTAGAAGGGGCGAGCGTTTTCGCCGTAGATCATCGCGAGGATAAAACGCAACATTACTTTTCTCCCATACGCATCCAGTTGGATGCAAAACATCCTTAATGCACTGTTAACGATGAATCAATCAGACTTTGCCCGGTCGGCCTCGTTCCGGGTGTGCCTTAACTGTTCCTTCAATGCTGGCGGTTAGCCCAGTGTCATGGCGCGCATCCTGCAACCTCACCTTCCCCCCCGGCGTCCGGCCCGGGGTTCATCGCCACGCGGTGCTGCCGATGGCGCCACTACCGTGGCCAGCGTCGCACCCTCGCGCCGCACCAGCGTAAAACGTGGTCTGCAACGCGGCGCGGCGCCTGTCCGGATCGGTGCGTGGCAGTTCGTGTGCCTCGTCCAGATCGGAAATTTTGCCGCGCTGCGCCGTCATCTCGGGCCAACCCGCGCCGAAGACCTCGCGCGCGAACTCGAGGCGCGCATTGCGGTGGCGTTGCCCGAGGCGTCGAGCTTGGCGATCGGTCGTGCTACGATCGAAGTGGCGTTTATCGGTGACGGCTTCGGAGCGCTTGAAGCTGCTGTTGCAAAGTTGCGAGAGGCAACGGCGCGACCGTTCGACATCGACACCGAATTGCACGCTTTCGAGATTCTGGTGGGGGCAGCCGGGGCGCCGCGTGGTACGACCGAAGATGTCCGCTTGGTCGAAGAAGCCGAAGGGGCGCTCGACGATACCCATGCCGATCAGGACACCGTCCTGCGCGATCTATCGGCGGGCACTGCCGCGTTCGATCGCCTGACACTGACGCGCGAGCTGCCGCGCGCCATCGCGGGTGGCGAGATGTTCCTTCAGTATCAGCCCAAGGTGCATGTTCGTAAGCAGGAAATCACCAGCGCCGAGGCACTGGTCCGCTGGCAGCACCCGACTCGCGGATTGATCCTGCCCGGTGACTTCATCACGGTCGCCGAGGAAGCTCGGCAAATTTCCGCACTGACGCTTTGGACGATCGACGAAGTGATCCGCGACCAGCGCGTGCTCGCCGCCGACGGCCATGACCTGACGATCTTCATCAACATTTCCGGCCAGTTGCTCGGCGACAAGCATTTCGTCGAAACGGCATGCGCCGCGGTGCGCGAAGGCGGCGTCAAGATCGGCTTTGAGATCACCGAGACCGCCGTTATTCGCGATCCGGAATGCGCCATCGCGAACCTGCAGATTCTGGCTGATCAAGGCATCGTAATTGCGATCGACGATTATGGGGCGGGGCTTTCGTCGCTCGCCTATCTTAAGCAGCTGCCGGCGCGCGAGCTCAAGATCGACAAGATGTTTGTCTTGCAATTGACCAGCAGCAATCGCGATCCCTTGATCGTGCGATCGACGATCGACCTCGCGCATGCGCTCGACATGGAAGTGACGGCCGAAGGCGTCGAGACCCAAGCGGCGATGGCGCTCCTATCGGTAATGGGGTGCGACATGATCCAGGGATATCTGATCAGCCGCCCGGTCTCGATTGATGCCTTTCGGCGCTTCCTCCACGATTACCGCGAGCGCCCGGCAGAGGATCCGCGCAAGTCGATGTTCCAGCGTTCGGCAGCGTTCTGGAAAAGTGCCTGAACCTTCAAAATTTAGAAGTTAGCGCGCTTTTAACACTTCATATAATATCATGCCGATAATGTGGCGGCCCTTCCTACGCGCGATTGCGATTTTGGTAGCGGTGGCGATTGTTGCTGGATTCGTCGCTCATCAGGCTGGCGCTCGTGATCTTCAATCTACGTCCGCTAGCTTTGAGGCTTTGACAGCAGAAGCTAAATCCAAAATGGTCGTCGCTCCCGCGCAAGCTATCGAACTTGCGAGACGGGCAGAGGCGCTGGCTTCCCGCAAGAGTGGGCGCAACCGAGCGATTGGAGTCGCGACCGCGCTATGGTTGCAGGGCGAAGCCTATCTCCAACTCAATGAAAGCGGCCGCGCGACACCCCTCATCGATCGTGCGATAGCGCTTGTTTCAACGGCAGGGCCTGTCACCAAATTAAATGGTGATTTACTGCTTTCCAAGGGCGGTTTGCAAACATCGACGGCGGATGTGGCAGGTGCCTTATCGTCTTATCAAAGAGCTCACCAGATTTTTCACGAAGTTGGCGAGACGCGAAGCCGTTCTATTGCCTTGATTTGTATCGGAATTCTATATCAAGAGGCAAATGACAACCAAACTGCACTGAGGTATTACGGCCAGGCTCTAGACGTATTTGACGGTGACCCGCAGCTACTTTACTCAATCCACAATAATCGTGGTAATGCTTTGAAGGAGCTGGGTCGATTCAAGAGTGCTTTGGCCGAGTTCCAGACTACGCTAATTATCACTCGCAGTCTTAAGAGTTCTTTGCTCACCGCTAAAACATTGCGGAACATAGCCCGCGTTGAGCTCCTCGAGGGGCAAGTGCGTGCCGCGGACAAGACGATTGCGCAGGGTGCGGAATTATCGCGTGGTGCGGAAGCGCTCGCCGATCGCAATCAATTCCTGGTGCTCTCCGCTTGGTCCGCTCGATTACGCGACCATTTGACGCTCTCCGAACGATTGATCACGCGCGCCCTCGTCAATGTCGATCCCAAAGCCCCCACGCTCGACGTTCGCGAGGCGCATCAGACCGCTTATGACATCTTCAAACAGGCCGGGAATCAGGCGCAGGCGCTGATCCATCTCGAGGCGCTCAAGGCGCTCGACGACAAGACGTCCGAGCTGGCCGCTTCGGCCAACACCGCGCTCGCCGCCGCGCGGTTCGATTTCGCGAGCCAGGAGCTCAACCTCGAGAAGCTCCGGCGCGCGCAACTGCAGCGCAACATCGACGATGCGAAGCTGCGTGCCCGCACTCAGCAAACGATCTTCGGAGGCGCCGCGGTCGCGACGCTGATCATCATGGCGATGCTCGCTTTCGGCTTGATCACGATCCGCCGCAGCCGCAACGAGGTGCGCGCTGCCAACGTCGACCTTGCCAAGACCAATGCCGCGCTCGCCAAGGCGCTCGCCGCCAAGACCGAGTTTCTCGCGACGACCAGCCACGAGATCCGCACGCCGCTCAACGGCATCCTCGGCATGACGCAGGTGATGCTCGCCGACCGGACGCTAACCGATTCGTTGCGGGATCGGATCGGCGTCGTCCACGGTGCGGGCGTCTCGATGCGGGCCCTCGTCGACGACATTCTCGATGTGGCGAAGATGGAAACCGGCAACCTCACGCTCGAAGACGTGCCGTACGATCTCAAGGCTACGCTGCGCGACGTCTCACGGCTGTGGGAGGAGCAAGCGCGTGCGAAGGGCGTGCGCTTCGTGCTCGACCTCGACGGTTGCCCCGATCACGTTGTCGGTGACGCCGCGCGCGTGCGGCAGATCGCCTTCAACCTGTTGTCGAACGCGCTGAAGTTCACCGCGGCGGGTGAAATCCGGCTTGCCGCATCGGCGCGCGATTCGGTCCTGGCGATCGCGGTCACAGACAGCGGGATCGGCATTCCCGCCGACAAGCTCGGCATCATCTTCGAATCGTTCCGACAGGTCGATGCGGGGACGACGCGGCAATTCGGCGGCACGGGTCTTGGCCTTGCCATCTGTCTGAACCTGGCCGAGGCGATGGACGGCGCGATCGGCGTCACGAGCGCAGTCGGAAGTGGGTCGACCTTCACGCTCGAACTGCCGTTGCGACTGGCTGCAGCCCCCGCGGCGGTCGCGGTGGATCCGGCCGTGGAGGCGACCGCGCTCCTCATTCTCGACCGCAACCCCATTTCGCGAAGCATGTTGCGCGCCGTGCTCGCCGCGCGCGCGGGCGAGATCGTGTTCGCGTCGTCGGTTGACGAAGCGGTCGCCCGGATCGGGGAGGGCGGTGTCGCCCATGTGCTGATCGATGACGGCACGATCACGGCCGAGCCGGATCTCGATGCGGCGCTTGCCACGCTCGGTAGCTGTCCCGTACGGACGACATTGTTGTGGCCTGCACCCGATGAAGCGCACCGTGTCCGTTTTTCCGTCGCAGGGATCGATCAGCTTGTCGCCAAACCGATCGCGGGCGTTGCGCTTGCGGCGGTGTTGTTCGACAGCGCCCCCGATGATAGTCGCACCGTATTCACCCGTGTCACTCAAGCGGCATGAAATAGAGATTCCGTAATGTCGTATGTGTCCTACCCCTTTAATCGCTTGGCAGTGGTGTGATGAATATTCTGTTCATCGAAGACGACCCAATGAATCGCCGTGTTGTGAAGGACATGCTCGATGTCGCGGGCGCAACCATGACTGGTGCCGAGAGCGGCGAGGCCGGTCTCGCGCTGATCGACACTCAAGACTTCGTGATCGTGTTGCTCGACCTGCGCATGCCGGGGATGGATGGCTTTGAGACATTGCGCCGCATCCGCGGGCGCGGCGACGCAAAGGCCGATCTGCCGGTCATCGTCCTCACCGCCGATACTGCGGTCGATCTGCGCGAGCGGTGCCTCGCCGAGGGGGCCGACGAAGTGTTGTTCAAGCCCGTCGCAATGGACTCACTGTTCGATGCGATCGGACGGATGCTCGCCAAGGGGATTGGCGACGGGATGATCGGCTGAGCGCGCGCTGCCGGCCGGTCGCCCGAGCACGCCCTCCATTGATGCGGTCGCGCTGCCGCGTCGCGCCGGTTTGGGTTGCGACGGGGCAGGGGACCAGCCGGTAAGATAGACGATATCGAAATGCTCGACGGTCTTGCCGTCGGGCTCCGCGCGCGCCGCAAACAGGTCTGCCGCGCGCGCGAGCGTGTCGCGGCGTAACGGGGTGCGGTCGCGCAGGATGTTGGTGCCGCCCATCCCGCGCAGATCGCGGAGCAAGCCACCGATGCCGCGATAGCGCACGCTCAGCGGCTCGATATCGGCAACCGGGAGCGCGAAGCCGGCGCGCATCAGCAAGTCCCCCGCTGATCGCACGTCGATTTGCGGATGGATCCGCGCCGCGGGGCGATCGCCTTCGGCCTCGCGCAGGACCGCGCGCAGCGTCGACAGCGTACCCATCCCGCAAAACGCCGCGAGGAACAGCCCATCGGGCCGCAGCGCACGCCGCGCGAGCGTCAAAGCACCCGGCAGATCGTTGACGCTGTCGAGCACGCCCACCGAGACGACCAGGTCGAACGCGCCGGCGGCAAAGGGGAGCCGGTCCTCGTCCGCCTGTATGCCGCCTGCGCGCGCCGCGAACGCCGCGCCCGCGTCGCAGCGCGTGACGGTCGCGCCTTCGGGGCCTTGCAGCGCGCCGTCGAAGCAGCCGAGATCGAGCATGTCGGTGAAGCGATGCGTCACGCTCGCCAATCGCTCGGTGATCCCGTCGAGCATCGCCGTGCGCAGGAAATCGAACGCGGCAAAGCCGGGGGCGGCGCGGTCGCGGCGAAGGCGGCGCGCATCGCGGTCGAAGATATCGGGGACACTCATTGCCGCGCTTGTGCCGCTGGCGAGGCCGCGCGACAAGGGCCGGCGTGTCGCCCTGGCTTATCCCCTTGCGCTTCGTCGCCGATTTCGCGCTTCCGCCGCGCTGCCCGGGATGTGGCGGCGTAACGGGCGACGACCATCAGTTCTGCGCCGAGTGCTGGGGCAAATTGCGCTTTCTAGCGCCGCCCTGGTGTGCCGGATGCAACGGTCCGTTCGCCTATGATCGCGGCGACGACGCATTCTGTGCGCAGTGCCTCGCCGACCCGCCCGACCATGCCGGCATCCACGCCGCAGTCGCCTATGGCGAGGTCGCGCGCACCGTTGCGCTCCGCCTGAAATATGGTGGCCGCACCGCCCTCGCCGAGACCGTCGGGCGCCAGATGGCGCGGCTGATGCCCGCCGATGCGGCGTTGCTGATCCCGGTGCCGTTGCACCGCTGGCGCTTATGGTCGCGCGGCTTCAACCAGGCGGCGCTGATTGCGCACGCGCTGACGATTGCATGCGACGTGCCGAACGATCCGCTTCTGCTCCGCCGCGTGCGGGCCACACCGCCGCTGCGCGGTATGGGCGCCAAGGCACGGGCGCGGGCAGTGGCGGGGGTGTTTCGCGTGGTCGATCCGCATGCACGCCTGCGCGGCAAGACAGTGGTCCTGATCGACGACATCTACACCAGCGGCGCCACCACCGATGCGTGCGTACGCGTCCTCTTGCGCGCGGGGGCTGCGAAGGTCTCGATCCTGTGCTGGGCGCGCGTCCTCGACGACGCGCGCGACGCTCGCTGATTGACAACACCGCCTTGCGTCCACATCTTTGATCGATGCCAAAGATCGAAATCTATACCAAAGCCTTCTGTCCCTATTGCGCGCGTGCGATGAAGCTGCTCGCCTCGAAGGGCGCCACGCCCGAGGAGTTCGACATCACGATGGGCGGCCCCAAGCGTGCCGAAATGCTCGAACGTGCCAATGGCGGCACCACCGTCCCGCAGATCTTCATCGACGGGAAGCATGTCGGCGGATCGGACGATCTCGCCGCGCTCGAGCGCGCGGGCAAGCTGGACGCGCTGCTGGCGGCATGAAGATCGCGCTGGCGCAGATGACGAGCGGGATCGATCCCGCCGCCAACGCCAGGACGATCGTATCGGCCGTTGCGGACGCCGCCGCGGCCGGTGCGGCGATGCTGTTCACCCCGGAAATGTCGGGGCTGGTCGATCGGGACCGCGGCCGTGCGGCGCAGCACCTCCGCCGCGAGGAGGACGACCCGGTGCTGTCGGCCGTGCGATCGGCCGCGACGGAGCATCGCCTTTGGGTCCATCTCGGATCGCTTGCGGTGCTCGGCCCTGACGGTCGGCTCGCGAACCGCGCATTTGTGATCGACGATAGCGGCGCGATCCGCGCGCGTTACGACAAGCTTCATTTGTTCGACGTCGATTTGCCGAGCGGGGAGAGCTGGCGCGAATCGGCGAGCTATGCCCCGGGCGCGGGCGCCGTTGTCGCGCAGACACCGGCAGGAGCGCTTGGCCTGTCGATCTGCTACGATCTCCGCTTTGCTGATCTCTATCGCGCATTGAGCAACGCCGGCGCGACGGTACTCGCGGTGCCTGCCGCCTTTACCAAGCCGACTGGTGCCGCACACTGGCATGTGCTGCTCCGCGCACGCGCGATCGAGGCGGGCGCCTATGTCGTCGCCGCTGCACAGACCGGGACGCACCAGGACGGACGGGAGACCTACGGCCATTCGCTCGTCGTCGATCCATGGGGCGAGGTGATCCTCGACATGGACGACGCGGCGGGGCTCGGTTTTGCCGAGATTGACGCGGCCCGTATCGCCGATGTGCGAGCGCGGATTCCGGTCCTCGCGCACCGTCGCCCGATCCCCGAGGTCACGGCGGCGTGATCGTGTTCGATTTGCGCTGTTCGAAGACGCACGTGTTCGAGGCGTGGTTCGGGTCGAGCCGCGCGTTTGAGGATCAGCAGGAGAGCGGCCTTCTGGCGTGCCCGATCTGCGGCGATCGGACGGTAACCAAGGCCGTGATGGCGCCCAACGTCGGCGCCAAGGGGAATAGCCGCAGCGCGGTCGCCGTCACCAAGCCGGATTCGTTAGCGCAACCCACGCCGCAAGCAATTAAGGCCGCGCTGAACGCTCTGGCCTCTGCACAGGCGCAAATGCTTGAAACCTCGCAATGGGTTGGCCGCGGTTTTGCCGACCAGGCGCGTGCGATGCATGTCGGGGAGACGGCGTCCACACCGATCCACGGAGAAACCACGGTGGCGGAGGCCAAAGCGTTGATCGACGACGGCGTCCCGATCGCTGCGCTACCCCTGCCAGTCGTCCCGCCCCGATCGGTGAACTGACCGGGTTTGTTACGGCAGTCGGGTGCGGCTGACCCTATTGCGGGCGCTGGCTGGCGTGTTCTGCTTGGTGACCTGCCCGTGATACAAACATCGTGCGCAGCGTTGATTAGAGCGAATTTGCGGTTGCCCCGCCCCGGCAGCTATGGTTCAGACCAACGGCACCGCAGGGGCCGCCGGGCTCGATCCTCCGCCAATGCTGCGAGCCTTGGCACCTCGTTCGAAACCTATCGCGACGTAACCGATAAAAGCAGGGAATAGCGTAAGTGGCGAATCTAGCTGATTGCGTAGCGCATGGCATTCAATGGTTTCATTCGTTCGACTTGCCCGACGGTGAATCGATCAAGGGCTATAAGTCCGAAGCGATTCTCCGGCGCGAGGCCGCGGCGATCCTGCCCGATGACCTGACCGGCAAAAGCGTGCTCGATATCGGCGCTTGGGATGGGTATTTCTCGTTCGAGGCGGAGCGGCGCGGTGCCGCGGATGTGCTGGCGACCGATCATTTCTGCTGGTCCGGGCCGGGCTGGGGCACCAAGGACGGCTTTGATTTCATTCATTCCCGGCTTGGCTCGAAGGTCCGCTCGTTCGACGTCGAGCCATTGGGTCTGACGCCCGAAAAGTTCGGTCAGTTTGATGTCGTGCTGTTCCTCGGCGTCCTGTATCACGTCACCGACATCTACCGCCATCTCGAGGCGGCCGCGGCAATGTGCCGGGATCATTTGGTCGTCGAAACCGAGACGACGATGATCAATACCAAGGCGCCGTTGGCACGTTTCATCCAGAGCCACGAGCTCGGCGGGGATCCGACCAATTTCTGGGCGCCCAATCCCGCGCTGGTGCGCTTGCTGCTCGAGCGGTTGGGTTTTTCGCGGATCGACGTCACGATTGCCGGCAAGCCTCATGCAGTTTCCTGGTTGCCGCGAGCAGACTTGAAAACCCGCCGCATGATCGTTCACGCCTACCGCTGACAGGCCGCGTGCAACTCAACTCTGCACGGGCTGTGATGTGATCGAGATTGACCTGGGGGCGCTGCAAATCTAGGGACATCCCCGGAGCCCCCGTAGCTCAGGTGGATAGAGCGACGGTTTCCTAAACCGCAGGCCGGTGGTTCGAATCCACTCGGGGGCACCAATGTCGTCCGACGGGGGTTTGGAGCGCCGCGATAGCTGAACGCACGCCAGACCACCCTTGCTTGCCGCAACCTAATGAGACGGGCGGATCGCCGCCCGCGGAATCGTGAAATCCTATGACACCCAGCGAAACCTACCGCGCCAACGCCGCTGCGCAGCGTGAAGCCGCGCAGAAGACCACGCTCGCCAACCGTCGCGAGATGCACGAGCGGTCGGCTTATGCGTGGGAAGCGATGGCGGAAGCCAATGAGGCGACCGCGGCGCGCGCTGTCGTGAACGCGGCGGCAAAACTCGCGGGCTGATCCATCGCCGCGAAGACGTGAGTGCGGCCGGGTAGCAGACCGATCCTTTGCCGGCGCTCAAACGCAAGACACCGACAGTCCGTGAGGAGTGTCGGTGCCATGGTGCTAAACTGTGTGGAAGCGCTCAGGCCTTCATATGGCCAGCGAGATGCTTGTTCATCTCGAACATCGTGACCCGGTCCTTGCCGAAGATCTTCTTCAGCTTTTCGTCGGCGACGATCTCGCGCTTGTTCTCCGGGTTCTGGAGCTCATGCTGCTTGATGTACGCCCAGACCTTGCTGATCACTTCGCTCCGCGGCAGCTTGTCCGCGCCGACGATCTCGGCGAGGTCGGCCGAAGGCGTGATGGGCGCAAAGATGCCGCCAGTCTTGGGGGCGTCGCTCTTTGCGGTTGGGGTCTTGGCCATAGATTGTCTTTCCTGATGTGCCGTTAAAACCGACATCGGTTTCACGCCTTCGTTAGCGCTGCGCTCTTGTGCGCTGCCTTTCCGCCATTGTCACTCCTAACAATGAACTCGGGATTCTCGGGTGTTGCGGCGACTTTGTGCCCCTTGATCGTGGTCGGTTTGGTCTGCTTCTTCTCGACCACGCCGTGTGCCGTGCCGCCGTGCGATTTCCAGGTGACGTGATCACCCTTCTTTGGTTCGGTCATTGCTACGCTCCTTGTCTGTAGCAATGCAGCGCACGGCGCAGGCATTCGGTTGCATCGGGGGGCTCCAACCGACCGATCAGAACGCCTTGCGCAGCGTCAAGCCATAGGTCCGCGGCTGATTGGGATAGCCGCTATAGCTCCCATCCTGTGCAACCGTCGGGAATGCGCTGATCAACTGGTTGTCCTTCGTCAAATTGCGAACCCACAGCATCGCCTCGAGCTTGGCCTTCTCGAAGGTGAAGCCAAGGCTCGCATTGACGTTGTTCTGGCCATAGGTGTTGAGCGCCGGTGGCACCGTATCGGTGAGCTGGAACTTGCTGGTATAGTCGTATTCGCCGCGCAGATAGGCGCTGACGCTTGGACTGAAGGTGTGCGAGATGACCGCCGAAACCGACGAACTCCACTCGGGAATGCCCGTCGGCTTCGTCCCGGTGAGGTTGCGGAAATTAGGAATGAGGCCGGTCAGCGGATTGATCGGGCACCGCACCGTGTCGTACGAAACGCACGCCGCGCCTGTGAAGCTGTCATATTTCGGATCGAGATAGGTCACCGCGCCATTGAGCGACAGCCACGGGATTGGCTTGTACGCGGCGTCGATCTCGAACCCTTTGACGGATTGTTGGCCGGCATTGACCAGGCTGTAGCCCAGCCCGGTGAAGGCGTTTGACTGGAAGCCCTTGATGGTCTGCTTGAAGACCGCGACGTTGAAATAGCCGCCCTTGAACCTGGCCTTCAATCCGGCTTCGTAAACGGTAACATTCTCCGGTGCTGCGGTGCGTCCGACGCCGTTGAGCGGTGGGCGGCTGTCCGACGACAGGTTGAAGGCGCCCGCCTTCCAGCCGGTCGAGTAACTGATATAGGCGTTAACGACCCCGAAATTGTACGCCGCGCGAGCCGCATAGGTGACCTTGTCACCCTTGAGAATGCCCGATTCCGTCGCGTTGGGGAAGTTGATCGGCGCGTGCGCAGGGCTGTTGCCGTAGAAGAACTGGAGAGCGTTGAGGCCGAATGGATTGAGTCCGGCCGGCGAGGCTGGGCAGGGTGCGCTGCCTGGACCCGGCAGCGAGGAGCCGAGCGATGCGCCGAACAGATTGACGGGCACGTTGCCTGCGGTCGTCGCCGGATTGAAGCCCTTTTGCAGCAGGCAGCCCGAGATCGATGCAGGCAGCGCGGCAAATGGGAGAACGCCCAGACCGGGAACATTTTCAAGGTTCAGAAGCGAGAAACGGTCGTTGAGGACGACGTTCGATACCGCGGCCTTGCGATCGTTGAGATAGGCGAGCCCGCCTGTGATGGTGAGACGATCTGTGATCTTATAGTCTGCCTGGCCAAAGATCGAATAGCTGTCCTGCTTGAGCTTGTAGCGATCAGAAATCCCTTGGCCTTGCGTGAAATAATAGCTGCCGGGGGTAATTGCAGGGTTGGTGGCGCGCTGGAGCGATTCAAGCGCGAAGATCAGTCCCCCAGGCCCGCCGGTCAGCCCGTTCACGAAGGTGCGGATGTCCTTGCCGAAACGGATGTCGCGGCCAGTGTCGACGTTTTCGTGCTGGTAAAAGCCGCCGAGCAGCCAGCTGAACGGGCCGTCGCTGTTTGACGTCAACCGCACTTCCTGCGTGAACGTCTTGATCTTGTTTGCCGTGATATTGTTCGAGACATCGGCGCCGGTGAAATCAATGTCTTGGTTCGACTCATTCACTTGCTCGCGATACGCGGTAATCGAGGTCAGTTTCGCGATCCCGAGGTTCCAGTCTATCTCACCGGAAATGCCCTTACCTTGCAGGCGATTTTTAGGGTCGGTGTTGAAGATGACGTTGCGGTCGAAGATCTTGGTCGTGTCGGAGATCGCGAAGCCCGCCGCCCCGATCGCAAGGGTACGCGGCCCGTTGAAGATCGAGGTGACGCCGCAGCAGACTTCCTTGACGAGGTTGTAGTCGCCGATGACGCGGACCGAGAAGTCCGACGACGGCTCGAACAGAATGTCGGCGCGGATCGAGGCGCGATCGCGGTCATTGATCTTCGCGCCGGTCGTCAGATTTCTGAAATACCCGTCGCGCTGATTGACGCTGCCCGAAAGCCGGAAAGCGAGCGTGTCGGTGATCGGTCCAGTGATCGTCGCCTTAGGGTTGATCAGCCCGTAATTGCCGATGCTGACCTCGGCCTTGCCGCCCCATGCAAAGGATGGGCGCCGCGTCGTGATGCTGATAGCGCCGGCCGAAACGTTCTTGCCGAACAATGTCGACTGCGGGCCGCGCAGCACTTCGACGCGTTCGATCTCAGGCAAATCGTCGAGCGCCGACGACGTGCGCGAGCGATAGACGCCATCGATGAAAACGCCGACCGAGCTTTCGATACCGTCATTGCCGTTGCCGTTGCCGAAGCCGCGAATGATGAAGTTCGTCTGCCCGGTTGCGTTGAGCTGCGGCACTTTGAGCGAGGGGACGACCGACTGCAGGTCGATCAGATCCCTGATCTGCGCCCGTTCGATCGTCGCTTGGCTGGTCACGGAAACCGAGATCGGCACGTCCTGCAAGGATTGCTCGCGCTTTGCGGCGGTAACGATGATATCGTCGGTGCTGTCCTGGCTGGCGCTGCTCGGGGTCGGTCGCGACGGCGCGCTTTGCGGGGCTGGCGCCGTTGCACTTGTATCTTGCGCCGCTGCGGGACACGCGTAGAGCGAGACCAACGCCGACGCAGCGAGCAGTTCGAATTTCTTCATGATGGCATCCCCTGTCTCTGCCGCCTCCAGTCTGTGCCGGATGACGGTTTTCGAAGATCAGGTTCGTTAAATGGCGAGGCATAGTCAATGGGCTAAATTACCTAACGGCGGGGGCGTGCAATGGCGCAAGCCGCCCGGTAGAGTTGCAAATAAGGACTATTTCCATGTTGCAGTACGGCGAACCCAAGCCGCCGTACGGTCATTGCATGGGTGGATCGCGAAGGAAGCAGCGTGGACGGACGTAAAGACGAAGATTTCGGCAGCACTCAGGTCGGCGCTGACGGCAAGATTGTGGTGCCCGATGCGGTTGCCGATGCGGTTCGCACGCTGATCCGCTGGACGGGTGACGATCCCACGCGCGAGGGTTTGCGCGACACGCCGGCGCGAGTCGCGCGGGCGTGGAAGGAATATTGCGTCGGTTATACCGACGATCCGGCCAAGCATCTGTCGCGCGTGTTCGAGGAAGTCGGCGGCTATGACGAGATCGTCTTGCTCAAGGACATCCCGTTTCAGTCGCATTGCGAGCATCACATGGCGCCGATCATCGGCAAGGCGCACATCGCCTATCTGCCGGGAAATTATGTCGTGGGAATCTCCAAATTGGCACGCGTGCTCCACGCCTTTGCGCGCCGCTTGCAAGTGCAGGAGCGGCTGACCGCCGAGGTTGCCGACTGTATCTGGACCAACCTCAAGCCGCTCGGCGTCGCGGTGGTGATCGAGGCGAGCCATGCCTGCATGACCGCGCGTGGCGTGCGCACGCCGGGCGTGACGATGGTGACGAGCCGGATGATGGGCGTGTTCCGCGACGACGAACGCAGCCGCAAGGAAGTGCTCGCGCTGATCGGGCGCGGATGAGCGCTGCGCGAACCGTTCTGGTGACCGGCGCGGCGCGTCGGCTCGGCGCGACGATCGCGCGGCAGCTTGCGGGGCAGGGGTGGCGGGTCGCGATCCATCACCATCATTCGAGCGCCGACGCCGATGCGCTCGCCGCCGAGCTGCCCGGCGCGATCGCGGTGTCGGGCGATCTCGCCGATCCGGGCGTTCCCGGGGCGCTTGTCGCTGCCGCACGCACGGTATTCGGCGGGCCGCTGTACGGGCTCGTCAACAGCGCGTCGCTGTTCGACTATGATACGCCGCCCGACATCACCGCGGCATCGCTGCGCACGCACGCGGCGGTCAATCTCGCTGCGCCGGTGTTGCTGGCGAGCGCGCTCGCTTCGCAAGACGATCTCGATGCCGGCGCGGTCGTCAACATTCTCGACCAGAAGGTCGCCAACCTCAATCCCGACTTCTTCTCGTACAGCTGCGGCAAGATCGCGCTCACCGGCGCGACGACGATGCTGGCGCAGGGCCTCGGGCCGCGGATCCGCGTCAATGCGGTGTCGCCGGGTCTGTCGTTGCCGAGCGCCGACCAGAGCGAGGCGGAGTTCGTCGCCGCTGCATCGAAGAACCTGCTGCGACGCCCGGTCGGCCCCGGCGATATCGCGCGCGCGGTGGGTTTCCTGCTCGATGCCGAAGGGCTGGAAGGACAAAATATATTCGTCGATTGCGGCCAGCGTTTCCTCAAGCGCGACCGCGACGTAATGTTCGAGGACCGCGCATGACCGCCCGCTTCACCACAGTCCTCGAGGGCCTAGAGGTCACGATGGGGCTCGGGATCCACCCCGAAGAACTCGCCGCACCGCAGCGTGTGATCGTCTCGGTGCGGATGGAGGTGGTCTATCCGACCCCGCCGAGCGAGGACCGGATCGACGCCGTGCTCGATTACGATTTCGTTCGAAGCGGTGTCCATGCGCTGATCGCCGGGCGGCACTTCCACCTTCAGGAAACGCTGTGCGAGGCGATTGCCGCGCTGTGTCTCGCCGACTCGCGCGTCGAACGCGTGACGGTGCGGACGTCGAAGCCCGACATCTATCCCGACGCGGCCGTCGGGTGTGAGATCATCCGGGCACGGTGAGGCGCGATCCTCCCCGTGCCGGGGAGGATCAGGCGCGGTTGGCGGCGCTGAGCACGGCGCGCACCGACGCGGTCGCGATGTCGGCGTCGATGCCGACGCCGAATACCGTCTGCCCGCCAGCGGTGCGGC
Organism: Sphingomonas sp. PWP1-2; assembly: GCF_049898305.1. Taxonomy (NCBI): domain Bacteria; kingdom Pseudomonadati; phylum Pseudomonadota; class Alphaproteobacteria; order Sphingomonadales; family Sphingomonadaceae; genus Sphingomonas; species Sphingomonas sp. PWP1-2. The sequence continues at coordinate 144,863 of NZ_JAFCXM010000002.1, forward strand.
ACTCGACATACGCCGCCGCCTGCGCATCGGCACCGTGGCCGATCGCATGTTCGCTATAGTCGACAACGTCGAGCTGCGGCCCGGTGGTGTCGCCAAGTGCAGCGATCACGCCCGAAATCAGGCCGTTGCCACGCCCCGAGATCGAGCGCTCCTCACCATCGACCGCGACATGCCCGATGAAGAGGCGATCGCCGACGCTCCCGCTCTCGTTATAATCGAGCAAGCGGAAGCGATGCGTGTCACGCGCGAGATAGGTCGCCTCGAACAGCCCCCAGATATCGCTCGCATTCATTTCGCGGCTCGTCTCGTCGGCGAGGCGCTGGACGTGACGGATGAAATCGGCCTGGAGCCGCTTGGGCAGCTTGAGCCCCTTGTCCTGCTCGATCACCCAGGCGACGCCGCCCTTGCCGCTCTGCGAATTGACGCGGATCACCGCTTCGTAGCTGCGCCCGAGATCGGCGGGGTCGATCGGCAGATAGGGGACTTCCCACAGCGTATCGTTCTTGGCTTCCTGCGCGGCGAAGCCTTTCTTGATCGCATCCTGATGGCTGCCCGAGAAAGCGGTGAACACCAGGTCGCCGGCATAGGGCGTGCGCGGGTGGACGGGGAGCTGCGTGCAATAGTTCACGGTGTTGACGACGGCATCGATGTCCGAGAAATCGAGCTTCGGATTAAGGCCTTGCGTGTACATGTTGAGCGCGACCGTCACCAGGTCGCAATTGCCGGTGCGCTCGCCATTGCCGAGCAGGCAGCCCTCGACGCGATCGGCACCCGCCATCAGCCCGAGCTCGGCGGCGGCGACGCCGGTGCCGCGGTCGTTGTGCGGGTGGAGGCTCAGCGCGACGGTGTCGCGGTTCCGGATGTTGCGGCCGAACCATTCGATCTGGTCGGCATAGACGTTGGGCGTCGCGCACTCGACCGTCGCGGGCAGGTTGAGGATCAGCTTGTGGTCGGGCGTCGGGCGCAGCACGTCCATCACCGCCTCGCAAACCTCGAGGCTGAAATCGAGCTCGGCGGTCGAGAAGGTCTCTGGGCTGTATTCGAAGAACCAGTCGGTGTCGGGCTGGGCTGCGGCCTGGTCGCGCAGGATCATCGCGCCGTCGATCGCGATCTGCTTCACTTCGGCGCGGGTCATGCCGAACACGATCTTGCGCCAGGCGGGGCTGACGGCGTTGTAGAGATGAACGATCGCGCGCGGCGCGCCACGCAGCGAGGCGAAGCTCTTCTCGATCAGGTCACGGCGCGATTGCGTCAGCACCTGGATCATCGTGTCGTCGGGGATGCGACCGCTGTTGACGAGGCCCGAGATGAAATCGAACTCGGTCGCGCCAGCCGCGGGGAAGCCGACTTCGATCTCCTTGATCCCGACCTTGACGATCAGGTCGAACATCCGGGTCTTCTTCTCGGCGTCCATCGGATCGATCAGCGCCTGGTTCCCGTCGCGCAGATCGGTCGACAGCCAGCGCGGTGCGGTGGTGATCGTCTGCGACGGCCAGCGGCGATCGGCCAAGTCGATCGTCGGAAAGGGGCGGTATTTGGTCGAAGGGTCACGCAGCATGATCGGTCTCGCTCGGAATCGCCGTTGTAGGGCGCGGTTCGCTAGGGGCGGGGGATCCTCAGGCGCGCCGCGCTGGCCGGTCCCGGCGCGCGGCAGTATACACGCCTAAGGGCGCGTAAGTCGAAGCGAGGTAAGGCCCAGGGCGAGATCCATGCGCGTTGAATAGCGCTCGACGATCGGCCGTGTCCAGCATCAAGATGGGGTTGAGCGATATCAATTTCAGCACGCACGCGCTGGGGTAAACCAGCGGCCATGCGTCAAATCATCTATACCAGCGTCACGACCAATCCCAGCGGTCGGGCCGAGGACGAGTCCGTGGCGATCCTGCGGCAGGCGTCGCTGCGCAACGGGCTCGATGGGATTACCGGCTTGCTCTACACGCAAGGGTCCGAGTTCCTGCAGGCGCTCGAGGGGCCGAACGACAGCATCGCCGATCTCCTCCTCAGCCTCACGAGCGACCCGCGCCATCGCGACCTGCGCATCCTGATCGATCGCGAAACCGAGGATCGCGAGTTTGGCGACTGGATGATGGTGCACCGGGAGCGGCGCGAGAGCGTCGACGATTTCGATCGTCGCCTCCACGGGCTGTTGCTGGGCGTATCGCGCGAAACCGCCGAGTATTTCCGCGCACTCGTGCCCGCCTGAGCCCCAGACCCGGTGAAGCCGCCAGTGAGCCCGGTACGGCTACCCTGGCGGCCAGCCGTCGCTTATTGCAGTTCGAACGCGGCGTTGATGACAAGCACGGTCTCGTCCGAGACGACGGGCACGTACTTCGTCACGCCGAAGTCCGAGCGACGGATCATCATCCGGCCGAGGAAGCCGATCGATGCCTTCTTGCTCATCGGGTTGGTCGCCGCGCCGAACAGCTTCGCGCGGAAGCTGACGGGCTTGGTCACGCCGTGGAGCGTGAGCGTGCCGTCGACCTGCACCGCGTCGGGGGCGATCTGCGCGACCTTGGTCGAGCGGAAGGTCGCGGTCGGGAACTTGGCGGCATCGAACCAGTCGGCGCTCTTGAGCTCACCCGTGAGTACATCGCTCGTCGTCTGGACGCTCGCGATCGGGAGCGTCACGTCGAGCTTGGTCGCGGCGGGCTTGGCAGGATCGAGCGTGAGCGTGCCCGAGGCGTTCGAGAAGGTGCCGGCATAAGGCGAGATGCCGAAATGGCTGACGCTGAAGGTCACCTGGGTGTGGTTCGGCTCGATCTTGTAGGTGCCGGCCTTGACGTCGGCGACGGTGCCGGCCCCCCGCATCATCTCGGGCGGAGCGGTCTGGGCGAGCGCGGGCGCGGCGATCAGCAGCGCGGCGGTCGTGGCAGCATGAAGCAGATTAAAGCGCATTAGATACTCCTGTTAAGAAATACCCAAGTGCGGTGCCCGCGCCGCAGCGTCAAACCCCGTTTCGGCAACGAAGCGTTTCGCTGGAGTGAGCCCCTCCCCAAAAGGGGAGGGGCGCAGGACGCGGTCAGTTCTTGCTCTGATCGACCAGCTTGTTCGCGCCGATCCACGGCATCATCGCGCGGAGTTCGCTACCGACCTTCTCGATCGGATGTGCCTCTGCCTGCTTGCGCGCGGCCTTGAGCTCGGGCTGGCCGGCGCGGTTGTCGAGCACGAAGTTCTTGACGAAGCGGCCCGACTGGATGTCGGCGAGGACGCGCTTCATCTCGGCCTTGGTCTCGGGCGTGATGATCCGCGGCCCGGTGGTGATGTCGCCATATTCGGCGGTGTTGCTGATCGAATAGCGCATGTTGGCGATACCGCCTTCATAGAGCAGATCGACGATCAGCTTGGTCTCGTGGAGGCACTCGAAATACGCCATTTCGGGGGCGTAGCCCGCCTCGACTAGCGTCTCGAACCCGGCCTGGATGAGGTGGGTGATGCCGCCGCACAGCACGGCCTGTTCGCCGAACAGGTCGGTCTCGCACTCTTCCTTGAAATTGGTCTCGATGATGCCCGAACGACCGCCGCCGACGCCCGACGCGTAGGCGAGACCGATGTCGTGCGCGTTGCCGCTCTTGTCCTGGTGGATCGCGATCAGGCAGGGGACGCCGCCGCCGCGGACATATTCGCTGCGCACGGTGTGGCCCGGGCCCTTGGGCGCGATCATGATGACGTCGAGATCGGCGCGTGGCTCGATCAGGCCGAAATGCACGTTGAGGCCGTGGGCGAAGGCAATCGTCGCGCCCTGCTTGAGGTTCGCATGGAGATCGTCGGCGTAGATCGCGGCCTGATGCTCGTCGGGGGCGAGGATCATCGTGATGTCGGCCCAGGCGGCTGCCTCGGCATTGGTCATCACCTTGAAGCCGGCGGCATACGCCTTCTGCGCGGTTGCCGAGCCTTCGCGCAGCGCGATGGCGATGTCGGTGACGCCCGAATCGCGCAGGTTCTGGGCGTGGGCATGGCCCTGGCTGCCATAGCCGACGATCGCGATCTTCTTCGACGTGATCAGGTTCAGGTCGGCATCGGCATCATAATAAACGCGCATGGTAGTCCCTTTTTGGCAGTCGTCGCCCCGGCGGAGGCCGGGGCCGCTTCGTTGCTGGCGCTGTCCGCACAAACCGGACGGCCCCGGCCTCCGCCGGGGCGACGCGAGAAATCTAGATCGACGCGTTCCCGCGGGCCATTGCGACGATCCCGGTGCGCGCGACCTCGCACAGCCCGACTTCGCGCATCAGCGTGATGAACGTGTCGATCTTCTCGCGCCCGCCGGTCACTTCGAACACGAAGCTGGTGGTGGTCGCATCGACGACGCGCGCACGATAGACATCGGCGAGGCGCAGCGCCTCGATCCGGTGATCGCCCGTGCCCGACACCTTGAGCAAGGCAAGCTCGCGCTCGACATGCGGGCCGAGCGCGGTGAGGTCGGTCACCGAATGCACCGGGATCAGCCGGTCGAGCTGCGCAAGGATCTGCTCCATCGTCGCATCGCTCGCCGAGGTCACGATCGTGATCCGGCTGACCGCCTTGTCGGCGGTGACGTCGGACACCGTCAGGCTCTCGATATTATAGCCGCGCGCGGTGAACAGGCCGGCGATCCGCGCGAGAATGCCGGGCTCGTTGTCGACCATCACCGCCAGAGTGTGGCGCGAGGCTTTTTCCTTGGTGATGTGCATTAAACCAGCGCCTTCGCTTCGTCGTCCATTTCGCCCGACACTTCGCTCGCTTGGAGCAGCATCTCGGTATGCGCCGCTCCGCTCGGGATCATCGGGAAGCAGTTTGCCAGCTTGGCGACGCGGCAATCGACGATCACCGGACCGTCATGGTCGAGCATCGCGGCGATCCCGTCGTCGAGCTGGCCGAGCCCTTCGATGCGGATGCCCTTCCAGCCATAGGCCTCGCCGAGCTTGACGAAGTCCGGCAGGGAATCGCTGTAACTCTCGGAATAGCGGCTCGAATAGGTCAACTCCTGCCACTGGCGGACCATCCCCATATATTCGTTGTTGAGGATGAAGATCTTGACCGGCAGCCGGTACTGGCTCGCCGTCGCCAGCTCCTGGATGTTCATCTGGATCGAGGCTTCGCCGGCGATGTCGATCACCAGCGCCTTGGGATTGCCGAGCTGCGCACCGATCGCGGCGGGCAGGCCGTACCCCATCGTGCCGAGGCCGCCGCTGGTCAGCCATTTGTTCGGCGCGTCGAAGCCGAAATGCTGCGCCGCCCACATCTGGTGCTGGCCGACCTCGGTGGTGATGATCGGGGCGCGCTTGTGCGTTGCCTCCCACAGCGCGCGGACCGCACGCTGGGGCATGATGTCGTTATCAACCTCTGGAAAATCGAGGCTTTTCTTGGCGCGCCACTCGCCGATCATCTGCCACCAGGCGGCGAGATCGGGCTTGGGATGGCGTCGCGCCTTGAACACGCGGACCATGTCCTCGAGCGCGTGGCCGACATCGGCGACGATCGCGAGATCGACGCGCACGTTCTTGTTGATCGACGAGCGATCGATATCGACGTGGATTTTGCGGCTGAACGGGCTGAACGCATCGAGCCGCCCAGTCACCCGGTCATCGAAGCGCGCGCCGAGGCAGACGATCAGGTCGGCCTTGTTCATCGCCAGATTGGCTTCATACGTGCCGTGCATGCCGAGCATGCCGAGCCACTGCTCGCCGCTCGCCGGATAGGCGCCGAGGCCCATCAGCGTCGAGGTGACGGGCGCGCCGCTGATCCGCGCGAGTTCGCGCAGCAACTGGCTCGCCGCCGGGCCGGCATTGATGATGCCGCCGCCGGTGTAGAGGATCGGGCGTTCGGCGGCCGCGAGCATGTCGACCGCTTGCTCGATCGAGGTCTGGTCGGCCTTGATCTGTGGGCGATAGGTCTTGTGGCGAATGGAACCTGGCTTGGTGTAGCGCGCGGTCGCGACCTGGACGTCCTTGGGGATGTCGATCACCACTGGACCGGGGCGGCCCGATGTGGCGATGTAGAACGCCTCGTGGATCGTGTCGCCGAGCTTGGCCGGGTCCTTCACCAGATAATTGTGCTTCGAACAGTGGCGCGTGATGCCCACCGTGTCGGCTTCCTGGAACGCGTCGGTGCCGATCAGCGCGGTCGGCACCTGGCCGGTGATCACCACCATCGGGATCGAATCCATCAGCGCGTCGGTGATCCCGGTGACGGCATTGGTCGCGCCGGGGCCCGAGGTGACGAGCACCACGCCGGGCTTGCCGGTCGAGCGGGCATAGCCTTCGGCGGCATGCGTCGCGGCTTGCTCGTGGCGCACCAGGATGTGCTTGATCCGCCCGGAGCGGAACAGCGCGTCGTAGATCGGCAGGACGGCACCGCCCGGATAGCCGAAGACGACCTCCACGCCGAGATCGCACAGCGCCTCGATCAGGATGTCTGCTCCGCTTTTCTCGGTCACGTCTCGTCTCCCGTCGCGCCGCCAACGATTAGCAGCGTTCGAGCGGTGCTGCTAGAGAAACGAAATGTGCGTGTCAACGGCTATCGACGTAATAATATGCCTAAACTGCTGCTTCTTTCGCCGCTTTCTAACACGGCGGTCCGATGCCAGCTCGCCGGAGGCTGATTGCGGAACCAAGTATATTGGCGTTTTGCATATTGCCGCGTTGCGAGTGCGACTGCATCAACCGCTTGTTTTTGCGATATTTCTCCCAACAACGTAGAAGCAACCTCCCTGACGCCAATGGCGCGCCGGATCGGGGCTTCGGGGACGATTTCGCTGCGCGCGAGCAGCGCGCTCACTTCCGCGCGCGCACCGCCCGCGAGCATCGTCGCCGCGCGGCTATCGCAGCGCGCCCACAGCCAGTCACGATCGGGCAGCAGGACGATCGCGGCGAGCGCGATCCGCTCACCGATCCCGCCGATCCGCTCTTCTTGCCAGCGTGTCAGCGTCCGTCCGGTCGAGCGCACCACTTCGAGCGCGCGCGCCACGCGCGTCGTATCGGCGGGGGCGAGGCGCGCGGCGGCGGGGGGATCGAGCGCGGCGAGTGCCGCATGCGCCTGCGCAACCGGCAGCGCGCGGACCTCCGCGCGGACGGCCGGGTCGATCTCGGGCACCGGCGCGATTCCGTCGAGCAGCGTACGCAGGTACAGGCCGGTACCGCCGACCAGCACGGGCAGCTTGCCGAGCGCGTGCGCACGGTCGATCTCGGCGCGCGCCTCGTCGGCCCAGCGCGCGGCGGAATAGCTTTCGGCGCCATCGACATGGCCGAACAGCCGGTGCGGCACGCGCGCTTCGTCCGCCTCGGTCGGGCGCGCGGTCAGGACGCGTAGGTCGCGATAGACTTGCGCGGAATCGGCATTGATGACGATTCCGTCGTGACGTTCGGCGACCGCGATGCCGAGTGCGGACTTGCCGCTCGCGGTCGGCCCTGCGATGAGCGCGACCTGCGGGAGATTCACTGTGTTCATTGCCACCTTGATAGCATCGGAAACGCTCAGCGCAGGCGATCTTTCTGCAGCGATCGACCGGATTGCGGCTGTTGGCTGCGCACCGGCGACCTCGGCGTGGATCGAGCCCGAGAAGGCGGTCGATATCCTGTTCGGTGTTTCGCCCGACGCCGCGCGCAAAGCGCTCGAGGGTGTGTTCGAAGGCGTCGATGTCGTCGTGCAATCGGCCGAAGGGCGCGAGAAGAAGCTGCTCGTCGCCGACATGGATTCGACGATGATTACCGTCGAATGCATCGACGAGCTCGCGGATTATGCGGGCATCAAGCCACAGATCGCGGCGATCACCGAAGCGGCGATGCGCGGCGAGCTCGATTTCGAGGGTGCGCTCGACGCGCGGGTCGCATTGCTCAAGGGGCTCGACGAGGCGGTGATCGAGCGCTGTCTCGCCGAGCGCGTGACGATCATGCCGGGCGCCGTGGCGCTGGTGCGGACGATGCGGGCGCGTGGCGCGACCGCGATCCTGGTGTCGGGCGGCTTCACGCGCTTTGCCGAGCCGGTCGCCGAGCGGATCGGCTTCCACCGCGCGATCGCCAATCGGCTCGAGCTCGGCGACGGCGTGCTGACGGGCATTGTCGCGAAACCCGTCGTTGGCTCCGACACGAAATTGCAGACGTTGCTCGCGGCGCGGGCCGAGTTTGGCTTACTGCCCGAGCAAACGCTCGCGGTCGGTGACGGCGCGAACGATCTGGCGATGGTCCAGGAAGCGGGGCTAGGCGTCGCCTACCACGCCAAGCCGATCGTCGCCGCAGCGGCGGCGGCACGGATCGATCACGGTGATCTCTCGGCGCTGCTCTACGCTCAGGGCATCGCGCGCGACGATTGGGTGACCGCCTGACGCGTGGCGTGCGCCGCGCTTATGGCGCGACGGGCACGCACGGCTTGATCGATCCGCACGCCGATTGCGCGGCGCCTTTCGACGCGAAGGGCCCGACGAGCACGCGCGTCATCGCGCCGCTCTTTACATAGGATACGTCTGCGCCGTTAAACCGCCGACCGACCTGGCTCCACAGCTTGCGCGCATTGGCGGGGTCTCCGAACGAGCCGAGCTGCACCTTCCAGCCGCCGCGGCTGGTCGCGACCGCCGTCGGCGCTGGCCCGCGTGCTGGTTCGGGGGTGGGGCTCGGCGCGGGCGGGCGTGGCCGTTGCGGCTGAGGACGCTTCGGCTGCCGCTCGGGCGCTAAAGCCAGCACCTCGGGTTTGCGCGGGACGTTGGGGTCGTACGCGGACGGCGGCAAGTCGGTGCTCCGCACGCCAGCGCCGCCCGGCTTGCTGGCGAGTGCAGGCGGCAGTTCGGGGCGTTGCGCCTCGGCCTCGTAGCGGCGCGCGAGCTCGAGACCTTGCTGGCGCTGGTCGGTCGGGATTGCCTTGTCCATCTGCGCTTGGACTTCGGACGCCTTCGGCGTGTTGGCGGCAGCCGCGCGGACGATCCATGCATAGGCGCGCGGCCAGTCCTTCGCGCCGCCATCACCGTTGAACAACATCGTGCCATAGACCAGCTGCGCGCGCGGCTCGCCGCGCAGCGCTGCTTTCTCGAGCCACGGCGCGGCGTCGTTCGGCTTGTGCTGATCGAACAGGATCAGCCCGTATTTCGCCTGGGCGGCGACATGGCCCTGGAGCGCCGCCTTGCGGAACCAGCTTTCGGCGACGGGAATATCGGTGGGTACGCCGCGCCCGAGCGTATAGGCCTGCGCGAGGTTGAACTGCGCGTCGGCATCGCCGGCGTTCGCCGCCGGGCGCCATTCGGCAATGGCTTTCTTATAGTCGGCGCGGCCCCACGCCTCGACGCCCTCGCGCACATCCGCCAGCGCGGGGCTCGCCGAAAGCAGCGTTCCCGCCAGCGCCATCCATACTCGTTTGCGCATGATCGTCGTCCTGTCCCGTGCGTCTGTACCACCTGACCATGCCGACTAGCGCGGGCTTGGCAAAGATTTCGTTAGCCGTTTTGCGCCGCGCGCCGGCAGCACCGAGGGCGTTAACCCTTCCTTGACCGATCCTATGGCATTCGGTGGCCTAGATTAAAGGGGCGAAAGGGGCTCATGCGCGTTCTTGCGATGGCATCTCAAAAGGGCGGATCGGGCAAGACTACCTTGTCCGGCCACCTGGCAGTACGGGCGCAGCTCGCAGGGGCGGGGCCGGTGGTGCTGATCGACATCGATCCGCAGGGGTCCTTGTCGGATTGGTGGAACGAGCGGCAGAGCGAGTTTCCCGCTTTCGCGCAGACCACCGTCGCGCGGCTCGCCGCCGATCTCGAAGTGCTGCGCCAGCAGGGCTTCAAGCTGGCGATGATCGATACCCCGCCCGCCATCACCATGGCGATCCAGAGCGTGATCGCGGTGGCCGAACTGATCGTCATCCCGACGCGGCCGAGCCCGCACGATCTGCGCGCCGTCGGCGCGACGGTCGATCTGTGCGAGCGCGCGGGCAAGCCGCTGCTGTTCGTTGTCAACGGCGCCACGCCCAAGGCGCGGATCACCTCCGAAGCCGCGGTCGCGCTGTCGCAGCATGGCACGGTCGCCCCGATCACGATCCACCACCGCACCGATTTCGCAGCGTCGATGATCGACGGGCGGACGGTGATGGAAGTCGACGCGAAGGGCCGCTCGGCGCAGGAAGTGCGCGACCTGTGGACCTATATCTCCGACCGGCTCGAGAAGAATTTCCGCCGCACGGTGTTCGCGACGCCAACTTCGATCAACGGCTTTGGCGCGCCGCGTCCCGCCGCGGGAGGTGGTTTCGGCCGCCGCGTGGTGAGCTGAGATGAGCATGTTCGGAAACCCCAAGCCGACCGCCCCCAAGGCGACGGCGTCGCTGTCCTCGACGCTGCTCGCGCGCAAGGGCATGGCGAAGCCCGCGATGCGGCCGCAGGGCTTTGGCGGGTTCGGCGCGATGCCGGGCGCGCACGACGATCTTGGCTGGAACGACATGGGCGACACGCCACCGGTTCCGCCGGTGCTCGTCCAGCGCGAAGTGCTGCGTGAGGAATTTGCGCAACCCGTCGCAGCGCCCGAGCCGGTCGTGATGCCTGAAGCCGTTCCGGTCGCTGCCGAGCCCGAGCCAGCTGCAGCGTTGGAGCCCGAGCCTGCGCGCCTCGTGTCGAAGCCCGTTTCGGTCGCAACCGCGACGCGGATCGGCCGCGAGACGAGCAAGAAGCACAACAAGAAGCGCCCCAAGTCGGCGTTCACGCTGCGGCTCGACGAGGACCGGCATCTCCGCCTGCGTCTGGCCAGCGCGCTGCACAATGCCTCGGCCCAGTCGCTGGTTACCGAGGCGCTCGATCAATTCCTGCAAACCTTGCCCGAAGTCGAAAATCTGGTGCGCCAGTTGCCGACACGGGCGCAGCGATAAACCCCGAGGAGGGCGTTACGATGAAGACCCGGTCCGCCATCACTTTCGGCCCGCTTACCGTGGGGCTTTCGCTCCTCATGCTCGGGGGCACGGTCGCGGCCACCGCAGTGTCGACGATCGCCGCTGCCAGCGCCCGCGCGCAATCGCGCGCCGAGAAGGAAGCGCGCACCGAGGCCGCCGCGGCGCAGCAGGCGTTGCGCGCAGGCCGTTCCGCCGAGGCGATCGGCCATGCCGAGCGCGCCGTCGGCGACCAGCCCGACGCAGCCGAATATCGCATGATTCTTGGCCAGAGCTATCTCAAGGCCGGGCGCTTCGCTTCGGCGCGCGATGCCTTTGCCGACACGCTGACGCTTGCCCAGGGCAACGGCAAGGCGGCATTGAACCTCGCGCTCGCGCAGATCGCAACGGGCGATTGGGCCGGCGCACGCACGACGCTCGACGCCAACGCGGCGACGATCCCGGTCAGCGACCGCGGCCTTGCGATCGCGCTCGCGGGTGACCCCGCAACCGCGGTCGAAATGCTCGGCGCTGCGGCGCGCGGCCCTGAAGCCGACGCCAAGGTCCGTCAGAATTACGCGCTCAGCCTGGCGCTTGCCGGACGCTGGCGCGAGGCGCAGGCGGTAGTAGCAATGGATGTCGCCCCGGCCGATGTCTCGCGGCGCATCCTTGATTGGTCGACCTTCTCGCGGCCCAGTTCGGCATCGGATCAGGTCGCGACCTTGCTCGGCGTAACGCCAGCGGTCGATCCCGGCCAGCCGGTCGCGCTTGCACTCAACGGCGCGGCGCGCGGCGGTACGACCGCGCTGGCGAAGGCCGAGCAGCCGATCGACAGCTATATGCCCGGCCAGGTCGGGGCCGAGCCTGCAGCCCCGTCGGCCCCCGTCGCAGTGGCCGAAGTCGCTGCGGCGCCGACGCAGCAAGTCGCCGCGGTCGGTCCGACGATTGCCGGCGTAGTGTTCGCCGAACGCAAGGAAGTCGTTCAGGCGTTGCCGGTCGCCTATGCCAAGGCCCCGACCAAGCGCGGCAGCGTGGCGGCGCGGATCGCGGTCGCGAACAGCGGCGCTGCGCGACGCGCTGTGTCGGCATTCCCCGAAGCGCGTGCGCCGATGCACGGCGGCTTCGTCGTTCAGCTCGGCGCCTATGATACCGCAGGCGTCGCGCACGATGCGTGGACGCGTGTGACGCGCCGGTACGCCGGTTTCGCGAGCCACACGCCGCAGGGCATGACTGTGTCGCGCGGCGGCAAGCAATTCTACCGCTTGTCGGTCGGCGGCTTCGCGCGCGCCGATGCGGTGTCGATGTGCCAGCAGTATCGCAGCCGTGGCGGCGCGTGCTTCGTCCGCGCCGGCGCGGGCGATCAAGTCGCGATGTGGGCCAAGGGGCGCGAACTGGCGTCGCGCTGAGGCGGCGTCAGGCGGGGACGGGAAGGGCGGTACCGCCCTTGAACAGCCGTAGCACCTTGCCCTGTACCGGCAGCCCGTCGAACGGCGTATTGCCGGCCTTGGCGTGAAGCCGGTCGCCCGCAATCTGCCACGGTGCTTCGGGCGCCAGCAGCAACAGATCCGCGGGCGCGCCGACGCCAAGCGACCCCGCTTCCACGCCGAGCACCTTCGCCGGATTGGCCGCGAGCAGCGCGAACAGGCGCTGGAGCGAGATCGTCTCGTCGCGCACCAGACCAAGGCCAAGCGCGAGCAGCGTTTCGGCGCCCGCCATGCCCGATGCCGAGTCGGCGAAAGGCAAGCGCTTCTCTTCGGGGCCACGCGGATCATGGCCTGAACACAGCACGTCGATCGTCCCGTCGGCCACGGCAGCGACCGCGGCCTGGCGGTCGCTCTCGTTCCGCAGCGGCGGCGAGAGGTGCGCGAAGGTGCGGAAATCGGTCATCGCGATGTCCGACAGCAGCAGATGTGCGGGGGTGATCCCGCACGTCACGCGCACGCCGCGCCGCTTGGCGGCACGCACCAGCTCGAATCCGGCGGCGGTCGTGACCTGGCGGATGTGGAGCGTCGCGCCGGTTTCCTCGGTAAGCATCACATCGCGCGCGATTGCCAGGGCCTCGGCGATCGACGGTGCGGAAGGGAGCCCCATCCGCGTCGCGGTCTCGCCCGCAGTCGCGACGGCGCCTGCAGTGACGCCGCCGTCTTCGGCATGGGTGATGACGCTCAGACCAAGATCGCCGGCATAAGCGAGGACTTTGCGCATCACCCCCGAATCGGCGATCCAGCGAGCGCCGGTCCCGACCGCGCGCGCACCGGCATCGCGGTTGATCGCCATCTCGGCGAGATCGGTGCCGGCGAGGCCACGCGTCGCCGCGGCGATCGGATGGATCCATAGGCCAGGGCGGCCGATCAGCGCCGCGCGCTGGACGATGCCGGGATCATCGAGCACCGGCGACTGATCGGGCATCAGCCCGACGCGAACGATGCCGCCGGCATGGAAGGCGGGAAGGTCGATCGCGAACACGCCGAGATCGACGATCGCGGGCGCAAGCGTCGCGCCGCCGCAATCGATCGTTTCGGCCCCTGCCGGTACGTCGATCAACCCCGTCGCGACGATCCGGTCGTTCTCGACGAGCACGCCGCCCTGCGACACGCCGCCGAGCGGGCAGACCAAGGTCGCATTGAGCAAGGCGAGCATCCGGCTCATGCCCAGCCCGCCACGCCGCGCGAGCGCCGCGTCAGCACATCGAGGCACGCCATGCGGACGGCGACTCCCATTTCGACCTGTTCGGTGATCGCCGAGCGCGCATGGTCGGCAACAGCCGAATCGATCTCCACGCCGCGGTTCATCGGCCCCGGGTGCATCACCAGCGCATCGGGCGCGGCGCGCTCGAGCCGCTTGAGCGTCAGCCCGTAGCGCAAATGGAACTCGCGGTTCGACGGGATGAAACCGCCCGCCATTCGCTCGTTCTGAACGCGGAGCATCATCACAACGTCGGCGCCCTCGAGCGCGGTGTCGAAATCGGTAAAGGGGGTGACCCCCATCCGCTCGATTCCCTCGGGCATGAGCGTCGCCGGTGCACAGACGCGGACTTCGGCAGCGAGCGCGGTCAGCGCTAGAATGTTCGAACGGGCGACACGGCTGTGGAGGATGTCGCCGCAAATCACGACGCGCTGCCCGGCGATCGTGCCGCGGCGGCGACGGATCGTCAGCGCGTCGAGCAAAGCTTGCGTCGGATGCTCGTGCTGCCCGTCGCCGGCGTTGAGCACCGGGCAATCGACCTTGCCTGCGATCAGCCGGACTGCGCCCGAGCTCATGTGGCGGATGACGATGACATCGGCGCGCATCGCGTTGAGCGTCATAGCGGTGTCGATCAGCGTCTCGCCCTTCTTCACCGAGCTTTGCGCCGCATGCATGTTGACGACATCGGCGCCGAGCCGCTTGCCCGCGATCTCGAACGACAGCAGCGTGCGCGTCGAATTCTCGAAGAAGGCGTTGATCAGCGTGAGCCCGCCCAGCCGCTTGTCGCTGATCGCGCGCGTACGGTTGGCGGCGACCCAGCCATCGGCTTCGTCGAGCAGGAAGACGATTTCGTGCGGCTGCAATCCCTCGATGCCGGTGAGGTGCCGGTGCGGAAACACGGCGCGGCCCGGGATGAGCGAGGCGGGGCGGTGATCGGAGGGTTGCATCGAGGCCGTCGGGTAGCCGTGCCGCGGGTTGCTGGCAAGGCCGGATAGGGCGGGAGAGGGCCGCGAGCGACCCTCTCCCGACATCGTATGATCAGTTCGACGGCTCGTGATACGGGCAGCCATTCACCCGCGCGCGGAAGTCCGCCGAGTGACGATAGGTATCGCGCCGGGCGCGGTTGATGTTGCCGAGCGGTTGGTGCGCGGCGATCCCGGTCCACACGCTGAAGCGCGTTTCCTCGTTGATCTGCTGGACGTGGGCGTCGCTCCAGCTGTCCTGCGCCGCGGCGCGGATCGTGCCGACGCGCACGAACGGGCTGGTCCACAGCACCGTCGCATCCTCGACCGGCTGCGCTTCGAGATCGCGGCATAATTGAACGCGGAATTCCCATTCTGCGTCGAGCGTGCGCATTTCGGAGCGGACGTCTTCGCGGATCGCGTCCTGACGACCCTCGATCGCGATTTCCTTGCCGCTCAGCGCGATCATTGCCGGCGCCACGGGTGCGATGCTGAACTTGGCGATATAGTCGCCGAAGCGGAAGGCGGTCGCGCTGTAATAGGTCTCGCCGAGCGGCTCGACATTGGGTGCGCCGCCAAGCGAGTTGATCGCCGCGGGAGCCTCGGCCCCGACCGCTTCGAAGGCATGCCGTACGCCGCGCAATGCGGCCGAGACGACCTTCTTGGTGCCCTCGAGCCGATCGGTGGTCTTGGCGAGCAGCTTGAGGTTGCCGAGGAACTTCTCGGCGGTCTTCGCCTGGAACACCGGGCCGCTGACCATCACGAAGTCCTGCGCGGTGCCCTCGGAGCCTGGCAAACGGTCTCCAGCGACATCGAACACCTTCATAGCGAGGCCGCGCGGCAGGCCGATCGCATCGGGCAGGATATCGCCGGCATTGGTCGACAGCCGGATCAGCACCTTGTGGCGTCCGCCCTGCGCGAACAGGCCCTGCGCGAGCTCGGCCGGCAAGTCCGAATCGATCGTCAGTTCGCCTTCGAGCAGCCCGTGCGACTTGGCGTGGACCGATCGCACGGCATGACCATAGTCCTCGGCCGTCCGTTCGAGGATTGTATCGAAGGTTTCGTTGAGATCTGTAACGGTTGCTTGCTCATCTGGCTGGGGTTGCTCGACGTCGGGACGGTAGCGGATCGGGGACTGTAACATAGGGACGCCTTTACTTGGGGGGCTGCATCTTAAGGAACACGCGAGCCCAACGCGCCAGCGCGACAAACGCTGCCTGTCGTGTTTCCTGCTGCCTTTCAGCAAGCGTTCAGAATTGCCGATTTGGCGGTTTTCCGCGGGATAGCGTGGTTTCTCCCTGCCGTGGAAGCCGCACGTCCTGCCGGATAGCGGTTGCCAATCCGGGCACGGCTGCGCTTGTGAACCGCACCACGCCATTTCAAAAGGGTAAGTATATGCGTTCCAATCTTGTGAAGTCCGCAACGGTAGCCATGATCCTCGCGGGATCGATCGGCGTTAGCGGCTGCGCGACCAAGGGTTATGTCAACCGCCAGATCGCCACCGTGAACACGCGCATCGACGGCATCGATGGCCGCGTCCGCACCGTCGAAGGCGTGTCGGGCCAGGCGCTCACCCAGGCACAGGCTGCTGCCGGCCAGGCACAGCAGAACGCACAGCGGATCGACCAGATCAGCGGCCGCGTCGATGGGCTCGACCAGCAGGTCCAGCAGCAGGCACAGCGCGCACAGCGCCGCCCGCGCGGCTGATCGCACTACCGCATTCCTCTTATTGTGACCGGACGCATTGCTGAACCAAGTCGAGATGCCAAACAGGCCGTTCTCTCTGCGTCATGGTGTGGGCATGGCCGCAGCACTGCTGGGTCTGATCGCAGGCGCGATCGGACCCACGGCAGGGCTCGGCCGTGCCCCGCTGTCCGACAAGGCGGCGTCGCCTTCGGTGGCGACGCCGTCCAGTCGCAAGCCCGTAAAGGCCAGGGGTAACGCCCCGGCCAAATCCCTGTCCAAGGGTGGGGCCAAAACCGCCGCTGCGCGCCGCGCGGCGGCCAAGGCCAAGGCCACCGACACGCCGCCGCTGCCCGAACCGGTGCGGTCCGAGGCGGCGAGCCGTGTGATCGCCTGGGTCGGATCGGCGCACGACAATGGTACGCTGCCCTATATCGTCATCGACAAGCAGGCGGCCTCGCTTTCGCTGTTCGATGCAAAGGGCACCTTTCTCGGCGAGACCCCGGTGCTGCTCGGCATCGGCATCGGCGACGATTCCACCCCCGGCGTTGGCGCCAAAGACCTGTCCGAGATCGGGCCGGCCGAACGCACGACGCCAGCCGGGCGGTTCGTCGCCAAGTTCGGCCGTGCGTTCGGGCGCCAGCGCGTGCTGTGGGTCGATTACGCCAATTCGGTCGCGCTTCATGCGGTGATCACGACGCACAAGACGGAACAGCGCGTCGAGCGCCTGCTGTCGCCGACGCCCGACGACAATCGCATCAGCTTCGGCTGCATCAATGTCGGGACGAGCTTCTACACCAAGCAGATCCGGCCATTGTTCCTCAAGACGGGCGGGGTGGTCTATATCCTCCCCGATACCAAGCCGCTCGATACCGTCTTCCCGCGGGTACGCTTGTTGCCGTATCTCGCGCCGACGGCACCGGCCGAGCAGGTCTCGGGCTAGGGGCTGTCGACCCTCCGGCCCGCCGCGTGCCCGGATCAAAGGAAGTGCCATGATCTTGCTTGCCCTCGCGATCGCCGCACCCGAAGCACCGCCGGTGGTGGTGAGCCCGCTCCAAACATCGCAACTCGCCGAGGCGTGCAGCGGCAAGGACGCCGACACGACCGCGAGTTTCTGCACGGGCTATATCCTCGGGGCGTTCGACGCCTTGTCGTTGTCGCACCAGATCTGCCCCTCGGCGGCCAATGCGTCGACGATCAAGGTGGTGAGCGTCGCGCGCAAATATCTTCGCAGCCACAAGAAGAGCTGGAGCAGCGCGCCGATCTTCGTGATCCGGACCGCGCTGAAAACGGCCTTCGCGTGTAAGGGCCCCTGAGCGCTGCTCGCGGCGGCTGCTCGGTCCGTGCGGCCAAACGGGGATGACAGGACCGCGAAACGCTCCTAGTTCCCCGGGCGATGGCCGCCCTTCGCATCCTGTTCCGCGCGCATCGGTGGCTGGCCGGCCTGCTGCTGGCGCTCGCGCTATTGGCCAAGATCATGATCCCCGGCGGCTTCATGCCCGTCGTCACCAGCAACGGCCTCGTGCTCGAACTGTGCTCCGGCATGGAACGCACGCAAGCGCCGATGGCGATGGCAATGCCGGGCATGGCGGGCGACCATCACGACCAGAAGGGCGACAAGGCCGAAAGCCCGTGCAGCTTTGCCGGCCTGACGGCTCCCGTCATCGCCGGTGCCGACCCCGCATTGCTCGCGATTGCCGTGCTGTTCATCCTTGCGCTCGGCCGGATGGCGGAGCGTCGGGTCGTGCTGCCGTATCGCCATGCGCTGCGACCGCCGTTGCGTGGACCCCCGGTAGCGGCGTGATTCCTCGCCGCAAGGCTGAGCGACGGTGCGCGCGGATCAGGTCCGGGCGCACGGGATAGCAATCGCGATCGCTGACAGGCCTTGCGCCCGCTTCCCGATCCCCGTCGACAGTCCCTGTGGCGAGCAGCGCTCGATCATAGCGCGCGATGATCGAGCATCAGCAGCACGAACCCGTGCGCGAGGCACCCGAACGGGCCGCGCGCGATGGGCTTCGTCCCATTACCCTATCGAACAGGGACCTTCTCATGGTCAGCCGCACATCCGTGCTCGGCGTCACGTCGTTTTGCACCATGCTCGCAAGCACCACCGTTCCGGCCTTTGCCGGAGAGCGCGCATCGCCAGCGCCAGATTCAAGCCTCGACGATATTCTCGTCACCGCGCAGCGCCGCGCCGCGACGATAGAGAACGCGCCTTCGTCCAAGGCGTCGATTGATGCCGCGACGATCGCGACCACGATCAACGCGCGCAATGTCGAGGATACGCTCAAATATCTCCCGAGCCTCGTCGTCCGCAAACGCCATATCGGCGACAGCCAGGCGCCGCTCGCGACACGCACTTCGGGGCTCGGCGCAAGCGCGCGCAGCTTGATCTACGCCGACGGTGCGATTCTCTCGGCGCTCGTTGGCAACAACAACACCTCGGCCAGCCCGCGCTGGAGCCTGGTATCGACCGAGGAGATTGCCCGCGTCGACGTGCTCTACGGGCCGTTCTCGGCGGCATATCCCGGCAATGCGATCGGCGCCGTTGTCAACATCACGACGCGCTTGCCCGATCGCTTCGAAGGCACGCTGGTCGCGGGAACCACGGTGCAGCAGTTCGACCTCTACGGCACGCACCGCACCTTGCCGGCCTATCAGCTCGGCGGCACGTTCGGCGATCGGTTCGGGCCACTCGCGGTCTTTGGAAGCGTCGATCATGTCGACAGCCACGGCCAGCCGATCGGCTTTGCCAGCGCCACCGCCACCAAAAGCGCGACCAGCACGCCGACGACGGGAGGCTATGACGACGTCAATCGCACCGGCGGCGCGATCCGCGTCGTCGGCGCGACCGCGTTCGAGCATCAAGTGCAGGATCGCGTCAAGCTCAAGGCCGCGCTCGATCTCTCCGCCGCGCTGCGGCTGACCTATGTCGGCAGCCTGTTCCTCAGCACCACCGATTCGACTGTCGAGAGTTATCTCACCAACCCGGCGAGCGGCCTGCCATTCTATGCCGGCACGACGAGCAATAACGGCCAAATCTACACGCTGGCCGCCAGCGCCTTTGCCGGCAGCGTCTATCGCACCGAGCAGCGGCAATGGTCCCACAATCTGTCGCTCAATGGCAGCGGTACCCGGTTCGACTGGCAAGTGATCGGCACGCTGTACGATGTCGCCAAAGATCAGCAGCGCGTTTCGAATATCGCGCTGTCGGCCGGGCGAGCGGGCGAGGCAGGTTTCATCACCGACTTGGCGGGAACCGGCTGGAAGACGCTCGACGCCAAGGGCGCGTGGCGTTCGGATGCGGCAGCGATGCATACGGTAAGCTTCGGGGCGCACGCCGATTGGTACGAACTCGACAGCAATCGCTACAATACCAGCGACTGGATCGGCGGATCGAAGGGTGCGCTCAACCTGCAAGGCAGCGGCAAGACGCGCACGTACGCGCTGTGGGCGCAGGATGCCTGGCGGATCCTGCCGCCGCTGACGCTCACGCTCGGCGGGCGCTACGAATGGTGGCGCGCCTATGACGGCGTGAATTTCGCGCAGTCGCCAGCGATCGGACCGGTCTGTCAGCCGGCGTTGAGCAGCAATAGATTTTCGCCCAAGGCAGCACTCGCCTATGCGATCGACCCGCATCTGACCGCGCGGCTCTCGTTCGGCCAGGCGTGGCGCTTCCCGACCGTCGGCGAGCTCTATCAGATCGTCACGACACCCGTCGCGTCGGTCCCCAATCCGAACCTGCGCCCCGAACGCGCGCGCTCGCTCGAACTGGCGCTCGAGCGGCAGGATAACCGGGGAACATTGCGGCTCGCTTTGTTCAACGAAGTGATTAGGGACGCGCTGATTTCGCAGACCGGCCCGCTGGCGGTGACCCCGGTTCAAGTCGGCACCTATGTCCAGAATGTCGACGAGACGCGGGCGCGGGGGGCCGAACTCTCGGTCGCCCGGACGAACGTCGTCGGGCGGGTCGATGTCTCGGGCAGCATGACCTATGCCGACGCGATCACCAGCAAGAATGCGGTCCTGCCCGGCGCAGTCGGCAAGCTGCTCCCGAGCGTGCCGCGCTGGAAGGCGACGGCGGTGGCGACCTGGCGACCCGTCGAGGGCGTCGCGCTGACGGCTGCTGGGCGCTACGCCAGCCGCAATTACGGCGCGCTCGATAACAGCGACGTGGTCGGCAACACCTATCAGGGCTTTTACAGGTATTTCGTCGTCGATCTGCGCGCGCAGTTTCGCGTCGCGCAGCATATCGAATTCGGGATCGGGGTCGATAACGTCAACAACGACCGCTACTTCCTCTTCCACCCCTTCCCGCAACGCAGTTTCGCCGCCGATGTGAAGGTGACGTTCTGATGCCGGCGATCGCGACCGCAGCAAGCACGGTTCCGGCCGGGCAGGCGCTGTACCGCTGGGTGTGGCGCTGGCACTTCTATGCCGGGCTGTTCGTCCTGCCCTTCATCCTGATCCTGGCGATCACCGGATCGATCTATCTGTTCAAGCCGCAGGTCGAGCGGTGGGAAGAACGGGCGTTTCGCGGTCTGGGGACTGAGGGCGCAGTGGCTCCCGAGGCACAGCTGTCGGCGGCGCTGGCAGCCAATCCGGGGATGCGGTTCAACCACTATCGCTTGCCGCGCGAGGCTGGCGACGCCGCGATGCTGCAGTTGGTGGACGCGGACGGCAAACCGCGCGAGGTCTACGTCTCGCCGCAGGGGCGCGTGCTCGGCAGCCTCGATCCTGCAGCGCGGATCGAGGCGGTTGTCGCGCGGATTCACGGATCACTGCTGATCGGCACGCTCGGCGATCGGCTGGTCGAGCTCGCCGCGAGCTGGACGATCGTGCTGATCCTGTCGGGACTGTATTTGTGGTGGCCGCGGCCGTTCCGGCTGGCGGGGACACTCTGGCCGCGGTTCTGGCTGCGTGGGCGGCCGTTGCTCAAGGATTTGCACCGCGTCACCGGATTCTGGGTGGCGGGGTTGGTCCTGGTGATGCTCGCGAGCGGCCTGCCCTGGGCGGGCGCGTGGGGCGGGACGTTCAAATGGGTGCGAGCCGAGCTTGGGCTGGTCAAGGGGCGGCAGGATTGGAAGGTCGGCGTCGATGGAGGGCACACCGGCCACCACGGCGCGATGACCGATATGCCGACGGCGCGGGCGCCCGAGCCGAAGGGCCTGCCGCTTTCGGTCTTCGTCGCCAAGGCAGCGGCGGAGCAGATGGCGTTTCCCGTGCTGGTGCTTCCGCCGCACACCGTCCAAAAGTTCGGACCACCGACCGGCAAAGTGTGGACGGTGAAGTCCGAGGCGCAGAACCGCTGGCTGGATCGGCGCGTGACCTATGATCCGGCGAGCGGGATCGAGACCGGGCGATCGGGCTTTGCCGACCTGCATGTGATCGACCGGATCGTCAACACCGGGGTCGCCTGGCACGAGGGGCAATTGTTCGGCCTTGCGAACCAGCTGATCGGGGTGGCGACCGCGATCTCGCTGATCGCGATCAGCGTGCTCGGCACGCTGCTGTGGCTCAAACGCCGACCCCGGGGGCAGGTGGCGGCGCCACCCCGGCGTGGCGCAGCGGCGCCGGGGTGGATGTTCGCGCTCCTCATCGTGCTCGGGGTGCTGCTGCCGCTGTTCGGCGCGTCGGCGCTGGTTCTCGCACTGGTCGATCGGATTGTCGTGTCGATCCGTGCGCGGCGTCAGGCGGAGGTGACGGCATAGCGCAGCGCGACGATGCCATGCGCCTGCGTCTCGGCGCCGAGCAAGCTCAGGCGGACTTTGCCGTTCAAGCCCGCGGTGCCGTAGGTCACGATCCCGTCCACCGCTGCGCCGCCATCGAGCGCGGGCGCGACGGAGATGTGGAGTTCGTCGACCACTCCCGCCGCAAGCAGCGATCCGTTGATCCCGCCGCCGCCCTCGAGCAGCAGCTTGGTGATGCCGAAGTCACGCCCCAACGTTGCGAGGATCGCGATGAAATCGAATTCGCGATCCGGCGAGACGACATAGGAAACGCCGTCGGCGGCCAGCTCTGCGAGATGGCTGTCCGCCACATCCGGACCAAGCAGCACGATGACCGCGTCTCCGCCGACGGTGCCACCGTCGAAATGCAGCTTGCCCGAACGATCGAGCGCGATCGCATAGCTGTCGGCGCGGGTCGCGACGTGGAGCGGTCGTTCGACCGCGCCCAGCGATGCGGGCGGATGCGGTGCGGCCTTCGACATCTCCGCCATCGTCACGCGGCCGACGAGCCAGGCGTTGCCGCCGAGCGCGTCGTGCGCGCTTTCATACGCGGCGGCCCAATCCTTGCGGCTCCCGTCGGGGCTTTCGGTATAGCGGCTGGGATGCAGTCGCCCGTCGATCGACGACTGCATCAGGCAAATCACATACGGCTTCGACGCCGCACCCGCGTCGCTCGGGGTTACCATTCGACACCGATCTTGCCGAAATGCCCCGCGCCCATCTCGTAGCGAAAGGCATCGCCGAGCGCCTCGAGCGGAAAGCGGCGATCGACCACCGGGCGGATTCCGGTCGCGTCGAGCGCGCGGACGAACGCCTGCTGTTCGCGCCGGCTCCCGACGATCAGGCCCTGCAGCCGCGCTTGCTTCGCCATCAGCGCCGCGGTGGGAACTTGGCCAGCGCCGCCGGTCAGCACGCCGATCAGCGAGATATGCCCGCCGACGCGCACCGCTTCGATCGATTGCGCGAGCGTGCCGGGACCGCCGACTTCGACGACATGGTCGACACCGCGGCCGTCGCTCCAGTCGCGCACCGCTTTGCCCCACTCCGAGTGCTCGCGGTAATTGAGCGTGAAGTCTGCGCCGATGCGCTTGGCACGCTCGAGCTTCTCGTCCGACGACGAGGTAATCGCGACGGTCGCGCCCATCGCCTTGGCGATCTGCAAAGCCCAGATCGACACGCCGCCCGTGCCGAGCAGCAGCACGCTGTCGCCCGCCTTGAGCTTGCCGTCGACGACCAGCGCGCGCCACGCGGTGAGGCCAGCGGTGGTGATCGTCGCCGCCTCGACCGCGTCATAACCCTTTGGCGCATGCGTGAAGGCGCTGGCGGGCAGCACGACGAATTCGCAGGCGAAGCCATCGATCCCGTCGCCGGGCGTGCGGCTGAAGTCGCCAATCGTCGCGCTGCCGTCCTGCCAGTCGGGGAAGAAGCACGAGACGACGCTGTCGCCGGGCGCGAATTCGGTGACGCCTTCTCCGACAGCCTCGACGATCCCGCCACCATCGGCGAGCGGGATACGGCCGTTTGCGGTCGGCATCCGCCCCGTCGCGACGCCGAGATCGTGGAAGTTGAGCGAACTGCCGTGCAGCGCGACGCGGATTTCGCCCGCGCCCGGCGCACCCGGATCGCGGCGGTCTTCAAGTGTCAGATGATCGAGCCCAATCGGGGCCTTGAGAACCATCGCCTTCATGCCGGAAATCCTTGCTGTGTGCGGGCGCAACGCTTGGGGGGCGTTAGTTTTCCCACGATCACCCGATATTGCGACGGGCGTTGTCTCCGTCGGAGCGAACCCGCTCGCGCATCGACTGCCGGACGTAGAACAGATGCGAGCCGACTTGCGCGACCTTGACGAGCGAGTCGCGCCAATAGGGGACCATCCAGTCGGCGTGATAATGCGTCGCGCGTCCGACATCGGCGAACACGCGCCCCGCGAGCGCGCGGCGGGCGGCCTGGCGTGCGGCGGTCCAGCCGTCATGCACCGGCCGCCGCACGAACGATCCATCGCAGGTGAACGAGAATTGGCATCCGATCGTGCGCGTATAGCCTTGATAGACCACCCCGCAGATCGTCCGCGGAAAGCCGCGCGCGCGGACGCGGTTGAGGATGACCTGGATCACCGCTTTCTGTCCGCGCGCGTCGTCGCCCGCTTCGTAGAGCGCGGCGGTGGCGAGGCATTCGGTGGCTTGCAAGCGCGCGGCGGGGCCACCGTCGAAGCGGTAGCGCGCGGCCGGGACGCGGAAGCGCGGCTCGACCGGGACGGCGCGGTTCGACGCGCGGGCTTGCGCCATCGTCAGCGGCTTGGGGCGCTCCGGGTTCGGCTCTGTCGGCACGCTTGGATAGAGGAACGTCGCGATCAGCAGGATCGCGGCGACGCTGCCGAGCAGCAGCAGCCAGGTCTCCGAAGCGGCGTCGCGCGCGACGCTGCGCGATTCCGAGCGTCGCTTTGGAGGAGGTGGTTTGCGCGCCATGGCCGCGCGCTTATTCAAAGCTTCCAGCCCGGGCGCAACCGCTCGTGTGTAGATGCCGGTAGGCGCGGGTTTTAGCGCGCGGTTTGCTGGTCCGTGGGATTGGGGAGCACGACATAGGCGGCTCCCGGAACCGCCACCGACATACCTGTCGGGTGGAGACGCCCGTCGGCGTCGATCGTCAGCGTCGTCACAGTCTGCGCCTTCTCGTGCGCGACGATCACCAGCCCCGCATCGTCGAGCAGCAGGAAGTGGCGCGGCGACGCGCCGCCGGTCGCGGTATGACCAAGCAGCGTCGGAACGCCGGCATCGTCGAGCGCGAATACCGCGATGCTGTCATGCCCGCGATTAGAGACGTAAAGGCGATCGCCCGCGCGATTGATCGCCAAGTGCGCGACGATCGAATCGCCATGCCAGCCGTTGGGCAGGGTCGAAAGCGTGGCACGATGCGTGAAGCTGCCATCGCTGCGATCGAGCACGCTCAGCGTATTGTCGAGTTCGCCGATCAGGTAGGCGCGCTGATCGAGCCGCGGGTGAAGCAGGAGATGCCGCGGTCCCGAGCCCGGGGCGGCGCGATAGGCGCGCTGCGGCGCGTGCAGCGTACCTTCTGCCGCGATCGGAAAGCCGAGGATTTCGTCGGTGCCGAGATCGGTCTGATAGAGCCAGCGTCCGTCGGGACTGAACCCGACCCAATGCGCGTGCGGCGCTTCCTGCCGCGCTGGGTTTGGCCCCGAGCCTTGATTGGCGCTGACCTGCACGGTGCCCGTGGGCAGCCCGCTCTGCGAATCGAGCCGCAGCAGCGTCACGCTTCCGCTCATATAGTTGGCGACCGCCAGCAGCGTCTCGGTCGGATCGAGCGCGATGTGGCACGGCGCGGCGCCATCGACCGCGATCGACGAGAGCCGCTCCCACCGCTGGTCGGCGTAGCGGTGGACACCGACGCTGCCCGCCTCGGTCTCATCGACGATGTAGTGCAGCCCGCGTCGCGGCGCATAGACGCTGAACGAGGCGTTAGGGGCGTCGGCATAGGGCGCGCCGAGCCGCCACGCTCCCGCCTCGTCGCGGCAGAGCGGCTGGATCCCGGCGGCAACGCCGCCACGATAGGTGCCGATCCCGACGCAGAGGGCAAAGGGAGCTTCGGTCATCGGAAATCCTGCTCGGCGGCGGCCGTGTTACGAGGCCGCGCCCGCGACGCCGAGCTGATCGAGCACGAACGCCTGCCACTCGGCATTCTGGCGGAAGCGTTCGAAGCGGCTCGACTTGCCACCATGCCCCGCCTCCATGTTGACGCGGAACACCAGCGGATTGGCGTCGGTCTTGAGCTCGCGGAGCTTGGCGACCCATTTGGTCGGCTCGTAATATTGCACCTGGCTGTCCCACAGGCCGGTGCCGACATACAGCGCCGGATACGCCTTCGCCGCGACATTGTCGTAGGGCGAGTAGCTCAGCATATAGTCGTAATACGCCTTTTGCGCGGGGTTGCCCCATTCGTCATATTCGAAGGTGGTGAGCGGGATCGAGGCATCGAGCATCGTCGTAACGACATCGACGAACGGCACCTGCGCCACGACCACCTTGTAATCCTGCGGCGCCATGTTGGCGACTGCGCCCATCAGCAGCCCGCCTGCGCTGCCGCCCATCGCCGCGACGCGGTCCTTCGCGACGTATTTCTGCGCGACGAGGAAGCGCGTGACATCGACGAAATCGGTGAAGCTGTTGCGCTTTTTGAGCAGATGGCCGTCGTCATACCAGCCGCGCCCCATTTCCTGACCGCCGCGAATATGCGCGATGGCATAGACCACGCCGCGGTCGAGCATCCCGATCCGGCCGGGATCGACACCGGGGTCGGTCGAGATGCCGTAGCTGCCATAGGCGTATTGGAACAACGGCGCGGTGCCGTCGCGCTTCAGCCCCTTGCGATAGACGATCGACACCGGCACGCGCGTGCCGTCGCGGGCGGTCGCCCAGACGCGCTCGGTGACGTAATTGGCGGGGTCGTAGCCCGGCACCGGCGCGACCTTGAGCACGCGCCGCGCGCCGGTCTTCACATTGACCTCATAGGTCGTCGTCGGCGTGACGAGCGAGCCGTAGGTGTAGCGCACCCACGGTGCCGCGGTCTCCTCGTTGACGTCGAGCGCCATCCGGTAGGCGGGCTCGTCGGCCTTGACCGGGATCGATGTGCCGGCGTCGGTGAGCAAGCGGATCATGCGATTGCCGCCTTCGCGCTGGTCGATCGCGACGAAGCCGGCGAACGGCTTGAAGCTTTCGATGAACACGCTGTCGCTCGCCGGCGTCAGGTCGCGCCATGCGGCGACGCCCTTGGCGACGTCGGCATCGGCGACCGTGACGAGCTTGTAGTTCTTCGCCGCGCGGTTCGTGCGGATGATCCAGCGCCCGTTCTGATGGTCCGCGGTGTAGCGAAACTCGCGTGCGCGTGGTGCCAGCACGGTAAATGCGCTCGAGTTCGACGCCGGCGCGCAGCGTTGTTCGTCGCTCACCGTGCTCCCGACGGTGATGCAGATGAAGCGATCGTCGGCGGTGCGGGCAATGCCCATCTGGAAGGTGTCGTCCTTCTCCTCGTAGAGCAACGCATCGGCGGCGGGCGCGGTGCCGAGGACATGCGCCATCACGCGGTAGCCGCGCAGCGTCACCGGGTCCTTCGCGACGTAGAGGATCGTGCGATTGTCGTCGGCCCATACAACGCTCGGCTCGGCATTGGCGATCGTGTCGCTGCGCACCGCGCCGGTCGCGAGGTCCTTGATCTTGAGGACGTATTGGCGACGCCCGACGGTATCCTCGGCCCAGGCGACCTGCGCATTGTCGGGGCTGACCGCCCAGTCGCTCAGCGCGAAGAAGCTGTGGCCCTTGGCCATTGTCGGCTCGTCGAACATTGTCGTGGCGGGCGCGGTGGCGGTGCCCTTGCGACGCTCGATCAGCGGGTAGTCGGCGCCGGCGGCGAAGCGCGAGGCGTAGTAATAGCCGTTTTTCGCATAGGGGACCGAGCTGTCATCCTGTTTGATGTGCGCGACTGTCTCGGCATAGAGCTTGGCTTGGAGCGGCTTCAACGGCGCGAGGCGCGCATCGGCATAGCCGTTTTCCGCGGCAAGATAGGCGAGCATCGCCGGATCCTTGCGGGTGTCGTCGCGCAGCCAGTAATAGTCGTCGGTGCGTGCGCCGTTAGGCGAGGTCACCTGGAACGGCCGCTTGGCGACATGCGGGACGGGAGGCGGCGTCTGCGCCTCGGCCTGCGATCCCAGAATCACGGCGCCACACGCCACTATCGTCCACCGCATCGTCGCATCCCCTGTCGATCGAGTTCGCGAGCAGGGTGGCGACCCACCGCCCGACGCGCAAGGGGACTTTGCCACCCGCGCGGCGGGGCGCAGCGGTCACTCGGCCACATAAGCGGCGAACGCGTCCTTCCAGTCGGGGTGCCAGCGTGACAGGGCAGGGCGGTTCTCGGTCACGTCGCCGGCCGCCCAGGCGATCCGCTTGGCGTCCTGCTCAGACGTCGTCTCGTTGTCGGGGCAGACGATGTAGAAATCGCCCGCAGCTAGCCGTTCGAGCATCAGCGCGACGACTTGCTCGGGAGTCCACGCGCCCGCGGGCTTTTCGGTGCTGCCGGGGCGCGTCATGCCGGTGAAAGTAAAGCCCGGCACCAGCAGATGCGCGCTCACCCGGTCGCCGCAGCGAGTCCGCAGCGTGTGCGCTAAGCCTTCGGTCAGCGCCTTTACCCCGGCCTTGCTGACATTGTACGCGGTATTGCCGGGCGGCTGGGTGATGCCCTGCTTCGAGCCGGTGTTGATGACGAGCGCCGGGCCGCCATGGTCGAGCATCGCGGGAACGAAGCCCTGCACGCCGTTGAGCACGCCGAGCAGATTGACGCCGAGCACCGCGTCCCAGATGTCGGCATCGGCGAACACGTCTCCGCCCGCCCCGATCCCGGCATTGTTCATCAGCAGCGCGACCGTGCCGTGCTCCGCGACGATCCGGCCGGCGAGCGCGTGCATCGCCGCGCGGTCCGACACGTCCATGGTATGCGCGATCGCGCCGTCAATCGCCGCGGCGGCGGCCTCGAGCGCCTCGCCCGGGCGGTCGACCAGCACGACGCGCATCCCCGCCGCCGCAAAGGCGCGCGCGGCGGCGAGGCCGATCCCGCCCGCCGCGCCGGTGACGACGGCGAGGTTGCCCGGCGCGATCGCCGCAAACGAGGCCGTGCTCATTGGTCCACCGTCGCCATCGAGACCGCTGGGTAACGCATCCCCTCGGCACTGCCCGGCGGCAGCACTGCATCGATCCGCGCTAGCGCGTCGGCATCGAGCACGATTTCGAGCGCACCGAGATTGTCCTCGAGGTAGCTGCGCCGCTTGGTGCCGGGGATCGGCACAACGTCGTCGCCCTGCGCGAGCACCCAGGCGAGCGCGAGCTGAGCAGGCGTGCAGCGCTTGGCCGCCGCCATCTCCTTGATCGCCGCGACGAGATCGAGGTTCTTGGCGAACGCGGCACCTTGAAAGCGCGGATGCGCGCGGCGGCTGTCGCCTTCCGCCAGATCCTCGGGCTTGGTGAACTGCCCCGTCAGGAAGCCGCGGCCGAGCGGGCTGTAGGGGACGAAGCCGATGCCGAGCGCGCGGACGGTCGGCAGGATTTCGGCCTCGACGTCGCGGCTCCACAGCGAATATTCGGTCTGCAGCGCCGAGATCGGGTGGACCGCATGCGCGCGCCGGATCGTCTCGGGCGCTGCTTCCGACAGGCCGAGATAGCGGACCTTGCCCGCGCTCACGAGCTCGCTCATCGCGCCGACGGTATCCTCGATCGGCACGCCCGGATCGACGCGGTGCTGGTAATAGAGGTCGATCACGTCGAGCCCGAGCCGCTTGAGGCTCGCATCGCACGCCTGGCGGACGTAATCGGGATGGCCGTTCACGCCGCGGAAGCTGCCGTCGGGCCCGCGGACGTTGCCGAACTTGGTCGCGACGACGACCCATTCGCGGCGCGTTCGCACGACGCGGCCGACCAGCTCCTCGTTCGCGCCGACGCCGTACATGTCGGCGGTGTCGAGAAAGGTGACGCCGAGATCCAGCGCGCGGTTGATCGTCGCGACCGACTCGGCTTCGTCGCGGCTGCCGTAAAAGTCCGACATGCCCATGCAACCGAGACCGAGCGCCGAGACTTCGAGGCCTTGCTGGCCGAGCTTACGCATTTGCATTGCGGACGTCCTTGTCGATGAGGAAAGCGAGCGCACAACGAAGCCGCGGGCGCTTGTTTCCAACGGGTTCGCGCCGCCCCGAATGCCGCGACCCCGCCGCCCGCCGGGTCAGTCGACGAGCGTCGCAGTATCGCCCATCAGCTTGGGGAAGAAACCTTCATGGGCGGTGCGCAGCGCGTCGAGCGTGACGACATGATCATCGTCGGGCAGTTCGAAGATCAGCCGGCCGGCGATCGTCCGGCCGATCCGCTCGATCTCGACCCCGGCGGCATCGGCGGCGGTCAGCGTCTCGAGCAGCAGATGGTCGGCGATCGTCGCGACATAGAGGCCCTGGTCCTCGCCGAACAGCGAGCACGCCACGCCGCACGGCAGCGGCGCGTGGAGCATTGCGCCGACATTGCCCGCAAGCGCCATCTCGGCGACCGTGACGGCCACGCCGCCGTCGGACACGTCGTGGACCGCGGTGAGCGCGCCGGTGGCGATGTGGGCGCGGACGAACTCGCCGTTGCGGCGCTCGGCCTCGAGATCGACCGGCGGGGGCGGGCCTTCTTCGCGACCATGGACTTCGCGCAGCCAGAGCGACTGGCCGAGGTGCCCGCGGCGGTCGCCGATCAGGACGATGACGTCGCCGGTGCCCTTGAACGCGATCGTCGCCGACTTCGACCAGTCGGCGAGCAGGCCGACGCCGCCGATCGCGGGGGTCGGCAGGATGGCGGAACCGCCGCCGGTCGCCTTGCTCTCATTGTAGAGCGAGACATTGCCCGAGACGATCGGGAAGTCGAGCGCGCGGCACGCATCGCCCATGCCGTCGAGGCAACCGGTGAGCTGCGCCATGATCTCGGGGCGCTGCGGATTGGCGAAGTTGAGGCAGTTGGTGACGGCGAGCGGGGTCGCGCCGACTGCCGAGAGGTTGCGGTAGCATTCGGCGATCGCCTGTTTGCCGCCCTCGTACGGGTCGGCGTAGCAATAGCGCGGGGTGCAATCGGTGCTCATCGCGAGCCCCTTCTGCGTGCCGTGGACGCGGACCACCGCTGCGTCGCCGCCGGGGCGCTGGACGGTGTCGGCGCCGACCTGGGTGTCATACTGCTCCCAGATCCAGCGGCGCGAGGCGATATCGGGCGAGGCCATCAGCTTGAGCAGGTCGGCGGCGATGTCGCTCGCCTCGGGCGTGGCGCCGAGCGGGGGCACCTTGGCCCAGGCCTGATACTCTTCCTTCGACGCGGCGGGGCGGTCGTAGAGCGGGGCTTCGTCGGCGAGCGGGGCGAGCGGGATGTCGCAGACGGTCTCGCCGTTGAATTTCAGCACCATGTGGCCGGTCTCGGTGACCTTGCCGATCACCGCGAAATCGAGCTCCCACTTCTTGAAGATCGCTTCGGCGAAATCCTCGCGGCCGGGCTTGAGGACCATGAGCATGCGCTCCTGGCTCTCGCTCAGCATCATTTCGTACGGGGTCATGCCGGTTTCGCGCTGCGGCACGGCGTTCATGTCGAGCTCGATGCCGACGCCGCCCTTGCTCGCCATCTCGACCGCCGAAGAGGTGAGGCCGGCGGCGCCCATGTCCTGGATCGCGACGATCGCGTCCGAGGCCATCAGTTCGAGGCACGCCTCGATCAAGAGCTTTTCGGTGAAGGGATCGCCGACCTGGACGGTCGGGCGCTTCGATTCCGAATCCTCGCCGAAATCGGCCGAGGCCATCGTCGCGCCGTGGATGCCGTCGCGGCCGGTCTTCGAGCCGACATAGACGATCGAATTGCCGATTCCGCTCGCGGCCGAATAGAAGATCTTGTCCTGCTGCGCGATGCCGACGGTCATCGCGTTGACGAGGATGTTGCCGTCATAGGCCGGGTGGAAATTGACCTCGCCGCCGACGGTCGGGACGCCGACGCAATTGCCGTAGCCGCCGATGCCGTGGACGACGCCCGCGATGAGGTGGCGCATCTTGGGATGATCGGGCCGGCCGAAGCGCAATGCATTGAGGTTGGCGATCGGGCGCGCGCCCATCGTGAAGACGTCGCGCAGGATGCCGCCGACGCCGGTCGCCGCGCCCTGATAGGGCTCGATGTACGAAGGGTGGTTGTGGCTCTCCATCTTGAAGATCGCTGCCTGGCCGTCGCCGATGTCGATGACGCCGGCATTCTCGCCGGGGCCGCAGATCACTTGCGGGCCGGTGGTGGGGAGCTTCTTCAGATGGATACGCGAGGATTTGTAGGAGCAATGCTCGGACCACATCACCGAGAAGATGCCGAGCTCGGTCAGGTTGGGCTCGCGGCCCATTGCGACGAGCACGCGCTCATATTCTTCGGTGGACAGCCCGTGCTGGGCGACGATCTCGGGGGTGATCTGGCTCATGGTGTGTGCCTTTAGCGGGCGGTTGCGCGTCCGTCACCCTTGTCGCGCGGGTCGATCTGCGACGAAGCGAGTTTGCTTGACTCGATTGACCCCTGGACGGGGTGTTGTGCGCGGCGATTGTTTCCGATTTTGGCATGATCTGGCTGGTTCGTGGTCGCGCGTGCGAGCCGGCGTTGCGGTTCGCTGTTCATAGGCTTTCTACGATTTGAAAGAGCAGACCGGAACATACCAGAAACGCGGCCTGTAGGACAGCGCTTTTACATCCTCCCCGGCACGGGGAGGGGGACTGTCCGCCCCCTTCGGGCGGATGGTGGAGGGGGCACGCCGCGACCGTTACGCTCGCGGCGCGCCCCCTCCCCCCTTCGCTGAATGCTCAGGGTCCCCCTCCCCGTGCCGGGGAGGAGTTAGGCCTTCGCCTCCTCGACAAAATCCACGTCGCGGCGTTCGGGGCCGAGCCACGTCCACAGCACCAGCACGAGCGCGGTCACCCCGGCGACTAACGCCATTGCATAGCCGTAATTGCCGCCATGCGCCTCGGCGATCCCGGCCTGGAGCGGCCCGTTGCGCGAGGCGATCAAATTGCCGAGTTGATAGGCGAAGCCCGGAAACATCCCGCGCACCAGCGCCGGCGACAGTTCGTTGAGATGCACCGGCACGATTCCCCACGCGCCCTGCACCGCGACCTGGACGAGAAATGCGCCGAGCCCGAGCAGCAACGGCGTCTGCGCGAACGCCCAGAGCGGGATCACCGGCAGGATGAGCAGGCTGGCGATGATGATCGCGCGCTTGCGGCCGATCGTCTCGGACCAGATGCCGAAACTCAGCCCGCCGACGATCGCGCCGATATTCATGATCGCGGTGAGCGTGCCGATCGTGTGCGTGTCGAACTTGTGCTGTTCGCGCAGGAAGGTCGGGTAGAGATCCTGCGTACCGTGGCTGAAGAAGTTGAAAGCCGTCATTAACACAACGAGATAGAGTGCGATCTTCCAATAGCGGGCGAGCTCGACGAACGGGTTGGGCTTGGCCTCGTCCTTGCGCGCCTCGAATGCGGGGCTTTCATCGACGTGCGAGCGGATGATGAAGACGAGGATCGCGGGCGCGATCCCGACGACGAACATGCCGCGCCAGCCGATCTGGTCGAACAGCAGGAAATAGACGAGGCTCGCGAGGAAATAGCCGGAAGGGTAGCCCGACTGGAGCAGCCCCGACACCGGCCCGCGCAGCCTGGGCGGGATCGATTCCATCACGAGGCTCGCGCCGATTCCCCATTCGCCGCCCATCGCAAAGCCGAACGCCGCGCGGACGACGAAGAGCATCGTCAGCGAGGTGACGAAGGCCGAGGCGAGCGAGAACGCCGAGAAGAGCAGGATGACGATCATCATGATCGGCCGCCGCCCGACGCGGTCGGCGAGCCAGCCGAAGACGAACGCGCCGAAGGGCCGCGCGGCGAGCGTGAGGAAGGTCGCTTCGGCGACATGCTTGACGTCGGTGCCGTATTCGGTGGCGATCGCCGAGAGCATGAAGACGAGCAGGAAGAAGTCGAACGCATCGAGCGTCCAGCCGAGATAGCTCGCCCAGATCGCATTGCGTTGCGATGGGCTGAGCGTGCGCAGTTGGTCGATCAGCGTCATGGCGGCTCCGGGGCGGTCGGGGGGAGCTTAGGGAGGCGGGGCGAGGAGGCCAAGCGGTTAGCGCGGGGTGTGTGGTGCGAGACGGCTCGCCCCCTTCGTTACCCCGGCCTTGTGCCGGGGCCTACCATCCCGCGAGAGCCGCACGCGCCGAACGCGCGTCTCTGTGGACCCCGGCACGGGACCGGGGTGACGGCGGGGGGGACGGCGGGGGGGGTGATTCCCTTGGCTTCGCGTCTTCGCGTCTTCGCTTGAAGAAGAAGCCTGGTTCACGCGAAGGCGCGAAGACGCGACGCGCAACCCCCTCTGCGTCCTCCGCGCCTCTGCGTGCAAAAAGAAGATGGTTCGCGCAGAGGCGCGGAGGACGCGGAGAAGAAGTGGCGCAGAGACGAACAGGCGACACCGCCGCCGATCCACCAATCCTCCCATCCGTCACCCCGGGCTCGTCCCGGGGTCCACCGTGCCGCGCGTTCTGCGCGTGCAGCTCCTGCGGACGGTGGACCCCGGCACAAGGCCGGGGTGACGGCGGCAGCGGCGGCGGGGGCTGGCGTCGGGAATGGTCTATCCGGCCGGCAGCCCCGCGACGAAGCGGTCGAGGTCGGCGGCGCTTTGATCGGGGTGTTCCTCCATCGGCACGTGACCGACCCCGGGATAGACGATCAGCCTGCTTGCCGGGATTTGCCGGTGCAGCCATTCGCCCGACGATAGCGGGATCAGATGATCGAGCGCGCCCCACAGGATGAGCACCGGCATTTTCAGCGTTGCAAGCTGCGCCGGTGTCGCCACGTCGGGCGGCAGCGCAAAGCGGTCGATCGTCGCGACGCGGTTGCCGGGATAGCGCAGCAGCTCCCAATAGCGATCGATCATCGCCGCATCGACAAGGCGTGGATCGCCGAATACCTGGGGCAGGCTGTCGGCGATCAGGCTGCGTGGGGTGATGACTGCGGCGATATTGCGCAGGATGGGGATCCGCGCGATGCGGAAGGCGAGCGGGGCGTCGTGCGATCCGCCCGGTTCGGGCTGGCCGACCGAATCGACCAGGACGAGCGCGCGGACATGCTCGGGATGCGCCAGCGCGTAATGCCACGCGACCCCGCCGCCCATCGAATTGCCGACGACCACCATCCGATCGACCGCCAGCCGCCTGCGGATCTGCTCGACGACATCGACATAGGCGGCGGGGCGATAGTCGTGCGTCGGACTCGCGCCGGTCAGGCCGTGGCCGGGCAAATCCATGCGGATGAGGCGATAGCGCGTCTGGAGTCGCTGCGCCCACGGTTCCCAGGTGTGGAGCGAGGCGTTCGAGCCGTGGACCAATAGGAGCATCGGCGCATCGCGCGGGCCGGTATCGCGCAGATGGACGCGGAGGCCCCCGCCGAGATCGACGAACTGCGACGGCGGTGCGCCGTATTTGGCGCGCATCGCGCGCGGATCGGTGTCGGGGCTGCGAAAGGAGAGAAAGGCGATGAACAGCGACGCGAAGATCGCTGCCGCGATTGCAGTGAGAATTCGTGTGCGCACCGATTTCCCCTTGTCACCCCCAACGCCGTGGTGTGGCGCCGATCACCGCATCATTACGGGTTCGCAAGGAATAACAAGGGGAAAGGGGATCAGGCTTCCTGGCGCGCGAGCCATTCCTCAAGCCACTTGATCGTATAGTCGCCCTTCTGGAAGTCGGGGTCCTCGATCAAGGCCTGGTGGAGCGGGATCGTCGTCGTCGGGCCGTCGATGACGAACTCCTCCAGCGCACGGCGCAGCCGGCGGATAGCGCCGGCGCGGGTGGTGCCATAGACGATCAGCTTGGCGATCATCGAATCGTAGTACGGCGGCACGCGGTAGCCGGCGTAGAGCCCGCTATCGACGCGGACGTTCATCCCGCCCGGCGCGTGATACGCCTTCACCAGCCCCGGCGACGGCGCGAAGGTGCGCGGGTCCTCGGCGTTGATGCGGCATTCGATCGCATGGCCGCGGAACTGGACGTCTTCCTGGCGGAGCGTCAGGCCATGCCCTTCGGCGATGCGGATCTGTTCGCGCACCAGGTCGAGCCCGGTGATCGCCTCGGTGACGGGATGCTCGACCTGCAGGC
The DNA here is from genome assembly GCF_049898305.1 of Sphingomonas sp. PWP1-2. Lineage (NCBI taxonomy): Bacteria > Pseudomonadati > Pseudomonadota > Alphaproteobacteria > Sphingomonadales > Sphingomonadaceae > Sphingomonas > Sphingomonas sp. PWP1-2. Next base: position 180,456 of record NZ_JAFCXM010000002.1, read on the forward strand.
GCGTGTTCATTTCGATGAAATAGAACTCGCCATTTTCCCACAGGAACTCGATCGTCCCGGCGCCGCGATAGCCCATGTCGGCCATCGCCTTCGCACAGACGCCGCCCATGCGTGCACGGTCTTCTTCGCCGAGCACGGGGGAGGGGGCCTCTTCGAGCACCTTCTGGTGGCGGCGCTGGAGCGAGCAGTCGCGCTCGCCCAGGTGGATCGCATTGCCTTCGCCGTCGCCGAACACCTGGAATTCGATGTGGCGCGGATTGCCGAGATATTTCTCGAGATAGACCGTCGCATCGCCGAACGCGGCCTTCGCCTCGCTGCCGGCCTGCTGCATCAGCGTTTCGAGCTGGTCCTCGGAGGTGCAGACCTTCATCCCGCGACCACCGCCGCCCGACGCGGCCTTGATGATCACCGGATAGCCGGCTTGCGCCGCGATTTCCTTGGCTTCGGCGAGATCGCTGATCGGACCCGCGGAGCCTGGAACGAGCGGCAGGCCGAGCGCGCCGGCGGTACGCTTGGCCTCGATCTTGTCGCCCATCGTGCGGATATGCTCGGGCTTGGGGCCCACGAAGATGATGCCGTGCGCTTCGATGATCTCGGCGAACTTGGCGTTCTCCGAGAGGAAGCCATAGCCTGGATGGATCGCATCGGCGCCCGAGATTTCGGCGGCCGAGATGATGTTGGGGATGTTGAGATAGCTCTCGGTCGCGCTCGGCGGCCCGATGCAAATCGCCTGGTCGGCGAGGCGCACGTGCATCGCATCGGCGTCGGCGGTCGAATGCACCGCGACGGTCTGGATGCCCATTTCGTGGCAAGCGCGGTGGATCCGCAGCGCGATCTCGCCGCGGTTCGCGATGAGGAGCTTCTTGATCTCGGCCACGTGCTTACTCGACCACCACGAGCGGCTGGTCGAATTCGACCGGCTGGCCGCTCGTCACCAGCACCGCGGTAACACGGCCCGCGCTCGGCGCGAGGATCGGGTTCATCACCTTCATCGCCTCGACGATCAGCAGCGTGTCGCCAGCGGCAACGCTGTCGCCGACGCTGACGAAGGTCTTCGCCTCGGGGTTGGGCGAGAGATAGGCGGTGCCGACCATCGGCGATTTGACCGCGTTGAGCGCGGCGGCCGGCGCAGCGACGATTTCGGCGGGTGCCATCGCTGCGGGCGCGGGCGCGCTGGCAACGGGGGCGGGGGCGTATTGCACCGCGCCCGCGACAGCTGCCGCCTTGCGCGCGATGCGGATCTTGCGCCCGCCATCCTCGACTTCGATCTCGGTCAGCTGCGTGTCATCGAGCAGCTGGGCGAGCTGACGCACCAGATCGACGTCGATCCGCATTGCATCCGTGTTCGTATCTTCGGCCATACGACCCTTATCTCCCTTGTTACGGCGCGTCCTGTCAGAGACGCGCGGCGGCTTCAAGCGCCAGCATATAGGAAAATGCGCCGAAACCGCAGATCGTCCCGTGCGCTACGGGGGAGATACGGCTGATGTGGCGAAAGGCTTCGCGCGCGTGCGGGTTCGAGAGATGGACCTCGATCACCGGCGTGCGGATCGCCTTGATCGCATCATAGAGCGCGATCGAGGTGTGCGTGTAGGCGCCGGCGTTGAGCAGCACCGCCTTGGCGGGGAGCGCCTGTGCCTCGTGCAGCCAGTCGATCAGATGCCCCTCATGGTTCGACTGGCGCAGGTCGATCGACAGGCCGAGCTCGCGCGAGCGATCCTCGAGCTGGCCGGCGATATCGTCGAGCGTTTCGTGGCCGTAGATCTCGGGCTCGCGGGTGCCGAGCAGGTTGAGGTTGGGACCGTTGAGGACGAAGATGGTTTCGGGCATCGCGCGGGACTTCCGTTTGCGGGCGGTTGAATGCTGCCAGGCCTCGGCCTAGTTGAGCAGACCCATAGCCCGTTCGCCCCAAGCTTGTCGAAGGGCTGTTCGTCCCGGCCGGGACGGACAGGGTTTCGCCAAGCTCAGCCCGAACGGGGAACGAACGTGCCGCACACCGATGGAACCGTCAGCATCCAGGTCAATGGCGAGCATCGCCGCGTGCGCAGCGGGCTGAGCCTCGCCGAGTTGGCGCAGGATCTGGGGCTGCTGCCCGAGAAGGTCGCGATCGAACGCAACCTCGAGGTCGTACCGCGCTCGACGCTCGGCGACGTGCTGGTCGAGGATGGCGACGAGCTCGAGATCGTGCATTTCGTCGGCGGTGGGGATCATGCCGCCGCAGTCGATGCCGACACCTGGAGCGTTGCGGGGCGTACCTTCCGCTCGCGCCTCATCGTCGGCACGGGCAAATACAAGGATTTCGCGCAGAACGCCGCCGCGCTCGAGGCGTCTGGCGCCGAGATCGTCACCGTCGCGGTGCGCCGCGTCAACGTGTCGGACCGCAACGCACCGATGCTGACCGACTTCATCGACCCCAAGAAAGTCACCTATCTGCCCAATACCGCGGGCTGCTTCGATGCCGAATCGGCGATCCGCACGCTGCGCCTCGCGCGCGAGGCGGGCGGTTGGGACCTGGTGAAGCTCGAAGTGCTGGGGGAAGCGCGGACGCTTTATCCCGACATGGTGGAGACGCTGCGCGCGACCGAGATCCTCGCCAAGGAAGGTTTCCTGCCGATGGTCTATTGCGTCGACGATCCGATCGCGGCGAAGCGGCTCGAGGATGTCGGCGCGGTGGCGATCATGCCACTTGGTGCGCCGATCGGATCGGGGCTGGGGATCCAGAACCGCGTCACGATCCGGCTGATCGTCGAGGGCGCGAAGGTGCCGGTGCTGGTCGATGCCGGGGTCGGCACCGCGTCCGAGGCGGCGCAGGCGATGGAGCTTGGCTGCGACGGCGTGCTGATGAACACCGCCATCGCCGAGGCGAAGGATCCGGTGATGATGGCGGCGGCGATGAAAGCCGGGGTCGAGGCGGGGCGGCTCGCTTATCGTGCCGGGCGGATGGGGCGGCGGATGTATGCCGATCCGTCGAGCCCGCTCGCCGGTCTCATCTGAGCGGAATCAGCCATAGTATGAAACATAAGTTATGGAACCAGCGCGAGACTAATCCGTTTAAACTTCGGGACTAGCCGATGTCGACCCGCGACATCGAACACCGAAAGGATAGTATCATGGGCGAATTCGTCGACAAGGTCAAAGGCAACGTCAATGAAGCCATTGGCAAGGTGAAGCAGCACAGCGATAATCCCGAGACGAAGGCCGAAGGCGCCGCGCAGGAAGCCAAGGGCAAGGCCCAGCAGGCTGCCGGCACCGTCAAGGGCGCGCTCGGCGACGATATTTGATCTTCGGATCATTTGCGTAACGCGTACCGAAAGGCCGCTCCGATTACGGAGCGGCCTTTTTGGTGTTTGCCGCCATCGCGGTCAGCGTCGTTCCGGCGGTGATCGCCTCGATGTCGGTCTTGAGGTGGAGCAGGCGTACGCCGGTCTCGGCCATCGCGCGGGCGAGCGCCGGGGCAAAAGCTGCGGTCGTCTCGACCGTCTCTGCCCAGCAGCCATAGGCGCGGCCGAGCGCAGCGAAATCGGGATTGTGCAATCGCGTGCCGGTGACGCGGCCGGGATATTCGCGCTCCTGGTGCATGCGGATCGTGCCGTAGCCGCTATTGTCGATCACCAGCACGAGCATGTCGGCGCCATGCGCGACCGCGGTGGCGAGTTCCTGACCGTTCATCAGGAAACAGCCATCGCCGGCGAGCGCGACGACGGTCCGGTCGGGATGGCGAAGCGCAGCGGCGGTGGCGGCGGGGACGCCGTAGCCCATTGCGCCTGCGGTCGGCGCGAGCTGCGTGCCGGGGCCGGCATAGCGCCAGTAGCGATGCCACCAGCCGCTATAATTGCCCGCGCCGTTGCAGATGATGCTGTCGGCGGGGAGGTGCTCGCGCATCGCCGCGACGCAGGGGCCGAGGTCGAGTGTAACGCCTGCGCGCGGGGCGGGGGTCGACCAGGCGAGATACGCAGCGTGCGCGTCGGCGCCTGAGTCGAGCATCGGCATGTCGATCGCAAGCAGCGTATCGGCGAAGCTCGTCATGTCGGCACAAATCGCCAGATCGGCGCGGTAGGTCTGGCCGAGTTCGTTCGGATCGGGATGGATATGGACGATCCGCTGGCCGGGATGGTCGGGCGTGATCAGCGTATAGCCATCGGTCGTCGCCTCGCCGAGCCGGGGCCCGGCGACGATCAGCAGGTCTGCTTCGCGAATCCGCGCGACGAGCGCGGGATTGGGGCCGTACCCGAGATTGCCCGCCCATACGGGCGATTCGTTGGCGATCGCATCCTGGCGGCGGAAGGCCGAAGCGACGGGGACGCCCGATCGCTCCGCCCAGGCGGCGAAATCGCGCGCGGCGGCTGGCGTCCAACCCGCGCCGCCGATGATCGCGAGCGGACGCTCGGCCGCGCCGAGCAGGGCTGCGAGGTCACACATCTGGACCGGATCGCACGCCTGGACGACGCGCTCGACGCGTGGGCGATCGAGCGCTGCGACGTCGTCGAGCAGCATGTCCTCGGGCAGCGCGAGCACGACCGGCCCCGGCCGCCCCGACATCGCGACGTTCCACGCGCGCGCGACATATTCGGGGATGCGCTGCGCATCGTCGATCTTCGCCGCCCATTTGGCGATGGGGCCGAACATCGCGGGGAAGTCGATTTCCTGGAACGCCTCGCGATCCTTGGTGCCGCGATCGACATCGCCGATGAACAGCACCATCGGCTGCGAATCCTGCATCGCGACATGGACGCCGATCGACGCGTTGGTAGCGCCCGGCCCGCGCGTGACGAAGGCGACGCCGGGGCGCCCGGTCAGCGCGCCGTCGGCGCACGCCATGAAGCCGACGCCGCCCTCCTGCCGGCATACCACCAGGTCGATCTGCGGCGTGTCGTGGAGCGCGTCGAGCACCGCGAGGAAGCTCTCGCCTGGGACGGTGAAGATCCGGTCGCAGCCTTGCGCGACGAGTTGATCGACGAGGATGCGCCCGCCGGTGCGGGGGGAGGGGGAGGTGGTCATCGCCATTTTGTAGCGGGGCCGCGGCGGCTTGGGTAGGTCTCGAGGGCCGCAAGTGGCGTGGGAAACGTCGCGTTCCCCGGCGGAGGCCGGAGCCCAGGTGCGATGGCGGTGAAGGGGACCGTCGCTTGCCCGATCGGCGACGCCGCGACTAGGCCCCGGCCTTCGCCGGGGAACGATGTGCGGCGAGCGGGCGGCTATCTGTCGAAAAATCTTACAGCTGCAACCTTGCGGCTATCGGCGTTAACTAGTTGAAACCGCGTGAAACCGGGATTTCTCAAAACTGGCACGCGCGGTGCAATACTCTGTATACGCCGAGCGGTAATCGCTTCAGCAGGGCGGGCAAGCGCTACAGAGCGCGGCCCGCCCGACCCGGCATCCTCACTTCTCGGTCGAAACGCCCTGTTCCTCGAGCAGCGCGGCGAGCTCGCCGCTCTCGTACATCTCCATCATGATGTCCGATCCGCCGACGAATTCGCCCTTCACATAGAGCTGCGGGATCGTCGGCCAATCGGAGAATTGCTTGATCCCCTGGCGGACGCCCTGGTCCTGCAGCACGTCGACGCTGCCGAACTCGGCGCCGAGATGGTTGAGGATCGCGACCGCCCGGCTCGAAAAGCCGCACTGCGGGAAGAGCGGGCTGCCCTTCATGAACAGGACGACGTCGTCCTTCTGGACGAGTTCGGCGATGCGGATCTGGTCTGGATCGGTGCTCATAGGTTTACTCCTGGACTGGTACGGCGGTGGTCAGCTGAAGCGCGTGGAGCACGCCCCCCATCTTGTCACCGAGCGCGGCGTAGACGGCGCGCTGTTGCTTGAGGCGGGGCAGCCCGCGGAAACTTTCCGACACGACGCGGGCGGCCCAATGGTTGTTGTCGCCCGCAAGATCGGTCATCTCGACCTGCGCGTCGGGGATTCCCGCGACGATCAGCGAGACGATCTCATCGGCGGCCATTGGCATTATTGCGATCCCATCAACTGGCGACGCGCCTCGACGGTCTTTTCCTCGATCGCGCGGCGAATCGCCGGCTCGTCGATCTCGACGCCTGCGGCGGTCAAGTCGCTGACGAGCTTGCGGATCACGTCCTCGTCGCCGGCTTCCTCGAAATCGGCCTGCACCACGGCGGTGGCATAGGCGTCCGATTCTTCCTTGGTCAGCTTCATCTGCGTCGCCGCCCATTGCCCGAGCAACCGGTTTCGGCGCGCCACGATCCGGAAGGCAACTTCTTCGTCGCGGGCATATTTGGTTTCGAAAGCGCGCTCGCGATCGTCGAAAGTGGTCATGGTCGGTCCCCTTGGGCCTGTCGAAATAGCGCCTTCGAGATAAGCGTGCTGCGGGGCATGCGCAACGCCCGCCGCGCGGCTACGCATCGAAAGCAACTTTGTCGCATCTGAATCGCTTGCTTGGCCGTAGCCGGGACAGCCCGCATCGGTTTACACGCAATCGATCGCTTCACTGTCCAAAGCCGGGATTTCGACCATCAATGGCCACATTGCCCGACCGATCCTCTCCGCAAGACCTGGCGCCGTCGTTGCCCGAGGCGCACCGCACGCTCAAGGTATGGGCGACGGGCGATGCGCGGCGTTCGGGCTGGCGGCAATGGCTGGGCTTTGCCGGGCCGGGGTTCCTGGTCTCGGTCGGCTATATGGACCCGGGCAATTGGGGGACCGATCTCGCTGGCGGGAGCCAGTTCGGCTACAGTCTGCTGTGGGTCATCCTCGCGTCGAACCTGATGGCGATCTTCCTGCAGATCCTCTGCGCGCGGCTCGGCATCGTCACGGGGCGCGACCTCGCGCAGTCGTGCCGCGACTATTATCCGCGGCCGGTCGCGGTGGCGCTGTGGCTGCTGTGCGAGATCGCGATCATCGCCTGCGATCTGGCCGAGGTGGTCGGCTCGGCGGTGGCGCTCAACTTGCTGCTCGGGTTGCCGTTGGTGTGGGGGGTGCTCGTCACCGGGCTCGACGTGCTGTTGTTGCTGCTGCTCATCAACCTCGGCTTCCGCAAGATCGAGGCGGTGGTGATGGCGCTGATCGCGACGATCGCCTTGTGCTTCGTCTACACGATCTTTCTCGCCAAGCCCGACTGGAGCGCGGTGGCCTTGGGGGCGGTGACGCCGGCGATTCCGAATACCGCGGCGTTGCTGGTGGCGCTCGGCATCCTCGGCGCGACCGTGATGCCGCATAACCTCTATCTACACAGCTCGATCGTCCAGACGCGCGCGTTCGGGCGCACGCCGCGCGACGTCAAGGCGGCCTTGTGGTTCAACACGCTCGATACCGTGCTCGCGCTGGGCGCCGCGTTCTTCGTCAACGCCGCGATCCTGGTGCTGGCGGCGGCGGTGTTCTGGCGCTCGGGGATCGTGGTGGATGATCTGCGGCAGGCGTTCGAGTTGCTGCGCCCGGCCTTGGGCGGCGTGGCGGCGACGGCGTTTGCGCTGGCGCTGCTGGCCTCGGGGCAGTCGAGCACGATTACCGGGACGCTTGCCGGGCAGATCGTGATGGAGGGGTTCCTGCGGATCCGTATTGCGCCGTGGATCCGCCGGCTGGTGACGCGCGGGATCGCGATCGTGCCGGCTCTGGTGGTGATCTCGGCGAGCGGCGGCAAGGATACCGTCGAGCTGCTCGTGGTGTCGCAAGTCGTGCTGTCGATGCAGCTGCCGTTCGCGATCTTCCCGCTGATGATGGTGACGAGCAGCCGCGCGCGGATGGGGGACTATGCCAATCCGCTATGGGTGAAGCTGGTCGGGTATGCGATTTGCAGCGTGATCGCGGTGCTCAACGTTTATCTGCTGTGGCAGACGATCGGGCCGGTGTGGGTCGGCGTGATGGCGGCGGTGGTGGTGGTGTTCGCGCTCTATGTCTGGGTGTCGGAGCGCCGGGTGGCGGCGGGGCGCGTAGCCAGTTCGTAAGCCGCTTTCGCGTCTTCGCGTCTAAAAGAAGGCTGGTTCACGCGAAGGCGCGAAGACACGAAGAGCGACGCCTCTGCGTCCTCCGCGCCTCTGCGCGCAAAAAAGAAGATGGTTCGCGCAGAGGCGCAGAGGACGCGGAGCAGAAGAAGAGAAAGTTGCATGGCATGGGGCCGACGCTCCCTCCGTCGTCACCCCGGGCTTGTCCCGGGGTCGACCGTGCCGCACCCGCTGCCGATGAGGCGTATGGGGGACGGTGGACCCCGGCACAGGGCCGCGGTGACGGAAGGGGGCGTCAGTCCGCTACCTTCACCACCAGCTTCCCAATCGCGGCGCGGGCTGCCATCTTGGCGATCGCCTTGCCGCCATCTTCGAATGCGAAGGTCTCGGTGACGCGCGGCGCGATCTTGCCGTCCTGCCACAGCTGGAAGAGCCGCGCGATGTGTGCGGCGTTGGCCTTGGGATCGCGTGCGGCGAAGGCGCCCCAGAAGACGCCGCAGACGTCGCAGCTCTTGAGCAGCGTCAGGTTGAGCGGGAGCTTGGGGATGCCGGCGGGGAAGCCGACGACGAGATAGCGGCCCTCCCACGCGATCGAGCGCAAAGCGGGCTCGGCATAGTCGCCGCCGACCGGATCGTAGATCACGTCATAGCCGGCCTTGCCGCCGAGCGCCTTGAACTGCTCGGCCAGCGCCTTGGACTGGTCCTTGTCGAACGGCGCGCGGGCGTAGATCAGCGTCTCGTCGGCACCCGCGTCACGCGCGGCCTGCGCCTTTTCCTCGGACGACACCGCCGCGACGACGCGCGCGCCGAACGCCTTGCCGAGCTCGATCGCCGCCAAGCCGACGCCGCCGGCCGCACCGAGCACAAGCAGGCTCTGCCCCTCGGCGATATGGCCGCGGTCGAGCAGCGCGTGGATCGTGGTGGCATAGGTGAGCAGCAGCGCCGCACCCTCGGCGAAATCGCGCTCGGGCGGGAGCGGGTAGAGCGAGCCGGCCGGCACCGCGACCTTCTCGACCAGCCCACCGTGCCCGGTCATGCCGATCACGCGGTCGCCGACAGTCCAGCCGGTCACGCCTTCGCCGATGCTCTCGATCACGCCGGCGATCTCGCCGCCCGGCGCGAACGGGCGTTGCGGCTTGAATTGATATTTGTCCTCGATGATCAGCACGTCGGGATAGTTGATCGCGCACGCCTTGACCGCGACCACGACCTGCCCCGCGCCCGCCACCGGATCAGGCAGTTCGTCGAGACCTAGAGTTTCAGGTCCGCCCGCCGCTTTCGACAGAAGTGCTCGCATGTGCCCGGTCTCCGCTCATCCACGGCCGGTGTTCTTTTACCCCGGCTTCGTATTTCGAAATCTGGGTATCTCTTGCCAGCGTAAGACCGATCTCGTCCAGCCCTTCCATCAGGCACTGGCGACGAAACGCGTCGAGTTCGAAGCCGAAGCGATCCTGATAGGGAGTGGTGACGGTCATCGTCTCGAGATCGACGGTGATCGGCTGGTCTTGCGCGACCTCGATCAAGCGGTCGATCGCGTCCTGCGGCAGCACGACCGCGACGATCCCGTTCTTGAAGGCGTTGCCCGAAAAGATGTCGGAAAAGCTCGGCGCGAGGACGGCGCGGATGCCCATGTCGGCAAGCGCCCAGGCGGCATGCTCGCGGCTCGACCCGCAGCCGAAATTGTCGCCCGCGATCAGCATCGGCGATCCGGCATAGCGCGAATCGTCGAAGATGTTGCCGGGGACCGCGCGCACCGTTTCGAACGCGCCCTTGCCGAGCCCCTCGCGGGTGATCGTCTTGAGCCAGTGCGCGGGGATGATGACGTCGGTATCGACGTTCTTCTGGCCCCAGGGATAGGCCTTGCCCGAAACCTGCGTCACTGGCTGCATGCGTTAGCGTCCGGTTGATGTCGGCGTGGTCGCCGCATTGGTCTTGGCGGTGGCGACATAGGCGGCCATCCCGCTGAGAATGGTGCCCATCACGAGCAGAACCAGAACGCGCTTCATACAATGCCCCTCAAGAACTCGTAACCAGGTTACGAACATCGCTCAGTCTTCCCGTGACGGCGGCCGCAGCCGCCATCGCGGGTGAAACCAGATGCGTGCGCGCACCCGGTCCTTGTCGTCCTACGAAATTGCGGTTCGAAGTGGAAGCGCAGCGTTGCCCCGGCGGCACTTTGTCGGGGTTCATCGCCAGGCACATCGAGCACCCCGGCTCGCGCCATTCGAACCCGGCGGCGAGGAAGATGCGGTCGAGCCCCTCTGACTCTGCCTGCGCCTTGACCAGCCCCGAACCGGGCACGACGAGCGCAGTGACGCCATCGGCGACGTGACGCCCGTCGGCGACCTTCGCAGCGGCACGCAGATCCTCGATGCGGCTGTTGGTGCAGCTGCCGATGAAGACGTAATCGACGCCGACGTCCTGCATCGCGGTGCCCGCAGCGAGGCCCATATAGGCGAGCGACTTGCGCGCGGCGTCGCGCTTGGCGGGATCGGCGAAGCTGTCGGGATCGGGGACGACGCCGGTGATCGGCACGACGTCCTCAGGCGAGGTGCCCCAGGTCAGCAGCGGGGCGATGTCGGCCGCGTCGATCGTGACGACCGCGTCGTACACCGCGCCGGGGTCGCTCGGCAGCGTGCGCCAATAGGCGAGCGCCTCGTCCCAATCGGCACCCTTGGGTGCCATCGGGCGGCCCTTCAAATAGGCGAAGGTCGTCTCGTCGGGCGCGACGAGGCCGGCGCGCGCGCCCGCTTCGATCGACATGTTGGCGATTGTCAGGCGGCCCTCGATCGACATCTCGCGGATCGTCGAGCCGGTATATTCGAGGACATAGCCCGTGCCGCCGGCGGCACCGAGCTTGCCGATGATCGCCAGCGCGACGTCCTTCGCCGAAACGCCGAAGCCGAGCGTGCCGTCGACGCGGACTTCCATCGTCTTCGACTGGCCGAGCAGCAGCGTCTGCGTGGCGAGCACATGCTCGACCTCGCTCGTGCCGATGCCGAAGGCCAGCGCGCCGAGTGCGCCGTGCGCCGAGGTGTGGCTGTCGCCGCAGACGAGCGTCGTACCGGGGAGGGTGAAGCCCTGCTCGGGGCCGACGACATGGACGATGCCCTGCGCCGGCGCGAGCGCGTCGATATAATCGATGCCGAAATCGGCGGTGTTGCGGGTCAGCGCGTCGAGCTGCGCCGCGCTTTCGGGATCGGCGATCGGCAGCGGACGCCCCCCCGCGTCGCGGCGCGCGGTGGTCGGCAGGTTATGGTCGGGTACCGCGAGCGTGAGGTCGGGGCGGCGGACGGTGCGGCCGTTCGCGCGGAGGCCGGAGAAGGCCTGCGGGCTGGTCACTTCGTGGACGAGGTGACGGTCGATATAGATCAGGCACGTGCCGTCGTCGCGCTGTTCGACGACGTGTTCGGCCCAGATTTTTTCGTACAAGGTGCGGGGGTGGTTCGCCATAAGGCGCTCGCCCTAGCCGAAAGATGCGCCGAGGCAAAGCTTTGGATGCCGGAAGTTGCGCCGCGCGCAAGACGGCGACTGCGCGTACCCGTCGATACGCGCAGCCCCGCTCCCTCACTTTGCAGTGATAAAGGGGTCCCAATTGACGTAATAGGAGATCGGGCGGAGCTGGCCGACCGTCACTTTGATCTGGATCTGATAGGTCTGGTGGCCGACATTCATCGCCTGACCGATCCAATAGGCGCCGACCGGTTCGGTACCGATCGGCGGTTGCTGCTGTGGATAGCCTTGCGAGCCGAACACCGACCCCTGCGACACGGTGAAACCGGTGATGATCACGGTATCGCCGCTGCCCGGATTGATCGGCACGGTGTTGAAGCCGATCAGCGAGCCGACCGGGACGACGGTCGACAGCTCCATCTGGCCTTCGTTGGTGCTGCCGTTCGAGACCTGATTGTCCATCATATAGACGCCGTGGCTGATGTTCTGCCCCTGCTGCGAGGCGACATAGGCGGTGTCGACCGCGATTGTAACGAAAGCCTGGGGCTGCAGCACCGCCGTCTGCACCAGCACGAGGTTGGATGCGCTCATCATTGTGACGATTCCTTTGCGATTTCGAGAAGATCGGACCGGGCGCGCGTCGCGCGCTTATTTCACCGCCATCGACGGGTCGAAATTGATCGTGATGCCCGCGCTGCCCGGCTGCTTCTGGGCGTTGATCGTGACTTGGTAAGCATCCTGACCGGTCGCCTGGACCTGGCCGACAAAGGCGCCGGTGCCGTCGGCTTGCGGCTGGCCGCCCGCGCCCCAGATGTTGGCGTTGCCGATCGCGGTGAGCGTCGGGACGACCGTGCTGGTCGCATCGATGTTGTAGACGTTCCATTGGATCGTCGAGCCATTGGTCACCTGCGTCAGCAGGTTGGGCGTGCCTTCGTTGGTGCTGCCCACGCCGACGCGGTTGTCGACGGCATAGACGCCCCTGGTAGAGCCATTCTGGATCGCGTTGATATCGACCCAGATCTGGATGAACACGGTTGCTGAGCTTGCCACTCCACTCTCCTTCGCTGCGTGATGGGGAACGCGGTGCGCGGCAGCGTCGGGGAAATCGGGTCCGATCGCTGTCGCGCAGGGCTTAGCCGACGCAAAAGGCGCGCGCAGGCAGTGTTGGCTCCGAAACGACCCGAACCACGCGCACGCGCGCGGGCGACGGCGGGCGGTCCTGGATATTTCCGCTGCACAACGGATGCGATTGTTCGCAAAGGCCAGTTGCGCACGTGCGCGGCTCAGCGCGCGGGCATCGTCCGGTTCAGGAAGGCGACGCTGTCGGCGAGCACCGGCGCCTTGCCGCGGAACGGCACCGACAGCGCCATCGCGACATTCTCGTGGTTGATGCCGGGATAGTTGCGGAACTCGACTGCGCCGCCTTGTGCTTTCAGCGCAGCCGTCAGATGGATTGCGTTGCGTGGGCGCACCTCGGTGTCCTCGGTCGAGGTGACGAGCAGCATCGGCGCGGCGTCACCGCGCGCGAAGTGGATCGGCTGCGTCATCAGCGGGTCCTTCGCGCCCTGCATCGCGTCGATCGAGCGCTTCTTGTCGAACGGGTAGAAATCGTACGGGCCCGACAGGCCGACCGCGGCCTTGATGATCCTGGGGTCGACTTGCTCGGCCGCCAGCCAGCGCGAGTCGAGCGTCAGCATCGCGACGGTATAGGCGCCCGCCGAATGGCCGGCGACGCCGATGCGCGTCGGGTCGCCGCCATATTCGGCGATATGGTCGCGCGTCCATTTCACCGCCTGCGCGCCGTCCTGGAGCATCGCGGGGAAGCGGATTTGCGGGACCTTGCGGTAATCCGGGACCACCACGACGAAGCCGTTTCGCGCAAAGGCGCGCGCGGCGAAGGCGTAGCCCTGGCGCGTGCCCGCGACCCAGCCGCCGCCGTACCAGAAGATCAGCACCGGGCGCCTGGTCACCGGGCCGGCGGGGCGCCACACGTCGAGCGTCTGGCCCTCGCTCCCGAAGGGGATCGCGGTGCCGGCGCGTTCGGTGCCCGAGCCGCCGCCCATCGCCGCGTCGAGCAAGCTGAGCTGGCCGGGCGGCGAGACGAGCGCGTAAAGCGCTCCTCCGGCGACGACGAGGAGCAGCACGATTCCCGCCAGCGCCCAGCGGATCATGCGCGATGATCTGCGGTGATCGTACCCGCTGCGGCGAGCTCGGCCTCATGCGCCGCCTCGCGCCAGCTTTCGGTGAGCGCGGCGCTTTCCCATTCGCGCATTGCCGGATGCTCGAGGATGTGCGCGACCCACGCAGCGCCCGCGGCGCCGACATCGAGGCCATAGGTGCGCACGCGGAAGGCGACGGGCGCGAAAAAGGCATCGACCGCGCTGAACGCCGGGCCGGCAAGCCACGGCCCGCCGAAGCGATCGAGCCCCTCGGCCCAGAGTTCGGCGAGCCGCGCGATCTCGCGGGCGAGCGCCGGGGTCGGGGCGGGAGGGCTCACCCGAACGCCGACGTTCATCGTATAGGCGTTGCGCACCGCGCCGAAGCCGCCGTGCATTTCGGCGGTGGCGCACTGCGCCCATCCGCGCGCCGCTTCGTCTTCGGGCCAGACGCCGGGGTGCCGCTCGGCGAGATAGAGGACGATGCCGAGCGAATCCCACACGGTGCGGTCGCCGTCGAGCAGCACGGGGACCTGCCCGGTCGGCGAAAACGCCCGGAAGGCGTCGTAATTGACCGCTTGCGTGAAGGGCTCGAGCCGATCCTCGAACGGAATCTCGAGCGCGCGCAGCAGCAGCCACGGCCGCAGCGACCAGCTCGAATAATTCCGGTTCGCGGTGATCAGCGTGTAGCCCATCGCCTTACACCGCGTACTGCGCGGTGGTCTTGGCGGCGATCTCGTCGGCGGTCACGCCCGGCGCCGTCTCGATCAGCTTGAACGGCGACTGGTGGTCGGGCCGCTGGAAGACCGCGAGATCGGTGATGACCATGTCGACGACGTTCTTGCCGGTCAGCGGCAGCGTGCAGGCCGGGATGAACTTGGGGTCGCCGTTCTTCGAGCTGTGCTCCATCACGACGATGATCTTCTTGACGCCGGCGACGAGATCCATCGCGCCGCCCATGCCCTTGATCATCTTGCCCGGGATCATCCAGTTGGCGATGTCGCCATTCTCGGCGACTTCCATCGCGCCGAGCACGGTCAAGTCGATATGCCCGCCGCGGATCATCGCGAAGCTCTGGTCCGAGCCGAAATAAGCCGACTGAGGCAACTCGCTGATCGTCTGCTTGCCGGCGTTGATGAGGTCGGCATCCTCCTCGCCCGCGAGCGGGAAGGGGCCGATGCCGAGCATGCCATTCTCCGACTGGAGCGTGACGGTGACGCCCGCGGGGATATGGTTGGCGACGAGCGTCGGGATGCCGATGCCGAGGTTGACGTAGAAGCCGTCCTGCAATTCGCGCGCGGCGCGGGCTGCCATTTCGTCACGAGTCCAGGCCATTCTATTTCTCTCCAGAATTGGTGGGCGTCCAGCGCTTGTCGGCGGGGAAGACCTGGTCGATCCCGCCTTTGAGTGCGGTGCCGTAAACGGGGTTGGGCAGGACGAACCAGAAGCGGCCCCACATGCCGTGGATAGGAGGCGACGAGGCCACCGCGCGGCGCTGTTGCGGGGTGCCGGTGAACAGGTCGGAGAAGTCGCCGAGCTGGTCGCCGCCCATCGCCACGACGCAATAACGCGCGGCGATCGCCTGGCGGCGGGTGTCCTTGCCCGAGCCGCTGCCGAGATCGCCCTTCAGCCACAGCGTTTCGCCGTGTTTGGCGGTGCCGAGGCCGGCGTGGGCGATCGCCTGCTCGGTGAAGCTGGCGGTCGCGGCGGAGCGGTTGGTGTTGAAGACGACCGTCACGCCCATGCGGCGGAGCTCATTGACCGCGCCGATCGCGCCGGGGACGGCTTCGACGCGGTCGACGCCGGCTTGCTCCCATTGCTGCCACAGCGCGGCGTCGTAAGGGCGCCCGGGGTGCAGCGCGTCGTCATATTCGAAGCCGAGGTTGAGCAGTAGCGTCTCGTCGACGTCGAACACCACCGCGCGGGGGCGGTCGCCGCAGGGGATGGTAGCGGGCTGGTCGAGCGTGGCACCGGGCACGAGGACCGCCGAGGTGCGGTCGGTCATCGCCTTGGGATCGGCCTTCTCGCTCGCGATGCGACGGCGGACGGCGTCGACCAGGACGTTGTAAGCCTGGTGATCGAGTGCTGCGGCTTCGCCCGAGCCGTAGAGGAATTGTATGCCGGGGGGGATGGTGGGGGCGGCTGACACGGGCGCGACGGGTGCCTGTGGCACGGTCGTACATGCGGACAGCATCAACGCGAGCGCTACCGCTATCCCCCTCCCGCTTGCGGGAGGGGTTAGGGGAGGGAATGACCTGGAAGCTTGGGCGACGCCCGAGACAGGCCCTCCCCCAGCCCCTCCCGCAAGCGGGAGGGGGGAAGAAGACGCGAGGTGTATCACGCCGCCTCGCGGACGGTGCGGAATTCGATGCGCTTGTCGTATGGGCTGCCGATGATCATCCGCTTCACATAGATTCCCGGCAGATGGATGCAGTCGGGATCGAGCGAGCCGACCGGGACGATCTCCTCGACCTCCGCGACGCAGATCTTCCCCGCGGTCGCCATCGGCGCGTTGAAGTTGCGCGCGGTCTTGCGGAAGATGAGGTTGCCGCTCTCGTCGGCCTTCCAGCCCTTGATGATCGACAGATCGGCGCGGATGCCGCGCTCGAGGATGAACTCCTCCCCGTCGAAGACCTTCACTTCCTTGCCCTCGGCGACGAGCGTGCCGACGCCGGTCTTGGTGTAGAAGCCGGGGATCCCGGCACCACCCGCGCGGCAGCGCTCGGCGAGCGTGCCCTGCGGGCAGAATTCGACCTCGAGCTCGCCGCTCAGATATTGCCGTTCGAATTCCTTGTTCTCGCCGACGTAAGAACTGATCATCTTTTTGACCTGGCGCGTGCGGAGCAGCTTGCCGAGGCCTTCGCCGTCGATGCCGGCATTGTTGCTGGCGATCGTCAGGTCCTTGGTGCCGGCGTCGCGGATCGCGTCGATCAGCCGCTCGGGGATGCCGCACAGCCCGAACCCGCCGGCGCAGATCGTCATGCCATCATGGAGCAACCCGTCGAGCGCTGCTGCCGCATCGGGATAGAGTTTCTTCATGATGCATCGACTCCTTGTTTTGGAGCGCGATAGGCGGGGCGGGGGCATCGATCAATAAGGGGGGATCAATATGCGAGGCGCAACCCCGGCCGCGGCCATTCCATGCTCACGAGCTGCCCGGTGCCCGACAGCGTGATGTAGGCGGTGCGCATATCGGGTCCGCCCCAGCAGATGTTGGTGGTGAACGGATCGGGCGTGGCGACGAAATCGACGAGTTCGCCCGCAGGCGAGATGACCGAAATTCCGCTCTCGCCGATCGTCGCGACGCAGATATTGCCGCATTCCTCGACCCCGAGCGAATCGAAGAATTTATAGCCCGCGGGGCGATAGAGCGGGATGCCGGGTCCGCCGAGGCCGGCGGTGAGATCGACCTCGCCCGGCGCAGTGATGTCGAACGCCATCAGCCGGCAGGTATAGGTCTCGGCGGCGTAGAGCCGCTTGCCGTCGGGCGAGAGGCCGATGCCGTTGGGGTTCTCGCTCGGGAATATCACCTCGGCGAGATGGCGCCCGTCGGCGTGCGAATAGAAGATGCCCGTGACGTCACGCTCCCGCTCGCGCGTCTTGCCGTGGTCGGTGAACCAGAAGCCGCCGGCATCGTCGAATACGATGTCGTTGGGGCCGCGCAGGCTGCAGTGGAAGTCGCCGTCCTTGTAGAGCACCTCGACCTCGCCGGTCTCGATGTCGATCCGCTCGATCCGCCCGCCCGAATAATCATCGGGCTGGCCGTGCGGGACGAGCAGGCCGCTCGGGGTTTCGACATAGTGGAACCCGCCATTGTTGCAGCAATAGAGCTTGCCGTCGGGCCCCAGCGCCAGGCCATTGGGGCCGCCGCCGGGTTCGGCGACGGTGGTCTTGGTGCCGTCGGGATGGACGCGCGTGATGCGGCCGGCTTCGATCTCGACGAGGATGACGCTGCCGTCGGGCATCGCCACGGGGCCCTCGGGAAAGCGCAGGCCGGTCGCCAGGGTGGTGAAAGTCATCGCTCCGCTCCTGTTTTTTGGGGCAGCCTATCCCTCCTGCCGGGACGAGCAAGCAGGCACTTGACTACAGACGTAATCGATACGATTACATCCGTAGTCATTACGGAGAGCGACTCGTGGCCGAACGCATCAGCGATGCCGAACATGCAGTGATGGAAGTGTTGTGGGACGAGAGTCCGCTCACCGCGCAAGACGTGGCCGAGCGCATTCCCGACACGCGCGAGTGGAGTGCCAACACCGTCAAGACCTTGCTCGGGCGTCTGCTCGCCAAGAGCATCATCGCGCATGAACAGGATGGCCGACGCTATCTGTATCGTCCGCTCGTGAAGCGGGAAGACTATGTCGCGGGCGAATCGCGCAAGTTGATGGATCGGCTGTTCGGTGGCAGACTGAGCCCGCTCGTCGCGCACCTCGCCGACCGCGATGCGCTCACCGCACAGGATATCGCCGAGATCGAAGCACTGCTCAAGGAGCTCAAGGCATGACCGACTGGATCTCGCCAAGCTGGCTGATCGAAGCGCTGATCGGATCGAGCGTATTGATGGTCGCGGTGTTGCTGTTGCGGCGCCCGGTGCGCAAGGCGTTCGGCGCCGATGTCGCGTATGCGCTGTGGCTGCTCCCGGTGCTGCGGCTGGCGCTGCCGCCGCTGCCGAGCGCGTGGCATGACGCGGCGGTCGCGCCGGTGCTGCACGCGACCGAGCAGATGAGCGTGCTGTTCGCCGAGCCCGTCGCAGCCGCGACCGCGGCGTCGGCGCCGGCGCAGGAATGGCTCGTTCCCGTGCTCGCCGCACTGTGGATCGCGGGGGCGGGGGCGTTCGTCGCGTGGCATGCGCTGGCGCATCACCGCTTCTGCCGGCGGATGCTCGACCAGGCCGCGAGCAGCGAAGAGCATAGCGGCGTGTACGTGATCGAAACCGGCGCCGCGAGCGGTCCGCTCGCCTTCGGGGTGTGGCGCCGCTACGTCGCCTTCCCGCACGATTTCGCCGAGCGCTTCGAAGCCGAGGAGCGCGATCTCGCGCTGGCGCACGAGCTTGGCCATCATGCGCGGGGCGACCTGATCGCCAATTGGGTCGCGCTGGTCGTGCTCGGGCTCCACTGGTTCAATCCGATCGCCTGGCGCGCCTTCCGCGCGTTCCGCGCCGACCAGGAAATCGCCAACGATGCGCGCGTGCTCGCCGGCATGAACCCGATGCGCCGCCACACCTATGCCTGCGCGATCCTCAAGGCGGCGCATCCGAGCTTCCTCGGCGGCACGGTGTCGGCGACCTGCCATCTGCACACGATCGACGATCTGAAAGGAAGGTTGAAGATGTTGACCACGACCAGGACGTCGCGCACCCGGCTGCTGGCGGGCGCCGGGATGCTGACGTTGCTCGCCGCGGGTGGGCTTGGCCTCACCGCCTCGGGCACCGCCGCCGCCGCCAAGGTGCGCAGTACGGTGGAGGCGGCCACGGGGGTCGATCTCGCGAGCCTCGACCAAGCGGTGGCTGCCACGCCGCCGGCCGCCGCCGTCCCTGCGGCCCCGTCTGTCCCGGCCGCGCCACGCCCGGCACCGCGGATGCGCGAGCACGTCGAGGCTTCGGATATGCCCGGCCCGGGCCTGCCGCCTGCACCCGAGCCGCCACTCCCGCCGTCGGACGTCGCCGATGGCGTTCCGCCCGCGCCGCCTGCACCGCCGATGCGCGCGACTGGCAAGTCCGGCCCGGGCATGACGACGATGGTCACGGTGACCAAGGACGGCAAACGGGTCGTCCGCTATGGCCGCTACGTAAAGCTCAACCGTGATGGCAGCGCGACGCTGGTCGGGGAGATCGGGGCGATGCCGCCGATCCCTGCGATGCTTGCGAGGCCTGCGATCGGATCGATGCCGCCCATCCCGCCGATGCCGCAAGTCTCCTCGCGGAATTGCGGTCCGCGCGGCAAGGACGGAACGATGGTGATCAAGGAGCGCAGCGCGATCCGGCAGCGCATCATCATCTGCACCGATCGGATTGCTGCCGCGGCCGCCAAGGGGGCTGCGATGGCTGCGAACAGCAAGGACATGGAGCGCAACGCGTACAGCCATGCGCTCGACGGGCTTAACCGCTCGCGCGCGCACGTCATGGCGTCAGCGGCAATGACCGCCGCGCAGCGCAAGGAAGCGCTCGCCGGAATCGATACCGCGATCGCCGAACTCGAAGCGGATCTCGCGCACGCACGATAAGGCCTGGCGGGAATGGCTGGGCACAAGCTCCGACGGGTCGCGCCCTTGCCTTCGCCGGCGCGACCCGCCATTTCGATGCGATGAGCGAGCAAACCCCCGGCGTGCCCGAGCAGCTCGAGCCTCTTGTCGCCCGCCTGCTCGCGCCCAATCCGTCGCCTTTCACACATACCGGCACGCAAGTGCATCTGGTCGGGACGACCGATCTCGCGGTGATCGACCCGGGACCCGACGACCCAGCGCATATCGACGCGATCGTCCGTGCGATCGCCGGGCGGCCGGTCCGCGCGATCGTCATCACGCACACGCACCGCGACCACAGCCCGGGCTCCCGCCCGCTCGCCGCCGCGATCGGCGCGCCGATCGTCGGCTGTGCGCCGCTCGCGCTTGATGACGCAGGGATCCGCGCCGATGCGGCGTTCGACCGCGGCTATGCGCCCGACCGCGTGCTCGCCGAGGGGGACAGCGTATGCGGGGAGGGGTGGACGCTGACCGCGGTCGCGACGCCGGGGCATACTTCGAACCATCTCGCCTATGTCCTGCCCGAGGCGCAGGACGGCGCGGGGGCGCTGTTCAGCGGCGATCATGTGATGGGCTGGTCGACCAGCATCGTCTCGCCCCCCGACGGCAACATGACAGCGTATATGGCGAGTCTGGAAAAGCTGCTCCCGCGCACCGAGGGGATCTATTACCCCGCGCACGGCGACCCGATCGCCAGCCCGCAGCGCCTCGTTCGCGGGATGCTCGGCCATCGCAAACAACGCGAGGGGCAGATCCTGCGCAGCTTGCGCGACGCGCCCGCCGCGATCGGCGAGATGGTCGCGCGCATGTATGTCGGGATCGATCCGCGGCTGTTCCCCGCCGCCGAGCGATCGGTGCTCGCGCATCTGATCGACTTGCGCGACCGTAATCTCATTCGTCACGTCGACGACTTATGGCAAATTCGCTAACAAGAAAGCGATTACGATGATCAGAGTGCTAAAGTTGATTAGTGGCCTTATCGTCGTTGCATTTGCGGTGGTTGGCGTAAAGCTTGCGTACGATCGGTATATCGACGATCATACCGTGAGTTCTGATGATTCTGGATACGTGATTGCTCAGGTGGTCGCTGCAAAATTGTATGGCTCTAGCGATCTTCGTGTTAGCAGACTTCGTGGTACAGTCCAAGGTGTCGCCGTCGATGCCAGGTTTTTCGATCTGTTGCGATCGCAGAGAATTATGAAAGCTCCTTTTCAAGTAGGTTATTTTGTGGACCTTTCAAAGATTTCTCCGAACGACTTTCGTTACGACCCCCAACGTCGAATTCTTTTCGTGGAAGCGCCGTCAATCCGCATTGAGGAACCTAACATTGATGAAACCCGAATTTCATTAGATCGCACAAGCGGCTGGTTCGTCACGCGGGAGGCGATGATCGTCTTGCAACGTCGTGCCTCTGTTAGTGCTGCTCGCGTGGCTACTGTTGAGGCGCGGAAGCCCGGAAATGTAGAATTGGCAAAACAGAGCGCACGCAGAGCGCTGGAGACCCTATTTTCCGGTTCGCTGAGCGCTGCTCGCATCGATGCAACTGTTAAGATCCATTTCGCGGATGAGGGCCGTGAAAGCCCCGAAGTGTGGGATACGACCAAGTCGATCGCCGAGGTTCTCGCCAACCGCTCCTGATGGATGTTGGTGCCTTAGGCCCGATACACCCGCTGGTGCGACGTGTCTTGGCCGCTCGACTGTGATAAGAAGCGCCCACGAGTCGGTTTCATCGGGGGGTGGGCATGGCAACTATCGCAGCGCCGGATACGATCGTGCGAAGCGACGATCGTTTCTTTCTCGTTACGTCCTATCTCATGGCGTTGGTCGTCTTTGCGGGCTTTTCCTTTGCGCTGGCGAGCGGCCGGTCGAGCTTCGCCTCGCCGCCGATCGTCCACGCCCACGCGCTCGTCTTCATGGGCTGGGTGGTGCTGTACGTCGCGCAGAACAGTTTGGTGTCGCGCGGCGCGATTGCACTGCATCGCGGGCTGGGCTGGATCGGCGCGGGCTGGGTCGTCGCGATGGTGGTGCTCGGAACGCTCGTCACGACGCGGCTGGCGCAGCTCGGGCGCGTGCCGCCCGTTTTCCTGCCGGCGCAGTTTCTCGTGTTCGACCCGCTGCTGATCCTGACCTTCGCCGGGCTGACCGCCGCGGCGATCGTGCTGCGGCGATCGACGCAGTGGCATCGCCGGCTGCATTATTGCGGGATGGCGCTGCTGCTCGGGCCCGCGTTCGGCCGCCTGCTGCCGCTGCCGTTGCTCATTCCGTATGCGTATGAGGTCGATTTCCTCGCGGTCCTGATCTTCCCGCTGATCGGCATCGCCGCCGACATCCGCCGCTCGGGCAGCGTCCATCCGGCGTGGTGGTGGGGGCTCGGGGCGATCGTCGGGTCGACGGTGCTGGTCGAGCTGATCACCTTCAGCCCGCTCGGCGCGGCGTTCTACGCGGCGGTCGTCGCTGGAACACCCGGCGCGGCGGTCTCGGGCTATGCTTTCCCGCCATTCCCGGGAATGCCTTGATCCCGCGCGCGCGTGCGTCCATTTGACGACCTCCACGACGAGGAACTGACTATGGACGCGCGCAACGGGATCGGCGGGAGCCTGACGGGATTGGATCTGCGCGCCGAGATCGACCGGCTGCGGACCGAGCGCAACGCCGTCATCCTCGCGCATTATTACCAGAAGCCCGAGATTCAGGACCTGGCGGATTTCGTCGGCGACAGCCTCGATCTTTCGAAAAAGGCCGCGGCGACCGACGCCGATGTCATCGCCTTTTGCGGCGTGCGCTTCATGGCCGAGACCGCCAAGATCCTCAGCCCCGACAAGATCGTCGTGCTGCCCGACATGGATGCCGGCTGCAGCCTCGAGGACAGCTGCCCGCCCGACAAGTTCGCGGCGTTCCGTGCGGCGCATCCCGATCACATCGCGCTGACCTACATCAACTGCTCGACCGAGGTGAAGGCGCTCAGCGACGTCATCGTGACGAGCTCGTCGGCCGAGAAGATCCTCAGCCAGATCCCGCTCGACCAGAAGATCATCTTTGGCCCCGACAAGAATCTGGGCGGCTATCTCGCGCGCAAGACGGGGCGCGAGATGCTGCTGTGGCCGGGCGTGTGCATCGTCCACGAGGCGTTCAGCGAGACCGAGCTGCTCAAGCTCCAGCTGCAATATCCCGGCGCGCCGGTCGCCGCGCATCCCGAATGCCCGCCGTACATCCTCGACCATGCCGATTATGTCGGGTCGACCAGCGGGATCCTCGCCTTCGCCGACACGATGCCCGGCGACACGCTGATCGTCGCGACCGAGCCGCATATCATCCACCAGATGCAGAAGGCCGCGCCGCTCAAGAATTTCATCGGCGCGCCAGGCGCCGACGGCAACTGCAACTGCAACATCTGCCCGTACATGGCGCTCAACACGCTGGAAAAGCTCTACGTCGCGCTGCGCGACCTGACGCCACGCGTCGAGATCGAGGAAGGGCTGCGGCTGCGCGCCAAGAAGAGCCTCGACGCGATGCTGGCGATGGCGAGCGGGACGGTGGGGATGGGCGATCTTGGCCCATTACGTGTGTCCGGCGACTGATTGAGTTTATGGAAGCACCCCCGATGCTATGCGAAACCATCGGGATGCAGCGCTATTTCTTTCATGTCCTGAACCAGACCTCGTACGTTCGCGACGAGGTCGGTGCCGAACTGGCGTCGCTCACGCTTGCGCGCGCGCGGGCGTCAGACGCGGCGGGGGAGATCCTGACCTCGGATCTGCGCGAGGGAAAGACCGACATCGTCTTCGACGTGCACGTCGAGGATGACGAAGGCGCGCGCTTCCTGACGGTCCACATTGTCGCGACCGTCGAGGCTGGAGCGCCGCCGCACTGACGCGCCGGCTTCGGCTATGACGAGAGGTGCAGATAGCGCGGGTTGAAATCGCTCGCGTCGCGCAGTGCGTCCCAGTTCAGGATCTTGATCTGGCGCCGGTCGCGCGAAATGAGGCCGCGCTGCGTCAGCGCGCGCAGCACACGATTGACGTGCACCGGGGTGAGGCCGACGGCGTCGCCGAGCTGCTCCTGCGTCATTGGCAAATCGTAGTGTCGCTCGTTCGCGCCGGTGGTGATGTGGAGCCTGACCGCCAGTTCGCACAGCAAATGCCCGACACGACTGTGCGCGTCACGCCGCCCCACATTGACGATCCATTCGCGAGAGATCGACGCGCTGATCAATGCTTCGGTCCACAAGGCCGTGCCGATCGCCGGACGCGTCAGCGCGAGCTTGCGCAGCGCGGCCGAGTCGATCTCGGCAACGCTGCTGCGTGTCAGAGCCTGGACGTTATGATCAGACTCGCTGAGGAAGAGATGCTGCAAATCTATGAAATGCCCTGGTATCTCGATCGACACGATTTGGCGGGCACCCTCGGTCGTCAATTTCTGGCGATAGCAGAAACCCGACAGCAGGAATGTGCAGCGCGGGGGCGGCGCGCCCTCGCGCACGAGATAGCTCGAGGTTTCGACCTCGCGTCGCGTGTACGCCAGGGCGCGCATCGCGCTACGGTCGTCATCGGTCAGGGTCGCGCGCGATTCGAGTCGGGTGACGATCGTTTCGAGAACAGGATCGAAATGCATTGGCCCTCCGCCGGGGCGGGAGCGTAAGCATCTCACAGTCGCCTAGGACCCTGTAGCGGTGCGCGGTATGCCGCGCTTTAGCGTGGATCGTTCTGGCTGCGCCTATCAAATATCAATACTCTCAATGCGGTGCGCGGTTTTCGGTAGAGCGCGGAGGGGCGCAGTGATAGGCTCGGAGCGAAGCCGAACCGACGGACCGGCGTCCGTGAGACGCGTATCCGTCTCTCGTCTTATGCGAGGAGCGTATATGCCTCGGTGGTATTTCCACCTGTATCAAGCCGGCGATCTTTTGCTGGATCCCGAAGGCGTCGAGATTGCCGATCTTGCCGAAGTGCGGACACGAGCGGTCGCGTGGGCGCGCGATATCATTGCTGCCGATGTGAGGAACGGAGCGCTCTATCTCGACACGCGGTTGTGTGTCGCGGACGATCGCGGCGCCACTGTGCTCGACATCGCCTTTGCCGATGCGATCGCTGTTGTGCCCGGCCGCGATACGGTCGCCTGACTCGGTCGCCGTTGCGCGCCGAGCGGCAATTTCTGGCCTGATCGCCTGCGCCATCCTATAGCGGCCCGCTTTCCACCCCGCTGCCGGAGGCTGCCGTGCGCTTCACCCTCGATCGCTTCGATCTCACTGCCTTTGTCGCCGCCACGCTGGCCGAGGATCTCGGTCCGGGCGGCGATATCACGTCGAGCGCGGTCATCCCGGCGGATGCGCGCTTTACGGGCGTGATGGACAGCCGCGACGCGATCGTCGTGGCGGGGTTGCCGATTGCCAAGGCGTTCTTCGTGGCGCTCGATCCGGCGGTCGAGATCGAGCGGCTGGTCGAGGATGGCGAGCGCGTTGCGGCCGGGACCGCGCTGCTCCGGCTGCATGGCCTGGCCCGCGCGATGCTGACCGCCGAGCGTTCGGCGCTCAACACCGTCCAGCATCTGTCGGGGATCGCGACGATGACGCGCGGCTATGTCGATGCGATCGCGGGGACCGGCGCGACCTTGCTCGATACGCGCAAGACGATCCCGGGCCTGCGCGCGCTCGAGAAATATGCTACGCGGATGGGCGGGGCGACCAACCACCGCATGGGGCTGTGGGATGCCGCGATGATCAAGGACAACCATGTCGCGGTTGCTGGCGGCGTCGGCCCAGCGGTCGCGCGCGCCGTCGCGGCGGGGATCGCGCGGATCATCGTCGAGGTCGATTCGATCGCGCAGATCGAGCCAGCGCTGGCGGCGGGCGCGACGCACCTGCTGCTCGATAACATGGACCCGCCGATGCTGCGCGCGGCGGTGACGCTCGTCGCCGGTCGTGTCCCGACCGAGGCATCGGGCGGGGTGCGGCTCGACACTATCCGCGCGATCGCCGAGACGGGCGTCACCTATGTCAGCGTCGGTCGGCTGACCCAATCGGCGCCGGCGGCCGATATCGGGCTCGATTTCACTACGCTCGGATGAGCCATTGCGCGGGGCGCGCTCGGCGCTAATCTGACGCGCAAGGGCTTCTAAGGGGGGAAGAATCGTGGAGCGTCCAAACGCCATCGTGCTGTTCGAGCGCTGCTATCTCGGCGGGGTCCTCGTCGGGTTGGTCAATGCCGCGCTGTCGTGGAACGCGAGCGTGACTCGGCTTACCGAAGATCCGGTGGCAGCCCAAATGGGGGCGTCTTTCGGGGTCGGTACGCTGATCGGCGGGATCCTGCTCGGGCTCCTGATTTCGCTGTTCCTGTGGTACTTCACCGCGCGCGCGCAGTCGGTCGTGACCAAGTGGTTCATCACCGTGTTCTTTGCGATCGGCGCGCTCGGCTTTGTCTGGAGCGTGGTGCGCGGCACCAGCCCGCAGGGGATTGGCGCGGTGCTTTCAGTCGTCGCCTTGGTCCTCGATGGCATCGCCGTCTGGCAGCTGTTCAAGCCCGAGAGCAAGATCTGGTTCGGGGAAAGTGTCGCATGAAATTTCTGTCCAAGGCCGTCGTCGTCGCAGCGCTTGCGCTGCCGGGTGCCGTCAGCGCGCAGGCGCTGCAATGCAGCGTGCCCGCGAGCTTGCCGCGCCCGCATCCCGATCTTGCGTCGGACAAGCAACCCCAGCGCGTCCGCCCGATCACCGGCTACACGCTCGCGCTGACCTGGGCCCCCGAATATTGCCATGGCAATTCCAACGATCCGGCCAAGAGCTTTCAATGCGGCGGCGGCAACCGCTTCGGCTTCACGCTGCACGGGCTATGGCCCGATGGCGTCGGGCAGGAATGGCCGCAATATTGCGCTGCAACGCCGCTACTTTCGCCTGAGCTGATCAAGCAGCATGTCTGCGCGACCCCGTCGCCGCAACTGCTCCAGCACGAATGGGCGAAGCACGGCACGTGCATGGGCATCACGCCCGACGCCTATTTCGCGCGCTCGAACGGCCTGTACGGCAAGCTGCGCTATCCCGACATGGACCGGCTGTCGCGCCGACCGCTGACCGCCGGCCGGCTCGCCAGCGCCTTCGCCGCCGTCAATTCCGGCGTCCCGGCGAGCGCGGTGCGCGTGACGGCAAACAAGAAGGGCTGGCTGGACGAGCTGTGGCTGTGCCTCGACAAGAGCTTTGCCTATACGCGCTGCGTTGCCGGATCAGGCGGGCTGGCGAACGCCGACAGCGTCAAGGTGTGGCGCGGACGGCGCTTTTGAGCGCCGCCCCCGCCGACCGGACACTGCTTGCGCGTCAGCGCGCGTCGATCACCGCCGTGGCGGGATAGTGTTTGTCGAGATGGCGCTTGATGATTTTCAAGTTGCGCGTGTTCGAGCGGAACAGGAAATCGGGGATCGCGCCGATGAACGGCACCGCTCCGAGCACGAAATCGATGCCGACATTGCCGAACATCCGCGCCATCTGCGTCTTCGACATGCCGAGATTGCGCGCTTCCCACACCATCCACGCGCCCATCGCGGCGCCGACCGCATCGCCGCCGATCGGGATCAGATCGAGGATCACGTCGAGCCCGACCTTGCGGTTGATGCCCGGAATGGTGAACAGGCCCTCGAGCAAATGCTCCATCGCCTCGATCCGTTTACGCACCGCCGCAGGGTCCTTGCCCGCATAGCGCGCTGCAAAGTCGCCGAGCGGCGGGGGAGTCATGCGAGACGTGTTGGCCATGTCACCTCAATTGGAATCGTTGCGCAAGTGACTCAACGGGTGCCACGCGCGCGAGTTCCCCGTCCACGCCTTGAGCCCGACACTGACCAGTGACCAGCGGAGCGGACGCGCGAGCGGAATGAACGCGACATCGGCGGCCAGCGCGGCATCGGCGGCGGCAATCTGCTGCGCGCGCAGCCGCGGGGAATCGGCTTCGCGTGCCGCCTCGATCGCCGTGCTCGCGGCTTCGCTGCACGGCTGGCAGGCGGTGGCGACGTACCAGCGGCCGCTGTCATACGGCGCAACGGCGTCGACCAGCCGCAAATCGGCCGCGGCATCTGGCGCGACGCGCTCGGGCTCGATGCCGAGCGACAGCAACGCCGCCCCGACATAGCCGAACAGCACCGTCCCGCCGGGGCCGCGCGGCACCGCAACGCGCAGCCGGATATCGCCGGGATTGACCGTACGCCATTGATCGATGCGCGCGCGCGGCGAGGGGTCGCCCTCGGCCGGCGCTAGCGACCATCCGGGCACCGCGGGCGGGGCGGCCGAGTCGAGCTGTTCGGGGAGGAGCTGCGTATCCGGCGCCCAGTCCGCCGCGATCGCCGCGACGAAGCCCGCGCGGTCGATCGCGCGCGCGATCGCTGCACGGTTGCCGACATCCGCGAGCACGCCGCTGCGGTCGACCACCGCGAGCCCGAACAGACCCGCCGCAGGATCGAAGCGGCGGTTGGCGGGGGCGATCTGCGTCGTCATCACGAGCGGCCAATCGTCGAAGCTGCCGCCAGTGACGAGCGCGGTCTCGCCGCGCGTGAAGCGCACGATCGCGCGCGCGGCGCGCTCGCCGATGAGCTGGACGTTGGCGGCGGGGGAGGGTTCGACCGGCTCGTCCTCGACCGCGCGCGCCGGGTCGAACGCCGGGCGCAAGGTGACACTGTGGCGGCGCTGCGCGATGACGCGATACGGCCCGCTGCCGCTCGGCGGCTGGACGCGGAAGATCGCGAGCTCGGGCTGCGCGAACAGTTTGAGCAGATCGGGGCGGGGGCGCTTGAGCCGGATCTCGATGACTTCGGGGGTCATCTCGACGATCTCGTCGATCGCGGTGAGGAACGGGCGCAGCGGGTTGCGCGATTGCGGCGCGAGCTGGCGGCGCAGCAGCTTGACGACTTCGGCAGCGGTGACGGGCTGGCCATCGGCCCACTCGCCGCCGCGCAGCCGGAAGATGTAGCTGGTGCCGTTGTCGATCACGCTCCAGCGCTTGGCGATCCCGGGCTCGACCTGCCCGGTCGCATCGAAGCGGACCAGCCCCTGCGCCGTCGCATCGAGCATCAGCCGCGCCGGCGTGTCGAGGACATCGCGCGCCGGGTCGGCCAGGGTCGGTGCGCCGCCGATGGCGCTGACCACGACGGGCCCGGTATCGGCGCGCGGCGTGCACGCGGCGAGCGCGATCAGCGTGGCGAGGCCGAGGGTCTTGCTGGTCGGCACGAGGCGGGACGGCGCGGGCTTCATCCGCGCGTCTTGCCACGCGCCTTGGCGGAGCGCCACCGTGGACCGGCCGGTGGCGTGCGGACAAGCTGGCGGTTTCTCTGGCGGCGCTCTCGGTGTTCGTGGCCCCGCAAACGTGGGTCTCGACCGAGTTGATCCGCCCTATAGAGGTGCGGCGCGCGCCAGACGCCGCGGCACCAGCAACCGCCTCGTCAAACTTTGCCGACACCGTCGCGCCGGCAGCGCTCACCGACGCCGTCAATGGTGCCAAACGGCCGCGACCAGGAAACGCGCGACCAATATCGGCAACGCTACGGCCGATCCGCTCGCGATGCGCTATGCAGCGGGGCCTTATGGCGGGACCGGGTTATCCGTCGCCCGCCGCATCGCGCCGCTTGCCGGTGTGGACGATCAGGTCGACGGATGTCGACGCCGTCCAGGCCTCAAGCATTCGCGAGCGGCCATCACGGAGCATGGGGGGTAAGATCGGTCCCCGCAGCGATCAGTTCGAGCCGCTGCGGAACCGTGCCAATGTCGATCCCTGCGGCCCGGAATTGGTCGAGCAACGTCATCAACACCGTGCTGCGCGCGGCATAGACCGCGCGCTGATTGGCGACGTGGCCAAAGCAGTTGAATTCGATCCGTCCTTCGGTGAGCCCGTCGATGAAGACCTTGGGGGGCGGTTCGTCGAGCACGGCAGCATCGCTCGCAAAGGCCTCCTGCACCATGGTCCTCACCTGGCCGGCGTCGGTATCGAGCGGGACCGAGAATTTGATCTGGATCCGCCCCAGCGGGCCGGCCATCGTCTTGTTGAGCACCGACTTGGTGATCAGCTCGGAATTGGGGACGATCAGCGTCGAATGATCGGCCAGCTCGATTTCGGTCGAGCGGACGCTGATGCGCTTCACGTCGCCCTCGTCATTGCCGACGCGGACGAGATCACCGATCTTGATCGGGCGCTCGGCCAGCAGGATCAGCCCCGACACAAAGTTCTGCGTAATCGCCTGCAGGCCGAACCCGATGCCGACCGACAAGGCCGATAGCAGCAACGCGACTCGCTCGACCCCAATGCCGAGCGATGCGAGCGCCCAGATAAAGGCGACCGCAATCGCGACATAGCGCGCCACCAGGCTCACCGAATTGCGACCGCTCCCGTCGAGGTCGGTGATCGGCAAGTAGCGGTTTTCGAGCCAGCCCATGAACGCGCGGGTGAGCGCCAGGCCGATGCCGAGCACGACGATCCCGCGCAGGATCGTTGCCGGCGAAATCGAAACACCCCCCACTTCGATGCCCTGCGCGAGCACCCCGAGCCGCCCGAACACCGCCGCAAGACCCCCGCTGCCCCCGAACGGCGACACCAGCAGCCCAAGCGCGACGCACACCAGCACCAGGCGCAAGACGGCCGAGAGCAGGACGCCGAACTGGTCGATGACGCTGCCGCGGACCCCAAGCGCGCGGGTCAGCGTGACGCCGAGCCGGCTCGACCGCGTGAAGGCGCTCGTCGCGACATCGTCGACCGCGGCAGTCATCAGATACACGGTGGCGCCGAGGATCGCCGCCCAGGCGATGACCTGCGCGGTGAACAGGCTGAACGCGATATAGCCGAGCAACAGGGCGGTCGACGCGATGAAGACGAGCACCCACACCACGAGCAGCACGATGCCGACTCCGGCGCTTGCGGTCCCATTCGCGGCATCGTCTTGCGCCGATCGTTCGGCGCGCAGCCGCCCCAGCACCAGCAGGAACGTTGCGATCAGCAGCAAGTGCAGCAAGGCAATCAGCGTCTGGCTCGCGACCTGAGCAGCCTGGCTCGCGCCGATCGCGGTATCGAATGCCGACAGCAGGATCGTGCCAAACGACAGTCCTGCGAGGATCCAGGTGAGCGGCCTCACGCGCGCCGCCGTCTCGTCGTCGATCGCGGCGATCCGCCATGAGGGCTGGCGGCGCATGAGCAGCGCTCCGCTGACGGCGGCGGTAAACGCACTGAAGCCCGTCGCGAGCACGACCGCATCCCCCATGCCGGCCCACCGCAGCGGGAGCAGTCCCGACCAACGCAAGCCCTGCATCACGATCATCGCGGCGAGGAGCGGGCACAGCGTCCCGATGATCACGCGCCACAGCGCATTGGCCGATCGCCGCACGCGGCGCCCCGGCGCGCCTTCGACCAGAACCTTCTGGCCGAGCGCGCGCGCCCAGATCCGCACGGGGAGGAAAACGACGAAGCCAAGCACGAGGCCAAGCAGCGCTTGCCAGGGCAGGCCATGGCGCGCGCTGCCGATCTGATCGATGCCCTGCTTGAGAAAGAGACCGACCCGCTTGATGTCGCGCGGGAGCGAAGCCAGCAACGTCTGCCAGAACGTCGGCGCCAGCGGCGACGCCGCCTGGGCCGAGATCTTCTCGTTGAATTGCTGCTCGCGGCTTTGTTCGATTTCGTCGACCAATTGTTGGGCTTCGACGCTGGCGAGCCCGGCGCGCTTGGCGGTCGCATCGAGCGCGGACCGCTGTTGCGTCAGCGCCGCGCGTTGCGCCGTGATGTCGGGCGCTTCGGTCACGCCGGGTGCCGCGGGGCCGAGCCCGGCAATCCGCGCATCGAGCAGCGTGATCTGATCGTCCAGCGCGGCGCCGACGTCCTTGGCGACTTGCTGTGCGGCGAGCGCGCGCATGCGCAGCGCCTTTTGCGCGTCAGCGTCGACGCGTCCGTCGAGCGCGCGATCGACTGCGCGCAGCTCGGTCTCGGTTCGCGCGAGTTGGACCGAGAGCGTCACGGCAGGCGTCTGCGCGGCCAAGGGCTGTGCGATCAGGATCGAGAAGGCCAGGATCGATAAGGCGAGCGCGCCCAGCAGTCGTTTTCTCATGATATCCGTCCAAACACCGCACCCGCCCTGCTCGACTGGAACGCGGGGCGCCAGCGACGTATCCGATGCTGGGCGATCACACTACCGCTTTGCCCCGGTCGACGCGGTGCGGAGGGGACTTGCGCCGAGTTTTCAAAGCGGGTCGGTGTGGACCTTCAGCAGGGAAGCAGGCCGGACGTGAAGACACCGTCCGGGCGGCCGCGCCCGCACGGCACGAGACAAGATGGGGTGTCGGGATGAATGGGGCTTCAGGCGCTGCGGGCTCAAACAGGAAAAGCGATTACAAAAAGATTTCAAGCTGGTGCGGACGGCGGGACTCGAACCCGCACACCCTGAGGGCGAGGGATTTTAAGACCTGCCTTTTTCTCGCCTTTTCAACGTTGCGTCCGACAGGTTTTCGAGATGTGCCTCGCTTACCGTACGAGAGAGGACACGATTTGTCGGAACGTGGGGACGCCCGGCGAGCGTCTTCGTCGACGACGTCCGACATTCGTTCGGCCGCATGGTGATGTGCAACATGTGGGCAGACACCGAGGCCGAGTTGCTCGCGATGGCCGACACGGTCAGCGTGCAGCGGAAGTGGATCCAACGTCACCCAACCCTGTCGTTCGGCAAGCATCGCGCTGCGTCGTGAGTGCATTTCGACGTCTCGCTTGGCGCGAACGCGAAGGCGATCGCCGCCGGTGCGGTCCCGACTGACAAATCCGGGCCGACTGAGTTCACCTCGCGGCACCGCCTCCAGTCGGCAAACCCGGCAACGCGGAAGCGCGCGCAGCTTATCCTCGAACGGGTCGCGGCGTGCCGCGCAATGACAAGCGCCATCCCCTCGCTAACGCCCGAGATCGCGCGCCTTGGGGGTGACGGAGTATGAGTGACGCTTCCAAGACTGAGAGGATAGAAAAGCAGGTCGCTGTGTATCGGCTGTTAGGGCAACGAAGGTTGGTCGTACCGCCTGGCGGAGGCTTAGGTTCGCGACCAAGAATATCGCCCATCCCCAGTTAAGATCGAAGAGAAAACCTAAATATGAGGCTATTATGTGCGAACCCGTCTCACTTTTAGTGATGCTTTAGGTTATGTCAGTTAGATTTCGTGGGATGGGCAGCAGGCGCGAAAAAGAATTGATGGCATTGGTTTAGCAGCAACTTGGGGGCACCCGACAGCCGGATTACTCGAATGCAGAATGCGGTCATTGCGGAGCACGGTTCAAGAATAACGATGGCCCGGCCAGGGGCGGTTTTGCCCTGTGCCCCGCCTGTGACGCGCGCGCCTAGGGCTCTGGTGGAGTGCAAGGTTGCGCTAGTCCATCGAGCGGCCGTCGAGATCGTCGTGCGCGTGCGACAGCTCGACTTCGCCCACCAGCAGCATGCCGTCACTCTTTGTGAAACCGCTGCTCGCATCAATCATCTCGTCGGGGCAGCTGCCGAGGAATTTCTGAAAACGCTCAATCGCTTCGTTCACATCATTGGGTATTTGCATCATTGGGTTCTCGCAGCCTTGGAGATGCGAAGCGTATGCGAGATGCACGATGGCGTCGACCGCTTGATCGCCGACGTCGTCTGTGTCGCGCGAAACCGGAGCGCTAGGACGGATGCTGGCACTTGAACCCGCGCCGCATCATTGACGAATGCAATGCAGACAACGGCTAGGCTCAGCTCGCGTTCGCTCATTCGGTTTGGAACAGGCATGCCAGAAAATCGCGACGGGGTTTTTGATGATGTGTCCTTATCTAAAGGGCCGCCATTTTAAAGAAATAGCCGGTGACATTTCCTTTCCAAGTAGGCCTTGTGCCAGCCTTTTACTTAGTTTCGCGAGCTTTCTTTTGAAAGTCGGCCAAAGCTTTTTCGGGAGAAAGATTCCAATCTTCGAAATCGGTTTGATCGATCGTTAGTTTGCGCAGTCCTGTCGGGGACAGAACGTCAGTTTCGCCATCCGAGAGAACGGTATTTTTGATATGCAAGTGGATGTCTCTGTCATCTTCGAAAAATACCGCAGCTTTAGCCCAGTAAAGTCCGCATCCATCTAAAGTTATTTTTTTTGCTTTTTGTTATGGTAGCCGCCTCCAAAATCGAGCCTATCGATCTCTATATTGCCGATATCACCGTTTGATCGTAAAAACTCTCTATCCGTCAAATCTGTGGCGTCCGTTATGGTCGCGTCTCCAATCGCTCTACTTGAAATGATCTTCGGACCGCTCGGTGTCTACATCAATCTTGATGACGATATCGCCACGCAAGCGGCTATTGATGGTGGAAGCGAGTATTCCCAAGAGGAGATCCAGCTGTAACCGGCTGCCATTCCTGCCGAAGAGTCCCAGAGCTGCTAGATGAGGTCGGTTTGGGTGACGAGCACGCCCCCGAACACGATATCGATCGGACCGTGTTTGAAGATTCGAAATTGAACGTGCCCCGCCG
This sequence comes from Sphingomonas sp. PWP1-2, assembly GCF_049898305.1. NCBI lineage: Bacteria > Pseudomonadati > Pseudomonadota > Alphaproteobacteria > Sphingomonadales > Sphingomonadaceae > Sphingomonas > Sphingomonas sp. PWP1-2. Next base: position 214,665 of record NZ_JAFCXM010000002.1, read on the forward strand.
TCTCTTGTCGGAACGTGATGTCCGTGCCGTGATCTAGTTCACCCAGCCGGAGGACTTTACTTTCCATGACCTTTGTGCCGTCGCCGTCGGTCGCCTCAACAACGATATAGGCAGCGTCTTGGGTGAACGGAGCATCAGCCTCCGGAGCACTTTTCAAGCTGAGCTCGAAACTGGCGTGGAATTCGCCCCGGGGCAGTTCGGAATATGGACCGTAGATTACGCATCCGTCTGACCCTCCCGATCGCGCAACGATCGAGTGATCGCCTTCGCGGACCACATCCATACCCAAACGGAACGCGGCAGGTGGAAATGAGATGTGCTGCGGCGAGGCGTATCCCTTGAGGCCCTCGATCAACATGCGGACTGCAGGGGACTGATCCACTCGACAATTTTCGCACGCCTTTTTACTAGCCCATTCACCACGCCGGAATGACTCAGCAAGCGACGATCGCCTTTCGCCTCCGAACACCGCGGCGAGCGTCTGATTTGCCAGGTTGCCGAACACCATCGATTTAGAAAAGTCACGACAGCATGGAACGACGTCACCATTCCAGTCTATGAAAACGTTCGCCTGCAAATCGTTCGGGCGGCATGACTCTGCTGTCGGCGCGAGAGCAATATCTCTGAATAACCCTTCCGGACGGCATCCACTCGACAAGGTTCCCGGGTTTAGATAATCGCTGTTTCTCCCGCGGTCGAACAGATCGCTAAGACTGAAGAACGAGTTGATATTTTCCTTGTGTAGGGGGGCGGTGAGCGAGATATGATCGCGCTGCTTTTCATCTGCCAAATCGAGCAAGGCTTGAATCTTTGGGAAGACTTTCGCTGCCTTCAGCGGACGCATCATCTTGTTATATACGACTGGATCGGCCGACTCGACATGGACCGAAATGTGGTCAAGTAGAGTTATCATTTCGGCATGCTTGGCCGGGTCGAAAAGCGCGCAATTCGTTGAAAGAGATATCCTGCAATCGAGGGTTTGCCGGATATAGCGGAGGCGTTCGATTAAATGCGGATCATCCAAAGGTTCTGCGAATAGGGCGAAGCAGATTTCACCCTTAAATCCGCCTGCGCGCAGATCATCAATTAGCCGCTCAAACATTTTGATGTCCATGCGCCCGCTCGGCATGCGCATACCGGGTTTATTGGTCGGGCAATGAATACATGAAGCATTGCAAACGCCTGTCGTACCAATATGCAATCGCTCAACTTTGGTTAAATCGAACGGTTTGACAGCGGGCTCGAAAAAATCCTTACGACAGATTTTGCTGCTGGTGGCATCGACAATCGTCAGTCGTCTCAACAGCGTTGTTTCACAATTTGCGCTTACCTCCCCACTTATCTCGAGCACTCCGTATTCGACGACGTCGAAAGAAATCATGCTCTCGTCCGACCGGCGCGGGTTATCCTTGGTCGCGCTGAATTCGTCACGGCCTATCTCTTGGCCGCTCTGCGCGTCGCGGACTATAAGCGTGACAATCTCGCCCGAGGCTTTTTCGGATTGGCAGATGTGGATGCGCGCCGCGTATCGACCTGCCGGCAAGGTGATGAACTCGCTGAAAAAGCGACCGCCCCAGTTTTCCACATACGGTGAGCTTCGTTCACGAAAAGGCCGGTGGAGGCGGTGATTGCGTTCGATGCGCACGTCGAGGTACTCCGATAGGCATGAGGATGACTCAAGCTGCTGCGTTCACAATCGCGAGCCTTGTTGCGTCATGGTTCACATTGTCGCAACAGAGATTTCCTCTTTGCTTTGAACATGCTGTCCTTTACCCACACCACTCGGCCTTCAACGATGTCATCGTTTGAGTCTTGCCACTTCATTCGGGACCCGAGGATCTCCCGCAATTGCGGCGAGCTGCTTGGAACGACGGCGCGCCTTCCACTGCCCCCATGCGAACGCAGTAGCGCCAGTCACGGCAGCGACTGCCGAGAGGAAGTCGCTCGATTGCATGTAGGCGACGAACCCGGTGAGATCGCGTTTGGACACGAAGCCGCCATCGCCGAAACCATCCTAAGCGTTAGAACGACGCCGCGAATCGCAGCCTCGGCCTGATCGCGCGCAGGGCTAGGGTTTGCGATGATCGGAGGCGGAGCGTTGGGATCGGTCATTTCGGCAGGTCCTTCAGGCAGAGCGCACGCTCAACCGCGCGGCGGTTGAAGAGCCCGGCGACCACGTGGCCACCGGTTTTGTTCCACATCAGGAAGGCGTCGCAGGCGGCTGCCCATTGCCCAGCGTCGAAGCGGCGGTCGACGCTCGAGCCGCAACAGGCGCCGGTGCCGATATTGTAGGCGAGGCTCGTCATCGCGGCCCATTGGTGGCCGTGACCGCGCAGACAAGGTGAACACGTGGCAACCTTTTGCGCGAAGCCGGCGAGACGGGTGTCGAGCTTGACGGCGCAGCCGGCCGGGGTTTCCTTTGGCGACGTTGCGGCCACCCCGAGCGTCTCCGATGATGGAAATCGATGACACCGAAAATGATGCGGAGTGCGGCGTTACGGGCATCGCCAACGACTTGGACGAGCTAGTCGACGATAAGACATGGGCTTGGGTTGTGGAGCAGGTGTGGAAAGCCGTTTCCAGCCCGATTCCTATGCCGAAGACGCAGCGTGCTCTCCCGGCCGTTATCAATGACCTTTTCGAAGAGGTGGCCGCATGACCCGTGTCTAAGTGCCGAGCTACCCAGTGAGCGTCCTCATCGCGGCAGGAAGCATCTTCGAGGCGGAGACGATCTGCTGCGACTACTGCGATTCGGTTGGCCCCTGCGTCACCGTCACCGAGCCGACCTGTTGCTACACCGGGGGCGAGGAGGCCGGCGTCATCGTCGCGCTGATCGATTATCCGCGCTTCCCGTCGACCGCGGCGGCCATCTGGGACCGGGCGGAACAGTTCGCCACAGTCCTTCGTGAGAGTCTGAACCACGACAGCTACACCATCCCGGCGCCCGATAGGACGGTCTGGTTCAGCCACCGCGACGAGATCTGGGCATAATGGGGATGCAGGATTGGTGCGGCGAAGCCAATCGCCTGCTCGATGCCCGGGCGGATACGCAGGCCGAGGTTCGCGCAATGCATGAGCGCGCCAAGGTCTATCGGGAGCAGCGGAAAGCCGCGAACGACCGCGCGCGGGCCGATCGGGAGGCGTTCGACGGCTTCATGCAAGCGTGCATGACCGTTCGGCTGACGTGAGGGGGCCCGCTAAACTCGCAACTCTGGGCGGTAATTCGCAATCTTGTCGGAATGGCTCGGCGGAATAATTTGGAACGCAAGCGCCGGCGGCGCAGAAATGCACCGGATTTACCAAAAGATTTCAAGCTGGTGCGGACGGCGGGACTCGAACCCGCACACCCTGAGGGCGAGGGATTTTAAGTCCCGTGCGTCTACCAATTTCGCCACGTCCGCGCGGTCCTCGTCCAAGCGCACCGAGCGCGCGGCGTCAACCCACTCAGACGTTCAAATTGGCGCGCATTTCCTTGCCGGGTTTGAAATAGGGCACGCGCTTTGCGTCAACGTCGACCAGTTCGCCAGTGCGAGGGTTGCGCCCGGTGCGCGCATCGCGTGCGCGGGTCGAGAAGGCGCCGAAGCCGCGCAGTTCGACACGGCCGCCAGCCGCGAGCCGCTTGATGATTTCGTCAAAAAAGGTCGTGACCAGAGCCTCGATATCGCGGGGCGACAAATCGGGATTTTCGGCAGCCAGGGTCTGCACCAATTCTGATCGTATCATCGTACGCGTTCCTTACCCCCAAGCCTCGCCCGAGCGGACGAAATGGCCGCTTCGGCTTGATCTATAGCAAGCCTAGCATGGGGATAGGTTGAAAACGACGGAAAAAAACGAAAGGGGCGCCTTCCTCCCGGAAAACGCCCCTTCGTCATCCTAAAGTATTACTTCTTGGCGTCGGCACCCTGCGCCTTGAGCGCTGCACCGAGGATGTCGCCCAGCGACGCGCCCGAGTCGGACGAGCCATACTGTGCAACGGCCTGCTTCTCTTCGGAGATCTGCATCGCCTTGATCGAGAAGGTCGGCTTCTTCGAGCGGTCGAAGCCAGTGACCATCGCATCGAACTTCTGGCCGGTCTGGAACCGCTCAGGACGCTGCTCGTCGCGATCGCGGCCGAGGTCGGTACGCTTGATGAAGCCCGTCGCGCCGTCGTCGCCGACCTGCACTTCGAGACCCGCGTCGCGGACTTCGAGCACGGTGACCGTGACGATGGCGTTCTTGTTGAGGCCCGATGCCGCTGCCGAGATGCCGCCGGCGGCAACGCCGCCTGCTGCAGGGGCACCACGCTCGAGCTGCTTCATGCCGAGCGAGATGCGCTCCTTCTCGGCGTCGATGTCGAGCACGATGGCCTGAACCATCTCGCCCTTGCGATGCAGGTTGAGCGCGTCCTCGCCCGAAACGCCCCAGGCGATGTCGGACATGTGGACCATGCCGTCGACGTCGTTGTCGAGGCCGATGAACAGACCGAATTCGGTCGCGTTCTTGACTTCGCCTTCAACGGTCGAACCGATCGGATGCGCTTCAGCGAAGGCCTCCCACGGGTTGCTGATCGCCTGCTTGAGGCCGAGCGAGATGCGACGCTTGTCGGGATCAACCTCGATGACCACGACGTCGACTTCCTGCGAGGTCGAGACGATCTTGCCGGGGTGAACGTTCTTCTTGGTCCACGACATTTCCGAAACGTGCACCAGGCCTTCGATGCCCGGCTCGAGCTCGACGAACGCACCGTACTCGGTGATGTTCGTGACGCGGCCGGTGAGCTTGGCGCCGACCGGGTACTTGGCGGCTGCACCTTCCCACGGATCGCTCTCGAGCTGCTTCATGCCGAGCGAGATACGCTGCGTGTCCTTATTGATGCGGATGATCTGAACCTTGACGGTATCGCCAATGTTGAGAACTTCCGAAGGATGGCCGACGCGCTTGTAGCTGAGATCGGTGACGTGCAGCAGGCCGTCGATGCCGCCGAGGTCAACGAACGCACCATAATCGGTGATGTTCTTGACGACGCCGTCGATGATCTGGCCCTCGGCGAGCGACAGGATCAGGCCCGAACGCTGCTCGGCGCGGGTCTCTTCGAGGATCGCGCGACGCGACACGACGATGTTGCCGCGCTTGCGGTCCATCTTGAGGATCTGGAAGGGCTGGGGGATGTCCATCAGCGGGGTGACGTCGCGCACCGGGCGGATGTCGACCTGCGAACCCGGCAGGAAGGCCACGGCGCCGTTGAGGTCGACGGTGAAGCCGCCCTTGACGCGGCCGAAGATGACGCCCTCGACGCGGGCGGTCTTGGCGAATTCGGTTTCGAGCGTGTCCCATGCGGCTTCGCGGCGGGCGCGGTCGCGCGACAGCATCGCTTCGCCGTGCACGTTCTCGACGCGGTCGACGAACACTTCGACTTCGTCACCGACCTTGAGATCGGCCTTCTGGCCCGGCATCGCGAATTCGCGAAGCGGAACGCGGCCTTCGGACTTCAAGCCGACGTCGATGACGGCCAGATCGTTCTCGATTGCGGTGACGGTGCCCTTGACGACGCGGCCTTCGAAGCTGTCGGCACCGCCGAGAGTCATTTCGAGAAGGGCGGCGAAATCGTCGCGGGTTGGGTTTGGCTGAGTGGCCATAAAGGGATCAGATCCTAAATCATTGTTCCGGCCAGCCGGTTGTCTCCGGCGGTCTTGGCCTATGTGTCGGAACAGCCGAATGCCGGCCCGACATCCGCCGATTGACGTTCGCGGAAGCAGGCCAAGTCGCTAAATGCGAAAAGGGCGCGAGAGGACATGCCTGTCGCGCCAGCCTCCGCGAGCACCGCTCGCCGGACCTGGCAGCTATAGCCGAGGGTGAGAGGGCGATCAAGTCGCGTCGGTGTTGACAAAGATTGGCAATGTGAGACCGTCGAAGGCGGAGATTCCAATGGCTACGATGACAATTTCCCTGCCCGATGCGATGAAGGATTGGATCGAGGCGCAGGCTGCGACGGGGCGGTTCGGCAACAGCAGCGATGTCGTGCTCGACTTGATCCGGCGGGAGCAGATCCGCTCTGAAAAGATCGCAGCGATGAACCGGATGGTCGAAGAAGGCCTGGCGAGTGGGATCTCAGACCTTACGGTTGAAGAAGTCCTGGAAGAGGCTCGACGGAAGGCGTTGGCGCGCGCTTCCGGCGCTAGTGTTTAAGCTAACGCGGCAGGCCGATGCGGATTTCGCCGCGATCTATGCCTATGGGTTCGACCGCTTCGGTCAGGATCAGGCGGAGCGCTATGCCAGCGGCCTCCGCAAGGTTTTCCATTTCCTCGCGGATTTTCCCCGTGCTGCGCGCGAGCGGACCGAGACGCGGCGCAGCGTCCGCGCGCGCCCGTACAAGGCACATCTTATTGTCTACGTCCTCGACGGCGAGGATCTGCTGATCGTTCGCATCCGTCATGCGCACGAAGAGTGGGCCGACGATTGACGCGGCGCTATCGCGCAATGATCTTCGACTCGACGATATCGATCGCACGCTGCACCGACGCCTCGATCGACAGGAAGCTCGTGTCGAGGAACGCCGCGTCGTTGGCGGGCACCAGCGGTGCGTTCGAACGTGTCGAATCGCGCAGGTCGCGGGCGCGGATGTCGGCGAGCACCTTGTCGATGCTGATCAGTGACCCGTGCGACCGCAGCTCGGCGTGACGGCGCTTGGCGCGGATGTTGGGCGTGGCCCGCACGAACAGCTTGGCGTCGGCGTTGGGCGCGATGACCGTGCCGATATCGCGCCCGTCGAGCACCGCGCCACCAGGCTGCTGCGCGAAACGCTTCTGCCGCTGGAGCAACGAGGCACGCACGAGCGGATGCGCCGAGACGACCGACGCCAGCGAGCCGATCGCATCGCTGCGCAGCACCGGGTCGTCGAGCAACGAATCGTCAAAATCGCACGCGGCGACCGCATCGGCCTCGACCGCGGCGTCCAACTCGAGCCGCTGCACGTTTGCCGCGACAGCGCGATAGAGCAGCCCGGTGTCGAGATGCGGCAAGCCGTAATGCCGCGCGAGCGCCCGGGCAATCGTGCCCTTGCCCGAGGCGGCGGGACCGTCGACTGCAATAATCATCGACGTTTAACCACGATACGTACCAATCCAATGAAAGCGATTGCCGCCCAGGCCAGTTCGAGGGCGAGCGCAGGGAGATTGTAGTTCACGACGAGCGAGAGCGCGAGTAGCGACGCGCCGAGAAAATTGAGCCCGTTCGACAACAGGTTCGGCGCGGCGTTGCGGAGCGTCTGGTACGCGAAGCCGGTCAGGATGACGATCGCGCCGACAAAGCCGATCAGATCGGCGGTATGCGAATCGATCATGCGTCGCCGCTCTGCAACTGCGCGATCTGGTCGAAGAAGGCGGGATAGCTCGTCGCCACCGGCGACGCGTCGTCGAGCGTGATCCCGGCGCCGGCGCTCCCTTTGCGGCAATGCAAAGCCGCCACCGCCATACTCATCGCGATGCGGTGGTCGAGCAGCGTCGCGATTGTCGCGCCGCCGGGCAGCGAATCGCCGCCGGTGCCGTCGATGATCATGCCGTCCTCGACTTCCTCGACGCGCGCACCAGCGGCGCCGAGCGCGGCGGCCATCGCCGCGATGCGGTCCGATTCCTTGACGCGCAGCTCGTCGGCGCCGCGCGCGATCGTGCGGCCGGTGGCGAAAGCGGCGGCGACGAACAGCACGGGATATTCGTCGATCATGCTCGGCGCGAGATCGGGCGGGATCTCGATGCCGGTGAGGGCCGCGTGGCGGACGCGCAAATCGGCGACGGGCTCGCCGCCGACTTCGCGCGGGTTCTGTTCCTCGATGCTCGCGCCCATCAGGCGAAGCGCGGTGAACAGGCCTGCACGGGTCGGGTTGAGCCCGACATTCTCGACCACCACGTCCGATCCCGGCACGATCGTCGCGGCGACGACGAGGAACGCGGCGGAGGAGGGGTCGCCCGGCACGACGATCGCTTGCGGCCTGAGCTCGGCCTCGCCGGTGATCTCGATGATGCGGCCTTGCGGCGACGGCTCGACCGTCACGGTCGCGCCGAAGCCGCGCAGCATCCGCTCGCTATGATCGCGCGTCGCGATCGGCTCGATCACGCGCGTGATCCCCGGGGTGTTGAGGCCGGCGAGCAGGATCGCCGACTTCACTTGCGCCGAGGCGACGGGGAGGGTGTAGGTGATCGGGATCGCGGGGCACAGGCCGCGCAGCATCAGGGGGAGGCGACCGCCTGGGCTCGACGTCACATCGGCGCCCATTTGCGACAGCGGCGTGATGACGCGGCCCATCGGTCGCTTCGACAGCGAGGCGTCGCCGATGAAGGTGGCGGTGATCGGGTGGCTCGCGACCAGCCCCATCAGCAGCCGCGTCGAGGTCCCCGAATTGCCCATCTCGAGCGCGGTCGCAGGCTGGAGCAGCCCGCCGACGCCGACACCGTCGACGTGCCACACCGCATCGTCGCCGCGGCGGATCGTCGCGCCCATCGCGCGCATCGCAGCGGCAGTGGCGAGCACGTCCTCGCCCTCGAGCAGTCCCTCGATCCGGCTCGTGCCGACCGCAAGCGCCGAGAGCATCAGCGAACGGTGGCTGATCGACTTGTCGCCGGGGACGCGGACGCGCCCCTTGAGCGGCCCGGATGGTTGGATTTCGCGGGGGATAGGCGTAGGGTGTGTCATCGGGGCCGCGCTTTGACAGTGCGCTTGCGCTATGGCAAGGCGCGCACCACTTTGCGGCCCTTCGGGTCGCGAGACCCAATTCCTATCAGCCCAGGGCCGCAACGCCCGTCGGCCCAACAAAAGGTTCAATCGGCATATGATCCAGCCGGAATGGGGCACGAAGCGTACGTGCCCGAAATGCGCCACCCGTTTCTATGACCTCGGCAAGGACGATCCCGTCACCTGCATCAATTGCGGTGCGCATTGGGAGCCCGAGCCGATCCTCAAGTCGAAGCAGCCGCTGCCGTTCGAGCAGGCCAAGCCCGAGCTGGTCAAGAAGGACGACGATCTCGCCGGCGACGACGAGGATATCGACACCGGTGAAGACGAGGAGCCCTCGCCCGACGACGAGGTCGATCTCGGCGGCGACGACGATCTCGGCGTGGAAGCGCCGCAGAGCGAAGACGAGCATTGATCCACAGCTAATTGATGTTTTTTCTGGCAAGCGACACTCAGACCGCTTGCCAAGGGCGCGTCGCCTCGGTAGGGGCGACGCCTTCCCGCAAAGAGGTCCCGGTTTCGGGTCCTTCTTTCCAGAATACGATGGGGCCGTAGCTCAGCTGGGAGAGCGTTCGCATGGCATGCGAAAGGTCAGGGGTTCGATCCCCCTCGGCTCCACCATTCTTCCCCAAGCGATCGATGTTTCTCGCTTGATGGCGGTGGGCCCGACCCCCGTCTCAAAAACTTTCAATCTATCGTAGCGTTCGTCGCAACTGCGCTTCTCGTCCCGATGTCGGTGCGTTAGGCGCGACGGTGTCGTGGCCCGCTCCTCGTGCGGGCCTGTCGAAGTGTGGAGTTCCGAGTATGCGTCGTAAGCGTCCCGAGGGGATCAAGGATTATACCGGCCCGGCGGGCGGCTGGGGGGCGCTCAAGGCGGTCGCGGTCTCGCTCAAGGCGCAGCAGATCGTGTCGCAGGGCGCGCAGACGCTGCTCAAGTCGAACCAGCCCGACGGCTTCGATTGCCCGAGCTGCGCCTGGCCCGACCCGAAGCACTCCTCCTCCTTCGAATTCTGCGAGAATGGCGCCAAGGCAGTCGCCTGGGAATCGACCGCCAAGCGGATCGGCGGCGATTTCTTCGCGCAGCATTCGGTCTCCGAGCTGTGGGAAAAGACCGACCATTGGATCGAGGATCAAGGCCGCGTCACCGAACCGCTGCGCTACAATGCGGCGACCGACCATTATGAAGTCGTCGGCTGGGACGAGGCGCTCGCCGAGATCGGTGCGGGTCTGGCCGCGCTCGAGGATCCCAATCAGGCCGAATTCTACACTTCGGGGCGCTGCTCGAACGAAGCCGCGTTCCTCTACCAGCTGTTCGCGCGGCTGTACGGCACCAACAATTTCCCCGATTGCTCGAACATGTGCCACGAGGCGACTTCGGTCGGCCTCCCCAAGTCGATCGGGATCGGCAAGGGCACCGTCAGCCTCGAGGATTTCGATCATGCCGATCTGATCCTCTCGATCGGCCACAATCCCGGCACCAACCATCCGCGGATGATGGCGACGCTGCGCGACGTGGCGCGGCGCGGCGGCAAGATCGTCGTGTTCAACCCGCTCAAGGAGCGCTCGCTCGAACGCTTCGAATCGCCGCAATCGGTGGTCGAGATGGCAACCTTGTCGGCGACGCCGATCGCGACGAGCTATTTGCAGGTCAAGGTCGGCGGCGATGCTGCGGCGCTTAAGGGCATCGCGAAGGCGCTGGTGGCGCTCGACACGCCAGAGACGCCGGTGCTCGACCACGCCTTTATCGCCGAGCATACGGCGGGCCTCGAGGCGTTCCGCGCCGATCTCGATGCGACCGACTGGGCCGCTATCGAGCAATCGAGCGGCCTCGCGCGCGCCGATCTCGAAGCGGTCGCGCAGATCTATGCGCAGTCGAAGGCGACGATCTGCTGCTACGGCATGGGCATCACGCAGCACCGCACGGGGACGAGCAACGTCCAGCAAATCGCCAACCTGTTGCTGCTGCGCGGCAATATGGGGCGGCCCGGCGCGGGCATCTGTCCCTTGCGCGGCCACAGCAACGTCCAGGGCGACCGGACCGTCGGCATCACCGAACGGCCAAGCGCGGCGCTGCTCGACAAGATCCAGGACGTATTCGGCTTCGATCCGCCGCGCGCCGATGGGCATTCGGTGGTCGAGAGCATCGCTGCGATGCGCGACGGGACGGCCAAGGCGATCGTCTGCCTCGGCGGCAACCTCGCGATCGCGTCGTCGGATCCGCAGGCCTGCGCGCAAGGCTTCCGCAACATGGATCTGGCGGTCCACATTACCACCAAGCTCAACCGCACGCATTTGCTGATGGCCAAGGCGAGCTATGTCCTGCCGTGCTTCGGGCGGACCGAGCGCGATACGCAGGAGGGTGGCCCGCAGGCCGTGACGGTCGAGGATTCGATGTCGATGGTCCACGCCTCGCGCGGCTTCCTGATGCCACCGGGCGAGAACGTTCGTTCCGAACCGTGGATCGTCGCGGGGATCGCCAAGGCGACGCTCGGCGGCAAGGGCGCGATCGATTGGGACGGCTACGTCGCCAATTACGACCGTATCCGCGACAAGATCGAAGCGGTGTTCCCGGCGTTCAAGGATTACAACACGCGCATCCGCGAGCCGGGCGGCTTCCATTTGCCCAATTCGGCGGCCGAGCGCGTCTGGAACACCGATACCGGCAAGGCCAATTTCATCGTCGCCACGGGCGTCGAGGAAGACGAGACGACGCGTGATCCAAGCGTCCTGCGGCTGACGACGCTGCGCTCGCACGACCAGTACAACACCACGATCTATGCCCTCGACGATCGCTATCGCGGCGTGTTCGGGCGGCGCGACGTGCTGTTCCTGAACGCGAAGGAGATCGCGCGGCTCGGCTTTGTGGAAGGCGATGTCGTCGACGTGACGACCGCGCTCGCGTTCAAGCGCGACGACCGGATCGTCCAGGGGCTGATGCTCGTCGAGCATGCGCTGCCCGATGGGTGCTGCGCGTCCTATTACCCCGAGACACAGCCGCTGATCGCGCTCGAGGACCATGACCCGCAAAGCCTGACCCCGTCGTACAAATCGGTGCCGGTCCAGATCCGCAGCGCGGGAACCAAGAACGCGGCGGACCGTATCGTTGCGCGGGCGGGCGTTGCCGGCCGCAAAATCTCTGTGAAAGCGTAAAATCCATGTATGCACCGACGGTAACCGGCTTCGCTGATCGCGCCGCCGCCGAAGCCGCTTCGATCCGCCGCTCGCCGCTGGGCTTTTTCGTCGGCGCGATGCTGGCGGGGGCCTATATCGGCATCGCGATGATCCTCGCCCTCAGCACTGCCGACGCCTTGCCGGCCGGCGTGCGCCCATTGGTGATGGGGGCGACCTTCGGGCTCGGGCTGATCCTCACCGTGTTCGCCGGGGGGGAGCTGTTCACCGGCTATGTGATGTATCTCGGCTTCGGGTTGATGCGGCGCAGCGTCAGTGTCGCGGATGCCGCCTTGCTGATCGTCGTGGTGTGGATCGGCAATCTGGCGGGCGCGCTGTTGCTTTCGGCGATCTTCATCGCGGGCGGCGGCGGCTTGGTTTTCGCCAATGCCGCGACGATGTTCAACGCCTATGCCGCGCACAAGGTCGAGGCCGATGCGACGGCGTTGATCGCGCGCGCGGTGCTGTGCAATTGGCTGGTCTGCCTCGCGATCTGGACCGCGGCACGCGTAACGGGCGATGCCGCGAAAAGCCTCGTCATGGCGTGGGTGCTGCTCGCGTTCGTTGCCGCCGGGTTCGAGCATTCGGTCGCCAACATGACCGCGCTGACGCTTGGCCTGTTCTCGCCGGGCGAGACGATCACGCTGGCGCAAGTGCTGCGCAACCTGGCGTTCGTCACGCTCGGGAACGGGATCGGCGGGTTGCTGTTCGTGGTCGGCGCCTATGGCCTTGCGGCGAAAACCGACGCGCCGATGGCGCGCCAGTAATCGCGCAGCGTCAGGCCGGCCCGGCGTCGATCTTGATCCGCAGCAGCTCGTAGGGTTTGCGCCGCAGATCCTTGCCCTTGTGGAAGCCGGGCTGGCGGTGGAGCTGGTTAGCGGTGAAGTACAGATAGCCGTCGGTGCCGATCGACAGCGTGTCGGGCCACAGGATCCGGCGGTCTTGCGCGATCGTCTCCCACTTTCCGTCGGCGAGCCGGCGGATCGCATTATGCTCATAGTCGCCGCCATAGATGCGGCCGCGCGAATCGACCGCCAGACCGTCGGAGGCGCCCTTGAGCCCGAGATCGCGCACGGCGGCCGAGAGCTTTGCCGGGTCGACGACGGGATCGCGCAGCAAGGCGGTCGGGACGGCGTAGAGGTGGCGGCTCGACAGCGGTGAATAATAGAGCGTCGCGCCATCGGGCGAGAGCGCGATGCCGTCGGCGGCGACCTTCCATGGCTTTGCCGGACCATCGGCGGGGCGCGTCATCACGGGCTTGCCTTCGACGACGGGCGCGAAGGCGGGGTCGGGCATCGTCGTCGCGTCGCCCGACAAGCGGCGGACGGCGGCACCGCTCGCCAGATCGACGACGATGATCGCGCCGGGGCCGGTTACCGAACTGTCGGTGATATAAGCGACGCCCGCGATCCCCTGGCGCAGATCGAAGCGCACGTCATTGAGGTAGGTCGTCGGCAGCACGACGTCGGGGCCGAGCACGATCGTCTGCACGACGCGGTCGCGTGCGAGATCGACCGCGACGAGCTTGGCGCCGCCTGCGAGCGGCGCCGCGAAATTGGGGGCGGCGGTGTCGAGGATCCACAAGCGGTTCGCGCTGTCGGCGACGACGCTTTGCACGCTGATCAGCGTTTCGCCAGGCCGCGCGGGGTCGGCCTGGTTGATCGCCTGGTCGGGATAGGCAGTGACGACACCGTCCTTGAGCTCGCCGACAGTGAAGCGCGGATTGTCGCCCCACTGCGGATAGTTGACGAAGATCCGGCCGTTCGCCGCGACGGTGACGCCCGTCGGCATCGCATCGCCGAAGGTCGCGACGCGTTCGACCGGCGACGAGGATGGCGACGGGGACGGGCGCCGCGCGAAGGCGCCGATGGCCGCGGTCGCGACGAGCGTGATCGCGCTGGCGCGTAGCGCGGTGCGGAGCAGGGACCGGCGCGTCATGGCGCGACCTGCTTGACCGGGCGGACGAGGATTTCCTCGACCAGCACGCGCGGCGGCTGCGCGAAGGCGTAGACCAGCGCCTGCGCGATATCCTCGGCCTGGAGCGCGTCGAGCGATTCGCGACGCTCGCGCATCGTTTCCTCGGGGACGTTGTGGCCCCATTCGGTCCACACCGCGCCGGGCTCGATCAGCGAGACGCGAATGCCCGCATTGCCGACTTCCTTGCGCAGCGCATCGGCAAAGCCGACCACCGCGAACTTGGTGGCGTTGTAGACCGACCAGCCGGCGATGCCGTAGCGCCCGCCGACGCTCGACACGATCGAGACCATCGCGCCCGCGCGGCCGTGCATCAGCGGCAAGGCGGCGTGGGTGCAGTTGAGGACCCCATAGAGATTGGCGTCGATCTGCGTTTTCCAGTCGTCGGGATTGCTGTCGGCGAACGCGCCGTTGACGCCCATGCCGGCATTGTTGAACAGCAAGTCGATCCCGCCGAAGCGCGTCTTAACCGCGGCGACCATCGCCTGGACCGCCGCCAGATCGGCGACGTCGGTTTCGATCGCCATCGCGCTCTCGCCGATCTCTGCGGCAAGCGCGTCGATCCGGTCCTTGCGCCGCGCGACGAGCACGACGTGGGCGCCTTCCTTGGCGAGCAGCCGCGCGGTCGCTTCGCCGATCCCGCTCGAGGCGCCGGTGATGACGGCGACCTTCCCGGTCAGATCCTGCATGTCCATCGCGTCACTCCTTCGCGTCATGGCCGCGGCGGCCAGCGTGTCGGTGTAACACGCCGGCGCTGTGGAAGTTGCGCGAGGGACGACGTCGGAACGCTGCGGACAGCGTCAATCAGACTTCATGATGGTGTGATCGGAAGGACTTAGCTGCATCGCGATCGGGCATGGTCCCGATGGCTGCATCGCGGCCGCGCGGTTGATCTCGAAGCGATCGCGGTGGCCGAGCAGCATCGTCTCGATCGCGGTAAAGCGCGCGTTACGGTTGCTTGCCTGTCCTGGTGCAGCGGCATCGGTCGCGACGAAGCGGCTTCCCCACGCGTCGGCGAGGGTAAGCGCTTGCTCGACCTGGAACGACGGATCGCTGATGACGATCGAGGGAAAGGGCAGGCGGCAGGCAGGGCCGTTCTGCATCGCCGCCGCGGCCGCAATCTGATCGAATCCGACATGCAACGGCGTGTGGAACAGCGCACCGCTGATCGCCCGCAAATAGCTGCGCGGCGAAAGCTGCGCCCACCACGCCACTGCGCGACACGCGATGCCATGCGCCAGGATGACGACGGGGGCCTCGTGCCGCGCAAACACGGCGTCGAGGTGGAGCGCCCAGCGTCCATTGTGGAATTTCGAGAGATCGAGCTCGATCCGAGCTGGCAACGCCGGGGCGGCGGAATCGCCTTTCGCCGTCACCACGATCGGGACGGGAAGCTCGGTCGGCGACTCGAAAGCAAGCGTCATGACGGCTCTCCTCTTGCAGAAGCGCAGTCCGGTGCGACGATCTCAGCGCGCCGACTCGGAACACGCCCCCGGCACGCGAGGGTATGCGCATCGCCTAAACCGGCAAGAGCGGAAGCGCTGGAAGGCGTCTGGAAAGCGCCCAGCCGAGCGACGAGCGGTGCACCCGGATCGAGCAGCATTGCACGACCGGATAGCCAGCGGGGATCGTGTCGACTGGGTCGCGAACGGGCTTTAGCGGCTAGATCGCGACGAGCGCGTCGATCGCGCCTTGCAGGATGTACGCAGCGGCCATCTTGTCGACGAGCTCGGCACGCTTGGCGCGGCTCGCGTCCTGCTCGATTAGCGTGCGCGTGACCGCGACGGTCGACCAGCGCTCGTCCTGCAGGAAGATCGGCAGGTCGAGATCGGCCATGTTGCGCGCGAACGCCCGGCTCGACTGGCTGCGCGGGCTCTCACTGCCGTCGTTCAGATTGAGCGGCAGGCCGATGACGATCCCCTTCACCTGCTGCGCAGCGATCATCTCGGCGAGCGCGAGCTTGTCCTTCTGGAACTTGGTGCGGCGGATCAGCAACGCTGGCGAGGCGAAGCTCCACCCGGCGTCGCACAGGGCGGTCCCGATCGTCTTGGTGCCGACGTCGAGCCCGATCAGCCGGCCACCAGCGGGAAGCGCGCCACGGAATTCGGTGCGATCGGTCGTGATCATTTCGCGAAGACCGCCAGCCGTCGTGCCGCATCGGCGCGGACATTCGCCCAGAACAGGCTGTAGTCGTAGACGTGGTAGTTGTTGCCCGGCAGCACGTAACCGCCGAGCTTGGGCGGATCGCCGATCAGCAGGAGCCCGCGCGAATCGCAGCGCGCCGGAACCTGGCCCACGACGATCGTCGCGCTCGAGAGATCGGCCGAGGGAACGAGCGTACCGAGATTGGCGGTCGCGGGTGCGGTCGCATCGGGGGTGCCCGTCAGCGGATTGGTACAGATCATCGGCGTGCCGCGGCGCGGCGTGCCATCGCTGCCGCGGCTGGCGTTGTAGGTGTCGAGCACCAGCGACGGCTCGGCGGGTTCGGCGAAGCTCTCCCACGACTGGATGCAGCCGGCCTGATCTGCGCTGCGGCATTCGGGCAGGCCGAGCTTGGGCAGGTCGACGCTGCGCGAGACCGGCCAGCCGACGACATAGGCGGCGACGATCCGCTTCTGCAGCGGCGTGCCAGCGATCTTCTCGCGCAACAGCCGCAGCAGGTGCAGCGCGCCCTGGCTGTGGCCGGCGAGGATGATCGGCCGGTCGCCCGCTTGCGCGACGAACGCGTCGAATGCCGCCGCGACGTCACCATAAGCGAGGTCGAGCGCCTTGGCGGCATTATCCTGTGTCGTCAGGAACGCGCCGAAGGTCGCCTGGCGATAGCGCGGCGCCCAGATCGCGCCGACCGCGTTGAACGCGCTGGCCTGGCCGCGCAGGAACAGTTCGGCGCGGGCATTGGCCTCGGCATCGTCGAGCGGCGCGTTCCAGCGCGATCGGTTGAGGAACGAGGTCGGGTGGATGAAGAACACCGCCGCGCGCGTGTCCTTGGCGGGCGTGTAGCCGGGCGGAAGCCATAGCGCCGGATTGCCCGGCTTGTCGGGGCGCGCGAGCCACATCTCGGCACGGCGGTACGCAGCGGCGGGCTGGCGCGGCTCGGCGATGAAGGCGGCGCGCGGGATCATCGCCAGCTTGATCAGCTCGGTGCCCCAGATCGCATAGGCAAACGCACCCGCGATCACGATCACGATCAGCACGGTGAAGATGTAGAGAAACTTGCGCGCCAAACCGGTCGACCTCCCACGGCATGGCGCGGCGGTGCCCATGCAAGCGTGCTGCGGTTTTCCGTGCCGCAGGATCGCCGCGCTTGCAATCGCCTTGGTGCTGGCGTTGGTGTGGGCACGGCGCGGGGGAGCGATGCGATGAACGAAAGTCCGGGATTCGAACGCGATACCCACAGCTGGCCGTTGCGGCCGATGCTGCTCGCCGTGGTCGGCGCGCTCGCCGCGCTCGCGGTGCAGCAGCTGCTCGACCGCGGCCCCCACTTTCCCGTGATCGACCCGGCGGCGTGGCGAATCGCGCTGACCACCGCGATCGGTACTGGGGCGGTGACCTTCGGCTTCGCGCTCGAGCGACGGCGCTGGTGGTGGGCGGCGGCCTTCGGGATCGGCATCGGCGTGGTCGCGGGGCTGATCGTCTATTGGAACGGTGGCGGCTGGGGCGCGTGGTACAGTTGGCGCGGCGCGAGCCTGTTCATCGCGATCGCGATCGCCGTGCCGCTGTTCCAGACCGCGCGCGATCATGCTGCGGTGCGCTTTCCCTATGCCGACGTGCATGGCGACGCATGGACCAACGTCGTGCTGTGGTGTGCCTGCTGGCTGTTCACTGGCGTCGCATTCGCGCTGGCATGGCTGCTCGCCGCGCTGTTCGACTTGATCGGCGTGCATGTGCTGCGCGACCTGCTGCGCCACGAATGGTTTACCGCGCTGCTGGCGGGCGCGAGCTTTGGCGGATCGCTCGGGTTGCTGCGCGAGCGCGACGGCGTGCTGCGGCTGCTCCAGCGCGTGGTGACCGCGGTGCTCGCGGTGCTTGCGCCAGTGCTCGGCGCGGGGCTGCTAATGTTCCTGCTCGCGCTGCCCTTCACCGGGCTCGACGCACTGTGGGAGGCGACCAAGTCGACGACGCCGATCCTGCTCGGCTGCGTGATCGGCGCGCTGATCCTCGCCAATGCGGTGGTCGGCAACGGCGCGGGCGAGGAAGCGACCCATCCGGTGCTGCGCTTCGGCGCGATCGCGCTGGCGCTTGCGATGCTGCCACTGGCGGTGATCGCGGCGATCGCAACGGGATTGCGGATCGCGCAATACGGCCTGACGCCCGACCGGCTGTGGGCGGCCGTGTTCGTCGGGTTCGCGAACCTTTACGGCGGCGCCTATCTCGTCGCGGTGCTGCGCGGGCGGTTGGCGTGGAGCCGCTATGTGCGGCCGAGCAATTTGCGGATCGCGTTCGTCGTCGCCGGTGTCGGGCTGCTGCTCGCCACGCCGCTCGCGAGCTTCAACGCGCTCGCGACGCTCGACCAGGTCGCGCGGCTCGAATCGGGGCGGGTTGCGCCCGCGAAGTTCGACTGGGCGGCGCTGGCGTTCGATTTCGGCGATCCCGGCAAGGCGGCGCTGCGGCGGCTCGCCCGCTCGGCGACCCCGGGTATCGCGGCGCGCGCGAAGCAAGTCGCGACCAAGACCAACCGCTGGGACGTGGCGAGTGTCGACCGCGCACAGGCCGACGCCGATGTGCTCGTCAAACGGCTGCGCGTGGTGCCCGTGGCGGTGGCCGTGCCATTCGCACTGCGCAAGGTGCTGACCGACTGGCAGGGCTGCAGCACCGATGTCAAAGACCGCTGCACCTTGCTCTATGCTCCGGGTGCCGACGAAGCAGTTGCGATCTCAAGGTTTTGCGTCGATCAGCTAACGACGCCTCGGAAGGTCGAGACCTCCGGCCGCGATCCTGCATTCGCATTCCAGCCGGCTTGCGGCCCCACACGCTATCGGCGCACCGGCGAGACCTGGACGCGGATCGACACAAATACGCGCGCGCCGCTGAGTGCGCCCGAGCGCGCCGCGCTCAAGGCGGGCGATGCCGCGGGCAAGGTCGAGATCCGCGCCGTGCCCGCGCGCCGGGTGTTCGTCGGGGGCGTTCCGCTCGGCGATCCGTTCGAATAGGTTGCGCTAGGCTCGGGCGCTCTGCTAGCCGCAGGCCATGCCAGTCACCATCGCCACCGTCAGCAAGATCGCGAGCCTCGCCCGCATCTCCATCACCGAGGAAGATGCCGTGCGCATCGCGCCCGAGCTCGAAAACATCATGGGTTGGATCGAGCAATTAAGCGAGGTCGACACGACCGGCGTCGCGCCGATGACCGCGGTGATCCCCAACCACCTCCGGCTGCGCGACGACGTCGTCAACGCCGACCCGCTGACCGGCGGCGGCATCCGCGATGCCGTGCTGGCCAATGCTCCCCAAGCCGAGCACGGCTTCTTCACCGTGCCCAAAGTGATCGAATGATCCGCGCCATCGTCGCCCCGGCGCAGGCCGGGGCCGCCGCGTTCGTCGCGAGCGGCCTGCACCACAACGAAGCGGCCCCGGCCTATGCCGGGGCGACGGGAATGACCGTATGACTGACCTGACCGATCTCGGCGTAGCCGCCATCCGCGACGGCGTCCGCGCCGGCACCTTCTCCGCGCGCGAAGTCGCCGAGGGGTTCATCGCCAACGTCTCGAAGGCCAAGGCGCTCAATGCGTTCCTGGTCGAGACCCCCGACCACGCGCTCGCCGCAGCCGATGCCGCCGATACGGCGCGCGCCGCGGGCGAGACGCTCAAGCCACTCGCCGGCGTGCCGATCGGGATGAAGGACCTGTTCTGCACCAAGGGGGTGCCGACCACCGCGGCGAGCTTGATCCTCGAAGGCTTCGTGCCGCCGTACGAATCGACGGTGTCGGCCAATTTGTGGGATGCCGGCGCGGGCATGCTCGGCAAGCTCAACATGGACCAGTTCGCGATGGGCTCGTCGAACGAGACCAGCGCGTTCGGCAACGTCATCTCGCCGTGGCGGCGGAGCGACGGCGGCAACGCGCCGCTCGCGCCAGGCGGGTCGTCGGGTGGTTCGTCGACGGCGGTCGCCGCGCGGCTGTGCCCGGCGGCAACCGGCACCGACACCGGCGGTTCGATCCGCCAGCCGGCCGCCTTCACCGGCATCAGCGGCATCAAGCCGACCTATGGCCGCTGCTCGCGCTGGGGGACGATCGCGTTCGCCTCGTCGCTCGACCAGGCCGGGCCGATGGCGCGCGACGTGCGCGACTGTGCGATCCTGCTCGAGGCGATGAGCGGGTTCGACCCTAAGGACGCGACTTCGCTCGATCTGCCGGTGCCCGCGTGGGAAGCCGGATTGTCGGGTGATCTCAAGGGCAAGCGGATCGGTATTCCCAAGGAATATCGCGTCGACAATATGCCCGCCGAGATCGACGCGCTGTGGCAGCAGGGGATCGACTGGTTGAAGGACGCCGGCGCCGAGATCGTCGAGGTCTCGCTCCCGCACACCAAATATGCGCTGCCGGCCTATTACATCATCGCGCCGGCGGAGGCCTCTTCCAACCTCGCGCGCTATGACGGCGTGCGCTACGGCCTGCGCGATCTGCCCGAGGGGGCAGGGCTGCAGGATATGTACGCCGCGACGCGCGCCGACGGCTTCGGCGACGAGGTCAAGCGCCGGATCATGATCGGGACATATGTCCTGTCTGCAGGGTTTTACGACGCGTACTTCACGCAGGCTTCGAAGGTCCGCACGCTGATCGCGCGCGATTTCGAGCAGGCCTGGGCGAAGTGCGACCTGCTGCTCACTCCGACGGCGCCGTCGTCGGCGTTCGCGCTGGGCGAGAAGTCGGCCGATCCGATCGCGATGTATTTGAACGACGTCTTCACAGTGCCGTCGTCGCTCGCGGGCCTTCCTGCAATGTCGGTCCCGGGCGGCCTCGACGGCGCCGGGCTGCCGCTCGGCCTGCAGATCATCGGCAAGCCGCTCGACGAGCAAGGCGTGCTCAATGCCGGGCTCGCGCTCGAGCAGCGCGCCGGGTTCACCGCTCGCGCCGAGGCGTGGTGGTGATCGCGCTCTCCTTCACTTCGGGCAAAGAAGGGCAGGGCGTCGACACGCTCAGCCCGAACGGAATTTAGGTCATGACTGACACGAAATACACGATCCGCGGCGAAACCGGCGACTGGGAGGTCGTGGTCGGCCTCGAAGTCCATGCGCAGGTGACCTCGAACGCCAAGCTCTTCTCGGGCGCGGCGACCGCGTTCGGCGCCGAGCCCAACACGCAGGTGTCGCTGGTCGACGCCGCGATGCCCGGCATGCTCCCCGTTCCCAACCGTGAGTGCATCCGCCAGGCGGTGCGCACCGGCATGGCGATCGACGCGCAGATAAACCGCTGGTCGCGCTTCGACCGCAAGAACTATTTCTATGCCGATCTGCCGCAGGGGTATCAGATCAGCCAGCTCTACCACCCGATCGTCGGCGAGGGCGCGATCGACATCAGCCTCGACGACAAGAACCCCGATGCAGCGGGCAAGCGCATCGGCGTCGAGCGGATCCATGTCGAGCAGGATGCGGGCAAGCTGATGCACGATCAGCATCCGACATGCTCCTACGTCGACCTCAACCGCTCGGGCGTCGCGCTGATGGAGATCGTGTCGAAGCCCGACATGGCTTCTCCTGCCGAAGCAGGCGCTTATCTTCGCAAGCTCAGATCGATCCTGCGCTATGTCGGGTCGTGCGACGGCAATATGGAAGAAGGCTCGATGCGCGCCGACGTCAATGTCAGCGTGCGCAAGGCCGGCGACGAACTCGGCACGCGCACCGAGACCAAGAACGTCAATTCGGTCCGCTTCGTGATGGCGGTGGTCGAGCAGGAGGCCAAGCGCCAGATCGACGTGCTCGAGAGCGGCGGCCGGATCGTCCAGGAAACGCGGCTCTACGATCCCGACCGCAACGAGACGCGCTCGATGCGCTCGAAGGAAGATGCGCACGATTATCGCTACTTCCCCGATCCCGATCTGCTCCCGCTCGAACTCGACGACGCGTTCCTCGAAGAATGCCGCGCGTCGCTGCCCGAGCTGCCCGACACCAAGCGCCGCCGCTACGAGGCGCTCGGCATCACGCCTTACGCCGCCGCGGTAATGACCGCCGAGGTCGAGGCGGCGCGCTGGTTCGATGCGTTGCTCGACACGGGCGTGGCGCCGGTTGCTGCGGCGAACTGGACGACGTCCGAGCTGTTCGGCGCGCTTAACCGCACCGGCCGGGACATCGAGAATTCGCCCGTCAGCCCCGATCAGGCCGCCGAACTGCTCGGCCTGATCGCCGATGGTACGCTGTCGGGTACGCTCGCCAAGCAGGTGTTCGAGATCATGCTCGAGACCGGGCAGGGCGCTGCCGAAATCGTCGAGGAGCGCGGGCTCAAGCAGACCAGCGACACTGGCGAGATCGAGCGCGTCATCGCCGAGGTAATGGCGGCGAACGAAGACAAGGTCGCCGATTATCGTGGCGGCAAGGACAAGCTGTTCGGCTTCTTCGTCGGGCAGACGATGAAGGCGATGGGCGGCAAGGCCAATCCCGGCGTCGTCAACGACGTGTTGAAGCAGATGCTGGGGTAAAGAAACGCGGGCGCCCGGCCAACCGGGCGCCCTGGCTGCGGGTATTCAGCCTTTCTTTGCGGTCATCGCCTTGCGCGCGTTGTTGGCATATTCCTCGAAATTCTTGTCGAACACCGAAACCAGCTCACTGAGCGCGGCAGTCGCGTCCTCGCCTTCCTTGGCGGGAAATAGCTTCAAGCCATTGCCACCCCAGGCTTTATATTCGTAATCGATCGTCTGGTCGTTGCCGAAGTCGCGCAGCATGAACAGCGTGCGCAGCGACCGGCCGTAGATCGCCGCCTTCTGATAGAAGACATCGGCGACGATCAGCTCGGAATAGCAGGCCGCGGTCGAATCCGACCGACGCATCTTGACCTTGTTCATCGTCTTGCGCTCGAGCGGTGTTTCGTGGCGCACGATGACGGTGCCGGGCTGACGGTTGAGCAGATCGGTCAATTTGAGCGACTGCAGCGCGTCGAGCTGCGACGGACTATCGAGCGCGCTTGCCATCTGGGCTTTGTTGCTAGCGTCCTTCCCGCTGTGAAGTGCGGCATCGAGCAGACCGCCGCCGAGCAATCCGGTCGTCATCGAGTTCATCCGTTCGGCCGGCCAGATGTGAAGTTCGCACGGCGCTGCCTGAGCGCTGGCGATGCCTCCGATCGCACAGGCGACTGTAGCGAAAGCGGCTCCCAGGACGCGATGGACTGCGTTGGTCATTATAGTCTCCCCCTTTGGTTTCGGCCCCTTTCCCAGGGGTCGTCATGGACGGCCTTATTTAATGTGACGCTTTGGTCTTTGATGGCTTTGCCAAGGCGCTTGCGAAAAGCGCGACATCGCTGGTGAAGGCCGCGCGCAGTTCGGCGGCGGCGGCGACCATGTCGGTTGCGGGCGTCGGCGGAAGCAAAGTCAGTCTGGTCTTGGTCCAGGTGCTGAAGACCCGACGTGGTGCGGGCTCGGTCGTGAAGTCGCGGTAGCGGAAAAGGATCTTGAGGTAACTCCCGTCTACGATGTCTTGCTGGAAGAAGACACTGTCGACGATAAATTCCGCATAACAGGGCGCCGACGAGGGCGCGATGCGCGCAACGCTTGTGCGCATGACGCGACTCGACAACGCCTCCTCGTGGACGATTGGCTGATACTTTGCCAAGCTAAGTTGATCGCGCAAAGCAGCACTTCGCAGCAGTTCGACCTGATTGGCGGTCTCGATGGGTTCGACCGCCAAGGCGGGATATCCGTCTCGCCCGGTGACTGCACCGTTGACGATGCCTCCGTGGAACACGCCACTGTAAACAGAATTAAGGCCCGCGCCTGGCCAGATATGGAGTTCGCAGGATCCATCCGATGACGACGACTGTGCAGCGGCGGGAAAGCACGCGATAAAAGCGGCTGCAAGACCTATCGAAACCTTGAATACCACCGTATCCCCCCGGACATGTCCGGGGGGAATTAGACGGATATTCAGACCGTTGCAACGGGAGCTGATTTACTGCGCGTCGTCGTCCTGGTTTTTCACCACGCCGCCAGTCCCGCCGACGCCGTCTTCCATGCCTGGCGAAATAAAGGCATCGGGCTCGCGCCCGCCTTCGCCGCGCTCGACCGCGTCCTTGCGCGCTTCGACTGCTTGTTCGATGTCGCTGCGGGTATCGTTGTCGTTCTCGGGCAGGCTGTCGGGATGCGGGTCGCTCATGCGAAATCTCCCGTCATGCCGGTGTCGGTCGGCGCGATCGGCGCACCGCCGGGGTCGCCCGCGGGATCGGGCACGACCACCTCGGGCGTCGGGCTCGGCAGCTCGGTCGGCATCGAATCGGGCTGGCCGGGTTCGCTCGGGATCGGCAGTTCGGTTGGGGGCGTGCTGGCCATAACGTCTCTCCTCTTACGCTGCATCAACGCGCCATCATCCTAGCGGTTGCGTGGCGATGCGGCATCGGGTGTTTGCCCGCTTGCCCCCGGGCGCATGGCTGGTATAGACGCCCCCCACACCGGCGGTGTCCTTGCGGGCGTGGCGGAACTGGTAGACGCAGCAGGTTTAGGTCCTGCCATCGAAAGATGTGGGGGTTCGAGTCCCTTCGCCCGCACCAGTCTCTCATGCGTTTGTGCATGGGGACTGCGACACACTATCCCTGAACTCCTTATCCATTGGGCGTGAGATCTGAAATGCAGACTGTCGAGACGTTGAACGAAGGCCTCAAGCGCGCCTACACGCTGACGATCACCGCGAAGGATATCGACTCGCGTGTCGATGCCGAACTGAAGCGCGTCGCGCCGACGGTGAAGATGCCCGGCTTCCGCCCCGGCAAGGTGCCTGCGAACCTGGTGCGCAAGATGCACGGCGACGCGCTGATGCAGGACGCGCTCAACAGCTCGATCCAGCAGGGTATCCAGGAGCTGATCGCCGAGCAGAAGCTGCGCCCCGCGCTGCAGCCTTCGGTCGAGCTCGCCGAAGGCTTCAAGCTCGGTGACGATGCACAGATCACCGTCACGCTCGAAGTGCTCCCCGACGTGCCGACCCCGGCGATCGACGCGCTCAAGCTCGAGCGCCTCACCGTTCCTGCCGACGACGCGACGGTCCAGGCACAGCTCCAGAAGTTCGCCGACCAGCAGAAGAAGTGGGACGACGCAGCCGAGGGCCACGAAGCGCAGATGGGCGACCTGGTCGTCATGGACTTCGTCGGCAAGGTCGGCGACGTGGCGTTCGAGGGTGGGACCGGCAGCGACATGTCGGTCGAGCTCGGCACCGGCCGCTTGATCCCCGGCTTCGAGGAGCAGGTCGTCGGCGTCAAGGTTGGCGACGAGCGCCAGATCACCGTGACCTTCCCCGAGGATTATCAGGCCAAGGAACTCGCCGGCAAGCCCGCGACCTTCGATCTCAGCATCACCGCGGTGAAGACCGCCGGCGAGAGCGTGATCGACGACAGCCTCGCGACCTCGCTCGGGCTCGAGAGCCTCGAGCAGCTCACCGGTCTTCTGAAGGGCCAGATCGAGCAGGAGCTCAACGGCCTCACGCGCACCCACATGAAGCGCAAGCTGCTCGACCAGCTCGCCGAGGGTCATGACTTCGAAGTGCCGCCGTCGATGGTCGAAGCCGAATTCGACCAGATCTGGCAGCAGCTCCAGCACGAAGCGACGCACGAGGAAGACCCCGCGGCAGCACTCGCCGAGATGGAGTCCGAGCGCGACGATTACCGCAAGATCGCCGAGCGCCGCGTGCGCCTTGGCCTCCTCCTGTCGGAAATCGGCCAGGCCAATGGCGTCGAAGTCAGCCAGCAGGAAATGAACCGCCTGATCGCGCAGGCCGCGCAGAACTATAACAACGAAGACCGCCAGCGCTTCCTGCAGTACATCCAGCAGGAGCCGATGGCCGCCGCCCAGCTCCGCGCGCCGCTGTACGAGGACAAGGTCGTCGACTTCCTGTTCGAGAAGGCCGAGATCTCCGACCGCGAAGTGACGCGCGAAGAGCTCGAAGCGGCGATCGAGAGCGAAGAAGGCTTCTCGAGCGGCACGCACACCCACGATCACGACAACCACAAGCCCAAGGCAAAGAAGGCGGCTGCTAAGAAGGCGAAGCCCGCTGCCGACGACGCCAAGGAAATGGAAGCCGCCGACATCGAGCCGGCAGCCGCTGGCGACGATCTTGTCGAAGCCGAGCC
The DNA here is from genome assembly GCF_049898305.1 of Sphingomonas sp. PWP1-2. Taxonomy (NCBI): domain Bacteria; kingdom Pseudomonadati; phylum Pseudomonadota; class Alphaproteobacteria; order Sphingomonadales; family Sphingomonadaceae; genus Sphingomonas; species Sphingomonas sp. PWP1-2. Next base: position 240,764 of record NZ_JAFCXM010000002.1, read on the forward strand.
GGTGAAGAAGGCCGCGACCAAGAAGGCGCCGGCGAAGAAGGCGGCAGCTGCTGCCGAGGCTGAGGCCGAGGCTGTTCCGGCTGAGGAGGCTGCTGCTCCCGTAAAGAAGCCGGCTGCCAAGAAGAAGGCTGCTGCCGACAAGGCCGAATAAGGCACACACCCGCCCGCTCGACTCCATCATCCGTCGCCCCGGCCCTGTGCCGGGGTCCACCTCGCCCCGGACGATACGTCGAGCGGCATGGTGGACCCCGGCACGAGGCCGGGGTGACGGCGTTGTAAGGCCTGGGCCGGCGGCGGCAAACGCAGACGCCACGCCGCACACCACAAAACAGTCGAACCCGTCACGATAACGCCCTAAGGCTCGGCTATGACATCCCGTATCGCCGTCCTGCTGCCGTGCTACAACGAGAGCACCGCCATCGCGCAGACCGTCGCGGCGTTCCGCGCCGCGCTCCCGGATGCGACGATCTACGTCTATGACAACAACAGCAGCGACGACACGGTCGCCGTGGCGCGCGCCGCCGGCGCAATCGTCCGGACCGAGCGGATGCAGGGCAAGGGCAACGTCGTCCGCCGCATGTTCGCCGATGTCGATGCCGACATCTACGTCATGGCCGATGGCGATGCGACCTACGACGCGACCGCCGCGCCCGCGCTCGTCGCGCGGCTGCTCGACGAGCAGCTCGACATGGTCGTCGGCAGCCGCGTGACGCAGGTCACCGCCGCGTATCGCCGCGGGCATGTGCTCGGCAACAAGGCGATGACGGGGATGCTCGCGCAGCTGTTCGGGCGCAGTTTTACCGATATCTTCTCGGGGTACCGCGTCTTCTCACGGCGCTTCGTCAAGAGCTTCCCGGTGCTTTCGGCCGGGTTCGAGATCGAGACCGAGATCAGCGTCCATGCGCTCGAACTCAAGATGCCGACGGGCGAGATCGAGACCGCCTATTTCGCGCGGCCCGAAGGGTCCGAATCGAAGCTCAGCACGTATCGCGACGGCTTTCGCATCGCACGCACGATCGTCACGCTCTACCGCATCGAGCGGCCGCTGCTGTTCTTCGGGGCGATCGCAGCCCTGCTGTCGCTCGCCGTGCTCGCGCTCGGGATCCCGCTGATCGTGACCTATATGCACACGCATCTCGTGCCACGGCTGCCGACCGCTGTGCTGGTCGTCGGCCTCGCGATCCTCGCCGCGCTCAACGTCTTTACCGGGTTGATCCTCGACACGGTGGTCCGCGGTCGGCGCGAAGTGCGGCGGCTCGCTTACCTCAGCCACCGTGCTCCCGGTGGCGATGACCGTCGCTCGGACGCCGTCGGGGCTTGAACTCGTTTCGTGCAGCGCCGATGTATGCGGTTCTAGGGGCATAAAGGACTAAAAGGCTCATCATGCGCAATCCGTTCGACACCGGCGACTTTCTGGCCCCCATCAATGACGGCCTCGTTCCGATCGTCATCGAGCAATCCAACCGCGGCGAGCGCAGCTTCGACATTTATTCGCGACTGCTGCGCGAACGCATCATTTTCGTGACCGGCGGCGTCGAGGACCATATGGCCTCGGTCATCTCGGCACAGCTGCTCTTCCTGGAGTCGGAGAACCCCAAGAAGGACATCTTCATGTACATCAACTCGCCGGGCGGCGTCGTCACGGCGGGCATGGCGATCCATGACACCATGCAGTACATCCGTCCGCGCGTCGGCACGGTCTGCATGGGCCAGGCCGCCTCGATGGGCTCGTTCCTGCTCGCCGCCGGTGAGCCGGGCATGCGTGTCGCGCTCACCAACGCGCGGATCATGATCCACCAGCCTTCGGGTGGTGCGCAGGGCATGGCGTCGGACATCCAGATCCAGGCCAAGGAAATCCAGCGCATCAAGAACCGGATGAATGCGCTCTACGCGCAGTATACCGGCAAGCCGCTCGAGGAGATCGAGCGCGCGATGGACCGTGATACGTTCCTCGAAGCGCACGAAGCCAAGGATTTCGGCCTGGTCGACCAGGTGTTCGACAAGCGTCCGGCACTGCCCGACGATTCGAGCACGCCGCCTGCGCTGACCTCGGCGTAAGCTTGCCGGTTAAGGTTCTGTTGGGCACCGGGGCGTCATACGTACGTCCCGGTGCTGACATCACCGGGTATTTTGGTGATTGTCGGATTGCGCGAGGACGGTCTAGGATACACGTTCCGCATATACGCGCCTGGTGGCGCCAAGGATGGTTAGAATGACGAAGCTCAGCGGCGGCGATTCGAAGAGCACGCTTTATTGCTCCTTCTGCGGCAAGTCGCAGCATGAAGTCCGCAAGCTCATTGCCGGACCGACGGTGTTCATCTGTGATGAGTGCGTCGAACTGTGCAACGACATCATCCGCGAGGAGACCAAGTCGGCGCTCGTCTCGAAGAAGGATGGCGGCGTGCCCACGCCGCAGGAAATCTGCGACGTGCTCGACGATTATGTGATCGGCCAGAAGCGCGCCAAGCGCGTTCTGTCGGTCGCGGTGCACAACCATTACAAGCGCCTCAACCACGGCCAGAAGGGCGCCGATGTCGAGCTCGCCAAGTCGAACATCCTGCTCGTCGGGCCGACCGGCTGCGGCAAGACGCTGCTCGCCCAGACGCTCGCGCGCATCCTCGACGTGCCGTTCACGATGGCCGATGCGACGACGCTGACCGAAGCCGGTTACGTCGGCGAGGACGTCGAGAACATCATCCTCAAGCTGCTCCAGGCCTCCGACTACAATGTCGAGCGGGCGCAGCGCGGGATCGTCTATATCGACGAGATCGACAAGATCAGCCGCAAGGCCGAGAATCCCTCGATCACGCGCGACGTTTCGGGTGAGGGCGTCCAGCAGGCGCTGCTCAAGCTGATGGAAGGCACCACCGCCAGCGTCCCGCCGCAGGGTGGCCGCAAGCATCCGCAGCAGGAGTTCTTGCAGGTCGACACGACCAACATCCTTTTCATCTGTGGCGGCGCGTTCAGCGGCCTCGAGAAGATTATCGGCGACCGCCTGCAGGGCAAGTCGATCGGCTTCGGTGCCTATGTCGCCAGCCCCGAGGAACGCCGCACCGGCGAGACGCTCAAGGCAGTCGAGCCCGAGGATTTGCTCAAGTTCGGCCTGATCCCCGAGTTCGTCGGCCGCCTGCCGGTCATCGCGACTTTGGAAGATCTCGACGTGCCTGCGCTGGTGACGATCCTGACCGAGCCGAAGAACGCGCTGGTCAAGCAGTATCAGAAGCTGTTCGACATGGAGGCGGTCAAGCTCGGCTTCACCGACGAGGCGCTCGTCTCGGTCGCCAAGAAGGCGATCGACCGCAAGACCGGCGCGCGCGGGCTTCGCTCGATCCTCGAGGGCATCCTGCTCGACACGATGTTCGACTTGCCCGGTATGGACAGCGTCGAGGAAGTGATGATCGACAAGGACGTGATCGAGGGCCGCAAGGAGCCGATCCGCGTCTACGGCAAGAAGGAAAAGGCCGGCGCCGGCGCGGCCTAATCTGGTCAGCCCCTGTCCCGTTCGCGGGACAGGGCGCTGCGTGCGCGAAGGCGTCCGATGACGCCTTCGCACGGGTCCGTCGTGCGTCCCGACCGGAACGCTGACCCTGTCGCGGGTGTCCGGGTCGTCGGCACCGCCGATCGTGCCCGCATCGTCGCGCTGCTCGCGCGCGCTTTCGCGGATGATCCGGCGATGGCCTATATCTTTCCCGATCCTGCTGACCGTGCGCTCCGGCTGCCGCGGCTGTTTGGCGTGCTGTTCGATTCCGATGCGTCCAGCGGCATCCGGCTGGTGACCGCTGGCGGCGAGGCGGCGACGCTGTGGCGTGCGCCGGGGCAAACGTCTGACAGCATGCTCACGATGCTGCTCCATGCCTGGCCGCTGTGGCGCGCGCTCGGCGGATCGATCGGCCGTGCGCTGGCGGTGTCGAGCGCGATCTCGGCACATTTCCCGCGCGAGGCCGTGTGGTATCTTCACCTCGCGGGTTGCGATCCCGCGGCACAGGGCCGGGGCTTCGGCGCGGCTGCGGTGCGCGGCGGGCTCGATCGCCTCCTGGGGAGCGGGCTCCCGGCCTATCTCGAAACCGCAGCCGAGCGGAACCTCGCTTTCTACCGCGCGCTCGGGTTCGAGATCACCGCCGAATGGAGCGTGCCCAAGGGCGGTCCGCGCTTCTGGTCGATGCTGCGGCCAGCCAGTTCATAGGACGCCCGGCACGAAGCGTTTGACCCGCGCGGCATAGGCATCGAACGCGGGCCCGAACGCTGCGCGCAGCACCACCTCTTCGTGCCGCACGCGCATCCATGTGCCGAGCGTGAAGAGCGGGATGCCGACGATGAGGCTCGCGGTGTGACCATAAGCGATCGCCATCGCGATCATCACGAACGCCAGCGAGACGTAGATCGGGTTGCGGATCAGCGCGAACGGTCCCGTTTCGACCAATTGCCCGTCGTCGCGCGTCCGTGCGACCAGCGCCCAGTTCCGCCCCATCGCGCGCGACGCCGAATCGAACAGCCACGCCGCCGCCAGCATCAGCGCAAGCACAACGCCCGCCTCGATCAGCGCTTTCGCCGAAAGCGGATCGAGCGCGATGCGGATCCGACCGAGCCCGGCGCTGCCGATCCCCAAGCCCTGCACGACGATCCACAGGATCGAGGCGTTGCGGCGTCCTGAATCGGGGCTGGCCGGGGCGCTCCGGCCACGCGCGCGCGCGCGCAGCAGCGCCGTCAGTCCCGCGAGTATGCCGATCGCAAACGCCGCGAGTCCGGGAAGCCCGACCGAGTCCAACGGGATGAAATTCATGGCCAAGCCCCTTGCAACAGCGCTGTAGTATTCAGCTATGACACCGCGGTGTCAACTGGAGGGTTTGGCGGCCTTTGCCGCTGCGTCGCGCCATGCTTGATAATCCTCGATCGCGATCGATCGGCGCAGCAGCTTGGCGTTCGGATCGATCACGAGATGCGCTCCGCGCGCGACCGTCACGCTGCCAAAGCCGCCCGCCATCGCAAGCCGCACGATCCGCCCGCCGATCTGCACATCGACCGGCATCGGGAACACCCCGCCGCCCGGCGCCTGCCAATGCAATGTCAGCCGGGTCGCGCTGCGTGTCTCGACCAATTCTGGCAGCGCCGCCTGGCGCAAATAGACGTCGAAGAACCAGCGATAGTCCTTGCCCGTCACACGCCGCACGATCCGCTCATAGTCGGCGGTCGACGCGTAGCGCGGCGTGAAATTGCCCGGCCGAGGGTCGAGCCGGCCGTAGACGATCAACCGCGTCACATCGCGAAACGCGCGGTCGCCGATCAGGGTCCGCAGGCTGTGGAGCATCCACGAGCCCTTGTAATAGATGTCCTGTCCGGGGCCGCCCTTGCTGATCTCGTACACCTCTTCCTCGGTGCGGATCTTGCCGGCGATGACGGGGCGGAGGTTGGCGATCTTGTTACGCTGGTCGGACAGCATCGTCGCATAGCGCGCCTCGCCCTCGCGCCAGCGGCCGTAGAGCGGCTGCATGTAGCTGCCATAGCCCTCGTGCAGCCAGTAATCGTCCCAATTGGCGGCGGTCAGCTGGTTGCCGAAGAATTCGTGCGCGAATTCGTGCTGGAACAGCCAGTCGAAGCCTTCGGGCGCCTTGGCATAGCCGTTGCCGTAAGCGTTGATCGTCTGGTGCTCCATGCCCTTGTACGGCGTCTCGACCACGCCGAGCTTCTCGTCGCCGAACGGGTAGGGGCCGACCTCGCTCTCGAAGAAATCGAGCGTCGGCGCGAATTCGGCGAACAGCGCCTTTGCCTTGGCCTCTTCGCCGGGGAGATACCAATAGGCCATCGGGATCGTGTTGCCGTAGCGGCTCTTGTAGCTGCCCGAAATCTCCTCGAACGGCCCGACCGTCAGCGCGATGCCATAGGTGTTGGGGTGCTTGACCCGCCAGTTCCATGTCGTGCGCCCATCGGCGAGCGTGTCGTCCCCGAGCAGCACGCCGTTCGACGGCGCCTTGAGGCCCTTGGGCACGGTGATATGGAGCGTGACGAGGCCCGGCTCGCCGGTCGGGAAATCGAGGCACGGCCAGAACAGGTCGCACCCGGCGCCCTCTGCGGTCGTGCCGAACCACGGCGCGCCGCTCGGCGTCTTCGCCCAGACGACGCCGGGGTCCCACGGTGCGTTGACCGCGACGTGCGGCGTGCCGCCATAGGTCAGCTTGGCGGTGACGTGCCCACCCGCCGCGACCATGCGTGGCAGCGTGATGACGAGTTGGCCCTCTGGATTGCGCCAGGCCGATGACGCAAGCGGTGTGCCGTCGACCGATACCGCATCGACCGGCAGGTTGCGGTCGAGATCGAGCACGAGTCGGGCGAGCGGCGCCTTGGCGGTGAAGCGCAGGGTCGCGACGCCGCGCAGCGTCTCGGTCTCGGGCAGCACTTCGAACGCGAGGTCGGCGGCGTCGAAGCCGAGCTTGGCTTGCTCGGGGTCGATCGGCCCGCCCGATTTCTGCGTCTGCGCCGTCAGCGGCGGCTCGCCCTTGGTCGGCAGGGCGGCGGCGGTCAGCGCGAGGTAACTCGACAGGAGCGCGATACGAACAGGGATCATGCGGGGCTCAGTTCCACGGAAAAATCGGTGATCGTCAGGCGCAGCGACGGGCGGCCGTCCTGTAGCATCGTCGTGACGCGCGGGAAGCGGACGCCTTGCGCGTTCACGCTGCCGGCAAAGCTGAAATGCTGGCGGATCGCGGGGGCGCCGGGTTCGGGTGCCGTCAGCACATAATCGGACGTGGCGATCCGTCCGTCGCGATCGAGCGTCAGTGCGATCGGCGGATAGCCGTCGCGCGCGGCGTTGAGCCGGTTATAGCCCGCGGTGGAAACGAACGCCGGGGCAAGCAGCAGATAGGCGAACGCGCCGAGCCGCTGGCGTTCGAAGCGTGCCTGCGCGGCGGCGAGCGTCGTCTGCGCGCCGTCCTGCACCAGAAAGGCGGTGTCGCGCTCGATCATCACGGTCCGCGCGGCGCTGCGCGTTTCGCTGACGAGCCAGCTGTCGGACCGCGACCGTGCGAACGGCTCGATCCGGCTTTCGACGTGCAAGTCGACCGGGGTCTTGCCGAGCATCATCCGCGCCATGCCGCTCCACGTCAGCACGCGGACGCGCGCCAGCCGGTCGCGCCCGCCCGCAGCGATCATCGCGCGGGCCACTGCGTCGCCACCGCGCCCCGCGGCACCGATCGCCTGCGGCAGCGCCGCGATCGCGATCGTTCCGCCCAAAATCGCACGACGATTGATGGATCGGCAACTCCCCCCATATAAGGGGGCAAGCACGCGGCCTTGTCGCGATCTCGGAGTATCCATGACCCAAGCTTCTTCCACCCCGTCCACTCAGGCTTATCCCGTCCTGCCGCTGCGCGACATCGTTGTCTTCCCCAACATGATCGTGCCGCTGTTCGTCGGTCGCGACAAGTCGGTCGCAGCCCTGGAAGCCGCAATGGCCGCCGACAAGGAGATTTTCCTGGTCGCGCAGCTCGATCCGAGCGAGGACGACCCCGATCGCGACGATCTGTACGAGATCGGCGTCACTGCGGTCGTGCTGCAATTGCTCAAGCTGCCCGACGGCACCGTCCGCGTGCTGGTCGAGGGCAAGCGCCGCGCCGCGCTGACCTCGCTCGTCCAGAGCGACGGCTATCTGTCGGCCGAAGTCGAGATGCTCGATTGCGATGCCGGTTCGGACGAGCTCGAAGCCGCGAGCACCGAGCTGGGCGACCGCGTCGGCGAACTCACGCCAGACGATCTCAGCCCCGATCTCAAGGCGCTGATGCGCTCGGTGATCGACCAGTTCGAGAATTACGCCAAGCTCAACCGCAAGCTGCCGGCCGAGACTGCGGTTCAGCTCGGCGAGATCGAGGATCCCTCGAAGCTCGCCGACGCGGTCGCCGCCAACATCCAGGTCAAGGTCAGCGACAAGCAGGCGCTGCTGATCGAGCGCGATCCGGCCAAGCGGCTCGAGATGGTGTTCGCCTTCATGGAGGGCGAATTGGGCGTCCTGCAGGTCGAGAAGAAGATCAAGTCGCGGGTCAAGCGCCAGATGGAGAAGACCCAGCGCGAATATTATCTCAACGAGCAGTTGAAGGCGATCCAGCGCGAACTCGGCAACGAGAGCGATGATGGCGAAGGCGACGAGATCGCCGAGCTGACGCAGAAGATCGCTACGATGAAGCTCTCGAAGGAGGCGCGCACCAAGGCGACCGCCGAGCTCAAGAAGCTGAAGACGATGGCGCCGATGAGCGCCGAGGCGACCGTCGTGCGCAATTATCTCGACGTGCTGCTCGGCCTCCCGTGGGGCAAGAAGTCGAAGATCCGCAAGGATATCTCGGCGGCGCAAGCGGTGCTCGACGAGGACCATTATGCGCTCGAGAAGGTCAAGGACCGAATCATCGAATATCTCGCGGTGCAGGCGCGCACCAACAAGCTGAAGGGGCCGATCCTGTGCCTCGTCGGCCCGCCTGGCGTCGGCAAGACCTCGCTCGGCAAGTCGATCGCCAAGGCGACCGGCCGCGAATTCATCCGCCAGTCCTTGGGCGGCGTGCGCGACGAAGCCGAGATCCGCGGGCATCGCCGCACCTATATCGGCTCGCTGCCGGGCAAGATCGTGACGAACCTGAAAAAGGCCGGCACCAGCAACCCGCTGTTCCTGCTCGACGAGATCGACAAGCTCGGCCAGGATTTCCGCGGCGATCCGGCGTCGGCATTGCTCGAGGTGCTCGACCCCGAGCAGAACGCCAAGTTCCAGGATCACTATCTTGAGATCGACGTCGATCTGTCGGACGTGATGTTCGTGACCACCGCGAACACGCTCAACCTCCCGCAGGCGCTGCTCGACCGAATGGAGATCATCCGGCTCGAAGGCTATACCGAGGACGAGAAGGTCGAAATCGCCGAACGCCACCTGATCGAGAAGCAGATCGAGGCGCATGGGTTGAAGGAAGGTGAGTTCACGCTCACCACCGAGGGCCTACGCGCGCTGATCCAGTACTATACGCGTGAGGCGGGTGTCCGCACGCTCGAGCGCGAGATCGCCAAGCTCGCGCGCAAGGCATTGCGCCAGATCCTCGAGGGCAAGACGACGAGCGTCACCGTAACGCCCGACAATCTGTCCGACTTCGCCGGCGTGAAGAAGTATCGTCACGGCTTGGGTGAAGAAGAGAATCAGATCGGTGCGGTCACCGGGCTCGCCTGGACCGAAGTCGGTGGCGAATTGCTGACGATCGAAAGCGTCACCGTGCCCGGGCGTGGTCAGGCGAAGATCACCGGCAAGCTCGGCGACGTGATGAAGGAATCGATCGAGACCGCGTTCAGTTTCATCAAGGCGCGTTCGCCGTCGTACGGGATCAAGCCGAGCATCTTCGCGCGCAAGGACATCCACATCCATCTGCCCGAAGGTGCGGTGCCCAAGGACGGTCCGTCGGCGGGCATCGGCATCGTGACGGCGATCGTCTCGACGCTGACCGGCGTGCCGGTGCGGCGCGACATTGCGATGACCGGCGAGGTGACGCTGCGCGGTCGCGTGCTGCCGATCGGGGGCTTGAAGGAAAAGCTGCTCGCGGCGTTGCGCGGTGGCATCACCACGGTGCTGATCCCGCACGAGAACGAGAAGGACTTGGCGGATATTCCCGCGAATATCCGTGACGGGCTCAAGATCATCCCGGTGGCGCATGTCGATGAGGTGCTCCGTCTTGCGCTAACCGCGCCGTTGACGGCGATCGATTGGACCGAAGCGGACGATCTGGCGGCACAGCCCCCGGCGGGCGTCCCGGCAATCGGTGGTGAACTGCACCACTGAGCTCGGATCGGCGTATAATACTGCATCCTCGCCGTTTTGACCGACGGCGGGGATGTTTTTGCTTTGACAGCCCCGGTGCGAGCCGCCTTACTGCGCCACCGGCTTTCGCCTGGGAATCATTTCAGTAGTTTTTTAAACGGGGGTTTCGTGGCCATGAACAAACAGGAACTGATCGCGACGGTGGCCGACACGTCGGGTCTGACCAAGGGTGATGCAAGCAAGGCCGTCGAAGCCGTGTTCGAAGCCGTGTCGGCCGCGCTGAAAAAGGGGGATGAAGTCCGTCTCGTCGGTTTCGGGACGTTCTCGGTCAGCAAGCGCAAGGCGTCGACCGGCCGCAACCCGCGCACCGGCGAGCCGATGACGATCAAGGCATCGTCGCAGCCCAAGTTCAAGGCCGGCAAGGGCCTCAAGGATTCGGTCAACTGATCGCCTGACTCGGAAATTCTGGGCATCGGCGCTGGACAAGCGGCGCCGGCTCGTTTTAAGAGACTGCAACAGGGCGGCGTCAATGCCGCCCTTCTCCGTTTCGCCCCGCCGTACCGGCGGAAAAGGCAACGGGCGCGTAGCTCAGTGGTAGAGCACACCCTTCACACGGGTGGGGTCGCAAGTTCAATCCTTGCCGCGCCCACCATATCGCAGCCGCCGGATCCGCATGGGTCTGGCGGCTTTTTCCGTTACCGCCAGGCGCGTTCGCGAAACCATTTGGTGATGACGTATTTGGTCCCCGCGCGGACTTTCATGCCGTGGTGGAGCGTGGCCGGGTTGAGCGTGCCATCGGCCTGCCGGTTGTTCCAGGCGAGCAGCTTGCCCGTCTCGGGCTGGATGATCTTGTTGATCGCCTTGAAGCGCGTCGCGCCGCCCGCTTCGGGGTCGTTGAGATAGAGCATCACGGTCCAGGTGCGGTTGCCCGCGACACGGCAATGGCGATCGAAATCCACGCCGCCCGGTTCGAAATAATCGGTGTGCGGCTTGAACTCCTGGCCAACCGCATAGCGCTGCCCCTGGATCGGTTCGCCGTGCGCCGGGTCGAGCCCGGTGAACGCACTGATCCGCGCGTCGAGCCACTGCGTCAGCGGGGCGAGCGAGTCGAGATCGCCGGTCTCGCTTGTGCGAAACGCGCGGTCGCCGTTGAAGTCCGCCACCGTCGAAGGGCGCCGCGTCGCATCGACGGCATCGCGCACCTGGGCGCAGGTCTCGGCATCGAGGAACTTGCGGCACACGAACAACGTCAGCTTGGGAGACGGAACACGCTGGACCCCCGGCAGAGCGGCGAGATGTGCGACCATTGCCGCTGCATCGAGACCCGAACCGAAGCTGGGGGCGGCTGGGAAGGCAGGAGCATCGGTCACGCGACACACTTTGCCAAAGACTCCGCGCATTTTCCAGGTGCTGGCAGCGCGTCCGATTCAGCGGCCGCCACGTACAAGGTTCACAGCGGCACCGCGGAACGGTAACACGGGCTGTAATATGGCGTCGCGATCGGGGATGGGTTCCACATGCGCTTGGTTTTGGATGCGCGGGCGCGGGCCTTTCTGCGACGGTTTCCGGTTACCACGGTCTATTCCGCGCTCGAGCTGGCGCTGATCGCGGGGCTCGCCGTGCAAAGCGCGCGGCTCGTCTGGGCGGTGCTAACGCCGGTGGGCCCGGTCGGGATCTGGCGGCCCGAGCAAGGCGGCGTGCCCGGATCCCCCGAGGCGATCCTTCGCGGCTTCGATCCGTTCTACCGCGCGAGCGGCGGCGACATCGCGGGGCCGTCGGTCGTCACCACGCTCCAGCTCTCGCTGTTCGGCGTGCGGATCGACGAAGCGCAGGGCGGTGGCTCCGCGATCATCGCTGGCCCTGACGGCGTCCAGCAAAGCATCGGCGTGGGGCAGGAGATCATGCCCGGGGTGCGGCTGAAGGCGGTTGCGTTCGATCACGTCACGATCGATCGCGGCGGCGTGTCGGAGGATCTCTATCTGCCGCAGACCGAGCAAGCGCCGGTCGCGCCCGCGATGCCGAACGGGCCACCGCTGATCGGCGGCAGCGCACCCGCAGCCATCACCGCGCCACCGCCCGCCGCGGTCGGACCGCAAGGCGTCAGCTTTGCGCAGTTGCGGCGCGATGTCGGCTTCATCCCGCGGATCGACGGCGGCCGCGTGACGGGGTTGACGGTGCGGCAGCAAGGCGACGGCGCGGGCTTCCGCGCGGCGGGGCTGCGCGACGGTGACGTCATAACGCAGATCGCAGGCAAGCCGGTCGGCGGCGCTGCAGACATCGAGCGTCTCGGCGCGCAATATGCAAAGGGCGGCACGCTTGGCTTTACGGTCGAGCGTGGCGCAGACACTGTACCACTCGTCATCACGATTGCGGGGCAATGAAGAAACGAATCCTGGCGCCTATCCTCGCGATCACGCTTGTCACGGCGGCGCATGCGCAACAGACCATGAATGTCCGCGATGCGGATATTCGCGCGTTCATCGCCGATGCCGCCCGCGTGACGGGGCGGACCTTCATCATCGACGCGCGGGTGCAGGGCAAGGTGACCGTCGTCACCGATCACCCGGTGAGCAAGTCGCAATATTTCGAGATCTTCCTCTCGACGCTGCGTGCCAACGGGCTCGTCGCGGTGCCGACGACCAATGGCGCGTTCCGCATCCAGCCGACCGATAACGCCGCGTCGCAGCCGAGCCGCATCGGCTCGCGCGGCGCGACGAGCAACAGCTACATCACCGAAATCGTCCGGCTGCGCTCGATCGATGCGCAATCGGCGGTCGATACGGTGCGCGGGCTGATTTCGCCGCAAGGCTCGGTCACCGCCAATCGCGGCGGCAACAGCCTCGTCATCGTCGACTTTGCCGACAATGTGCGCCGCGTGCGCGAAGTACTGCGCCGGATCGACACCGACACCGCCTCGACGCGGATCATCGCGCTGAAGAATGCCGGCGCGCGCGAGATCGCGACCGCGTTGCAGGCGCTCGCCGGGCAAAGCGCGGGCGGTGCCGGGGGGGCAGCGCCCGCAGGCACCGCGACGTCGGTCAGCGTCGTTGCGGTCAACAGCTCGAACTCGGTCGCGATTCGGGGCGATGCTACCTCGGTCGCGCGGCTCGCCGCGGTGGCCGAGGATCTCGATCGGCGCGCGAAGAACGGCACCGAGATCAAGGTGATCTTCCTCGAAAACGCCGATGCCGAGCAATTGCTGCCGGTGCTCCAGCAGCTCGTCGGGCAGACGCCATCGCCGATCACCAACCAGCAATTGTCGGCGTCGAACTTCGGGAACAACAGCCAGTCGGGCGGCAGCAACGGCAACAATCCCAGCTCGCGCCCCGCGAACACGCCTGCGGTCCAGCAGCAGGACACAGGAAATACCGGCAACGCACCGACGCAGACTGCGATCACTTCGGGCGGGCGCACCGCCTCGGTCGTGACGCGTTTCGTCGGGGCGAACGCAATCGTCATCGCCGCGCCCGCCGAAGTCCAGCGTCAGCTCGCCGACGTCGTGCGTCAGCTCGACACGCGGCGCGAGCAGGTGCTCGTCGAGGCGATCGTGGCCGAAGTGTCGGACCAGACGGCGAGCTCGCTCGGCGCGCAATTCGCGATCGCGAACTTGAAGGGTGGCGCGTTCGCCGCGTCGAGCTTCCAGAATTCGGCGCCGAGCTTGCTCACCATCGCCGGCGCGATCGGCGCGCGGCAGCTCGCGACGACGACGACGACGATCAACGGCGCGACCGTCACGACGAGCACCGGCAGCTCGTCGAGCGATTCGCTGACGCAAAGCGCGATCAGCTCGGTGCTCGGCGCGAACGGCGGCTTTGGCGGCTGGGCGGGCAAGATCGGCGACACCGTGTTCGGCTCGATCATCAACGCGGTGAAGAGCGACACGACGTCGAACCTGCTCCAGGTGCCGCATCTGGTGATGCTCGACAATCAGGAGGCACACAGCCTGGTGGGGCAGGAAATCCCGATCACTACGGGCAAGGCGCTGTCGACCAATTTCGACAATGCCTTCCAGACGACGCAGCGCGAGAATGTCGGGATCGAGTTGACGGTGCGCCCGCAAGTCAATTCGAGCGGAACGGTGAAGCTCAACCTGCGGCTCGAGGTCAGCTCGATCGCCGGGCCGGTGTCGAGCAGCAACAGCGACCTGATCCTCAACAAGCGCGAGGTCGAGACCGTCCGCACCGTCGACGATGGCGACATTGCGGTGATCAGCGGTTTGCTCGACGATAACGAGCGGCGGACGATCGAGAAGATCCCGCTGCTCGGCGACATTCCCGGCTTGGGCAACCTGTTCCGTTCGAAGGCCAAGTCGCGGACCAAGACCAATCTGATGATCTTCATCCGTCCGACGATTCTGCGCACCGCCGACGACAGCCGCAAGCTGACCGAGCAGCGTTATGGCTATCTCCGGCTCCAGCAGGGGCTGGCGATGCCCAATGACGAGCCGTCGATCGACCAGCTGGTGCGCGATTATATGGGCGCGGCGCCACCGATCCCGAGCGCGCCGGTGCCGGGGAATATCGAGGATCCGCGGATCATGGTGCCGGTGCAGCGGAGCTCGAGCACGGTGATCCGCACGAAGCGGGACCGGTGATGGCGATGCGCGGTCCCGCTTTCTCCTTCTGCGCTTCCCCGGCGCAGGCCGGGGCCCAGGGGCGGGCGGCTGAGTGTTCGGACGCTGCGCGCGATGCGCCTGACCTCCGCGACTTGGCCCCGGCCTGCGCCGGGAAAGCGCGTTAGGATGGCCGAGATCGATCTTCTGGCGCTGACAAGCGTGGCAGCGGCAACCATCCCCTACGCCTTCGCACGCCGCTTCGGCGTCGTCCTCGACCCCACCCACGACCACCTGACCGTCGCGATGCGCGAGGGCTCGGACCCCAAGGTCCTGCTCGAACTGCGCCGCCACCTCGCGCGCGCCTTCGACGTGACCTTCGTCGTCGCGACCGAATTCGACCGGCTGCTGTCCGAGGCCTATGCGATGGACGGCCAGGCCGCCGCGATGGCCGCCGGCACGCTCGGCCTCGGCGACGAACTCGACCTGCTCGCCGATCATCTCCCCACCGCCGACGATCTGCTCGACACCGCCGACGATGCCCCCGCGATCCGGCTGATCAACGGCATCATCGCCGACGCCGCGCGCAACGGCGTGTCGGACATCCATATCGAGCCGTACGAGACCGGCCTCGTCGTCCGCATGCGCATCGACGGCGTGCTGCGCGAGACGCTGCGGATGCCGCCACACGTCGCTCCCGTCGTCGTCAGCCGCGTCAAGGTGATGGCGCGGCTCGACATCGCCGAGCGGCGCGTGCCGCAGGACGGGCGGATCGGCCTGACGCTGGGCGGCAAGCTGCTCGACGTCCGCGTCTCGACGCTGCCGAGCCGGGCGGGCGAGCGCGTGGTGCTGCGTATTCTCGACAAGGAAAATGCCGGGATCACGCTCGACGTGCTCGGCATGACGCCGGGGATCAACCAACTGCTCAAGGAAGCCATCACCGAGCCCAACGGGATCATCCTCGTCACCGGGCCGACCGGCTCGGGCAAGACGACGACGCTCTACGCCTCGATGCGGTTGCTCAACGATGGCAGCCGCAACATCCTGACGGTCGAGGATCCGGTCGAATATGCGATGGAGGGCGTCGGGCAGACGCAAGTCAACGCCAAGGTCGGGCTGACCTTCGCGGCGGGCCTGCGCGCGATCCTGCGGCAGGATCCCGACGTCGTGATGGTCGGCGAAATCCGCGACCGCGAGACCGCCGAGATCGCGGTGCAGGCGTCGCTGACCGGGCATCTCGTGCTGTCGACGGTCCACACCAACGACGCGGTCGGCGCGATCACGCGGATGCGCGACATGAAGGTCGAGCCGTTCCTGTTGGCATCGACGCTCCGCGCGGTGATCGCGCAGCGGCTGGTGCGGCGCTTGTGCGAGGTGTGCCGGCGCCCGGTGGCGGCGGATGCGTCGGTCGCGGCGCTGCTCGGGTTCGAGCCGGGGGCGATCGTCTATCAGGCGGTCGGCTGCGAGCAATGCCAGGGGACGGGCTATAAGGGCCGCGTCGGTGTCTATGAGGCGATCCGCATCGACGAGACGGTGCGGCGGCTGATCAACGATGGCGGCGACGAAGCGCTGATCGCGCGGCATGCGTTCCTGCATGCGCCGACGCTGGGGTCGGCGGCGCGGCAGTTGGTGCGCGACGGGGTGACGACGGCGGAGGAAGCGGTGCGCGTGTCGCGGCGCGACATGGCCGATGCCGAGGCGCCGATGGTCGTGCCGGAGGTGGGGGGTGAGTAAATCCCTCTCCCTGTGGGAGAGGGAGGGAGCCGCCGTCAGGCGGCGGAAGGGTGAGGGCAGCCCACGCCGGTTGGCCGCGCTGCTCTCACCCGTCCTCGCTTCGCTCGGCCACCTTCTCCCGATGGGAGAGGGGTAGAAGATGCCTGACTTCGATTACCTCGCGATCGACACCAAGGGCCGCGAAACCCGCGGAGCGATCGCCGCACGGTCGATCGACGCGGCGCGCGTGCTGCTCGACCGTCGCCGGCTCTATGTCGTCAAGGTCGAACCCGGCTCGGGGCGCCAGCCCAAGGGCAAGCCGCTCCTCTCCGACCTCCGCCTGGGTTCCAAGAAGATGAGCACCAAGCAGCTCACGCTCTTCACCCGCCAGCTCGCCACGCTCAACCGCGTCTCGCCGCTCGAGGAATCGCTCCGCACGATCTCGCGCCAGACCGAGCAGCCGCATGTCCGCGCGATCGTCGAGTCGGTCCATTCAGGCGTCGTCGAGGGCCGTCGCTTGCACGAGGCGATGGCGCGCGAGGGCAAGAGTTTCCCCTCGCTCTACCGCGCGATGGTGTCGGCGGGCGAGAACTCGGGCTCGCTCCCCGTCATCCTCGAACGCCTGTCGGTGCTGCTCGAGCGCCAGGCCGAAATCAACGGCAAGATCATCACGACGCTTGCTTACCCCGCGGTGCTCGCGGTGGTGGCGATGGCGGTCGTCACCGCGCTGATGGTGTTCGTCGTGCCGCAAGTGGTCGAGCAGTTCGACACCGTCGGGCAGCAGCTCCCGTTCCTCACGCGCGTCGTGATGGGTCTGTCGAACTTCATGGTCGGCTATTGGTGGGCGATCCTGCTCGTCATCCTGCTCGCCGGCTTCGGATCGTGGCGCGCGCTGAAAAATCCGCGGATCAAGCTCGCTTTCGACACCTGGATCCTCAAACTGCCGATCCTCGGCCGTCTGTTCCGCGATCTCCACGCCGCGCGTATGGCGCGCACGCTCGCGACGATGGTCGCCAGCCGCTTGCCGCTGCTCGAAGGCCTTACGCTGACGGGCAGCACGATCCACAACCTCCGCCTCAAACAGGCGTCGGACGAGATCATCGAATCAATCCGCGGCGGCGGCAGCCTGTCGGCGGCGATGCGCCGTGCGGGCGTCTTTCCGCCGCTGCTGACGTATCTGGCTGCATCGGGTGAAACCGCGGGGCAGCTCGACGACATGCTCGAGCGCGCCGCCGAATATCTCGAGCGCGAGTTCGATCGTTTCACCACGACCGCGCTGTCGCTGCTCGAGCCGATCATCATCGTCGTGATGGGGGGTGTCGTCGCGACGATCGTGCTATCGATCCTGCTGCCGATCCTGCAGCTCAACACCCTGGCAGGCCAATAACATGACGAGGTTCGCAATGCCCCCCATCCGTCATTCCCACGCAAGCGGGGATCCCGCTGCTTTCCCGCTCCAGCAGAAGCGGGATCCCCGCGTTCGCGGGGATGACGGGGAGTCGGGTTTTACGCTGATCGAGCTGATGGTGGTGATCGTCATCATCGGCCTGCTCGCCGCGATCGTCACCTACAACGTCCTGCCGCTCGGTGACAAAGGCAAGATCGTCAAGGCCAAGGCCGACATCTCGACGATCGAGGGCGCGCTCGATCTCTACAAGCTGCAGAACGATTCGTACCCCTCGACCACCGACGGCCTGCAGGCGCTGGTCTCGGCCCCCGCCGATGCCGATGCGTCGAAGTACCAGCGCGGCGGCTATATCAAGAAGCTGCCGGTCGATCCGTGGGGCAAGCCGTATCTCTATGCGGCGCCCGGCGCGCATGGCGAGGCCGACGTCTGGACGCTCGGCGCGGACAAGAAGGAAGGCGGCGAGGGCGTCAATGCCGATATCGGCAGCTGGCAGTAAACGCCGGAAGGGCGAGCGCGGCTTCACGCTCATCGAGCTGATGGTCGTCGTCACGATCATCGGTCTCGCCAGCGCGGCCGTCGTGTTCGCGCTGCCCGATCCGCGCGGTCGTCTCGCCGACGAGGCCGCGCGCTTCGCGACGCGCACCAGCGCCGCGCGCGATCTCGCGGTGGTCGGCGCCAAGCCGATCAGCGTGTGGGTGTCGCAGGGCGGCTACGGGTTCGACGAGCGGGTCGACGGCGCATGGGTCGCGATGGCCGAGAAGCCGCTGCGCGTGACGCAGTGGGGCAAGGGCACGCGCGCGCTGCCGAGCGGCGACGGAACGCGCGACCGCATCCTGTTCGATTCGACCGGCGGGACCGATCGCCCGCTCGACGTGACGCTCGAGCGCAGCGGGCAGAGCGTCGTCGTCCATGTCGGCAATGACGGTAAGGTCCGCGTCGGTGGCTAAGCCCCGCGGCTTCACGCTGATCGAAATGATGGTCGCGCTCGCGGTGTTCAGCCTCGCCGCGCTCGCGCTGATCCGGCTCGAGGGCGCGACGATCCGCGGCGCCGCGACGCTCGACACGACGCTGCTCGGCCAGACCGTTGCGCGCAACGTCGCGATCGAGGCGATGACCGATGCCAAGCCTCCGACGATCGGCGCGGCGAGCGGCGTCGAGAGCAATGGCGGGCGCGCGTGGAGCTGGACTCGCAGCGTCCAGCCGACCGGCGACATTCGCGTGCTGCGGATCGACGTCACCGTGCGAGATCCGGCGGGGCGGCAGGCCGGCCGGCTGACCGTGGTGCGCGACGGGACGCGCGCGCCATGACGCCCGCGACCGACGACGCGGGCTTCACGCTCGTCGAGGTGATGATCTCGCTGCTGATCTTCGGCTTGCTCGCGGCGGCGGGGGTGGCGCTGTTGTCGTTCTCGGTCCGCGCGCAGACCGCGACGGGCGTGAAACTCGACGACGTCTCGGCGATGAACCGGCTCGGCGCGATCCTCACCGCCGATCTCGCGCAAGCGACGCCGCGCCCGACGCGCGGCGAGGATGGCCGCGTCCTCGCTCCTTTCACCGGCGAAGCGGGCGCGGCGGCGGCGCCGATGCTGCGGCTGGTGCGCAGCGGCTGGAGCAATCTCGACGGAACGCCGCGCGCGAGCGTGCAGAAGGTCGAATATGGCGTGGTCGACGGCGCGCTCGTGCGGACCGCCTATCCGATGCTCGACGGCGCGCCGCCGCTCCCGCCGACACCGCTGCTGGCGCACATCCGCCAGGTCGCGCTGCGCTACCGCGTCAAGGGCGCGTGGAGCGACCGCTGGAGCGGCAGCCCGCAATCGCCGCTGCCCGACGCGCTCGAACTGCGCGTGGTGCGCGACAGCGGGATCGCGACGCGCCAGCTCTTCCTCGTCGGCACCGGCTATGGGAGGCGCGTCGATGACCGGCTGGGTTAAGCGCAAACCCTCCGAGCGCGGCGCCGCGCTGCTCACGGTGTTGCTGCTCGTCGCGGTGATCGCGGTGCTTGCCGGGACCGCGCTCGAGCGTTTGCGACTCGCCACGCGGCTCGGCGGCAACGCGGTCGCGCTCGACCAGGCACGCGCCTATTCGTTGGCGGCCGAGACGCTCGCGGTGGTCAGGGTCAGCGAGTTGCTGCGCAAGAGCCCCGACAAGGTGACGCTGCAGGGCGGCTGGAGCGGCACGCCGTACCCGCTGCCGATCCCGAACGGCACCGCGACGGCAACGGTCGTCGATGGCGGCAATTGCTTCAACCTCAACAGCCTCGTCACCGAGACGCCCGCGAAAAGCGGCAGCTATTTCGCTTATACCCCCGCGCAGCTGCAGTTCGCCCGACTGATCCGCCTCGTCGACCCCGCAGCGGCATCGCCCGAAGCGATCGCCGCCGCCACCGCCGACTGGATCGACAGCGACGATTCGCCGATCACCGGCGGCGCCGAGGACCGCGACTATCGTGGTGGCGCGCAGCCCTATCGCACCGCGAACACGCTGATGAGCGACCCGAGCGAGTTGCGCGCGGTGCGCGGCGTGACGCGCAGCGATTATGACAAGCTCCGGCCATGGCTGTGCACCTTGCCCGTCGCCGGGCTGTCGCGGATCAACGTCAACACGCTGTTGCCCGAGCAGGCGCCGCTGATCGCGATGCTGCGGATCGGCCTTTCGCCCGAGGCGGTGCGGCAAGTGCTGCTCCAGCGCCCGCCCTTGGGCTTCGCGACGACGACGGCCTTCTGGGCGCAAAGTGCGGTGCGCAGCAGCACCGGCGACGATGCGCCGTCGCAGACCGACGTAAAGACGACATGGTTCTCGCTCAAAGTGCGCGTCGCGCTCGGCGGGGCCACGCTTGAACAAACCGGACTGATCGACGCGACGGCGCTTCCCGCGCGGCTCGTATCGCGGCAATGGGGCGAGCCATCATGACAGAAACGCTCGTCCTCTTCTTGCCCGCCCCCGATCTGCCGTGGCGCTGGCTGCGCATCGCGGGCGACGCCGTCGCGGCGCGCGGCGAGGGCTTTCCGCTGCTCGCCGCCGATACGCCGCTGGCGTGTGTCGCGATCGCGCCGGCCGACGCGGTGACGCTGCATTGGGCCGAACTGCCCGATCGCTCGCTTGCCCAGTCGGTTACTGCCGCACGCCTGCTCGCGGCGGATGCAAGCGCTGGCCCGATCGGCGATCTGCACGTCGCGGTCGGGCGCGAGGGGGAGGTCGTCGAGCGGCCGATCGGCGTCGTTGGCGCGCTGCAGATGCGCGCATGGCTCGATCTGCTGGCAGAGAACGGCGTCGATCCTGATGCGGTCTTGCCCGCGCCGCTGCTGCTGCCGCGGCCCGAGACGGGCTATCTTCGCGCCGATCTCGGCGGCGAGGGCGTGGTGCGCGGGGTCACGAGCGGGTTCGCCGATGAAGCGCGGCTGACCGAGCTTGTCACGGGCGGCGTCGCGCCGGTGGTCCTATCGCGCGATGCGCTCGAGACCGCGATCGTTGCGGCGGTGGCGGCGCCGTCGCTCGATCTTCGCCAGGGCGCGTTTGCGCGCAAGACGCGCCGCGCGGTCGATTGGGCGCTGGTCCGCCGGCTCGGCTGGCTGAGCGCGGCGATCCTCGGCGTGACGCTGCTCATCACGATCGTGCAGCTGATCAAATATTCGACCGCGGCGGATGATCTCGAACGCCGCACCGAACTGCTCGAGCGGACCGGGCTCGCGCGCGGCGAGGCGGTGAGCGATGCCGATCGCCAGTTGACCGCGCGGCTCGACCGGCTGCGCGGCGGCGGGCTGGGCTTCACCCGGACCACGGCGGCGGTGTTCGCGGCGATCCGCGCGACGCCGGGAAGCGAAGCGCACACGCTCGCCTTCGATCCCAACGGCACGCTGCGCGTCGGCGTCGGCGTCCAGAACGAAGGCCAGATCCTCGACCTGCAGCGCCGGCTCGGCGCGAGCGGCTTCGACGCGACGCCGCAAGGCCAGTTCCAGTCGGTGAACGGCCGCCTCTCGGGGGATCTGACGGTGAAGCCACGATGACCGAGCGCCTGCTCCTCTGGTTTCGCGCGCGCACGCAGCGCGAGCAATATCTCGTGCTCACCGGCGCGGTGCTCACGCTGCTGGTGCTGTGCTATTTCCTCGTCGTGCCGCTCGGCGATGCGCTCGAGTCGGCTAAGGCGCGGCATGCCGATGCGGTGATCGCGCTCGGCGAGACGCAAGTGCGCGTCGATGCGGTCAAGGCGGCACAGACGCTGCGCGTCGCTCCGCTCGATGCTCCGCTCGAATCGGTGATTCGCGCGCGCGCCAACGATGCCGGCTTCGCGCTGGCGAGCGTCACGCCGCAGGGCAGCGACCGAGTCGAGATCGCGATCGGCTCGGCGCGACCCGGCGCGCTGGTCGCCTGGATTGCCGAACTCGAGGCGGCGGGGATTCTCGTCGACCGGCTCGCCACCACTGCTGGCGCCGACCGTATTGTGTCGGTGCAACTGACGTTGAAGGCGAAGGGCCAATGACGCGCTTTCGATTGAAGACCGGCCCCGTCGCGCTGTTCGGCGCGGTGTTCGTCGTCGCGCTGCTCGTGCTGCTGCCGCTGCGCTTCGTGCTCGGGGCGTTCGAGCTCGAGCAAAGCCGAGTCGCCGCGCGCGAGGCGAGCGGCAGCGTGTGGTTCGGGCATCTCCGCGAGGCGCAGGTCGGCAGCATCGCGCTCGGCGATCTCAGCGCATCGCTGTCGCCTTGGGCGTTGCTCGCCGGCCGGGCGCGCGTCGATCTCGCGAGTCCGGCGACGGGTGCGGACGCGACTCGCGCGATCCACGGCGCGATCAGCGTTTCGCGGCACGGCGTCGGGCTCGACGATATGACCGCGAGCGTGCCCGCCGGTGCGGTGTTCGCGCCGCTCCCGGTCAGTGGGATCGATCTCGACGCCGTCACCGTCCATTTCGTCAACGGCACGTGCGAGAGTGCTGAGGGGCGCGTCAAGGCGACGCTTGGCGCGGACATCGCCGGAATCAGCTTGGGGCAGGGGCTCGCCGGCACCGCGCGCTGCGATGCGGGTGCTTTGCTGCTGCCGCTCGCGAGCCAGGCGGGGACCGAGCAGATCGCGCTGCGGCTGTGGCTGAACGGGCGGTTCCGCGCGGACCTCACGGTCAAGCCAAGCGACCCAAGCGCGGCGCAGAAACTCGAGCTGAGCGGCTTTCAACCGAGCCCGTCGGGGCATCGGCTGTCGATTGACGGTAAATTCTGAACGATCCATTCTTGACGCTGGCCCCTCGACCCCGCTAGGGGCGCTTCCTCTGCGGCGATCGTAGTTCAATTGGTTAGAGCGTCGGCTTGTGATGCCGGATGTTGCGGGTTCAAGTCCCGTCGGTCGCCCCACTTCTTTCAACAGCCAGGAATTTGTCCGTGACCACCGGCTGGGGCTTCCCCGATTTTGATGATCATGAGGGCGTGCACCTCTTCACCGATCCCGCTTCGGGGCTTCGCGCGGTCATTGCGGTTCATTCGACCAAGCTCGGGCCGGCGGCTGGCGGCGTGCGCTTCTGGCACTATGCCGATAGCGACCGCGCGATCACCGATGCGCTGCGCTTGTCGCGCGGGATGAGCTTCAAGAACGCCATGGCCGATCTCCCGATGGGCGGCGGCAAGGGCGTCGTGCTCGCGGCCAACCCTGGTGACAGCATCAGCCATGCACAGCTCGAGGCGTTCGGCCGCGCGGTCGAATCGCTTGGTGGGCGCTATGTGACCGCCGAAGACGTCGGCATGTCCGAGGCGAGCATGAAGACGATCGCGACGATGACCAAGCATGTCTCTGGCCTCCCCGTCGCAGCCGGCAGCGCGGGCGGCGATCCCGGGCCGTACACCGCAATGGGCGTCTATCTCGGCGTCAAGGCAGCCGCACAGCGCGGTCTCGGCGCGACCGACATGAAGGGCGTGCGCGTCGCGATCCAGGGCGTCGGCAGCGTCGGCGGTGGGCTCGCCCGCTTGCTCGCCAAGGACGGCGCGGTGCTCACGCTGGCCGACGTCAACGCCGACCGTGCGAAGGCGCTTGCCGAAGAGCTCGGTGCACAGACCGCTGGTGCCGACGAAATTCTCGGCGTCGAGGCCGACATCGTCAGCCCCAACGCGCTCGGCGCGATCCTGACCCCGGCATCGATCGCTGCGCTTCGCACGACGATCGTCGCAGGCGGCGCGAACAACCAGCTCGAGACCAAGGCCGAGGGTGCGGCCCTCCAGGTGCGCGGCATCCTGTACGCGCCCGATTACGTCATCAACGCCGGCGGCATCATCAACGTCGCGCTCGAATATCTCGGCCACGGCGATCAGGCCGAAGTCGAGACGCGTATCGCTCGCATCCCCGACCGGCTGGTCCAGGTGTGGGACGAGGCCGAGCGCACCGGGGCGCCGATCTCGGACGTCGCCGATACGATCGCACAGCGTCTGATCGGCCGCGCTTGAAGGCCGCCCACGCGGACGCCCTCGGGCGTCCGCTGAGGGGCGGTCTGGCATTGGCGCGACGGGCGTTATCGGTCAGAAGGGCCGGATGCCACAGCGTCTCGCCCTGACCTCGCTACTCGTTGCGGATTATGATCTCGCCATTGCCTTCTTCGTCGATGCGCTCGGGTTCGAGCTTCGCGAGGATACTGCGCTCGGCGATCAGAAGCGCTGGGTCGTCGTTGCGCCGCCGGGTCGTGCAAACGGGCTGCTGCTGGCGCGAGCCGTTGGCGAGGCACAAGTCAGCGCGGTCGGCAATCAGAGCGGCGGACGCGTGTTCCTGTTTCTTGAGACCGATGATTTTGCCCGCGACCATCATGCCTATACGCAGCGCGGCGTCCGGTTCGTCGAGCCGCCGCGACACGAGCCGTACGGTATTGTCGCGGTCTTCGAGGATCTGTGCGGAAACCGCTGGGATCTGATCCAGCCGATACGTTCTGGCCACTGACCCGTGGGTGTAGCGCCCGTGAAGCGGCGGCGCGCCCGCGCTTGTGCTTAGACCCCGCACTTGTGCTTAGACCCTGCACTTGTGCTTAGACGTCGCGCGCAAATCCCGTACAGCAGCCTGATGAACGCAAAGCAGACGCAATGAGTGGCTGGATCGGTTTGGCGCTGATCGGCGTCGTGGCCGCCGCAGCCTTATGGGCCAGCGGCGTGTCGCGCTCGCTGTGGACGCTGGTCGGCGCTGCCTTTATGCTCGGGGCTGCGGGATATGCGCTTCAGCAACGCGCCGGGCTTGGCGAACATCTGGCGGCGTCGGATGCAATCCCCGTGGCGGTCGCCCCGGAAATGGTCGAGCTGCGCGACGCGATGCTCGGTCGCTTTACCGGCGACGGCGCATATCTGATCGCGTCGGACGCGCTGATGCGCGCGGGCAGCCGGCGTAGCGGCGTCAATGTCATCCTGCTCGGCCTCAACCATTATCCGCGCAGCCTGACGTTGTGGACCGGGCTGGGGACTGCGATGGCGCAGCACGACGCCGCGATGTCCCCCGCGGCGCGGCTCGCGTTCGATCAGGCGACCCGGCTTGCGCCAGACGATCCCGCACCAGCATTTTTCGAAGGCCTCGCTTACGCGCAGGCCAGGGACTATCGCACCGCGCGTCGCTATTGGGCGCGGGCGCTCAGCCTGGCGCCCGCTGGCACCTCGTATCGTCGCGAGATCGCGTTGCGCTTGGCGGCGCTCGACATGGTCCTCGCGCAGCTTGACGCAGCGGGCACGAAAAAGGGCGCCTTCCGCTAAGAAGGCGCCCCAAATCTTCAGATCCGGGCCGAAGCCCAGTGATCTTAGTTGGCAGCCTTGGCGACGTTGTCGGCCTTGGCTTCGCCCGCGTCACGGACGTTGTCGGCAGCGTCATGCAGTTCGTCGGCCTTGTTCGCCAGGACGTCCGAAGCAACCGCGTTCGAGGTGTTCGAAGCCATGTCGTCGATCATCGACGCGTTGTTGTCGATGCCGTCGGCGATGACGTCAGCATTGTTTTCGATTGCAGCAGCTTCAGGGTTCTTGTTGCAAGCGGCGAGCGAGACCAGGCCGGCGGCGACGAGAACAAGGGCGATCTTCTTCATGCAATTGCTCCCAAGCAAATTAGCGCTTCGCAGTCGGCCCTATGCCGCCCGCGAAGATCGGAGGCATAGCGCCCCGCTGCGGTGCGTCAATCGCAAATCGGCCATAGACGGGCGCTTCTGCCACCTTTCGGCCATATTTGCGACGAAGCGAGCGCGGGCTATTTCTTCGGCGTAACCGGGCCGATTGCCTCGGGCGCATCGGCGACGATCGCGAGCATTGTCGTCCAAGCCGCTACATTCTGACGCAATTGTTGCGGATCGATCCGCTCGAGCGTGTCCTCGGGCGTGTGGTGGTAATCGAAATAGCGCGTGCCGTCCTGGTTGAGGTCGATCGCGGCAACGCCGGTCGCCAGAGTCGGGCCGACATCGGTCCCGTCGCCCCCGATTCCGCTGCCGCGAACGATTCCGAGCGGCGCGAGCGCGGCGGCGAGGCGACCGCCGAGGGCTTTGGCGGTCGCGGGGAGGTTGGTTTCGAATCGCCAGACGCGGTCGGCGCCGAAGTCGGATTCGGCCGCCAGTGCGTGCGTTTCGCCGGCATGTGCCTTGGCATAGGCGAAGCCGCCGAAGCCGCCGGTCTCCTCGTCGCCGAACCAGACGACGCGAATCGTGCGGCGATGGCGACCGCTGTCCATCAGCCGCTTGGCGGCGGCGGTGGTGATCGCGACCCCCGAGGCGTCATCGATCGCGCCGGTGCCGAGATCCCAGCTGTCGAGATGCCCGCCGATCAGGATCGTGCCTGCCGTGGGATCGGTGCCGGGGACTTCGGCGACGACATTGCCCGACATGCGGGTCGGCACGAAGGTCGGCGTGAGGGTGAGGTGGAGCGTGACGGGCTTGCCGCGCTTGATCATCCGCTCGAGGTTGGCCGCATCGGCGACCGAGAGCGCGGCAGCCGGGATCGGTGCGACGCCCGTCGCGAAATTGGTGACGCCGGCGTGGGGGCCACGACCGTGGTCCGAACCGATCGAGCGGATCACGATCGCGCTCGCGCCCTTGGTCGCGGCGATGCTCGGTCCGGCGCGGCGGGCTTGGCCTTCGGGGCCATAGGCCGATCCGTCCTGATTGGCCTGCATCGCGTTCGAGACGAACGCGATCTTGCCCCCAAGACTCCCATCGGGCGCTGCACGCAGGTCCGCGAGCGAAGGGAAGAAGGCGACCGGGAGCGTCAGCCCCTCGGCGGGCGTCGCGCCCGAATTGCCGAGCGCGGTCAGCCGCAGCGGCTGCGCGAACGGCGCGACCACCTCCGCCGTCTCGACGCCGCGGACCCATACATTCTGCAGTTCATACGGTTCGATCCGCACATTCTTGAAGCCGAGGCTCTTGAGCTTCGCCACCGCCCATTGCCGCGCGCGCTCTTCCTGCGGCGAGCCGTCGGGGCGGGGCCCGACCTCGGTGGTGAGCCCCTCGACGATGTCATAGGCGATGTCGTCGTTCAGCGCCTTGTCGCGCAGCGCAGCGACTGCGGGATCGACCAGCGGGGCAGGGCGCTGGGCGAGCGCCGGGCCGGTGAGCAGGGTCGAGGCGAGCAGCAGGCAAGGGGCGAGGGCGCGAAGCTTGGTCAAGAAGGAGTCCCGTCTGTTTGCAAGGGGTTGATGGCGGCGACGCCGAGCGAGGCGGCAGCGCGGACTTGGCGGATGTCGGTCGAGACGAGTGTAAGCCCGAGGCGTCCGGAAGTGGCAATGTGAATCGCGTCGGGGAAGCGCAGTCCGAGTTCGAAGCGCAGCATGTAGCCCGTCGCGACATCGATATCGGATGGCGCGACAGTGGTGCGGGCCCAATCGGGAAGACGCGTGGGGAAATCGAGTAGCAGCGTCTGTGCTTTGGTAGGATCCAATTGCTGCATCCGGACCCGCCGACCGACCGCCGAGGCAAGCTCCCCGAAGCCGAAGTCGCTATAGCTGAGGCTGGGCTTGGTCGTCTCGATCCAATGCCGCACGCTGATCCAATCGGTATCGCGGAACACAAGCGTGCCCATCACGCTGGCATCGCAATAGTGGCTCAATGATCGTCCTCGTCCCGCATTTCGCGGAGCAGTTCGCCCCAGCTCTTCTCGAAACGCGGCATCGGGTGTTCAGCGTGGAAGCGCTCGAGTTCCGCGATGTCGATAGGCTGCGGTTCGCGAGCCGAGACGTCTGGCTCCCGCGCGGCAACGGTCGCCACCACCACGCCATCGCGCACGATCTCCACCGCGCCGTCGCGCTCGACCGCTTCGACCAGATCCGCGACGCGGCGATCATCCGAGATGTCGATCCGTTCCATCGCAACAGGCTACCGCACCCCGCCCACGTTGCCAACGCCCCCGCGCATCGCTATCTGCCACGCCAACAATCCACCATCTTTACCCCCGGAGTCCGCAGCCGATGGCCGTGCAGTACAGCTATGTGATGAAGGGCCTGACCAAGACCTTCCCCGGCGCCCCCAAGCCGGTGCTCAACAACATCTCGCTCCAGTTCCTGCCCGACGCGAAGATCGCGATCATCGGGCCGAACGGCTCGGGCAAGTCGACCCTGATGAAGATCATGGGCGGAATCGACCCCGAATTCACCGGCGAGGCGTGGGCCGCCGAGGGCATCAAGGTCGGCTATCTGCCGCAGGAGCCCAAGCTCGACGAGACCAAGGACGTGATCGGCAACGTCCGCGCGGGCGCGGGCCCGATCGGCGGGATGGTCGATCGCTATAACGAGATCGTCGCGATCATGGGCGATCCGCCCGAGGATTGCGATTTCGACGCATTGCTCGCCGAAATGGGCGACCTGCAGGAGAAGATCGACGCGGTCGACGGCTGGAGCCTCGACAACCAGCTCGAGATCGCGATGGAGGCACTGCGTTGCCCACCTGGCGACAGCCCCGTCACCAACCTCTCGGGCGGTGAGAAGCGTCGCGTCGCGTTGTGCAAGCTGCTGCTCGAAAAGCCCAACATCCTGCTGCTCGACGAGCCGACCAACCATCTCGACGCCGAAAGCGTCGCCTGGCTCGAGAACTACCTGCGCGACTATGTCGGCAACGTCATCCTCGTCACCCACGATCGCTACTTCCTCGATAACGTCGTCAACTGGGTGCTCGAGCTCGATCGCGGGCGCTATTACACGTATGAATCCAACTATTCGGGTTACCTCGAAAAGAAGGTCAAGCGGCTCGAGCAGGAGGATCGCGAGGAGCAGGGCAAGGCCAAGGCGATCTCCGACGAACTCGCCTGGATGCGCCAGACCCCCAAGGCACGCCAGACCAAGTCGAAGGCGCGTATCCGCGCGTTCGACGAGCTGATGGAGAAGCAGGAAAACCGCTCGGTCGGCAAGGCGCAGATCCTGATCCAGCTGCCCGAGCGGCTCGGCGGCAAGGTGATCGAGGCCAAGGGCCTGACCAAGGCCTACGGCGACAAGCTACTGTTCGACAATCTCGACTTCGTGCTCCCGCCAGGTGGCATCGTCGGCGTGATCGGGCCGAACGGCGCGGGCAAGTCGACCTTGTTCAAGCTGATCACCGGCCAGGAACAGCCCGATGGCGGCTCGATCGAAGTCGGCCAGACCGTCAAGCTCGGCTACGTCGACCAGTCGCGCGACGACCTGACGCCGTCGAACACGGTGTGGGAGGAAGTGTCCGACAAGCTCGAAGTGTTCCGCTTCGGCAAGCAGGAGCTCGGCACGCGCGCCTATGTCGGCGCGTTCAACTTCAAGGGCCAGGACCAGCAGAAGAAGGTCGGCCAGCTGTCGGGCGGCGAGCGCAACCGCGTCCATCTCGCCAAGATGCTCAAGGAGGGTGGCAACGTCCTCCTGCTCGACGAGCCGACCAACGATCTCGACGTCGAGACGCTGCGCGCGCTCGAGGAAGCGCTCGAGAGCTTCGCGGGTTGCGCCGTGGTCATCAGCCACGATCGCTTCTTCCTCGATCGCCTCGCGACGCACATCCTCGCGTTCGAGGGTGACAGCCATGTCGAATGGTTCGAGGGCAATTTCGAATCGTACGAGGAAGACAAGCGCCGTCGCCTCGGCGATGCGGCCGACCGCCCGACGCGGCTGGCCTACAAGAAGCTGACGCGCTGATCAGCGCGGTCGATGCGGCGGGCCCTAGAGGCTCGCCGTATCGACGCTCAAGCCCACGATCGTCGCCGCTGCGATGATATCGCCGAACGCGACCGCGCAGCGTTCTGCGCAGAGCTCGCCGATGGGCGACCACATCTGGTGGATCGTGCGCGCCTTGATATCGACCACCCAATATTCGGGCATCGCGGCGCGCGCATAGCTCGCGACCTTGCGGCGGATGTCGCTGCGCATCGTCGTGTCGGATACTTCGATGACGAGATGCACCGAATGCAGCGGGACGAAGCCTTCGCCGCGCGGCTCGCTCGTCAGCACGATGTCGGGCTCTGGCACGTCGTGCCCCGACAGCGCGATGCTCGCCTCGACCAGCGGGCGCAGCGGCGAGCCGATCGCCCGCAGCGCCGCGCGGATCGCATCATACAATTCGATCTTGGCGAGCGCGTGCGGTCGATGCTGTGCGTTCACGAAATACACCCCCCCGTCGATCAACTCGGTGCGAGTGTAGGGGGCGAATGCTCCTGCTTGGTGAAGCAGCAGATAATCCTCGGACCGCAGCCGGACCGGCAGCGGCGCGGTATTAAGGGGCGGCGCATCGCTCATGCGCCTAGAATAACACTGCTATAGGTTAAGCGCAGTTGCGAAATTGGCCCCGTTTCGGTGCAGTCCGCTAGGCGGTGAATCGCTTGGTAAAGCCCTTTGGCGCGCGCTCGTCGGCGGGAAGCGCCTCGACATGGTCGACGCGCGAATGTTCGGATCCCTGGCGGCACGCCTCGGCCATCGCGACGACCGCTTCATCCTCGCCGACGACGAGCAATTCGACTCGCCCGTCGTTCAAATTGCGGACCCAGCCGGTAAGGCCCAGCTCCTGCGCCTTCCGCACTGCCCAATCGCGATACCCCGTCCGCTGAACCTTCCCACTCACGAACACGCGTTGCATCGTCATTGTCTTATACTGCTCCCGACACGGCGCGCTGGAATGACGCGCGCCGGACCGGCGCTATAGCCGCGTCGATCGCGCAACGCACGACCATCGATCGCACGGCGCGCAATATTCGTCGCGTCGTCCACGCTTCACATCTTAGAGCGGCGCGCATCCAAGCTGATCGGGCCGGCTCCGGCCGCGGCGAGATACAGGAAGACGAAGCAATACAGCATCGCCGCTTCGCCACCGTTGGCGGCCGGAAAGACGCTCTTGGGGAAATGCGCGATGAAATAGGCGGCGGCCGACATGCCCGACAGCACGAACGCCACCGGCCGAGTGAACAGCCCGACCAGGATCAGCGCGCCCCCGCCGAGCTCGAGCACGCCGGCCACGGTCAGCAAGGGATTGAGCGGCATGGGGAAGGGCGGGATGCCGAAGAATTTGGAGCAGCCATGCTGGACGAAGCCGAGCCCGACGATGATCCGCAGCAGGCTGAGCAAGCGGGGCGACCAGAGAGGGGGGAGCGGCATCGGCAAGGGTCCTTTGATGGTCAGGACCCAACCGTGTGCGGCGCACCACCCAGCGTCAATCGCCGGGGATGAAACGCTCGGTTGCCGGGTAGGTGATCGCCACCACTTCATACGCGCGCTCGCCCGCCGGCAGCAGTACGCGCCGCAGATCGCCGACCGCCGCGCCACGGAGCGCCCGCGCGATCGGCGCGTTCCACCCGATCTTGCCCGCCGCGGCATCGGTCTCGTCGTCGCCGACCAGCGTCAGCACGCGCTCGACATCGTCGTCATCGGCGATCGTCACGGTCGCGCCGAACCAGATTCGCGCGCGATCGGGCTGCTGGGCGGGGTCGATCACCTTGGCGGCTTTCATCCGCCGCGCGAGGAAGCCGAGCCGCCGGTCGATCTCGCGCAGCCGCTTGCGGCCGTAGATATAGTCGCCATTCTCCGAGCGATCGCCATTGCCCGCCGCCCAGGAGATGACGTCGACAAGCTTGGGCCGCTCCTCGCCGAGCAACTGGCGATATTCGGCGCTGAGCACGGCGTAGCCGGCGGGGGTGATGTAATTGGGACGGTCGGTCATCGGGAAGGGTCTGTAAGCGGCGATCGGACTCGCTTGACCAACACGCTGCCGTTGCGCCG
Source organism: Sphingomonas sp. PWP1-2 (assembly GCF_049898305.1). NCBI lineage: Bacteria > Pseudomonadati > Pseudomonadota > Alphaproteobacteria > Sphingomonadales > Sphingomonadaceae > Sphingomonas > Sphingomonas sp. PWP1-2. Next base: position 272,336 of record NZ_JAFCXM010000002.1, read on the forward strand.
CTCAACGACAAATCCCGGGACTGTATCCATAAGGTCGGAAAGTCGCGAGAAACCATAGTTCCGCGCGTCGAAACTCGACCGGTTGCTGGCGCGCTGGCCAACCTCGCTGAGCGAGGCGAACCCCTGCGCGTCGCGTTTGGAGGCTTGATATGCGTCGATCAGCAGCCGTGCGAGGCCCGTGTCGATCGCGGACTTGCCTTCCTTGGGCAGGATCGCCGGCGGGAGCGGCATCGGCATCTCGGCGGCGGTCTTCTCTAGCGTCTCGACATCGATGAAGCGGTTGCACGCTTGCCGAAAGCCCTCCGGCGTGTTGGCGCGACCGAAGCCGTAGACCTGCAGCCCCTGCTGACGGATGCGTGTCACCAACGGCATGAAATCGCTGTCGGACGACATGATGCCGAACCCCGTGACGCGCCCCGTCAACAGCAGGTCCATCGCATCGATCGTCATCTTCATGTCGGTCGCGTTCTTGCCTCTGGTCAGGTCGAATTGCTGTTGCGGATCGAGTGCATAGCGCAGCGCGACCTCGCTCCAACCCTTGAGCGCGACCTTGCTCCAATTGCCGTAGATCCGCCGGATGTTGACTGTGCCAAGATCTGCGAGCGCGGTCAGGACCGGGTCTATCGCGGTGTGGCTGGCGTTGTCAGCATCAATCAGCAGCGCAACGTTGCCGGTGGGAATAAGGTCATTCATCGCACTATTCTAGACGCTTGCGATCGGCTGGGCCAGCCTGCGCGCTCAGCCTGGAATGCGCTTGCCGAGATACCAGCTGATCCGGTTCGACCCCGACGAGCGCGAGCGCGTGGGGTTCATCAGATCGTACACCACGGCATTCTCGAGCACGCGCTGGACGTAGTTGCGCGTCTCGTAGATCGGGATCGCCTCGATCCAGTCGAGCATGTCGACGCCGCCGCTGCGCGGGTCGCCATTTGCGCGGAGCCATTTATTCACGTTGCCCGGGCCGGCATTGTACGCCGCCACCGCGAGCGGATAGCTGCCGTAAATGTCGTAGATGTGCCGGAAATAGGTCGATCCGACCATGATGTTATAGTCGGTATCGGTCGTCAGCGCCGCGGCATTGTATGCCAGGCCGAGCTTGCCAGCCTGGTCGCGCGCGGTGCCGGGCATCAGCTGCATCAGCCCGCGCGCGCCGGCATGGCTGATCGCGGCGCGGTCGAACTGGCTTTCCTGGCGCGCGATCGCATGGATCATCGTCCAGTCGTCCTGGCTCGCCACCGGCACGCGGACATTGGGGAAGCCGACGGTCGAATATTCGCTGAGCCCGTTCTGCAGCGCGCTGCGCCCGACCATCACGCCGAGATCGGGCCGCCCGAGCGTGCGCGACAATTCGGTCGAGAGGACATGGTCGCTGTCGCTCTTGGCATCGAGCGCGATCTGGCGGACGAACGCGGTCTGGTCCTCCCAATTGCCGACCGTGCCGAGATATTGCGCCGCGCGCACCGTTTCGCGCGCGTAGAACGCCGCGCGCGTCGCTGGATCGACCGGGCGCAGCACCGGATCGCCCGGCGCGACGAGCGGCTGGCCGATCCGCTCGGCCGCAAGCTGGCCGTAGAACAGATCGCGGAACGCCGCGGCGCGCGCGTAATAGCCGTTGGCCTCGTCGCGACGCCCGGCGGCCTCGGCGGCGCGGCCGGCCCAATACAGGCCCTTCGATTGCGTCGTCGGGGTCTTGGAGGCGGCGGCGTAACTGACGAACAGCGGCACGGCATCCGCCGGGCGGGCGAGCTGCTTCAGCGCGGTGCGGCCCGCGAGCCAGGCGAGGCTCGTATAGTCGTCGCGCTCGCCATAGGGCCGCGTGCTGACGTCGGTGCCGATGGGATAGGCATCGCCGAGCTTGCGCGCGATGTCATAGGCGAGCGAATTCTGCCCGTCGTTGGCGGCGGCGCGCGCATTGGTCAGCAGCACTTCGAACCATTGCTCGGCGCTCCCCGGCACGACCGCGAGCGCGGGGCGCTGTGCAAGCGAATTGCGCGCGCTGGCCGAGGCGCCGGTGTTGCGATACCAGCTCGCCCGGTCGGCGATCCAGCCGGGATCGGTCGCGCCATAGGCCTGCGTCGCGATCAGCCGGTCGCCCGCATCGGGCGCGCTGGTGCGGAAGGCGAGCCGCGCGGCGAAGACGCTCTGCCGCGCCGGGCTGGTCAGCATCAGCTGGCGCTGCGCCGACGCGGTCGCGCCCTGCCACAGCAGCATGTCCATCCGCGCATCGTGATCGGCAAGCGACAGGGCGCCGGGGAAGGTCGCGAGGATCTTGCTCTCGTCGGTGCTCGACAGCGTTCCCGAGACCCAGGCGGCGCGCGCCGCGCTCGCGGCTTCGCTCTGTTGCCCCGACGCGGCGAGCGCCTCGGCAAAGCGCGTCTTCCCCGCGCCGGTCAGCGCGGGGAAGCGCCGGAAGAACGCGACCACGGTCGACGGCGACCAGCCGCCAGAATCGAGCGCCTTCTCCGCCATCCGCCGCATCGCGGTCTCGCCGGGCCAGCCGGGGTGCGCAAGCAGGAAGCGGGCGTAGCTGTCGAAGCTGTAGCTCGACGATTGCTGAAGCGATTTCCACTCGGCGATCGACGCGGCGAGCGCGCTGTTGGTGGCGGTCGTGCCGGTCAGCACCTGCGTCGCGCGACCCCAGCCGAGCTGATCCTGCGCGTCGCCAGAGGTAACGGCGAGGGTCGAAATTCCCGCGAGCAGAACACCGGATTTGAAGAGCCATGCAATCATGTGGACAGACTATGCCTCCGGTCCGTATTTGTCCCGCGCATTACACCTCAAATGCGACGAAATTCGGTTCGCAGGAGCAATTCGCTATGTTTTCGGGATCGATCCCGGCGTTGGTCACGCCGTTCGCCGCTGACGGCAGTTTCGACGAGCGCGCCTATCGCGATTTCATCGAGTGGCAGATCGCCGAGGGCTCGGCCGGGCTGGTGCCGTGCGGCACGACGGGCGAGGCAGCGACGCTGACCGCCGAGGAGCATTTCGCGATCGTCGCGGTCTGCGTCGACCAAGCGCGCGGCCGCGTGCCGGTGTTGGCGGGCGCGGGGTCGAACGACACGCGCGTCGCGATCCACAACATCAAGGCCGCCAAGGCGGCAGGTGCCGACGCGGCGCTGATGGTCCCGCCCTATTACAACCGGCCCAATCAGGAGGGCATCTTCCGGCATTTCGAAGCGGTGGCGGGGTCGTGCCACCTGCCGATCGTGCTGTACAACGTGCCGGGCCGCACCGTGACCGACATCGCGGTCGAGACCGTCGCGCGGATTGCGCACGCCATACCGAGCGTGATCGGCATCAAGGATGCGACGGGCGTGATCCAGCGCGTGTCGGCACAGCGCGCGGCGTGCCCCGAGGGGTTCGAGCAGCTGTCGGGCAATGACGACATGGCGCTCGCGTTCAACGCGACCGGCGGGATCGGGTGCATCTCGGTAACGGCAAACGTCGCGCCGCGGTTGTGCGCGGCGTTCCAGGCGGCGTGTGGGGCAGGGGACTATACGCTCGCGCTCGAACTGCACGACCGGCTGTTCGCGTTGCACGTGTCGCTGTTCACCGATGCCTCGCCAGGGCCGGTGAAATATGCGGTGAACAAGGTCCGCCCGGATTTCCCGACGGCGCTGCGCCTGCCGATGACTTGGCCGAGCGAAGCGAGCCAGCGTGTGGTCGATGCAGGGTTGGCTGCGGCCGGGATCTAACGCCTCACACGATTGTCACCCCGGCCTTGTGCCGGGGTCCACCGTGCGGCAACGTTCACCGCATGACGATCGAGCGAACCCCGTGCGTCTATATTCTGGCGTCCCGGTATAACGGGTCGGTCTATGTCGGCGTGACGTCGAATCTAATTGGTCGCGTGCTCCAACATCGCTCCGGTACTTTCGACGGGCACACGAAGAGGTATGGGATACTCCGGCTCGTGTACTTTGAGGTCGCGGGAACGATGGAATCCGCGATCATGCGCGAGAAACAACTCAAGCGCTATCGCCGAGATTGGAAGCGGAACCTCATCGAATCTGAGAACCCTGCTTGGAACGATCTCGCGGTTGGCTTCGGTCTCGATCCACTACCGGCATGACGCCCGGCCCGGTGGACCCCGGCACAAGGCCGGGGTGACGGTGGGGGGTGTGGGCTCGAGCTCTTACGAAAAAGCCTCAATCATTGGCGAAGAACCGGTCGATCACGCCCTGCGCCAGCCTTGCCGGGCGCATCGTCTCGACGTTGAGGCAGCACCAGCTCGACTTGACTTCGGCGAGCACGTCCTCGCCGCGCTTGATCACCGTCTCGTAGAAAGCGCGCGCGCCCTGCACCTTTTCGAGCAGCACGGTCGCGATCACCTCGTCGTCGAGGAAGGTCGGCTTGCGATAGGTGATCTCGTGCTTGAGCGCGACCCAGGCGTGCGTCGCCACCGCCTCGCTCGGCGCGAAGCGCTGCCAGTGGCTGACCACCGCGTCCTGCACCCATTTGAGATACGAGGCATTGTTGACGTGCCCCATGAAATCAATGTCGGCAGCGTCGATAGCGATCGGGAAGCTGTGGGTCGCGAATTTGGGAGCGGCGAAATCGGACATGGTGGAACTCTACACTGGATCGGGCAATCACGCGAGCGGCCATTGCACCCTAACCTTAAGATAGGGTCTTCGCGCGCGCTTTGCTTGCGCGCGTCGGCTAAATTGTACGCATGGCTTTTGTTTCGTCGCGGCAACGCCTACATCGCGGCTCCCATGGCACGTCCGAAACCCCCGCTCTTCGAAAAGACCAAGATCGTCGCCGAGAACCGGCGCGCACGGTACGATTATTACATCGAGACGGTGTACGAAGCGGGAATCGCGCTGACGGGTACCGAGGTGAAGTCGCTGCGCTCCGGCACTGGCTCGATCGCCGAGAGCTATGCCGAAGTGAAGGACGGCGAGGTCTGGCTGATCAATTCGAACGTGCCCGAATTCAGCCACGGCAACCGCTACAATCACGAGCCCAAGCGCGTACGCAAGCTTCTCCTCAAGGAGCGCGAGATCAACAAGATGCACGGCGCGGTCAACCGCGAGGGCATGACGCTCGTGCCGCTGATGGTCTATTTCAACTCGAAGGGCCGCGCCAAGATCGAGCTCGCGCTCGCCAAGGGCAAGAAGGATCACGACAAGCGCGACTCGATCAAAGAGCGCGACTGGAAGCGTGAGCAGGGCCGGATCATGCGCGACCGTGGCTGATCGCGTGGCGCGTGGCGGACCCGTTGCCCGTGCGACGGGCTGGGCGCGCCGTCATGTGCCGACGCGCGACAGTATCGAGGCGAATCGCTTTCTCCGCCCCGTCTCGCACCGCATCCTCGCACCGTCGCTGTGGCGCTTCACGCGCCGCTCGGTGCCGCGCGGCGTCGCGCTCGGGCTGTTCACCGGCATCCTCTTTCCCCTGGCGCACATGCCGCTCGCCGCGCTGACCGCGCTGCCGGTGCGCGCGAACGTGCCAGTGGCGGTCGGCACGACGCTGCTCCACAATCCGCTGACCACCGTCCCGCTGTTCTGGAGCGCGTACGAGATCGGCCATTGGGTGCTGCGGCTCGACCGCGATGTTCCCGGCGCGCCAATAGCGAGCAACGTCGCGGCGAATGCGAGCTGGCTGCACTGGCTGGTGTCGCATGGCGGCCCCGCGACCATCGTCGGGCTGGTGATCCTGGCGATCGGGCTCTCGGTCGCGGGTTACGGCGTAACGAGCCTCGTCTGGCGGCTGCGGATCGCACGGAAATGGCGCGCGCGCGCGCATCGCGGCGGGGCGACAAGAACGATTTGACTGGCCGTGTCATAGCGGTACAACACGCGGCAATACTGTTCAGGAAGGATACATTTGTATGCGGTTTTCGCTCCTAACACTCTCGCTGCTGGCATCGGCCGCTGCGGGGGGCGTAACCTACGCCCAGACGAGCAAGCCCAAGCCCGTCGTTGCGACGAGCGCAAGCACCGGCGCCGAGATCGGTAGCTTCGGCATCGATACCGCTGGCATGGATAGCGCAGTGAAGCCCGGCGACGATTTCGCCAAATATGCCGGCGGCGCGTGGGAAGCCAAGACGCAGATCCCCGACGACAAGGCGACCTACGGGATGTTCAACGCGCTGGCCGATCGCTCGCTCGAGCGGACGCGCATCATCCTCGACAAGGCGACGCAGACGCCGGGCAACAAGATCGGCGATTTCTACGCGAGCTTCATGGATGAAGCCGCGGTCAACGCGAAGGGCATCGCGCCGATCCAGCCCTGGATCGGCGAGATCAAGGCCGCCAAGGACAAGGCCGCACTTGCGACCGAGATGGCCAAGCTCCAGCAGCGTGGCGTTGGCGGCTTGTTCGGCGTCGGCGTCGGGCAGGACGACAAGGCTCCCGAGAACTATATCGTCCATGTCTATCAGGGCGGCCTCGGTCTCCCCGACCGCGATTATTATCTCAAGGACGACCCCAAGCTCGCCGACACGCGCACCAAATATCAAGCGTATCAGGCAACGATGCTCGGCCTTGCCGGGCAGGACAATGCCGCACAGCGCGCCGCCGCCGTGTTCGCGTTCGAGAAGACGCTCGCCGAGGCGCATTGGGACCGCGTCAAGTCGCGCAACGCCGACCTGACGTACAACAAATATCTCCCCGCCGACTTCGACGGCAAGGCCGCGGGCTTCCCGTGGGCGGCCTATTTCCAGGCGGCCGGGGCTGCGGGCCAGGCGAACTATATCGTCGGGATGCCGAGCGCGATCGCGGGTGAAGCCAAGGCGTTCGCCGATGCCCCCGTGCAGGTCGTCCAGGACTTCCTGATCCTGCGCACGATGCGCTCGTATGCGGGCTATCTGTCCAAGCCGATCAACGATGCCAATTTTGCGTTTTACGGCACCGTGCTGAGCGGCGCGCCGCAGCAGCCGGTGCGCTGGAAGCGCGGCGTCTCGACCGTGTCGGGCGCGCTCGGCGAAGAGATCGGCCAGCAATATGTCGCGGCCTATTTCCCGCCGGCATCGAAGGCGTCCGCCGATCAGCTCGTCAAGAACATCATCTCGGCGATGGGCACGCGGATCGACAAGCTGACTTGGATGGCGCCCGAGACCAAGGTCAAGGCGCACGCCAAGCTCGCCGCTTTCACCCCCAAAATCGGCTATCCGACCAAGTGGCGCGATTACACCGCGGTGCAGGTCAAGCGTGACGATCTCGTCGGCAACGTCGCCGCAGCGAACCAGTTCGAGTATCAGCGCGACCTGCACAAGCTCGGCCAGCCGATCGACCGCACCGAATGGGGCATGACCCCGATGACGGTGAACGCCTATGCCAACCCGCCGATGAACGAGATCGTCTTCCCGGCGGCGATCCTCCAGCCGCCGTTCTTCGACGCGAAGGCCGATCCCGCGGTCAACTATGGCGGCATCGGTGTCGTTATCGGCCACGAGCTCAGCCATCACTTCGACGATCAGGGCCGCAAGTTCGATCCGACCGGCGCCTTGAAGGAATGGTGGACGCCGCAGGACGTCGCACGCTTCACCGCGATGACCGACCAGCTGGTCAAGCAGTATGACGCGTACGAGCCGCTCCCCGGCCAGCACATCCGCGGCGGGCTGACGCTCGGCGAGAACATGGCCGATCTCGCTGGCCTCGCGCTTGCGTACGACGCCTATCATCGCTCGCTCGGCGGCAAGCCCGCGCCGGTGATCGACGGGCTGACCGGCGACCAGCGTTTCTACCTCGGCTATGCGCAGGTCTGGCGGATCAAGTTCCGCGAGCCCGCGCTGCGCTCGCAGTTGCTGAGCGATCCGCATTCGCCGGGTCCGTTCCGCACGATGGAAGTGCGCAACGTCGACGCCTGGTACGCCGCATTCGGGGTAAAGCCCGGCGACAAGATGTACCTCGCGCCTGCCGAGCGCGTGAAGGTCTGGTAAAATGCCTGGAGGCCCCGGCGCAGCGCGCTGGGGCCTCCTTTTCCGTCTGCGAGCGCGGCGCGCCTCGTGACCGATCCGCGGCGCCGCGCCGCTTAAGCCCTTGACGTCAGCCGTGTAGCGCTCACAGCATGACGCGATGGTCCCGCTACCTGCGCCCCCCCACGTCACCGCCACACGCAGCGCCGCTCTGATTGCGCTCGGCTGCGGTCTGGCGGCCGCCTTGGTCATCCTCGGCATTCTCCACAGCCTTGTGATCGCTGCGGCTTTCCTCGCGGCGGCGCTCGTCGTGACAGGCGGGTTGATCGCAGCGCGCCGGCTGTTCCCGGCAACGGCCAGCACCGCGATCGAACCCGATTGGAGCGTCGCGCGCGCGCTCGCGGCAAGCAGCCCCGACGCGATCGCGGTGACCGACCGCGCTGGGCGGCTCGTCTGTGCGAACGACCGCTACGAAGCGCTGTTCGGCGGTTTTCCGACACCGCCCGGCCTGCCGCTCGACGCGGGCGGGGTCGATCGGCTCGGCAGCGCCGGGCGCGCGGCGTGGCGCGATGGCGCGGCGAGCGTCGATCGCCTGGTCGTCAAGGGCGCGGCGCTCTCGGCCGATGTCACGCGCGTCGGCGAGGACGAGAATCTGCTCGTCTGGCGCTTCTTCGCCTCGCAAGGGCTCGATCTCGCCAAGACGATGGAAAACCTCATCGCCGGTGCGACGGGCGACCGGCTCGGCAGCGCCGGGATCATGGCCGCGCTGATCAACCCCGACGGCCGGATCCGCGCCGCCAACCGCGTGCTGCGTTCGCGCGCGATGGGGCAGGAGGACGGCGCGATCATCGGGCGCGATTTCGCGCGTTTCCTCATCACCGACGCGCAAGGCATGGCGCGCTTCGAGCGCGAGGGGCTGACGCGCAATCCGTTGCGGGTGCTGCAGATCCCGTTCCTCGATGGCGAAGACGCGCCGATGCTCGTCGCGCTGATCGACGAGGAGGAGGGGCACGCCGCGATCGGCGAGAGCGCGAGCGCGCATATCCGCAGCCTCGTGTCGCTGATGCCGTTCGGCGTCGCGCTGATCGGCGGCGATGGCCGCTTCCTGCAGATGAACGACGCCTTCGCGCGCGCCGCCGCGGTCGATCCGGCGAGCCCGCCCATCTATCCGGGCGATCTGCTCGTGCGCGAGGACAAGGGCGTCGTCGCCGACGCGATCCGCCGCTTCGCCGGCGGCGCCACGCATTCGACCGATCTCGCGGTGCGCTTGAAGGACCACCCCGACGAGCCCGTCGCGCTGTCGATCGCGGGCGCGCGGGGGCTGGGCGATTCGGCGGTGCTGCTCAGCCTCAAGGACAATAGCGAGGAAACGCGGCTCAAGCGCGAGGTCGCGCAAGCAACCAAGATGCAGGCGGTGGGGCAGCTCGCCGGCGGCGTCGCGCACGATTTCAACAATATCCTCACCGCGATCATCGGGCATTGCGACCTGATGCTGATGCGCCATTCGCCCGGCGACAGCGATTATGACGACATCCAGCAGATCCGCGCCAATTCGAACCGCGCAGCGAGCCTGACGCGGCAATTGCTCGCCTTCTCGCGCCAGCAGACGCTGCGCCCGCAAGTGCTGCAGCTGCCCGATGTCATTTCCGAAGTCTCGACGCTGCTTAAGCGGCTGCTCGGCGAGACCGTCACGCTGACGGTGAAGCACGGCCGCAACCTCTCGCCGGTGCGCGCCGATCCGGGTCAGCTCGAACAGGTCGTCGTCAACCTCGCGGTCAATGCGCGCGACGCGATGATCGCCAAGGATCCGCGCGGCGTCGGCACGCTGACGATCCAGACCTACGCGGTCACCGCGGCGCAAGTGCGCAAGCTCGGCTCGGACATTCTGCCTGCGGCGGACTATGTCGTGCTCGAAGTGGCCGACACCGGCGGCGGGATCCCGCCCGATATCCTGCCCAAGATCTTCGAGCCGTTCTTCACCACCAAGGAAGTGGGGAAGGGCACCGGGCTCGGGCTGTCGACCGTCTACGGTATCGTCAAGCAGTCGGGTGGCTGGATCTTCGCCGATACCGTCAAGAGCGGGCCGAAGGGCACGTCGGGCGCAGTCTTCACGATCTATCTGCCGGTCCACACCGCGGGCGCGCTGGTCGACGCGACGCCGGCCAAGCCGCTCCCGCGCGAAAAGCCCGCCGATCTGTGGGGCAGCGGCACGATTCTGCTGGTCGAGGACGAGGACATGGTCCGCGCCGTCGCCGAACGCGCGCTCGCGCGGCAGGGCTATACCGTGCTCACCGCCGAGCATGGCGAGGCGGCGCTCGAGCTGCTGGCCCGCTGCGATCGCCCCGATCTGCTCATCTCCGACGTCATGATGCCGTTGATGGACGGACCGACGCTCGTCCGCCAGGTGCGCGCGCGCTATCCCGACCTGCCGATCCTGTTCATGTCGGGCTATGCCGAGGAAACGATCCGCAAGTCGATCGATCTCGACAATGTTGCCTTCCTTGCAAAGCCCTTCTCGGTCCAGGAGCTCGCCGAGGCGACGCGCGACGTGCTTCGTGCGAAATGACTTGGCGGACGGCGTTCGAGGACGCTAAAGGCACACAATGAGCGCCCAGAGTATCCTGATCGTCGAAGACGAGCCCCTTATTGCCATGATGATCGAGGATTTCCTCGATGTGCTTGGTAAATCCGTCGCGGGCTCGGCCGATACCGTGGAGGGCGCGGTCGCGATCATCGCGGATGGCGGTGTCGATGCGGCGATCCTCGATGTCAATCTGCGCGGCGGCGAGAAGAGCTTTCCGATCGCCGAAGTGCTTGCGCAAAAGGGTATCCCGTTCGTCTTCGCCACCGGCGGATCGCACGATACCGTCGCCGAGCAGTTCCGCGACCGCCCGACCTTGCCCAAGCCGTTCACGATGGACGGCGTGTCGAAGGCGCTCGATGCGTTGGGTACCGCCAGCGCGGCTTGATTGAGATTAGCCGAATAAACCCGGCTTGTTTGTGAACCGCGTGCAGACGCCATGAGTTACCCGCTCGACCTTTGATAGCGAGCGAGATCGACCCATGAGCAGCAACGATGAATTCTCCGTTTCCCGCCGGGCCGTCGTGGGCGGTGCTGCGCTCGGCGTCGCGACCGCTGCGACCGGCTCGGCCTTTGCCAAGACGTCAGGAACGCCCGCCGGGGCAGCGCCCATGGCGGGGCTCAAGGATCCGCGGAGCGGGCCTAAGCCGCCGTTCGAAAAGCAGGCGCAGCCATGGCCCGGCCTGTCGTCGAAGATGACCCCCAAGCCCGACAATGGCGAGCAGAGCTATCGCGGCTCGGGTCGTCTGCTCGGCCGCAAGGCGCTCATCACCGGCGGTGATTCGGGCATGGGTGCGGCAGCTGCGATCGCCTATGCGCGCGAAGGCGCCGACGTCGCGATCAACTATCTCCCCGCCGAGGAGGAGGATGCGCGCGCCGTGGTCGCGTTGATCCGCGAGGCGGGCCGCAAGGCGGTCGCCATCCCCGGCGATCTGCGCAGCGAGGCCTTCTGCCAGAAGCTGGTCGAGACCGCGGTCAAGGAGCTTGGCGGGCTCGACATCCTCGTCAGCAACGCGGCGCGCCAGCAGACCCGCGCCTCGATCCTCGACGTGTCGAGCGAGGATTTCGACGCGACGATGAAGACCAACATCTATGCGCCGTTCTGGATCATCAAGGCCGCGCTGCCGCATCTCAAGCCCGGCTCGGCGATCATCGGCACGACCTCCGAACAGGCGACCGACCCTTCGAAGGACCTTTACGACTATGCGATGACCAAGGCCGCGACGACCAACTACGTTCGCAGCCTGGCGAAGCAGCTCGCCCCGCGCGGCATCCGCGTCAACGGCGTCGCGCCGGGGCCGATCTGGACGCCGCTCCAGGTGTCGGGCGGCGCGACGATGGAGAAGCTCGAGAGCTTCGGCAGCATGACGCCGCTTGGCCGACCCGGCCAGCCCGCCGAGCTCGCCGGAATCTACGTCCTGCTCGCCGAAAACGGCGCCAGCTACACCACCGGCCACGTCTATGGCGCGGCGGGCGGCGGCGGAATGCCATAACCTGCGGTGTTAACCTGTCCTACGACCCTCGGAAAAGCACCGTCGTTCCACACTTGTTCTCACAGAACAAATGCGATACACCGCTGTCACGCATTGAACGCATGAGGCGTTCGGTCTAGCGACGGGAGCTACCAATGGCGGTATCTTTGAAGGTCATCGACAGCAAAATGGCAGCATCCACGGACAAGGCCGCCGAAAAGGCCAAGGACGAACGCGCAAAGGCGCTCGAAGCCGCGCTCGCGCAAATCGATCGCGCGTTCGGCAAGGGCTCGGCGATGAAGCTCGGCTCGAAGCAGACGATGCAGGTCGAGGTGATCTCGACCGGCTCGCTCGGGCTCGACATCGCGCTCGGCGTCGGCGGCTTGCCGCGTGGGCGCGTGATCGAGATTTACGGTCCCGAATCGTCGGGCAAGACGACGCTCGCGCTCCACGTGATCGCCGAAGCGCAGAAGACCGGCGGCACCGCGGCGTTCGTCGACGCCGAGCACGCGCTCGACCCAGTCTATGCCAAGAAGCTCGGCGTCAACATCGACGAGCTGATCGTCTCGCAGCCCGACACGGGCGAGCAGGCGCTCGAGATCGTCGACACGCTCGTTCGCTCGAACGCGATCGACGTGCTTGTCGTCGATTCGGTCGCGGCCTTGGTGCCGCGCGCCGAAATCGAGGGCGAGATGGGCGACAGCCATGTCGGCCTGCAGGCGCGCTTGATGTCGCAGAGCTTGCGCAAGCTGACGGGCTCGATCAGCCGTTCGCGCTGCATGGTGATCTTCATCAACCAGCTGCGCATGAAGATCGGCGTGATGTACGGCAACCCCGAGACGACGACCGGCGGCAACGCGCTCAAGTTCTACGCCTCGGTCCGCCTCGACATCCGCCGCACTGGGCAGATTAAGGATCGCGACGAGATCATCGGCAACACGACGCGCGTGAAGGTCGTCAAGAACAAGGTCGCGCCGCCGTTTAAGCAGGTCGAATTCGACATCATGTACGGGCAGGGCGTGTCGAAGATCGGTGAGATCCTCGATCTCGGCGTCAAGGCCGGGCTGGTCGAGAAGTCGGGCGCGTGGTTCTCCTACGACAGCGTCCGCATCGGCCAGGGCCGCGAGAATTCGAAGACGTTCCTCAAGGACCATCCCGAAATGTCCGACCGACTCGAAGCCTCGATCCGCGCGCGCACCGACAAGGTCGCCGAGGAAATGATGGTCGGCGGCGAGCCCGACGACGGGGACGAGCCCGAGATGTGAGCTCCGCTTCGGGCCGCTTGGTCCGGGGCAGGGAGCGGCGGCAGGGCTCGGCCGCGTTCTTTCTACAGGCGGCACAGGTACGCCGTCGTAAAACCGCGAAGGCCCGCCAGCATCGGCGGGCCTTTGCTATGGCGGGCTCGTCAAACGGTAGGCGCTTCACAGGATCAGGCGCCGATCGAAAACTACGCTATCGTCACCCCGGCCTTGTGCCGGGGCCCACCCCTCTGCCCGAGCAGCGTCCGATGTCGGACCGCCCCATGACGGTCGGGTCGTCGCGACGAGGTAGGCACCACGATGCTGCGACTTTAGTGCGACGTTCCGCGTTGCGCGTTACGATCGGTTGATCCTGTCCACCACCGGAGCGCGCGCATGACTCTCATCGTCCACCATCTCAACAACTCGCGCTCGCAACGCATCCTGTGGATGCTCGAGGAGCTCGGGCTGCCCTATGAGATTAAGCGCTACCAACGCGGCGCCAAGACGATGCTCGCCCCGGCCGAGCTGAAGCGCGTCCATCCGCTCGGCAAGTCGCCGATCCTCGAGGACACCGCCGCCGGGCAGACGCTGGTCGAGACCGGCGCGATCATCGACTATCTGGTCGAATATGCCGACGGCAAGCTCGGCCCGCCCGCGCACCGCGACGATGTGCTGCGCTATCGCCAGTTCCTGCATTATGCTGAGGGGTCGGTGATGCCGCCGTTGCTTTTGCTGCTCGTGCTCAACCGCATCCCGGTGATCGGCGCAACCGCCGCGAAGCGTGTCCAGCCGATGATCGACGTTCATCTCGATTACGTCGAATCCGAACTCGCCAAGCGGCCGTGGTTCGCGGGTGACCAGCTGACCGGCGCCGACATCATGATGAGCTTCCCGCTCGAAGCCGCAAAGAGCCGCGCCGGGCTCGACGACAGCCGCCCAGCGACGATCGCCTGGCTCGACAAGATCCACGCGCGCCCGGCCTATCAGGCAGCGCTCGAAAAGGGCGGGCCGTATGCCTACGCGTGAAGGAGCGGGCCACCCCCGTCACTCTGGGCTCGTCCCGGGGTCCGCCGTGATCGCGCTCCTGCCGTCGTAGCACGCGCGGCACGGTAGACCCCGCCACAAGGCCGGGGTGACCGCAGGAACGAATGGTGCGGTAAGCGCTAAGCCCGATGCGGCGCGTGCGGCGGTTCGATCTCCGCCGCCTGCGGCTCGCCGAGCGCGCCCTCCCACTTTGCCACCACCGTCGTTGCCACCGCATTGCCGACGACATTGGTCGCCGAGCGGCCCATGTCGAGGAACTGGTCGACCGGCAGGATCAGCAGCAACCCCGCCTCGGGGATCCCGAACTGCCCCATCACCGCCGCGATCACGACGAGCGACGCGCGCGGCACGCCGGCGATCCCCTTCGAAGTGATCATCAGCACGAGCAGCATCACGATCTGCGTGCCGAGCGGCAGATCGATCCCGTAGACCCGCGCGATGAACAGCGTCGCGAACGTCATGTACATCATCGACCCGTCGAGGTTGAACGAATACCCCAGCGGCAGGACGAAGCTCGAGATCCGCCGCGGCACGCCGAAGCGGTCGAGCGCCTCGAGCGTGCGCGGATACGCCGCCTCGGACGACGCGGTCGAAAACGCCAGCAGGATCGGCTCGCGGATATAGCGCGCGAGACCGAAGGCGCGCGGCCCGATGAACACGAACGCCGCGCCGAACAGCAGCAGCCACAGTGTCGCCAGCCCCAGATAGAAGCCCCCGACGAACAGCCCGAGCGACCACAAGATCCCGAGCCCATTCACCGTGATCGTCGCAGTGATCGCCGCGAACACCGCAATCGGCGCGCAGCGCATCACGTAATCGGTGATCTGCAGCATCATCGCGGCGAGCGCTTCGGCGCCGCGCACGATCGGTTCGCCCTTCTCGCCGATCGCGGTCAGCGCGACGCCGGCGAATACCGAGAACAAAACGATCTGGATGATCTCGTTGGTCGCCATCGCCTCGACGATCGACGAGGGGACGATATGCGTGATGAAGTTCGTAAGGTTGAACGCCTTCTCGTCGAGCCCGACCGAGGCGGCGGGCGGCGGCAGCTTGAAGCCGAAGCCCGTTCCCGGCGCGACCAGGTCGATCACCGCCTCGATCCCGTGGAACAGCAAAAGCCCCAGCGAGAGCGAGACGAGCGAGGCGGTGACGAACCACGCCATCGTACGGCCCCCGACGCGGCCGAGCGCGGCGATGTCGCCCATATGCGCGATCCCGACGACGAGCGTCGAGAAGACCAAAGGCGCGATGATCATCTTGATGAGCCGCAGGAAGATCGTCGTGACGATCGAGAAGCCCGCACCGATGTCCTTTAGCCGCGCGGTCGCTTCCGGCGTGCCGTCGGCGATCTGGAAATGGATCGCCCAGCCGACGATCAACCCGAGCACCAGCCCGATCAGGATATAGCTAGTCAGCCGTTTCGCCACGTGTCGCCCCAATGTCGTCTTTCACGGTCATCAAGGGGAGAATGCGCGCCCGGTCAAGCGCGCACCGCCACGCAAGGCGTTGCGAGCCGCTGGCAGGGCTGGCAGACACGTGCCCGAATTGGGGAGTGCGAGCATGGCCGATCAGAACCGAACCGCGTCGACTTCAGGCAGCCTGATCACCCGTCGCGCGCTCGTCGGCGCCGCCGCGGCGCTCCCCATTCTGCCGGCGGCCGTCGTCCGCGCGGCTGCGCCCGACCTTTCGGGCCTGCGCTCGCTGACCACCGCCACCACGCCGATCGGACCGGCCGAACGCCGCGCCCGGATCGAGCGTGCGCAAGCCCTGATGCGCGCCACCGGCATCGGCGCGGTGCTGATCGAATCGGGCTCGAGCCTCGTCTATTTCACCGGCGTCACCTGGCACCGCAGCGAACGCCTCACCGCGGCGATCCTGCCGGTCGAGGGCGAGCCGTGCATCGTCACGCCGTTCTTCGAGGAGCCCTCGGTCCGCCAGACGCTCGGCGTCCCCGCAGAAGTGCGTGTCTGGCAGGAGGACGAGGATCCCGCCAAACTCGTCGCCGGTTTCCTGCGCGACCGTAAGCTTAGCGGCCGGCCGATCGGGATCGAGGAGACGGTGCGTTATTTCGCGGTCGACGGCCTCGCGCATGCGCTTCCCGCTGCGACGATCGTGAGCGCCAATCCGGTCGTGCGCGGCGTGCGGATGCGCAAGACCGCCGCCGAGATCGCGCTGATGCAGGCGGCGACCGACGTCACCATCGCCGCCTATCGCTGGACCTGGCCGCGCGTCGAAAAGGGCATGAAGCCCGCCGACGTGGCCGCGCTGATGAACGCTGCGACGGTGCAGCTCGGCGGCGACCCCGAATTCGCGCTCGTCCTGATCGGCCCCGCCGCCGCCTTCCCGCACGGCAGCCGCGACCCGCAGATCGTCGCCGACGGGCAGGTCGTGCTGATGGACTGCGGCTGCGCGGTGCAGGGCTACCAATCCGACGTCTCGCGCACCTTCGTCTACGGCGCGGCGAGCAAGGAGCAGCGCACGGTGTGGGAGCAGGTCCGCACCGGCCAGGCGAATGCCTTCGCCGCGGCGCAGCTCGGCACACCGGCGGGCGCGGTCGACGATGCGGTCCGCGCCTATTACACCGCGCTCGGCTACGGCCCGCGCTACGCGCTCCCCGGCCTGTCGCACCGTACCGGCCACGGGATCGGGCTCGATGGGCACGAGCCCGTGAATCTCGTCCATGGCGAGACGACCAAGCTCGCCGAGGGGATGTGCTTCTCCGACGAGCCGGGCCTGTATCTGCCGGGCAAGTTCGGCGTGCGGCTCGAGGATTGCTTCCACATGACCGCGGCCGGCCCGAAATGGTTCAGCGTCCCGCCGACCTCACTCGACGCACCGCTCGGGTGACACGGACTTCGACTGTGGAACGCTAGATACAAGGAGTTCCATCGCGCGCGTCTTCGGCTATGTTGATTACAATGCCTCTCGATCTAACCGACACCGAATTCGAGAATGATCTCGATGTCCTGCTGCGTTTCCAGGATGTCCTACTTAAGGCGGCAGAGGGTGCACGCGACGACGAACTGAACCACGAATTTCAGTTACTGCGTAGGCTGTTGCTAGCAGACCCAACCTATAAAGAGGCCGTACCGCCTTTCGTCCGCCGTCATCGTGATTTGGGGAGCCTATGGCCTGCCTTCAAAAGTTTTGACCCCCAGTGGGCACCAAGGCGCGTCGAGGTACGGAAACAATTCGAACCTGCGCTAGAGATCGCCGAGCGAACCGAATTGTTCGTGGCCAACGATCCGGTGGCGTCTGGCTATGACTACACGGCGTGGACTGGCGCATCGACACCTGCTGAGCGGATGAGGGCCGTCAAAACTCTTATTCCGGTCACTTTGCTTTCGATCGAACAACTGCTCGCTTCGCTGGAAGCGCCAAATCACAATGGCGCACCCCCACTCGACGGAACAAACGA
This sequence comes from Sphingomonas sp. PWP1-2, assembly GCF_049898305.1. Lineage (NCBI taxonomy): Bacteria > Pseudomonadati > Pseudomonadota > Alphaproteobacteria > Sphingomonadales > Sphingomonadaceae > Sphingomonas > Sphingomonas sp. PWP1-2. Next base: position 289,956 of record NZ_JAFCXM010000002.1, read on the forward strand.
GGCTATTGAACAACTTCGTGCACTGCATACCGCGCTAGGCGCGCTGCTCGCCGCGGCCGATGACGGCAAGCTATTTGAAAACGTTAATGAAGGGCTCGCTACGGAGGCGGCACGCTACGCCAAGCGTGCGGCGAAGGCGCTGCGTGATGACCCCATTCCATACGCCTTCTCCGCAATGATTCTCGCCGTGATTTCTGCGTGTGGCATCGGCGGCAGTATTAGTGGTTGGCTCGCTGGGATAGCGATCAACATGAGACGGAAATGAGGAACGGAAACAGCGGCGGTTCGAATGATTGCGAGCGTGGGGGAAATGTAAGTGATTTTCGCCGCCGGACACCGGAAATCGGGATCGTCGGGATCATCACCGTTGCAACAGCGCGCCAAGACCAACCGAGCCCCGCTTGAGCTAAGCCGCGCGCTCGCCTAAGCCACCGCGCATGACCCAGCCTTCGCTCTCGATCCCGGTTTCCACCAACGACATCCGGCGCAGCTTTCTCGACTATTTCGCGGCCAACGGCCACGCCAAGGTCGCCTCCGCGCCGCTCGTGCCGCAGAACGATCCGACGCTGATGTTCGTCAATGCCGGGATGGTGCCGTTCAAGAACGTCTTCACCGGGCTCGAATCGCGCGCTTACGTCACCGCGACCTCGTCGCAGAAGTGCGTGCGCGCCGGCGGCAAGCATAACGACCTCGACAATGTCGGCTACACCGCGCGGCACCACACCTTCTTCGAGATGCTCGGCAATTTCTCGTTCGGCGATTATTTCAAGGAGCGCGCGATCACGCTCGCGTGGAATTTGCTGACCAGGGAATGGGGGATCGATCCCAACCGGCTGACCGTCACCGTCTATCATACCGACGACGAGGCGTTCGACCTGTGGCGCCGCATCGCCGGACTCCCCGAAGAGCGCATCATCCGCATCGCGACCAACGACAATTTCTGGTCGATGGGCGACACGGGCCCATGCGGTCCGTGCTCGGAAATCTTCTTCGACCATGGCGATCACATCCCCGGTGGTCCTCCCGGCAGCCCCGATGAGGATGGCGATCGCTTCGTCGAGATCTGGAACCTCGTCTTCATGCAGTTCGAGCAATCGGCCGACGGCACGCGAACCGAGCTGCCCAAGCCGTCGATCGACACCGGCATGGGGCTCGAGCGCGTTGCCGCGGTGCTGCAGGGCGTCCACGACAATTATGACACCGATACCTTCAAGGCGCTGATCGCCGCCTCGGTCGCGCAGTCGGGCGCCGCGTTGACGCCAAGCACGCAGGCGAGCCACCGCGTCATCGCCGATCACCTCCGCTCGTCGGGCTTCCTCGTCGCCGATGGCGTGCTGCCGTCGAACGAGGGCCGCGGCTACGTGCTGCGCCGGATCATGCGCCGCGCGATGCGCCACGCGCATTTGCTCGGCGCGAACGAGCCGTTGATGCACCGGCTCGTGCCTGCGCTCGTCGCGGAAATGGGCGCGGCATACCCGGAACTCGTCCGCGCACAGGCGTCGATCGAATCGACGCTGCTGCAGGAGGAAACGCAGTTCCGCCGCACGCTGGTTAACGGCCTGCGGCTGCTCGACGAAGCGACTGCGAGCATGGAGCCAGGCGCGACGCTGCCCGGCGAGACCGCGTTCAAGCTCTACGACACGTTCGGCTTCCCCTACGATCTGACCGAGGACGCTCTCCGCGCACAGGGCTTCGGCATCGACCGCGCGGGCTTCGACACCGCGATGGCCGAGCAGAAGCGCGCCGCGCGCGCCGCCTGGAAGGGCTCGGGCCAGCGCGCTTCCGATGACGTGTGGTTCGACATCGCCGAGGCGACCGGCAGCACCGAATTCATCGGCTACACCGCCGAGGAAGGCGAGGGCCAGGTCGTCGCGATCGTCAAGGACGGCGCGCGCGTCGAGCGCGCCGTTGCGGGAGAGAGCGTCGAGATCCTGTTCAACCAGACGCCGTTCTACGCCGAGAGCGGCGGTCAGGTTGGCGACACCGGCACGCTCACCGCGCCGGGCGTGGTGGGCCAGGTCGAGGATATGCGGAAGTATCTCGGTCGCCTGTTCGCGCACGCCACCACGATCACCGAGGGCGAGATCGCGGTCGGTGATGCGCTCCATTTGACGATCGACCGCGCGCGCCGCGACCGCATCCGCGCCAACCACAGCGCGACGCATCTGCTGCACGAGGCGCTGCGCCAGCGGCTCGGCCTGCATGTCGCGCAGAAAGGGAGCCTCGTCGCGCCCGAACGCCTGCGCTTCGATTTCTCGCAGCCAAGCGCGATCGATCCGGCGGCGCTCGCTTTGGTCGAGGCCGATGTGAACCACCACATCCGCGGCAACTCGCCCGTCGCGACGCGGCTGATGACGCCCGACGAAGCGATCGAGGAAGGCGCGATGGCGCTGTTCGGCGAAAAGTATGGCGACGAAGTCCGCGTCGTGTCGATGGGGACCGCCAAGGAGGACGGGGTCGACAAGACCTACTCGCTCGAGCTGTGCGGCGGCACGCACGTCCGCGCGCTCGGCGATATCGGCCTGTTCGCGGTGGTCGGCGAAGGCGCCGTGTCCTCGGGGATCCGCCGCGTCGAGGCACTCACTGGCGAAGCCGCGCGGGCCTATTTCACCGGCCGCGATGAAAAGCTCCGCGAAGCCGCGACCGCGCTCAAATCGTCGCCCGATGAAGTGCCGGCGCGCGTCGCCGCTTTGGTCGAAGATCGCCGTCGCCTCGAGCGCGAACTCGCCGAGGCCAAGAAGGCGCTCGCGCTCGGCGGGGGGGCAGGGGCGGCGCCCGCTGGTCCCGAGATGATCGGCGACGTCGCGTTCCTCGGGCAAGTGGTCGAGGGGCTCGATCCCAAGGGCTTGCGCGGCACGGTCGACGACATGAAACAACGCCTCGGCTCGGGCGTCGCGATGATCGTCGCGGTCAATGACGGTCGCGCTTCGGTCGCGGTCGGCGTGACCGCCGATCTGGTGGGCACGCGCAGTGCGGTCGATCTGCTCAAGATCGCCGTCGCCACGCTCGGCGGTCAGGGCGGCGGCGGTCGCCCGGACATGGCGCAAGGCGGCGGCCCCGATGGCGCCAAGGGTGGCGAGGCGGTCGACGCGGTCAAGGCGGCGCTGGCGGCGTAACGCCAGCCGTCCCGCCCCACCTCCAGCGTCGTCGCGCCCTCAGTCGAGCGTCGTCTGCACGCTCGCCAAGAGCGCGGGCGGGATCTGGTCGGGCAGGGCATCGACCGTCTCGGTCCCGCCTGCGCCAACCCGCGTCAGACGATAGAACAGGTTGGCGTCGACCCGCGCCTGCTTGGCAAAGAGCCGGTTGAGCGCCGCCTGATCGGCCGCCGACAAAGCCGACCAGTCGAGCCGCCCGCGCTGATGGACGTGGCTCGCCGGCCCTCCCGCACCAACGAATCCGCCAAAGCCTTCGATCGAAATCTCACGCATCGCGATTGCCTTGGTTGGGAGGGCCGCGGGCCGACCGGGATTACAAGCCGACAGCAGTCCAAGCAGCGTCGACAGCGTTATGGACCGTAGGATCATTGGGGAACAGGCTCGTCGAGAGTTTACGGGTGCGGGCGGCGAATTTGGACATCGTCATATTGGGCATCGGCGGCGCGGTGGTCAGTGCCGTGTACCAGACCTTGCCGGCTTTTTCCCACGAATGCCCGCCAATCGCCTGGGCCGCCTTGTAGAAGGCGAGATTGGGCGGGCCGCTCGAATAATGCGGATCGAGGTTGCCGATGCCGGGATAATAATGGTCGGGCTGCGGCGCCATCGCGTGCGGGCTCTTGGGGGCCGCCGTAAAGCCCTTTTGCTTGGAGAGCGGCCCCATGATGTCGGCGCCGATCAGCCAGTCGGCCTTGGTGACGACCTGCTTCTTCTCCCATTGGCGGAACATCGATCCGAAGACGTCGGACATGCTTTCGTTAAGCCCGCCCGCCTCGCCCGAATAGGCAAGGCCGAGGCTGTGCTGGGTCACGCCATGCGTCAGTTCGTGCGCGATCACGTCGTCACCCAGCGTGAAATCGAGGAAGATCTGCCCGTCGCCATCGCCGTACGTCATCTGCGCGCCGTTCCAGAAGGCGTTGTTGTATTTCACCCCGTAATGGACCGACGAGACGAGCGTCATGTGATTGCCGTCGATCGAATCGCGCTTGAAATTGTCCCAATAGAATTTCGCGACATTCTCCGATTCGACATAGGCGCGCTTGATCGGACCGTCGGGCGACGACCCCGGATTGGCGACCTGCACCCCGGGCAGCGCCGTCGTGTGGTGACAATCGAAGACGTGCGCGTCGGGAAGCACGTGCGGCAGCGGAAACGGGATCGGCGTGCGCGGCAGGGGCAGCCGGAGCGCGGTCAGCGTCAGCGCGGCGTTCTGCTGGCGCAACGCGCGGATCTGGCCGCTGATCTCGGCGGTGTGATGCAGCGCCTGGCGCGCCGCGTCGGACAGTTCGGGATCGGATGCGAAGCGGAGCAGGATGTCTTCTGGAATGATGCAGCAACCACACGTCATGATGTCCCCCTGGGCTATGATGATGCGACGACGCGATCACAGGCGCAGGACGGCGGGCTGGCGATTCTCTCCCGACGCGGGTGTCCGGTGCCGGCAGCGGAGGCTGTCGGATCGAGTCGATCGGGGAGAGGTTCGGCAGCGCGAGCGTTGGCGCTGCTCCTGGTCGCATCATGCGGCGGGCCGCGTCAAAGCCGGTTGCATCGGTTTCGGATGCGCTCGCGCGCGTGTTCAGCGCGCTTGCCGTGGATCGAGCCGGCGGGATGTGGTCCCAAACCGCTGCAATTGCCTTCAAACGATGGCGGTCCGCCCTCAGTCGATCGCGGCGCGATTAGCGGCGTTTCGGATCAACGCGCGGCGGGGCCGCACGTGGGCGTCAGGCCGGGCTACCCTCGGTACGGATGATGCCGCGCACCCGCTTGAGCCGCGGCAGGACTTCCATCTCGGCCGCCGCCTTGATCTCCTGGCGCAGTTCGTCGCGCTTTTCGTGGATCGAGGCGATCACGGGCCCGACCGCGACGCCGAGGTCGGTGAGCACAGCCTCGGCCAGTTGCAGCGAGCTTTCGAGCGTTTCGGGCACGGCATCGCTCGCCCCGGCCTTGTAGAGTTGCGCGGCATGCGCGGTATCGCGTGCGCGCACGATGATCGGCAGATCGGGCACCCAGCCGCGCACTCGCCGCGTCATCGACACACTCAGCACCGGGTCGTTCATCGTCAGGATCAGCGCCTTGGCGCGCCCCAGATTGAGTCGGTCGACGAGCTCGGGACGGACCACGTCGCCGAAAATCACCGGATATCCCTCGGCGCGCGCTGCGGTCACTGCGTCGATGTCCGCCTCGACCGCGACATAGGGCTGGCCGTGCACCGCGAGCATATCGCACACCATCCGACCGACGCGACCAAAGCCGATTACGACCGTGCCCGGCCCCTCGGGCGAAATCTCCGCCTCAGGCAAGGTGTCGCCGCGGAGCTCGATCCGCTTCGCCGCGCGCTTGCCGAGCATCGCCAGCAGCGGCGTGATGGTGAGGCCGATCGCGGTCACCGTCTGCCAGAAGCTGGTAAGTCCAGGCGCCAGCAATTGCGCCTGTCCCGCTGCGCCGAGCACGATCAGCGTGGTCTCGGACGGGCTGCCCATCAGCACGCCGGTTTCCGCGGCAACCCCGCCACCCAGACCCGAAAGCCGCAGCAGCGCGAAGGTCACCACCGCCTTGATCGCCACGACCGCGGCGATGCCGAGCAGATAGCTGCTCCAATCCGCGAGGATCGCGCCGATATCGACGCTCATCCCGACGGTGATGAGGAACACACCGAGCGCGAGCCCCTTGAACGGCGCGGTCATCACCTCGACTTCACTGTGATAGTCGGTCTCGGCGATCAGCAGTCCAGCGAGCAGCGCGCCGACGATCGGCGAAAGACCCGCGGCGGTGGTCGCCAAGCTCGCGGCGATCACGACGAGCAGCGAGGCGGCGAGGAACAGTTCGGGGCTCTTGGTGCGCGCGGCTTGCGCGAACAGCCGCGGCAGCAGCACGCGCCCGCCCACGAACAGGATCGCGACCGTCAGCACCGCGAGGCCGCCGACCTTGACGAATCCGGCCCAGCCCGCCGCCGCCGCCATCGGCCCGAGCGCACCGAGCACGAAGATGATCGGGACCAGCGCGAGATCCTCGAACAGCAGCATCGCGAATGCGGTGCGCCCGACCGGGCTCGCGGTCCCCGCGATCGGCAACACCAGCGCAGTTGACGATAGGGCAAGCGCGATCCCGAGTGCCATCGACCCAGTCCAGGCCAGCCCCATCAGCAGGTGCAGGCCGGTTCCGAGGATAATGCCCGACGCGATCAGCTGCGCGGCGCCCGTGCCGAAGACCAATTGGCGCATCGACCACAAGCGCTTGAACGACAGCTCGAGCCCGATCGAGAACAGCAGCAACACGATGCCGAACTCGGCGAACGGTTCGATCGCGTGCGGGTCGGAGATCGTGATGTGGTACAACCAGGGGTAGCTCTTGACGAGCGCACCGAGCCCGAATGGCCCGACGAGCAGGCCGACGAGGATGAAGCCGATGACCGGACTGATCTTCGCGCGGGCAAATGCCGGAATGACCAACCCCGCGGCGCCGAGGATAACGAGCGCGTCGCTGAAGCCGGAAGAGAGAAGGGGAGATGCCATGCAGCCGTTAGACCAGCTTGCGGCCGCTTTGTCAGCTTATGCCTGACACAGATGTGCTGATTGTCGGCGCTGAACCGGCCGGTATCATCATCCGGTTGTTGGTTGCGGGCCGCTCAGGTCGGCCGATTGTGCTCCGAAGGCAGCGCGATTAACTGCGCGATCGTCGTCGTCGCGCCGCCCGATACCTGACGACCGTTCGGAGCAAGGAGCCCGGGGGGGCAAGCAGGACGCTCGCAACCCCGGGGCTCCTCATCTCCCGGAACGCCGGTATCAGCCGGTGATTTCGCCCATCTTGGCTTCGAGGTTAACGCGGACCTGCTCGAAGAACTGCTCGGTCGTCATCCACGGCTGCTCCGGGCCGATCAGCAGCGCGAGATCCTTGGTCATGTGACCGTCCTCGACCGTCTGGATGCAGACCTTCTCGAGCGTCTCGGCGAACTTGGTCACTTCGGGCGTACCATCGAACTTGCCGCGATACTTGAGGCCGCCGGTCCAGGCGAAGATCGACGCGATCGGATTCGTCGAGGTCGCCTTGCCCTGCTCGTGCTGGCGGAAGTGGCGCGTGACGGTGCCGTGTGCGGCTTCCGCCTCGACCGTCTTGCCGTCGGGCGTGAGCAGCACCGAGGTCATCAGGCCGAGCGAGCCGAACCCTTGAGCGACCTGGTCCGACTGGACGTCGCCGTCATAGTTCTTGCACGCCCAGACGAACTCGCCGTGCCACTTGAGGGCGGATGCAACCATGTCGTCGATCAGGCGATGCTCGTAGGAGATGCCCGCTTCCTTGAATTTGTCCTTGAACTCGGTCTCGAAGACCTCGGCGAACAGGTCCTTGAAGCGGCCGTCGTAATATTTGAGGATCGTGTTCTTGGTCGACAGGTAGACCGGCCACTTCAGGTTGAGGCCGTAATGCATCGAGGCGCGTGCGAAATCGCGGATCGAGTCGTCGAGGTTGTACATCGCCTGCGCCACGCCCGACGACGGGAACTGGAACACTTCGCGGTCGATGACCTTGCCATCGTCGCCTTCGAACACGAGCCGCAGCTTGCCGGGGCCGGGGACGAGGAAATCGGTCGCGCGATACTGATCGCCGAATGCGTGACGACCGACGACGATCGGGTGCGTCCAGCCCGGGATCAGGCGGGGAACGTTCTTGATCACGATCGGTTCGCGGAAGATCGTGCCGCCGAGGATGTTGCGGATCGTGCCGTTGGGCGACTTCCACATCTTCTTGAGGCCGAATTCTTCGACGCGCTGCTCGTCGGGGGTGATCGTCGCGCACTTAACGCCGACGCCGTACTTCTGGATCGCCTTGGCGCTGTCGACGGTGATCTTGTCGTCGGTGTTGTCGCGGCTCATCATGCCGAGGTCGTAATATTCGAGATCGATGTCGAGATAGGGGAGGATCAGGCGCTCGCGGATCCACTGCCAGATGATCCGCGTCATCTCGTCGCCATCGATTTCCACGACGGGCGTCTTTACCTTGATCTTCGCCATTTCCGCTCTTTCCTGAAGGGAGGTTTGGGGAGCGTCTAGGAGCATGGCGCGCGGTGATCAACCCGCACCCGGTCCAGGGCGGAGCGCTTTGGGTTCGCGATTGTCGCAGCGAGGGGGGTGAGCTACAGTTTCCGGCATGATACCATCCGACAAGCTGACCCCGTCCGCCGAAGCCGTGAAATGGCGCGTTCCCGATCTGCACCCCGAGGGGCGTAAATATGTCGCGATCGCGCTGCTGATCGCCTTCCTCGCGTGGGTGTTCGTACCCATCCTGACGTGGCCCCTGCTCGGGCTCGCATTGTGGGTCGCCTTGTTCTTCCGTGATCCGGTTCGCGTCACGCCGTCGGGCGACGGTCTGATCATTTCGCCTGCCGACGGCTTGGTCTCGATGATCGAACGCGTGGCCGTTCCGCGCGAGCTCGCCGGGCCGAATGGCCTCGGCGACGCGCCGCTGATCCGCGTTTCGGTATTCATGTCGGTGTTCGACGTGCACATCAATCGCACCCCGATCGCCGGCACGGTCAAGCAGGTGGTCTATATCTCGGGCAAGTTCGTCAACGCCGAGCTCGATAAGGCGAGCGAGGACAATGAGCGACAGCATATCGTCGTCGAGGGTCGCGACGGCCGGCGCATCGGCTTCACCCAGATCGCCGGGCTGCTCGCGCGGCGGATCGTTCCGTTCGTCAAGCCAGGCGACATGATCGCGGCGGGGCAGCGGATCGGTCTCATTCGCTTCGGCAGCCGGCTCGATGTGTTCCTGCCCGATGATTGTGCGTGCCAGGTCGTCCTCGGCCAGCGCAGCGTGGCTGGCGAGACGATTCTCGGGCGCATCGGCGGCGCGGTCGCAAGCGGGATTGCGCAGTGATCGAGCGTGTTTCAGCGTCACCTGTGCGGTGGTCTTCGCCTGCCATTCGCGTCGAGCTTGTCGAAGCGTTGTCCGCTACATGGCCGACCGTGCGTTCGTGCGCGGCTGAAAGCGTCATCATTTCGCGGATAATGTCCGCCGGCCTGCCGGGCATCGCCGCATGACCACGCCCCTGCGCCGCACCGCTGCGCGCGGCCTGCCATTGCGGGCCGTCGCGCCCAACGCGGTCACCGCCTTGGCCTTGTGTTCCGGGCTTACCGGGATTCGCTTCGCAATCGCCGAGCAGTGGGAAACCGCGGTGCTGATGGTGATGATCGCCAGTGTGCTCGACGGGATCGACGGCCGAATCGCACGGATGGTCCGCGGCGAGAGCCGGTTCGGCGCTGAACTCGATTCGCTGTCCGACGCGATTTCATTCGGCGTCTCGCCCGCGCTGATTCTCTATTTATGGTCGCTCAAGGAAGTGCCGCGCTTCGGGTGGCTCGTCGCGTTGGTGTTCGCGGTGTTTTGTGCCCTGCGGTTGGCACGCTTCAACGCTGGGATCGATGTCGCCGAACAGCCGCACAAATCGGCTGGTTTCCTCACCGGTTCACCGGCGCCGGTCGGCGCAGGGCTCGCGATGTTGCCACTCTATCTGTGGTTTTGGACCGGCCTCGATCTGTGGCGCTCGCCGTTCATCGTGGGGCCGTGGGTCGCGTTGATGGCGATCCTGATGGTGTCGAGCGTCGCGACCTTCAGCTGGTCGTCGCTCAAACTGCGCACCAATATCCGCTTCGAGGCGATCGCAGTCGTCGTGTTGCTCGGCGCGGCGCTGATTTCCGCGCCATGGCACACGCTCACGTTCTTGTGTGCCGCCTATCTGGCGACGGTGCCGTTCAGCATCGCCGCCTATGCAAAGGTCAAGCGGCAGCGCGCAGCTTCGGCCGGGCTACCGCCGACACCGTCCGCATCCGCGCCCGAAGCCGAGGTTCGCTGACGATCCAAACTGGAGGTCGCGTCGCCATCGGATCTACACCGTCGCGGAGCAACGCAACGATCCGCGGCAAGGCCGGCACAAGCGTCAACCAGAACACCGCAACGCTCGCTGCCAGCGCGCTTGCAAAAACCAGGAAACCGATAACAGCCATCGTTTATCTCCGTCTATCACGGTGAAGCGTCATAAAGTCGCAACATCCTTAAGGCGTTCGGGTTCCCCGTTCCGCTCTCGAACATGGTATGTTCCGTTTCCGTTCTGCGTGTCAAGTCGTGTTCCGGGTTGATTGTTGGGGCAAGCTCGGCTAACGGGACCTCCTTCACACCGCATGGGAAGCACATATTGCCGGTGTCCGTCCGGGGTTTCACCCTGGATCCACGGATGACTCGCTTCCCAGAGGCACAACCGGAAAGGAACTATCTTATGGCGGCACCAGTCGTCTCCATGCAGCAATTGCTCGAAACGGGCGCACACTTCGGCCACCAGACGCATCGCTGGAACCCGAAGATGAAGCCTTACATCTTTGGCGACCGCAACGGCGTCCACATCCTCGATCTCTCGCAGACCGTTCCGCTCTTCGCGCGCGCGCTCGAGTTCGTCTCGGCGTCGACCGCCGCTGGCGGCAAGGTCCTGTTCGTCGGCACCAAGCGCCAGGCGCAGGAGCCCGTCGCTGACGCCGCTCGCCGTTCGGGCCAGCATTTCGTCAACCATCGCTGGCTGGGCGGCATGCTCACCAACTGGAAGACCATCTCGGGTTCGATCAAGCGCCTCAAGACGCTCGAAGAGCAGCTCTCGGGCGACACGCACGGCCTGACCAAGAAGGAAGTCCTCCAGCTGACGCGCGAGCGCGACAAGCTCGAGCTCAGCCTCGGCGGCATCCGCGACATGGGCGGCATTCCCGACGTGATGTTCGTGATCGACGCGAACAAGGAAGAGCTGGCGATCAAGGAAGCCAACACGCTCGGCATCCCCGTCGTTGCGATCCTCGATTCGAACGTTTCGCCCGACGGCATCGCGTTCCCGGTTCCGGCGAACGACGACGCCAGCCGTGCGATCCGCCTGTATTGCGAAGCGATCGCGATCGCCGCGACGCGCGGTGGCAACGAGCAGATGTCGCGCCGTCAGGACATCGGTTCGATGGAAGCGCCACCCGCCGAGGAAGCGCTGACCGTGGCACCGGAGGCTCCTGCCGCCGAAATCACGCCGGCATCGGACGCAGCTCTGCAGGCCGAAATGGTCGCCGAGGCCGAGCGCCAGATCGACGCGTAAGCGTCACCGAACTGACCTATGGGCGGGGTAGGGCTTTTCGCCCCGCTCCGCCTATATTCGTATCTACAGACAAGAGGATTTTCACATGGCCGAGATCACTGCAGCAGCGGTTAAGGACCTGCGCGAAAAGAGCGGCGCGGGCATGATGGACTGCAAGAAGGCGCTGACCGAAGCGGCTGGCGACATGACGGCGGCGATGGATTGGCTGCGCGCCAAGGGCCTCGCTGCCGCTGCCAAGAAGTCGAGCCGCACCGCGGCCGAGGGCCTGATCGGCGTTGAAGTCAACGGCACCAAGGGTGCGGCGGTCGAAGTCAATTCGGAGACCGATTTCGTCGCGAAGAACGACCAGTTCCAGACCTTCGTGCGTGACGTTACCGCAGTCGCGCTCGCGCTCGGCGACGATATCGAAATGATCAAGCAGGCCTCGATCGGCGAGAAGACCGTCGAAGAGACGCTGACCAGCAACATCGCGACGATCGGCGAGAACCAGAACCTGCGTCGCGCCAAGCGCCTCGAAGTGACCTCGGGCGCGATCGTGCCGTACATCCACAACGCAGCAGCGCCTGGCCTCGGCAAGATCGGCGTGCTCGTCGCGCTCGAGAGCGAAGCTGGCGAGGACGTGCTCCTCCCGCTCGGCAAGCAGATCGCGATGCACATCGCGGCGGCCTTCCCGCTCGCGCTCAACGAGGACGGCCTCGACCCCGAGATCGTCGCGCGCGAGCGTGCGATCGCGACCGAGAAGGCATCGGAGAGCGGCAAGCCTGCCGACATCGTCGCCAAGATGGTCGACGGTGCGATCGCCAAGTACTGCAAGGAAAACGCGCTCGTCAGCCAGCTGCTGGTGATGGACGGCAAGACCAAGATCTCGGACGTCGTCGCCAACGCTGCCAAGGCCGCCGGCAAGTCGATCGAGCTCAAGGACTATGTCCGCTTCCAGCTCGGCGAAGGCATCGAGAAGGAATCGAGCGACTTCGCAGCCGAAGTCGCTGCCGCTTCGGGCGTTCCGCAGCAGCCGGCCGCGTAAGCGGTTCGGTTTCGCCTTCGGGCAGGACGACAAAGGGCAGGGGCCGCGCCGGATGGTGCGGCCCTTATTACGTCGGGAACCCGTCATCCCCGCGAAAGCGGGGATCCCGCTGCCTGGCCCGGGCCGAGAAGAAGAAGCGGGACGCTCGCTTTCGCGAGGGTGACGGAAGCGGGGGCACGCCCACATCCGCGCCGACCCGTTCACTCCGCACGGTTTCCGCGCTTCCAATCATCCGGCGTCGCCGATAAGGTCCGCGCCGCACCGCCCGCTGGCGGACCAAGCCCATTGCAGTCTGGATTCTCGTGACAATCGCCCACAAACGCATCTTGTTGAAATTATCGGGCGAAGTCTTGATGGGCTCGGGCGGCCTGTCGATCGATCCCGACGTCATCGCACGCGTCGCGGCAGAAATCGCCGACGTGAAGCACCAGGGCTACGAACTCTGCGTCGTCGTCGGCGGTGGCAACATCTTCCGCGGCATCTCGGGCGCGGCACGCGGCATGGACCGCGCGACCGGCGACTACATGGGCATGCTTGCGACCGTGATGAACGCGCTCGCCGTCCAGAATGCGCTCGAGCAGATCGGCGTCGAGACGCGCGTCCAGTCCGCCATCCCGATGGCCTCGGTGTGCGAGCCGTTCATCCGCCGCCGCGCCGAGCGTCACCTCGAAAAGGGGCGCATCGTGATCTTCGCGGCCGGCGTCGGCAGCCCGTTCTTCACAACCGATAGCGGCGCAGCGCTGCGTGCAGCGGAAATGAAGTGCGACGCGCTCTTCAAGGGCACTTCGGTCGACGGCGTCTATGATGCCGACCCGAAGCTCGTGCCGACCGCAAAGCGCTACGACACCGTCAGCTACGGCACCGTGCTCGCGCAGGACCTCAAGGTGATGGACGCCAGCGCGATCGCCTTGTGCCGTGACAACAATATTCCGATCGTCGTCTTCAATATCCGTCAGTCGGGCAACCTTGCCGCGGTACTGCGCGGCGAAGGCGTCTCGACGACCGTTCAGCATATCAAGGGAGACTGATCCATGGCCGCGTATGACAAGGCTGATCTCGAACGCCGCATGGCCGGCAGCGTCGAATCGCTCAAGGGCGATCTCAGCGGGCTCCGCACCGGTCGCGCCTCCACCTCGTTGCTCGATCCGGTGACGGTCGAAGTGTATGGCGCGCAAATGCCGCTCAACCAGGTCGCGACCGTCTCGGTGCCCGAGCCGCGGATGATCTCGGTCCAGGTGTGGGACAAGATGAACGTCGGCCCGTGCGACAAGGCGATCCGTTCGGCCGGGCTCGGCCTCAACCCGATCGTCGATGGCACCACGCTGCGTCTGCCGATCCCCGATCTGACCGAGGAGCGCCGCAAGGAACTCGCCAAGCTCGCCGGCAAATATGCCGAGGATGCCCGCATCGCTGCGCGCAACGTGCGCCGTGACGGGATGGATTCGCTCAAGGTCGACGAGAAGAAGGGTGTGTTCGGCGAGGACGATCGCAAGAAGCTCGAGACCGAGGTCCAGAAGCTGACCGACAAGACGATTGCCGACATCGATGCCGCGGCATCGGCCAAGGAAAAGGAAATCCTGGGCAAGTGAGGCCGTTCGCCGCCCGGGCTGCCGATCCTGCGACCGTGGCCGGGGTGCTCCCGCGCCACGTCGCGATCATCATGGACGGCAATGGTCGCTGGGCCAAGAAGCGGCATCTGCCGCGGATCGCCGGGCACCGCCAGGGTGTCGAGGCAGTCCGCCGAGTCGCGCGCGCGGCGCGTGCGATGGGGATCGAGGCGCTGACGCTCTACGCCTTCTCGAGCGAGAATTGGCGGCGGCCGGAAGAGGAAGTCAGCGACCTGATGGGTCTGCTGCGCGTCTTCATCCGCAGCGATCTCGACGAGATGGTGCGCGACAATGTGCGGCTTCGCATCATCGGCGACTATCGCCGCTTCACGCCCGACCTCGTCGAGCTGATCGACACCGCGATCGCGCGCACGTCAGTCAATACCGGGCCGATCCTCGTGATGGCGCTCAATTACGGCGCGCAGGCCGAGATCGTCGAAGTCGCCCGGCGCATGGCAGAACGCGCTCAGGCCGGTACGCTCGACCCCGCGACGATCGACGCTGCGATGTTCGAGGATGAACTCGACACGCGCGACTTGCCGCCGCTCGATCTGTTGATCCGTACGTCGGGCGAAGTCCGGCTGTCGAATTTCCTGCTGTGGCAGGCGGCCTATGCCGAATTGCTGTTCGTCGACACGCTCTGGCCCGAATTCGATGCCGAGACGCTGGCTGGCGCGATCGCGACCTTCGGACAGCGGCAACGGCGGTTCGGCGGCCTGTGACCGCCGTCCCCAAGGCGGCCGGCCCGTCGAATCTTACACTCCGGATCGTTGTCGGATTGGCGCTGATTGCGGTTGCGCTCGGCGCGATCGTGTTCGGCAGCATCGCGTTCTGGCTGCTGTGCGTCGTGCTCGGCTTGTTCATGATGGCCGAGTGGTCCGATCTGCAACATGCGCCGCCGCACACCAAGCGGCTCGCGCAATATGCGCTGTCGGTGCCGCTGGCGATCATGATGCCGGTGGTCGGGGCAGGGGCGGGGTTCCTGTCGCTTGGCTTGTTGATCGGCGCGGCGTTCTTCGTCGTGATCGTGACGCGGCTCCCCGGCCTCGCGCGTGGCGTGCTGTATGTCGGGCTGCCGATCATGGCGCTGCTGCTGATCCGGCATCAGCGCGAGGGCGTGGTGCTCACGCTGTGGGCGCTGGCGCTGGTCTGGGCGTGCGACATCGGCGCCTATGCTGCGGGACGCGCGATCGGCGGGCCCAAGCTCGCCCCGGCGATCAGCCCCAACAAGACCTGGGCCGGCCTTGCCGGCGGCGTTGCTGCGGCGAGCCTGTTCGCCGCGGCGATGCATCTGCACTATGGCCTGCCGCTTCGCCTGACGCTGGCGACGCCCTTGCTCGCCGTGCTTGCACAGGCGGGCGATCTTTATGAAAGCTGGCTCAAGCGCCAGGCGGGCGTCAAGGATAGCGGCACGCTGCTGCCCGGCCATGGCGGCGTGCTCGATCGCCTCGACGGGCTGGTGCCCGTCGCCCCCGTCGCGGCGCTGCTGATCCTGTTACCGAAAGTCTATTGGTGGTGAAGACGATTACAATTCTCGGCGCGACCGGTTCGATCGGTACGTCGACGCTCGATCTGATCGAGCGCGAGCCCGACCGGTTCGCGGTGCTCGCGCTGACCGCCAATTGCGACGTCGCGCGGCTCGCCGCGGCGGCGATCCGCACAAACGCGAAGCTCGCCGTTGTCGCGGATGAGAGCTGCCTGCCCGAACTGCGCGCGGCGCTCGCCGGGACCAATATCGGCTGCGCAGGCGGGCGTGCCGCGATCATCGAGGCGGCGGCGATGGGCGCCGACATCACGATGGGCGCGATCGTCGGCTGTACTGGGCTCGAGCCGGTGATGGCGGCGATCGCCGGCGGCAAGACGGTGATCCTCGCCAACAAGGAGCCGCTAGTGTCGGCAGGCGAGGTCGTGCTCGCCGCCGCAGCCAAATCGGGCGCGACGCTGTTACCTGCAGATTCCGAGCACAATGCGATCTTCCAATGCTTCGACGCAGCGCGCCCGGAGCGCGTCCGGCGGATCATCCTGACGTGCAGCGGTGGACCGTTTCGCGAATGGTCGACCGAGCAGATGCGCAGCGTCACGCCCGAACAGGCGGTCGCGCATCCGAACTGGTCGATGGGCGCGAAGATCTCGGTCGATTCGGCCACCTTGTTCAACAAGGGGCTCGAGCTGATCGAGGCGGCGCGGCTGTTCCCGGTGCCGAACGACGCGATCGAGATCGTGATCCATCCGCAATCGGTGATCCATTCGCTGGTCGATTATGTCGACGGCTCGGTGCTGGCGCAGATGGGCCCGCCCGACATGCGCGTGCCGATCGCCTCGTGCCTCGCCTGGCCCGACCGGATGGCCACGCCGATGGCACCGCTCGATCTCGTCGCGATCGGCCGGCTCGATTTCACTGCGCCAGATCCGGTGCGCTTCCCGGCGTTGCAGCTGACGCGCGATGCGCTCAACGCGGGCGGCGCGCGCCCGGCGATCCTCAATGCGGCCAACGAGATCGCGGTCGCGGCTTTTCTCGCCCGCGAGATCGGCTTCCTCGAAATTGCCGCAATCGTCGCCGATACGCTCGAGGGCTATGATCCGGCCGCACCGGCGACGTTGGAAGACGTGCTCGTGGTCGATGCCGAAGCGCGCAGGATGGCGCGCCGGCATGTCGGGTCGCGCAGCGGGGCGGCGAGAGGGGCGAACGTGAAGGATATCTCGGTTTGAGCCAATCCCCAGGCCTGTTGCTTACCGTCCTCGCTTTTGCGCTCGTCATCGGGCCGCTCGTTTTTCTGCACGAACTTGGACACTATCTCGCCGGGCGGCTGTTCGGCGTGAAGATCGACGCATTTTCGATCGGCTTTGGCCACGAGCTGTTCGGCTGGACCGACCGCCGCAAGACGCGCTGGAAGTTCAGCGCGCTGCCGCTTGGTGGCTATGTGAAGTTCGCGGGCGATCTCAACGCTGCGAGCACTCCCGATCCGGCATGGCTCGAACTGCCATCCGAAGAGCGCGCGCGGACTTTGCAGGCGCGTCCGGTGTGGCAGCGCGCGATCGTCGTCGCGGCGGGGCCGATCACCAATTTCATCGTCGCGATCATCATCCTTTCGGGATTTGCCATGACCTTCGGGGTCGACCGGACGCCGTCCGTTGTCGGTCTGGTCAGCCCCGGCAGCGCCGCGTCGACGATCGGCATGCAGCCGGGTGATCGCATCACCGCGCTTGGCGGACGCCCGATCGCGACCTTCAACGATGTCGCGCAATTCGCCATGCTACGCCCCGGCGAGCGTGTGATGGTCAGTTACGTCCGCGGCGGAGCAACCGTCGAGCGCGAAGCCGTGCTCGGAACCGCGACCGAGCGCGATCGTTTCGGCAACGAATTCAAGAAGGGCTTGCTCGGGATCGGCCCGACCGCACCCGTCGCGCGCCCCGTCAGCTTGCTCGAGGCGCCCGCGTTCGGCGTCGCAATGACGGGCAAGATCCTGCGGACAACGCTCGACGGCCTGGGCCAGATCATCACCGGGCGGCGCTCGGTCGACGAACTTGGCGGGCCGCTGCGCATTGCCAAAGTGTCGGGCGAACAGCTCGCGCTCGGCTGGCCCGACCTGATCTTCCTGATCGCCGGGGTTTCCATTAATCTCGGATTCATCAATTTATTGCCAGTCCCTCTGCTCGATGGCGGGCACCTGTTCTTTTACGCGATCGAGGCGATCCGGCGCAGGCCCGTGACGCCGGCAATCCAGGAATGGGCGTTTCGCGGCGGGCTGGCGGCGATTCTCGCGCTGATGATCATGGTAACGATCAACGATCTCGGCGCATTTGGCCTCTGGAAGTCGCTGACCGGCTTGATCGGTTGACGCTTGTAAGGCAGGGCGGGCCGACGATTTATCGGCCACGCGGAATTTTCTCCGATTTGGGGTGGGATGTGACAGCGATCAAGGTTTCCAATTTCGGCGCACGGGCCACCGCCGTGTTGCTCGCCGGCACGATGCTGACGGGCGTTCCGCTCGCGGCGTCGGCGCAGACGACGGGCCAGCCCGCCGCAGCTCCCGCGCAGGCCACACCTCCGGTCGTGGCTGCCGCCGCGCCGGTCGTGTCGCGTACGATCAAGTCGATCCGCGTCGAAGGCGCGCAGCGGCTCGAGCCAGAGACGGTGCTGTCCTATACCAAGCTGCGGACGGGGCAGGCGTTCACCAACGAGACGCTCGATCAGGCGATCAAGGATCTCTACGCGAGCGAACTGTTCGCCGACGTGATCATCGCCGGCGCCGATACCGGCGAGCTGGTGCTGCGCGTTCGTGAGAACCCGGTGATCAACCGCGTCATCTTCGAGGGCAACAAGCGGCTCAAGGAAGACAAGATCAAGAAGGAGGTGAAACTCGCCCCCCGCCAGATCTTCACGCGCACCGCGGTCCGGCAGGACGTCGCACGGATCGTCGAACTGTATCGTCGCCAGGGCCGCTTCGCTGCGGTCGTCGAGCCGAAGATGGTCAGCCTCGACCAGAACCGCGTCGACGTGATCTTCGAGGTTTCGGAAGGCCCGAAGTCGAAGGTCCGCCAGATCAACATCCTCGGCAACGAGGTCTATTCGGACAGCAAGCTGCGCGAGCAGATGGCGACCAAGCAAGCGCGTCTGACCACGCTGCTGAGCTCGAACACGAGCTATGATCAGGATCGCCTAGCATACGACCAGCAGAAGCTGCGCCAGTTCTACCTGACGGAGGGCTATGCCGACTTCAAGGTGACCTCGGCGGTCGCCGAGCTGACGCCCGACAAAAAGGACTTCATCATCACGTACGTGGTGGAGGAAGGGAAGCGCTACAAGTTCGGCGATATCACCGTCGACAGCGACATCCGCGACTTCGACAACAAGAAGCTTGCCGCCAACCTCGGCATCAACAAGGGCGATTGGTACGACGCCAAGAAGGTCGAAACCGCCATCGACTCGCTGAGCGAAGCGGCCGGCCTGTTCGGCTACGCGTTCACCGAAGTGAACCCCGATTACGCGCGTGACAAAGACACGCTGACGATGGGGCTCAACTTCCACATCGCCGAAGCCAAGCGTACCTATGTCGAGCGGATCGACATCAACGGCAACACGCAGACGCAGGACAAGGTCGTCCGTCGCGAGATCCGTTTGTCGGAGGGCGATGCGTTCAACAGCTTCCAGGTCAAGCGCTCGCAGGACCGCATCAACTCGCTCGGCTATTTCCAGGACAAGTTCGAGATCAAGCAGACGCAAGGGTCATCGCCCGACCGCGTCGTGCTGACCGCGAACCTCGAGGAGAAGTCGACCGGCGAGCTGTCGCTGTCGGCTGGCTATTCAAGCCTCGAACGCTTCATCATCCAGGCTTCGATCCGTCAGCGCAACTTCCGCGGCAAGGGCCAGGAGCTGCGCGCGAGCGTCAACTATTCGACCTATTCGAAGTCGGTCGAACTGGGGTTCACCGAACCGTATCTGTTCAACAAGAACATCGCGATCGGTGGCGACATCTTCCGGCGCGATTACAACGCGTTCAACTACACGCTCAATAACCAGCGCCAGACGACCTATACGCAGGTTTCGACCGGCTTCCAGATTCGCTCGGGCGTGCCGCTGACCGAATATTGGCAGCTCGCCGGCCGCTATGGCCTGTCGTACGATCAGGTCGGGTTGGACAAGTCGACCTATTATACCGACAGCAATTTCGACGGCATTCGCGGCAACTCGTCCAACGACGGGTGCGATCCGCTTCAGGCCGGGCGTTATCTGTGCGATGCAATCGGCAATCGCTGGACGTCGTCGGTCGGCTATTCGCTGATCTACGACAGCCTCAACAGCCGCTTGCGGCCGACCGCGGGGCATCGCTTCATCTTCAGCCAGGATTTTGCCGGGCTCGGCGGTGACGTGAAGTACATTCGTACCAAGTTCGAGGGTTCGAAGTTCTTCAACATCGGCAGCGGCTTCATCGCTTCGGCCAACGTCGAGGGCGGCTATATCAAGTCGCTCGAGAAGAGCCGTGGCGTCGGCATCGACAATGTCCGCATCACCGATCGCTTCTATCTCGGCGAGCCCGATTTCCGCGGCTTCGACATTCGCGGCGTCGGCCCGCGCGTCCAACGGCAGAGCTTCACGACCGATGCTTCGGGCAAGCAGACGGTCGTCACCGATCGTACGCAGCTCCTCGCCGACGATGCACTCGGCGGTCGCGCCTATTACCTCGGCAAGCTCGAGCTCGAGATCCCGCTCGGTGCGGGCGCGCGCGAACTCGGTCTGCGGCCGTCGATCTACGTTCAGGCGGGTGCGCTGTTCGGAATCACATCGCCAGTGTTGCAGGGCGGTCAGTTCCCAACGCGGATAGAGTCCGATGGAAGCATCACCTACCTGCCGTTGATTACGCAAAACTACGCGACGAATGGCAGTCCGCTCTATGTGGTGCCGAATACCGATGCAACGAACCCGGGTTCGGCCACGACCTGCGCAGTCGGCTATTCGTCGACGATCGGTGGGGCGTGCACCGGGACGTCGACCAATGTCGCCTCGACCAGTTCGAACGCGCCGTTCAAGGAAACATTCGGTGGCGATTCGCCGCGGCCGCGTATTTCGGTCGGTGCGGGCGTCAACTGGAACTCGCCGTTCGGTCCGCTGCGGATCGATCTTGCTTATGCGTTGCTCAAGGATAAGAGCGACGACTCGAAACTCGTTACTTTCAACGTAGGGACACAGTTCTGATGAAGACGTACCAGAAGCTCATGCTGGGTTGCGCGGCGATTGTGCCGGCGCTCGCGATGGCGAATTCGGCATTTGCACAGGCCAATGGCGTGGCGATCTCCGATCCCGAGACGGTGATCCTGACCGCGAAGGCGCTCGACGCCGCCAACCAGTCGATCAGCACGACCTACAAGGCGCAGCTCGACCAGGCGAGCGCACGCCAGGCTGCGCTGCAGACCGAAATGGCAACGCTCGGCGCGCCGCTCGACACCAACAAGGACAAGCGTCTGTCGGACGAGGAAATCGCTGCTGCCCAGGCTGCGCGCAACCCGATCCTCGCCAAGATGGAAGCCGCGCAGAAGACCGCGCAGGCCGAGTCGGCACGTCTCAGCGCACCTGCAACGCGCGCCCAGGCCTGGGCGATCGAGCAGATCTCGCAGAAGTATTCGGCTGCGGTGAAGACCGTCGTCGATTCGAAGAAGATCAGCTTGCTGCTCTCGGCCAATTCGGTCCAGTACAGCGCGCCGGCAGTCGACATGACCGACGAGATCAAGGCAGCCCTCGACGCCGCAAACCCGACAGTGTCGATCACGCCGCCCGCCAACTGGCAGCCGAGCCAGCAGACCGCGCAGCTGCAGCAGCAGTTCCAGCAGCTCGTCTATCTCTCGGCCGTGCGTCGCGCGCAGGCGCAGCAGGCTGGTGGCGCCGCCGCAGCGCCGGCTGCCGGCGCCAAGGCGCCATCGGGCCGCTGAGCCTGATGAGCGATAGCGAAAGCAGGGGCCCGCTTGGCCCGCTCGATATCGGGCGGGTCATGGCGGCGCTGCCGCACCGGTATCCGATGCTGTTGGTCGACCGTGTCGAGGAACTGATCCTCGACCGGTCGATCACCGCGATCAAGGCGGTGACGATCAACGAGCAGTTCTTCCAGGGGCATTTCCCGGGGCGGCCGATCATGCCGGGCGTGCTGATCGTCGAAGCGATGGCGCAAGCCGCCGGGATCCTTGCCGTCGAATCGCTCGGGCTCGCCGGCTCGGGCAAGCTCGTCTATTTCATGGCTATCGACGGCGCGAAGTTTCGTAAACCCGTCGAGCCGGGCGTGCTGCTCAAGCTCGAGGTCGAATTCGTCCAGAAGCGCTCGAGCGTCTGCAAGTTCTCCGGTCGCGCGACGATCGACGGGCAACTCGCCGCGGAAGCCAATTTTACCGCGATGATCGCCGATCCGCCAAAGGCGTAATGGACGCGCTGACCTGGTTCGGTTTGTTTGCCGTGTCGGCGATGCTGGTCTGTTATGCGTTTGAGCAGCGCTCGCCTTGGTGGGTGCTCGGCTTTGCCGGGGCGTGCGTGCTCGGCTCGACTTATGGCTTTCTTCAGGGCGCGTGGCCGTTCGGCGGGGTCGAGGCGATCTGGTCGCTGATCGCGCTGCGCCGCTGGTGGGGATTGCGGGGCGGTTGAGTTTGCAAAGACCGCTGCGCCCTGCTAGGGGCCGCAACTTCGCTGCTGGTCGGTAACCAGCGGCTCTTCGGAGATTTAGACGTGAAAAAAGGCATTCACCCCGATTATCACACCATCACGGTGCAGATGACCGACGGCACGCAGTTCCAGACCCGCACCACCTGGGGCAAGGAAGGCGATCTGATGACGCTCGACATCGATCCGCTGGCGCATCCGGCATGGACCGGCGGGCGCGGCACGATGCTCGACGCAGGCGGCCAGGTCGCGCGCTTCAACAAGCGTTTCGGCGCGATGTCGTCGATCGGCAAGAAGTAAGCATCGCGACCAGCGCCGCACGGCGCTGCGCGGATCGAGCCGGCTCGTTCCCCATCACGGGGAGCGGGCCGGTTCTGTTTTGGGCCACGGAAAATCGCCGCGGGGCAGCATCGCTAACCGCGCCTTAACGATACCGGCATAGGCTTTCGTCTCCCGCGAATGGCGCGGGAAGGAACCGCCGATGATCGCCGCCGAATTCGAACCCGCCGTCAGACCCGATCGCCGTCGCAGTCCGCGTTCGCCGATTTCGCTCGATGCCAAGATGGGCCGCGGCGGTCTCGATCGCGCCTTGTGCAAGGTGACCGACGTCTCGCTGCACGGCGCCAAGATCCACACCTATTCGCCGATGACCAAGGGGGCGATGATCTGGCTGACGTTGCCCAAGATCGGCCAGATCGTCGCGACGATCATCTGGGCCGACGAATATCAGGCGGGTTGCCAATTCCGCGAGCCGCTCGACGATGTCGCGTTCGCGCGGTTGACGGACCGGACGCTCGAACTGGCGTGACTTTGGCTGGCTTACCGTCAGCTACCATAAGGTTTGATCGGTGCACGTCCGAGACAAGCGTCCTCGGACGCAATGGCAATCCGTACTGAGGGCGCCCGCCTCTGCGCGCTTCGACTTGCGCCGGGGACCGTAGTCGAGGCATGGCGGCGACATGGCCCATTTGCTTTCCTTTGGTGCGGCAGGCGTGAGTCTTCTTCTTGCGCTGCCCGCTGCGGCGCAGGATGTCGCGCCGCCGGTGGCGATGAGCTTCGAGGCGGCATCGCAGGCGCTGGGCAAGGGCTCGCGCGCGCTGAGTGCTGCGGATCACGAGGTGCGGGCGGCACAGGCCACGGCAGACGCGCTGAAGGCATTGCGGCGGCCCGTTGTCTCCGCCTCGGCGAGCTTTGTCGAATATCAGAAGACGCTTGCGATCGACCTGTCGGGGAGCAAGCGCGACCTGACCGGAGCGACCACCGACTTTCTCGCCGGCTTGCCCGGGCAATTCCCGCCGGGCTTTCAGGAAATCGTCAGCCAGGTGACGCAACGCGTCGGCGCGGCGCTGCCCGGGCTGTTGTCGGCGATCCCGGATACGCTCCGCTTCCAGTCGCGCGATACGGCGTTTCGCCCGACGGTGACCGCCGCGCTGCCGCTCTACACCGGCGGTGCGATCCCCGCGATCCAGCGTGGCGCGCAGGCCGGCGTCGCGATCGCCGAGGCGACGCAGGCGCAGGGGCGCGATCTGTCGCAGCTCAACCTGGTCCGGACCTATTTCGGGCAGCAAGTCGCCGAGCAGCTCGCCGCCTCGACGCGCGCGACGCGCGACGGCTTCGACCGGCACCTTTCCGACGCGCGCAAGCTCGAGCAGCAAGGCGTGTTGTCGCATGCCCGCGTGCTCGAGGTCCAAGTCGCGCGCGATGCCGCCGACCGCGCCTATCTGCGCGCCGATCTCGAGGCGGCGACCGCGCGCGATACGCTCGCGCGGCTGCTCGATGCCGAGGGCGGGGTTCAGCCGACCACGGCGCTCTTCGTCAACGCCCAGCCGCTGCCGCCCAAGGCCGAGTTCCTCGCCGCAAGCGATCATCCGCAAGCGCGCGGTGCCGATGCGGCGCGCGCGGTCGCCGCGGCCGGGGTCGATCTCGCGCGCTCGCGCTATCGGCCGCAGGCGTTCGCGTTCGGTGAGTATAATCTCAACCGCAACGATGCGCTGCCGACCGAGCCCGACTGGATCGCGGGGGTCGCGGTGCGGATGACCTTGCTGTCGAACGTCGACCGGCGCCGTACGCTCGATGCGGCGCACGAACGCGAGCGCGCGGCCGCCGACGGCGCGGCCGAAATCCGCAAGACGATCGCGACGCAGACGATCCGCGCCTATGACCTGACCGAAACCGCGCGACGCACCTTCCTCTCGCTCGACAGCAGCGTTGCCGCGGCGGAGGAGAATCTGCGCGTGCAAGAACTCTCGTTCCACGAGGGCGAGGCGACCTCGGCGGCGGTGATCGATGCGCAGGCGGCGATCGCGACGGTCCGCACGCAACGGATTGCCGCGGCGTATGAATATGATCTCGCGCTGGCGGGGCTGCTTGTCGCCAGCCACCAGCTCGACAGTTTCGGCGGCTATCTCGCGCGCGCCGACCACCGCCTGGGGGCCGTGACGCCATGACCGACAGTCCGCGTAGCAAGCGCAATCTCCTGCCGCTGTTCTACGCCGCGCTGGTCCTCGTCGCGATCCTGCTCGCGATTGGCCTGTGGCTCGCCAGCCGGCCCGCGCCTGAGCAGTTGCAGGGGATGGTCGATGCCGACGAGGTCAATGTCGCGACCAAGGCGCTTGCGCGCGTCGATCGGCTGTTCGTCGATGAGGGCGCGCACGTCCGTGCCGGGCAAGTGCTCGCGGAATTGTCGAGCCCCGAGATCGCGGGCGGACAAGCGCAGGCCAAGGGCGCTTTGCAAAGTGCGCAGGCAGTCCAGTCCGAGACCGAGCAGGGCGCGCGCGCCGAGGATGTCGCGAGCGTAAAGGCGGTCTGGTTGGCGGCGCAATCGGTCGCCAATCTGGCGCAAGTCACCAGCCGCCGGTCGGAGACGCTCTATGCCGAGGGCGTGATCGCGGCGCAGCGGCGTGACGAAGCCGTTGCCGCGCGCGACAGCAGCGCGCGCCAGGCCGAGGCGGCACGCCAGCAATATCTCAAGGCGTTGGCGGGCGCGCGGCCGCAGAACAAGGCGGTGGCGGCGGCGCAGGTCGATATCGCGCGCGCCGCGCTCACTACAGCGACCGCGCTTGGCGGCGAGACGCGGCTGGTCTCGCCGATCGCGGGCGAAGTCTCGCGCAAGCTCGTCCAGCCGGGCGAGGTCGTCAGCCCGATTGTCCCCGCCTATCAAGTGATCGACGTCGCGCATCCGTGGGTGTCGATGACGGTGCGCGAGGACCAATATCGCGGCATCGCGATGGGCAAGGTGCTGCGCGGCAAGGTGCCCGCGCTCGGCACGACCGCGAGCTTCCGTATCTATAGCATCGCGCCGCGGGCCGATTTTGCGACGTGGCGCGCGACGCGGCAATCATCGGGCTATGACGTGCGCTCGTTCGAGGTTCGGATGCGCCCGGTCGGTACGCTCGCCAATCTGCGGCCGGGCATGAGCGTATTGTTCGACTGGCCGCAATGAGCGCGTTCGCGCGCGCGCTGTCGGCGGAGCTCGCGCACTTGCGCGGCTGTCGCTGGGATCTCGCGATGCTGACGCTGATGCCCGCCGCCTTGCTGTTCGCGATGGGGGCGATGCTGTTCGGCGGCGTCGCGCGTGATCTGCCGATCGCGGTCGTCGATCATGATGCGACCAGCGCGAGCCGCGCGATCGTGCGTGCGGTCGATGCGTCGCCGGCGGTGCGGATCGTCTCGGTCGGGGGGGATTTGCCCGTTGCGATGACGCTGGTGCGGCGCGAGCAGGCCTGGGCGATCGTCGAGATCCCGCGCGGCGTCGGGCGGGGGGTGGCACGCGGTACAGCGCCCGCGATCCATATCCGCTACCAAGCGAGCTTCCTCTCGACCGGCACGCAGGCGGTGCGCGGGATATCGAGCGCGGTGACCGCGGCGAGCACCGACCTCGTCGCCGCGCAGTTGAGCGCCCACGGACTGCCACCGCTGCGCGTGATGCCGCTCACCGTGCAAGTGACCGCGCTGTACAACGCCGCGACGAGTTTCGAATGGTATTTGCTCTCGCTGATCAATCCGGCGGTGCTCCACCTGCTGACCGCATGCGTGACGGTGATGGCGCTCGGCCGCGAACTCCGCGACAAATCGCTCTCCGCTTGGGCCCGCGCGAGCGGTGGTGTCGCGGGAGCGGTGTTCGGCAAGATGCTGCCCTATGTCGCGGCGATGAGCCTGTGGGGTGTTGCCTGGTTGCTCTACCTGACGCTCGCGCGCGGGTGGCGGGTCGAGGGGAGCATCGCGCTGATCGTCGCAGGGCAGTCGCTTTTCTATCTCGGTACGGCGTGCATCTCGGCGCTGCTCGTCGCGGTGACGCGTGAGACCTCGACGGGGCTCTCGGCGAGCGCGGTCTATGCCGGATCGGCGCTCGCCTTTTCAGGAGCGACCTTGCCGCTCGATGGCGGCAGCGGGTTTGCGCGGATCGTCAGTGCGATCCTGCCGTTGACGCATTACCTCGCGCTGCAGATGGGGCAGTTCGTCGGGGATGCGGCGGGGTCGGCGGTCGGGCCGATCCTCGCGCTGCTCGCTTATGTCGCGATTGCGGGTGGCGGCGCGGTGCTGCTGATCGCGCGCAGCGCCCGGAGCGCGGCATGAGCTTTCGCGAAGCCTTCGAGGAGACGTGGCGGACGGTGCTGACGTCGCGCACGCTCGCCAGCACGATGCTGCTCGCGGTCGTGCTGTATGCTTTCTACTATCCCGCGCCGTACGCGCACGAAGCGACGCAAAGCGTGCCCGTGCTGGTGGTCGACCAGGAGGATAGTGGGCTGACGCGCGAGGTGCTGCGCAATCTGGGGGCGACGCGCGAAGTGCGGATCGTCGCCTCGGTCGCCGACATGCCGAGCGCGACCGCGCGGATGCGCGCGGGCGAGGCCGACGGGATCATCCTGCTGTCGCGCGGGGTGACGCGCTCGCTGCTGACCGGCGCGCCGGGCGGCGGTGTCGGTGTATGGGTGAAGGCCGCATATCTGTTGCGCGCGAGCGCGATCGGCGAGGGGGTCAGCGCGGCGATCGCGGGCGCGGCGGAGAACCGGCTGGGGAGCGCGGCGCGCGCCCTCGGGCTGCGCACCCCGGTCCGCGTCATCCAAGAGCCGCTGTTCAACACCGGCGCAGGCTATAAGGACTATGTCTTTCCCGCGGTCGCGAGTGTGATCCTCCAGCAGACCTTGCTGTTCGGCGTCGCCACCTTCGTCGCCGGGCGACGCGAGCGCGGCGATCCGCCGATGCGGCGTGCCGCGTTCTTGGGGGCATGGGCGGCGATGACGCTGCTCGGCGTGTTCGCCGCGTTCTTCTATTTCGGCTTCATCTTCTGGCTGCAGGATGTTCCGCGTGGCGGCAACATCCCGGCCTTGCTGGTGACGGTGCCGTGCTTTGCCGCAGCGGTGGCGGCGCTAGGGCTGTTCCTCGGCGGGCTCTTCGATCGTTCGGAGCGCGCGATGGCGGTGCTCGTGCCGACCTCGGTTCCGCTGTTCTTCCTCACCGGATCGGCATGGCCGCTCGAGCAGATGCCGTCCTGGCTCGCCGCACTCGCGCATCTCGCGCCCTCGACGCTCGCGGTGCATATCTTCGTGCCGCTTAACCAGATGGGGGCGGGGTTGAACGACGTGGCGGGTGACGCAATCGCGCTGGCGGTGGAAGCGCTGGTCTATGGCGCGCTCGCCGCCTGGCTGCTCACGCGCGCCTCCCGGATAGCGCGAGCAGACTGACCAGGGCGATCGTTGGCGCTAGCGGGCGGCGACCGAGAAGCGATAGACGATCACGTTGCGATAGGTCTGGCCCGGATCGAGCCGCGCCGATCCGAGCGCCGGCTGGTTGGGGGTGTCGGGGAATATCTGCGGTTCGAGCGCGATCCCGTCGCCCTGGCGATAGGCATGGCCCGATTTGCCGACCGCGGTGCCATCGAGGAAGTTGCCGGTGTAAAGTTGGACGCCCGGCTGGTTCGAGAGGATTTCCATCGTCCGCCCGCTCACCGGATCGGAGACGCGCGCCGCAAGCCGCGGCGTCGCGCCGAGCGTGCGCGCGAGGACGTAATTCTCGTCATAGCCCTGGCCAAAGACGATCTGCGGATCGCTAGCATCGCGGATCCGCGCGCCGATAACGGTCGGCGTGCGGAAGTCGAACGGCGTTCCCGCGACCGGGCGGAAGCTGCCGGTCGGGATCAGCGTGGCATCGACCGGCGTCGTCGTATCGGCGGGGATCGTCAGCACAGCGTCATAGATCGACCGCTGCGCCGCTTCTCCGCCGAGATTGAAGAAGCTGTGATTGGTGATGTTGACGACGGTCGGCTTGTTCGTCGTCGCGCGATACTCGATTGTGAGTTCGTTGGCGTCGTTGAGCGAATAGGTCGCAGTGACCTGGAGTTCGCCGGGATAGCCTTCCTCGCCGTCCGCGCTGGTGTATGAGAGCGTCACGTGCGGCGTGGCACCGCCGGCCACGTCGACGATCCGCCACGGACGCTTGTCGAACCCCTTGACGCCGCCATGCAGCGCGTTGGTCTTGTTGTTGAGCGCGAGCGTGTAGCCCTTGCCGTCGAGCGTGAAGCGACCGCCCTTGATGCGGTTGGCATAACGCCCGACGGTCGCGCCGAAATAATTGGGCGCGGTGAGATAGCCGCGCATATCGCCATAGCCGAGCGTCACGTCGGCGATCTTGCCGTCGCGGTCGGGAACGTCGACGCCCTGGAGGATCGCGCCGTAGCTCAGGATCCGCGCGCGCATGCCGCGGCTATTGGTCAGTGTAACCACTTCGACCGGGCTGCCGTCGGCGAGCGTTCCGAAAGGCGCGCGATCGGCGCCGGCGGCGGCTGCCATGGTGGGTGCGGCAAAGCCGAGCGCAAGCGCCGCAAGAGCGAAAGTCCGAGGCATCGAGGTCCCCTCCAGGAGTCTGTGACACAAGGCCGCCGACGCAGTGTCAACGTGATCCCCTTGCGCTTATAGTCAGACAACAGAGGGCAAAGCGCAAGGCCCCGTGGCGCGCTGTCGCGCCCGGGATAGCCGCCGGGCGCGCCCGGTCAGCGCGCCAGCGTGACCTGCGTTGCCCGGATTGGCGCGGCGACGGTGAAGCTCAGCGTGCCGGCCGCGCTGTCTGGCTGCGCGGTGATCGCCTTGCGGTCCTGCGCCACGGTGGCGGCGCCGGTCCAGCCGTGCACGGTGACAGCGATCTGCTTCCACCACGGCGCGAAGCTGCCCTCGCGCGCGTCGAACGCGATCGTCAGTCCGTTCGCGGTTACGCTGCAGCGGACCGTCTGCCGCAGATAGCCACGGCGTTGATAGGCGAGCGTCGTGCCGTCATCCTCGTAGAGCGTTCCGACACAGTCCTCGCCCGGATAGATGTCGAGCATCAGCGGCCCCGACGGCGTCTGCGCGGTGCTCTGGACGAGCGGCTGGCGCGGCAGGATCGTGCCGGCGCGGACGAACACCGGCAGCCGATCGAGCCGCGGGGTTTCGCTCACGCGGTCGCCCTTGGCGTGTTCGGTCGGGACGGCCTGGGTCGCCGACTGGATCGGGCCGGCGGAGGTTGGCTCAGGGCTCCCGGCGCGCTGGCCGGTCCAGTAATCGTACCAGCCGCCCGCGGGCAGGCAGACGTCGTAGCGCTGCGGCGATTCGGGGCTCGGCGGTGGCGCGATCAGCAGCGCCTTGCCGAGCGTGAACGCCATCGACTGGTCGCAACCCATGCTCGCGGCGCTCGGATAATCGTAGAACACCGGGCGCATGATCGGATCGCCGAGCCGGCTGTTCTGGTCGGCGAGCGCGTAGAAATAGGGCATCAGGCGATAGCGCTCCTCGACGAAGCGGCGGCGAATCGCGAGATGATCGGGGCCGTCGACCCACGGCTCGACGCGCGGCGTACCGGTCGCCGAGTGATCGCGGAACACCGGCGTGAACGCGCCGATCTCGAACCAGCGCGTCAGCAGATCGGGGCTCGGCCCGCCCGCAAAGCCGCTGACGTCGGCGGCGCTATAGGCGAAGCCCGACAGGCCGAGATTGAGGATCTGGTGGACCGAGAGCTTCAGATGGTCCCAGGTCGCGCTGTTGTCGCCGGTCCAGGTCACGGCATAGCGCTGGCCCCCGGCATAGCTCGCGCGCGTCATGACGAACGGCCGCTCGTTGGGGCGTAGGCTGAGCAGGCCGTCATAGGTCGCACGCGTGTTCTGCATGCCGTAGACGTTGTGGATCTCACGGTGGTCGCCGGTGCGGGTGGCGAAATCGTCGCTGGCGATGCGGTGTTGCGTGTCGAGCGGCATCGTCTTCGTCGCGGTGTTGAAGATCGCGGGCTCGTTCATGTCGTTCCAGAAGCCGGCAACGCCGTCATCGAGGAAGCCCTTGTAGAGCGTGCCCCACCACGCGCGCGACTTGGCCTGGGTGAAATCGGGGAAGACCGACGGGCCGGGCCAGACCGGCGCGACATAGTCGCTGCCGTCGGGGTTCTTGACGAATTCGTCGCCGCGCTTGCCGCTGGTGTAGGGCGCGTAACCGGTATCGACTTTGGCGATGTGCAAGTCGGTGATCGCGACCAGCTTGATCCCTTGCGCCTTCATGTCGGCGACGAGCTTCGCCATGTCGGGGAAGGTCTTGGGGTTGGTGGTGAAGGGGCGGTTGCGGTCCTGATAGTCGATGTCGAGCCAGATCACGTCTGTCGGCACGCGGTCGGCGCGCAGATGCCGCGCGATCTCGCGGACTTCGTCGGCGGACATGTAGCTGTAGCGCGACTGCTGATAGCCGAGCGCCCATTTCGGCGCGAGCGGTGCGCGTCCGGTCAATCCGGCATAGCGGCGCGTCACGTCGCCGAGGCTGGGGCCGGCGATGAAATAATAGTCGATCGGGCCGTCGGGGCCGCCGAACGCGAGCGTCTCGGCATCCTTGTGGCCGAAGTCGAACCAGGTGCGATAGGTGTTGTCGAGCAGGATCCCGTAGCTACCGCCTGCCGCCCCGGTCGAGGCGAAGAAGGGGATCGACTTGTAGATCGGGTCGTCCGAGCTCGAAAAGCCAAACGCGTCGGTATTCCAGTCGACGAACGCCTTGCCGCGTCGGTCGAGCCCGCCGGTCTTGTCGCCGAGACCGTAGAAATGCTCGGTGATCGGCAGCGTCTTGGTCAGCGTGAAGGCCTTGCCGTCGACGCTCGCAGGCGCGGCATCGGCCGAGATGATCTTCCCGTCGAGCGTCTCGAAGGTGACCGCACCACCGGCACCGATGCGAACACGGAGCTTGGCGGTGGTGAAGCCATCGGCGGTGGACGTCACCGTCGCGCGCGTTGCGCGCTGCGCGGGGAGGACCGCCCAGCTGGCGTCCTCGGCATAGACGCCGCCGCGCGCGATGCGGACACGGACGAGATCGTCGCTGAGCGCGATCAGCTTCATCTTGAGCGCGCCGGCGGTGACTTCGACGCCGTCCTTGGCCGCGGTGAGCGTCGGGGCGGGGGCAGCGCTCTGCGCGTGCGCGGCGACCGTGGTGAGCGGCAGCGCGACGGTGGCGAGCAGCAACGCGAGGGGGAGGCGTTTCATGGCAGGTCTTTCAAGAGATTACCGGGGGAGGTGATCGGTATGCGGGCGGAAATTGTGCGCGCAGCGGCGTAGGAAGTCTTCGATCCTGACCATGTCGATCCGCTCGATATCGGGGCCGGGCGGCACGAGCCGCGCGCCGTCGGGGAAGGTGCCGTATCCAGCGAGCAGACAATGCCAGCTTATCGCGTTGTAATAGCGTGATATGTCGAGCTGGTCGATCGTCGCGGTGAGGTCGGCGCCGGTGAACCAGGCCGACATGACGTGCTTGAGCGTGTCGGACGGCTCGACCGCGCGCGCCGCCGCCCAATAGCCGTGCGGATCGGCGTGACGCTGGTTGAGCCGGTAATGCGCGACGATATAGTCGCGCACGCCGTCGTAGCGCGCGGCGATGCGGGCGTTGAAGGGGGCGCGGGCCTTCTCGGTGAACCCGTCGGCATCGACGGCGTCGAGGAACGCCTCGAGCGTGGCGATGACGATGTGGAGTGCGGTCGCCTCGAGCGGTTCGAGGAACCCCTGCGCCAGCCCGATCGCGAGCGCATTGTGCGACCAGCTTTCGGCGACGCGCCCGACGCGCATCGACAGGTGGCGCGCGGTGCCTTCGTCGCCGACCTTCAAGTGCGCGCGCAGCTCGGCCTCGGCCTGGTCGCGGCTGACATGGCGGCTGGAATAGACATAGCCGTTGCCGGTGCGGCTGGTCAGCGGGATGTCCCACACCCAGCCCGCCGACAGCGCGGTGGCGCGCGTCTGGCTTGCTAGCGGCGCGGCGTCGTCGCGTGGGGTGGGCATGACCACCGCGGAATCGTTGAACAATGTGTCGCCGTAACGGACGAACGGGACGGCAAGCGTGCCCTCGAACAACAAGCTGCGAAAGCCGCTGCTGTCGAGGAAGAGATCGCCCGCGATTCGTTCGCCATCGTCGCACAGCAACGCCGCGATGCCGCCATCGGCGCGCCGTTCGACGCTTTCGACGCGACGCTGGAGGTGAGTGACGCCGAGTTTGGTCACCGCATGCCGGCCGAGGAACGCGCCGACCTTGTAGGCGTCGAAATGATAGCCGTAGCTCACCTCGAACGGAAAGCTCTCCTCGGGCTGGGGCGCGCATCCGGCTGCGGCAAGCCGCGCCGGAAGCAGGAATTGGTCGGGATGCGCCGCGACGTCGCGGCCCGTCCGCCGGGCGCGCGTATTGTAGAAGAACGAGCCCGCGGTGTGGCTGTCGAGCGCGGTAGGGAAGGGGTGGAAGTAGCGCTCGAACCCCCGCCGGTCGGACCAGCCCGCAAAGCCGATGCCGAGCTTGTAGGTCGCATCGCAGGCCGGCATCCACTCGGCCTCGGCGATGCCGAGCCGGTCGAAAAAGCCTTTGAGCTGCGGAGTCGAGCCTTCGCCGACGCCGACGATGCCGATCTCGGGGCTTTCGACGAGCGTCACCCGCGCGTTCGGCCAGCGCTGCGCGATCAGGCATGCCGCGATCCAGCCTGCGGTTCCGCCGCCAAGGATCACGATCGCGCCGTCGCGGGCGAGGTCCTTGGCGGAATCGCTCACACGCGCAGCACCAAGCCGGCGAAGGCGGGGAGGGTGCCCGTCTCCAATTCGCCTGTAGCGAGCAGGATCCTACTCGTCGGTTCGATGCCCTCCGGCCAAGCCTGCGCGGCGTCGCTCATGTTGAACAGGCACAGCAGCCGCTCGCCATTCTCTTCGCGCTCGAACGCGAGCACGGCGGCGTCATTGTGGCGCATCCGAAGGTCGCCCGAACGCAATGCCGGATGTGCGTTGCGCGCAGCGATCACGCGGCGCGTCCAGTTGAGCTGCGACTCCGGATTTGCATCCTGCACATCGACCGCGAGCGCCGCATGGTCGCCGCCGAAGGGCAGCCACGGCGTTGCGCTTCCGAAACCGAGATCGGGTGCGTCGCCCGTCCACGGCATCGGCGTACGCGCGCCGTCGCGCGACAGCGTCATCGGCCAATTCGCGATCGCCTCGGGATCGAGCAGGTCCTCGAACGCGATGTCGACCTGCGTCAGCCCGAGCTCTTCGCCCTGATAGAGGAAGATGTTGCCGCGGAGACAAGCGAGCAGCAGCAGCTTCATCCGCGCGAAGGCGCGCGCATGATCGGGGCTCGTCCAGCGCGACACCGCGCGCGGCGCGTCGTGATTCTCGAACGCCCAGCTCGGCCAGCCGATCGTCGGATCGTTAGGCCAGCGCGCGAGCGAGTCCGCGACGAGCTCGGGCGTCAGCGCATCGGCGTAGAGGAAGTCGAAGCTGTATGCGCTGTCGAGCCGCTTGCCGCCCGCGGTGAACAGCTTCATCTCGCGGTCGCTATCCTCGCCGCCGATCTCGGCGACGGTGAAGCCAGCGCCATATTCGTCGAGCAACGCGCGGATCCGCTCGAGGAACGGCGGAATGTCGGCATGGCCCTGATTGTGGAGCTTGAGCTGGAAATCGAACGGCCGGGTCCGCGCCCGGTTGGTCGCGGGCGCAGGTGGGTTATCGGTCAGCGCGGGATCGTGCATTGCGAAGTTGATCGCATCGAGCCGGAAGCCGTCGACGCCGCGATCGAGCCAGAAGCGCGCGGTGTCGAGCAGTTCCTGCTGCACCGCCGGATTGTGCCCGTTGAGCTGCGGCTGTTCCTTCAGGAAATTGTGCAGATAATATTGCTGCCGCCGCGCGTCCCATGTCCACGCTGGGCCGCCGAACACCGATTGCCAGTTCGACGGCGGGCTGCCGTCGGGCTTTGCGTCGGCCCAGACGTACCAGTCGGCCTTGTCGCCCGACCGGCTCGCGCGGCTCGCCTCGAACCACGGATGCTCGTTCGACGTGTGCGAATAGACCTGGTCGATGATGATGCGCAGCCCGAGCGCATGCGCGCGCGCGATCAGCGTGTCGAAATCGGCGAGCGTCCCAAAGATCGGGTCGACGTCGCGATAGTTCGCCACGTCATAGCCGAAATCCTTCATCGGCGAGGTGAAGAAGGGCGACAGCCAGACGGCGTCCATCCCGAGCCCGGCGACGTATTCGAGATGCGCGGTGATGCCGTTGAGGTCGCCGATCCCGTCACCGTTCGAATCGGCGAAGCTGCGCGGGTAGATCTGGTAGATCGCGGCGCCCTTCCACCAGGGTTCGGGAGTTCCGGGAACGGGGTGTTGGGCAGGGGCGGACATAGGGCTCATTCGCTGGGGAGGCGTGCAGGAGTGGCGGCGCAGATGGCGTAGCCGAGCGGTGGGAGCGTGATCGCGGCCGAGCCGGGTGCGGTTACCGTGGCGGGGCAGGCGCCGACGAGCGTGGCGAAGCCGGCCGAGCGCGCGCCGACTTCGACATTGGCGCTGAGCGGCTGGTTCGAGGTGTTGAGGACGACGAGGATCTCGCGCCCGTCATCGTCGCCGCGCGTGAAGGCGAGCAGGCCGGGCTTGTCCGACGCGAAGCGGACGATGGTGCGACCGTGGCGCAACTGCGCGTGGGTCCGCCGGATCTGCGACAGACGCGCGATCGTCTGGAAGATCGGGTTGTCGGTGCCGAAATGCGCAGTCGCCGTCGTGCTGGTGGTGCCGATCAGACGATTGTCGTTGTAGCTCGCGACCTGGCTCGCAAACATATCCTCGCGCGCATCCTGGTCGCCGCCATGGCCGGTGAAGCCCTGCTCGTCGCCCGAATAGATCGTCGGCACACCGCGCGCCGAAAGGAGCAGGACGTGCGCGAGTTCGAGCCGCGCGAGGCGTTCTGCGTCGGTCGCCTTGGGCCAGGCCAGATCGAGCATGTGCCCCATCCGGCCCATGTCGTGGTTGCCGAGAAAGGTCGGCAGCCGCAGCGCGGTGGCGTCGCCGCCTTCGTACAGCACATCGCCGTCGATCAGCTTGGCGAAGACATCGGTCCCCGCCTTGCCGCTCAGCATCGCACGCGCGGCCGCCTGGAACGAGAAGTCGAGCACTTCGGGATAGCCGTCGCGGCGCGTGAACTGCGCGGTGTAGCCGGGGTCGACGCTTTCCGAATAGACTTCGCCGAAGATCGGGAAGTTGCGGATGCCGCGCGCGGCGGCGCGCGCTTGCATCGCCGGGATGAACGCCTGCCAGAACTCGGGATTGACGTGGCGTGCGGTGTCGATGCGGAACCCGTCGACGCCGAAGCGATCGATCCAGCCGCCATAGATCGCGATGAACCCGTCGATCACGCGCGGATCCTCGGTCATCAGATCGTCGAGCCCGCTGAAATCGCCGTAGCGCGCGGATTCGCCGGCGAATGTCGAGTCACCGCGATTGTGGTAATAGCGCGGATCGTTGAGCCACGTCGGAACCTTGACCTTCGCTTCCGCTGCCGGAACGAACGGCGTGTAGGCATAGGCCGGGTCGGTCAGCTTGGCGAAATTCTCGGGCGTTTGCACCGCATCGCCTGCAAAACCGGCGTTGATCGGTTTGCCCGTGACGCCAAGCCGGCGCTGGTATGGATAATCCGCCTTGCCGCGGTACGCACAACTCTTGCCGACGCATTCGCGGTACTGGATCACGTCGGCAGTGTGGTTGGCGATGATGTCCATATAGACCTTCATGCCCTTCGCGTGCGCCGCGTCGACGAACGCCGCGAACTCGGCGTTGGTGCCAAAATGCGGATCGACCTTCGTGAAATCGGTAATCCAGTAGCCGTGATAGCCGGCGCTCTCATGCCCCGCCGCGCCCTGCACCGGCTTGTTCTTGAACACCGGCGCGACCCAGATCGCGGTGACGCCGAGCGCCTGGATATAGTCGAGCCGCTGCAGCAGCCCCTTGATGTCGCCGCCGTGATAGAAACCCTTGGCGGTCGGGTCGTACCCCGTCGCCAGCCGGTCGCCGGTCAGCCCGCCTGTGTCGTTGGCCGGGTCGCCATTGTCGAAGCGGTCGGGCAGGACGAAATAGATGATCTCGTCCTCGGGCAGACGCGCGCGGACCTGTTCGACCGGGACTGCGGTCGCCGGACCGGCGAGCGCGAGCAGCAGCGCGGCGGTAAGGCTCACGCCGCCACCGGCGTCGGCGCGGCGCAGTGGCGCGCGATGAAATCGGCATGGCTTGGCATCTGGGCAACCTCGCGGGCGTTGAGCTGGTCGATCGTATCGAGGAATTCGGCGAGATCGGCGGCGGGGATCGCGTCGGCGAGCGGGTGGTGCCCAGCCGGAATCACGCCCTGGCCCGCGAACACCTGGAGCCAGCCGACCTCGGTGAAGAGCTCCTCATGCTCGCGCGTGATGTGGCCGTTGCCGCGCCACAGATCGATCTTGGCGGCAAGCGTTTCGGGCAACGTCGCCTCGCGGCACATCTGCCAGAACGGCTCGCTCCGGTCGTTGGCGTGATAATGCAGGATGATGAAGTCGCGGATGCGTTCGTATTCGAAGTCGCTCTGGCGGTTGAATTCGTCGCGGTCGGCTTGCGCGATGGCGCGTCCGGGCAGCAGCTTCATCAGCCGCGCGATCGCCGACTGGATCATGTGGATGCTCGTCGATTCGAGCGGCTCCATGAAGCCGCCCGACAGGCCGATCGCGACGACATTGCGGTTCCACATTTGCCGACGCTTGCCGGTGCGAAACTGGATCGGGCGTGGATCGGCAAGCGCTTCGCCATCGAGCCCCGCGAGCAGGGTTGCGGTCGCCTCGTCGTCGCTCAAATGCTGCGACGAATAGACGAGGCCGTTGCCGGTGCGGTGCTGCAGCGGAATGCGCCATTGCCAGCCCGCTGCCTTTGCGGTCGAGCGGGTGTACGGGGTGAACGCCGTGCTGCGTTCCGACGGCACCGCGATCGCGCGGTCGGCGGGCAGCCAGTGCGTCCAGTCGTCATAGCCGGTCTTGAGCGTCTGCTCGATCAGCAGCCCGCGAAACCCCGTGCAATCGATGAAGAGATCGGCGCCGAGCGTCGTCCCGTCCTCGAGCAGCAACGTCGAAATATCGCCGCGCTCGTCCTGGTCGACGCGGACGACCTTGCCTTCGATCCGGGTGACGCCGCGCGTCTCGCTGTAGCGGCGCAGATGGCGCGCATAGAGGCCTGCGTCGAAATGAAACGCGCTCGGCATGTCGGGCAATACGCGTGCGGTGCGCGCGGGGCCGCGCTGCATCCGGTCGGCGAGTGCCGCCTGATTGTTGAGCGAATAGGCGGCAAGATCGCGCGCCGACCCGAGCTTTTGCGCGCGCAGCCAATATTGGTGGAACGGCAGCAAGCCGACATCGCGCCCGACCGCGCCGAACGCGTGCATGTAGCGATGGCCTGGCCGCAGCCAGTCGACGAACTCGATACCGAGCTTGTAGGTGCCTTGCGTCGCGCGCAGGAACGCATCCTCGTCGAGCCCGAGCGCATCGTTGAACAAGCGGATCTGCGGGATCGTCGCTTCGCCGACGCCGACGGTGCCGATCTCTTCGGATTCGATCAGGTCGATCTCGAACCCGGTTTCGAGGAAACGCGCGAACGTGGCGGCCGCCATCCAGCCTGCGGTGCCGCCGCCCACGATGACGATCCGGATCGGTCCGGTCGGATCGGATAGAGTGGCCATGGTCCGCGTCCCCGCTTCTTCGACATTAGACTCGCGGAACGGCGGACGGCGAAAGGGTTTGCCGTCCGCCGTCGCACGCGGTCAGAACTTGTACGTGATGCCCAGATAGTAATCACGGCCATAGCGCTGGTAATCGATCACCTGGCGCGGGTCGTCATTCTGGTACGTCACGAACGGACGGTCGGTCAGGTTCTTCGCCTGCGCCAGGATCGCGAAGTTCTTGAGCGGACCGCTCTGGAACTCATAGCCGATCTGCGCATCGAGAATGCCTTCCGATCGCGCGGTGCGATAGGTCGGGTTGGCCGAGAGGCCCGCGACCTCGGCGAGGAACGACGAGCGATAGCGATAGTTCACCCGCGCCTGGAAGCCGTGCTTCTCGAAATACACCGTGCCGCTGCCGGTCCACTTCGACAGGCCGGGCAGGGTGATCGCCTGCGTTGGGTTGCTGACGAACTTGATCTCCGACTCGGTGTAGTTGCCCGAGACGAACATGCCGAAGCCGTCGAGCGCTTCGCTCACCATCTTGAAGGGGAGCGAGATCGTCCCTTCCACGCCGATCACGCTGCCGCGACCGGTATTGGCAGGCGCGCTGACGTTGCCGATCGCCAGCCGGTTCGCGGTGACGATCGCGCGCTGTGCCGGCGACAGGGCGCCGAGCAGCGAGGAGAAGTCATACGCGTAGCTGTTGTTCGGATCGACGAAGTCGGTGAGGTGCTTGTAATAGCCCGACAGCGCAACGTAGCCGCCGCCACGGAAATACTGCTCGAACGACATGTCGATGTTGGTCGACTTGTACGGCCGGAGCGCGACGTTGCCGCCCGACGAGGTAAACACCGGGTTGAGCCCGGGGTTGAAGTTGTTCGGCACGATATTGGCGATGTTGATCGCCACGTCCTGCGTCACGCGCTCCTGGTCGAGGCGCGGGCGCACCATCGTCTGCGAGGCACCAAGCTTGACATAGCCCAGCGGGACCAGCTCGACCGCCATCGTCGCCGAGGGCAGGACGTTGGTGTAGCTGTACTTTTGCGACGCAGGGGCGATCGTCACGACGCCGTTGACGACGCTCGCGATCTGGCCGGTCGAGCGCTGCTCGCTGTGGATGACCTGCGTGCCGATCGAGCCCTTGAGCGCCTTGCCGCCGACATCGCCGTCGATGTTGATCTTGGCGTAGCCGGTATAGACGTTCTCGGTCACGACGTTGTCGCGGACGAGCGACGACGGGCGGTTGTCGAAGAACGTGTTGTAGCTGTTGTTATACAGATACAGCGGATCGAGCGCGAGCACCGCGGGGACGCCGAGATAGTCAAGCGGGATCTTGCCGATCACCGCCTGGGTCGGGATCGGCGCCGAAGTCGGGGTGCCGCTCGCGACGGTGCAGTTGCTGCCGGCGCCCTTGGGGCACAGGAAGAACGACTGGTAGGCACTGGTCTTCTCGCGGCGGCTATAGTTGGCGCCGGCCTCCCAGCTCTTGATGATGCTGTTGTCGAATTCGCCGTTGAGGTTCGCGCGGAGCGACTTGAGGTCGTCCTTGAAACTCGGGCGGTTGAGGAAGCCCGACTGCACGACGGCCTGCGTGCCGTTATAGCCCCAGCCCTGCGGATCGGTCAGCTTGAACACGCTGGTGTTGGTATAGTCGAGCGTCGGCACGATCTTGTAGGTGCCGTTGCCCTGCTGCGAAACCCGGACGGTGTCGTCCGGGCCCGCGCCGCCATAGCCGACGCCGGTATAGGTCTCGAGCAGGAAGTCGGTGCGCGTCGCATGGCTCCAGCTCGCGTCGACGTTGAGGTGGATCTTGTCGCTGAGCTTGAGGTCGTTGTTCCAGCCGAGCGAGAAGTTCTCGGCCTTGCGCTGGTTATAATCGTTGCGCTGGATCGCATGGACGCCCGAGAAGGTCGTCGCGGTGGCGAAGCCGTTGGCGACGGTCACGCCGCTTTGCGTCGGGCTCGAGAAGCCGAGCGGGAATTCGATCCCGCGCAGGTGCTGCGTTTCCTCGAAGTGCGAATAGAGCGCGTCGAAAGTCGAGTGGAACACCTCCGACGGGCGCCATTCGATCGTCGCGACGCCGCCGTAGCGCTTGAGTTCGTTCGACTGGACATAGGGCTTTGCGCCGCCGAGCACGAACGGGCTCGCCGCGGTACCGGCACCGGCATAGCCCCACGCATTGTAGCGCTCGTCCTGCGACGGGGTGAGCGTCGCCGATGCGCCGAGCGCGATGCCGAGCGTGTCGTTGGCGAACTTGTCGACATACGTCGCCGACGCGCGATAGCCGTAGCGCGAGCTGTCGGGGTTGAGGTTCTTGATGCCGTTCATCTGGCCGCGAGCGCTGACCGCGAGAACGCGCTTGGCCTGATCGAGCGGGCGCAGCATGCGCAGATCGACCGTGCCCGAGATGCCGGCGGCGACGAGCGACGCGTCGGCCGATTTGTAGACGTTGACGGTCTTGAAGAATTCCGACGGATATTGGTCGTACTCGACGCCGCGATTGTCACCGACGGTGACTTGCTCGCGACCGTTGAGCAGCGTGGTCGAAAAGTCGGGGCCGAGACCGCGGATCGACAGGCGCTGGTCGCGGCCCTCGAGACGCTGCGCGGTGACGCCGGGAAGGCGGGCGAGCGAGTCGGCGATCGACACGTCGGGCAGCTTGCCGACGTCTTCGGCCGAGACCGAGTCGACGATCAGCACCGACTGGCGCTTGATCTTGGCCGAGGAGTCGAGGCCCGCGCGGATGCCGGTGACGACGATGTCGCCGTCGGGAGTGGTGTCCGCGGTCGGCGCAACGTCGGCGGCGGTCACGGGCGCCGGCGTCGTCGGCTGCGGCGTCGGATCGGCTTGGGTCGGCGTTGCTTCGACTTGCGCCTTGGCGGTCGGGTTCGCGTTCGCGGTCGTCGCGGCATCCTGCGCGTAGGCGGCGCTTGGCAGCAGCAGGGCAGCGGTGATCGCGGCGGTGCTGGTGTACAGCCCAAGGCGTGCCGACATGGAAATGCGGCGCAGCGGCGCGCACGCGCGGTCAGCGCGGCTCGGCTCGAAATCAGTCATGTGGTGTTCCCCATCAGGCGGGCCCGGCCCGCACATCCTCGCTTCAGTTTCCTCGACGTCGTGAAACAGCGTCGATTGGCCCGGCACGGCTATATTTCGGGCAGACACATTTCGAAAGGATCGGGCATACGTATTCACGAATGGGCTGTCGTCAGCCGATCGTTTGGCGCAGTATCGCGTGTGCCGTGTAGCGCAGGACCTGCTTTTCCCGATGGCCAGACGACCGACCTCCCTCGATATCGCGCAGCTGGCGGGCGTTTCGCAGCCGACCGTCTCGCGCGCCTTGCGGGGCGTGAAATCGGTCAATCCGCAGACGCGCGCGCGGATCGAGGCGATCGCGCGGAGTCTGCATTATGCGGTCGACAAGAACGCCTCGAGCTTGCGCAGCCAATCGTCCAACACGCTGGCATTGCTGTTTTTCGAAGAGGCAGCGGATGACGATGCCGCGATCAACCCGTTCTTCCTCTCGATGCTCGGATCGATCACGCGCGCTTGTGCGAAGGCCGGGTACGACCTGCTGATATCGTTCCAGCAGCTGTCGGGCGACTGGCACGTCGATTATCAGGACAGCCACAAGGCCGATGGGATCATCCTGCTCGGCTACGGCGATTACGAAGCGTACCGCGTGCGACTCGACCATCTCGTCGAGCAGGGGACGCATGTCGTGCGCTGGGGTGCGGTCGGGACGGGGCCCGCCGGGATCACCGTCGGATCGGACAATCGCGGCGGCGGGGCGTTGGCGACGGCGCATCTGATCGCGCAGGGACGGCGGCGGATTGCGTTCCTCGGCTCGGCCGACAGCCGGTATCCCGAGCTGCTCGAACGCTATCGCGGTTATCTCGATGCGCTGGCGAGCGCCGGGCTGACCGCCGATCCGATGTTGCGAGTCGATGCGACGACGGCGGAGGAACCGGGGCAGGCGGCGGTCGAAACGCTCGCCAGCCGCGGGGTGGCGTACGACGCGATCTTTGCCGCCAGCGACAGCATCGCGATCGGCGCGATGCGCGGCTTGGCGGCGGCGGGGCGGCGCGTGCCCGACGACGTCGCGATCGTCGGGTTCGACGATATCCCCTCGGCCTCGCTGACCAGTCCGCCGCTGTCGAGCGTCGTGCAGGATACGCGGCGCGCGGGCGAGGTGTTGGTCGAGACGCTGCTCGGCCAGTTGCGCGGCGGGATGTGCGAGGCGGCACCGCTCCCGACGCGGCTCGTCGTCCGCGCGAGCAGCGGCGGCTAGCGCCGGCGCGGTCTCAGTCGTCGAACAGGAAGAGGTTGAGCGTCAGGCGGCCCGCAAGCGGATCGGCACTGAGCACGACCTCGGGCGGGAGATGCGCGCAGTGGAGCGTGTTGCCGGGATAGACGAGTGCGCGGTTGAACGCGCCGGGCTGTAGCGCGATCTGTTCGTAGAGCGGCGTATCGCCGGCGATATAGGCGGGGTCTGGCATGCCGTGGGTGCGCACGCCCTCCTCCAGCGTCGCCTTGAAGCGATCGAGCCGGTCGGCATCGACGCTTTCGAAGCCCGTCTCGCGCTGGCGGTAGAAGGCGGTGCCACCCTGCGCGCCATGGCCGAGGAACAGCAGCAGCGCGATCCGGCGCGGCTCGACGCCATCGAAATGCGGCAGCCGCTGGATCGGCGCGAGCGCTGCGGGCGGGGTCGTGACGAGCGAATAATAGGCTTCCGATACGCCGGGCGCCGGATCCAACCCGAAATGGGTGGCGAGCAACGGGGCGATCTTGCGACGCATCGTCTCGGCGAGGCGCGCCGGGACTTCGGCGCGGACGCCGGGGTAATGCGGGCCGATCTCGCCCAGGCGCAACGCCGCTGCATCCTCGCGCAGCATCTCGGGGTCGGGCCAGAAGTCGTCGATCACGAGCAACGGGCGGCGCTCGTTGCCCTGATGATGGAGGCGCACGGTGTCCATGGCTGGCGTCATGTAACGCGCGTGGGGCGCTCGGCAAGGGTTTGTGCGGCGCTGCGCATTCGTATGCAGGCTTGTGCGGCCCCCGGCTTGTCGCCAGGCTCGCCGACAAACACGCCCCGCCGATCGTCAGGCGCCGGGCAGGGGAGGCCAGAGTTGAACGAAAAACCGGTGCAGGGCTTTGGCGGCCTGTGGAATATCAGTTTCGGCTTTTTCGGCATCCAGATCGGCTTCGCGCTGCAAAACGCCAATATGAGCCGGATCTTCCAGACGCTCGGCGGCTCGCTTGACGACCTCTCGTATCTGTGGGTCGCCGCGCCGCTGACCGGGCTGCTGATCCAGCCGATCATCGGCCATTACAGCGACCGGACGTGGAACCGGCTCGGCCGGCGGCGGCCGTATTTCCTCGCGGGCGCGGTGCTCGCGGCGCTCGCTTTGTTTGTCATGCCCGAGGCCAGGATCCTGTGGTTCGCGGCGGTGACGCTGTGGGTGCTCGACGCCTCGATCAACGTCTCGATGGAGCCGTTCCGCGCGTTCGTCGGCGATATGCTGCGCAAGGATCAGCACACAGCGGGCTATGCGCTGCAAACCGCCTTCATCGGTGCGGGCGCAGTGGTCGGGTCGATCTTCCCGTTCGTGCTGGCGCATCTCGGCGTCTCGGGAACAGCGCTCGGCGGGGTGCCCGACACGGTGCGCTACAGCTTCTGGTTCGGTGGCGCGGCGCTGCTGCTCGCGGTTCTGTGGACCGTCGGCAACGTCAAGGAATACAGCCCGGCGCAAATGGCCGCATTCGGCGAGCGCGACCCCGTTGAAGGCGTGGGCGAACCGATGCGCGCGCTCGCCGCGCGCGGGCTGGGGCGCAGCCTCGCGTGGATCGTCGGCGGCGTGGTGATCGTCGCCGCGGTGCCGCTGCTCGCGTTGCAGAAGGAAGTGTATCTGCTCGGTGCGCTGTTGATCGCCTACGGCATCGCGAGCATCTTCGCGATCCGCCTCGCCCGCGGCGGGAATACCGGTAACGCGCTCAGCATGATCGTCGGCGATTTCGCGGGCATGCCGCTCGTGATGAAGCGGCTGGCGCTGGTGCAGTTCTTCAGCTGGTCGGCGCTGTTCATCATGTGGATCTTCACCACCCCCGTCGTCGCGCAATACATGTTCGGCGCGAGCGATCCGAAGAGTGCCGCCTACAATGCCGGTGGCGACTGGGTCGGCGTGCTGTTCGCGGTCTATAACGGCGTCGCGGCGCTGGCCGCCTTGCTCCTTCTGCCGCGCCTCGCCGTACGGATCGGCAAGGTCCGGACGCATATCGCCTGCCTGCTGTGCGGGGCCACGGCTTATGCCAGCTTCTTCGTGATCCGCGATCCCAACTGGCTGATCCTGAGCGAGATCGGCGT
Organism: Sphingomonas sp. PWP1-2; assembly: GCF_049898305.1. Lineage (NCBI taxonomy): Bacteria > Pseudomonadati > Pseudomonadota > Alphaproteobacteria > Sphingomonadales > Sphingomonadaceae > Sphingomonas > Sphingomonas sp. PWP1-2. The sequence continues at coordinate 334,308 of NZ_JAFCXM010000002.1, forward strand.
CGGCATCGCCTGGGCGTCGATCCTGGCAATGCCGTATGCGATCCTCGCCTCGAGCCTGCCGCAAGCCAAGCTCGGCATCTATATGGGGCTGTTCAACGTCTTCATCGTCGTGCCGCAATTGCTCGTCGCGACGGTGATGGGGTCGGTGCTCAAGGCGTTCTTCCCGACCGAGCCGATCTGGACGATGGCGTTCGCCGCGATCGTGATGGCGCTGGCTGCGCTCGCGATGTTGCGGGTTCCCGAGACGGGGGATCGCGCGGTCAGCTGAACGTGATTGCGGCGATCAGGTCGGCCTGGTGGACCGGCTTTTCGAGCACTGCGGCAAAACCCGAAGCGCGGGCGCAGTGTTCCTGCTCGTGCGACGGATTGCTGGTGATCAGCACCGCACGCCCGTCCCACCCGCGGCTTTGCAGGATGCGCAAGATCGCGATCCCGTTGCTGCCGGGCGGGGCATAATCGGTGATCAGGATGTCGGTCGCATCGGCATAGCCACCCTGCAGCACCGGCGCAGCAGTGCCGAACGAGCGCACCTCGTAGCCATGCCATTGCAACGCCAACTGCAACTGGCGGCGAACGCTCTCATCGGCGTCGATCAGCACAATACGGGTGCGGCGGGGCGGTTTGGCGGCGGCAAGGTCTGACATAGGTACCCGGGGAATAGGAACGCCGGTCCTGCCGCGAGCGCGACGCCGCGTCGCTACGTAATGGTCCGGGTGTCGGTGGCGTCGGGCGCGCCGCGGACTGTAAAATGAAACGCGGTTCCGCCGTTTGGCCGTGGTACCGCCCAGATCCGGCCTTCGTGCGTTTCGACGATCGTCCTGCAGATCGACAGACCAAGCCCCATGCCGCTTTTCTTGCTGGTGGCGAACGCCTGGAACAGGCGTGGCGCGACCGCGGGATCGATCCCGGGGCCCGTGTCGGCGACGATGATCTCGATCATGTCGCCCGCCGCGGCGCGCACGCTGATCGTCACGTCGCGCGTCAGCGACATCTCTACCGCCTCGACCGCATTGCGCACCAGATTGACCACGACTTGCTGGATCTGCACGCGATCGACGAGGGCGTGCGCGGCATCGCTCTCGAACGCGAAGAAAGATCGCACACCGCGCTCGCGCGCGCCGATGAGTGCCAGCGCGCTGGCTTCCTCGATCAGCGGGCGCAGCGGAACGACGCGGCGATCGACTTCGCCGTGCGATACGAAGTCGCGCAAGGCGCGCACGATGTCGCCGGCGCGGAGCGTTTCCTTGGCCGATTGATCGACCGCTTCGCGCAGATAGCCGAGCGTATCGGCATCGGGCGCGTCGAGCAGATCGCGGCTCGCCTCCATGTAATTGGCGATTGCGGTCAGCGGCTGGTTGAGTTCGTGCGCCAGCGTCGACGCCATCGTCCCCATCGCGCTGAGGCGAGAGACGTGGATCAGCTCGGATTGCAGCTCCTTCAGCCGCAATTCGCTGCGTTGCTGTTCGGTCAGGTCGCGGATGAAGCCGGTGAAGATGCGCCGCCCGGTACTGCTCGCCTCGCCGACCGAAAGCTCCATCGGGAAGGGAGTGCCATCGCGACGCATCCCCACCACGACTCGACCGATGCCGATGATGCGGCGTTCGCCCGTCGTCAGATAATGGCTGAGATAGCTGTCATGGCGGTCGCGGTCGGGGCTCGGCATCAGCATGCTGACGTTGCGGCCGACCAATTCGGCCTCGGCATAGCCGAACAGCCGCTCGGCCGCCGCGCTGAACGACAGGATGCGGCCGCGTTCGTCGATCACGATCATCGCATCGGGCACGGTTTCGAGGATCGAGCAGACGTGCTGCTCGCTATCGGCAAGCGCTGCCTCGGCGGCGCGACGCGCGGTGATATCGTACACGCTTTGCCCATAGCCAAGCAGCGCGCCTGCCGGATTGCGCAACGCGACGAGCGTTGAATCCGCCAGGAATTCGGAACCGTCGCGGCGAATCCGCCAGGCTTCCTTGCGCGTCGTGACGTCTTTCTGCGCTTGCGCCAGATCGGCCGCGGGGTCGCCGCGTTCGGCATCGGCGGGGGGGTAAAACAGCATGAAGGACTGTCCGATGATCGCCTCTGCACTCCAGTCGGTCAGAATTTCGGCACCGCGATTCCAGCTCATCACCAAGCCCGCGGGATCGAGCAGGAACTGCGCGCGATCGGTCGTGCTGTTGACGAACAGGGCGAAGGCATCGGCCAGCGGGTCCGTGGCGGTCACCGTAATGTCTCTATCTCCCCTTCGACAAACCGGATTCGGCCGACCGCCGCGACGAAGAAGGCCGTCGACCAGCCCCGCAGGATGACGCCGTTGGCGCCCTCGCTCGCGCCGACGATCGCCCACGAACGGACAAGTACCACATCCCCATAGCCGATGGTGGCGGAGGTAGGTGTCGAAAAATACAAACCGCTCTCAAATCGGGCCGCGCGTGGGTCGGGCTGTACAGCGCGGCATAGCGTTCCCGGCCCGCACGATGTCGTCCACGGGGGAGCTAGCGGATGTCCTCATACCCTTTGGTCGCGGGTTTGCCGCGCAGCATGATCGACGCATAATTGGCGAGGTAGATCCCCGCGACCTTCGCAAAGCCCTGTTTCTGCATGCGACGGCCCGATGTCGGCATGACGAAGCGCGGTGAGAACAGGACCTTTCCCTGCTGCTTGGCGCGCTTGGCGATGTCGACGTCCTCGCCGTAGAATTCGATCGAGCTGTCGAAGCCGCCCATTTTCTCGAGAACATGGCGCGGAATCGCGAAATTGCCGCCGACCATCAGATAGCCGGTGATCCCGTAGATCGATCGTGCCGCGACGAACCACGCGGTCGACACGCGATTGCGCAAGCCGCTCAGGTCGTAAAAGCTGTAGGGGCCCGACAGGCAGGCAAGATCGCGGTTCGCGGCGAACTGCTCCCAGATCTGCTCGATCCAGCCGGCGGGCGGATGCGTATCGGCGTCGACATATGCCAGAATATCGCCGCTGGACGCGATCAAGCCGCGCTGCCGTGCGCGCGTGATGCCCTTGTTCGGCTCGAACACATATTTGACCGAAGGGTAGCGCTCGACCACCGCCTTGGTGCCATCGGTGCTGTTATTGTCGACGACGATGATCTCGAACGCCTTGCCCGCGACGTTGCGCATGACCGCATCCAAGCAGGCCGGGAGATAGTCCTCCTCGTTATACGCCGGGATGATGAGGCTGATTGTCGGCGTTCGAACTTGGGGTAAGCCGGTCATGCGGCGCAGGTGCCCGATTATCGACCGCAAGGCTAGCGGGGATAACGCAAAAAGTCGGAGAATTGGGATGCATGCGGCATAGCCTGGCGGCGGCCCGTGACCCGATTTGCCGCGACGCTTCGGCGATTGCCCGATCCCTGCGGCTTAATTATATGATCGATCACACATTATCGGCCGCGAGGTCAGGATCGGAGAGCGCTGTGTCACAAAGTCGTTTGGTTTGGCCGGTCGCCGCAACGCTCGGCGAGGGGCCTGCCTGGGTCGATGGCGTGCTGTGGTTCGTTGATATCAAGTCCGGCGCGATCCATCGCTATGATCCGGGTACCGACACGCGCGAGAGCTTTGCCGTCGGCGGAGCGCCAAGCTTCATCGTTCCAACCGCGGATGGCGCGCTGTTGGTCGGTAATCGCGGTGCGCTCCAGCTGTTCGACGGCGCGGCGCTCGGGGCGCCGATCGCGACGGTGCCGATGCCCGATCATAACCGGACCAACGATGCCACGGTCGACCCGCAGGGCCGGCTCTGGTTCGGCACGATGGACGACGAAGAGTCGCGGCCGAGTGGCGCGGTCCACACCTACGACGGTGACAGCATCACCGTGGTCGGCGGCGAATGCACGATCACCAACGGCCCCGCGATCAGCCCCGACGGGCGCTTCCTCTATCATGTCGATACGCTCGCTGGCACGATCCACCGCTTCGACATCGCGACCGATGCGCAATTGCGCGACGGCACGCTGTTCGCGACGATCGCGCCGGAGGATGGCAATCCCGATGGCGTGACGGTCGATGCGGAAGGGTGCGTCTGGGTCGGTCTGTGGGGTGGCTGGGAAGCGCGACGCTACGCGCCCGACGGCAGCGTATTAATGCGCGTCGCCGTGCCGTGCGCCAATGTCACCAAGGTGGCATTCGGCGGGCCCGATTTGCGGACCGGCTATGTCACCACCGCGCGCGCCGGACTGTCCGACGCCGATCTCGCCGCGCAACCGCTTGCCGGCGGGCTGTTCGCGTTCGATGCGCCTGCCCCCGGACTACCGCTTCCTGCCGTCAGGATCGTGCGATGAGCTACCGCATCGTCGGCGATTGGGGCACCAGCCGGTTGCGGCTGTTTCGCATCGAACACGGCGCTGTCGTCTCGCGCGCCGAGGGCGCTGGTATCGGCGCGCTCGATGGCACGCCCGAGGCGGCGCTGCGCAACGCGATTGCGCCGTGGCGCGCCGACGGCGCTGCCGAGTCGATCGCGCTGTGCGGAATGGTCGGGTCGCGCAACGGCTGGATCGAAGTGCCCTATGCGGGGTGTCCTGCCGATGTCGCGGGCTGGCTCGCCGGGGCTGGGCAGGTTGCGCTCGACGGGGTGCCGGTCACGATCATGGCCGGGCTCGCTTGCACCGCGCCGTCGGGCGGCCCCGATGTGATGCGCGGCGAGGAAACGCAACTCTTCGGGGCGATCGCGCGCGATCCTGCGCTGCGCGTGGGACGCCATCGCCTTGCTCTGCCGGGCACGCACAGCAAATGGGCGACGATCGAGGATGGGCGGATCACCGGCTTCCAGACCTTCTTCACCGGCGAGCTGTTCGCGCTGCTGCGCGATCGCTCGACGCTGCTGCGCGCGGCCAGCCAGGGCGACGCCGACCCTGCCGCCGAGCAGGCAGGCTTCGCCCACGGTCTCGCGCGGGCGAACGACAGAGACATGGTGCTCGGCGCGCTGTTCGAGGCGCGCAGTGCGCAGCTCATCGACGGGCGTTCGCCCGATTGGGCCGTCGGCTATCTGTCGGGCCTGCTGATCGGTCGCGAGATCGCCGAGGTCGCCCCCGCCGCGGGCGAGACGATCGGGCTGATCGGCGATCCCGCGCTCTGTGCCCGCTATGCCCGTGCGCTCGTCGCGCGCGGGACCGATACGAAATTGCTCGATGGCGATGCCTGTGCGCTCGCCGGGCTTGCCTTGTTGGAGACTGACCGATGACGATCGACGATCTGCTGGCCGCTGGTGCCCCGCCCGTCGTGGCGATCCTGCGCGGGATACGGCCCGATGAGGCGCTCCCCGTCGCCGAGGCGCTCGTGAAGGCCGGCGTTCGCATTATCGAGGTGCCGCTCAACTCGCCCGATCCGTTCACCAGCATCGCCGCGATCCAGCAGGCGTTCGGCGACACTGCGGCGATCGGCGCGGGCACGGTGCTCGATCTTGCCGGGGTCGAGGCGCTGGCGGCGACCGGGGCGACCGTGATGGTCACGCCCAACACCGCGCCCGCGCTGATCGCGCGCGCGGTCGAGCTCGGGCTTGAGCCGATGCCGGGCTTCGTCACGCCGAGCGAGGCGTTCCGCGCGATCGATGCGGGTGCGCGGCGGATCAAGCTGTTCCCGGCGGTCGCGCTTGGCCCGAACTACCTCAAGGCGATCCGCGAAGTGCTGCCGCGGCATGTCGCGGTGTGGGGCGTCGGCGGCACGGGGGCCGACAATTTCGGGGAATGGCTCGCCGCGGGCGCCGAGGGGATCGGCGTCGGGGGCGCGCTCTACCGCCCGGGCGACGATGCCGCGCGCGTCGGCGCCCAGGCTGATGGCCTGATCGCAGCCTGGCGCGCTGCTCGCGCGTCGTTGTGACCAGCGGCGAGGGACCCGAGCCGCACGACGTCCGCAGCTCGCTCGGACGCAATCTTACGCACGGGATGCTCGATGCGTTGGGGCGGGCGATCGTGACGGGGGTGTATACGGACAAGCGTTTCCCGACCGAAGCCGATCTCGCGAGCCAGCACGGCGTCAGCCGATCGGTGACACGCGAGGCGGTCAAGATGCTCACCGCCAAGGGGCTGCTGTCGGCCCGGCCGCGCCAAGGGACGATCGTCCAGCCGGCCGAGTCGTGGAACCTGTTCGATGCCGATGTGCTCGGCTGGTTGCTCGAGCGGAAATTCTCGCTCGGGCTGCTGCGGCATTTCAGCGAGCTCCGCATCGCGATCGAGCCCGCTGCAGCGGAGCTTGCCGCGCGCAATGCGGGCGCGGGCGGGCTCATCGCCATCCGCGCGGGCTACGCGCGGATGGTCGCGGCTGAGGCGGGCGAGGATGACTCGCTCGACGCCGATATCGCGTTCCACGTCGCGATCCTGCGCGCCGCCGGCAACCCGTTCTTCGCGCAGTTCGAGGACGTCGTGACGACCGCGCTGCGCTCGTCGATTCGCTTCACCAATCGTTTCAAGGGCCGCAGCGCCGATCTCGCGGCACACGGCGCGGTGCTGCGTGCAATCGAGGCAAGGGACGGCCTGGCGGCGCAGCATGCGATGCAGCAGATCATCGCCGACGTGCTGGCGCTGATCCTTGCGCGCGAGCACGACGACACGTGATCGGACGGCTAGGCCTCGCGCGGCGCAGCGTCCGACGACAGGACGACACGCGGGCGGCGGGGTTTGGGCACGCGTGCCAAGGCTTCGCGCTCGATCTTCTCGAGCTCGACGAGCGTCTCGGCGATCGCCTCCTGCTGCGCGGCGAGCCGGTCGATCCGCTGGCGGCATCGCTGCGCGAGCGCGCGCATCTGTTCGACATGCTGCGGATCGGTATCGTAGAGATCGAGAAATTCGACGATATCGCGTAGCGTGAAGCCGAGCCGTTTGCCGCGCAGGATCAACCGCATCCGCGCGATCTCGCGCCGCGTGTAGACGCGGATCGCGCCGACCCGGCACGGGGTGATCAGCCCCTTATCCTCATAGAAACGCAACGTGCGGGGCGTGACGTCGAGCATGCGCGCGACCTCGTTGATCCCCGTCAGATCCTGCATCGGCTCTTTCATTCACGCCCTCGATCCAAGGACGCCGACCCTTGCCGGACCACCGGCGAGCAACGGACACGCTCCTTTGTCGAATGCGTGGCGATCAACGTCTTGGCCTGTGTGTTGCGGATTTCATCGCGTTGGGGAAGCGCGATCTTGCGGTGTTGCCGGGTTGGTGTGCCCGAGCGGTACCGACAAGTGCTTGACTTGTCGGCATACGAATCTACTGCGAGCCATCTGCCGCATACGTCAACGGGCTCGCCATTAGGGCCGAAACGGAGCGACACCAGAACCGACCGTGCGGGGATCGCTCAAGCACGGCAACCACGATTGCACCACCGAGATGGTGGTGCTTGGAGAGGAACGTATATGTCCCTGCTGCTCATTGGCGTCCTGCTCGCCGGCGCCCCCGCCACCGCCGACACCGTGATCGGCCGCTGGAAGACCGAGACGCTCAATGCCATTGTCGAGATCAGCCGCTGCGGCGCCTCGATCTGCGGTAAAGTCGTCACGTCCGATGCGATCCGCGCCAATCCTTCGCTCAAAGACGCCAAGAATTCGGACGAAAAGCTGCGCACGCGTCCTGTCCAGGGAATGCTGATGCTGAGCGGCTTTGCACCCGACAAGGACGGCGTATGGGCCAACGGCCAAGTCTACAATGCCGAGGACGGCCACACCTATAGCGGTCGTATCACCCCCGTTGGCAGCGACCGGCTCAAGCTGCGCGGCTGCGTCTTCTTCCCGCTCTGCAAGACGCAAACGTGGACGCGCGTGCGCTGAGCCCACGTTCTTTCTTCCCCCTCGAAAAGTCAGTTCAGGAATATATCATGGTTATCCGTTGCAAGGCCCCGTTGCTGGCCGCGTCTGCACTCGTCTCGACCGTCGGCTTCGCCGGCGTTGCGCACGCCGATGCTTTCTATCTCCAGTCACAGACCACGGTCGGCGCGGGGCGTTCGTTCTCGGGTGAAGTCGCCGACACGGGACCGTCGTCGCTGTGGTGGAACCCTGCCGCGATCGCCGGGATCACCGACACCGAAGTCCAGGTCAGCGCGACTGCAATCCTGCCCAAGGGTGACGTCGTCGACAACGGCACGCTGATCGCGCGCCCCGGCCAGGCCTTCGCGCCGATCGGCGGACAGACCCGCTCGCGCAATCCGATCAACAACGGCGTGCTGCCGAGCGGATCGGTCGCATATCCGATCAACGACCGGATCGCGGTCGGCCTCGCGGTGACGTCGCCGTTCAGCTTCACCACCGATTACGACGCCAATAGCTGGACGCGCTACAGCGCCGACAAGACGCGCCTGCGCACGATCGACATCCAGCCCTCGATCGGCGTGGTGCTGACCGACTGGCTGCGCGTCGGCGGCGCGCTCAACGTCGAATATACCGACGCTTACCTCAGCAACGCGCTGCCCAACGTCTCGGCGGCACTGCCCGACGGCAACCAGACGCTGCGCGGCGACGGCTGGGACTTCGGCTGGACCGCAGGCGTCCAGCTCCACAACAAGCTCGTTTCGGTCGGCATCAGCTACAAGTCGAGCATCAAGCACACGCTCAAGGGCGATCTCACCGTTGCCGGGCTGGTCGGGCCGCTCGCGGCGCAGAACCGTTCGCTCTCGGGTGTCCAGGCACAGTTCAACACACCGGGTCAGGTGATCGTCGGTGGCCGCCTGCGCGCAACCGAAGCGCTGACGCTCAACGCACAGGTCGTCGCGTATAACTGGAGCAAGTTCGACGCGATCCGCCTCGGCGCGCCGCTCAACGTCGCACTGCCCGAGAACTACCGCGACAGCTGGAGCCTCGCCGGCGGTTTCGATTACGCGGTCAGCCCCAAGGCGACGGTGCGTGCCGGCGTGCAGCGCGCGGTGACCCCGACACAGGATGGCCTGCGGGACGCGCGCGTGCCCGATTCGAACCGCTGGACCTATTCGGCGGGCGGCAGCTATCGCATGAGCAACCACATGACGATCGATGCGGCGGCGAGCTATGTCGATTTCAAGGACACGACGATCGACCGTGCGACCGCAGCCTATGCCGGCACCGCCGCGCAGACGGTCATCCTGACCAAGGGCCTGCTGCAGAACGCGCATGCCGTCGTGCTGTCGCTTGGCGGGCGCTTCAGCTTCTGATCGAACGGACATTCGGGGATCTTGCAATCCCCGGAGGCGTCACCATCTTCCTGTCATCGTTCAACAATGGAAAGGAGGTGGTCGAATGTCTCATTGTCTCACGCCGCAGTCGGCACAGGGTTTGAGCTCGGTCTCCCTCGTGGAGGGCGGTCTCGCCTGAAATTTTGCCGGCCTGAGGCCGACAATGGAAAGGCCGTCCCGCAAGGGGCGGCCTTTTGTCTTTGGATCGGTGATGCGTGATCTGTTCGATACCCCGATCCTGCCCGGCCTGACCGCAGTCGAGGATTTCGTGTCCGCGGACGAAGCGGGCGCGCTGATCGCTGCAATTGACGCTTGCGAGCTAGAGCCGTTCCGTTTCCAGGGGTGGCTCGGCAAGCGGCTGACGCATAGTTTTGGTTGGCACTACGATTTCGACACCGGCGGGATGGCAGAGGCTTCGCCAATTCCGGCGTGGCTCGATCCGCTTCGTGGCCGTGCCGAGGGGATGGCGGGATTGGCCGCTGGCACGCTCGTCCAAGCGCTGGTGATCCGCTACGACATCGGTGCCGGGATCGGCTGGCACCGCGACCGGCCGCACTTCGAGCATGTCGTCGGCATCTCGCTCGGCGCGCCCGCGACGCTGCGCTTCCGCCGTCGGATCGGCGACCGCTTCGAGCGGGCCACCGCGCTGCTGAATCCGCGCGGCGCCTATCATCTGAGCGGCGTCGCACGGCACGCGTGGGAGCACAGCATCGCCGAAATGGATGCACCGCGCTGGTCGATCACCTTTCGCAGCCTCTCCGACACGGGCAGGGCGCTGATCGCGGCCGCAAATCGCTAAGCCTGTGGACAATGCCCGCCTGAAAACTGCTATGCCGGACGACGTGTCGTCTGCCGAGTTCCAATCCCCGCCGCCCGATTTCGTCGTGATCGACGTCGAGACCGCCTGTTCGCGCGCGAGCAGCATCTGCCAGATCGGCATTGTCGGGTTTCGCGGAGGCCGCGAAGTCTTCGAATACGAAACGCTGCTCGATCCGTGCGACGAGTTCAACATCTTCAATACGCGGATCCATGGGATCGCCGCGCACCATGTCGTCGGGCAGCCGCGCTTCGGCGACGTGCACGCGGTGGTCGAACGGCATCTCGCCGGGCGCACCACGGTCGCGCATTCGTTCTTCGACAAGAGCGCGCTCGCGGCGGCCTGCCGGCAGCACGATCGGCCGATGATCGAGACGACGTGGCTCGACAGCGTCCGCGTCGCCCAGCGCGCCTGGCCCGATCTCGAGAACCACAAGCTTGGGGGGCTGGCGCGCTATCTCGGAATCGCGCATCGCCATCACGACGCGCTGAGCGATGCGCGCGCCGCGGGCTGGGTGATCGTCAAGGCGATCGAGCAGACCGGGATCTCGCTCGAGAAATGGCTGGCACCGCCGCGCAAGCCGGGGCCAGCGCCGACCCCGGCCGAGGCAGGGCCACTGCTCGGCGAGCGCGTCGCGATCGTCGGCGAGCCGCGCGATGGGCCGTTGGCGCATCGGCTCGCGGCGCTCGGCGCCAAGGTGATGACCTCGGTCGGTACGAGCACCAATGTCCTCATCGTCGCCGGTGGCGATCGCTTCACGCGTGCGACGTTGATGAGCCCGGCATATGGCAAGGCCGAAGCGCTGCGCCGCGCGGGCAAGCCGATCCGGATCGTGTCCGAACAGACGCTGCTCGCCGCGATCGCGCGAGCCGCTTAGAGCATTGCGAGCGGCGTACGCGCGCGTGGCGGCGGGAACGCTGCGTCCAGCGCTGCCAGCGTTTCCGCGTCGAGTTCGAGATCGAGCGCGGCACGATTGTCGCGGACGTGCGCGACGCTGCCGGCCTTGGGGATCGCGATCACGGCGTCGCGCCGCATCGTCCAGGCCAGCGCGAGCTGTGCCGGTGTCGCGTCGCGCGCGGCAGCGATCGTCGCCAGCGCGCCGTTGCCGAGCAGGCGTCCTTGCTCGACCGGGCTGTACGCCATGATCGGGATCCGCCGTGCCGCGAGCCATGGCAGCAGGTCATGCTCGGGCCCGCGCCGCGTGAGATTGTAGAGGATCTGATCGGTCGCGCAGCTTTCGCCACCGGCTTCGACCAGCTCCTCCATATCGTCGGTGTCGAGGTTGCTGACGCCCCAGCGCACGATCATGCCGGCATCGCGGAGTGCCTCCATCGCCTCGATCGTCTCGGCCAGCGGCACAGAGCCGCGCCAGTGGAGCAGATAGAGATCGAGCCGGTCGGTTCCGAGCCGCTTGAGGCTCGCTTCGCACGCCGCGCGAAGGCGCGCGCGCCCGGCGTTCTGCGGATAGGCCTTGCTGACCAGGAACACCTGATCGCGAAGCCCAGCGATCGCTTCGCCGACCAAGGCCTCGGATTCGCCGTCGCCGTACATTTCGGCGGTGTCGATCAGCGTCATGCCAAGCGTGATGCCCTCGCGCAAAGCCGCGATCTCGGCGCTGCGGTTCGAGCGGTCCTCGCCCATCATCCAAGTGCCGTGGCCGAGCGCGGGGACGGTCGTGCCATCGGGGAGGGAAACCTGTTTCATCATTGCTCCGGGCGGCGCGTCAGGACTGCCAGCCCCCGCCAAGGGCCTTGAACACATCGACTTGCCGATCGACCAACAACGCGTTGGAGGCGGCAAGGTTCGCTTGCGCCGTGGTGAGCGCGGCCTGTGCGCTCAGCAGAGCGAGGAAATCGGTCCGCCCGAAGCGATAGAGCGTGCCCGCCTGGTTCGCCGCGCGCGCGGCACTCGCCTGCGCGCGAGCGAGTGCCGCGTTGCGATCGGCCTCGCGCGCATAGGCCGAGAGCGCGGTCTCGGTCTGGCGCAGCGCCTCGAGCGTCGTCGAATCGAACTGCGCGAGCGCAGCGTCGGCGGCCGCACCCGCCTGCGCGATCTGTGCGCGGACGATCGGGCGGTTGGGGAAGCTCCAGCTGATCAGCGGTCCCAGCCCGACATGGAAGGCATCGCCCGACCCGAACGCCGAGAGCGGCCCGGTCAGCCCGACCGATCCGCCGAGGCTGACCTGGGGATACAGGTTCGCCGTGGCGACGCCGATCCGCGCGGTCGCGGCGGCGAGCGAGCGCTCGGCGGCGCGGATATCGGGCCGCCGCGCGATCAGCCCTGCGCCGTCACCGATCGGCAGCGGCTTGCGCATCGTCGGCGCGGTCGCGCAGCTCGCCACGTCCTTGGAGTAGTCCGCAGGTGCGCGGCCCATCAGCGTGGCAAGCCGGTAGAGCGCGGCGGTGCGCGTCGCGATCGTCGAGGGGACGAGCGCGGCGCTCTGATCGACTGCGCTTTGCGCGCGCGTGACGTCGAACGCGGTGCCGCGACCGCCGCGTTGCAGCCGCTGCGTCACGCCGAGTGTCTGGCGCTGGAGCGCGAGCACGCGGTTGTTGGCGGCGAGCACCATGTTCGCCGTGCAGGCCGCCGCATAGCTGCGCGCGATCTCGGCAGCCACGGTCACGCGGACATTGTCACGCGCGGCGGCGACGGCTTCGGCATCGCCCTGCGCCGCCTCGATTGCACGCCGGATCCGGCCCGCCAGATCGAGCGGGTAGGCGAGCGACAGCCCGACATCGTAGCCCACCGTCCCCGGCAGCGATCCGCCGGTGCCAGCGGGCCGCGACAGCGACGCGCCGCCGCCGAGCGCGGTCGACAGCGTCCGTCCCGCTGCGACCTCCGCCACGACCGCATCGGCGCGGCGCAGATTGGCGTCGGCAACGCGCAGGTCGGCATTGGCGGCAAGACCCTCCGCGACGAAGCCGTCGAGCCGCGTGTCCCCATAGAGCTGCCACCAGTGATCGGGCAGCGGGACATCGGCAAAGCGCTTCTCCTTGCCGCTGTCGAACGCGCCTTGCGCGCTCGGGCGGTTGACGACGGCGGGATCGGGCAGCGTGTAGTTCGGTCCGGCAGTGGTGCAGCCGGCCAGCAGAAGCGCGGCAGCTCCCGCGAGGACCCCGCGCCTCATGCGTGCACCTGTGGGGCTTGCGGGACGACCGTTACCGTCGCGCTGCGCCCGACGATCAGCGAGACCCCCTGCGGCACCGCGGTCAGCTTGACGCGCACCGGGATACGCTGTGCGAGGCGGACCCAGGTGAAGGTCGGGTTGACCGTCGGCAGCTGGTTCGCGCTGATGCTGCGCTCGTTGTCGCTGATGCCCGCCGCAATGCTGTCGACGCGGCCCTTCAGCGCGCGCGGCTCGCCCATCAGATGGACGGTGACGGGGTCGCCGATATGAATGCTGCCGAGCTTTGTTTCCTCGAAATAGCCCTCGACGCGAATCGAATCCGAATCGAGCAGCGCCATCGCTTGCGCCCCCGCTGCGATGAAGTCGCCCGGGTGCAGATCGAGATTGGTCACCGTGCCGTTGACGCTCGCGCGCACCGTGGTCCGCGCGAGGTTGAGCGCGGCGGTGGAGCGCGCGCTCTGCGCCTGCGCGAGCGCCGCGCTGGCGGTCGCAACGCGCGCGACATTCTGCTCGTGCGTTTCCTTGGCGACGAGATCGCCGAGCGCGAGGTCGCGCTGCGCCTCGCGCCGCGCTTGCAGCAGCGTCGCGCGCGCGCTCTGGATCGCCGCGTCGGACTGAGCGAGTGTCAGTGCGAAGCGCGGGCGATCGACGACGAACAGCACGTCGCCCGCCTTTACGCGCTGATTGTCATGCACCGCGACTTGCGTGATCAACCCGCCAACATCGGGGGTGATGCGGACGACATCGGCACGGATATGCCCGTCGCGCGTCCACGGATCGGTCTCGTAGCGGCGCCACAGCCACAAAGCGACGAGGATCGCGAGCAGCACGATCACGATCGTCACGGCGGAACGGCCAAGCGGGGCGAGCAGCGATTTCATAACGAGGGTCCGGTCAGCAAGGACAAGAGTCCGAGGATGAGGAAGAAGAGCGCGAGGTCGACCAAGGGTCGGTATGCAACGAAGCGATACGCGCCGAACGCCGACAACAGCCGCGTGACGACGGCGGTCAGCACCAGCGCGGCGATCGCCAGCAGCAGGATCGTCGGCACGAACACCCCGCCGATCGAGACTTCGCCGATCATGCCGCGACTCCATACGCCGGCGCGCCGGGGAACAGGTTGCGGCGCAACGACGTCAAAGCCAGCACGCCGGCGCGCGCGCGGGCGGGTTCGGGGTTGGCCGCCAGATCGCCGATCGCGCTGTCGAGATCGGCAAGCAGCTCGGGTTCGGGTGGGGCGGGGCGATCGGGCCGCAGCGCGCGATAATGCGTGCCGACGCCCTGGAGTACGGGAGTTATGCTCGCAGCGTCGTCGGGCGTTCCCTCGAGCCGCAATTGCCGCAATTCGCCGATCGCGACGCCAACGCGCAGGTCGCTCAACGCATCGAGCAGCGGTTTGCCCGGATCCTTGTCCTGCAGCGCGAGCCGCGGCGCCAGCAAGCCGATCCGGTCGAGCATCCGCGCGACCCAGCCTGCGGCGTCGGGCGGGCCCTTCGCGTTGCTACGCTGCGCCAGTTCGCGCCAACCGGCGCGGATCAGGCGGCGCGCGGCGGTATCGGCGCCGATCGTCTGGAACAGCCCGACGGTGACGACCGCGAAGATCGTCCCGATCAGCTGCGAGACGCCGCCATTGACGAACCCGTCGAAGCTGCCGCCGTAGCGATCGTTGAGCCCGACCGTATTGATCCCGCCGAGCAACGCGCCGAGTGTGACCAGCGTCGTCCGCGGGCGCGACAGGAATACGCCGCCGATCAGCATCGCCGGCGCAAGCACCGCGATCAGCGTCACGAAATCGGTGACGCGCGGCAGGATCGCGAAAGCGTAGATTGCCGCCACGGTCAGGCCGAGGATCGTCCCGTAGAAGAACGCCATGATCGACGGCGCGGGATCGTCGCTGTTGCCGAACAGCGCGCAACACACGCCCGCGATCAGCACAGCACCCGCGCCATCGGACCAGCCCGTCCCGATCCAGAAGACGCAGCCGATCAGGATCGTCGCTACGGTTCCCGCCGCCGCCCGCAGCGCGATGCCACGGTCGCGGTGGAGCGGGCGGCGCGCGGTCCGCGCGAGCAGTCGCGCGACGCCGGGGTTGAGCGGCGTGCGCGACGGCGAGCGCATCTGGTCGAGCAAGTCGCGCGCATTGCGATGCGCGTCGATCAGCTCGGCGAGCCGCGCGAGCAAGCTCAGCCGCAGCGCGTCGCGCCACAGTAATGGCTCGGCCACAGGCGGCTCGAGCGCGCGCGCGCGGGCGATCAGCGCATCGCCGGTGGCGTTGCGCTCGGCCATCGGCAGCGCAGCGGCGAGCCAGGCGCGAACCTCCTCGATCAACGCGAGCGCTTCGGGCCGCGGCGCATCGGCCCCACGCAGCAATTCGCGGATGCGGTCGTCGACCGCGCTGGCGAGCGGCAGCAGCATCGACAGCTCGGCTTGAAGCGCGCGCAGCGTACGGACGCGCGGCTGGAGGCGTGCAGTGTCGAACGGCAGATGGATCGAGAGCTGGTGGAGCTCGTTGATATCGAGCGCGAGCCGTCGCCGATCACGGTCGAGCCGGCTGTCGGCGAGCCCCGCGAGCGAATCTCGCGACCAGCGCTCGGCATCGGCGAGGATCGCGTTGACGCGCGAGAGCAGCGTTGCAGTGACGGTCTGCGGGAAGACGAAGCCGTGGACCAACGCGCCGCACAGGATCCCGATCGTGATCTCCTCGACGCGCAGGATCGCGGTGGTGAAGATCGCACCCGGCGCTTCGACCGAGGGGAAGCCGATGATGCTCGCGGTATAGCCGGCGAGCAGGAAAACGTAGGCGCGCGGTGTCCGGTCGAGCAACGAGATGTAGAGGCACACGCCCAGCCACAGCGCGAGCCCAAGCGACAGCAGTTCGGGCGCGTTGACGAGGTTCGGCACCAGCACGACGGCGGCGGCGGCGCCGAGTACCGTCCCCATCACGCGGAATGCCGCCTTCGACAGCGCGGCACCGGCGAGCGGTTGCGCGACGATGTACGACGTCGTCACCGCCCAATACGGTCGCGTCAGGCCGATCCGCAGCGCGATATAATAGGCAAGCACCGCCGCGATCAGGCATTTGACCGAGAACAGCGCCTCTTTCCAGCCGAAGCGATTGCCCGTCATCGGTTGCGCTTCCGGGTGAAGCGCGCCTCGAGCTGCTCGGCAACGCGCAGGGCGGTGGCAAGATCGGCGTCGGCGACATCGGCGAGCATCTCGCGTCGCAAGGCCTCGAACGCCGCCTCGATCGTTGCGACCAGCGCGCGGCCCCGCTCGGTCAGGCGGACGCGGCTGACGCGGGCATCGACGTCGTCACGCTGGCGGTCGACCAGTTCGGCCGCGACCAACTGATCGACCACGCGAACCAAGGAGGCGGCGGAAACGTCGAGCTCGGCGGCGAGGTCGGTCTGTCGCACATCGTCACCAAGGCGCCCGACTTGGACGATCGTCCACCCGCCTGAAGCGGATAGGCCAAAGCCGCTCAGCGCACGGTCGGCGGATTGCCGCCACATGCGCGCAAGCGGAAGGAGTGTGCGAGCATAAGCGGCTCCGACGTTAGATCGTTCGGACATCATTAGCGTGCTAAGTAATGATGCATGGCGCGTTCGCAACCCTTGAGGACGGAATGCGACGGCAACGAAACGAAACCGCTTTGGGTCCAAGCCGGGCCGAATTTTGGTTCGGACCGGCCGGCGGGGCGTTGGCCGACCGCGCCAGCGGTTCGTCGGTTGTGCGGCGCGGCCCTGGCTTAGCCGTTAGGAGCGCGTCCGTGTGGGTCGACGCGCCGCCGATGGCCCCTCGATCGGCCGCCGCCGCGCCCTGCACGATCAGCTTTGTCGGGCCTGCCATCCACCCCCCAGCGCGCGGAACAGATCGATCTGCGCATCGGCGATCCGCGCGTCGGCGGTGGCCAGTTCGGCGTCGCTGTCGGCGAAGGTGCGTTCGGCATCGAGCACTTCGAGGAAATCGATCGTCCCCTCGCGTTGGCGCGCGCGGGTGATCCGCGCGGCGGTCGCGGCATTGTTGCGCGCCGACTGCAACTGCGTGCGGCGGTCGAGTTCGCGGGCGTAGGTCGACAGCGCGGTCTCGGTCTCCTCGAGCGCGCTCAGCACGCTGCCGTCGAAGGTCGCGAGGGCGCCGCGCGTCTCGGCCTTCGCCCCGGCGATCCGGGCGCGCGCCGCCGACTGGTTGAGCGACCAGTTGAGCAATGGCCCAAGCAGCCAGCGCACCGGGCCGCCGGTGAAGATGTCGCTGACGGTGGTCGCGGTCGAGCCGATCGAGGCACCGAGCGAGATCTGCGGATAGAGTTGCGATGTCTGCACCCCGATCCGCGCGGTCGACGCGGCAAGGCGGCGCTCGGCGGCGCGAACGTCGGGGCGGCGGGCGAGCAAAGCCGCCCCGTCGCCGATCGGGATCGGCTGGTCGAGCCGCGGCGTCGTGCTGCGCGCGCTGGCGCTGGCGGGGAGGTCGCGCGGCGTTCGACCGGTGAGCGTCGCCAGGCGGAACAGCGCGGCTTGCCGCTCGCTCTCGATCTGCGGGACGAGCGCGGCGCGCTGGTCACGCAGCGCGGCGATGCGGACCTGGTCGAGCTTGGTCGCGCGCCCGGCGTCGACGCGCTTGCCGGTCAGCATCGTCGACTTTTCGAGGAGGTCGACGATCCGCCGCGCGACCGCGAGCCGCTCGGCCGAGGAGGCGGCATCGACATAAGCGCGCGTCGTGGCGGCAACAATCGAGACGCGCACCGCATCGGCATCGGCCTGCGCCGCGCCGACATCCCCGCGTG
Organism: Sphingomonas sp. PWP1-2; assembly: GCF_049898305.1. Taxonomy (NCBI): domain Bacteria; kingdom Pseudomonadati; phylum Pseudomonadota; class Alphaproteobacteria; order Sphingomonadales; family Sphingomonadaceae; genus Sphingomonas; species Sphingomonas sp. PWP1-2. Next base: position 352,166 of record NZ_JAFCXM010000002.1, read on the forward strand.
CCGCCTCGACGTTGCGTCGGACTCGGCCCGAGAGGTCGAGCTCGTAGCTGACGTCGAGGCCGACGTCGTAGGTGGCGCGCTCGCGTGCCAAGCCGGGCAGGCTCTGGAGTTGCGACGACCGTGCGTAAGTGCCGCTCGCGCCGGCATTCACCTGCGGTTCGCGGTCGGTCTTGGCGCCGCGCAGCGAGGCGCGGGCGGTGTCGAGCCGCGCGACCGCGACGCGCAGATCGGTGTTCGCCGCGAGCGCATCGGCGACGAGCCCGTCGAGGACGGGATCGCGGTACATCCGCCACCAGTTCAGCTCGGCATCGCTGGTGACCGTCGCGGCATTGGTCGTGACGAACGGCGCCGCGGCGCTCGGTGGGGGCAGGGGGGCGACGTAAGTGGGGCCAGCGGCGCAGGCGGAAAGCGCGAGCGCGGAGAGGCTGGTGAGCAGGACGGCTTTCATCATCGTTCCTATTCGGCTGGCTGCAGCGTGGGCGCGGCAGCGGGGCCATGGGTCGCGTGCGGGGCGGGGCGGCGGCGTTCGAGCCGCTTCGCCAGCGCGCGCGCGACGACGTAGAAGGTGGGGGTGAAGAGCAGGCCGAAGCCGGTCACACCGATCATCCCGAAGAACACCGCCGTGCCGAGCGCCTGGCGGAGTTCGGCGCCAGCCCCCTCGGCGATCACCAGCGGCACCGCGCCGAGGATGAAGGCGAAGCTCGTCATCAGGATCGGGCGCAACCGGTCCTTCGCCGCGCGGACTGCCGCCTCGACCGGCGACAGGCCGTCTTCCTCCTCGGCCTGCTTGGCGAACTCGACCACGAGGATCGCGTTCTTGGCGGCAAGCGCGATCAGCACGACGAGGCCGATCTGCGTCAGGACATTATTGTCCATCCCGCGCAGATTCACCCCGGTCATGGCTGCCAACAGGCACATCGGCACGATCAGGATGATCGCGAGCGGCAGCGTCAGGCTCTCATATTGTGCGGCGAGCACGAGGAAGACGAACAGCACCGCCATCCCGAAGACGAGCCCCGCCGTGCTGCCCGCCGATTTCTGCTGGAAGGCGATGCCGGTCCATTCATGCGCGTACCCCGTCGGCAATGCGGTATCGGCGAGCTTCTCCATTGCGACGAGCGACTGGCCCGACGAACTCCCCTTGGCGGTATCGCCATCGACCTCGACCGCCGGGAACAGATTGTAGCGCACGACGCGATACGGTCCGGTCTTGTCGCGGAAGGTCGAGACCGATCCGATCGGCACCATCTGCCCGGTGTTCGACCGCGTCTTGAGGTTGGCGATATCGGCAGTGGTGTTGCGGAACGGCGCGTCGGCCTGGGCGGTGACGCGGTAGGTGCGGCCGAGCAGGTTGAAGTCGTTGACGAACGCCGACCCGAGATAGACCTGCAGCGCCTCGAACACGCGCTCGGGTGGCACACCCAGCATGTTCGCCTTGGTGCGATCGACATCGGCGAAGATGCGCGGGGTGGCGGTGTCGAAGAAGGTATAGACCTGCGCCAGCCCCTTGGTCTGGTTCGCCTGGCCGATCAGGCCGTAGGCGGTCTTGCCCATCTCCTGATAGCCATGCCCCTGCAGGTCCTGCACCATCAGGCGGTAGCCGCCCGCCGAGCCGATGCCTTGGATCAGCGGCGGCGGGACGATCAGCAGGCGTGCCTCGTTGATGTCGGCAGTCGCCTTCTGCGCCTCGCCCATGATCGAGGCGAGCGTAACGCCGAGCTTGCGCCGTTCCTCAAAGCTCTTGAGCGGGATGTAGGCGGCCGCGCTGTTGGGCGCGAGCGTCTGCGACGGGCCGTCGAAGCCCGCGAGCATCACCGCGCCCTTGACCCCGGCGAGCGGCAGGATACGCTTAGCGACCTTCTGCATCACCGCATCGGTGCGATCGACCGCCGAGCCCGGCGGCAGCTGGATGATCGTCAGGAAGTAGCCCTGATCCTGTGCTGGCACGAAGCCCGACGGCGTGACGGTGAAGACGACGGCGGTCAGCGCGATCAGCGCGCCATACGCCAGCATCATTTTCCGCGGCGCGCTGACGAGGCGCAGCGTCATGCGGCCATAGGCCTCGCTCATCCGCTCGAAGCCGCGGTTGAAGGCGTCGCCCGCGCGGCGCACCAGCCGCGCGGCGCGGTTGCCCGAATCCGCCGGTCCATGCGGCTTGAGCAGCATCGCCGCGAGCGCGGGCGACAGTGTCAGCGAGAGCAGCAGCGAGATGATCGTCGCAGTCGAGATCGTCACCGCGAACTGGCGGTAGAAGGCGCCCGACAGGCCGGTGAGGAACACGGTCGGGATGAACACCGCGCAGAGCACGAGCACGATCGCGACGAGCGCGCCCGACACTTCGTCCATCGACTTGCGCGCCGCCTCGAGCGGGGAAAGGCCGTGCTCGAGGTTGCGCTCGACATTCTCGACCACGACGATCGCGTCATCGACGACGATGCCGATCGCGAGCACCAGACCGAACAGCGAGAGGTTGTTGAGCGAGTAACCGACCGCCGCGAGCACGGCGAAAGTACCGATCAGCGAGACCGGGATCGCGACGATCGGGATGATCGCGGCGCGCCATTTCTGCAGGAAGACGAGGATGACGAGCACGACGAGGATCATCGCCTCGATCAGCGTATGCTTCACCGCGTCGATCGACTGGGCGATGAATTCGGTCGGGTTGTAGATTACGCGATAGGCGAGCCCCTTGGGGAACTTCTTCGACATCGTCTCCATCTCGGCCGAGACGGATTGTGCGGCGGCGAGCGCGTTCGAGCCGGGGCGCTGGAAGACCGCCGCGATGACCGTCGGCTTGCCGCTGAGATAGGTGTTGGCGCCGTAGTCCTGCGCACCGAGCTCGACCCGCGCGACGTCCGAGACCTTGACCTGGCGGCCATCCTTGTCGGTGCGGATCACCACGTCGGCGAACTGCTTGGGGTCGGTGAGGCGGCCCTGCGTCTCGACGTTGAGCTGGAACGCGTTGCCAGTGGCGTAGGGCGGCTGGCCGAGCGTGCCCGCCGCGACCTGGACGTTCTGGGCGCGGAGTGCCGCGACGATTTCGCCTGCGGTCAGGTCGAGCGCGGCGGCACGGCCGGGGTCGATCCAGACGCGCATCGAATAGTCGCGCGCGCCGAACAGTTGCACGTCACCGACGCCATCGATGCGGCTGAGGCGATCGCGGACCTGGGTGAGCGCGTAATTGGAGATGTAGCCGCGATCGAGCGAATTGTCGGGCGAGATCAGGTTGACGACCATCAGGAAGTCCGGGCTGGTCTTGCGCGTCACCACGCCAAGGCGCTGCACGTCCTCGGGTAGCCGCGGGACCGCGACCGCGACGCGGTTTTGCACGAGCACCTGCGCGGCATCGAGATTGGTGCCGATCTTGAAGGTGACGGTGATCGTCACCTTGCCGTCGCCGGTCGATTGCGACGACTGGTACAGCATGTTGTCGACGCCGTTGATTTCCTGCTCGATCGGCGCGGCGACGGTTTCCGCGACCGTTTCGGCCGAAGCGCCCGGATAGACCGCGCTGACCGTCACCGTGGGGGGCACGATATCGGGATATTGCGACACGGGCAGGGTGAAATAGGCAATCAGACCCACGATGGTGATGACCACCGCGATGACCCCGGCGAAGATCGGCCGGGTGATGAAGAAGCGCGAGAAGCGCATGGACAGTGTCCCTAGAAGAAGCGCGCACGTCACCGGGCAGCGTCCAAGAGCGGACGCCGAAGCGACGAACGGCAATGATGAATCGATCGGCTATTGGGTCCGGACAGACGCCACTCCCGTCATCCGCGCGAAGGCGGGAATCCCGCTGCCTTGCCCCGTCGTAGGAGAAGAAGCGGGACCCTCGCCTTCGCGAGGGTGACGAGTAGGGGCATTACCGGCTCAGCGTCGCTTCGCCCGCGATTGGCTGCGCGGTCGGCGCAGATGCATCCGCCGAAACCGCGATCTTGCCAACCGTGGGCGCAACCTTGGCACCCGGCATCGCCATCTGCGTGCCCTTGATGATGATGCGATCCTGCGGGCCCACGCCCGATCGGATCACGCGCATCCCGTCGACCACCGCGCCGAGCACGACCGGCTTGGCGGTCACGACATTGTTGCCATCGACCGTGAGCAGGACCTTGCGCGCCTGGTCGGTCTGCACCGCATCGTCGGGGACGAGCAAAGCGGGCCTGGTCCCGGCGCTGGCGAGCCGCATGTTGCCGAACATCCCCGGCGTCAGGAACAGCCCCGGATTGGCGAGCACCGCACGCCCGCGGATCGTGCCCGAATGCGTGTCGAGCCCGTTGTCGGTGAAGTCGAGCTTGCCCTTCCAGCGATGGCTCGTCTCGTCCTGCAACTGGATCTCGACCGCAGGCGCAGCGGCACCCGGCTGGCGGTTGCGTTGCGTCTTGAGGAACAACGCCTCCGAACCGTCGAAGGTGAAGTAGATCGGGTCGAGCGCGTTGATCGTCGTCAGCACAGTGCCGCCGGTGCCTTCGCCGCCGGCGACCTGATTGCCCGCATCGACGCGGCGATCCGAGATGCGTCCGCCGATCGGTGCCCGGATCTGCGTGAAGGACACATCGAGCGCGCGCGCCCGGACGCGGGCTTGCGCCGCCGCGAGGCCGGCTTGCGCCGCCTGCAGCTTTCCGCGCAGTGCATCGACTTCGCCGGCCGAAACCGCATCGTCGGCGATCAGCCGCGTCGCGCGGCCGAGATCGGTGCGCGCCAGCACCAGCGCGCTTTGCGCACTGGCCTCGTTGGCGCGTGCTTCGGCGAGCGCGGCGGCGAAGGGGCGGGAGTCGATCGTGAAGAGCAATTGGCCCTGGCGGACGACATCGCCGTCGTGGAAATGCACCCCGGTCACTTCACCCGCGACGCGTGGGCGAACCTCGACGCTACGGCTAGGCGCGAAGCGGCCGACATAGTCGTCCCACTCGCTGACCTGGCGCACCAACGGCGTGGCGATGGTCACGGCGGCGGGCGGCGGAAGCGCTGCGACCGCGTCGGAATGGTCGAACAGCTTGACGCCGACGACCCCGGCGACCGCGATCGGCACCAGCACCGCCGCGCGCTTTTGCCAGCGCGTCCAACGCTTTGGTTTGGATATGTCGGATTCAGTCCGAAGCTCCTGCGTCGTATCGATCGGTGCGATCATGTTCATGCGAAGATCCTCCGGTCGGTACGGCCGACGCGCATTCCGGTCACGCTGGTGATGAGCGTCTCGAGTTGCGCCTCGCTGAAGCCAACCGAATGGAAATGCGCGATTTCAGCCGTTGGCAGGGCGAAACCGCGATGCCGGGCGTGCACCGCCACGCGGCGGAGCGCTTCCAGCTTCGGATCGGCGAGCCGCGATGCGGTGCCGCGCCCGAACACGCCGCCAAGCGCGCGCGCCAGGCGGCCGGGGGTGGTAAGGCTGCCGAGCGTATCGCGTTGCGCCAGCGCAATGACGCTCCATTCGAGCGCCGAGAACCCGGCAAGCCCAGCGGTGGCAGGCGTCTGGCTGCGGCTGGTGACGGGCGCTGCGAACATATTGTCGAGGTCGAGATAGGCCATGGAAAATCCCCCTCTTGGGTTTTTGGCGGACAGACGAGCAGCACCCTACGCAGACGAGGCTTCGTCTGCGGTAGCCGCGCGATGGGCGTGAGAAATCATGCCAGGAAGCACATGCTTTCTGCTGATCAAGCTTTGGAAAGTGTAGAAAAGGCCCGCGGCATTACCGACGGACCCTTCAGTCAGGTGATCGTGTTGGTCATGGGTACAGACCCTTTTGCCGCTACCGGTTCCGCGTTAGGATCCAGCTTCAGTACCGTTCGGTATATAAAGCGCCAAAGGAGTGCGTCAACGGTATTCTGTACCGGTCCGAATATTTATCGACAAGTTTTTATTGGGTCGGCCAAACCGCCATGCTGGTCTCGACGAGTTGCGAAAGCTCAGCGCAGGTCGCGCCCGATCCGCCTTGCAGCGCGAGGCCTTGCAGGATCGCGAAGAGGAAGCGGGTCAGCGCCTCGGGCGTCATGCCTTCGGGGAATTCGCCCGCGGCCTGTGCCTCGGCGAAGCGCTTGACCAGCGCTGCCTCGGACGAGGCGCGCCGCTTGACGACCTCGGCCTTGATCGGTTCGGCCTCGGCGCCGCAGGTCGCGGCGCTGATCACCCCGAGGCAACCCTTGGGATCGCACGTGCTCATCTGCATTTCGAGCGATCCGCGCAGCAAGCGTTCGGCGACACCGCGCGCCGTCGGTGCTTCGAGCGCCGACGTCATATAGGCCAGCTTTTCGCGCTCATAGAGGTCGAGCGCCTTGTGGAACAGCTGCTCCTTATTGCCGAACGCAGCGTACAGGCTTGGCTTGGTGATGCCCATCGCACTGGTCAGCTCGGTCATCGACGCAGCCTCATAGCCGTTGCGCCAGAACACCAGCAAAGCCTGGCCCAGTGCCTCGTCAATGTCGAACTCACGCGGCCTGCCTTTCGGCGCCGAGGGGGAGCAAACGCTATTCATACCGGTCGGTATATAGGCATTCTGCCCGCGACGTCCAGACCTGTCACACGTGCGGACGCGTCAGCGAACCTAGCGTTCAACCGCATCGCGCTTGATCGGCGCGAGCTTGGCGAGAAAGCGATTCTGCGCGGCGAAGGGCACGCCTTCCTTGCGCATCGCCGCCTGGAGATCCTCGACGAGGGCACCGACGTCGGCGGTCTGCAGTCCGAGATTCTTGTGGCCTTCGCGCATCGTGCGTCCACTATAACCGCAGCCGCCGTTGAGGATGTAACAGAATTGCTCCTTGAGCAGCCGCCGCAACCGCACCTCGTCCTGGCCTTTGAGGATATCGGCGATTCGCGGGTCGATCTTGATGCGGGTGACGAGATCGTCGGCGATCCGGTCCACGCCTGCGCGCCCGTGGAACGCGACGAGCATCGCGCTGCCCTTGAACGGCGTCGCTCCGGCATTGGCGTTGCTGTGCGGATAGGGATCGACGGGATCCTCGCCAGGCGGCGTGGTCTGAAGCGCGAGCGCGAGAGCAAGAAGTACCATGGAAACGCGCCTATCTCAAAAGCTCGCCTGGAGCGAAAGGAATGCGCCGCGCTGGCGCTTGAAGGTCGCGATACTGCCGAGATCGGCATAGGCGGCAGTCACCGTCAGGTGGCGCTCGAATTGCCACGCCGCAAAGGCATCCACGGCTTTGCGCTCGCGCGCGAAACCGAGATTGTCGGGCTTGGTGCGAATCTCGGCGCCAAGCAGCAGGCGGCGCGAGACGAGCAGACCAGCCGACCCTTCGAATTCGGCGTGATAGGCATCGCTCCGGTCGCCGCCAAAACCGAGCAGCCCGAACTGATTGGCCTTGGTGAAGCGAACCGTCGCGCCGAGAACGAGACTGCGCGCGAGCACGACCTTGCTCGCCGACAGCAGGAAATCGGTGCCCTGCGCGTGCTTGCCGCCGACCGCCGCGATGATCGGGCTCTTGGCGGCGCGGTGATACTGCACGCCGATCGAGATTTGCGGCAGCACGCGGTCTTGGTCATAAACCGCATCGCCGATCACGCGCAGTTTTGCACCGAACACGTCCTGGCCAAACGTGAAGTTGCGCCCGAGCCCGAGCGTCGCGCCCGCTTGGCGCGTGTCGAAGCTCTGGTGCGCGTAGGAAAATTCAACGCGATTGTGCAGGCCGATCGCGCCGCCGACGCTCTTCAGGTCGAAATCGGGCAGCGCGACGATGGTCGCATGCGCGCTGCCGCCGATCCCGGCATCGGTCTCATTGCCGGCAATCAGCGCCCAAGTCGCCAGTCCGCCGCCGGCCGATCCCTCGACGGTCGAGACCCCGCTCGTCAGCATCAACTTGCCGCCCTGGCGCAATTCGCCGGCGAAGCCGGGAGACGCGCACAGCAAGGCGAGCACGCAAACGACCAGAGCCTGAAAGTGTCGAAACATGATACGCCCACCCGCGCCGCCTGAAGTGCAGGCGCGGCCTGTTGCCTAGGGAAAGACCCTTAGGGTTCCGTAAATACGTATTTTACGTTTTCGCCACCTTTCCGGCTTAGCCGGGTGTGATGTTAATCCATGTTATGCGATTCACCCGAGCGGCCGCGGCGCTCGCATGTTCGTTTCCGGCCTTCGCCGCGACCGTTTCGGTCGACGTGATCGGCGCCGATGGCAAACCGCTCGCCGGTGCGGTGGTGCTTGTCGATACCCCCCGCAAACCGGCCGGCGCGATGAAGCCGGGCGGTCCGTACGAGATGGCGCAGCAGAATATCGCGTTCGTCCCGCACGTGCTGATCGTGCCGGTCGGGGCGACGGTCAGCTTTCCCAATCGCGACAAGGTGCGCCACCACGTCTATTCCTTCTCGAAGGCGCGCAAGTTCGACTTAAAGCTGTACGGCAAGGACGAGACTCGCTCCGTCGTCTTCGACAAGCCCGGAGTCGTCGCCCTCGGCTGTAATATCCACGATGCGATGAACGGGTCGATCATCGTCGTCGAAACGCCTTATGCTGTGCAATCGGATGCGAAGGGGCATGCGACGATCGCGGACGTCCCGGTTGGGGGCGCTACGATCCGCGTGTGGCATCCATCAATCCGCGCGCCCGACAATATGCTGGCTCAATCGGCCACGGTGACTGCGACCGGGTACACCACCACCTACACCATTCGCGGGCGCTGAGATGACCGTACGGGCCCTGCCGCGGTGGCGCTTCCGGCATCTGCGCACGCGGCTCGCGGTGCAATATGGCGTGCTGTTCGCAGCCAGCCTGCTCGTTGTCGCAATCGTCGGGCAGCTCGTGATCTGGGGGCAGGCCCGCGACGCGGTCCGCGCCGAGTTGCGGACGAGCGGCAGCGTCTACGATCGTATTTGGGCGATGCGCGCGCACGCGCTTATGGACAGCGCGTCGGTGTTGACGCGCGATTTCGGCTTCCGCTCGGCGGTCGCGAGCGGCGATCGGCCGACGATCGAGTCTGCCCTCGCGTCGTTGCGCACGCGCGCCGACGTGCCGCAGGCATTCTTCGTAGATCTTCAGGGGCAAGTTTTCGGTACTGGCTCGGGTGACGTTCGGCGTGCGATCGCGAGCGTGCCGACCACCCTCGCGCGCGGCCGGACCGAGGCGGTCATCGCCACGCGAACCGGCGCATTCCGGCTCATCGTCGCACCGGTCCTCGCCCCGAATGAAATCGGTTGGGTCACGTTCGCGCTTCCGCTCGATCGCGCCGAGATGGCGGCGTTGCAGCATCTGTCCGCTATCCCGCTCGCCGCGACGATCCTGACACGCGATGCGAAGGGATCGTGGCACGGCGTATCGAGCGACGTTACCGGGTCGCGGGCGCTCGACGCATTCGTCGCGACCGCAATCGGCGGGCGCAGCGAGCCGGCGTTTCTGGCCCTGCCCGATGGCGATGCGCTGGCGCTCGCCAAGCCGTTGCTCGGGCCGGCGGGCAAGCCGAGCGCGGTCCTGTTGCTGAGCTATCCGTGGGCAGCGGCGATGGCGGCGTATCGCACGATGGAGATCGGTATCGCGCTCGCCGGCGTGATGGGGCTGCTGCTCGTCCTGCTCGGCAGCCGCCGCTTGGCGAACGGGATCGCCCGTCCGATCGCAGCGCTCGATGCGGCCGCGCGCGCGCTCGAGGAAGGCACGCGCACCGAACTGCTGGTCGAGAGCGACGACGAGGTCGGGCGGCTCGCGCAGAGCTTCAATCGGATGTCGGCGGGTATCGTCGAGCGGGAGCATCGCATCACGCATCTCGCGTTCCATGACACGCTGACCAGCCTGCCAAACCGCACCTATTTCTGCCAGCAGCTCGAGTCCGAATTGCAGCGTTCGCTCAAACGCGGACAGCGCACGACCTTGCTGTGCCTCGATCTCGACGGGTTCAAGGGGATCAACGATTCGCTCGGCCACCCGATCGGCGACGCTTTGCTCCGTCAGATGGGCGACATCCTGTCGCGTATCGCCAGCGATGCAGTCGTCGCGCGGCTTGGCGGCGACGAGTTCGCGATCATCCTCGCCGATCATGACGATGTCGATCGCCCGCGCGCTTTGGCGCAGGCGATCCTCGATGAGATGCGCAGCCCGTTGCTCGTCGATGGGCATCAGATCGCTACCGGGGCCAGCATCGGCATCGCGATCAGCCCGAACGACGGCGCCGACAGCGACGCGTTGCTCAAGAATGCCGACCTCGCGCTGTATCGTGCCAAGCAGGACGGCCGCGGAGTATTTCGCTTCTTCGAGCCCGCGCTCGATGCCGCAGCGCGCAAGCGGCGTGCGCTCGAGCTCGACTTGCGCGAAGCGATCCAGAGTGGCCAGTTCCGGCTCAACTTCCAGCCAATCTTCGATCTCAAGCGCGATCGGATCGGCGGCTTCGAGGCGTTGTTGCGCTGGGAGCATCCGACGCGCGGCAACGTCCCGCCGATCGAGTTCATTTCGGTTGCCGAGGAGACCGGCCTGATCATCGCGATCGGCGATTGGGTGATGCAGGAGGCGTGTCGTCAAGCGACTGCCTGGCCGGCGCATGTCCGCGTCGCGGTCAATGTCTCGCCGCTGCAATTTCGCAATTCGAGCTTCCCGAGCGTCATCTTCCAGGCGCTGAGCCATAGCGGGCTCTCCCCCGACCGGCTCGAGATCGAGATCACCGAATCGGTGTTTCTCGATGGTGAGACGACCGTCGTCACGCTGCTCCACAAATTGCGCGCGATGGGCGTGCGGATCGCGCTCGACGATTTCGGGACCGGCTATTCGTCGCTCAGCTATCTGCGCAGTTTCCCGTTCGACAAGATCAAGATCGACAAGAGTTTTGTCGACGCGGTCGCCGAGGACCGCAGCGCGGCGGCGATCGTTCGCGCGATCGTCGACCTGGCGACCGCGCTCCACATGGAGACGACCGCCGAGGGTGTGGAAGACCGCGACCAACTGAGCGAGCTGCGCGGGCAGGGGTGCAGCAGCATTCAGGGGTATCTCTTCAGCCGCCCGATCGAAGGCAATATGGTCGCGGCGATGATCGGCAGCGCGATGAGCGCGGCGGCGTAACGGCCAGCCGCCACGTTCGAGTAGAGGTCGGGGGCAGGTCGGCGACGCCTGCGCCCGATCAGTCCGTCAGGTCGAACAAGCGACTGTGCTGGCGCGGCTGCGAGCGCAGATATTGGTTTGGCGCGGCGACGCGCGCGCCGAGATGCGCCGCGGCATGCCATGGCCAGCGCGGATCGTAGAGGATCGTCCGCGCCAGCGCGATCATGTCGGCATCGCCTGTGCCGATGATCGCCTCGGCCTGTTCGAACTCGGTGATGAGACCGACCGCGACGACGGGGATCGTCACCGCCTGTTTGACCGCACGCGCGAGCGGGACCTGATAGTTGGGGCCGACCGGGATCGCCTGGCGCGGATCGAGCCCACCGCTCGACACGTGGATCGCCGCGCACCCGCGCGCCTCGAGCGCCCGTGCGAAGGCGATCGTGCCATCCACGCCCCAACCACCCTCGACCCAGTCGGTCCCAGAGACGCGCATCGTGACGGGCTTGTCGGCGGGGAAGGCCGCCCGCACCGCATCGAACACTTCGAGCGGAAAGCGCAGCCGGTTCTCGAGGCTGCCGCCATAGTCGTCATCGCGGTGGTTCGACAGCGGCGAGAGGAATTGGTGGAGCAGATAGCCGTGCGCGGCATGGAGCTGGATCAATTCGATCCCGAGCCGGGCCGCGCGCGTGGCGGATGCGGCAAAGGCATCGCGAATCCGGGCAAGGCCGTCACGATCGAGTGCGAGCGGGGGGTTCTCGCCCTCCGCGAAGGCGGCGGCCGACGGCGCTTCGGTCTGCCAGCCGTTCGGCGCCGATGGCGCGATCTGCTTGCCGCCGTGCCACGGCAGGTCGGTCGATGCCTTGCGGCCGGCATGCGACAGCTGAATCGCGATCGGCATGTCGGAATGCCGCCGGACGCTGGCGATGACGCCCGCAAGCGCGGCCTCGGTCGCGTCATTCCACAGCCCGACGTCGCCATAGCTGATCCGCCCCTCGGGCAGCACCGCGCTGGCTTCGATCGTCAGCAGGCCAGCGCCCGAGAGCGCCAGCTGGCCAAGGTGGATCAAATGCCAATCGGTCATCGCACCATCGACTGCGGAATATTGGCACATCGGGGCGATCACGATGCGATTGCGCAGCGCGAGACCGCCGATGGCGATCGGCTCGAACAGTTTTGGGCCTGGCATGAAACACTCCGGGTAAGACGATCGCTGCAACGCACGGATGCGCGTTTGGCCGCACGCCGCCCACAATGGGCAAGGTTATTTGACGGTCTGCTTCTCGAGCTTCCGCGCGAGTGTGCGGCGGTGCATTCCGAGCTGGCGCGCCGTCTCGGAGATGTTGAAATCGTTCGCCGCAAGCGTCTGGTGGATATGTTCCCACTCGAGCGTCTTGATCGAGGTCGGGCGGTTGGTCAGCGGGGTGTCGACATTGCCCGCCGCCGCGCCGTCGGTCTGACCGAACGCCGCCTCGATATCGTCGGTGTTCGACGGCTTGGCGAGATAGTTGGTCGCGCCGAGCTTGATCGCCTGGACCGCGGTCGCGATGCTCGCATAGCCCGTCAGCACGACGATCCGCGTCGTCGCGTCATGCGCGTGGATCGCCTGGACGCACGCCAACCCCGAGGTCGCGCCGAGCTTGAGATCGACCACCGCGAAATCGGGGGTGCGCTCGGCAAGCGCGCTCGTCACGGCTCCCTGGTCGGCAGCGACCTCGACCAAATACCCGCGGCGCTCGAACGAGCGGCGCAGCGTGCGGGCGAACGCGCCGTCGTCCTCGACGATCAACAGATGCTTCTCGCTCATACGCCATCCCACTCCAGTGCCGAGAGCGGCAAGGTCAACGTGACGACCGCGCCGCCACTCGGGCGATTGCGCGCTTCGACCGACCCGCCGAGCTTGCGCATTGCGTTGACGACGAGGAACAGCCCCAGCCCACTGCCGAGCCGGTCGCGCGTCGAGTGATACGGCTTGCCGATATTGGCAAGCATCTCGGGCGCGAAGCCCGGGCCGGTATCGCTCACCGCGAAGAGCAGCGACGGCCCGTCGCGCGCGACCTCGAGCGTGATCGGCTGGCCCGACGCTTCCTTGGCATTGTCGAGCAAATTCCAGATCATCTGCTTGACCGCGGTATCGGCGACGATCGCACGATCGTTGCCGAAGCGGTTGCGGAAGACGATCGCGTCGTCCGAATTCTGCACGCGCCATTCGGCGACGACTTCGTCGCAGAAGCGATGGACGCTGGTGATCGTCGGATGCTCGCCCCGCGCTTCACCCGCCGCCATCAGGATGCCGGTGACGATCGTCTTGCAGCGGGTCAGCGCGACGCGCATGTCCTCGATCTCCTCGGCGAGGCCCGGCTGTGCACGCAACGCCGGGGAATGCCCCCAATCGTTGACGATCACCGAGAGCGAGGCGAGCGGCGTCCCGAGCTCATGCGCCGCGCCGGTCGCGAGCAGGCCCATGCGGACGATATGATCCTCCTCGGCAGCCTGCTGGCGCATCGTCGCGAGCCGCGCGTCGCGCATCCGCAGGTTTCGGTTGATCCGCGTGACGAAGCCGACGATCAGCACCGCGATCAGCACGAAGCAGATCAGCGAACCGAGCGCATACAGATCGCTCCAGTCGTAGGAGAAGCGCTGCGGCAAGAGCAGCGGCATATGCACCTCGGCGAGCAGGGCGAAGGCGGCGATCGTCACCGCGACCAGCGCCCAACTCGACCACGCCTCGAGCAGGATCGCGCCGAGCACGATTTGGACGAGATACAGCGCGATGAACGGGTTGGTCGCGCCGCCGCTTTGATAGAGCAGGGCGGTTAGCGCGCCGACGTCGAGCAACAGGCTGGCGAAGAGTTCGCCATTCGAGATCGCGACGCGGCGCGGCAGTTGCGTAATGCTGACGACGTTGAGCAGGACCAGCCCGCCGACGACCAGCAGCATCGGCGCCAGCGGCAGCGTCAGACCCATGAGGAATTGCGCAACCAGGATCGTCGCGAACTGGCCACCGACCGCGAGCCAGCGCAAATTGATCAATTGCCGCAGATTGTCGCGCCCGGTCGTATCGAGCGGCGGGAGCGGGGCGCTCATGTAGCGTCGCGCCGCTGGCTGCGCACGAGCATCGCTGCGGCACCGGCAACCATCACCGCGAGCGCGAACCAGGTGAGCGCGTAGACGAGATGATTGTTCGAAAAGCGGATGACGGTCAGCCCGCCGACCGGCACGCGTCCCGGCGGTCCTGCTTCGGCATCGATGAAATAGGGCGCAACCGGACCAAGTCGCCGCGCAGCCGCAATCGCCGCCACGTCGCGCGAATACCAGCGGTTTGCTGCTGGGTCGTTGCTGCGCAAGAAGCCGCCGCCGGGCTCGCTCGGGCGCAGCAGCCCGCCAACGCTCGCAACGCCGCCCGCCGGCGTACGGCGATCCGCCACGAAGCCGCGGTTGATGAGAACGGTGAAGCCGCGATCGGAGACGAGCGGGGTCATCGCCCAGAAACCGGGACCGCGTTCGGTCACCGCTTGAACGAACACCGTCGCGTCATCGCGGTAGCGACCGGCGACGCGGACATGACGATAGCCGTCCGGCGTCGCGCTGATCGTGGCCCAACGGTCGGGGCCGGGTGCGGGGATTGGGGCGGCGTGGACGCGCTGTTCGACCGATGCGATCAGCGCGAGTTTCCAACTGAGCCGCTGGATCTGCCAGATACCGAGCCCGATCAGCCCGGCACACAAAACCCCCGCGACGACCAGCAGCGCAGCCATCGTCGCGGGGGACCGTCTCATTGCTGGCTCATCGTCTCGGACGACATGGCGGGGCTCATCGGCATCATGTTGGCGTTCATGTGATACATCACCCAGATCGATCCCGACAGCGTTATGACGATGACGATCAGCGTGAACAGGAGCGCGATGAACGACCAGCCACCTTCGTTGCTCGTCTTCATGTGCAGGAAGTAGATCATGTGGACGAACACTTGGATCAGCGCGGAGCCGAGCACCAGGATCGCGGTCCATGTGTGATCGAGTGCCCCGGTCATGACCAGCGCGAACGGGATCGCCGTCAGGATGACCGAGAGTATGAAGCCGATGACGTAATCGCGCATCGAGCCGTGCGGCATGTCGTCGCCATGCGCGTCATGGTAGCCGCCGGCGCCGGCGTCGTATTCGGGCGCGTGTGCGCTGTGCGTATCGGCGCTCATCCGAGCACTCCCATGAGATAGACGATGGTGAAGACACCGATCCAGATGACGTCGAGGAAGTGCCAGAACATGCTGAGGCACTGCAGGCGGCGGCGATTGGCCTGGCCAAGGCCATGCGTCCCGATCTGGATGACGAGCGTGGTCAGCCAGATCAAGCCGCAGGTGACGTGAAAGCCGTGCGTGCCGACCAGCGTGAAGAAGGCCGAGAGGAACGCGCTGCGCGACGGGCCATTGCCCTCCGCGATCAAGTTGCTGAACTCGTACATCTCGACGCCGAGGAAGGTCAGGCCGAACAGGCCGGTGACGACCAGCCAGAACTGCACCTGGCGAACGCTGCCTTTCTCCATCGTCAACATGGCGATGCCGTACGTCAGCGACGAGAACAGCAGCATCGCGGTGTTGAACGCGACCAGCGGGAGTTCGAACAGCTCCTTCGGGCCCTTCCCGCCGCCATAGCCGTGCCCAAGCACCCCGTAGCAAGCGAACAGCACCGCAAAGATGAGGCAATCGCTCATCAGGTACATCCAGAAGCCCAGCATCGTGCTGCCGCCCTCGGGATGGTCGTGCTCGTCGAAGTCGAAGAACACCGGCTTCCCGCCGCCGGTGATCTGTTCGTGGGTCAGTTCGGTGCTCATGCCACAACCTTCTGCGCTGCGAGGAGACGCGTGCGCTCGTCCTCGGTGCGGATCACGTCCTCCACGGGGATGTGGAAATCGCGCTTGTAGTTGAACGAATGCCAAATCGAGACGCCGAGCATCGCTACCAGCGAAGCAATCGCCAGCCACCAGATGTACCAGATCATTGCAAAGCCGAAGCCAACGCTGATCAGGCCGATGATGACGCCGGCGGCGGCGTTCTTTGGCATGTGGATCGCCTTGAAGCCTGCCGTCGGACGCTCGAAGCCGCGCGTCTTCATGTCCCAGAACGCATCATTGTCATAGACGATCGGGGTGAACGCGAAGTTGTAGTCTGGCGGCGGCGACGAGGTCGACCATTCGAGCGTGCGGCCATCCCACGGATCGCCAGTCAGGTCGCGCAGCCGCTCGGTGTTGCGATCGCGGATGCTGACGAAGAACTGGATCGCCATGCAGCCGATGCCACCCGCGATCATGGCCGCGCCGATCGCCGCGACGATGAAGTAGGGCTGGTACGAGGCATCGTCGAAGTGGCTCAAGCGGCGCGTCACGCCCATCAGGCCGAGCACGTAGAGCGGTGCGAAGGCGGTCCAGAAACCGACGACCCACAACCAGAACGAGCGCTTGCCCCATACCCGGTCGAGCTTGAAGCCGAACGCCTTGGGCCACCAGAAGTTGATGCCCGCGAACATGCCGAACAGCGTACCGCCGATGATGACATTGTGGAAATGCGCCACCAGGAACAGCGAGTTGTGCAGCACGAAATCGGCTGGCGGCACGGCGAGCAACACGCCGGTCATCCCGCCGATCGTGAAGGTCAACATGAAGGCGACCGTCCACATCATCGGCAGCTCATAGCGGATGCGGCCGTGGTACATCGTGAACAGCCAGTTGAAGATCTTCGCACCCGTCGGGATCGAGATGATCATCGTGGTGATCGCGAAGAACGAGTTGACGCTCGCGCCCGAACCCATCGTGAAGAAGTGGTGGAGCCAGACGAGGTAGGCGAGGATCGTGATGACGATCGTCGCATAGACCATCGACGTGTAGCCGAAGAGGCGCTTCTGCGAGAAAGTCGCGACGACCTCGGAATAGATGCCGAACGCCGGCAGGATGAGGATGTAGACCTCCGGGTGACCCCAGATCCAGATGAGGTTGACGTACATCATCGGGTTGCCGCCGAGGCCGTTGGTGAAGAACTGCATCCCGAGCAGACGGTCGAGCGACAGGATCGCGAGCACGGCGGTCAGCACCGGGAAGGCGGCGACGATCAGCGTGTTGGTGCAAAGCGCAGTCCACACGAAGATCGGCATCTTGAACAGCGTCATGCCGGGCGCGCGCATCTTGACGATGGTCGCGAGCAGATTGACGCCCGAGAGCAAGGTGCCGAGACCGGCGATCTGCAGCCCCCAGATATAGTAGTCGACCCCGACGTCCGGGCTCGCCTCCATCCCCGAGAGCGGCGGCATCGCGAGCCAGCCGGTGCGCGCGTAGTTGCCGACGAACAGCGAGATCATCGTGATGATCGCACCCGACGCGGTCAGCCAGAAGCTGAAATTGTTGAGATACGGGAAGGACACGTCGCGCGCGCCGATCTGCAGCGGGACGACGAAGTTCATCAGCCCGACGACCAGCGGCATCGCCACGAAGAAGATCATGATCACGCCGTGCGCGGTGAAGATCTGGTTATAGTGGTCGGGCGGAAGGTACCCGGCGTTGTCGCCGAACGCCATCGCCTGCTGCGCGCGCATCATGAGGGCGTCGGAGAAGCCGCGCAGGAACATGACGAGCGCGAGGATGACATACATGATGCCGATCTTCTTGTGGTCCACCGAGGTGAACCAGTCGCGCCACAGCCATCCCCACGCCTTGAAGTAGGTGATGATCGCGAGCAGCGCGAGGCCGCCGACCGTGACGCCGCCAAAGGCGAGCAGCACGGGCAATTCGTGAAGGGGCAACGCATCGAGCGTCAGACGCCCGAGAAGCGGGCTGACCACTGGGTGTACATCTCTCATGGGGGGCATCATGTCAGAAGGTCCTCCGGTCGCCGGGCATCGGCAGACCTGCGCCGGCAAGGCGCGCTGTGCTTTGGGCGGAATTCTTGGCGGTGATCTTGGTTGCTTCTACCGCTTCGGGTTTCCCTGAACCGGGCATCGGCATCGCCGACATCTTCATCGCGTCGTCGTTCTTGGCGTGGCCTTCGGCATGCGCGCCACTGTGCGGTCCCGCATCGGCGCGCATCATCGCGTCCATGCAGACTTGCCCAGGCTTGGTGCAATTGTTGGCGGCAGCATCGAACAGGCCGGGCGCGACGCCCGAATAGAAGGTTGGTGCATGGTTCATGCTCGGTTTGGCGACCTTGAGATAGGTCGCGCGGTCGAGCATGGCGCCGCTCGCACGGACCCGTGCGACCCAGGCGTCGAAGTCGCTCTGCGTACCTGCAAGGAAGCGGAACTTCATATACGAGAAGCCGTCGCCGCTGAAGTTGGACGAGAAACCCGCATAGTTGCCGGGCTTGTTGGCAACTGCATGGAGCCTCGTTGTCATGCTCGGCATCGCATAGATCATGCCGGCAAGATCGGGGATGTAGAACGCGTTCATCACGTCGGCCGAGGTCAGGTCGAACTCGATCGGCTGATCGATCGGCGCGGCCAGCTGGTTGACCGTGGCGATCCCGTAATCGGGATAGATGAACAGCCATTTCCAATCGAGTGCGACGACTTGCACGCGGATCGGCTTGGCGTTGAGCGCCACCTGGCGTGTCGCGTCGATCCGGCCGATCGGACGATATGGATCGAGCAGATGCGTGCTGGTCCAAGTTACTGCGCCAAGGCAGATGATGATCAACAGCGGCACTGCCCAGATGACCAGTTCGAGCGCAGTCGAATGATGCCACTCGGGGCTGTACGGTGCATCGGTATTGGCCTGGCGATACCGCCAGGCAAAAAAGGCGATCAGCGCCATAACGGGCACGATAATGATCAACATCAACAATGTAGCGATGACCACCAGGTCACCCTGCTGCTGTGCAACATCTCCCGCGGGCGACAGCACGACGGTGCTGCACCCTCCGAGCAAGGCGGGCGCTAGCAGCGCGAGGCCCGCGATTGCGGGGCGAAGGGGCGAGGGACGTCGGATCATGTCGCGGAGCTAAGCCTCTATGGCGGCGCCTCCCATTGGACATTTTGTCCAATCCTCGCTGCGCTGCAGCACGCGTAGAGGAACGCCATAAACGGCGATCATGGCCGGGAGTTCGAACACCGATGCAAGCCACCCACACCCCGACGTCGCGCGCGATCGAGGCCGATGCCAGCCGGATCAACCAGGAGCATGTTTCCTCGGGCGAGATCGCGATCGGCGTGGTGATCGGGCGCACGTCCGAGTTCTTCGATTTCTTCGTCTATGCGATCGCTTCGGTGCTCGTCTTTCCGACGATGATCTTCCCCTATGTCGACCGTCTTACGGGCACGCTGTATTCGTTCGGCCTGTTCGCACTCGCCTTCGTCGCACGGCCGATCGGATCGATGATCTTCCTCGCGATCGACCATCTATATGGTCGCGGCACCAAGCTGACGATTGCGCTGTTCCTGCTCGGCGGATCGACCGTCGCGGTCGGCTTCCTGCCAGGCCATGCCGAGATCGGCGTCTATGCCGCGTTCGTCCTCGGTTTCCTGCGGATCTGTCAGGGGCTGGCGCTCGGCGGGAGCTGGGATGGCCTGTCGTCGCTGCTGGCGCTCAATGCGCCGCAGGACAAGCGCGGCTGGTATGCGATGATACCGCAGCTCGGCGCGCCGCTCGGCCTGATGGTCGCGGCGGGGCTGTTCGCATATTTCACCGCAACGCTGTCGTCTGTCGATTTCCTCGACTGGGGCTGGCGCTATCCGTTCTTCGTCGCCTTCGCGATCAACGTCGTCGCGCTCTTCGCCCGGCTGCGCATCGTCAGCACGTCGGATTATCAGGACATGTTCACCAGCCGCGATCTGATCCCGGCGCCGGTGCTCGAGACGGTCCGCAAGCAGGGGCGGACGATCGCGCTCGGCGCGTTCGCACCGCTGGCGAGCTTTGCCTTGTTCCACATGGTCACAGTGTTTCCGTTGTCGTGGGTCTTCCTCTATACCAAGAGCAATCCCGAGCGCTTCCTGGCGATCGAAGTCGTCGGCGCAGCGATCGGCGTCGTCGCGATCGTGGCGTCGGGGTATCTCGCGGATCGTATCGGGCGCCGCACCTTGCTGGGTGCGTCGGCGGCGGCGATCGCCGTATTCTCAGGCTTCGCGCCGCAGTTGCTGGCCGCAGGCGAGCTTGGCGAAGTGATCTTCATGGTGCTCGGCTTCGCCTTGCTGGGCATCTCGTTCGGCCAGTCGTCGGGCGTCGTCGCTTCGGAATTCACGGGCGAATCGCGCTATACCGGCGCTGCGCTGACGTCGGACATCGCATGGCTGGTCGGTGCAGGCTTCGCGCCGCTGGTCGCGCTGTTCCTGTCGTCGCACTTCGGTCTGGTCGCAGGCGGCGCGTATCTGTTGTCGGGGTCGCTGGCGACCTTGCTCGCGCTGTGGCTCAACAAGGAACTGGCGAGCCGCACCTGATCGGCACGTCGGGACATTCTTCTTCGATCTTCGAGACGCTCCCTCGGCCTATGCCGGGGGAGCGTTATTATGCGATCGACTCGCGCCAACCGCGCCGGCCTTGGTACGGGGAGCGGGAGGGGGGCTCGAAGAATCGCGTTACACGACGCGGGTCCTGTCGACTTGGGTAGGGCGTGCGGGGATCAGCATGGTCCCGCGCTTGGCGGGTGCCGTGGCGATGGGCTTGTCGCGGCCGTAGAAGACCGAGGCCTGAGTTTTCACCGGGATGTCGATCTCGTCATCGGCGGTGAAGCGGGGATGGTCGGGACCGATCGTCAACGCCAAGCGATACGCGGTCCATCGCGCAGGATCGGGCAACGTACCCTTTGGGGGTCGCTACGTCGGGCGTGATAGGCGCGGGCCTTATCCCGCCACACGGAGAGCGAGCAGCCAGGCAAGAGCAAGCGGGCACCATACGGAACACCTCACGACGGTTTTCGTGGCCTATCCACGTGAGACCCGCCTCGCGAGGCGCCATGCCGGGACGTTCCCGGCATGGCTACAAGGGCTATTCGAGATCGTTTTCGCTGATCACGATCATCGCCTGGTCGCTGTTGCGCGCGAGCGCGACCAAGCCCGCTTCGGCGATCGAATCCTCGAAGCGGTTGAACTGCTCGATCGCGTCATCCTCGGGCGCGTCGCCGCTCAGCGCTTCGAGCACGGCATATTGCACCGCGAACTGATATTCCTCGCCATCGACTTCGCCCATGAATTCGACGACGCGCTCGTCATCATTGTCGAGCAGGCTCGAGTGCAGAATATCCATCTTGTCGGCGGCCATGCAGAATGCTCCAGATCGTGGGAGGGCGCGATGTGCCCGTGCGCTTGACCAAGCGCAAGTACGCGGTGGAGGTTCCCTCGCAGGTTCAGCTTTCGCTGAGCACGCCGCTGAACACCGCATCCTCGAGCGCGCGGCCCGCACCCGTGACGACGCACGTCAGCGCGTTTTCCGAAACGACGACGGGCAAGCCGGTCGCATCGGCGAGCACAGTATCGAGCTCGCGCAGCAGCGATCCGCCGCCGGTCATCACGATGCCGTGGTCGACGATGTCTGCGGCAAGCTCGGGCTGCGTCTGCTCGAGCGCGTTCATCACCGCCTCGACGATCTGCGCGACGAGCTCGCCGAGCGCCTCGGCGACTTCGGCCTGGTTGATTTCGATCTCGGTCGGGATCCCGCCGACCAGCCCGCGCCCGCGGACGTTCATCGTCAGCCCGACGCCGTTCTCGGGCTTGCGCGCCATGCCGATCGTCATCTTGACGCGCTCGGCGGTCGCCTCGCCAATCATGAGGTTGTATTTGCGGCGGATGTACGAGGCGATCGCATCGTCCATCTTGTCGCCGCCGACGCGCACCGACGTGCTGTAGGCAAGCCCGCGCAGCGACAGGATCGCGACTTCGGTCGTCCCGCCGCCGATATCGACCACCATGCTGCCGATCGGCTCGGTAACGGGCATGCCGGCGCCGATCGCGGCGGCGAGCGGTTCTTCGATCAGCAGGACATTGGCCGCGCCGGCATTGGTTGCGGCCTGGCGGATCGCGCGACGTTCGACCTGGGTCGAGCTCGACGGCACGCAGATCACGACCTTGTGGCGTCGCGGCATCCGGCTCGCGCCGCCGAGCGCCTTGTCCATGAAATGCTTGATCATCTGTTCGGCGACATCGATGTCGGCGATCACGCCGTCGCGCATCGGGCGGATCGTGCGGATCTCCTCAGGGGTCTTGCCCATCATCAGCTTGGCGTCGGTGCCGACCGCCCGCAGCTTGGTCACGCCATCGATCGTCTCGAGCGCTACGACCGAGGGTTCGTCGAGCACGATCCCTTTGTCGCGGAGATAGACCAGTGTGTTCACCGTGCCGAGGTCGATCGCCATGTCGTTGGAAGAGAAAGTGAAGAGCCGCGCCGGCCACATAAGAGGTCTCGATGATAAGGTCGTGGTCTGGCCGCCGTGAAAGGCTCCCGGCGCAGGCTTTGGCGACTCCGTGGGTGTCGCTGGCCCGGCGGTCAAGCGTGCTTCCGACCCGCCGATCGTTTCGCGCGGCAAGTTGCGCGCCAAGGCCGCGCGTCCGGCCCGATCAATGCGCCGGTTTGAGCAGCGCCAGGCCGCCAAGGCTCAGCAAGGCTGCGCCAATGAGATAGATGCCGACCAGGTTCAGTCCGCCTGTTTCGGCGAGTTTCTGCGCCGCGATCGGGGCGAGTGCGCCGCCGAGGATTCCGCCGAGATTGAACGCGATCGACACGCCGGTATAGCGCACCCCCGCGTCGAACAGCGAGGGCAGCCAGCCGCCGAGCGGGCCGTAAGCGAAGCCCATCGCGAACAGCGACAGCGCGAGCCACGCGAACACGATCCACAAGGACGTCGCACCGAGCATCGGCCCCATCAGCAGTCCCGACACTGCGCACCCCAGAAACCCCCAGCGCAGCATCGGCCGCGCCCCGGTCCGGTCGGCCAGCGTGCACGAGACGATGACACCGAGCGCGAGGAACAGGATCGCGCCGATCTCGATCCCGAGGAACGCCTGGCGGCTGTGACCGAGCGTCGTTGTGCCATAGCTCAGCGCGAAGGCGGTGGTCAGGTAGAACAGCGCGAAACAGGCGATCACCGCGCCAGTCCCGGCGAGCGTTGCGCGCAGATGGTGGCGGAAGAGCTCGGCGATCGGCACCGGCGGCAGCGCATCGTGCGCCGCCGCCTCGCGAAATGCCGGCGTTTCGGTGAGCTTGAGACGCACCCACAGCCCCAGAACGACGAGCACTGCGCTGGCGAGGAACGGAACGCGCCAGCCCCAGGCGGCGAACTGCGCGGGCGTCAGCGCCGCGCCGAGCAGCAGGAAGAAGCCGTTCGCCGCGATGAAGCCGATCGGCGCGCCGAGCGGCGGGAACATGCCCCAGCGATTTTCGTGACCCTTCGGCGCATTCTCGACCGCGAGCAGCGAGGCGCCGCCCCATTCGCCGCCGAGCCCGAGCCCTTGGCCAAAGCGCAGGATGCACAGCAGCAGCGGCGCGATCCAGCCGATCTGTGCATAGGTCGGCAGGAAGGCGATCGCGACGGTCGATCCGCCCATCAGCATCAGCGAGGCAACCAGCGTCGATTTGCGACCGAGCCGATCGCCGAAATGTCCGAACAGCGCGGCCCCAAGCGGGCGCGCGAAGAAGGCGAGGCCAAAGCTCGCATAGGATGCGATCATCTGGACGCCGGGATCGCTCGCCGGGAAAAACAGCGGGCCGAATACGAGCGCGGCCGCGGTCGCATAGACGTAGAAGTCGTAAAACTCGACCGAGGTGCCGATCAGGCTGGCGAGAAGGATGCGGCGGGTCGAGGCGTTGGACATGGCCCCTCTTACGCACGCCTGCGGCGCTTGTCGAAGCCGCGCGGCGCCGATCCCGGCCGACTAAACGACGCGACGACCTCTCGCTTCAAGCAGCACAGAGGCGCACCACACCGCGAACCCACCGAGCGCGAGCGCGCATCCGACCCAGCCGGTCGAGGTCCAGCCCAAGCCGGCCGCGATCGCCATCCCGCCGAGCCATGGTCCGAGGGCATTGGCGACGTTGAAGGCCGAATGGTTGAGCGCCGCCGCGAGTGTCTGCGCGTCGCCCGCGACATCCATCAGCCGCGTCTGCAGCACCGTCCCGAGGGCACCGCCGAGCCCAATCGCAAAGACATCGAGCGTCACCGCGAGGAAATTGTGCGCGGCAACCGTGTAGAGCGCAAGGACGAGCGCCATGAACAGCAGCAGCACGCCGCCCGTCCGCATCAGCCGCTTGTCGGCGAAGCGCGGTACGACGAGGTTGCCGATCGTCATCCCGATCCCGAACGACGCGAGGACGACCGGGACAAGCGCCGGCGAGATGCGCGTCACTTGGGTCAGCGTCGCGGTGAGATAGGTGTAGACCGCGAACAGCCCGCCAAAGCCGATCGCGCCGATCGCGAGCGTCAGCCACACTTGCGGCCGGCGGAGCGCGCCGAGTTCGCGCAACGGGCTCGCGTCTTTTTGCGGGCGGTCGTGCGGGACGATCGCGACCGCGAGACCTGCGGTGATCAACGCAAGCACCGCGACGATCGCGAAGCCATAGCGCCAGCCGAATGCTTGCCCGAGCCATGTCGCGGCGGGCACGCCGACGATCGTCGCGACGGTCAGCCCGAGCATGACTCGGCCGACGGCTTGAGTTCGCCGCTCGTCGGGCACGAGCGACGCCGCGACGAGCGACGCGACGCCGAAATACGCTCCGTGCGGCAAGCCGCTCAAAAAGCGGACGAGCAACAGCATTGTGTAAGATTGCGCGAGCGCCGACAGCGCATTGGCGACCGCGAAGACCGTCATCAGTGCGATCAGCAGCGTGCGGCGCGGGACCTTGGCCGACAGGATCGCGATCAGCGGCGCCCCGACGACGACACCGAGCGCATAGGCGCTGATGACGTGTCCGGCGCTCGGTTCGTCGATGTGCAGGTCGCGCGCGAAATAGGGGAGCAAGCTCATCGTCGCGAATTCGGTCGTGCCGATCGCGAAACCGCCAACCGCGAGCGCCGCGTGGACGAGGCCGACGTGCGGCGCGCGGTCGGTGCGCGCGGGCGTCGAGAAGGGGGCAGGCATGACAGGCTCCAGGGTCCGTCACCGAACAGCGGCGACGGGCGATTCGGCAGCCTCTCCGTAGCATGCGGGGGTTGATCCGCGCGTCGCGTGCCATACAAGCCGGGGGCCGTGATGCCACCACAAACTTGCCCGCTTCCGCCACCGATGGTCATCGATCGATGCGATCGCGGCGTGCGGGTCGGTGAGGGGAGGCTGCTGTGACAGTCGCCGCCGGGTTCTTCGCGCGCGACGCGGTGTGCGTTGCGCGCGGCCTGATCGGCGCCGAACTGCAAGTCGGTGGCGCGGGCGGCCGGATCGTCGAGACCGAGGCGTATGATGCGGGGGATCCAGCCTCGCACAGTTTCGCCGGAATGACGCCGCGCAATGCCGTGATGTTCGGCCCCGTCGGGCGTGCCTATGTCTATCGCATCTACGGATTGCATTGGTGCCTGAACTTCGTTTGCGCGGCGGAGCAGCCGGGGAGTGCCGTGCTGATCCGCGCGATCGAACCGTTATACGGTCGTGACGTCATGCAGGCGCGTCGCGGCGACGTCGCCGACCGACTGCTCTGCAGCGGGCCGGGGCGGCTGGCACAGGCGCTCGGGATCGATGCGGAGCTGAACGGAGCGCCGCTCGATGGTCCGCCATTTGCGATCGCCTTGCCTGCGACCGCTCCCGGCATCGTCGAGGGGGTGCGGATCGGAATCAGCAAGGGCGCGACAACGCCGTGGCGCTTCTGTCTCGCGGGGTCGCGCTATCTGAGCAAACCCGTGTGATCGCGCGCTCGCACCATCGCGCACGGGCGGCGTTTGCTGATCCAGCCTATGATAGCGCGCGGTTACATTTGCGTCGAACCGAACTACTATGACGCGATGACGCATCAAATCACCGCGCGAGGCGCGTTGCGGGCGGCAACGCACGAGCAGCACGACCGGGTCGATCGCCTATACTCGCAGATCCGGCTCGATGACCGCGACGATTATGGCGCATTTCTCGGTGCGCAGGCGGCTGCTCACATCCCCGTCGAGCAAGCCCTTGTCGAAGCGGGTGTGGGCGCGATCGTCCCGGATTGGGATATCCGCCAGCGCGGCGATCTGGTGCGAGCCGATCTCGCGGTGCTCGGTCTGCCCGTGCCCGACCCCGCCGGACCGATCGTCTTTTCGGATGAAGCGGCGGTGCTTGGTGGCCTCTATGTGCTCGAGGGGTCGCGGCTGGGCGGGACGATGCTCAGGCGATTGGTCCCCGCCGACTTCCCGACGCGCTTTCTTGGCGGCGTCGATTCGGCCGCGTGGCGCAGCTTGCTCCAGATGCTCGACGTGCGGCTCGATACTGGTTTAAAACGCTCCGTCGCGGTCGCCGCGGCGCGTAACGTGTTTGCGTTGTTTGAAACCAGCGGACAACGAATTGTGGAGACCGGGCACCTTGGCTGACGACTTCCGATCGGTCGATCTGACGAACTGTGATCGCGAACCGATCCACATCCTGGGGGCGATTCAGCCGATTGGGTTCCTGCTGGCGCTGACCGCCGACTGGCTTGTCGCGCGCACGTCGGCGAATATCGCCGACTATATCGGCCATACTCCGGAAGATCTGATCGGGCTGCCGCTTGCCGAAATCTTCTCTGCCTCGGTCATCCACGACCTGCGCAACCGTGCCGCGGTCCTGCGCGGCGCCGATGCGGTCGAGCGAGTGTTCGACCTCGTGCTCGTTCCCGGCGGCACTGCGTTCGATGTCGCGATCCATTATTCGGGTGGCCAGGTCGTTATCGAGGCCGAGCCGGCATCGGGGGAATATGGCGATGCGAGCAGCCTCGTCAGCTCGATGATCTCACGGCTCGATCAATGCGCCGACATGGAGAGCTTCTTCCGCGAAGGCGCACGCCAGGTCCGCGCGCTGATCGGCTTCGACCGGGTGATGGTCTATCGCTTCAACGCCGACGATTCGGGCGAGGTCGTGGCGGAGGCGGTCAAGGCCGGGATCGGCAAATTCCTCGGGCTGCGTTATCCGGCAAGCGACATCCCGGTCCAGGCGCGCGCACTCTACAAGCGCAATTTGCTGCGCGTTATCGCCGATGTCGATCACCAGACTGTCCCGATCGTGCCGGCCCGCGACACGCAGGGCCAGCCGCTCGACCTGTCGCTTTCGGTGCTGCGCGCGGTGTCGCCGATCCATATCGAATACCTCAAGAACATGGGCGTCCAGGCGTCGCTGTCGATCTCTATCCTGGTCGACGGGAAGCTCTGGGGGCTGTTCGCGTGCCACCATTATGCGCCGCGTTGCCCGACCTTCGAGCGGCGTTCGGTCAGCGAATTGTTCGCGCAGATGTTCGCGATGCGGCTCGAAAGCCGCGAGCGCCAGGCGACGGTCGAATTCGAGCGCGGTGCGCGCGAGATCGCCGACCAGTTGCTCGGCGCGGTTGCCTCCGACGATACGCTGTTGAGGGATCCAGACTGGCTCGGCGATATCCTGACCAACGCTATCGCCGCAGACGGTGTCGGCGTGTGGATCGGTGGCAACCATGCGTTTTCCGGGGTGACGCCGTCGGTCGAGGAATTCCAGCGGATCGTTCGCGCCCTCAACAGCACGGCTGCGGGGAAGGTTTTTGCGACCGATCATATTGCCTCGATCCTGCCGGGTGCCGAGGCGTTCGTCTCGCAATCCGCCGGCTTGCTGGCGATCCCGATCTCGCGTGCGCCGCGCGACTATGTCGTGCTGTTCCGCTCGGAACTCGTGCGATCGGTGCGCTGGGCCGGCAACCCGGACAAGCCGGTCGAATATGGCGTCAATGGGCCACGCCTGTCGCCGCGCGAGAGTTTTGCCGAGTGGAAGGAGCTCGTCCAGGGGCGTTCGCAGCCCTTTACACCGTCCGAGGTGCGCGTTGCCGAGACGTTGCGCGCGACGTTGATCGAAGTCGTGCTGCGCATGGCCGACGAAGCCTCGACCGAGCGGCAGCACGCCAGCGCGCGACAGGAGCTGCTGATCGCCGAGCTCAACCACCGCGTGCGCAACGTGCTCGGCGTAATCCGCGGGCTGATCCGCCAGTCGCAGCCCACCGAGAATGTCGTTCAGGATTTCGTCAAGGTGGTCGACGGGCGGATCCATGCGCTGGCGCGCGCGCACAACCAGATCACCGATGACCATTGGGGCCCGGCGCCGATGCAGGCGCTGATCGACGCCGAGGCCGCGGCCTTTCTTGCCGATGGCGACAAGATCATTTCGGACGGCGCGCCGGTGCTGCTCAATCCCCAGGCCTATTCGACGATGGCGTTGGTGCTGCACGAACTCGTCACCAACTCGACCAAATATGGCAGCCTGTCCGTGACCGAAGGTCGTGTCGCGATCAGCTGGCAGCGCGACGCGGCGCAGGACCTGCACTTTACCTGGCGTGAAACCGGCGGCCCGACCGTCGCCAAGCCGACGCGCAAAGGATTCGGGACGACGATCATCCATCGCTCGGTGCCATACGACATCGGCGGGACGGCAGAGGTCGACTATCGGCCCGCGGGGGTCGAGGCGCGCTTCCGCATTCCCGCGCGACACGTCTCCGAAGCGCCGCCCGGTCTTGCGCCGCCGGTTCGGTATGCAGGGCCCGCGCCGGGGCTGCCCGCGGTGGTGCCCGATCGCATGCTGAAGGGGCGCGACGTCCTCTTGGTCGAGGACAGCTTGATCATCGCGCTCGATGCCGAGGACATCGTAACGCGGCTCGGCGCCGAAACCGTTACGACCGCGGCCACGGTCGACGGCGCGCTCGATGCGATCGAGCAGAATCGGCCCGCGATTGCGATGCTCGACATCCACCTTGGCGATCGCAACAGCTTTGCAATCGCCGATCGCCTGCTGGTACTTGGCGTACCGTTCCTGTTCGCGACGGGGTATGGCGAACAGGCCAAGTTGCCGGCCAACCATCGCGACCGCATGGTCGTGCAAAAGCCGTACACGCTCGAGAATGTCGCGCGGGCGATGGCCGAGATGCTGGGGCCGGTGGCGGCCGATTGAGCCTCGGCACGGCATCGTACCGCACTGCCGCACAAACACTGTGCGAGGGCACGGCAAGCTGCTAGGCGCCGCGCGATATCGCAATCGCCCGTCCGATTCGGTACGACTTTGATGCCTCTATTCCAAAGGATCCCAATGCCCCGATCTAGCCCCTTGTCCGGCGACGGCGACAGTAGAAGCCTCGGCTTCTGCGCTGCCGATTGCCGGAATCCTGGGCCCGGCCGGGTCGTCATGGGCGGTATCATGCCGGCATGAGGCGATATCCGGCGGGCTCGAACCCAGAGACCCGAGGATTTCGCTGATGACCATGTTTCGCGCCCAAGCGCGCACCATATCCCCCCGTGCGCGTCGCTGACGCGCTGTTTCGGTCGCGCATGCCCAAAGGCGTCGCGGTCCCGTATTTGCCGATCGCGGCCCTCGGAAGCGCGCTGCTGCTCACCCCCGGTCCCGTCGCGGCGCAGACCAGTGCCGCGCGGACGGGCGATCCGCAGACCTTTGCGCTGCACGGCCAGGCGACGTTCGTTGTCCAGGGGGTAGGGGGCTTCGCCTCGCCTTACTCTGGCCCCAACAGCCTGACGCCGCGTCAGGTCCAGGAAACTGCCGACGTCACCGCGTATCTCGGCGTGGCGCCTTGGCAGGGGGCGGAGGTTTGGGCCAACCCCGAGATCGATCAGGGCTTCGGCTTGTCGAACACGCTCGGCGCGGCGGGTTTTCCGAGTGCGGAAGCGTACAAGGTCGGCAAGTCCGCACCCTATTTCCGCCTACAGCGCGTGCTCTTCCGCCAGACGATCGCTCTCGGCAGCGAGCGCGAGGCCGTGCTGGCGTCGTCCAACCAGCTGGGCGGAGCGCGGCCGATCGATCGGCTGGTTCTCACCGTCGGCAAGATCGGCGTCGGCGACGTGTTCGATACGAACCGCTACGCGCACGACCCGCGCGCCGACTTCCTCAACTGGTCGGTGGTCGATGCGGGCAGCTTCGATTACGCCGCCGACGCCTGGGGCTATTCGACCGGGGCGGCGCTGGAGGCCTATCGCGGGCGTTGGACCATCCGCGTTGGTGCGTTCAACCTGTCGCGCGTGCCCAATGGCGAGACGCTCGAGCGCGGTTTCGGCCAGTATCAGCTCGATGGCGAAGTCGAACATCGTCACAGCTTCGGGCCCCGTGCAGGATCGATCCGGCTCGGCATGTTCCGCAATCGCGGGCAGTTCGGCCGGTTCGACGACGCGCTGGCGCTCGGCGCGGCAAGCGCTGCCCCGGCCGATACGGCGCTGGTGCGCGGTCGGCGGACGCGGGTGGGCGCCTATGCCAATGCCGAGCAGGAGCTGTCGGACACGCTCGGGATTTTCGGCCGTCTCGGCTGGTCGGATGGCGGCATCGAGCCGTACGACTTCACCGATATCGATCGCACCGCGCAAGTCGGCGCGGTGCTGGCGGGCAAGGGCTGGGGGCGGTCGACCGACCGGGTCGGGCTCGCGCTCATCGTCAACGGCATCTCGGCCGAGCATCAGCGCTATCTCGCGGCGGGCGGAATCGGCGTGCTCGTCGGCGATGCGCGGCTGCCGGATGCGGGGAGCGAGCAGATTGCCGAGCTCTATTACGATGTGCATCTCCTGCCCGGCGTCGATGCTACGCTCGACGCGCAGCATATCGCCAACCCCGGCTACAATCGCGATCGCGGACCGGCGAACATCGCCGCCTTACGCCTGCATGGAGCGTTCTGACATGCAAACGCCCGGATTTCTCGGCTTCTCGCCGCGGCGCCTGAAAGTGCGGTTCGGCTGGCCCGATGCCGCCTTGTTCGCGATCCTTGCTGCGGCCGGGGTGGCGATCGCGGCGGGGGTCCGTGACGCGACGGAGCCGCTCGCGCAGCTTCGGCTCGAGCCGGTCGTGCTCGATGCGTGGCAACTGCCGCGCTACGCGTTGCTGACGACGCTACGGTTGTTCGCGGCGCTGGCGGCATCGTTCGTCTTCACGCTGGTCGCGGCGACCGCCGCCGCCAAGAGCCGGCGGGCCGAACTCGTCATCATCCCCGCGCTCGACATCCTCCAGTCGGTGCCGGTCCTAGGGTTCATGACCTTTACCGTCACCGCCTTCATGGGGCTGTTTCCGGGCAGCCGGGTCGGGGTCGAGTGCGCGGCGATCTTTGCGATCTTCACCAGCCAGGCGTGGAACATGGCGTTCAGCCTGTACCAGTCGCTGCGGCAAGTGCCCGCCGATCTCGACGAGGTCGCGCGCGGTTTCGGCCTTTCGCCGCTGCGCAAACTGATACGGCTCGAACTGCCGTTTGCCGCACCAGGCCTCGTGTGGAACGCGATGATGTCGATGTCGGGGGGCTGGTTCTTCGTCGTCGCGTCGGAGGCGATCAGCGTCGGGCATACGCAGATCATGCTGCCGGGGATCGGGTCGTGGCTGGCGATCGCGATCGAGCAGCGCAATCTCAGCGCGGTCGCGCTCGCGGTCGGCGCAATGGCGGTCGTCATCCTGCTCTACGACCAGCTCGTCTTCCGCCCGGTGATCGCCTGGGCCGATCGCTTTCGCGTCGAGCAAACCGCGAGCGTCGCCCCGCCGAAATCGTGGCTGTTCGACCTGTTCCGGCGCGCGCGGTTGCTTCCGGCGTTCACTGCGCCGCTGCGCGCGGTCGGGCAGATGGTCCATCTGCTCGAACCCGCGCGCCGCCCGATCGCACAGCAGCGGCACTTCGCCGCCAGGGCGGTCGCACCGGCAGCGCGCGGGATGCGGCTTTGGGCGGCGGTGGTCGCGCTCACCGCGCTCGCCGCGACGGGCTATGCGATCGACTTCCTGCACCAGACGCTGTCGCTTGCCGATGCGCTGGCGGCGTTGCGCTTCGGGCTGATCACGCTGCTTCGCGTGATCGTGCTGATCATCCTGGCGAGCATCGTGTGGGTGCCGATCGGCGTGTGGGTCGGGCTGCGGCCGCGCTGGACCTCGCGGATCCAGCCCGTTGCGCAATTTCTCGCGGCGTTCCCGGCCAACGTGCTGTTCCCGATCGCGGTCGTCGCGATCGTCCATTTTCATGCCGATCCCGATGTCTGGCTGTCGCCGCTGATGGTGCTCGGGACGCAATGGTACATCCTGTTCAACGTCATTGCAGGCGCCAGCGCGATCCCGAGCGACATGCGCGAAGCGGCGCAGATGTTCGGGGTGCGCGGCTGGCAGTGGTGGCGGCGGCTGATCCTGCCGGGGATCTTCCCCTATTACGTCACCGGCGCGCTGACCGCCTCGGGCGGATCGTGGAACGCGAGCATCGTCGCCGAAGCCGTGTCCTGGGGCAGCACGCGGCTGCGCGCGCAAGGGCTCGGCAGCTATATCGCCGATGCGACCACCGCGGGCGACGGCGCGCGGGTGCTGCTCGGCATTATGGTGATGTCGGTGTTCGTCATCGCGATCAATCGCTTGCTGTTCCGCCCGCTCTATCGCCTGTCCGAACGCCGCCTGCGTCTGTCTTGAGGACCTTATCATGATCCCGCACACCGCCCGCCCCGTCGTCACGCTCGAGCATGTCAGCCATAGTTATGGCGGCGAGCAGGGCGGCCCGCCGATCCTCGAAGACGTCGCGCTCGCCGTGCGCGAGGGCGAGATCGTCGGGCTGCTCGGCCGCTCGGGATCGGGCAAGTCGACGCTGCTGCGCTCGATCGCTGGTCTCGTCCGCCCTTCGAGCGGCGAGCTTCGTTTCGTGCCCGATGCCGAGGGCGCGCCGCGCTCGGTCTCGATGGTGTTCCAGTCGTTCGCGTTGTTCCCGTGGCTGACGGTGCTGCAGAATGTCGAGCTCGGCCTCGAGGCGCAGCGCGTGCCGACCGTGGAACGCCGCACCCGCGCGCTCGCCGCGATCGATCTGATCGGGCTCGACGGGTTCGAGAACGCCTTTCCCAAGGAACTGTCGGGCGGGATGCGCCAGCGTGTGGGCCTGGCGCGCGCGCTCGTCGTCGAACCGTCGCTGTTGCTGATGGACGAACCCTTCTCGGCACTCGACGTGCTGACCGCCGAGACGCTGCGCACCGATCTGCTAGACCTGTGGGGCGAGGGGAAGCTCGGCATCGCCTCGGTGCTGATCGTCACGCACAATATCGAGGAAGCCGTGCTGATGTGCGACCGGATTCTCGTGCTGTCGTCCAACCCGGGTCGGATCGCGGCCGAGTTCACCGTCGATCTGCCGCAGCCGCGCGACCGGCTCGATCCCGACTTCCGCGAGCTGGTCGAACAGATCTACGCGCGGATGACGCAGCGTGCCGCGGTGCCGGTGGCGATCCATGGGACGCAGCCCGAGCACGGGCTCGACCGGCCGTTGCCCGACGTGTCGATCAACAGCCTGGCGGGCCTGATCGAGGAGATCGAGGCCGCGCCGTTCGAGGGCCGCGCTCCGCTCGCCACGCTCGCCGACACGCTCCAGCTCGAGATCGACGATCTGTTCCCGATCGTCGAGACGCTGCAGATGTTGCAGTTCGTCGATATCGACGATGGCGACGCAGTGCTCACCAAGCGCGGCGCGGCGTTCGCGCAGGAGGATGTCGACCAGCGCAAGGCCAATTTCCGCCGCACGCTCGAAACGCATGTCCGGCTGGCGCGCCACATCCGCGTCGTGCTCGACGAGCGGCCAAGCCACCAAGCGCCGGCGCGGCGCTTCCGCGACGAGCTCGAGGACCATATGTCGCCCGATTTCGCCGCGACCACGCTGCGCACCGTGACCGAATGGGGTCGCTACGCCGAACTGTTCGCGTTCGACGATGACGGCGATCTGTTCTCGCTCGACGATCCGGCCTGATCACGTGCGCCGCCCGGGGGGCGGCGCAAGCCGCTCTCTCAAGGCGGCGGGTGCCGGCCCTGCTGCGCGGAGGGTGATGGCCTTTGCCGTTAGCGCCTGAAGGTCATCTGGAAGAGCGATCATTGCGAGGCGGTCGGGGTCTCCGCATGTTCAAAACCGCCTTCTTACGCGCGCAGTAGGGTCGCCGCGCCGCGTTCCACCGCGCATCCGCGCTGGAGCCTCGTCGCCAAATCGCATTAGCCTCTTTCAAAACATAAGCATGCATATTATCTGCTTGCGTGGTATCGGCGGAAGCGGCAAGGCGCGACTGCGGTTGCACGCGCTATCCGAGTCCGATTTTCGTCTGCGGACCGACTGCTTTTCGAGAGCAAAGTCTATGAGTTTGGAAGATTCACCAGGTCGTTCGGCCGACTATTCCACGGTGGAAGACTCGACCCCGATCGTCGCGCCTGCTCCCGTAGTGGAATCCGCCGACCGCCAGCCCCGCGCCCGGCGTCGCTTGCGGACGCCCTTGCTGCTGCTGGCGCCGATCGTCGCGGTGCTGGCCATCGTGTATTTCTATCTGAGCGGCGGCCGCTACGAAGCGACCGACAATGGCTATCTCCAGTCCGGGCTTGTCTCAGTCAGCGCGAATGTCAGCGGCCCCGTCGTCGCGATCGCGGTCCACAACAACCAGCGCGTCAAGGCGGGCGACGTCCTGTTCCGGATCGACCCGGCCCCGTATCAGGCGGCCGTCGACGAAGCCGCCGCCGAACTGGCCAGTGCGCGCACCCAGGTCGCCTCGGTCCGCGCGAGCTATCGCGAAGGCGAAGCGACGCTGCAGGCCGGCCGCGACAAGCTCGTTTACGCGCAGCGCGAGGCGGCGCGCCAGAAGGCGCTGCTCGCCGAGGGCATCTCGTCGCAAGCGCAATACGACCAGGCGGTGCTCGCCGCGCAGACCGCGCGCCAGCAGATCGCGACCTCGGTCGAGCAGAATGCCGGCGTTGCCGCGACACTGACCGGCAGCGTCTCCGCGCCGACCGAGCGGCAACCGGCGGTCCAGCGAGCACAGGCCGCGCTCGAACGCGCGCGGCTCAACCTCGGCTATACCGTGGTCCGCGCCGCGCAGGACGGCATCGTCACCAAGGTCGATCAGCTCCAGCTTGGCAGCTATGTTTCGGCGGCGAAGCCGGTGTTCACGCTGGCGGGGACGCGGCTGTGGGTCGAGGGCAATTTCAAGGAAAACCAGCTCGACCATATGCGCGTCGGCCAGCGCGCGACCTTCAAGATCGATGCCTTTCCCGACCTCAAGCTGACTGGCCGCGTCGCGAGCTTCAGCCCCGGCACCGGCAACAGCTTCGCGCTGCTCCCGCCCGAGAACGCGACGG
Organism: Sphingomonas sp. PWP1-2; assembly: GCF_049898305.1. NCBI lineage: Bacteria > Pseudomonadati > Pseudomonadota > Alphaproteobacteria > Sphingomonadales > Sphingomonadaceae > Sphingomonas > Sphingomonas sp. PWP1-2. The sequence continues at coordinate 387,293 of NZ_JAFCXM010000002.1, forward strand.
GGAACTGGGTCAAGGTGGTCCAGCGCCTGCCGATCGAGTTCAGCATCGACCAAGTGCCGCGCGATATCCCGCTCCATGCCGGGCTGAGCGTCGAGGTCACGGTCGATACCGGCTATCAGCGCCATCTGTTCGGCGCCGCGACCCCGGTGCGATGACGAGCGCCTATCCGGCCCCCGCCATCCGCAATCTGATCACCGCCTCGGTGATGGCGGCGACCGTGATGAACTCGCTCGACAGCACGATCGCCAACGTCGCGCTGCCGCATATCCAGGGCAGCGTCTCGGCATCGAGCGAGGAGATCACCTGGGTCCTGACCTCCTATATCGTCGCAGCCGCGATCATGACGCCACTCACCGGCTGGCTCGCCGGGCGCTTCGGCCGCAAGCGGTTGATGCTGTGGTCGATCGTTGGTTTCACTGTCGTGTCGGGCTTGTGCGGGTTGGCCAACAGCCTCGGCGAACTCGTCGGCTTCCGCTTGCTGCAGGGCGTGTTCGGCGCAGCGCTGGTCCCGATGAGCCAAGCGATCCTGCTCGACATCAATCCACCCGAGCGCCACGGCCCGGCGATGGCGGTGTGGGGCATGGGCGCGATTCTCGGGCCGATCATCGGCCCCGCGCTTGGCGGCTGGCTGACCGACAATCTCACCTGGCGTTGGGTGTTCTACATCAATCTGCCGATCGGCATCCTCGCCTTTGTCGGTCTGTCGGGCTTTCTCACCGAGACCAAGGACGCCGCGCGCCCGCGGCTCGACGTGTTCGGCTTTGCGATGCTCGCGCTCGCGATCGGCGCGTTCCAGCTGATGCTCGATCGCGGGCAGACCAAGGACTGGTTCAGCTCGCTCGAAATCTGCATCGAGGGAGGGCTCGCTCTGTTCTTCGGCTATCTCTTCGTCGTGCACACGCTGACCGCAAAAAAACCGTTCATCGACATCGGGATGTTCAAGGATCGCAATTTCCTGACCGGCTCGATCTTCGGCTTCTTTCTCGGCACCGTGCTGTTCGGCGTGCTCGCTTTGCTGCCGACGATGCTCGAGACGCTGATGGGCTATCCGGTGGTGCTGACCGGGCTCGTCACCGCGCCGCGCGGGATCGGCACGTTGATCTCGATGATCATCGTCGGGCGGATCATCAAACGCGTCGATGCTCGGCTGCTGATCTTCGTCGGCTTCGCGCTGGCGGCGGTCTCGCTCTACATCATGGCGGGCTTTTCGCTGCAGATGAGCGAGCGGCTGGTGATCGTCTCGGGCTTCATCCAGGGGCTCGGCACCGGGCTCGTCTTCGTGCCGCTGACGACGATCGCGTTCGCGACGCTCGACGTCAAATACCGCAACGAGGGCGCGGCGATGTTCACGCTGACGCGCAATATCGGCTCGGCGGTCGGCATTTCGGTGCTTCAGGCGCTGACCATCCGAAATGCCGCGGCGGTGCATTCGCGACTGACCGAAGGCGTCCGGCCCGATAATCCCGCGCTGGCGCAAGGCTTCGACTTCAATCTCCCAAGCGCGGTCGCGGCGCTCAATGCCCAAGTCACCCGGCAGGCGTCGATGGTCTCCTATATCGACGCCTTCTGGCTGCTGTTCGTGCTGACGCTCGCGGTGATTCCGCTGCTCCTGCTGATGCGCGGCCCGCGCAAGGGCGCGGCCGACGGCCCAACGATCCATATGGACTGATGCCAATGCGCTTTCTCCCGATCCTCCTCGCCGCGACCGCGCTCGCCGGCTGCACCGTCGGCCCCGACTTCGCGCGCCCGCAGACGCCGGGGGTGACCGGCTACCAGCCACCGAGCGAGCAACGCGTCGCGGTGCGCGGTGCGCCTGCGGTGACGCTCGGCGCGGGGCCGGCGCAGCGCTGGTGGACGGCGTTCGGATCGCCCGAAATGGATGCGCTGGTCGACCGTGCGATCGCCAACAATCGCAGTTTGGCGGCGAGCAATGCGACGCTTGCCGCGGCGCTCGACCAGCTGCGCGCCGTCGCGGGTCGCCGTCTGCCGCAGATCGACGCAAATGCGCGCGTCGATCAGCAGCAGGTCAATCTCGCGGGCTTCGGCTTTTCGGGCAACAATCCGCTCGCGCCCGGCGGCAATCCCGAATTCCATCTCTATTCGGTCGGCGGCGGGATCAGCTACGATCTCGATCTGTTTGGCGGGCTGCGCCGTCAGGTCGAGCAAAGCGCCGCGCAGGTCGAGGCGCAGCAACGCCAGACCGAGGCGGCGCATCTCTCGATCGCCGGGCAGGTGGTCAACCAGGTGCTCACCGTCGCCGCGATCCGTGCGCAGGTCGCGACCGCCAATGCCTTGCTCGCCGAGGATCTGCGCAACGTCGATCTGACGCAGAAGCGGCGGAAGGGCGGCGAGGGTACGCTGGTCGAGGTGCTCAACGCGCAAAGCCAATACACCGCCGATCGCGGCGACATCCCGCAGCTCGAGCAGCAATTGGCCGAAGCGCGGCACTTGCTCGCGACGCTGGTCGGCATCGCGCCGTCGGAGCTCGGCGAGACCGAGTTCGACATCGCCAAGCTGACCTTGCCCACCGCAATCCCGGTCGCGCTGCCGTCCGAGCTCGTGCATCGTCGGCCCGATATCCTCCAGGCCGAAGCCGATCTGCATGCCGCCGCCGCCGGGGTCGGCGTTGCGACCGCGCGGCTCTATCCCGACATCACGCTCGGCGCGACGCTGACGCAGGGCGCACCGGGGATCGGCGACCTCGTCAAGAACGCGTTCCGGGGGTACGACATCTTCGCCGGCGTGACCGCGCCAATCTTCCATGGCGGGACGCTCAAGGCGCAGCGCGCGGCGGCGATCAACCGCGCCAAGGCGAGCGAGGCGACCTATCAGCAGACCGTGCTGACTGCATTCGGCCAAGTCGCCGATCTGCTCTCGGCGATCCAGAGCGACGCGCGTTCGGTGGTCAACCAGCGCGAGTCGGTCGCGGTCGCCGAACGATCGCGCCATCTGTCGCAACGCAGCTATCAGGTCGGCAATTCGGGCATCCTCCAAGTGCTCGAGACCGAGCGCCTGTATCAGCGTGCCCGCAATGGCCTGGTGCTGGCGCAGACGCGCCAGTTCCTCAACGTGGCGCGGCTATACGTGGCAACGGCAGGCGGCTGGACCGGACCTGCCCCCGAAGCGCCAGTCGCGGGGTAACCACACCCTTTTCAACCGCCGGATCGTTAGGGCGCGGCTACCGTTGCGGTGGCTTCGGGGGCATCGCGCAGCCGCAGGTAGATCCGCCCTTCGGCGCTGGCGCGCGTGGTGATTTCGGTCGCGACGAAACCGTCGGGGATCGCTTGGCTCGGCTGCATCTCGGCGTTCGTCCCGACCGCTTCGATCAGGAAGAAGCGGTTGCCCGACAGCTTGCAGACCTTCCGCGCCGCGCAGCTGATCGTGTGGATTTCGGGGAGTCGCACGACCGTGGCGAGCGGCGTCCACGATGACCCTGCGCCGTCGCTTGCGATGCGGAAGCGCAGGGCGCCATAGGCCGTGGGCCCGAGCGCTTCGGCCGGGTTGATCGAGACGATCCCCGTCTTGGCGTCCTGCAGATCATAGCCCTTGCCCGCCGCGACCATCGTGCTCGTACGCCCGTCGACCGTCCCGATCTCGATGCTTTCGCGCCCCGAAAGCGGGGGGGCGTCGTTGAGGTGGAAGGCAAAGGTCAGTCGCGCGTCCTGCGCAAAGACCGCGGTGCCGGGCAGGGTGATCGGCAAGGCGCCATCACGCACCGGCGCCCGCGCCGTAACGCGGAGCAGCGTTGCCGAGACGCGGTGCGGTGCGATCGTCACGCTCAGCGATTTGTGGCGTCCGCCGACATAGCTGATGTCGGCGGGAAGCGTCGTGCCCGCAGCGAGCGCCATTGCGCTGGCCGGATTGGCGGCCTGCAACGCGACGCGATCCTGCTTGCCGACGCGAGTCAGCGCGCCCGGCTGGAAGGCGAGGGTGCCGAGCGTCACTCCGATCACTTGGTCGAGCCGCGTGCCGGTCAGTGTGGCCTGGTCGTCGCCCGCGTGGAAGCTCAGTTCATCGACGCTTCCGGCCTGTTGCAGCGCGCGCAGCGGGAGTTCGGTCGGCGTTGCGACGCCCTTTTCCTCGATCACGATCGAGACCGTGCCGGGTTCGGATTGCTCGAGCGGGACGGTCGCGACGATCCCGTGCGTGGCCGATTGCTTCCAGCTGAGCGGCTCGACCGCACCATCGCCGCGCCGCAGCCCGATCTTGGTGACGCACCCTGCGCTGCCGCCGGACAGTTGCAGTTCGTTCGAGCGGCCGACGACCAGCGCGGTGCGATCGGTTGCCTTCCACGTCCCGTCGCCCGGCTTGGTCAGGACGTAGCTCGGGCCATCGAACGACGAAAAGCCCCAGGCACCGTGCAGTTGCGCCGAGATCACCGGGCCGAACGGCCCGAACGGAATGTCGCCCGTCGCGACGAAGCCGCCAAGGCTTGGATCGGCGCGGACCGGCATCTCGGCTTGCGTCCCGTCAAGCCGCTTGAGCCGTAATACCATGTCGTGCGCATAGCCCGTGGCATAGACCAGCGGTGCGCCTTCGACTGGCAATATGACCCCTGGTGCGGCGCACAGCATCGTCGCCGGCAGTGGCTGGCGCAGCGGCGGCGGCTTGGGCGCTTCGATCGCCGGGAGCGCGACGACTATCACCGAGGTCGGCTTGGCGAACGAGACCGGCGTGTTGAGCAATACCGTCACAGTGCCGTTACGCTGCTGCGCGAGCGCCGGAATGAACTGGAGCTGCGTCGACTGGAACGCGCCGAACATCCGGAACAGGTCGCGCACCACGCCGATATACGAGCTGTACGAGCCGTATCCGGCTTGCGGTGTCGCGCTCAGCTGGAAAGCGAGGTCGGTCGGCGCGCCGGCGAGCGTGTCGGCGAGCGCCGAACTGTGCGTGTCGGCGAGCAACAGCGTCTCGCGGTCGCCCGTGAGGCACGCCGATTGGACTTCGGTCGGCTGCGCGAGGCATTCGGCCTTGAGCTTGACCGCAAGGCTGCGCGTCAGGACCGGCGAGACGGCGGCAAGGCTCTCGGGGTTCTTGCGCTCGGCACGCTGCATCTCGAGGAGGAAGGTGTCGAGCCGTGCGCGGTCGAGCGAGGCCTGGTTCAGCTCTTGCGCCGCGCGGACGAACGCACCGGGCTGTTTGCGGACCGCGCTGATCACCGCGTTTGCGCCGCCGCCACGCTCGGGAACGATGAACAGCGCCATCTGCTGTGCGTCCTTGGGGACGACGAGCGACAGGCTGGCGTTCTTCTCCCGCCAACTCTCGGCCTCGCGGAACCAGTCCTTACCGGGGCGATCGACCGCGCCGCGCAGGAACACCGCGATCAGCCGATAATGTTCGTCATGCCCCGCAAGGGGGGCGAGCTTGACCGAGATGTGATCGCCTTCGGCGAGGTTGGGCACGCGCTCGAGCGGGAGCGTAACGCCGTCGCGCACCACGCTGACGTCCAGTCGGGGGCCGACAAGGTCGAACGAGGAGGACGCCGCCTCGACGGCGGGCGCCGCCAGCAACAGACCGAGAAGACCGACGATAGGAGAAAAACGCAACACGGTGTCCACGGCTCAATTTCTGCTTGCCGCGGCCTATGCCGTTGGCGTGTGGCGACAATGCGGCTGAAGGCATGCGGCCGCAACCCCGCATGCGGCCAGCTCGCGGTGGTCGGTGCCAAACCCCGGCGACCGCCTGACCCCGCGATCCCGCCTGCGTCGCAACCCCGTCTTGATCGCAGGGTCCTCACGCCCGGATCGCCCTTATCGCGGGGATTGCGCTCCTTGCGCGGCTTTTGAGGTTCGGCGATCCGGTGATTTCCCGTTGACGAGGAATTCCCATACGGCACCGCGCACGCCGTGTCGCCCGGCGCCTTCGCGCGATATCGACGTCTTGGATCGCAAGCCGATCGGCTTGCTTTTGCGCGACATGTCCGCCGCACGGCTACCGCCGCGCTCGGGGGTGCGCGCCTATGAGGCGATGGCAACGGTTTCGCCGGTCGTGCTCGTGCTGCTCGCGGCGGGCGTCGTGGCAGGTACGATCGCGTCTGGAGCGTCGGATCGGACCGGCGGTCCGGGTACTCAACCGCGCGAGCTGCCCAACCCCGCGGCAAAGGCGATCCGCAGCGCTTCGGACAAACTGCGCGCGTGCAGCTTGGACATGATGTTGGCGCGGTGGACTTCGACGGTGCGCGGCGAGATGCCGAAGTCGTAGGCGATCGTCTTGTTGGGCAGCCCTCTCGCCAGGCCCTCAAGGACCTCGCGTTCACGCGCCGTCAGTGCGCCGATCGCGATCGCAGCGTCGGCCGCGCGCACGGCATCGGCTTCGGAACGATCGATCCGCTCGAACGCCACGGCGAGCGAGTCGAGCAACAGCGCCTTGGCGAAGGGCTTCTCGATGAAATCGATCGCGCCGGCCTTCATTGCTCGCACTGCGATCGAGACATCGCCGTGCCCGGTCAGCACGACGACCGGCATCGCAATGCCGCGTTCGATCATGGCCTGTTGCACTGCAAGCCCGTCCATCTCGGGCATGCGGACATCGAGCAGTACGCAGCCCATCGCCGCGTGCTTCGCCTCCCGGAGGAAATCGACGCCCGACGCCCAGGTCTCGACCGCGAAGCCCGACGTCTTGAGCATGAAGCTTGCCGACCTGCGGATCGCTTCCTCATCGTCGATGATATGGACAAGTCTCTGTTCAGCCACCTTTTCGACTCCGTCCGCCGCGCAGCAGCCTAGGCCGGATGCGGCGGCGGCGCCATCCCGTGCCTGCCCCCGCTGCTTTTTGGCGCGATTGACCCGCCACGTTCGAGTTCTGTCGGGGAGTTCTGCCGCTTCCTCAGTGTGAAAGCTGCAAGCGGCGCGCGTCGTTCTGGCGGGCATGGCGTTCGCTCAGGACAGCGGCGCACGTCCGCCGCGCGACTTCGCGCACATCGGCGAGGCACTGGCGGACATAGGACTCCGATACGCCCTCGACGATCGAGTCGAAATGGACGTGTCCGCCATCGACCAATTCGAAGACCGTCGAGAGATAGCTGTCGATGCCCTGCCGGATCGAGGTCCACTGGCCATGTTCTTCAAGCCAGGGCCGGGTAGAGGCGGAAGCGCTGAAGCTGAGCAAGCGTTTGCCGCGCAGTGTCGATACCCGGTCGCCCGAGCGCCGTTCTGGCTCTTCGAAACCCGCGCCCAGCACGCGATCGATATAGCCCTTGATGATCGCGGGCGGCATGCCGACCCACAGCGGGTAGACGAAGCTGATGACCGCCGCGGTCTCAAGCACGGCGAGTTCGGCCGCGACATCGGCGGGCTGTCGGTAGTCCGGCGCGGTCGGCCGCTCGGAATTGGCGAGCAGTGCGTTAAATTCCATCGCATAGAGATCGCGGATTTCCGCCTCCTGGCCACAGGCGCGAACTTCGTCGCAATATGCCTGCGCGACGGCGGTGGTGAAGCTGCCGGCGCCCGGAGAACCGAGCACGACGACATGGCGAAGGGCGGCCTGTTCGGCAGCGGGCGTCGCGCCGTGTGTCATAGCGAGCCCCGCCCGATCGCTGCGGCTCCCTTTGCCGATCCTGATCTGGGCCAACGGGCGGCGTTGCGGGGTGTGCGGTTTGGCATGGGCTCGCTCCTTTGCTGACCCATCGAAGCACACGCGTTCGTCGGTGCGCTATACGGGTCTATACGGATCCGATGCCGGACGGCGGTGAGGGGTATTGCGTATTCGCCGGTGCGATGACGCTCGCTAGGCTATCGCGATGCACTCGATCCCCACGCAGCCCGATCCCGTCAGTGTTGTGCTGCGGCTCAAGTCGATCGTTCCTCCCACGGTGCGGCTTTGGCCTCCGACGGTTTTGCTGCTTGGCGATACGGTGGCGGGGATCGGGTTCGCTGGCGGTCTCGCGGGCGCGGTGGTGCACGTTCCGGCAGGGCTGAGCGCGATGCTGCCATGGTTGGCGCTGCTCGTCGGCGCAGGCTGCGCGCGCGGGGTATGTGCGCTGCTTGCGGCGCGCGTCGGCGCGGACGCGGCGCGGCGGACCAAGCGAACGCTCCGTGCCGCGCTCGTCACGGATCTGTTGGCGCGCGCGCCGGGCGGGCACGCGACGACGGGCACCCTGCTGGCCACGTGCGTCGATGAGGTCGAAGCGACAGATGGCTATGTCGCGCGCTTCCTTCCGGCACGCGCTACGGCTGGATCGGCGCCGCTCCTGGTGATCGCCGCCGCCGCGCTCGCGAGTCCGATCGCGGCGGCGATCCTCGTCGTCACGCTCATCCCATTCCTTGCTGCGATGATTCTTGCAGGCGGGGCCGCCGCTGACGAATCGCGGCGGCAGTTCGGTGCGATGTCGCGGCTTTCGGGCCTGTTCGCCGATCGCATCCGCGCCTTGCCGATCCTGCTCGCGTTCGGCGGGGAACAGCGTGAAGCCGAACGACTGGCGCGCGCTTCGGAAGAAGTGGCGCGGCGCACGATGCGCGTCCTGCGTGTCGCGTTCCTGTCGTCTGGCGCGCTCGAATTCTTCGCCGCGCTGTCGGTGGCGCTGGTGGCGGTCTATGCCGGGTTCAACGTGCTCGGATTGCTGCCGTTTCCCGTGCCCGAAAAGCTCGATCTGGCGCGGGCGTTCTTCGTGTTGGCGCTGGCGCCCGAATTCTATTTGCCGATGCGCCGGCTCGCCGCCGCCTATCATGACAAGCAAGCCGCACAGACCGCGGTCGAGCGCTTCCCCGATGCGCTGTTCGCCCCCTCGACCGCGCCGGTCGCCCAGCGCGCGCCCGAAACCGCGCCACGGATCACGCTCACGGATGTGGCGATCGCTTATGCCGGAACCGATACACCGGCGATCCGCGATTTCTCGCTCGATATCGCGCCGGGGACGATCGTCGCAGTGCTCGGCCCGTCGGGGAGCGGCAAGAGCAGTCTGCTGCATCTCCTCCTCGGGCTGGCGCCGCTGGGCGCGGGACGCGTGACGGTCGACGGTATCGCGCTTGGTGAGGGTGTTACGCTGGCGCCGGCCTCCGCCTGGGTCGGGCAGACGCCGTTGATCATCACGGGAACGCTGCGTGCGAATATTGCGCTCGCCTAACCGGCCGCGACGGCGCGCGAGATCGAGCATGCAGCGCGGCGCGCGGGGCTCGGGCCGATGCTTGCGGTGCGCGGGCTCGACGCGCCGATCGACGCGCGTGGCGGCGGATTGTCGGGCGGCGAGATCCGGCGCATCGCGCTCGCGCGCGCGCTGCTCAAGCCGAGCACGGTGCTGTTGCTCGACGAACCGACCGCGCATCTCGATCCGGTCGCCGAAGCGGCGCTGATCGAAACGATCCGCACGGCGTGCTGCGGACGCACCGTGATCATAGCGACGCACAGCGCCGCGCTCGCGGCGATCGCCGACCGGACGGTCTCGCTGGAGCTGCACGCGTGACCGCGCTTGACGCGTTGCTAGGCGAACAGCGCATCCGCCAGCGCCCGATGCTGGTGCGCGCGGCGGGCTATGCCGCGCTGGTCGCGGCGGCTTCCGTGCTGTTGCTCGGGCTTTCGGGATGGTTCCTTACCGCCGCGGCGATCGCCGGGCTCGCCGGGCCGGTCGTCGCGCAGGGGTTCAACTATATGCTGCCGAGCGCAGGGATCCGTTTGCTGGCGATCGTGCGGACCGGTGCCCGTTATGGCGAGCGTCTCGCCAGCCACGAGGCGGCGTTCGGCGCGCTTGCGCGGATCCGCCCGGCGCTCTTCCGTGCAATCGCGGCGGCACCGGTTGCGCGCGCGCTGTCCTTCTCGACGGGCGAGGCGACGGCACGGATCGTCCAGGACGTCGGCGTGATCGAGACGCGCTTTGCAATGGCGTCGGCGCCGTGGGGAATGGCTGCGGCGGCGGTTGCAGGGGCGGGCCTGACGGTCCTGGGCGGGTGGGCGGCGGCGGCGGCGACACTCGCGTGCCTCGGCACGCTGCTCCTCGTCGCAGATCGGCTCGCGACCGCACTGGAGGCCCCGGGGCGGGCGGTGCAACGCGCGACCGGGGCGTTGAAGGACGAGCTCGCCGCACAGGCTGCCGCCGCTGCCGAGCTCCGCTGTTACGCCCTCGAAGGCTGGGCCGCGGCGCGAATTGCCGAACGGAGCGAGACGCTCGGGGACGCCGTCGAAACGCAAGCTGCGGTGCTGGGCTGGTTCGAACTGGCGCAGGCAGCGGCAATCGCGGTCGCTGCGGGTGCGGTGGTCGTGCTTGCGCGGGGGAATGGTGCGGCAGTGACGGCGCTCGCCGCGCTCGCCGCGGCGATGACGATCGATGGCGCCGCACCGTTGGTGCGAAGCCTGGCGCAGCGCGGCGCAGTCCGCGAGGCGGAGGCGCGGCTGGGCGCACTGCTCGACGGCGGATCGCTATCACCGACACGCCAACTGGCGGTCGCGTGGCCATCGATTACCTTTGCGCTTGCCGATGGCCCGCTGCTTCCCGGCGCACGAGTCCAGCTTGCCGGACGTTCGGGAGCCGGCAAGACACGCTTGGTCGAAACGCTGCTCGGCCTCCGCCCCGCCGAGCGCGGACAGGTCTGGTTCGACGATCGCGACCTCGTCGATATCGCGAGCGACCTCCGCCGCGAGATCTTCGGCTGGGTCCCGCAGGACGCGGCTTTACTGTCGGGAACCGTCCGCGACAATCTGCTGCTAGGCTGTGCGCAGGCCAACGAGGCGGCGCTCTGGCAGGCGCTTCACGATGCCGCGCTCGACATGCGGGTACACGGTTTGCCGCAGGGGCTCGACAGCTGGATCGGCGAGAACGGTGCGCGGCTGTCGGGCGGCGAACGGCGGAGGCTTGCGCTCGCGCGGGCCTATCTCCGCCCGGCGTCGTGGCTGGTGCTCGACGAGCCGAGCGAAGGGCTCGACGCCGCGACCGAGGAAATGGTTATAGCGCGCCTCGCCGCCCGCCTGACGAGAACGCGGCAAGGGCTGTTGCTGGTCAGCCACCGGCCGGCGTTCGCCGCGTTCTGCGACCAAGTCGTATCGCTCGACGTGCCAGGGTGGGCGCTGCCGGGCGGTCCGCCGCGCGTATCCGTAGGTTTCCCGATATCGGCGGGTGCCGCCGCCGCATAGCGTCGCATCACCATCAAGGGAGGCGGCGATGAAGAATGTTCTATTGCTCGTGCACGATGATACCGGGCAGGAATCGCGGATCCAGGCTGCGCTCGATCTGACCCGTGCGCTCGACGGCCATTTGTCGTGCGTCGACGTCGTGGTTCCGGCAACGCTCAACGGTGATTATTATGGCATCGCCGCGGTCGGCCTGCTCGAGGACGAACGGACTCGCGAATCCGAAAACAAGACCGAAATCGTCGCGCGGCTCGCCCGCGAGGATGTACGCTGGGATTGGACCGACGCGACTGGGCCGCTCGCCGACTCGGTGCTCGACGTGGCGAAACTCGCCGACCTGATCGTCCTGAGCCGCAAGCTCACCGATGAACGCGATCCCGACATGCGAGACGTCGCGAGCCGCGTGCTGATGCAAGCGCGCACGCCGATCGTTGCGGTGCCCGACACGCTGACGCGGCTCGCGCTCGCGCGCGTGCTGATCGCCTGGGATGGTCAGGGATCGGCAGCCGCGACGCTGCGGGCGTGCGTGCCGCTGCTGGCGCTTGCCGACGCGGTCGAGATCTTCATGGCGCGCGATGGCGGCGAGCGCACCGAGCCGACCGAGGCGGCGGAATATCTTTCGCGTCATGGCATCCACGCGACCATCCGGACGATCGACGACGGACTAACCGCCCCCGACCGTTTGATCGAGGCCGAAGCCGCACGCTTCAACGCCGATTACATCCTGATGGGCGGCTACACCCACGGTCGTCTGCTCGAGACGTTCGGCGGGGTGACCAAGCGGATGCTGGGCATTTGCAAACTGCCGTTGGTGCTGAGCCACTGAACGCATCCGCGCGGTCCTCCGTAGAATCCCGTAGCGCGCGGTCCGGCACCGCAGGGTATCGCGTTTACAAGGAGATCTCGCATGCCTGACACTCGTTCCAAGCCACCGCGGCACGTCGTCATCCTCTGCCATCCCGAGCAGGACAGCTTTAACGCAGCGATGGCCGCAGCGTATAGCGCGACGGTGCGCGAGCAAGGCCATGAGGTGATCGTCCGCGATCTCTATGCGATGGGGTTCCATCCCGTGCTGAAATCGGCCGAGCGCCCGGGGCCAGGCGAGCGCCAGTTTGCAGACGTCGCCGAAGAGCTCGCGGTGCTCAAGGACAGCGACGTCTTCGTCCTCGTCTATCCGATCTGGTTCGGTGGGCCACCGGCGATGCTCAAGGGCTATGTCGAGCGTGTGCTCGGCAGCGGGGTGCTGCCCGACGCGGTCTACGAGGGTACCGCCAAAGGCGTGCTGGCGGGCAAGCAATTGCTCAGTTTCACGACCTCGGGCCTGAAGGAGATATGGCTCGACGAGATGGGCCAGTTGCGCGCGCTCACCCAGGCGTTCGACCATTATATCGAACACGCCTTTGCGATGGCGCCGTCGCGGCACGTGCATTTCGGCCATATCACCCACGACATGGAGCCGGGCTGGGCGCGGCGCCACCTCGAGGAAGTCCGCGGCCAGGCGCGCGCGATCGTCCGCGCGCTAGACGGGCTCGTCGTCGCGGAGTGAGCGGTTGCTCGCGCCGAGCAGGTCGGCACTGTGCAGCGCGATCTGCGCGTCTTCCTGCGCGGCGAGCACGCGGAGCACGACGCGCGAGGAATTGCCGCTGATCGTCTCGGCGCCAGCGGCATTGCGGGCGGGATCGAGCGCGACTCCCATCCAGGCGAGCGCCGTCGCGGCGGTCGCTCGCACCCCGCAATCATGCTCGCCGATACCGCCAGTGAAGACGATCATGTCGACCCCACCGAGCGAACACGCCATCGCCGCGAGCATCTTGGCGAGCGAGTGCCCGAACATCGCGATCGCAAGCGCGGCGTCCGGCTCGGTCGGCGCGGCGGCGTTGAGCCTGCGCAAGTCACTGTCGATCCCCGATATGCCGAGCATTCCGCTCTCGCGGTCGACCAGCGTGGCGAGCGTCGCGGGCGTGTAGCCGCAGTCGCGCAGCAAATGCAGCAGGATGCCGGGATCGAGGTCGCCGGTGCGCCGCCCCATGATCAGCCCGCCAGTCGGCGTCAGCCCCATGCTGGTGTCGATCGAGCGGCCGGCGCGCACCGCGGTGACGCTCGCGCCATTGCCGAGATGCGCGATGATCAGCCGCTCGGGCAAAGCCGGCCCGAGGTGCCGAACGATCGATTCACACGAGAGGCCGTGGAAGCCGTAGCGCCACACTCCCCGATCGCGCAGTGCCTTGGGGAGCGGGAGTGTGCTCGCCACCGCCGGCATCGTCGTGTGAAAACTGGTGTCGAAACAGGCGATCTGCGGGCAACCCGGGAAATGTCCTTGCGCGGCACGGATCGTCGCCAGCGCGGCGGGGATATGGACTGGCGCGAAGCTGCGGACGCTTTCAAGCTGATCGAGCACCGCATCGTCGATCAGCACCGGCGCGAGCAAGCGCGGCCCACCGTGCACGAGGCGATGCCCGATCGCCGCCGGTGCTGGAAGGTCCGAGCGTTCGAGCACATCGACGACGTGGCCGATCCACGATCCTGGCGCGGCCTCGCCGAGCGAATGGTCGATATGGAAGCGTCCGGTGGCGGAAGCTGCATGCAGCCGAACTGCGCCGCCGCCCTCGGTCTCGATCTCGCCCGTCAGCAGCGGCTCGGCCTTGCCTTCGGCGACATCGAACAGCCCGAACTTGAGCGACGACGATCCGCCATTTAAGGTCAGGATCACCGTGCCCGCGCTTCCGCCGGCAGCAGTCATGCCGACCAGCGCCAGTCCAGGATCTCGGGCAGATCCTCGCCATGTTCGGCGATGTAGAGCTTGTGGCGTTCGATCGCCGCCCAATAGCGGTCGCGCGCCGAAGGCACTTGCGCCTTCAGCCTGGGGATCCGCTCGATCGCGTCGAGCGCGAGGCGATAGCGGTCGAGATCGTTGAGCACGACCATGTCGAACGGCGTCGTCGTCGTGCCCTCCTGCTTGAAGCCGCGGACGTGGATGTTGTGATGGTTGGTGCGGCGATAGGTCAGCGTGTGGATCGTCGCCGGAAAGCCGTGAAACGCGAAGATCACCGGCGTGTCGGTGGTGAACAGCGCATCGAAGGCGTGATCGTCGAGTCCGTGCGGATGCTGATCGCTCGGCTCGAGCACCATCAGGTCGACGACGTTGACGAAGCGGATGCGTATGTCGGGGACTTGCTCGCGCAGCAGCATCACCGCCGCCAGCGCCTCGAGCGTCGGCACGTCGCCCGCGCACGCCATCACGACATCGGGCGCGTCGTCCTGCACGCCTGCCCAGTGCCAGATTCCCGCACCCGCGGTGCAATGCCGCACCGCCTCGTCGATACCGAGCCATTGCCACTCTGGCTGCTTGCCCGCGACGATCAAATTCACATAGTCGCGGCTGCGCAGGCAGTGATCCGCCACCGACAGCAGGCAATTGGCGTCGGGCGGGAGGTAGATGCGCGCGATATCGGAGGTCTTGTTGGCGACCTGGTCGATAAAGCCCGGGTCCTGGTGCGACAGGCCATTATGGTCCTGCCGCCAGACGTGCGAGGTGAGCAGATAGTTGAGCGAGGCGATCGGGCGCCGCCACGCGATCTTGCGGCTGACCTTAAGCCATTTGGCATGCTGGTTGAGCATCGAATCGACGATGTGGGCAAAGGCCTCGTAGCACGAGAAGAAGCCGTGCCGACCGGTGAGGAGATACCCCTCGAGCCAACCCTGGCAGAGATGCTCGCTCAGCACTTCCATCACGCGCCCGCTCGGGCTCAGATTGACGTCGACCGGTTCGACATCGGCCATCCACGCCTTGCCCGACACGTCATAGACCGCGTCGAGCCGGTTCGAGGCGGTTTCGTCGGGCCCGAACAGGCGGAAGTTCCGGCTGTCGAGATTGAGCCGCATCACCTCGCGCAGATACTGGCCGAGCACGCGCGTCGCTTCGGCCTCGACCCCGCCGGGAGCGGTGAGCGCGATCGCGAAGTCGCGGAAGTCGGGCAGCGACAGCGGCTGGAGCAGCGCGCCGCCATTGGCGTGCGGGTTCGAGCTCATCCGGCGATGCCCGGTCGGGGCGACCGCCGAGATCGCCTCGGCGATCTTGCCGTTCGCGTCGAACAGCTCGGCCGGGCGATAGCTGCGCATCCAGGCGTCGAGTTGGTCGATATGCTCGGGCTTCTTGAAATTGGCGATCGGGACTTGATGCGCCCGCCATGTGCCTTCGACGGGCAAACCATCGACGATCTTGGGGCCGGTCCAGCCCTTGGGTGTCCGCAGCACGATCATCGGCCAGCGCGGGCGTCCGCGGGAAGTGGCGGGGGCCTCGCGCGCATCGGCCTGGATCGTCTTGATCGCACGCAGCACCGTGTCGAGCGTCGCAGCCATCTGCTGGTGGAGCAACGCGGGGTCGTCGCCTTCGACGAAATACGGTTCGTGGCCATAGCCGTGGAGCAGCTCGGTCAGTTCGCTCTTGCCGATCCGCGCGAGGATCGTCGGATTGGCGATCTTGAAGCCGTTGAGGTGGAGGATCGGCAGCACCGCGCCGTCGCGCGCGGGGTTGAGGAACTTGTTGCTGTGCCAGCTCGCCGCGAGCGGCCCGGTCTCGGCCTCGCCATCGCCGACGACGCAGGTGACGATCAGGTCGGGATTGTCGAACGCCGCGCCATACGCATGCGCGAGCGAATAACCGAGCTCGCCGCCTTCGTGGATCGACCCCGGGCATTCGGGCGAGACATGGCTGGGGATCCCGCCCGGCCAGGAGAATTGGCGGAACAGCCGCTCCATGCCGCTGCGGCTGCGCTCGATCGCGGGATAATGCTCGGTGTAGGAGCCTTCGAGATAGGCATTGGCGACCAGTCCGGGGCCGCCATGCCCCGGTCCGATGATATAGATCATGTCGAGATCGTTCGCGACGATCAGCCGGTTGAGGTGCGCGTAGATGAAATTGAGGCCAGGCGTCGTGCCCCAATGGCCGAGCAAGCGCGGCTTGATGTCGGCGAGGCTGAGCGGCTGTTCGAGCAACGGATTGCCGCGCAAGTAGATCTGCCCGACCGAGAGATAGTTCGCCGCGCGCCAATACGCGTCGAGCGCCGCGACCTGTTCGGGGGAAAGGGGATCGGACATGAGCGGCTCCGCAAGGGCCCCGGGGCAGGACCAGCTGCCGACGCGGCGGCCCCGCGCGCAACCGCGCGAGATCCGGCAACCGACCCGACGCTCGTCGCCGTTTGAACGCGCGCTCGCTATACGGGCTTACCCGTAGAGCGCTCCATCGGCATCCGCTGCAGCGGCGTGCGGGCATATTCGTAATCGCGGCGAGGA
Organism: Sphingomonas sp. PWP1-2; assembly: GCF_049898305.1. Taxonomy (NCBI): domain Bacteria; kingdom Pseudomonadati; phylum Pseudomonadota; class Alphaproteobacteria; order Sphingomonadales; family Sphingomonadaceae; genus Sphingomonas; species Sphingomonas sp. PWP1-2. Next base: position 403,643 of record NZ_JAFCXM010000002.1, read on the forward strand.
CCAACGCGTGGGCCTGCGGCACCCCTCGCCACAATCGTCGAAATTGCTGGTATGATCAGAGGTTGCGATGTGCCCTACGAGCACGGTAACGCTATTCTCCGGCATGCGCGCGCATGCCGCTTGCGGAGGTAGGGTTGGTACGCGGAACGCAAGACGGCATGCCGGAACGCAGCGGAACCGCTGCGCGCTCGCGCGTGGCCGACTTGATGGACGCCGTCGACTGGGCGGCGCATCCGCTGGGCCCGCGCGAGGGCTGGCCGACATCGCTCAAGGCGACGCTTCATCTGCTGCTGGCGTCGCCCGAATCGATGTACCTGGTGTGGGGCGAGACACGTACCTTCTTCTTCAACGACGCCTATGCGCCGATCCTCGGGCCACGCATCGACGGGGCGATGGGCGCGCGCTTCGATGTGGTATGGGCCGATGCTTATGCTGCGGTCGAACCGATGTTCCTCGATGCCCTGCGCGGTACGCCGTTCCGCGTCGTCGATCATCCCGTTCCGATGGCGCGCTGGGGCGAGCCCGAGGAAACGTGGTGGACCTTTTCCTTCTCGCCCGTCTTCGATGATCTTGGCGCGATCACCGGGGTGCTGTGCATCACCAGCGAGACGACTGCGACGGTCGTCGAGGTCGAATCGAAGCGCCGCGTCGACCTAGCGCTTCAGCAAGCCGAGCAAAGCCTGCGTCGCGCCGAGGAAGCGGGGCACATCGGCGTCTTTACGGTCGACCTCGCGGAGGGGACGTTCACCGGATCCGCCGAGTTCTACCATTTGTTCGGCCTGTCCGATGATCGAACGACCGACGTGACTCGGATCGAGGACATGATCCTGCCCGAGGACGCCGCGATCGGCTCGAATGCCGCGGTGCGAGCCTCGCAGGCGATGGCGTTGCAAGTCGAATATCGCATCCGTCGCGCCGATACGCAGGAAGTGCGCTGGATCGAACGTCGCGCCGAATTCGAATATGATGCGAACGGCACCGCGGTGCGGCTGCTTGGCGTGGTGCAGGACGTGACCGAGCGCCGCGCGGATCGTGACGCGCTCGCCAAGCTCAACGCGACGCTAGCGGCGACGGTGGTCGAGCGCACCCAGGCCCTGCTGCTGCACGAGAACATCATCCAGTCGGACGCCACGGCGATTTGCGCGTTCGACACCGACTACAGTCTCATCGCCTTCAACCAGGCGCATAACGACGCCTTTTTCCGAAGCCACGGTTTCTACACCAAGCTCGGCGACGTGTTCTTCGAACTGTTCGTTCCCGAGCAGCGCGCGGCGATGCACGCCTTGATGACGCGTGCCTTGCACGGCGAAACCTTCGTCACCGAAGCCCAGTTCGGCAATCCAGAGATCGAAGCCCCGAGCTGGGAAATCCGCTATTCCCCGCTGCGCGACGCCGAGGGGCGGATCATCGGCGCGTTTCATCATGCGCGCGACGTGACCGGCCGGCTGCGCGCGAAGGCCGAACTCGCAACCGCGCAGGAGGCGTTGCGCCAAGCGCAGAAGATGGAGGCGATGGGCCAGCTGACCGGCGGCGTCGCGCACGATTTCAACAATCTGCTGACACCGATCGTCGGCGCGCTCGATCTGTTGCAGCGCAAGGGCCTCGGCGGCGAGCGCGAGAAGCGCTTGATCGACGGCGCTGCGCTGTCGGCCGAACGCGCGCGGACGCTGGTCCAGCGGCTGCTCGCCTTCGCGCGGCGGCAGCCGCTGCAGGCGGTTGCGGTCGACGTCGCTGCGCTGGTGCGCGGGATGATCGATCTCGTCGCCAGCACGATCGGTCCGCAGATCCGCGTACTGGTCGAGGCCCCCCACGACCTCCCCACCGCCACTGCCGACCCGAACCAGCTCGAGATGGCGCTGCTCAACCTGGTGGTGAATGCCCGCGACGCAATGCCCGATGGCGGAACGCTGCGGATCGCGGCGATGCCCGAGACGATCGTGCAGGACGGAGATCTCGCACCGGGCCGCTACATCTGCCTGTCCGTCACCGATACGGGCACCGGGATGAGCGCGGAGACGATGGCGCGCGCGGTCGAGCCGTTCTTTTCGACCAAGGGGGTCGGCAAGGGGACCGGGCTCGGCCTGTCGATGGTCCACGGCCTTGCCTCACAGCTCGGTGGCGCATTGCGGCTGCGCAGCACGGCGGGGGAGGGCACGTGCGTCGAATTATGGCTCCCGCAAGGGCAGGCTGTGGCACCGCTCGTCCCCGCAGCAGTGCCGCAATTGCTCGAGCCATCGCGCGGGACCGCGTTGCTGGTCGATGACGAGGAATTCGTGCGCTTGAGCACTGCAGCGATGCTCGGCGAGCTGGGATATGACGTAGTCGAGGCGGACTCGGCGGAGGCGGCGTTGGCGCTGATCGACGCCGGTGTGGCGCCTGATCTGGTGGTGACCGACCATCTGATGCCGGGAATGACCGGATCGGACTTCGCGCGGAGGCTGCTGCGCGGCGATCCGGCGCTGCCCGTGCTGGTGATCTCGGGCTATGCCGAGAGCGAAGGAATCGCGCCCGATCTGCCGCGGCTGACCAAGCCGTTCCGGCGCGACGAACTGCTCCGCAGCCTCGTCGCGCTCAGCCGCGGCTAGAAGCGGGTCGACAGACCGGTATACAGCTGCAGCCCCGGGGTTTCGCGATTGAGCCCGATATACGCCGCGGCATCGAGCTGAAGCGTCTTGGTCAGCTGATACGAGGCCGCGACATCGGCCGAATATTGCTGCGTGTTATGCCGCGGCTCGAAGCTCTCCTTGGTCCAAAATTCGGCATAGACCGTCGCATTCTTGCCCACCGGGTGCGACAGGTTGATGAGGTTGACGAGCTCGAAATGATGGCCCGTAACGGGGTCCTGGTTGGGCGAGCCTTCGTTGGCCGAGATATCGAACTCGGGGCTGGTGGTCAGCGTGAACTTGGCGGGCAGGGGAATGTTGACCGGAAGCGCAACGCTGCCCTCCCATTTGCCGTTGCCGACGACCGAGCCGGCCGTCGGCGCCTTCACCGATCCGATCACCGCAACGTGCGTCATCGAGCTGTCGGCGGTCAGTCGCTGCTTCGCGCGGACGAACAGATCGCCGACGCCGCCGTCGGTCGTCACGCTGCCATCGGCCATCCGCGTGCGGACGGTCTGGTACGGGGCGATGTTGACCTCGACATCGGTGTGCTTCCCGACGCCGTATTTGAGCGTGGGGTTGGTGTAGAGGATCGTATCGGTGCGAACGCCGTCGAGCGTCTCGCGCGTCCAGTCGATGAAATCGGTTTCGAGCTGAAAGGCGCCGGCGGGTACGGTGCACGCGACGCTCGCGCGCGTCGGGCGGTCGGTGCAGATCGGCGTCGGACTTGGCGCGACATTGTTTGGGAGCGGCCCGGTGCCCTGTGACGGATCGCCCTGCGCAGGTTCCTGCGCGAGCGCCACGCTCGGCATCGCTGCAAGGGCGAGAAGGATCAGTGCGCGCAGGCGCGGGGTCGAGAGGGCGGTGCCGCAACAGTTGGTCATCGTCGTTCCATGCGATGCGCGCGCGGCCGGAGCAAGCGGCAGTGACATGATCGGGGTCAACCGCGACTGGTGCGTTTCCATCAGCACGGTGTCGATCGCATCGCAACGGACGCATTGCCCGCGCCCGCGTCCGGGTGCATCCGAACGCTGCACTCCGGCGTTAGGCAATCGCATGAACCGTGAAGCCCCCCTTGGATCGAAGCGCGTCACTGTCTGGTTTGACGGCGGTTGCCCGCTGTGTCGGCGCGAGATCGCCGGGATACGGCGGCTGGACCGGGCGCAGCGTATCGACTTCATCGACATCTCGGGCGATGCGCCCGCCGCTTGTCCGATCGACCGCGCCGATCTGCTGGCGCGCTTCCATGCGCGCGAAGACGGCCAGATCCTGTCGGGCGCCGCGGCGTTCGCCGCGATGTGGCGCGCGATTCCGGTGCTGCGGCCGCTTGGATTGGTGGCGCGCAATCGCCACATATTGGCGATGCTCGAACACGCCTATCGTCTGTTTCTGCGGGTCCGCCCTCGGTTGCAGCGCCTCGCTTTGGGATGGGACCGCCGATGACACCCGAACCGATTCCACCAGCGCCCGGCCAGGAAAGCGTCTGGTCGTTCCCGCGGCCCGCGATCGCCGAGCCGAGTTCGGCGCGGATCGTGATCGAGCATCGCGGCGTCGTGCTCGCCGATACGCGCGCAAGCATTCGCACGCTCGAGACGAGCCATCCGCCGAGCTATTACATCCCGCGCGCCGATATTCTGGAAAGCGCGTTGCGCCGCGGTGCTGGCAGTTCGTTCTGCGAATGGAAGGGCGCGGCGACGTATTGGGACGTCGTGCTCGACGGCGAGACGCTGTCAAGCGTCGGCTGGAGCTATCCGAGCCCGACCCGCCCCTTTGCGCTGCTGAAGGATCATGTCGCCTTCTACGCCGCGCCGTTCGATCGCTGCAGCGTGAATGGCGAGACCGTCGTGCCGCAGCCGGGGGGTTTTTATGGCGGGTGGATCACCTCCGCCTTTGCCGGGCCGTTCAAGGGCGTGCCGGGCAGCCGATTTTGGTGAAGGCGTCTGCATGACCGACGATCGCGATTCTCGCGGAAAATCCGTTCCCAGCGGGCGCATCGCGCGGCTCGGGGTGTTCGGGCGATTGGCCGGCGGGGTCGCGGGCGGCGTGCTGGCGGAAGGCGCGCGTCGGATCGCCGATGGCCAGCGGCCGAAGATGAGCGACTTGCTGCTCACCCCCGCCAATATCGGGCGCGTCGCCGATCAGCTGTCGCACCTGCGCGGCGCGGCGATGAAGCTGGGGCAAATGATCTCGATGGACTCGGGCGATTTCCTCCCGCCCGAGCTGTCGCAGATCCTCGCGCGGCTGCGCAACAATGCGCATCACATGCCGCCGGCGCAGCTGCAGCAAGTGCTCGCGCGCGATTGGGGCAAGGATTGGCGGCGCCGGTTCGCGCGCTTCGATGCCGGGCCGCTCGCCGCGGCGTCGATCGGCCAGGTCCACCGCGCGCGAACCCCCGACGGGCGCGATCTGGCGATCAAGGTGCAATATCCCGGCGTCCGCGACAGTATCGATTCGGATGTCGACAATGTCGCGACGCTGCTGCGCGTGTCCGGCGCGCTGCCCAAGTCGATCGACATCGCGCCGCTGCTCGCCGAGGCGAAGCGGCAACTCCACGAAGAGGCGGATTACGTCCGCGAAGGTGAGCAGCTCGAGCGCTTCGGTGCGTTGCTGGCGGATGATCCCGCCTATGTCGTGCCGGTGCTCGACCGCGAATTCAGCGGTTCGGACGTCCTCGCGATGAGCTTTGTCGAGGGCGTGGCGATCGAATCGCTCGTCGATGCTGAGCAGAGCGTGCGCGATGCGGCGATGGAGTCGCTGATGGCGCTGGTGCTGCGCGAAATGTTCGAGTTCGGCCTGATGCAGACCGATCCGAACTTTGCCAATTATCGCTATCAGCCCGCGACCGGAAAGCTCGTGCTGCTGGATTTCGGCGCGACCCGCCCGGTCGCGCCGGAGACGGCAGACGGCTATCGGCGGCTGCTGGAAGCCGGGTTTTCGGGCGACCGTGCGGCGGTGCGCGACGCCGCGGTCGGTGCCGGGTTCCTGGGGGATGCAGCGGTCGCGCGGCACGGCGCGCTGGTCGATCGGATGATCGACGTGATCCTTGTCGAGCTCAACCGCTCGGGCCCGTTCGACTTCGGTGACCGCGCATTCGTCGGCGTCTTGCGCGATCAGGGGATGGCGATGGCCGCCGACCGCGACACGTGGCACCTCCCGCCGATCGACACGCTGTTCGTCCAGCGCAAGATCAGCGGCACCGCCTTGCTCGCCGCGCGGCTAAAGGCGCGCGTCGATGTCAACGCGATGGTCGTAAAGGCGCTCGCGCCGGCAAGCGACCGCCCGGCCAGCGAAGCTGCGTGAAGATTGCGACGTACAACGTCAACGGGGTCAACGGCCGCTTGCCCGTGCTGTTGCGCTGGCTCGCCGAGAGTGCCCCCGACGTCGTGGTGCTGCAGGAACTGAAAGCACCGCACGACAAGTTCCCCGAGGCCGCGATCCGCGATCTTGGCTATGACGCGATCTGGCATGGACAGAAGAGCTGGAACGGCGTCGCGTTGCTCAGTCGCGTCGGTGAGATCCACGAGACGCGGCGGGGTTTGCCCGACGATCCCGACCCTGCGCAAAGTCGCTATCTCGAGGCGGCGGTCAACGGGGTGCTGATCGGCGGCTTGTACCTGCCCAACGGCAACCCGCGGCCTGGGCCGAAATTCGAGTACAAGCTGCGCTGGTTCGACGCGCTGATCGCGCATGCCGCGGATTTGCTCGAGTCCGGTCTGCCGGTGCTGCTGGCTGGCGATTTCAACGTGATGCCGACCGAGCGCGACGTCTACAAGCCCGAGCGCTGGATCGACGATGCGCTGTTCGCGCCCGAAATCCGCGCAGCGTTCGCACGGCTGGTGGGGCAGGGGTGGACCGACGCGCTGCGCACGATTCACCCCGATGCGACGATCTACACCTTCTGGGACTATTTCCGGAACGCCTATGCGCGCGATGCGGGGTTGCGGATCGATCACTTGCTGCTGAGCCCTGCGCTCGCCGGTCGCCTGGTCGATGCGCAAGTCGATCGCGACGTGCGCGGGTGGGAGAAGACGAGCGATCACGCGCCGGTCTGGATCGAACTTGCCGACGCGCCCGTGCGCAAACGCCGCGCTAGCTGAGACCCGCGAACCAATCGGCGTAGGGCGTGGTGCGCGCCATGTGGCGCGTATAATCGGGCGCGGCGTCATCCCACCAGACCGGGCCGCGTTCGCCGAGCGCGTGTTTGGCCGTATTGACCGCGGCGCGTGCGGTCTGTTCCGCGGTCTTGTCCTTGGCCCGCAGCGCCGCGCCGACGGCGCGGCGTGCGTCCATCAAATCCCCGACCAGCGCCGTCCGTGTCGCTGCGTCGAGCGCGGGATTGCTCTTGCGCCAGAGCCGCCCGCGCACGACGAAATAGCGCCCGTCGGGCGTGGTCGGATAGTCGCTCAGTGCTGTGCGCGCGCGGCAGCCTTTTGCGCGCGCGCCTGCTTGGCGTAGTGGTGGTGTGCGATCGCGCAGCCTGCGACGGCGCCCATCACGGCGTGGCCCTTTCCGACGAAATGGCCCGCAACACCGCCGGCGGCAGCACCGCGGATGCAGCCCTTGGCAAGCACCGGCGAGGCCGAGGCGAGGGCGGCGGAAACGGCAATGAGCGAAACGATACGCATACACAATGTCCTTTGTAGAGGATCTGGAAACACGGGCCTTGCCGTTCTGGTTGCACGCTGTCGCGTGAAATTATCGTCACGTTTCGGCCGTTTCAGGAGTCACGGGCGCGCAAGTTCGGCGCGCAACAGCGGCGCGAAGCCTGCTGGATCCTCGACGTGCGGCGCATGACCGGCGCCCGCGATCCGGACGATCCTGGCATCGCGGAAGCGACGGACCGCGACTTCGGCCGCTTGCGGCACCGTCTGGACGTGCGCTCTGACGGCGACCGGCGCGGTGTTGGCGCGAAACGCGGTCACGTCGCGCTGGCCGATGATGAGCGACACCGGCGCGGCGACGCGGTCGAGTTCGGCCGCGACGGGCTGCGTTTCGAGCATATCCGACAGCCGCGCCTGCGCGTCGCGCACGCGCTCGCCGTCGGGGCCGGCATATTGGCCCGCCAGCATGGCGACCCAACGGTCATACGCCGGGCGCCATTCGCCGTGATAATAGGTGCGCTGCTGATACGCCTTGATCGACGCGGCGTTCGTTTTCGCCTCTTCCTGCCGCAGCGCGCCAAGCTCGGTATAGGGCACGCCTTGCGCCAGCGTGTCGTTGAGGCCGAGCGGATTGACGAGCACGAGCCGCTCGACTCGCTGCGGGTAGAGCAAGGCGAAGCGCACCGCGAGTACGCCGCCGGTCGAATGCCCGACGAGCAGCACCTTGCCCGCGCCGGCCTGGTCGAGCAGCGCTTGCGTCAGCGTCGCGAGCGCGGCGAAACTGTACTGATAGCCGGTCGGCTTCGACGATTTGCAGAAGCCGATCTGGTCGGGCGCGAGGACGCGGTAGCCGTGCGCCGCCAAGTCGACGATCGTGTCCTGCCATGTCGCTGAGCAGAAGTTCTTGCCGTGGAGCAGCACGACCGTCTTGCCGTTCGCCGCCGAGGTCGGCGCGACATCGAGATACGCCATCCGAACGGGCGCGCCTTGCGACTGCGTCTCGTACCAGCGGACCGGGAAGGGATAGGCGAAGCTCTCGAGATTGGCGCCGAGCGGGATCGTCACTGGCGCGGGCTGGGACGGTGCCGCCTCTTGCGCCATCGCCGATGAGGCGGTCGCGACCAGGAGGAGCGGGAGAAGACGGCGCATGACGGGATTCCTAACCCCCGGGCAGCGGGGCACGACCGTCCAATGACCCGAGATGGCGCGGGTTCCATTGTTTCCCGGCCTCACCCTGCGCATCGCTTGCTTTGCCGCGCGCGAGACCCCAGGTCTGGGCTCACGAAACAGGAGTGAATTTCATGGCCGTCAAGATCGTCGCCTTCATCACCGTCAAGCCTGGTTCGGAAGAGGATTTCATTGCCGCCGCACGCACCTGCGTCGCCGCATCGCGCGCCGAGCCCGGTGTGCTTCACTACGAATTGTGGCGCGAGACCGAGGGCGCGCAGCGCTTCGTGTTCAACGAGCTCTACGTCGATGACGCCGCCGTGCAGCAGCATATGGCATCGGACCATTTCAAGGCACTCGGTCTCGCCGCGCGCGATATCGCGACGGCGCGGCCCGAGATCATCGTGACGCATGCGATCGACGTCGCCGACTGACCCGCCCGGCGGCGTTGCGCGCTCAGTCGTCGTGCTGCTCGGTCAGCTCGATGAAGCGTCGCGCCGCCGCCTGGTCCGCGCTCGAGGTGAACGCTACGTCGAGATCGGGTGCCGCGCCGAGCATGTGGAGCAGCGTCCACAGGCCGAAGCGCCGATCGCGGTCCTGCTCGAGCCCGAAATCGACGCGCATATGTTCGATCCCGGCCTGAAGCGCGGCAGGCGTGACGGCCGCAAGGTCACTGCTGCCGAAATAGCGCAGGAACTGGTCGTCGAGGTTCATTGCCGGGCACCCCGCGCAAGCGCGCTGCGCACGCTGGGCAGCAAGCGGCCGACGATGATGTCGACGCCGCGGGCGTTGGGGTGAAGGCCATCGGCCTGAATCAGCCGGGGGTTCCCGGCGACGCCGTCGAGGAAGAAGGGGTAGCGCGGGATCGCATGGGCCTTGGCAAGGGCTGGATACACGCCGTCGAACGCGCTGACATAGTCGGGCCCGAGGTTGGGCGCCGCGCGCATGCCGGCGAGCAGCACGGGGATGTGGCGCGCCTGCAATTCGGTAAGGATCGCGTCGAGGTTCGCCTTCGCCTGCGCGACGGGAAGCCCGCGCAGCATGTCGTTCGCGCCGAGCTCGACGATCACCAGATCGGGCGTCGCGCCGAGCCCGCGCAACCCCCAGCGCAGCCGCGCACGCGCCTGTGCCGCAGTGTCGCCGGCGACCCCGCCGTTGCGAACCGTCGCCGCAATCCCGGCGCGTCGCAGCGCGGCTTGCAGCTTGGTGGTGAAGCCCGCTTCGGGGGGCAGGCCATAGCCCGCGGTGAGGCTGTCGCCGAACGCCCAGATCAGCGGCGCCTTGGGCGAGGCGGTGGCCCCGAACGGAATGACGACCGAAAGCAACGCGAGACCGCTGGCGACGATTTGCCGTTGCCAGCGATATCGCCCAAGGAAGACCGATGATGCCATCCACCGTCGATAGCGCGTTGATCGCCGCGCGCAATGTTTCGCTTGTCCTCGGGCGTCCGCCCGCCAGCGTCGAGATCCTGCGCGGGGTCGATCTCGATGTCGCTGCGGGCGAAAGCGTCGCCTTGCTCGGGCCGTCGGGATCGGGGAAATCGTCGCTGATGGCGGTGCTGGCCGGGCTCGAGCGCCCGACCGGCGGGACCGTGTCGGTCGCCGGGCTCGATTTCACGACGCTCGACGAGGATGCGCTCGCGGTCGCGCGGCGTGGACGGATCGGGATCGTGCTGCAGGCCTTCCACTTGCTCCCGACGATGACCGCGCTCGAAAACGTCGCGGTGCCGCTCGAACTGACCGGGGAGGGCGATGCCTTCGCACGCGCTACATCCGAACTCGCGGCGGTCGGGCTCGGCCGCCGGATCGGCCATTATCCGGCGCAACTGTCGGGCGGCGAGCAGCAACGCGTCGCGATCGCGCGCGCGCTGGTCGGGCGCCCTGCGCTGATCTTTGCCGACGAGCCGACCGGTAATCTCGACACGACGACGGGCGCCTCGATCATGGACTTGCTCTTCGCGCGGCATGCGGCGAGCGGGACGACGTTGTTTATCATCACCCACGATCCGGGGCTGGCGGCGCGCTGTGCCCGCGTGATCGAGCTTGGCGACGGGCGGATCGTCGGCGATCGGCGTAGCGCGTGACGCTCGTCTGGCGGCTGGCGCTGCGTGATTTGCGCCGGGGCGGGCGCGGGTTGCTGTTGCTCGCGATTTGCCTGTTCCTCGGGACGGCTGGGCTCGCCGGGATCGGCAGCCTGGCGGCGAGCATGATCGCCGCCCTCGATGTCGATGCGCGGCAGATCCTCGGCGGTGACGTCGAGTTCAACGTCTCGCAGCGCCGCGCAAGCGTCGACGAGCTCGCCGCGTTCGCGCGGATCGGACGCGTCTCGGAGACGCTCTCGCTGCGCGGGATGGCGAGCGTAGGCGGTGCCCCGGTGCTGGTCGATCTGCGCGCGACCGATGCCGCCTGGCCGTTGCTCGGGCGCTTCCGCCTTGCGCCGGGGGCGCTCGCCGAGCGGCCGCATGGGCGCGAGATCGCGATTGCGCCCGCGCTGGCCGATCGGCTCGGCGTTAAGCCTGGCGATACACTCTCGCTCGGTCGGGCGCGGCTCCGCGTCATTGGCCTGATCGCGAACGAACCCGACCGGCTCGGGGCTGGCTTCGCGCTGGGGCCGCCGGTGCTGGTCGATTTCGCCGGGCTCGACGCGACGGCGCTGCTCCAGCCCGGCAGCTTGTACGAAAGCCATTACCGTATCGTGCTCGCGCAGCCCGGACGGGCGCCGGCTGCTCGCGATGCCGTGCTCCGCCAGTTTCGCGGCGCGGGCTGGTCTGCGAAGCTGAGCGACCAGGCGGCGGGCGGTTTCCGGCGCGGGATCGCGCAGCTCGGGCAATTCCTGCTGCTCGTCGGGCTTGCCGCGCTGGCGATTGCCGGGGTTGGCGTCGGCAGCGGCGTGGCCGCGTACCTTGCCGGCAAGGCGAAGATCATCGCGACGCTGAAGGTGCTGGGAGCGCGGTCGCGGACGATCGCGGCGATCTTCCTGGCACAGCTCGGCGTCGTCGCGGCGGTCGGGATCGGGGCAGGGCTCGTCGTCGGTGCGGCGCTGCCGTGGATCGTCACGGCCTTTGCCGGTTCGGCGTTGCCGGTGCCGCCGCGGCTCGGCGTGTATCCGGTGCCCTTGCTGACCGCAGCGAGCCTATCGGTGTTGGTCGCACTGCTCTTCGCGCTTCCCGCGCTGGCACGCGCGCGCTCGGTCCCGGCGGCGACGCTGCTGCGCGATACGCTGTCGGCGCGGCGCTGGCCGAGCCTCGGCGTGTTTGGCGGGATGATCGTTTTGATCATGGCGCTGATCGCGCTCGCGGTCGCGACGGCGTCGGATCGCTGGCTGGCCTTGGGCTTCGTCGGCGCGATCCTCGCGTTGATCGCGCTATTGTGGGGTTGCGGTGTCGCGATCCGCGCGATCGCGGCGCGGCTGCCGCGTGCGCGCCGTCCGCTGCTGCGGCTGGCGATCGCCAATTTGCACCGCCCCGGCGCCCAGACCGACCGGCTCGTCGTCGCGCTCGGGCTCGGCTTCTCGCTGTTCGTCGCGCTCGCGGTGATCGATTCGAGCCTTGGCGCCGAGCTGCGCAACGCCGCGCCCGCCAAGGCGCCGCGTTTCTTCGCGATCGATTTGCAGCCCGACGATGCCGCGACGTTCACGCGCGCCGTCCGCAGCGCGGCACCGAGTGCGACGATCGAGGCGCTGCCGTCGCTCCGCGGATCGATCGTCGCGCTGCGCGGGGTGCCGGTGAGCGCGATCAAGACGCTGCCGGCCGATGCGTGGGTGTTGCGCGGCGACCGGACGATCACCTGGGCGGCTCGGCTGCCGCCGCGCAATGCCGTCGTCGCCGGGCGGTGGTGGCCCGCCGACTATCGCGGGCCGCCGCTGGTATCGCTCGAGGACAAGGCCGCCGCTTCGCTCGGGCTGAAGATCGGCGACACGATTACCGTTTCGGTGCTCGGCGTCGATGTGCCCGCAAAGATCGCGGCGCTGCGCAAGATCGACTGGGGCGGGCTCGGCCTCAATTTCGCGATCGTCTTCTCGCCCGGTTATATCGAGGAAGCGCCGCACGGCCTGCTCGCGAGCGTCTATGCCGCCCCGGCAAGCGACGGCGCGATCGCCCGCCAGGTCGCGACGGCCCTGCCCTCGGTCACGCTGATCCGCGTCGGCGACGTGATCGGACAGGTCAGCGCGATCCTCGGCCAGATCGCGCTCGCGATCCGCGCGGCGGCCGCGGTGACGGTCGCGGCCGGCATCGCGGTGCTGATCGGCGCGGTCGCGGCTTCGGGCGCGACGCGGCGCTACGATGCGGTGATCCTCAAGCTGCTCGGCGGCAGTCGCCGGCAGGTGCTCGGCGCCCAGGCGCTCGAATATGCGATCCTGTCGCTCGTCCTCGTCGTGGTGGCGCTGGCGATGGGATCGGCGGCGGGCTGGTATGTCGTCACGCAAGTGTTCAAGATCGGCTGGGCGCCGCGCTGGGATGTGATCGCGATGACGCTCGGCGCCGCCGTCGCGCTGACGCTCGGGGCCGGGCTGGCGGGAAGCCTCCCGGCGCTGCGCGCGCGGCCCGCGAGCGCTTTGCGCGATCTCTAGTCGGTCACCTTGCCGCGGAGCGACTTGACGCTCGATCGCTTGGTCTTGCCGTCGAGCCGCTTCGCTTTGGCGGCCTTCGACGGCTTGGTCGGGCGGCGGCGCTTTGGGACGATCGTCGCCTCGCGGATCATCGCGACGAGGCGTTCGCGGACTTCCTGGCGGTTGAGGAGTTGCGAGCGTGCGCCTTCGCTGCGCAGCACCAGCACGCCGTCGCGCGTCAGCCGCGATCCCGCCAGCACAGCGAGCCGGTTCTTGACCGCATCGGGCAGAGACGGCGAGGCGCCGACGTCGAAGCGCAGCAGCACCGCGCTGTCGGTGGTGTTGACGTGCTGGCCCCCCGGGCCACCGGCGCGGGTGAACGATTCCTGGAGTTCGTCGCTGTCGATGCTGATCGAGCGGGTGATCGGGATGGCGGCCATCGCGCACTCCTAAAAGATAAGCGTGGCGCGGTCGATCATGCAGGCGCGCTTTCACATGCGGTGCGAACGCGGTAGGGGCAGGGCATGTACGACTTCACGATCGACCAAAGCTCGAAGACCGAGCTCTACCGCGACCTCCATTCGGCGCTCGATGCGCTGACCGATGGCGAACCCGACGCCGTCGCCAATATGGCGAATGCCGCCGCGTTGATCTGGCAATATCTGCCCGATCTCAACTGGGCGGGTTTCTATCGGCTGCTCGACGACACGCTCGTCGTCGGCCCGTTCCTCGGCAAGCCGGCGTGCATCCGCATCGCGATCGGCGACGGTTTGTGCGGCGTGGCCGCACAGACGCGTACGACGCAGCTGGTCGAGGACGTCCACGCCTTTCCCGGCCACATAGCGTGCGATGCGGCGAGTCGCTCCGAACTGGTCGTGCCGATCGTCCATGACGGGCGGCTGATCGGCGTGCTCGATCTCGACAGCCCGAGCGCGGCGCGCTTCGATGCGTCCGATGCCGCGGGCTGCGAAGCGCTGATGGCGCTGCTCGCGCCGCGCATCGCGAGCTGATCCGAAACGGGACAGCCGTTAATCTAGAATCGCAGTGAGCGAAATGGTAGCTGACGGGTTAACACTTCGTACACACTCTGTGTGCGGCGCGGTTCCGGAGGCTTGACGATGCGACCCTTGATATTGGCCACACTGACGCTGGTCACTGCGTTTGGCGCGGGGCAGGCAGATGCGCAGCGCGTCCGTGGTGGGGCTGTTCCGGGGGCGCCGTACCCGATGCCCAACGGCGCGATGCCAGCGCCGCCCGCGCCAATGCAGATGCAACCGCAGCCGCAGCAGCAAATGCAGCGGCCGCCGATGAACGTACCGCACCCGTCGTACAACGGCACGCGACCCGTAAACCGGCCCGATCGGCAACGCTGGGGCGGCGGCACGGGCGGCCATTGGCAGGGCGGCACCAACGCACCGGGCGGGTGGAACGCCTATCGCCAGCCGTCACGCGGCTATCGCCTGCCGCGGTATTGGTCTTCGCCGAACTTCTTCATCGGCGACTTTGCCGGTTACGGTCTGTCGGCTCCGCCCGCGGGCTATGGCTGGTATCGCTATTATGACGACGCCGTGCTGCTCGACTCGCGCGGTCGGGTCTATGATTCGGTCAATGGTCTGGACTGGGACGGCGGCTATGACGATGGCGGCTACGATCAGGCGGGTGGCTACGGCCGATCCTACCCGCCGCAGCGCTACCCCGCGCCGCTGCCGCCGATCGTCCAGAACGGCAACGTCACGACCTATTCGACCTCTTCTGGGTATGGCGGCGGATACGCCACGAGCTACGGCGGCGGTTATGCCTATCCGGGCGCGACCACCACGGTCGTGACGATACAGTCGGCCCCGATCGTCACCACGACGACGACCGAATATGTCGAAACCGTCCGCGAACGGCACGTCTATCGCGCCGCCCCGCGCAAGCGCTATTACCGTCCGGTGCGGCGCAAGCCCGTATGCCGCCCGGTCGAACAGCCCGTCCTCGGAAGCTGACCGGCCGCTACTTCGCGCGCGGCTCGGGTCCGGCAAAGCTCACCACGCTTTCCGACCCGTCCGCCGCGACAGCGCTCACGCCGACGAAGTGATCGTCGACGCTGATATCCTTGAGCACCGTGCTCGTCGCGCCGGCGGGCACGTCGCGTGACGTCTGCCAGTCCTGCGTGTCGTTGCGGCGCCAGTGGACGCGGTACGTGCTGGCGCCGGGGACCGGCTGCCACTTCACCGTCGTGTCGAAGCTCAGCGCCCCCGCGACCGTGACGCCGTCGGGTGCGGCGGGGGCGGCGGCGAGGCGGCGGATCGTCGCGATGTTGATCGCAGTGACCTTGGCGAGATACGGGAAGTCCATCTTGTCGACCGTGTCGCCATACGGGATACCGTTCTCGACGCGCACGTCCTGGTGCTGCTGCGTCCAATTCTCGGCGCCGACCGAGAAGCGTACCGCCGGATAGCCGAGCTTGAGGAACGGCTCGTGATCGCCGCCCCGCCCGAAGCGGTCGGGCCGGCGGTCGACGAACACGTCGAGCCCGCCGGGGATCGTGCCGGCGACACCGTCGATCGTCTTGGCGAGGCTGCGCGAGGGGCCGTCGTCTTCGCCGCCATTGCCGCGCCGCGCGAGTTGCGCGGGGACATCCTCGATCGCGCGAATGCCTTCGGAAAAGACGCGGACGCGGTCGGCGACGCGGACGCCGTTCTGCCCCATCGTATTGCCGACGATATCGTTGTTGAGCATCGCCGAAACGGTCCAGCCGCGCGCCTTGGCGGTTTCCGCGAGCAGCGTGCCGCCGAACAGGCCCTGTTCCTCGCCCGAGAACACCGCATAGACGATCGTCGCGCGGAATTTTTCCTTCGACAGGATCCGCGCCGCCTCGAGCACGAGCGCAACCCCCGATGCGTCGTCGTTCGCGCCGGGCGCGTCGTGCGTCGCATCCATGCCGTCGCTGATCCGGCTGTCGATATGCGCGCCGACGATGATCACGCGCTTGGGATCGAGCCCTTGCTGGAAGCCGAGCACATCGACGACGTTGACGCCATTGGGAGCGCGCGCGTTGGTGAAGGTCCGCGCGATATTGGCGACGGTGATGCAGCCGTTGCAGCCATCGGCGATGCGCGTGAGTTCGCCACCCGTCCATGTCCGCGCCGCGCCGATCCCGCGCACCGGATCGTCGGGCGACGACAGCGTGTGGCGCGTGCCGAAGCTGACGAGTTTCTCGACCGTCGCCTTGAGACGCGCCGGGTCGGGCGCGGGGTGCGCTGCGTCCTTGGCGACGGCGGGTGTGGCAAGAATCGCAAGGATCGCGGCGGCGGTGGGAAGGGTGCGCATCGCCGCATCGTGGCGAGGTTTGGGGAGCGAGGCAAGTTGCCTCCCCTCCCTGCAAGGGAGGGGAGCAGACTTCAGCTCAGCCGGTCGATCGCTTCGCGGTCGAGCGAGCCGGGGATGATCATCAGCGGGATCGGCAAGGCCGCGTCGGCGCCTGCGAAATGCGCGACCAAGGGCCCTGGCACCCCGCTTGCCGCTGCGGCGAGCACGAGCGCGGCGATGTCGGGATTTGCGGCGATCATGTCGCGGATTACCTTCGGGCCTTCACCTTGCCGCACTGTCAGAGCCGGCTTGAGCCCCGATTCCTGCAGCAAGGTGCCCGCCGCCGCGGTGACGAGGCCCTCCGCGTGCTGGCGCGCTTCTTCCTCGATCGTCGCCTGGATGCCGGCAAATGCGGTGAATTCGGTCGGCGGGATTAGCGCAAGGATCTCGACCCCGCCCCCCGTCTTGACCGCGCGCCGCGCCGCGAAGCGCAATGCGATGCTGCTTTCTTGTGTCTCGTCGATCACGACCAGATAGGTCCGCATGGCGCTCGCTCTCCCCCCGCAGCGATATTGTGAGCGATAGGTGGGGCTAAGTAGCGCATCGTGCAAGCCATGGCCTTGACCATCCGCGCGCCGGGCGCGAGAGACGACCCCTACGGATTCGGTTAGATGAGGACGCGTTGATGCCGGTCGAAATCAAGATGCCCGCTCTTTCTCCAACGATGGAGGAAGGCACGCTGGCGAAGTGGCTGGTCAAGGAAGGCGATACCGTCAAGTCGGGCGACCTGATGGCCGAGATCGAAACCGACAAGGCGACGATGGAATTCGAAGCCGTCGACGAAGGCACGATCGGAAAGATCCTCGTCGCCGAGGGGACCGACAACGTGAAGGTCGGCACTGTGATCGCGACGCTGCTCGCCGAGGGCGAGAGCGCTGGCGACACGACGCCTGCGCCCGCCGCGAAGGAATCCGAGCCAAAGCCGTCGCCGGTCGACCCCAACAAGACCGGCAGCGAAGCCAAGCCCGTCGAGCGCACGCCCGAACAGGCCGAGGATCACGGCAATCCGGCAGGCGGCGCTGCGCCCAAATCGGCTCCGGTCGCCCGCCAGGACGGCGATCGCGTCAAGGCGAGCCCGCTCGCGCGCCGCATCGCGGCCGAGAAGAGCATCGATCTTGCGACGCTGCAGGGCTCGGGCCCGAACGGCCGGATCGTCCGCGCCGATCTCGAGGGGGCAAAGTCGGGCCATGCGCCGGCTGCTGCTGCTAGCGCACCCGCTGCGGAAACCGCCGCCCCGGCACCTGTCGCCGCCGCCAAGCCCGCTGCGATCCCCGACATCCCGCACACCGCGGAAAAGCTCAGCAACGTGCGCAAGACGATCGCGCGCCGCCTGACCGAATCGAAGCAGACGGTTCCGCACATCTATCTCACGGTCGACATCCGTCTCGACGCGCTGCTCAAGCTGCGCGCCGAGATGAACAAGGGCCTCGAGGGCCGCGGCGTGAAGCTGTCGGTCAACGACCTGCTGATCAAGGCGCTCGCCGCAAGCTTGATCCAGGTGCCGAAGTGCAACGTGATGTTCACCCCCGACCAGCTGATCAGCTTCAGCCGCGCCGATATCTCGGTCGCGGTGTCGACCCCGTCGGGGCTGATCACGCCGATCATCAGCGGCGCCGACACCAAGGGCGTCGCGACGATCTCGACCGAGATGAAGGATCTCGCCGCGCGCGCGCGCGACAACAAGCTCAAGCCCCAGGAATATCAGGGCGGCACCGCGTCGCTCAGCAACATGGGCATGTTCGGGATCAAGCAGTTCGAAGCGGTGATCAACCCGCCGCAGGGCATGATCATGGCGATCGGCGCGGGCGAGAAGCGCCCGTACATCATCGACGACGCGCTCGGCGTGGCGACGGTGATGTCGGCAACGGGCAGCTTCGACCATCGCGCGATCGACGGCGCTGACGGCGCGCAGCTGATGCAGGCGTTCAAGGCGCTGGTCGAATCGCCGCTGTCGATGCTGGCCTGATGATCGGCCGCCGGACCCTGATCGAGCTGCTGCACATCGCCGCCGGCGTGATCGGGGCGGCGGTGATCGCCTATGGCGCGGTCTGGGCGCTGCCGCATGCCGCGAGCCCGATCTGGGAAGTGGCGTTCGGCATGATGGCGGTGATCGTCTTCATGGGGGTTCGGCCGCTGCGCATGGCGTGGCGTGCCGACCGCAACCGCCACGATCCGGCGCTTCGCGACTGATCGCCGCGGCATGACCGATCTGCCCCCGACGACCGCACCGGCGATCCGCGCGACCGCGATGGCGTGCGACGCCAACCCGTACGGCAAGATCTTTGTCGGCTGGCTGATGGGCCAGATGGCGCTTGCCGCCGGTTCGGTCGCCTCGCGCCATTGCGGCGGGCGCGCCCCCGTCGTCGCGGCGGACGGGTTCAGCTTCACTGCACCTGTCGAGATCGGCGACGAAGTCTCGTTCCATGCCGAGATCGTCAAGACCGGGCGCAGCTCGATGACCGTTGCGGTCGATGTGTGGCGGCGCGACCGGCACCGTCCCGCCACGCAACGCGCCGCACGCGGCACCTATATTCTTGTTTCGATGGGCGAGGACGACCGGCCGCGCCCGCTAGTGATAGAGGAATCCTCCCTTGGCTGACCAATTTGACCTCATCATCCTCGGTTCGGGCCCCGGCGGCTATGTCGCCGCGATCCGCGCGGCGCAGCTCGGTCTCAAGACCGCGATCGTCGAGCGCGAGCGCCTGGGCGGCATCTGCCTCAACTGGGGCTGCATCCCGACCAAGGCGCTGCTGCGGACCTCCGAAATCTATCACTACATGCAGAATGCCGAGAGCTACGGGCTCAAGGCCGACAACGTCTCCTTCGACCTCAACAAGGTGGTCGAGCGCAGCCGCAAGGTGGCGGGGCAGCTCAATGCCGGCGTCAAGGGGCTGATGAAGAAGAACAAGGTCACGGTGTACGAGGGCTTCGGCGCGATCACCGCCAAGGGTAAGCTGTCGGTCAAGCAGGGCGACAAGACGACCGAGCTCGAAGCCAAGCACATCATCATCGGCACCGGCGCGCGCGCGCGCGACCTGCCGTTTGCCAAGGCCGATGGCGAGCGGATCTGGACGTATCGCCATGCGATGGTTCCGCCCGAAATGCCGACCAAGCTGCTGGTCATCGGATCGGGTGCGATCGGCGTCGAATTCGCGAGCTTCTACAACGACATGGGCGCCGATGTGACGATCGTCGAGATGCTGCCGCGCATCCTCCCCGTCGAGGACGAGGAAGTCAG
The DNA here is from genome assembly GCF_049898305.1 of Sphingomonas sp. PWP1-2. Taxonomy (NCBI): domain Bacteria; kingdom Pseudomonadati; phylum Pseudomonadota; class Alphaproteobacteria; order Sphingomonadales; family Sphingomonadaceae; genus Sphingomonas; species Sphingomonas sp. PWP1-2. The sequence goes on from NZ_JAFCXM010000002.1 coordinate 423,154, forward strand.
CGCGTTCATGGACAAGGCGCTCACCAAGCAGGGGATCAAGCTGCTCGTCGGCACCGGTCTCGAGGCGCTGACGCCGAACGCCAAGGGCGTGACCGCCAAGATCAAGGGCAAGGACGGCACGATCACGACCGAGGAGTTCAGCCATGCGATCGTCGCGATCGGTATCGTGCCCAATACCGAAAATATCGGGATCGAGGCGCTCGGCATCAAGACCGACCGCGGCCACATCGACGTCGACGGCTATGCGCGCACCAATGTCGAGGGCATCTATGCGATCGGCGACGTGACCGGCGCGCCGTGGCTCGCGCACAAGGCGAGCCATGAGGGCGTCGTCTGCGTCGAGGCGATCGCGGGGCTCAACCCGCACCCGTTCGAAAAGTGGAACATCCCGGGCTGCACCTATTCGCGCCCGCAGGTCGCAAGCGTCGGCCTGACCGAGGCGAAGGCCAAGGAAGCCGGTTACGAGCTCAAGGTCGGCAAGTTCCCGTTCATCGGCAACGGCAAGGCGATCGCGCTCGGCGAGGCCGAGGGCTTCGTCAAGACGGTGTTCGACGCCAAGACCGGCGAGCTGCTCGGCGCGCACATGGTCGGCGCCGAAGTCACCGAGCTGATCCAGGGCTATGTCGTCGCGCGCCAGCTCGAGACGACCGAGGCCGAGCTGATGGAAACGGTGTTCGCGCATCCGACGCTCAGCGAGATGATGCACGAGAGCGTGCTCGGCGCGTACGGCCGCGCGATCCACATCTAAGCCAAGGAAATGCCCCGCAACGGGGGGGCGAGGGCAGCCAGTCGGCGCTTTACACTTATGCTGCGGCGCGTCATGCCCCCCCTCATGACGCGCGCAACCGAGCCAAGGTCCACGCCGCCTCGCACCGAGCGCGCGGCGGCCGCGAGGATCGGCGGGGCGACTTTGCTGCTGCTGCTTGGGTCGCTTGCGCTCTTCTGGCCGGGCATCGTGACCTACGACGGCATCGCGCAATTCGGGCAGGCGCTCGCCGGGCACTTCGAGGATTGGCATCCACCGATCATGGCGGGGCTGTGGCATGCGCTGCACGGGCTGGTTGGCGGCGGCGCGGCGCCGATGCTCGTGCTGCAGATGGTGCTCTATTGGGCGGGGTTCGGGGCAATTGCCGCGACGCTCGCGCGCGAAGAACGGCGCCATGCGGCGGTCGCCGTGCTGTGCATCGCGGGGCTGCCGCTGTTTCTCGGCTGGCAAGGCGTGGTGCTCAAGGACACGCAGATGCTCGGCGCGATGCTCGCTGCGGCGGGGATCTTTGGCTGGTGGCGGTTGCGGGGGGCGCGGCTGCCGGTCCTTGCCGGCGTGGCGGCGATTGTCTTGCTGGCCTACGCGACGTTGGTTCGCTCGAACGCGGTGTTCGCAACCGTGCCGCTCGTCGTGATGCTGTTCGGGCCGACGCGCTGGTGGGCGCGGGCGGTATTGACGCTGTCGGGCATCGTCGCTGTGCTGGGGCTCGCCCAGGCGATCAACCACGGCGTTCTTCGAGCGACCGCGAGTGGTGTCGAGCGGACCGAGGCCTTTTATGACCTGTCGGCGATCGCGGCGCAGGATCCGGCGCATGCCATCGGGCTGACCCAAGCCGAGGCGCGCGCAGTGCTCGCGCGACATTGCGCCAAGCCGTTCTTCTGGGACCCGCTGGGAACCGCCGACCGCTGCGGCCCGACGCTCGAGCGCCTGCATGGTCTGACCGCTGGGCCGTTGTACCGGTTGCTCGTCGAAGCGATCGTGCGGCATCCGCTCGCTTATGCGACGCACCGGCTCGGCCACCTCAATTCGACCGAACGGTGGATCGTCCCGGCAGGCTGGCCGAGCGCGGTGCCCCCGGGTGCGAGCGAAGCCAATCCGATCGGCTTGCACAGCCCCGGGCCCGCCGCGTCCCGCTGGCAAGTGCTCGCGCGGTGGAATGCCGAGCTCCCGCTTGGCTGGCCCGCCGCATGGCTGGCGCTGGCGGTGTGCGCGATCGTCGTCGCGCTGCGTCGCCCGCCGGCGCCGTTTCGCGATGTCGCGCTGGCGTTGCTGGCATCGGCGGTAGTGCTCGAGGCCAGCTTCACCGTCCTCAGCATTGCGTCGGACTTGCGCTATCACCTCTGGCCGATGGTCGCGACCGCGCTCGCGACGATCCTGTTATGGGCGCAGGCGCGCTGGTCGCGGCGCGCTGTGCTCTGGACAGGCGTCGCGCTGGCGCTGGTGATCGTCCCGGGAACCGTGGCGCGGCTGATACTCCCCGCAGCACCGAGCTCCTACGCGGCATTGCTCCGCTAGGCGTCGCGGCCTCAGCCGGGCGTTGCGGTCGAGGTGAAGTGGACGACGTCTTCCATCGGCACCGCCCTCCCCGGACCGGGCTCGAACGGGCTGACGGCGCTCTCGGCGGAGACGTGCTTGAGGTTCCCGTCCACCGACGCGCCGATCTCGATCGAGATCGTCTCATAATGCACATCGCCGATGATCCGGGCCGAGCGTTCGATCGTCAGCTGTCGCACCGCGACCGATCCCTCGATCGCGCCGCCGAGGCGGGCGCTCTCGGCGATCACCGCGCCGGCAATGCGGCTGTCCTGCCCCTGGATCAGCGTCCCGCACTGGACGTCGCCGTCAACGCGGCCATCGATGTGAAGGTCGGCACTCGCCGCGATGTTGCCGGTTACGACGACATCGGCGCTGATCACCGAGAACGCGCCGCGCTTGCCGCTTCCCGATGGTATCGAATGGCCTGAAACGCCGCCGCCGCCATCGCGCGCCTTACCGTTGAAAATTGCCATCGTTCCCGCCCCCGACTGTCAAATTCGGCGGCGGCCTAGCACATCACGCGCGGCAGCGGCAGGGGGCGCGCTGCCGCCGCCCACGCCATCGCAGGGTTATCGTTGGCGGCCCCGCGTTTGAGCACGGCTCGCGCCTGAAGCAGCGTCGCGCCGATCATCGCGATCGCCCCAAACGCCGCCGCGCCCACGCCGCCGGAGCAGGCGACCAGCATGCCGATCCCGACCAAGGCAGCGATGCGCCGGCGTGGTGCGCTGCGCTCGCGCAGCGCGGCGTGCAGCGCGAGTCCGCCAGCAAGCAGGAACGCGCTCGGATCGAGGCCGGGCAGGAGCATCGGGATCGCCAGCGCGCAGAGCAGCGCCCGCTCGCGCACTTCGGGAGGACGGAGCGGCTGGGTCGAGGCCCATGCACCATAGGCCACCGCCGTGCCGAACGCGCTTGTCAGCGCCAGCCCGCCGAGCGGCAGCGTCCCGATCCACGGCAGCACCTGGAGGATCGTCCAAAGCGAAGGCGCGGCGGGGAGCGTGATCGGCTGCGGCAGCGACAGGAGCGAGGGGGCTGCGGGGGCGCGGGCCAGCAGCATCGCCAGCGCGAAGACCGGCGCAAGCGGCAGCAGCCGCCAGCGCACTCTCGCGCCGAGCAGGACCGCCGCGACGAATGGCGCAAGGATCAGTGCGTTACGGTCGAAACCGACTGCCAGCCCATACCAGACGAGCATAGCGCCATAGTGACGTGCACCCGCCGCCGTGATCGCGACGAGGCACGCCGCCGGCCAGAACACCGCGCCATTCGCCACTACGCTGAGCGGCAGCAGCAACCACGCGACCGCGCTCGGCGGCGGTATTCGCAGGGGAGGGGCGGGACGCAGCATGGTGTGTCTTTGCGCCGATCGGGTTGCCAGCGCGTTAAGGGTCTCCCGCACAGCGATTTGCGCTCGGCGGATGGGGCGCTTAAGCTTCGCGTCTGCGTGCGGCACAGACCGCGGCAGAGGAGAGTCGGATGCCGCACCCCGTCAGCCACGTGCCAGCGCGACGTTCGCGCGACGCTGTGCCGTGCCCGGCGCTCCGGTCGCACACCCTGTGGAAAGGACATCATCCCATGACCGACAAGATTCGCGACGCGTTCAACGAGACGATCGCCGAGCCCGCCAAGAAAGCCGGCGAGGCGATCAGAGACGCCGGCGGCAAGATGGCCGAGAGCGGTTCGGCGGTTGGGATCAAGATGCTCGATCAGGCCGAGGCCAATGCCCGCGAGGCGTTCGCCGCGATGCGCGCCGCCGCAGGTGCAAAGGATTTGTCCGAAGTGATGAAGATCCAGGGCGACTTCCTGCGCGACCAGGGCCAGCGCAGCATGGCGCAGGCGCGCGAAATGGGCGAAGTCATCCTGCAATTCGGCCGCGAAGCGGTCGGTGCGGTGCGCGGCGACAAATAGCCTGCCGCCGGCGCCCGTCGCTCAGCGCGCGGGCGCGGCGGTGCGCACGATGTCGTGGCTCAGGATCGCGACATCGTGCGTGTTGCCGGCGCGGTCGCGCACCTGGTCCCTGAGCAGCGCTTCGGCGCGAAAGCCGAGGCTTTCGAACAGCATGACCGATCCAATCTGGTCGGGCGTCATGTGTGCGGTGATCTTCTCGAGCCGGCGTTCGAGCGCGATCGAGTATATCCCTTCGAGCAGATCGCGGCCCAGCCCGGCGCCGCGCTTGCCCGGCGCGACGAGCAGCCGGATCTCGCCGACATGCGCGCTCCAGCTGAGCGGATCGCGGACCAGCGCGGCGGTTCCGACGAACGTGCCGCCATCTTCGGCGATGAGACTGTCGATATAGCCTTCGTCGATCGCCGCGACCCAGGCGGCGATGACGCGCGGATGGCGCAGGTCGCGGCCGAGGAAAAGCAAGTCATGCTCGGGCAGCGTCTCGGCAAAGGCGAGCATCGCCGCCGCGTCCTTGGGCTCGAACCGCCGGATGTGATAGCCCATCTTGATCACTCCCCGGCGCGTCGATCCAAGGCTGGATCATTCTGGTCTAAGCCGCTGTGCTGCCATGCGCGCTTCGGCTTGTCACGCGCTCGTTCGGGCGCTGGGTGGCAATCGCTATGGCTGAGCCGATTTCGGCCCCGCCGCAGTCACTTCGAGCGTCGAATCGCCGCCGAGCGTGCGGTACAACGTCACCAGGTTGCTGGCCTGGGTCAGCTGCGCGGTGACGAGACTGCGCTGCGAGGAATAGAGCGATTGCTGTGCCGTCAGGCTCTGCAGGAAAGTATCAATCCCGCCGCGGTAGCGCGCGTCGGACAGGCGGTAATTGTCGGTCGAGGCGGCAGTCAGCGCGCGTTGCGCATTGAGCTGCGCAGTGATCGTGCCGCGCCGGGCGAGCGCGTCGGCGACTTCGCTGAACGCGGTCTGGATCGCCTTCTCATAGGTCGCCAGCGCATAATCGCGCTGCGCGCGCGATTGCACGACACCGGCGCGGCCGGCGCCGGCCCGGAAGATCGGATAGCTCGCGCTCGGCGCGACCGAATAGTTGAACGCGCCGCCGGTGAACAGATTGCCGAGCGAGCTGCTCGCGAGCCCCGCGAGCGCGGTGAGCGAGATCGTCGGGAACAGGGCAGCGCGTGCCGCACCGATCTCGGCGTTGCTCGCTCGCAGCTCATACTCCGCCTGAACGACGTCGGGGCGGCGCAGCACGATGCTCGAATTGAGCCCGGCAGGAAGCTCGGCAATCGTCGGCGCGGCTTCCTCGATCGATGCGGGGAGCAGGGCCGGATCGACCGGCGCGCCGACCAGCAACTGGAGCGCGTTGACATCCTGCGCAACCGCAGTGGTTTGCGTGGCGAGGTCCGACAAGGCGGTCTGCTGCACGATCTGCGCCTGGGCGAGGTCGGTCCGCGGGGCGATGCCGCCGTCGAGCCGCAATTTCGTCAGCGCCACGCTGCGGGCCGATAGCGCGGCGGTCTCGCGCGCGATCCTGAGCAAGCTGACGTCCGACGCATAGGTCAGCCACGCCGTGGCAATGTCTCCGACCAGCGTCAGGCGGGTCGCGCGCGCCGTCGCCTCACTGCCGAAATAGCGATTCTGCGCGGCGGTGGTCAGCGAGCGGATCCGCCCGAACAGGTCGATCTCGAATGCGGTGATGCCGAGGCTGGCCGAAAAGTTGTTGGTCGCGCCGCCGCTCGTCGTGATCGTGCCGGTGTTGCCGGTGCCTGTCCCGGTTCCAGTCCCGGTCCCGGTGTTCGACACACCGCGCGTCCCGTTGTCGCGGCGCGTATAGCCCGCCGAGCCGCCGATTTCTGGGAGCAACTCCGCGCGCTGGATGCGGTACTGCGCGCGCGCGATCGCGATGTTGGCCGCCGCGGCGCGGAGATCGCGGTTGTTGACGAGCGCTTGCTCGATCACCTTCTGCAAGCGCGGATCGCGGAAGATGTCGCGATAGCTCACGCTCGGCAGCGTCGCCTCAGTCTGCGCGAGATAGGCGTCGCCGACCGGCCAGCTCGGCGGGACTGGCAACGCAGGCTCGACATATTTGGGCGCCAGCGAACACGCCGACAGCGCGGCGAGCGAGACGAGCGAGACAGTCTTGCGGATCATGCGGTCGCCTCGCCCTGGCCGGAAGGACGCGTTGGGGGCGTCTCGTCGGCAGGCTTCTGTTCGTGGTGGAGCTTTTGCGAGATGCCGCGTGCGCCGCGACGGATCATCACGAAGAACAACGGGATGTAGAAGATCGCGAGGATCGTCGCGGTCAGCATCCCACCGATCACCGCGGTGCCGATCGCGACGCGGCTGTTCGCGCCGGCGCCGGTCGAGATCGCCAGCGGCAGCACGCCGAAGATGAAGGCAAAGCTCGTCATCAGGATCGGGCGCAGTCGGATCCGCGCCGCCTCGAGCGCGGCATCGATCACGCGCTTGCCCGACTTCTCGGCTTGCTCGGCGAACTCGATCATCAGAATCGCGTTCTTCGCCGCCAGGCCCATCGTCGTCAGCAGCCCGATCTGGAGATAGACGTCGTTCTGCAGGCCACGGAGCGTCACGGCGAACACCGCGCCGACCAAGCCGAGCGGAATGATCAGAAGCACGGCGATCGGGATAGACCAGCTCTCATAGAGCGCGGCGAGACACAGGAACACGACGAGCAGCGAGATCCCGTAGAGGAACGGCGCCTGGCCCGACGACAGCCGCTCCTGATACGACAGGCCGCTCCACGCAACGCTCGTGCCGGGATACTGCGCAGCAAGTTCGGTCATCTTCTCCATCGCGGTGCCCGAGCTCTGCCCCGGCGCGGCCTGACCCGAGAATTCGTACGACGAAATCCCCTGGAAGCGCGCGAGCGAGGGGGCCGCGGTGCTCCAGCTCGTCGTGGCGAAGGCCGAGAAGGGGGTCATCGCGCCGGTCGAGCCGCGGACATACCATTGTGCGAGATCGTCGGGCGACGAGCGGTACGGCGCGTCGCCTTGGACGTAGACGCGCTTGACGCGACCACGGTCGTTGAAGTCGTTGACATAGCTGCCACCCCACGCCGTCGAGAGCGTCGAGTTGACGTTCGCCTGGGTGAGGCCGAGCGTGCTGAGCTTCTGCGCGTCGAGATTGACCTGCAGCGTCGGCTGGTCATCGAGGTCGGTCGGGCGCACCGCCGCGAGCGTCTTGTCGGCGCGTGCCGCTGCCAGCAATTTGTCGCGCGCCGCCTTGAATTCGTCACGGCTCAGGCCGCCCGAATTGAGCAGTTCCATCGTGAAGCCGGTCGACTGGCCGAGCCCGCGCACTGGCGAGGGAACGGTCGCGTAGAATTCGACGTCGCGCAGGCCGCTCAGCGCCTTGGTCGCGCGCCCGGTGATCGCCTCGGCACCATTTTCGACGCCGCTGCGATCGGCCCAATCCTTGAACGCGATGAAGCCGCGCCCGGCATTCTGCCCGCCCGACCCGCCGCCGCCGCCGGCGACGGTCAGATAGCCGGCAACGTTCTTGGCCTCGGGGCCGGCAAAATACTTCTCGATCTCGAGCTGCGCCTTGCGCGTCGAATTGAGCGTCGCGCCTGGCGCGAGATTGTACTGGATCTGCGCGATGCCCTGGTCCTCGTTGGGGAGGAAGCCCGTCGGCAAGCGCAGGAACAAGATCGCGAGGATTGCGATGACGCCGGCATAGATCAGCACGAACAGCCATTTGCGATCGATCACCGTGCTGACGGCGGTGCCGTAGCGATCGATCGTCTTGTCGAAGCCGGTGTTGAACCAGTCCTTGGCCGGCTGCGTCTTGCGCGCGAGCCAGCCGTCCTGCTTCATGTCCTGCTTGCGCTTGAGCAGCGTTGCGGTCAGCGCCGGGGTCAACACCAGAGCGACGACGACCGAGAGCACCATCGCCGAGACGATCGTGACCGAGAACTGGCGATAGATCACGCCGGTCGATCCGCCGAAGAACGCCATCGGCAGGAATACCGCCGAGAGAACGAGCGCGATCGCGATCAGCGCGACGGTGATCTCGTTCATCGACTGGATCGTCGCATCGCGCGGCGACATGTCGGGATTCTCTTCCATCAAGCGCTCGACATTCTCGACCACGACGATCGCGTCGTCGACGAGCAGACCGATCGCGAGCACGAGCCCGAACAGCGTCAGCGTGTTGATCGAGAAGCCGGCGAGCGAGAAGATGCCGAAGGTGCCGAGCAATACGACTGGCACCGCGATCGTCGGGATCAGCGTCGCGCGCCAATTCTGCAGGAACACGAACATGACGACGACGACGAGCAGGATCGCCTCGAACAGCGTCTTCTCGACTTCCTCGACCGACAGCTTGATGAACGAGGTCGAATCCTGCGGGAAGCTGTAGGCATAGCCGTTGGGGAAGGCCTTCGATGAGCGCTCGATCTCGGCCTTGACCAGTTCGGCCGTGCTCAGTGCGTCGGCGCCCGGCGCGAGGCTCACCGCGATGCCGGCGCCCGGATGGCCGTTGACGCGGCTGGTGACGTTGTAGCTTTCGGCGCCAAGCTCGATCCGCGCGACATCCGACAGGTGCACCGAGGAGCCATCGGGCTGCGTCTTGACGACGATCGCGCGGAACTGCTCGGGGGTCGACAGACGCGTTTGCGAGGTCACGGTCGCATCGAGCACTTGCTCGGCCGTGTTGGGGACGCCGCCGATTTCGCCTGCGGCGACTTCGGCGTTCTGCGCGGTGATGGCGGTGGTGATGTCGCTCGGGATCAGGCTGTAGCTGGCGAGCTTGTTGGGATCGAGCCAGATGCGCATCGCATATTGCGCGCCGAACACGTTGATGTCGCCGACACCCTTGATGCGGCCGATCGTGTCCTGCAGGTTCGAGACGAGATAGTCCGACACGTCCTGGTTGGTCGTCCGGTTGGTCGTGTCATAGATCGCGGCGATCAGCAGGAAGTCGGGGTTCGACTTGGTGACGGTCAGGCCCTGCTGCTGGACCTGCTGCGGCAAGCGCGACAGCGCCTGCTGCACCTTGTTCTGCACCTGCACCTGCGCGATGTCGGGATCGGTCCCTTTGTCGAAGGTCGCCGTGATCGTCACCTGGCCGCGCGACGACGAGCTCGTCGCGAAGTAGAGCAAGCCGTCGATGCCGGTGAGCTGCTGCTCGATGACCTGCGCGACCGAATTCTCGAGCGTCGCCGCCGACGCGCCGGGATAGGTCGCGCGGATGTTGACCTGAGGCGGCGCGATGTCCGGAAACTGCTCGACCGGCAGGGTGTAGATCGCACCGACGCCCGCGAGCATGATGATGATGGCAACGACCCAGGCGAAGATCGGCCGGTCGATGAAGATGCGCGATATCACAGGGCTGGCTCAGTTCTTCTGGACGGCTGCATCACCCGCTTTGGGCGACTTGATCGTCTGCGGCGCGTTGGCGGCAACGGGCTTGATGGTCTGGTTGACCTTCACCTTGCCGACGCCTTGCGTAATGATCTTGTCGCCAGGCTTGAGGCCTGTGGTGACGATCCAGTTGGTACCCTGCGTCGCCGTCGCGGTGATCGGGCGCTGGACGGCCTTGTAGCCACCCTTGCCGTCGGCGCCGACGACATAGACCGTCGCCTCGCCCTTGGGCGTGCGCGAGACCGCTTGCTGCGGAACGAGGAAGGCGTTGGGATTGATCGACTGCGCAAAGCGCGCGCGGACGAACATGCCGGGCAGCAAGAGCCCCTTGGGATTGGGGAAGCGTGCGCGCAGCGTCACCGTGCCGGTTGCCGCATCGACCACGACTTCGGAGAATTCGACGTCGCCGCTGAGCCCGTAATCCGAGCCGTCCTCCAGCTTGAGCTGGACATTCGCGCGGGTCGCCACCGATCCCCCCGATGCGAGCGCGCGGCGGAGCCGCAACAGGTCCGCGCTGGCCTGCTGGATATCGACATAGATCGGATCGAGCTTCTGGATCGTCGCCAGCGGGTCGGTCTGGCTCGCGGTGACGAGCGCGCCGACGGTGTAGAGCGAGCGCCCGATTCGCCCGGTGATCGGCGCGGGCACGGTCGTGAAGCGCAAGTTAATCTTGGCGGTGTCGAGCGCCGCCCTGGTCTGCGAGACCGTCGCGGCGGCCTGGCGTGCGGCGGCGGCGGCGTCGGTGTAATCCTGCTTGGCGACCGCTTGCATGTCGGCGAGCGGCTTGTACCGATCGGCCTTGACGCGCGTCGCCTCGGCATTGGCGATCGCGCTCGCGACGTTCGCGTTCGCCTGGTTCGCCGACGCGCGATAGAGGCTCGGGTCGATCTGGTAGAGCGGCTGTCCCTGACGGACGAGCGCGCCTTCGGTGAAGAAGCGGCGACGGATCAGACCGGTAACCTGCGGGCGGACTTCCGAACTCTGATAGGCGGCGGTGCGGCCGGCGAGTTCGGTCACCAGCGGGACGCTGCTCGGCTGTATGACGATATAGCCGACTTCGGGGGGACCCTTGGGGGCGCCACGGCCGCTCTTTTCCTGTTTTGCGCTGCCGCAGCCCGTCAGCAGAAGCGCCGATGCACCGACGACGATCATCGAGCGCAGGGAAGAAAACTCAGCCGCCATTGTGTCCACCGCTCTCAAGGCTGTTCCCGCACGGTGGATACCCTACGGAACGGTCGCCAAACGCTGCCTAGTAGCGATTGTTCCGGGGGCTTATCAACTGTCCCGGTACGGCCACAATTCAACCATTACCGAACCCTATGCGCATCACCGCAGCTTCGCGATGGTCAGTCCGTCGGCCTTGGCACGGTCCTTGGTCGATTCTTCGCTGCGCTTGAGCGCCTTGGAGATCGCCTTGAGCGCCATGCCCTTTTTGGCCAGCGTGTGCAGCTTCTGGATCTCGTCGGTCGTCCAGGGCTGCCGATGGCGTTCGAATCGCTCTTCACTCATTGGGCTGTCCTACGGCAGCCCCGATCGAAGTTCCAGCCATGCGCGCCTTCGACATACTCTTGCGACATAAGCACGCTAGCTGACGGGAAAGACATTTTGGGGCTACGATGATCCGCACAACAAAACTGCTTACGCTCGCGCTCGCGGCGACCCCGGCGTTCGCCTCGGCGCAACAGGCGACGACCAAGAGCACGACCAAGCAGGCGCCAGCAGCGGCACCGGCGGCGGCGCCCGACGATAGCGAGGACGGCCCCGATATCGTCGTGCGCGGGGCAAGGCAGCCTGGTTCGGTGATCGGCGACATTCCGCCCGAACAGCAGCTGAGCCCTGCAGACATCCGCTCGTACGGGGTCAGCTCGATCACCGAGTTGCTGACCGAACTCGCGCCGCAGATTCGCAGCGATCGCGGTGGCGGCGGTGCGCCCGTCATTTTGCTCGATGGCAAGCGGATCTCGGGTTTTGCTGAAATCCGCGATCTGCCGACCGAGGCGATCGCGCGCGTCGACATTCTGCCAGAGGAAGTCGCGCTCAAATATGGCTACACCGCCGACCAGAAGGTGGTGAACTTCGTCCTGCGCCGTCGCTTCCGCGCGGCGACGGTCGAGCTGTCGGACAAGCTCGCCACCGAAGGCGGGCGAAACGCGCCGCAGGGCGAACTCGACTTGCTCCAGATCGCCAATAAGGGGCGGGTCAATCTTCACCTCGAATATCAGCCGGTCGAGGCGCTGACCGAGAGCGAACGCAGCATCCTCCCGACTGTCCGTCCGACGATTCCAGGCGCGACCACCGTGGCGACCGATCCGACCGACCAACGGCCGTTTCGCACGTTGCTGCCCTCGGGCCGCACGTTCAACGCCAACTCGACCTACGCGCGCAGCTTTGGCGCGGTTTCGGGAACGCTGAACGGGACGCTTTCGGCGAGCAACACGACCGGACTGCAAGGGTTGCCAAGCACGACGCTCGTCGTTCCGGCGGGCAATCCTTTTTCGGCCAGCGCGGTGACGGTCAGTCGAACGCTGGGAGGGGACTTCTCGCCGCTCAAGCAGCGCACCTCAGCGATCGCGGCGCACCTCGGCACGACGTTCAACGGCGCGATCAGCACGGCGTGGCAATGGTCGGTGACGGGCACCTATGACCATTCCGAATCGAAGACCTTCACCGATGCGGGGCTCGACGCGACCGCGTTCAACGCGCGGCTCGCGGCCAATGACCCGACCGCGAATCCGTTCGCCGCGCTTGGTGCCTCGCAGATCGGGACGCGCGCGACGACGCGCGGCTATTCGACCTCCGACGAGGGGAAGCTCGACGTGCTGCTCAACGGCACGATTTTCAAGCTGCCCGCGGGCGAGGTTTCAACGAGCGTCCATCTTGGCGGCGACATCAGCAGCTTCAATAGCCGCTCGTATCGGGCCGGGCTGACCTCGACCGGCGCGGTGACACGCAACATCGTCAATGGCCAGCTCAACGTCGACGTGCCGCTGACCAGCCGCGCGAAGGACGTCCTCGCGGCAATCGGCACGCTCTCGGTCAACGGCAATGTCGCGGTCAACCACCTCTCCGATTTCGGGACGCTGACGACGCTTGGCTACGGGCTCAACTGGTCGCCGATCGTGCCGCTGCGGATTATCGCATCGGCGACGATGCAAGATACCGCGCCGAGCGCGACGCAGCTCGGCAATCCGCAGATCGTCACGCCCAACGTGCCGGTTTTCGACTATGTGCTCGGGCAGAATGCGAGCGTCACGACGGTTTCGGGCGGCAACCCCAATCTGATCGCGAGCAACAGTCACACCTACAAGCTCAGCGCGACGGTCAAGCCGTGGAGCACGAAGGACCTGTCGCTCACCGCGATGTATATCGACGCACGGATCGAAAATCCGATCGCCGCCTTCCCGACCGCGACCGCTGCGATCGAAACGGCCTTCCCGTCGCGCTTCACGCGCGTGCGCGATGCCAATGGCGATCTGGTGCTGACGCAGCTCGACACGCGACCGATCAATTTCGCGCAGAGCAGCCGCTCCGAGCTGCGCTGGGGGATCAATTTCTCGATGGCGCTCAAGTCGAAGCTGCAAAAACAGATCGAAGCGTGGCGCGCTGGGACGGGGCCGAACCCGTTTGCCGGGATCAAGGTTCCCGACAGCGTACAACGCCAGATCGCGCAAGCGCGAGCGGAGCGCGGCGGGGGTGCCGGCGGACCTAGTGGTCCAGGTGGTCCAGGCGGTCCTGGTGGTCCCGGCGGCCCCGGCGGCGGGCGTGGCGGCTTTGGCGGCTTCGGGGGTGGTGGCCGTGGCGGCGGCGGCGGGCGGCTACAGTTCGCGCTCTACCACACGTGGCACTTCAGCGAGCGCGTGCTCGTCCAGCGGGGTGGCCCGGCGCTCGACCTCTTGAACGGCGACGCGATCGGCTCGAACGGCGGGCAACCGCGCCACGAGCTCGAGGGGCAGGCGGGATACAGCAACAACGGCATCGGCGTGCGCCTGTCGGCGAATTGGCAAAGCGCGACCGACGTCAACGGCGGAACGCTCGGCAACCCGCAGAACTTGCATTTCTCGTCGCTCGGCACGCTCGGCGTCCGGCTGTTCGGCGATCTCGGGCAGCGGCTCGATCTGGTCAAGGCACACCCGTGGATGCGCGGGATGCGCGTCGCGCTGGCGGTCGACAATCTGTTCGATACGCGCCAGCGCGTGACCAATGCGAGCGGGACGACGCCGGTCGCCTATCAGCCCGATTATCTCAATCCGCTCGGGCGCACGGTGCGAATTTCGATCCGCAAGCTGTTCCTCTGACTCGGGGCACGCTTCGGTAGCGATCGGCCCGGGCGCGCCTCTTGCGCCCGGGTCGCGCTGCGGCGACAAGCGGGCGATGGCATCGCCCGATTTCTCGCTGCTCACCAAGCGCCACTTTGCGCCGCTGTTCGTCGTCCAGTTCATCGGCGCGTTCAACGACAATGTGCTCAAGTTCGCGTTGCTGTTCCTCGCCAATTTCGGGGTGCATCGCACGGGTCTCAGCGGCGAGATGCTCGCGACGGTCTCGACCGGCATCTTCATCCTACCCTATTTCCTGTTCTCGGCGATCGGCGGGCAAACCGCCGATGCGATCGACAAGCGCATCCTGATCCGCTGGATAAAGGCCGCCGAGATCGCGATCATGGCGGTCGCTCTGGTCGGCTTTGCGGTCGGGTCGATCGCGACCCTGCTCGTCTGCCTGTTCCTGATGGGGCTGCACTCGACGATCTTCGGCCCGGTCAAATATTCGATCCTGCCGCAGCATCTCGGCCATCACGAAATGATGGGCGGTACCGGGCTGATCGAGGCGGGCACCTTCCTCGCGATCCTCGGGGGGCAACTGCTCGCCGGCGTGCTCGCGCCGTGGGAGGCTGGGCTTGCCGCGACCGGGCTCGCCTGCGTCGGGTTCGCCGCGAGCCTTGCGATCCCGCCGGCACCGCCGTCGGGCAAGCAGCACCGCATCGACTGGAACGTCTTCCGCGGCACCGCGGACATCCTGCGGACTGCGCGCCGCGACCGGCTTGTCGTCCTGTCGATCCTGGGGATCAGCTGGTTCTTCGCCGCGGGGGCGGTCTTGGTTTCCGAATTCGCGCCACTCGTCATCGGTACGCTCGGGGGATCGAAGGCGGTGGTGACGCTGTTCCTGCTCGTCTTCTCGACCGCGATTGCGATCGGCTCGCTGACCGTCAACCGCTTGCTGCGGGGCGAGGTCTCGGCGCGTTACGTGCCGCTGTCGGCGGCGGTGATGGGCGGGTGCATGATCGACCTGTGGGCATCGACGCACGGCTTCCAGGTGCGCGCGGCAGGGCTCGACATCGCGCACTTCTTCGCCGCGGCCGGGAGCTGGCATATCCTGATCGGGCTCGCCGGGATTTCGTTCGCGGGCGGAATGTTCATCGTGCCGCTCTACGCGATCCTCTCGACCGCGACGCCGGCGGCCGAACGCTCGCGCGTGATCGCGGCGAACAACATCGCCAACTCGATCGTCACCGTGCTGGTGGTGATCGTCGCGACCGCGATGATCGCACTCGGCAGCGATGTGCCGGGGGTGATCGGGATGCTCGGTGTGGCGACCTTGGGCGTGGCGCTCGTGCTGCGCGGCATGCCGCGGCGGGGGATCCTCTGACCGGGCGGGCGGTTGACGCAACCGGGCGTAGCCGTAAGGGATTGGCGACCGTCTCGAGGAGTGCCCCATGAAAACCCGCGCCGCCGTCGCCTTTGCCGCCAAGCAACCGCTCGAGATCGTCGAGCTCGACCTCGAAGGCCCCAAGGCGGGCGAAGTGTTGGTCGAGATCATGGCGACCGGGATCTGCCACACCGATGCCTATACGCTCGACGGGCTCGACAGCGAAGGGCTGTTCCCGAGCGTGCTCGGCCATGAAGGCGCCGGCATCGTGCGCGAAGTCGGGCCGGGCGTGACGAGCGTGAAGCCGGGCGATCACGTCATCCCGCTTTACACCCCCGAATGCCGCCAGTGTAAGTCGTGCCTCAGCGGCAAGACCAACCTGTGCACCGCGATCCGCGCGACGCAAGGCAAGGGGCTGATGCCCGACGGCACCTCGCGCTTCTCGTACAAGGGCGAGACCATCTTCCACTACATGGGCTGCTCGACCTTTTCGAACTTCACCGTGCTCCCCGAAATCGCGGTCGCGAAGATCCGCGAGGACGCGCCGTTCAAGACGAGCTGCTACATCGGCTGCGGGGTGACGACGGGCGTCGGCGCGGTGGTCAACACCGCCAAGGTCCAGGTTGGCGACAATATCATCGTGTTCGGTCTCGGCGGGATCGGGCTGAACGTGCTGCAGGGCGCGCGGATGGCGGGCGCGAACATGATCGTCGGGGTCGACATCAATCCCGACCGCGAGGAATGGGGCCGCAGGTTCGGCATGACGCATTTCGTCAATCCGAAGGACGTCGGCGATCTCGTCGCGCACCTCGTCGCGCTGACCGATGGCGGGGCAGACTATACGTTCGATTGCACCGGCAACACGACGGTGATGCGCCAGGCGCTCGAGGCGTGCCACCGCGGGTGGGGCACGTCGATCATCATCGGCGTGGCCGAAGCGGGAAAGGAAATCAGCACGCGCCCGTTCCAGCTCGTCACCGGGCGCAACTGGCGCGGTACCGCGTTCGGCGGCGCGAAGGGGCGGACCGACGTGCCGAAGATCGTCGATTGGTACATGAACGGCAAGATCGAGATCGACCCGATGATCACGCACGTCCTCAGCCTCGAGGAGATCAATACGGGCTTCGAGCTGATGCACGCCGGCGAAAGCATCCGCAGCGTGGTCGTTTACTGATCGACCACCGCTATTCCGGCGTGGCCGCTGATGAGGGCGGCCCGGTATTGGGGATTAACGATTCAGAAACCGCGATCCAATAGCGCCGATCATGGGTGAGGTTGCCGGAGTATAGGCATGCGTTTTTATCAAGCCACGCGGTTTCTGTTTCCGCGTAATTTCCAGTTCCGCATGTTCAGCATCTGCTTTGGCGCGGTGCATTTGCCGATCATCGTCTTCTGCGTGAGCGAGTTGGTGCTGGCGCGGTGGGATTGGCGCCTTTTCGCGGCATTGCTCGTCGCGACGCTGGTCGGGACGGTCACCGCGATCGTCGCGCTGCGCGGGCTGCTCGCGCCGGTGGCGCATGCGACCGATTTGCTGCAGTCGTTGCAACGCGGCGAGCCCGTCCCGCCGGTACCGACGGGCGGCGATGATCTGGTAGGGGCCTTGCTCGCCTCGGTCGCGCGCGCTTCGGCGGAAACCCATGCGCGGGTCGAGCGGCTGGCCGATGCCGCCGAAAAGGACGTGTTGACCGGGCTGCGCAACCGCCGAGGTTTTATGGACGCGATCGCACCGGTGTTGCGCGACGACCGCAATTCGGTGGTCGCGGTGCTCGACCTCGATCATTTCAAGGCGGTCAATGATCGTCACGGCCATGACGAGGGCGACCGTGTCCTGGTCGAGTTCGCCAAGCGGCTGCAGACCGAATTGCGCCGGTCGGATCTCCCCGCGCGCTGGGGCGGCGAGGAATTTGCGATCCTGCTGCCCGACACCGCGCTCGACGAAGCGACCGAGATCGTCGAACGGCTGCGCGCCTCGCTCCATCGCGACGAAATCGGCCATCGCGGCGGCGACGCGCTGACCTTTTCGTGCGGGCTCGCGGTCGTGCGCGACTACGCGTCGCTCAAATCGGCGATGCTTCGCGCCGACAGCGCCTTATACGATGCCAAGCGTTCGGGCCGGGATCGCGTCAGAAGCGTGGCGTAAGGTGCGCCCGGACTTAGTGCGCGAGGAATAGCGGGAGGTAGGCTGTGCATGAGCAAAGCACGCTTCGTACCTCCGAACAGCGCTTCGGCGACGCGCCGAGGGCCAGAGCCACCCATCCCGCTTTAACCCGCGTAACACCGTTAGAGCAGCTCGCGCTCAGCCACGGCTGACGTTCCGTCGAGCCCGCCGCCCCGGACGTTGCTGCCAGCGAACAGCGCCGTCTATGCCAGACCGCTGCCGATCGTTCGGATCGCCTTTGGTCTTTTGGTATGCAAGCGTGGATCACGCGGGCGGTGGAGCGTCCTCATCGTCGGCCGGCAGGTGGAATTCATGCCACATGCCGTTGAGGATGCCGAAGCCGACTGCGAGCCCGAGACCCAAAACCCAAGTGAAATACCACATCGTCTAGTCCTTTCGGGATCAGTAGAAATCGGGGTTGGTGGCGACGTCGGCGGTGGTGACGCGGCCCCACATCACCTTGAACGCCCAGCTCGTGTAGAGCAGCACGATCGGCAGCAGGATCGCGGTGACGAACAGCATGAGCCCGAGCGTCGCCGGGGTCGATGAGGCGTTCCACACCGTCAGACTCGAATGCGGATCGATGCTCGAGGGCAGGATATAGGGGAACATCGACAGGCCGACGGTCGCGATGATCCCGGTGATCGCCAGCGCCGAACCGCCGAACGAGCTCTTCTCGGCGCCCACGGTAATGCCGACGAACGCGAGCACCGCGCCGCCGATGCCAAGCACTGGCGCGATCAGCATCCAACGATGCAGCGCGTAATTGCCGATCCAGGCACCCGCGATCTGCTGCGTCGTGGTGCGTAGCGGGTTCGACTGGCCGAGCGGATCGG
This sequence comes from Sphingomonas sp. PWP1-2, assembly GCF_049898305.1. Lineage (NCBI taxonomy): Bacteria > Pseudomonadati > Pseudomonadota > Alphaproteobacteria > Sphingomonadales > Sphingomonadaceae > Sphingomonas > Sphingomonas sp. PWP1-2. The sequence goes on from NZ_JAFCXM010000002.1 coordinate 441,370, forward strand.
CCACCGACTGCATGTGATAACCAATGTCGCCGAACGCGACGTACAATCCGCCCCCCGCAAACAGCAGCAGCGTCAGGATCGCAGCGACCGCCCCGAAGCTGCGCGCGCGCCGATGGACGGGGCCGCCACGCTCGACCTTGAAGGTCAGCCACGTCGCGCCGTGAAGCGCGAGCATCGCGACCGAGAGCAGCCCGCACAGCAAGGCGAACGGCGTGAACAGGCCGAGCAAGCCGCCTTCGTAGAACGACCGCAAGTCGCTATCGAGCCGGAACGGCGCCCCGAGCAGGACATTGCCGACCGCGACGCCGAACACCAGGGCGGGGACGAAACCGCCGACGAACAGCGCCCAGTCCCACCGGTTCCGCCACGCCGCGTCAGGGCGCTTCGAGCGATATTTGAAGCCGACCGGGCGCAGGATCAGCGCAGCGAGCAGCAGGAACATCGCGAGGTAGAAACCCGAGAAGCTGACCGCATAGACGAACGGCCACGCCGCGAAGATCGCGCCGCCACCGGTGATGAACCACACCTGGTTGCCTTCCCAGGTCGGGCCGACCGAATTGATCACCATCCGCCGCTCGGCATCGTTGCGCGCGACGAACGGGAGCAGGCTGGCGACGCCAAGATCGAAGCCGTCGGTAACCGCAAACCCGATCAGCAGCACGCCGAGCAGCGCCCACCAGATCACGCGCAGCGTTTCATAGTCGAACATTGTCCGTCCTTTCGGTTCAGGCGGCGACGGGGAGAATGGGAACCACGACGGTATCGCTCTGGTCGGGCACGGGATCGTCGACATGCTCGAACGGGCCCTTGCGGATCGCCGCGATCATCAAGCGGATTTCGATCACCGCGAGCGCTCCGTAGAGTACGGTGAAGCCGATGATCGTCGTCCACAACGCCGCGACGCTCAGCGTCGAGGTGGCGAGGAAGGTCGGCAACACGCCTTCGATCGCCCAGGGCTGACGCCCGATCTCGGCGAGCATCCAGCCAAGCTCGATCGCGATCCACGGCAGCGGGATCGAATAGAGCGCGATCCGCAGGAACCAGCGCGTGCTGTCGTGGCGGCGCAGGCTCGCGAGCACGAACGCGGTGGCGAACAGCGCGATCATATAGAAGCCGATGAACGCCATCGCGCGGAAGCTCCAGAACATCAGCGGGACGTTCGGGACGACGTCCCACGCAGTCGCCGCAATCAGCTTGGGGCTCGCCAGGCGCGGATCGGCGACGTGCGCCTTGAGCAGCAAGGCATAGCCGAGATCGCGCTTGTGGAGCTCGAACCGTGCGCGCTCGCGGACATTCGTCGGGTCGGTCTTGAGCTTCTGGACGGCGTCGTATGCGACCACGCCCGATGTGATCCGCTCCTGCGCCTTCAGCACGAGTTCGGACATGCCGGTGACTTCGGTGTCGAGGCTGCGCGTGGCGATCAGCCCGAGCACCCACGGCACTTCGACGGCATAGTGCGTCGTTCGCGCGGCGACATCAGGGATGCCGATCAGCGTGATGCCGGCGGGGGCGGGGGCGGTATGCCACGCCGCCTCGATCGCGGCGAGCTTCATCTTCTGGTTGTCGGTAAGCGCATACCCGCTCTCGTCGCCGAGCACGACGACCGACAGCGACGAAGCGAGGCCGAACGCCGCGGCGACCGCCATCGAGCGTTTCGCCACGCCGACATATTTGCCGCGCAGCAGATAGAGCGCCGAAATGCCGAGCACGAACACCGCCGCGCAGACATAGCCGGCGCTCACGGTGTGGACGAACTTGGCCTGCGCGATCGGGTTGAACAGCACCGTGCCGAAATCGCTGATTTCCATCCGCATCGTTTCGGGGTTGAAGGTCGCGCCCGCGGGGTTCTGCATCCAGCCATTGGCGACGAGGATCCACAAGGCCGACAAATTGGTGCCGAGCGCGACCATGAAGGTGACGCCGAGATGCGCGAGCTTGGACATCTTGTTCCAGCCGAAGAACATCAGCCCGACAAACGTCGCCTCGAGGAAGAACGCCATCAGCCCTTCGATCGCGAGCGGCGCGCCGAAGATGTCGCCGACATAATGCGAGAAATACGACCAGTTGGTGCCGAACTGGAACTCCATCGTCAGCCCTGTAGCGACGCCGAGCACGAAGTTGATCGCGAACAATTTGCTCCAGAAGCGCGTGATGACGCGCCAGATCGGCCGGTCGGTCATCACATAGACCGATTCCATGATCACCAACATGAAGCTCAGGCCGAGCGTCAGCGGCACGAACAGGAAGTGGTACAGCGCGGTCAGGGCAAATTGCAGCCGCGACAGGTCGACGACACCTGGATCCATGGTCAATCTTCGTTAACGCCGCACAGCAGCGGTCGCCCGGCTTCACCCGATTTCGCACCGCAGCAGATATTGGGGTTTTCCCGTACGAAGGGGGCGGCGGAGCGTCGCGATACAGGGCGAACGCTCCATAGGCTGTGTCGCCAAAATGTCGTAAGCCCGCGCTACGGCGTCGGGATGGGTATCATGCACAAAGCATTTCTGTTTGGTGGCTTGCTCGCGATCACCGCGTCGGTTGCGGCACGCGACCATTCCGAGCCAGGCGTCGCGCTGCCGACCGGGCAGCGGCTGACCCCGCTGGCAGCACCAGGCGCACGATTCGAACCGCTGACGACGCGCATCGCGCCGCACCCCGAGTATGTCGCCGATGGCGCCGCAGCGATTGCGGTCAGCCCCGACGGGCGCGAGATGCTGGTACTGACCAGCGGGTTCAATCTGTTCAACGGCAGCGATGGCAAACGGCTCCCCGCGCAGTCGACACAATATGTCTTTCGCTACGCGATCGACGCGCGCGGCGGTCGGTTGCTTCAGACGACGCGCGTGCCGAACAGCTATTCGGGGATCGCGTGGCAGCCCGACGGCCGCGGTTTCGTCGTCGGGGGTGGAGTCGACGATGTCGTCCATCGGTTCGAGGCGCACGGAAGCCGCTTCGCCGAGACGCGCGCGCCGATCGCGCTGGGGCATGCGACCGGAAACGGTGCCGAGGTCAAGCCGCAGGCGGCGGGGCTTGCGGTCAGCCCCGATGGGCGACGCGCGCTGGTCGCAAATTACTACAATGATTCGATCAGCCTGATCGACCTGGCGGCGGGCAAGGTGATCGCCGAGCGCGATCTGCGGCCTGGCAAGATCGATCCCGCGCAAGTCGGCGTTCCGGGCGGCGAGAACCCGTTTGCGATCGTCTGGATCGATGCGACGCATGCCTGGGTGTCGGCACCACGCGATCGGCAACTCGTCGCGCTGGAGATCATCGGCGCTGCGGTCCGTGTGACAGGCCGCGTGGCGACGCTCGGTGCGCCGACCGCACTGCTGGTCGATCCACGCCTCGGCCGGCTCTACGCGACCGAGGACAATGCCGACCGGCTGGCGATCATCGACCTCAAGACCGGCCGTCTCGCCGCCGAGCCGCGGCTCGGGCTGCCGGACGCACTCGGCGCGGCACCGCTCGCCAAGGGGCTCAATGCCAATGCGCTGGCGTTGCTCCCCGATCACCGCTTGCTCGTGACGATGGGGGGAATCAACGCGGTCGCCTTGGTTACGCCGCGCGCCGATGGCGCGAGCGTCGACGGGCTCGTGCCGACGGGCTGGTATCCCAGCGCGGTCGCCGTGAGCCGCGATGGCGGTCGCGTGTTCGTCGTCAATCGCAAGAGCCCGCCGGGGCCGAACCCGCTCGGCTGCGCGCCGAAGCTCGCTATCTATCGCGGCCAGCCCAATGCATGCGGCGCCGCCAACCAATATATCTTCCAGCTCGAAAAGGCCGGGCTGCTGCAGTTCGCGCTCCCCAAGCCAGCGGCGTTGGTGCGCACCACGCTGCAAGTCGCCGACAATATCGGGCTGACCGCAACGCAGGCGCGCGCGGCCGCGAACGCGACGATGGCGGCGGTGCGTGCGCGGATCAAGCACGTCGTCTTCATCATCAAGGAAAACCGGACCTACGACCAAGTGCTCGGCGATCTGGCGGTCGGAAATGGTGATCCGCGGCTCGCGATCCTCGGCGAGCGGCTGTCGCCCAATCATCACCGCCTCGCGCGCGACTTCGTCACGCTCGACAATTTCTATGACAGCGGCGAGCAGTCGAGCACCGGCTGGACCTGGTCGACCGCGGCGCGCGTGCCAGACCTCCTCGAGAAGACCGCACCGGTCAATTATGCCGGGCGCGGGCTGGCGTATGAGGCGGAGGAGGCCGATCGCTTCATCTACACAGCACAGACGCCCGCTGAGCGGCACGCGACGAATCCGGCGGTCTCGACCGATCCCGATCTGCTGCCCGGGCCAGCGCTGCTCACTGCGCCCGATGGCGATCGTGACGACGAGACGGGCCAGGGTTTCCTGTGGAATGCCGCGATCCGTGCCGGGCTGAGCGTTCGCAATTACGGCTTTTCGGACGCTTCGGTCTACGATCTCGGCAAGCCCGGTTTCATTCCGCTCGAGCGCGAGCCGGCGAAGACAGGGACGCGGATCTACACGCCGGGCGACCGCTTGCTGGCCTCGCGCAGCGACCCGTATTTCCGCGGCTTCGACCAGAAGATGCCCGATTATTGGCGCATGCTCGAATGGCAGCGCGAATTCGCCGTGGCGGACGCGAAGGACGCAGTCCCCGCGCTCACGCTGCTGCGGCTCAGCCACGATCATTTCGGCGATTTCAGCGATGCGATCGACGGGGTGAACACCGTCGAGACGCAAATGGCGGACAATGACTATGCGCTCGGCCAGGTCGTCGAGACGATCGCGCAGAGCCGCGCGCGTGATTCCACCCTGGTCTTCGTGATCGAGGATGATGCGCAGAACGGTGCCGACCATGTCGATGCCCGGCGCAGCGTGGCGTTCATCGTCGGGCCGATGGTGCGCCACAACGCCCTGGTCTCGACGCGCTATACCACCGTCAGCCTGTTGCGGACGATCGAGGCGGTGCTCGGCCTGGCGCCGCTCGGGTTGAACGATGCGCTCGCGGTGCCGATGGCCGATGTGTTCGATCCGGCGATGACGGGCTGGCGCTACCACGCCGTCGCCGCCGACGTGCTGCGCGCGACGCAATTGCCGATCCCGCGGGATCGCTTCGTGGCGGCACCGGTGGCTGCCGGATGTGCCCCGCACGACGCCGCTTATTGGGCCGCTGCGATGCGAGGACAGAATTTCGCGACCGAGGATCGCCTCGATACCGATGCTTTCAACGCCGCTTTGTGGAACGGGCTCGGCGCTGGCGCGCAGCCGAGCACGCGTGGCGGCGAGGATTTCCGTGTCCAGCGTACCGCTTTGCTCTCGGGCGTTCCTGCAGCCGAGGCCTGTCACCGCTAGCAGCGCGGAATTCGCGGCGACGGAAATCGCTCTGGCATAGCGCTGCGCAGCGTGCTCCATTCGCTGGCGAAGGGAGCTGCCGCATCGAGTCGGAGTCGCACCGCCCATTCGGATTCTGGACCGCGACCGCGCTGGTGGTCGGCGGGATGATTGGCTCGGGCATCTTCGTCCTGCCCGCACAACTTGCGCCTTATGGCTGGACGAGCATCGTGGCGTGGATCGTGGGCGTCAGCGGCGCGATGTTGATCGCCTGGGTGCTCGCAAGGCTGACGGCGGCGATGCCCGAAGCGACGGGAGTGGTCGCGATGTGCGGCGCCGGGCTGGGTCCGCTGTGCGGCGTGCTCGTCGGGTGGAGCTATTGGATCGGTATCTGGTCCGCCAATGCGGTGATCGCACTGACCGCAGTGCGCTATCTCGCGCAATTCGTGCCGATGATCGGCGCGACGGCGCTTGCCCAGGCGGTGTCGGCGACGGTGCTGATCTGGCTGTTGACGGTGCTCAACCTCGGCGGTGCGCGGCTGGCGGGGGCGTTCCAAGTCGGCACGACGGTGATCAAGCTCGTCCCGCTTGGTGCGATTGTCCTGATCCTCGTCGGGATCGCGTGGCGAGGTGGGGTGGGGCATTCGGCCGGGCCCTATGCGGATTTCGCATGGGGCGGTCTGACGCCGGCGCTGACCTTCGCCTTCTACGCGATCGTCGGGTTCGAAGCGGCGAGCGTCGCCGCCGAGCGGGTGCGCGATCCGGCGCGCAATGTGGTGCGCGCGATGCTGTTCGGGCTCGCGCTGACGGGGGTGCTGTATCTCATCGTCTGCACCGGCATCATCTTCGCATTGCCGAGCGCGGCTGTCGCCAATGCGCAGGCACCGTTCGCGCTGTTCGTCTCGACCTTCTGGGGGCCTTGGGCGGGGCTTGCGACCGCAGGCTTCGCCGCGATCGCGGCGATCGGCGCGCTCAACGGCTGGACGCTGGTGCAGGGCGAGGTGCCGCTCGGCATGGCGCGCGCCGGGCTGCTGCCGCGCTGGATCGGTGCAACCAGCGCGCGCGACGTGCCGGTTGCGATCCTGCTCGTGTCGAGCACGCTCGCCAGCTTGCTCGTTCTGTCGAACGCGACGCGGTCGCTCGGCGGGCTGCTCGACTTCATGCTGCGGCTGACGGCAGCGGCGACGATCTGGCTCTATGTCGGCGCGTGCCTCACCGCGCTGATCCTGCGGATCGCGCCCGTCGCCGCCGCGCTGGGGCTGGCCTTTGCCGCGTGGGCGATGTGGGGCGCGGGGATCGAGGCGATCGGCCTGAGCGTCGGGCTGATGCTGACCGCGATCCCGCTGTATCTGCTGCGGTATCGCGCGGCGCTATCCGAAGACGCGCCCGACTAGACTGCGATCGCGCAGGATCTCGTGCGCCGCATTGTGCCCCGGCGCGCCGGTCACGCCGCCGCCGGGATGCGCGCCCGATCCGCACAAATAGAGCCCCTTGATCGGCCCGCGATAGTCGCCGTGGCCGAGCACCGGTCGTGCCGCCCAAAGCTGATCGAGGCCCATCGCCCCGTGGAAGATGTCGCCGCCGACCAGCCCGAACTTGCGCTCGAGATCGAGCGGCGAATGGATCTGGCGCGCGATCACGCTCGCCTTGAAGTTGGGGGCGTGCGCGGTGACGGTGTCGATGATCAGATCGGCGACCTCCTCACGCGCATCGTCCCACGAGCGGCCATCTGGCAGCGTCGGCGCGAATTGCTGGCAGAACAGGCTGGCGATATGCTGGCCGGGCGGGGCGAGGCTGTCGTCGACCGTCGTCGGCAGCTTCATCTCGACGATCGGCTGTTTCGACCAGCCGTATTGCTGCGCGTCGATGAACGCCTGGTCCATGTAATCCATGCCGGGCGCGATGATGATCCCGGCGGTATGATGCTCGGCCTTGTCCTTGCCGCGCAGCACGCTGAAATCGGGCAGTTCGGACAGAGCTACGTTCATGCGGAAGGTGCCGCTGCCGGTCTTGAACCCGGCGATCCGGCGGTTGAAGTCGGCCGTCAGATCGGAGGAATTGACCATCTGGCGATAGAGCAAGGCCGGGCCGACATTGGCTGCGACGATCTTGGCAGCAATCTCTTCGCCCGACTCAAGGCGGACGCCCGCGACTTTGCCACCTTCGGTCAGCAACTTGGCGACGGGTGCGTCGAGGCTGATCTCGACACCCGCTTCGAGGCAGGCGTGCGCCATCGCCTGCGTGATCGCCCCCATTCCGCCGACCGAATGGCCCCAGGCGCCGTATTTGCCGTTCACCTCGCCGAAAACGTGGTGGAGCAGGACATAGGCGCTGCCCGGCGTCGAGACGCCGGCATAATTGCCGACGACGGCGTCGAAGGCGAAGGCCGACTGGACATGGTCGTCCTCGAACCAGCCGCCGAGGAAATCGCGCGCCGATTTGGTGAAGATGTCGAGCAGGTCGCGTTGCTGCTCGATCCCCATCTTGGCGACCGGCCAGCCCTGCGCCGCACCCGCGAGCAGCGCGCGTAACCCCCCGCCGACATTGGGCGGGGACTTGAGCGCGAGATCGCGGAGCACTTGCGCGACCTTTTCGAGCGCGGCGTCATAGGCCGGGTAGGCGTCGGCATCCCTCTGGCTGAAGCGCGCGAACTGCGCTTGCGTGCGCGCGGTGCCGCCGCCGAGCGTGAGATAGGTGTCGGGGAAGGGGAAGAAGTTGCTGATCGTCCGCTCGATGATGCGAAAGCCGCGGTCGTGCAGCTTCATGTCGGCGATGACCTTGGGGCGCAGCAAGCTGACGGTGTAGCTCGCGGTCGAATTGCGGAAGCCGGGGTGGAATTCCTCGGTTACCGCCGCCCCGCCGACGACATGGCGGCGTTCGAGGATGCGGACCTTGAGCCCGGCGCGCGCGAGGTAGAAGGCGCAGACGAGGCCGTTATGGCCACCGCCGATGATGAGCGCGTCATAGCGTTTGGTCATGCTTGCTCCCGCCTTCCTCTCTACTTTCCCCCTCCCGCCTTCGCGGGAGGTGTGGGGGAGGGTCTCCTTCTTCTTCGATGCCGCGAAGAAGAAGACCCTCACCGACTTCGACTAGGCCCGCCTGAAGAAGGCGGACCAAGTCTTCGTTGCCTCTCCCGCGAGCGGGAGAGGAAGTTCCGCCCCAATCGCGCAGAGCACTATCCCCGCGACCATCCCGGCGCGGGCGCACGGTGCAATCGCGCCTCCGGGATCCGCTCGCGGATCTTCCGCGCGAAGCTGCGCAGGCACACCTCGCTCCGCCCAATCGGCCCTGCGGTGTAGCTGCGCGACGCCATCCCTTGCTGGACGCGCTCGATCAGCCACGTGTCCTCGGCATTGACGACGCGGTTGATCCGCCAATTGGCATAGCGCACAAGCTTCATCTCGCGCCGGTCATCGGGCAGCGCGAACGCCATTTCGCGCAGCACGCTGGTGGTCGGCGTCAGCGGCAGCCATTGCATAAAATCGATCTGGTCGGCGTAGAGATCGAACGCCATGTTGGGCCACAGCTTGAAATAGAGCCACAGCCGCTGGTTGGCTTGCGGCAGATGATCGACGTGCGGCAGATGCGTCTGGTAAAACCGCTCCCAGCGATTGTCCGAGGCGCGGTCGACGATCTGGCCCGACATCTTGTCGACGAACGGCGCCGCCTCGATCGCATAGCTCTTGCCGAACAGCCGGCTCAGCCCGTCATGCGCGACCGGGATGTGCAGATTGTCCGAATAATTGTCGCCGACATTCTTCCAATTGACCGCGCGCTCGCGCAGCCGGACGGGCGAGAGCGTCTGCATCGCCTCGAGGCGATACGGCGCGATCTCGGCATCGTAGGGCGCCATCATCGCCGCGACCGACGGGCCATCGCCCTCAAGCCGGACGAACACGAAGCCGCGCCAGATCTCGAGCTCGACCGGGGCGAGGCCATGCGCCTCGAGCTCGAGCGCGGGATAATCGCGGCGCATCGGCACGCCCGAAAGCCGGCCGTCGGTCTCGTAGCTCCAGGCGTGATACGGGCAGACGAACTTGCGCGCACATCCCGTCGGCCCCTCGACGAGCCGCATCGCGCGATGGCGGCAGACATTGGCGAAGGCGCGCAGCGCGCCGTCATCGCCGCGCACGACGACGACGCTCTCGCCGAGATAGTCGATCGTGTGGAAATCGCCGGCGTTGGCGATCTGGTTCTGGTGGCAGACGATTTGCCAAGACGGCCGCAGCACACGCTCGACCTCGACCGCATGATATTCGGGATCGGTATAGAGCCAGCCGGGCAAGCTCCAGTCGGCATCAGGATCGGGGGGACACGGCGCCATGCTGAGCTCCGATTGCGAGTGCGCCGATCGTAGGATCGGCGTGCGCTCCGGGCAAGACCGGGGCGCACCAAGCGCGTTTGCCGCGGCTACTTCGACAGATCGGCGAACAGCAGCTTGTAGTAGCGAATCCCCGGTTCGATCGTCGCGATCGGCGTGCGCTCGTCGAGGCCGTGGCTGAAATCGTCCGACGGCTTGATGAAGGTCGGGCTCGCGCCATAGCTCGCGACGTGGTGCGAGCGGAACCACATGCTGTCGCTCGCGCCCGAGGCCATCGCCGGGAAGACGGGCACGCCCGGATAGACCTGGCCCATCGTGCGGGTGATCGCGGTGATGAAATCGGGGCGCATCGGCGATGCGTCGTTCGCCACCGAGCCTTCGCTGACATCGGCGATCGTCACCGACGGATCGGCGATCACGCGGCCGAGCTCGGCCATGATGTCGGCTGGCTTGTGGCCGGGGAAGATCCGGCAGTTGATGTTGGCGGTCGCGCGTTGCGGGAGCGCGTTCTCGGCGTGCCCGCCGTTGACGAGCGTCGGGACGCAGGTCGTGCCGATCTTGCCGATGGTCGCGGGATTGGCGGTCAGCGTCGCGATCGCGGCCTTGTCGGTCGGGTCGGCGACGAACGCTTTCAGCGCGGCACCGATCGCGGGCTCCTCGAACGGCGCGGCCTTGGTCAGCGCCTCGCGCGTCAGCGGGCTCAGTTCGGGCTTGAACTGATACGCGCCGACCTTCTCGAGCGCTTTCGACAGCTCGACGATCGCGTTGACCGGGCGCGGCATCGACGAGTGGCCGCCGGGGTTGGTGACGGTCAGCCGGAAATCGGCATAGGTCTTCTCGGCGCCGTTCCACGTCCAATATTTGGGCTTGCCGGTCGCCTCGTCGAGCACACCGCCGCCGCCATCGACGTTGAGCACGATATTGGCGTCCTTGAGCCGCTCGGCGATCAGCGTCGAGGTCTTCATCGCGGTTTCCTCGTCACCCGAGAATTCGATGACGATCGTCCGTTTGGGCTTGTAGCCGCTGCGCCGCAGGTCGGTGAGCGCGGTGATCGCGATCGTCCCGTCGAGCTTCATGTCGGTTGCGCCGCGACCATAGAGATAGCCATTTTCGACCACGGGGGTGAACGGATCGCGCTTCCAGTCGGCGGGCTTGGCCTCGACGACGTCCATGTGCCCCGAAATCACCATCGGCTTGAGCGACGGATCGCTGCCGCGCCACGTGCCGATCAGATAGGCGGTGTCGTCGACAGGCACGATCTCGACATCGGCATCGGCAAAGCCGCCCGCGACGAGCGCCGTCTTGTAGAGCGCGGCGACTTGCGGGGTCTGGTTGCCCGGGCCCTTTACCGAGCGCAGCGCGATTGCCTTCTTGGCGAGCTCTAGCGCGGCATCGGCCGACGCCGCGGCGGTGGGGGCGGCCGCGTGCGCGCCGCTCGTCAGGATGGTGGCAGACAGGAGAACAGAGAAGACAGCGCGCATGCAGGGGTCCTTGGCGGGAGGCGCTGTGAACCTAGCGCTCAGGCTGACCGGCGCAAGGCGGTTGCCGGTCGGAGCTATGCGTATTTTCCGAGTCTGCCCAAACGCGGGTCGCGACTTCTAGGAAAGACAGGCCAGAGCGCTCGGGCAGGCGGCCGTGTCGCGGCACCGCTGGCAGCGTGTCGCGCGCGTGTCAGGTCGAAACGATTCTCGAATTTTCCCCCGGAAGGAGCCTGCTCATGGCCAAGACAATGCACGCCGCGGTCGTCACCGCATTCGGACAGCCGCTGGCGCTCCAGGAGGTTGCGATCCCGACGCCAGGTCCCGGGCAGATCCTCGTCAAGACTGAGGCGTGCGGGGTCTGCCATACCGATCTGCACGCCGCGAAGGGCGATTGGCCGGTCAAGCCCAACCCGCCCTTCATCCCCGGGCATGAGGCGATCGGCATCGTCGTTGCGCTCGGCGCCGGAGTGATCCGCGTCAAGGAAGGCGACCGCGTCGGCGTGCCGTGGCTCTATTCGGCATGCGGGCATTGCGAATATTGCCTGTCGGCGTGGGAGACGGTGTGCGGCGAGGCCAAGTTCGGCGGCTACACGCAAAATGGCGGCTTCGCCGAATATCTGCTCGCCGACCCCGACTATGTCGCGCACATTCCCGCCGGGCTGAGCGCGGTCGAGGCCGCGCCGCTGATCTGCGCTGGCATCACGACGTACAAAGGCATCAAGGAAACGCAGGCGCGGCCGGGCGAATGGGTCGCGATTTCGGGGTGTGGCGGGCTTGGCCATCTCGCGATCCAATATGCCAAGGCGATGGGGCTGAACGTCGCCGGGATCGACATCGACGACGGCAAGCTCGCCCACGCGACGCGGCTCGGCGCCGATCTCGTCATCAACGCAAAGACGCATAATCCCGCCGAGATACTTAAGGAGAAGACCGGCGGCGGGGCGCACGGCGTGCTGATCACCGCGCCCTCGCTCGCCGCGTTCAAGCAAGGCGTCGCGATGACGCGCAAGCGCGGCACCTGCGTGCTCGTCGGCCTGCCGCCGGGCGAGTTCCCCGTGCCGTTGTTCGATGTCGTGGCGAATTGCATCACCGTGCGGGGATCGTTCGTCGGCACGCGCAAGGATATGGCCGAGTGCCTCCAATTCGCCGCCAACGGCAAGGTCAAGGCCGACATCGAGCTGCAGCCCTTGGCGGCGATCAACAGCGTGTTCGAGCGGCTCGAGCGCGGCGACGTGCCGTCACGCGTCGTGCTCGACTTCACGCCGGCCGACGCCTGAGCGCGTCTCGCACCGATCGGGAGGGTCTCGGATGAACCGCCGAAATCTTCTGCTCGGGGGTGGGGCAGCCGCGCTCGGCGTCGTGGGGGCTGGCTGGGCCGGCCTTCACGACCTGTCCTCGATGACCGCGTATGATGCGGCAGCGGCCGCCGCGCGTATTCCGCTTGGCGGCAACCCGGCGCTGGCCGAGCTCGTCCGCTTCGCGACGCTCGCCCCCAACGGCCATAATACGCAGCCGTGGCGCTTCCGCCTCGGCACGAACCAGATCGACGTGCTCCCCGATTTCAGCCGGCGTACCCCGGTCGTCGATCCCGACGATCACCATCTGTTCGTCAGCCTGGGATGCGCGACCGAAAACCTCGTGCTGGCGGCGGCTGCGTCGGGGCATCGCGGGGAGGCGGTGTTTGCGCCCGACGATGGCGGGACGATCGGCTTTGCGTTTCGCCCCGGCCCGCCCGTCGATGATCCGTTGTTCTGGGCAATCCCCAAGCGGCAATCGACGCGTGGCCGCTATGACGGGCGATCGGTGCCGACCGCCGAGCTCCGCGACTTGGCGGTCGCGGCGGCGGTGCCTGGGGTCGAGCTGATCCTGATGACCGAACGCCGCGACAGGGCGATCGTTCGCGACATGGTCATCGACGGCAACTCCAGACAGATGGCCGACCCGGCTTTCGTGCGCGAACTCAAGCAGTGGCTACGCTACAATCCGCACGCGGCGCTGCGGACACGCGACGGCCTGTTCAGCGCGGCGAGCGGTAACCCAGCGCTGCCGAGCTGGGCCGGGCCGGCGCTGTTCGATCGCTTCGTTACCGCCCGCTCGGAAAACGACCGATATGCGCGCCAGCTCGACTCTTCAGCAGGCGTGGCGATCTTCCTTGGGGCAAAGGCGGATCCCGATCATTGGGTGCGCGTCGGTCGGGCGTGCCAGCGGTTCGCGCTCCAAGCGACCGCGCTCGGCATCAAATGCGCGTTCGTCAATCAACCGGTCGAGGTCGCCGGTTTGCGACCCGAGCTTGCCGCATTGATCGGCGCGCCGGGCATGCGGCCCGATCTCGTCCTGCGCTTCGGGCGTGGGCCCGCGTTGCCCTATGCGCTGCGGCGTCCGGTCGCGGCGGTGCTGGCGGCATGACGCTGCGCGAGGCCCGATCTACGTAGTTTCATCAGCAGCCAGCCCGACCTTCGCAGCGCATGAGGCGCTCTTGTGAAGCTCGAAATCGGGTTTCGTTTGCCAAGCGGAAGGGTCTTCGATGCATCAGCCGAGCCAGACACTCACCACGCGCAGCGGATTTACCTTTCACGTCCGCCCGGCGCGGCCCGAGGACGATGGCACCGTCGCCGAGTTCTTTACGCACGTGACGCGTGAGGATCTGCGGTTTCGCTTTCTCACCGGGATGAACGAAGTCGCGCCGGCACAGATCACTGCCCTCACGCACGTCGACCATCGCTGGACCGAGAATTACCTCGCGTTCACGCATGACGGAGCGACGATGATCGCGACCGCGATGCTCGCCTGCGACCCGGGGTTCGAGCGCGGCGAAGTCGCGATCGCACTCCGCAAGGATTTCAAGCAGCACGGCATCGGCTGGACGCTGCTCGCGCATATCGCCGCGGTCGCCGATACCAAGGGCGTCAAGGTGCTCGAGGCGATCGAGAGCCGCGACAATCACGCCGCGATCGAGGTCGAGCGCGACATGGGCTTCACGGTTGCCCCTTATCCTGGCGACGGCGCGTTGCTGCTGGTGAGCCGCTCGATCGGTCACGCCGCGGTGCCGGCTTGACCGCACGCTGCGCACGCCCCGGATTATAACGGCCAAGAGGAAGCCCATGCCTTCGAAAATCAGCGCGCAGTTGCGCAACCGCGTCATGGGGGCCGAGGCGGCCGCAGCGCTGATCGCACCGGGCAGCACGGTCGGGCTGAGTGGCTTTACCGGGTCTGGCTATCCCAAGGCAGTTCCGCTGGCGCTCGCCGCGCGGATCGAGGCCGAGCACACGCTCGGCAATCCCTTCCAGGTCCGCGTGTGGACCGGGGCGTCGACCGGGCCCGAGCTCGATGGCGCGCTTGCGAAGGCCGACGGGATCGAGTTTCGCCTGCCGTACAATTCCGATCCGATCGCGCGCGAGAAGATCAACCGTGGCGAGATGGACTATTTTGACATGCATCTGAGCCAAGTCGCGCCGATGGCGTGGCAGGGTTTTCTCGGACCGCTCGACACCGCCGTGATCGAAATCGTGGGCATTCGCGACGACGGATCGCTGATCCCGTCGTCGTCGGTCGGCAACAACAAGACCTGGCTCGACCGCGCCGACCAGATCATCCTCGAGGTCAATCGCTGGCAGAACCCCGCACTCGAGGGGATGCACGACATCTATTACGGCACCGCGCTGCCGCCGCACCGCTTGCCGATCCCGCTCGTCCGCCCCGACGACCGGATCGGCGAGGCCTATTACCGCGTCGATCCCGCCAAGATCGTCGCGATCGTCGAGACCGACGCGCCCGATCGCAACTTGCCGTTCGCAGCACCCGATGCCGCAGCCGAAGCGATCGCCGGGCATTTGATCGAGTTCTTCCGCCATGAAGTCGCGCGCGGGCGGTTGCCGGCGTCGCTGCTGCCGTTGCAGTCGGGGGTCGGCAACATCGCCAATGCGGTGCTGAGCGGGCTCGTCGCTGGACCGTTCGAGGCGATGACCTCGTACACCGAGGTGATCCAGGACGGGATGCTCGACTTGCTCGATTCGGGGAAACTGCTGATGGCGTCGGCGACCGCCTTCTCGCTCAGTCCGGAGGCGGCGGCGCGGCTCAATGCCGATCTGCGCGCGTATCGCGACAAGATGATCCTGCGCCCGCAGGAGATCAGCAACCATCCCGAGCTGATCCGCCGGCTCGGCTGCCTCGCGATGAACGGGCTGATCGAGGCGGACATCTACGGCAACGTCAATTCGACGCACATCATGGGATCGCGGATCCAGAACGGGATCGGCGGCTCGGGCGATTTCGCGCGCAATGCCTATGTCTCGATCTTCATGACGCCGTCGACCGCCAAGGGCGGCGCGATCTCGGCGATCGTGCCGCAGGCGAGCCATGTCGATCATATCAGCCAGGACGTCCAAGTTCTCGTCACCGAGCAAGGCCTCGCCGATCTGCGCGGGCTGAGCCCGAAGCAGCGCGCGCAGCTGATCATCGAGAATTGCGCGCATCCCGACTATCGCCCCGCGCTCGCCGACTATTACCGCCGCGCCCGGCTGGGCTCGTACGGCCAGCAGACGCCGATGCTGCCGGGCGAAGCGCTGTCGTGGCACCAACGCTTCCTCGAGACGGGCACGATGCGGATGTGACCGGGATCCACCGGTGATGACGGTCGGCTTCTGCCCCGCGCCGACTTGACCCCTACGCTCGGGTGGCGGTCGATATCGAATGTGCGAAGACCCGTATTTGCGGACGACCTTGGACCGTCATCTGGGAGATGCGGTGGGTAGCGCCGCTGCCATCACCAAAGCTTAGGGACCTTGGTTGAACATCTGCAAGCGCGCTGCTAGCTGGTAGTCGGACTAATAGCGCGCAGCGGGTCGATCGGCTGCGGGGCTTTGTGGAGAGGTTACCGATGAGCGTATCGCTCGTTCAATTTCGCGGCGCTGACGGCGCTCGCGGCGTCGCTGCGCTCGGTCCCGACGGCTCGGCGCGCGTCGTGCCCGGCGCCAGCACCACCATCGCGCTTGCCAAGACGGCGCTCGCCGACGGAGTCGGTCTGGCCGAGGCGGTGGACCGCGCCGGCGTGGGCGATCCGCTCGACCTGGCGAGCGTGACGCTGCTCTCGCCGGTTGACCATATCGATCCCGCGCATCTGCTGCTCACCGGAACGGGTCTCACGCATCTCGGCTCGGCCGAGGGGCGCGACAAGATGCACCGCGCCGCGGTCGAAAATCCCGCGCCGACCGACTCGATGAAGATGTTCCTGATGGGGGTCGAGGGCGGCAAGCCGTCCGAGCCGGGGCAGGGCGTCCAGCCCGAATGGTTCTACAAGGGCGACGGGTCGCAATTGGTCCCCCCCGGCGAGCCGCTGCGCTCGCCCGCCTTTGCGCTCGATGCAGGCGAGGAGCCCGAGATTGCCGGCATCTATTTGATCGATGCCGACGGCACGCCGGTCCGGCTTGGCTTCGCGCTCGCCAATGAGTTTTCGGACCATGTCACCGAGCGGGGCAATTATCTGTGGCTGGCGCACTCGAAGCTGCGCAATGCCGCGCTCGGCCCCGAATTGCGCGTCGGTGCGCTCCCCGCCGACATCCGTGGCACCAGCCGGATCGTGCGCGACGGCGCGACGCTGTGGGAAAAGCCGTTCCTGTCGGGCGAGGCGAACATGTCGCATTCGATCGACAATCTCGAGCATCACCATTTCAAATATGCGCTGTTCCGTCGACCGGGCGACGTGCACGTCCATTTCTTCGGGACCGCGACGCTGTCGTTCAGTGAAGCCGTGCAAACCCAGGAAGGCGACGTGTTCGAAATCGAAGCCGTCCCGTTCCATTTGCCCGTGCGCAACCCGATCGCGATCGATGCGCCCGTCTCCGTCAGCGTGAAGGCACTTTGAGATGGTGATCCGTATCGGCATCGTCGGCGTCGGCAAGATCGCGCGCGACCAGCATATTCCCGTCCTCGACGCGTCGCCCGATTTCGATCTCGTCACCGCCGCCAGCCGGCACGGGCGGATCGAGCACGGGGTGACGCACACCACGATCGAAGAGATGCTCGCCGCCGAGAAGATCGACGCGGTCTCGCTGTGCCAGCCGCCGCAAGTCCGCTTCGAGGCGGCGCGCCTCGCGATCGCTGCCGGCAAGCACGTGTTTCTCGAAAAGCCACCCGGCGCGACGCTGAGCGAAGTCGACCTGTTGCACGCACTGGCACGCGATAAGGGGGTGACGCTGTTTGCGAGCTGGCACTCGCGCTACGCAGCGGGGGTCGAAGCTGCCCGGGCATGGCTGGCGGGCAAGACGCTGCGCTCGGTCCATATCGAGTGGAAGGAAGACGTGCGCCATTGGCATCCCGGCCAGGCGTGGATCTGGGAAGCCGGCGGGATGGGGGTGTTCGATCCCGGGATCAACGCGCTGTCGATCGCGACCGCGATCCTGCCGGGCTTCTTCCTCACGCACGGCGTGCTGGAGATTCCAACCAATCGCGCTTCGCCGATCGCAGCCGATCTGCACTTCACCGATGCTGCGGGAACGCCGATCCGTGCGGAGTTCGACTGGCGCCAGACGGGCCCGCAGACGTGGGACATTAAGGTCGAGACCGATGCCGGCACGCTTGTGCTGTCGAAGGGTGGCAGCGAATTGCGGATCGACGGAGTCGAGCATAGGCTCGCGCCTGAGGCCGAATATCGCGGGCTGTACGATCGTTTCGCGGCGCTGATCGCGGCGGGCGAGAGTGACGTCGATGTCGCGCCGTTGCGGCACGTGGCCGATGCCTATCTGCGCGGCGAGCGGCGGCAAGTCGAGGCGTTCGAGGACTAAGCGAAGCCCGCAGCGTCGGTGAGGATTAAAGGGACGGCGGCCGCAACCGCCGCCCCTTGTTGTGTCAACTCAGTGGCTGTCGCGCGGCAATCCCCGCGTCTGTGCGATGCGCTGATACTTTTCGGCACCCTCGAGGATCGCGCCGGTGTTGAGCTGGCCGACGACAGCGCGCTGCATTTCCTGCCACGGGGTCTGCGAGGCCGGATACTGATACCCGCCCGCTGCGACCAGCGCGGCGCGGCGCTCGGCAAGCTCTTCGTCCGAGATCAGCACATCGGCGGTGCCGCGACCGAGATCGATCCGAACGCGGTCGCCCGTCCTCAGCAGCGCCAGCCCGCCGTGCGCCGCCGCTTCGGGCGAGGCGTTGAGGATCGACGGCGAGGCCGACGTCCCCGACTGTCGACCATCGCCGATGCACGGAAGCGCGTGGACGCCCTCGCGGATCAGATAGGCGGGCGGCCGCATGTTGACGACCTCGGCCGCGCCGGGATAGCCGATCGGGCCGGCACCACGCATGAACATCAGCGTCTCGCGCGTGATGCCGAGCGCGGGATCGTCGATCTGGTGGTGATAATCCTCGGGACCGTCGAACACGATCGCCGGCCCTTCGAACGCCTCGGGATCCTCGGGGTTGGAGAGATATTGCTCGCGGAACTCGGCGCTGATCACGCTCGTCTTCATGATCGCGGCGTCGAACAGATTGCCCTTCAGCACGACGAAGCCGGCTTCCTCGACGAGACTCGTCTCGAAGGTGCGGATCACGCGCTCGTCCTCGATCGTCGCATCCCGGCAATTGTCGCCGATCGTCTGGCCGTTGACGGTCAGCGCGCCTTCCTGGATCAGGTCGTGGCGCATCAACTCGGCGACGACGGCGGGCACGCCGCCCGCGCGATAATAATCCTCGCCGAGATATTCGCCGGCCGGCTGCAGATTGACGAGCAGCGGGACCTTGTGGCCGTGGGTCTGCCAGTCGTCGAGTTCGAGCTCGGCGCCGACATGGCGCGCGATCGCCGCCAGATGGATCGGGGCGTTGGTCGATCCGCCGATCGCCGAATTGACGACGATCGCGTTGAGGAAGGCGTCGCGCGTCATGATGTCGGATGGCTTGAGGTCCTCGCGGACCATGTCGACGATCCGCTTGCCGGTGAGATAGGCGACCTCCTGGCGGTCGCGATACGGCGCGGGGATCGCGGCCGAGCCCGGCAGCATCATGCCGAGCGCCTCGGCGAGCGAGTTCATCGTCGTCGCGGTGCCCATCGTGTTGCAATAGCCGGTCGACGGTGCCGACGAGGCGACGAGCTTGATGAAGCCGGCATTGTCGATCTCGCCCTTGGCGAGCATCTCGCGCGCCTTCCACACGATCGTGCCCGAGCCGGTGCGCTCGCCCTTGTGCCAGCCGTTGAGCATCGGCCCGACCGACAGCGCGATCGCCGGGATGTTCACGGTTGCGGCCGCCATCAGGCAGGCGGGCGTCGTCTTGTCGCAGCCGATCGTCAGCACGACGCCGTCGAGCGGATAGCCGTAGAGCGTCTCGACGAGGCCAAGATAGGCGAGGTTGCGGTCGAGCCCGGCGGTCGGGCGCTTGCCGGTTTCCTGGATCGGATGGACCGGGAATTCGATCGCGATCCCGCCCATCTCGCGGATGCCCTCTCGCACGCGGTCTGCCAACACGAGATGATGGCGGTTGCACGGCGACAGGTCGCTGCCGGTCTGCGCGATGCCGATGATCGGCTTGCCCGACTGGAGTTCCTCGAGGCTGAGCCCGAAGTTCAGATAGCGCTCGAGGTACAGCGCGGTCATGTCGATATTGTCGGGATTGTCGAACCAGGCGCGCGAGCGCAGGCGAGCGAGCGGCGTGGCGGGAGCGGTAGGCGTGTCGGTCATGCAGGATCGTCCGGACTGGGTCAGCAGCAGCGCGGCGACCTCCCTAGGCGCGGACGGGTTTCCACATTCCCGCGCCACACACTCCGGTCGCCGAGGCTATCTGTTGACGAGATAGAGCGAGACTTATACTCGGACAAATACCGAGAAGGCAATCCGCCGCGCGCGGGGTTCGCCACATGGAGGATCTACGAATGGCCGCACCCGTGATTGCCGCGCCTGCCCCCGTCGCATCGGGCGATTCGCCCGACAATGGGCGCTATCGTTCGGCACTGACGCTGCTGGCGAGCCTGTTCTTCATGTGGGGCTTCATCACCGTCATCAACAACACGCTGCTGCCGCATCTGCGCAGCGTGTTCGACCTGAGCTACACCCAGACCACGCTGATCGAGAGCGTCTGGTTCATCGCCTATTTCGTCGCGTCGATCCCCTCGGCCAAGCTGATCGAGCGGATCGGCTATCAACGTTCGCTGGTGGTCGGGCTCGTCATCATGGCGGCGGGTGCGCTCGGGATGATCGTCGCGGCGCGGATCCCGTCGTACGGGGTAACGCTGTTCGCTTTGTTCGTCATCGCGAGCGGCATTACGCTGCTGCAGGTTGCCGCCAACCCGTATGTCGCGGTCGTCGGCAAGCCCGAGACCGCGTCGTCGCGGCTCAACCTGGTGCAGGCGTTCAACTCGCTCGGCGCGACGCTCGCGCCGCTGTTCGGCGGGTATCTGATCCTCGGTCGCTCGACCTCGGGCACGGCGGCGGCGGGGGCGGCGGCGCTGACCCCGGCGCAGCGGCTGGCCGACGCGCAATCGGTGCAATTGCCGTATCTGATCGTCGCGGTCGTGCTGGTCGTGCTCGCGGTCGTCATCGCGCGCTCGCCGCTGCCGGCGATGGGGGCTGCCACCAAGCGCAACGCCAAGGCCGAGCGCGCCAACCATTCGCTCTGGTCGCACCGCAACCTGATCTTCGGCATCCCGGCGATCTTCATCTATTTGATCGCCGAGATCGGCGTCGGCAATCTCTTCATCAACTTCATCAGCCAGCCCGAGATCGGCAATACGACGCACGAGCAGGCGTCACATTATCTCTTCCTGCTGTGGGGCGGGATGATGGTCGGCCGTTTCGTCGGCAGCTATCTGATGCAGCGCATCCCCGCCGAGCACGTGCTTGCCGCCGCCAGCATCGGCGCGTGCGTCGTGATGCTGATCGCGACCTTCACCACGGGGCATGTCGCGATGTGGGCGCTGATCTCGGTCGGGCTGTTTCACTCGATCATGTTCCCGACGATCTTCACGCTCGGCATTCGCGGGCTCGGGCCGCTGACCGAAGAGGGGTCTGGGCTACTGATCATGGCGATCGCGGGCGGCGCGCTGGTGATCGTGCAGGGCAAGCTCGCCGATATGTACGGGCTGCAGACCTCGTTCCTGCTGACGGCGGCGTGCGAGCTGTATGTGCTGTTCTATGCGGTGTGGGGGTGCCGGGTGAGCGGCGCGGTTGAGGGGCAGGGCGCGGCGTGAGTGCCGCGCGGGGTTGGTTGACTCGATTGACCCCAAGACGTGGTGTTTACAAAGGCGATTGTTTCCGTTTTTGCGCTAATGCGCGGGTTCGACGATTTCAAAGAGCCTGACGGGTATATCATGAAAGGTGGGATGTAGGACAGCGCCGGGTCTGTTGGCGGGCGGACGCGGTCTGTTCGTGCATGCCGCTGTGGGTTTGGCGCTGCTAGGAGCCCCATTGCCGCTCGCAGCTTCGGTCGTTCCCGTGCAGGCGGGAAAACATTGCCGCTGAGCTGCCGCAAAACGGAAGCTCGTCGGCGCAATGGATGCCCGCCTGTGCGGGGATGACGATAAAGGCGGAAACCGACCACTTGCGGACATTCACGTCGCGATGCAGGTTCCCCGTGAGCGGATGCAGGAACTAGTGGGTATGATGGCGAAAGATGCTGACGAACACTCCGTGCCATCGGAGCTATATGCCACGTTCCGAGAAATCGCAGACGCCTTCGCGGTCGGAGATTACTGCCTGCGCGATCACGCGATCCGGGGTGTGCGCGAGGTTAATCCTTCGGCGGCGAAAGCAATCGCCGAGAGCGTGTCGGCTTACGGAGACAGCTTGGCTCCCCTACACCGGTCCACGTGGGAATATGCGGTCTACCGCTGGATGGGTGGTTACTGGCAGATGCTGGTTGATTTGACGACGGAGGGCGAGGAAGTGAGCGACCTCACACTTCATGCCAAGCTCCACGACACTGAACCGCACACGCTGGAAATCGAGTCGGTTCATGTCGCCTAATTGATCACCGCGCCCGAAAGCTGCCGGACCGCACTCCACCAAATACGGTCCTTCAGCATCGGTAACTCCCGATCGGAGGGCACCTCCTGACTGGCAGGTATCCACGGGACTTTGAGCGCATCGTAAACAAAAAACGGGACCGCGATGGCATCATCGCGGTCCCGTCAAAACCGATCTGCTCGAAGATCGGAGCCACATCCGCCACCAAGGTCGCGTGCGCCTTACCCCTCCATCGCTTCGAGCGACTTGCCCTTGGTCTCGTGGATGAACTTCTGCACCAGGAAGAAGCTGATCACCGCACACACCGCGTAGAACGAATAGCTCTTCGCCAGACCGATGCTCCCGAGCATGATCGGGAACGACTGTGCGACGAGGTAATTGGCGAACCATTGCGCAAAGCCGCATACCGCGAGCGCCGAACCGCGGATCTGGTTCGGGAACATCTCGCCGAGCATCACCCACATCACCGGGCCCCAGCTGATGTTGAACGCGAACGAATAAGCGAGCGCCGCGCCGACCGCGAGTTGCCCCATATGCCCCGGCAGCGTGAGCTTGTCGGCGACGAGCGTGCCGGTCGAGAAGGCATAGACCATCGCGAACAGCGTGACCGCCATGCCCGCCGACCCGATCAGCAGCAGCGGCTTGCGGCCGATCTTGTCGACCAGGCCGATCGTGATGAAGCACGCGACGATCGAGATCGTCCCTGAGATGATGTTGGTCATCAGCGCCTCGGACTCGGAGAAGCCCGCCGCCTGCCACAGCGTCGCGCCGTAATAGAAGATCACGTTGATGCCGACGAGCTGCTGGAACACGGCCAGCAGCAGTCCCGCCCAGACGACCGAGCGAAGCCCGAGGAAGCCGCGGCCGCCCGGCGGCGTCAGCACGTCGGAGAGGCGCGGGCGGTGATCCTTCGAGAAGCTTGCTTGAATCTCGCCGAGCGTCAGTGCGCCCTGACGGGTGCCGAACAGGCTGGTCAGCACGTTCAGCGCCTCTTCGTTGCGTTGCTTCGAGACGAGGAAGCGCGGGCTTTCGGGGATGAAGAATAGAGCGATGAAGAAGACCACTGCGGGCACCGCCTGCAGCAGGTACATCCAGCGCCACGCGGCGATGCCCCACCAGAGCGGGTTGAGCGAGGCGACATCGTTGGGGTTGGCGGGGTTGGAGGCGGCGGCAGCGAGATAATAATTGGCGAAGAACGCCGCCGTCAGACCGGTGATGATCATGATCTGCTGGACGGTCGTCATGCGGCCACGGATGCTGGGCGGCGCGACCTCCGAGATATACGCGGGCGACAGCACGCTGGCCGCGCCGACCGCGATCCCGCCGCAGATGCGCGCGATGACGAACAGCGTATGGTCGTGCGCGACCCCCTGGACGAGTGCACCGAGCAGGAACAGCAAAGCAGCATAGCGCATCACGTTGCGGCGGCCGATCGCATCGGCGAGCGTGCCGGCGGAGAACGCCCCGATGACGCAGCCGATCAGCAGCGATCCGACGGTGAAGCCCAGCCCGGCATCGTCGAGCGCGAACGCCGCCTTGAGCCCGGGCTGCGTCCCGTTCACCGCGCCACTGTCATAGCCGAACAACAGTCCGCCGATCGTGGCCACCGCAACGATCGCCGCAATGAACCCCAGATTGCCCCTTTGGGTATCGGGCTGCGTGAGTGCCATATCGTTTTTCCGCTCCTGAAATCGTTTATAGTTTTGCTGGATAGACGGGCAGGCCACACACGCCGGCGTCGAATGCGAAGAGATTGCCGGCGAGCGGCTGCGCTTGCAAATCCTGTCGTGTCAAACCCTTGCGCGCGGTTGTTGCATAGGCGGTGCGCAGATCTGGGCCGCCGAAGGCGATCTTGGTGACGTTGGCGACGGGGAATTCCACCGTCTCGATCAGCGCGCCCGCGGGATCATAGCGCCGGACGCCCCAGCCGCCGAACAGCGCGACCCAGACACAGCCTTCGGCATCGATCGTCGAGCCGTCAGGATGGCCTTCGCCGGGTGCGATTTCGCAGAACAGTTCGGGCGCGGCGAGCGTGCCGTCGTCGTTGAGCACGACGCGCCACACGCTCCGGCCGAGCGTGTCGGTGTGGTAGAGCGTGCCGCCGTCAGGCGCGATCGCCGGGCCGTTGGTGATGACGACGGGGGCGAGGCCGCTGTCGGTGCTGCCGTGCGGATCGGCGCGATAGAGCCGGCCGGTCGCGTCCTGCTCGGCATTGTCCATGCTGCCAAACCAGATGCGGCCCATCGCATCGGTCGTCGCATCGTTGAGGCGGTTACCGGGAAGGTGCGCCTCGGGATCGAACAGGTGGGTAAACTGCCCGCTGACGGGATCGAAGGCGTGGAGACCCGAAGCAAGCCCGGCGATCATCCCGCCGTTCGCGCGCGGCAACACCCAGCCGACTTCGCCCGGCGCGTCCCAGTGCTGCAGCGCATCGCGCGCCGGATCGAAGCGGTAGATCCGCGGGCGCTTGATGTCGACGAACCACAAGGCCGCGTCATGCCAGACCGGCCCTTCGCCGAGGATCGCGCCGATCGGCTGGACCGAGCGTACCGCCCCGACCATCAGCGCCAGCCCGCGTCCACGAAATAGTCATGTCCGGTGCACATCCGCGCATCGTCCGAGGCGAGGAACAGCGCGAGCGATGCGACGTCGGACGGCTGGATGCGGCCATCGAGGCATTGCGCGGCAACGATCTCGGCCTCGCCTTCGGGGGTGTACCAGCGTTCCTGCCGCGGGGTCTGGATATTGCCGGGGACGATCGTCGTGACGCGGATGTTGTCGCGACCGAGGTCGCGCGCGAGGCTGCGCGTGAGGCCTTCGATCGCGGCCTTGGCGGTCTGGTAGAGAACCAGGTCGGGGAGCCCCAGATGCCAGCTGATCGACCCGAAATTGACGATCACGCCGCCGCCGGCGGCCTTCATGCCGGGGACTACGGCTTGGGCGGCGAAGAACAGGTGGCGGAGGTTGGTCGCCATCCGCTCGTCCCAATAAGCGGGCGTCACTTCCTCGATCGTGTGGCGGTCGTCTCGCGCGGCATTGTTGATGAGGATATCGATCCCGCCGAGCTCGGTCGAGATCCTGGCGATCGTCGCGGTGAGCGCATCGATGTCGCGCAGGTCGCAAGCGTGGAAGCGGCCGGGCGCGAACTTCGCCGCGGTAGCTTCGCCGGCTTCCTGGTCGATGTCGATGAACGCGACGTTTGCCTGCTGCGCCGCGAACGCTTCGACCAGCGCAGCGCCGATCCCGCTGCCGCCGCCGGTGACCAACACGCGCTTGCCGACGAGACTTGGATAGACGGCACCGCTCACTGGGTTGCTCCCAACAGGCCGCGTGCGGCGAGATTTGCGAAAAACGCGCTGATCCCGATCGTCCAGGGCGCGGCATCGCGCGAGGTGACGACGCGATTGACGAGGCGCCCGAGCCGCGCGCTCTCGATCGTCACGCTGTCGCCGACCTTGTGGGTGAAACCACGGCCCGGCTCGTCGCGGTCCTGCACCGGCGCGAACAGCGTGCCGAGGAACAGCACGAAGCCGTCGGGATATTGGTGCTCGCTCAGCGTCTGGCGGACCAAGTCGAGCGGATCGCGGCTGATCTCGGCCATGTTGCTCGCGCCGTCGAGGACATAGGCGTCCTCACCTTCGATCCGCAGCCGCAATTCTGCCGAGCGGACATCGTCGATGCCGAAGCCGGCATCGAAGAGCCGGACCATCGGCCCGAGCGAGCACGACGCATTATTGTCCTTCGCCTTGCCGAGCAGCAGCGCCGAGCGGCCTTCGAAATCGCGCAGGTTGACGTCGTTGCCGAGGGTCGCGCCGACGACGCTGCCGCGGCTGTCGACGAGCAGGGCGATCTCGGGTTCGGGGTTGTTCCAGGTCGAATCCGAGCGGATGCCGATCTCGGCATCGCCGCCGACGGTCGAGAGGACGGGCGCCTTGGTGAACACCTCGGCATCGGGGCCGATCGCGACCTCGAGATATTGCGACCACATCCCGTCGTCGATCAGCGCTTGCTTGAGGTCGGCGGCCTCGCTCGAGCCCGGCATGACCGCGCGGATCGACCCGCCGACGCGCGTCTCGAGCCGCGCGCGGATGTCCGCCGCCGCGCTCGAATCGCCGCGCGCGCGTTCCTCGATGACGCGCTCGATCGCCGAGAGTGCGAAGGTGACGCCGCAAGCCTTGACGCATTGCAGGTCGACGGGGCTGAGCAGGGTGACGGCCGACGGGTCGAACGCGCCGAGCGAGAAGCCGCCGGTGCCGCTGAAATCCCCCGCCTCGACGAGCGCCGAGACAGTCGGGGCGACGCGCGCCATGTCGAACAGTTCGCCGCGCACGAGGAGCACCGGCGAGGGGCCATCGGCGCTCTCGATCCGTCCGAGGAACGTCCCGCTCTGCCAGTCCGCCGCCAGTGCAGACCGCTGTGGGTCGCTGCTGCCCGCCATCCTCAACTCCCGTCACGCTTTTATATCTGATAGCGCTACCAACACGACGTCAAGCCATGTGTCAAGAGCGCGGGACCGGTGCGTCCGATCCGCCAGGTGCAGCATCGCCGCGGCAGGCCTTCGCCCACCGCGGCGTGTGCCGTTTTACCGCGGCGAGGCTTCGCGAACGCCCTCGATCCGGCGCGCGACATTCCACGCATTGTCGGGCGCGATCGCTGCCGGGAGCAACTCCGCCGGCAGGTTCTGGAAGCACACCGGCCGCAGGAAGCGATAGATGGCGAGCGTGCCGACCGAAGTCGTCCGCCCGTCGCTGGTGGCGGGGAAGGGGCCGCCATGCACCATCGCATGGCTCACCTCGACCCCGGTCGGCCAGCCATTGGCGAGGATCCGCCCGACTCGACCGGCGAGCGTGGGGACGAGCTTGGCCGCCGCGGCATGATCGTCGGGATCGATCTGGAGCGTCGCGGTCAGCTGGCCTTCGAGCCCGGCGACGACGCGCGTCAGCTCGGCAAGGTCGGTGCAGCGCACGACGACTGCCGACGAGCCGAACACTTCATGCCCGAGCGCGCTGTCGGCGAGGAAGGCGGCGGCATCGGTGTCGAACAGCGCGCCGACCGCCTGATTGGCGCCGGTGCTCGCGCAACCGCGCGCGACGGTCCGGACCGAACCGTGTTCGGCGAGCGCGGCGACGCCCTTTTCGAAGCTGTCATGGATGCCGGGCGAGAGCATCGTCGCGGGCTGGCTGCCGCCCAAGGCGACGCCGGCCGCATTGACGAAGGCATCGAGCTCGGGGCTGTCGATCGCGAGGACGAGGCCGGGATTGGTGCAGAACTGGCCTGCGCCCATCGTCAGCGACTGGACGAACGCGGTCGCCAGCGCGGCACCGCGCGCGGCGAGCGCTGCGGGGAACAGGATCACCGGGTTGATGCTCGACATTTCGGCATAGACCGGGATCGGCTCGGCGCGCTGCGCCGCGATCTTGACGAGCGCAAGGCCACCGCCGCGCGAGCCGGTGAAGCCGACCGCCTTGATCCGCGGATCGGCGACGAGTGCGCCGCCGAGGTCGTTGGTCTCACCAGGCAGATACGAGAAGGTGCCGGCGGGCAGGGCGCACTTGGCGACCGCGCTGGCGATCGCGCGTGCGACGAGTTCGCCGGTGCCGGGATGCGACGGATGGCCCTTGACGATCACCGGGCAGCCCGCGGCGAGCGCCGACGCAGTGTCACCACCGGCGACCGAGAAAGCGAGCGGGAAGTTCGACGCGCCGAACACCGCGACGGGGCCTACCGCCACATTGACGCGGCGCAGATCGGGGCGCGGCAGCGGCGCGCGGTCGGGAAGCGCGGGGTCGATCGTCGCGTCGAGCCAGTCGCCCTGGCGGACGACGGTAGCGAACAACCGCAACTGGCCGACGGTACGGCCCCGCTCGCCTTCGATCCGCGGGCGGGGCAGGCCGCTTTCCTGGACGGCGCGGTCGATCAGTTCGTCACCGATGGCGACGATCGCATCGGCGATCGCCTCGAGGAAGGTCGCGCGCGTCTCGGGATCGGTCGCCGCATA
Source organism: Sphingomonas sp. PWP1-2 (assembly GCF_049898305.1). Taxonomy (NCBI): domain Bacteria; kingdom Pseudomonadati; phylum Pseudomonadota; class Alphaproteobacteria; order Sphingomonadales; family Sphingomonadaceae; genus Sphingomonas; species Sphingomonas sp. PWP1-2. The sequence goes on from NZ_JAFCXM010000002.1 coordinate 469,407, forward strand.
TTCGGGGAAGGCCGCTTCGGCGAGCGCCGCTGCATCGGCCACCGCATCGACACCGGCCGAGGAGAAATCGGGGGTGAGGGTCGCGCCGGTCGAAGGGTCGATCCCCGAAAATCGCGTCGTCGCCTGCCGTTGCTCGGCACCGACCAAAATCGCTCCGTCGATCATAGATACTGTTCCTTGAATTAGTCCGACATAATAGAAGCTGCCAGCGCAGAGTACAAGGCGATCGGCGCATGGGCTCGTCGGGGGATCGGCCCGTCCGTGCGAAACAGACGGGCCGACCGCTTGGTCAGATGAAGCGGTTGATGAGGTTCTCGATCCGCTCCTGCCGGCCCGAGCGCGGCTGCGGGTCGATACCCTGCTCGACCGCGAGATCGGCGATCGCCGCCAGATCGAGCGAGCCAACCTTCTGGCCGAAATCGGCATCCCAGCCGGCATAGCGCTCGGTCTTGATCGCATCGAGGCGCCCGTCCTCGATCAGCGCTGCTGCATTGAGCAGACCCTTGGCGACGACGTCGATCGCGCCGACATGGCCGTGGAACAGGTCGACCGCATCCATCGACTGGCGACGGACCTTGGCGTCGAAGTTGAAGCCGCCGGTGGTGAAGCCGCCTGCGCGGATGATCTCGAGATTGGCGAGCGTCAGTTCCTCGACCGAATTGGGGAACTGGTCGGTATCCCAGCCATTCTGCGGATCGCCACGGTTGGCGTCGATCGAGCCGAAGATGCCGAGCGCCGCCGCGGTCGCGATTTCATGCTCGAAGGTGTGGCTGGCGAGCGTCGCGTGGTTCGCCTCGATGTTGACCTTGACCTCGTTCTCGAGGCCGTAGCGCTTGAGGAAGCCGTACACCGTCGCGCTGTCGAAATCGTACTGGTGCTTGGTCGGCTCGAACGGCTTGGGCTCGATCAGGATCGTGCCGGTGAAGCCGATCTTGTGCTTGTGCTCGACCACCAAGTTGAGGAAGCGGCCGAGATTGTCGAGCTCGCGCTTGAGATCGGTGTTGAGCAGCGTCTCATAGCCTTCGCGACCGCCCCACAGCACGTAGTTCGCGCCGCCGAGGCGATGCGTCGCCTCGAGCGCGTCGCGGACCTGCATTGCGCCGAATGCGAAGACTTGCGGGTCTGGGTTGGTCGCGCCGCCGGCAGCGAAGCGCGGGTGGCTGAACAGGTTCGCGGTGCCCCACAGCAGCTTGCGGCCGGAGGAGGCCTGGAGCTTTTCGAGATGATCGACCGCTTCGGCGAAATTGCGGCGATGCTCGGTGATGGTGGCGGCATCGGCCATCACGTCGACGTCGTGGAAGGTGTAGAACGGGATGTCGAGCTTGGTGAAGAAGTCGAACGCGACTTCGCGCTTCTGCGCGGCCGCGGCCGAATCGTTCGCGCCGGCATGCCACGGGCGGTTGAAGGTGCCGCCACCGAACACGTCCGAACCCGGCCAGCAGAAAGTGTGCCAGAAGCACGCGGCGAAGCGCAGATGGTCTTCCATCCGCTTGCCCATGACGACGCGGTCCTTGTCGTAATAGCGATAGGCGAGCTCGTCGTCGGTCTCGGGGCCCTTGAAGGCGATCTGCGGAATGTCGGCGAAGAAATCGGTGGCCATCGGGGCGCTCCTTGGGTGTCAGTTGGATGCGGTGAGCGGGGAGATGCGCGAATAGGCTGCCTTGAACCTTGCCTTTTTGGGGGCGAGGCGGCGGACCAGTTCGGCATTGGGGGCGATGCGGTGCGAGACGGGCGGTGCGACGCAGACTTCGGCGGGCGTTCCGCCATCGACCGCGATCTGCGCGAGCCGCGCGGCGCCGAGCGCGGGACCGACCTCGCCGCCCTGGAGGTAGACCAACGGCACGTCCATCGCGGCGGCGAGCGTCTTTCCCCAATAATGCGAGCGCGCGCCGCCGCCGATCACCGCGAGTTCGGCGACCTCGGTTCCGGCTTCGCGCAGCACGTCGAGCCCGTCTGCGAGCGCAAACGCGACACCTTCGAGCACCGCCTGCGCGAGGCGGTTGGCGTCGGTGTCGTTGTCGAGCCCGATAAAGGCGCCGCGGACCTGCGCGTCGTTGTGCGGGGTGCGTTCGCCCGAGAGATAGGGGAGGAAGATCTCGGGACCATTGGCAGCACCCGCCGCTTCGGCACGCTGGAACAGCTCGGCTGCACCGCTCGCGCCCGTGAGCCGCGCGACCCAGTCGATGCACGAGGCCGCGCTGAGATGGACCGACATCTGGTGCCACATGTCGGGCAGGCAATGCGCGAACGCATGGACCGCGCGCGCCGGGTTGGGCCGAAACGTATCGTTGGCGACGAAGATCACCCCCGACGTGCCGAGCGACAGCAAGGCCTTGCCATCGGTGACGACGCCGACCCCCGCCGCACCACCGGCATTGTCGCCCGCGCCGCCCGCGACGGGGACCTGCGGAATGCCCCAAGACTCGGCGATATCGGCACGCAGGGTGCCCGCGACGTCGGTGCCCTCGACCAGCCGCGGCATCTGCGCCTCGGTCAGCCCGCAGGCGGCGAGCAGCGTCTCGCTCCAGCGGCGCCCCGCGACGTCGAGCCACAGCGTGCCCGCCGAATCCGACATGTCGGACGCCTTCTCGCCGGTCATCCGCAGCCGGACATAGTCCTTGGGCAGCAACACGGTTGCGACCTGCGCGAAGATCTCGGGCTCATGCCGCCGCACCCATTCGAGCTTGGGCGCGGTGAAGCCCGGCATCACGATATTGCCGCCGATGGTGCGGAAGTCGCCCGTCGTTGCCTCGAGCGCGGCGCATTCCGCGAACGAACGCCCGTCGTTCCACAGGATCGCGGAGCGGAGCGGTTTATCGTTCGCACCGAGCAGGGTCGCACCGTGCATCTGCCCGGCGAGCCCGATCCCGCGGACCGACCGGCGGACCTCGGGGTCGATCGCGAGCACTGCGGCGGTCGTCGCCTTCCACCAATCCTCGGGGTGCTGTTCGGACCACAAGGGGTGAGGGCGCTGGACGGTGAGCGCCGCGACGCCCTGGCCGACGACCGCGCCATGCGTGTCGAGGACGACGGCCTTGACGCCCGACGTGCCGATATCGACTCCGAGAAACATCGTCTGCCTTATTTGACGAGCGGATCGATCGTCTTGATCGTCCCGTCAGCGTTGAAGGTGAGCTCGGTCAGCTTGACGTTGCGCAAGTGGTTCTTCCCACTGAGCTGCGTGTCGGCATAGAACAGCCACCATTTGCCGCCGGTCTCGATGATCGAGTGATGCGTCGTCCAGCCCTGGACGGGGTTCATGATATGCCCGCGATAGGTGAACGGGCCGTACGGACTGGTGCCCGTCGCATAGTTGAGGAAATGCGTGTCGCCGGTCGAGTAGGTGTAATAATAGTGCCCGCCGCGCTTGAACATCCATGACGCCTCGAAGAAGCGCTTATCGTGATCGCCGCCGAGCACGGGCTTCCCCGCTTCGTCGAGGATCACCGCGTCGTGCGGCGTCTCGGCGAGGCTCTTCATGTCGGGGTTGAGCCGCGCGACCTTGCCGGTGAGCGCGGGCTGATCGTCCTTCCCGAGATCGGTGTCGCTGCCATTGGGATCGAAGGTGCCGTTCTTCCAGCGCTGGAGCTGACCGCCCCAGATCCCGCCGAAATAAAGGTAGCTCTTGCCGTCGTTGTCGGTGAACACCGCCGGGTCCATCGAGAAGGCGCCCGCGATCGGCTTGGGATCGGCCTTGAACGGGCCCATCGGGCTCTTCGACGTCGCGACGCCGACCATGAACTTGCCGAGGCCGTTCTTGTCCTTGGTTTTGTCGCGCGCCGGGAAATAGAGGTAATAGGTGCCGTTCTTATAGGCGGCGTCGGGCGCCCACATTTGCTGCGAAGCCCAGGGGACTTGGCGGACGTCGAGCGCGACCGGGCCGACCGTGACGGGGGCGCCGATCTTGTCCATCTTCAGCACGCGATAATCGTGCATCGCATATTGATTGCCGAGATCGTCGTCGGGGGTCTCGGTCGGCACGTCGTGCGACGGGTAGACGTAGATCTTGCCATTAAAGACGTGTGCCGACGGATCGGCGGTGTAGATCGACGTGACGAGCGGTTGCGAAAGATAGCGCCGGCCATCCGGGGCGCGATCCTGCGCCAGCGCGAGCGATGCGGTTCCACACGCCAGCACGGCGGCTACATAACGATACGCCATTGGTCCTCTCCCCGATGCGCGTAACCGCGCTATAGCAGACAGGTAGCGCTACCATTTGGAAGCTGCAAGCGGTTTCGGGATCGTACGCATACCAAGACACGCTGCTGGCGGAGCGAGCCGTCGCCGATCGCATCACTCCCCGGATCGACACCCGGCTGGTCGGTTGGAGGCGCATGGGCGTGGTCAACACGATCTGCGGCGCTCGCGGCCAAGGTTGGAAAGCTGGATCAGTCGATGATGGCTGCCACCAAACTTGAAGCGTGCCGTGCGGTCACTCAAGCTTCGTGTCGTTCGCGTCGGCAAGGGGCGCGTCGAGGTGGAATTGGAGGTGCGGCCGGATATCGTCGTCCGGCGATCGGATCAGGGACCTGTTGTCCTTCACAGCGCGCGGAAGCGGAAGTCGCGAAAGCGCGCTTCGCCCGTTCCAGCTGCGTAGAGACCCGGCCGCAGCATCAGGAAGCCACCGCGAACATTGTGATGATACCCCGACACCTCCATGCCCCGATCGAAGCGCTGCCAGCTTCGGCCTGCATCGTGCGAGGTGTGGATGGCGACGATATGGCGCGTGTTGGTGATGCGGATCCGCATCCTGCGCCCGTGCGGGTTGGACGGGCGTCCGCGCTCCATCCCGTATTGATGCGTCACGAAACGCCGTTCGTCGAAACCGAGTCCGGCATACAATCTGTCGTCATAGAACAGCACCAGCCCGGCCGTAGCGCCGGAAGCGATCTCGACGTCGCATTCGAAGGCATAGGCCTGGTCGCCGGCCGTCAGCAACAGGGGCGGGGAATCGACCGGCGCGGTCCCGCTCGCGCGCAGCACCAACGCGCCTTGCTCGACGCGGAGACGATCGGTTTCGTGCGGGCCGGGGCGAAAGAAGTTCCAGCGGCTGCCGAGGTCGAGCCGCGTGAAGGCGTCGCTGAGCGGTTGGCCGTGCGGCACGGCAGCACCACCGCGCGGCTTTGCGAGCGGGCGCGAGAGATCGCCGCCGGTCATTCGAAACCAGCCATCCGCGGTCCACGCGACCGGATCGAGCAGCGCCTGGCGACCGAGCGTCCAGAAGCCATTTTCGTAGCCGTGATAGATCGACCACCATCTCCCGTCGGGCGCCTCGATCAAGCTGGCATGGCCGCGCGACCACCAGCGTTCATCGGTGCTGGTAGTGCGCACGATCGGGTTGTGCGGACAGTGCTCCCACGGCCCATGCAGCGAGCGCGATCGCGCGGCGATCACCATATGCCCGGTCGGCGGGCCCGCAGTGCCGCCGACCGCGGTGATGAGATACCAGTAATCGCCGTGGTGCGCGATCTTCGGTCCCTCCGGGCTGAAGCTCTCGACGTCCCATTCCGCGGGATAGCGCCACGGATCATAGACATGCTCGACTGCGCCGAGCGTCGAGAGGCCGTCGGGCGCGAGCCGGATGCGGTTCCCGCCCGAGAGGAACAGCCAGCGCGATCCGTCCTCCGCCACGGCGTGGCAGGGGTCGATATGGGCGGGCAAATGCAAGTCGATCGGGTCGCTCCACGGGCCGTCGATGTGATCGGCATGGATCACGAAGATCGTGTTGGGGGTCGCCTTGACCGGTATGTAGAGGAAATAGCGTCCGTCATGCTTGGCGAGGCTGACCGCCCAGACCGAGCCGATGTTCTTGGTCAGCGCTGCCTTGCGCGGTTGCCAGTTCACCAGATCGCGACTGTGCCACAGCGTCAAGCCGGGGTAGGAGTCGAAGCTCGAAAAGGTCATGTAATAGTCGGCGCCGTCCTTGAGGATCGCGGGGTCGGGATGGTCGCCGGACAGCAGCGGGTTGAGGAAGCGGCCGTCGCCCAGGTCGGGCACGCGCTGGTTATCGAACCCGCGGCGCCAGGCCGCGGCGGGGAGCGCTCCCGATCCGGGCGGTACGGCGGCGGCCGGTTCGGTGGCCAGGGCAGCGGTGCCGGCCAGCGCCAGACCGAAGGCATCGCGACGGCTGATTTCCATATCGGTGTCCTAAGCGGGATTTGGGTAGGGACAAAGCCACCCCGCCGGCCGTTACAAGCGGGGTGGAGGCTCCCGGTGGGGACTTTAAACGCGCATGCCGGGGATACCGGCGCTCATGGCTGGGGATTCCAGCCGGCATTGCCATTCCACTGCGCAAAGACCTTCGCGCGGGTGTCGAGCGAGGACAGATCGGCGGTGCTGCTGGCATAGCGCGTTTCGCGACCGGTCAGCGGCAGCGCCGCGCCGCCCGGCGTCAGCGATCCGCTCTCGCGCCAGCCCTCGCGCGCCGTCGGCAGCAGATTGGGGATTGGGTTGATGAACCAACCTGCGGGCGCGATATGTGGGCCCATCTTGACGCCGATATAGGCGACCGAGTCACAATATTGGGTGGCATTGCCCGCCGAGCCGCCGCCGAGCGTGAGCATCGTCGTGCAGAACCCCTGAGCCTGCGTCGAGCCGCCCGAGCGCGCGAGATAGGCCGATCCGTCGGGTACACCGCTCGCCGCGGTCAGCGCCCCGCCGAGCACGACGAAGCCGGGATAGCCCTTGGCCGCGCGCGACTGGAAGAGGTAGCCGCCCGACCCCGGCGTCGTCGGATCGAAGACAGTGCGAAGTTCGGAATTCTCGATCACTTCGGCGAAGGGATAGCCCCACAGGAAATCGACATCGCCGGTGATCAGGCTGTTGTAGATCCACACCCAGCCTTTCATCTGCAAGGTATCCTGCGTGCCGAGGAAGTTCATGTCGGTGGCGATGAAGCGCGATCCGTTGAGCGTCGCCGAATTGTAATAGATCACCTCGGCCTGGCTGTTCTGCGTGGCATCCTTCACGTGCGTGTTGGCGAAAGTGAAGTTGCTCAGCTTGAGCAGATCGCCGCCCTCGACCAGCAGCACCGCGCGCCCGCCGCCGAGCGACAGGCGCGTGCCGAGCGTGGCGGCGCCGCCGATGTTGCTGAAGGTGGTGTTCGGAGTCGCGCGGCTGCCGCCGGTGCCGGGATTGAACGCTTCCCAATTGCTGTTGCGCACGATCGTCCCGGCGCGGCTCTCCCCGAGGATCGTCAGATTGCTCACGTTGCGCAGGAACAGCTGCTCGTCATAGGTCCCGTTCTTGAGCGTGATCGTCTTCGGGCTGGCAGCACTCGGGCACGACAGGCAGCCCGTCGCCATGACATAATCGAGCGCGCCCTGCAGCGAGCGGAAGTCGGCCGGTCCATCGTCGTCGACGATGAGATTGGTGGTCGAGGTCGGCGCGGACTTGGTGCGGAAGGTCCAGGCGGTGGTGCCGCCGATCCCCGGAAAGCTCCCCGCGCCGCCGAACGGGCCGTTGAACACCGACTGGTCGACCTGTACGTAATACGCTGTGTCATACGCCAGCACGCCGTCGTGGAGTTTGATCGTCGCGACATTGCCCGCGACGCTGACGGGCCGATAATAAGTGTAGCGATATTGCGTGAGGCTCGCCACGCCGTTGCCGATCTTGTCGATCTCGGTATTGGCGGCGCCGAGTGCGCTCTGCGTCTCGCCGCCGGTGGTGACGATGTTCGCCGAAGTGTCGATCGTGTCGACCAGCGTTCCGTCGCTGCGATAGACCCGGATCGTGCCCGAGCCGGTGATCACTGGCGGGCCATCGAAGGTCAGCCGTAGCAGCGTGTCCTTGAACGCGGCGGTGTCGCCCGTCGTTGGCGAGACCGTCAGCGGTGCGGCGGTCGCGCTCGGTGTCGGGGTCGGCGTACTGCCGCCGTCTTCGCCGCACCCGCCGGTCAACACCAGCATGGCCGTCAGCGACAGCCCGATCCGCACCTTCATCGCCATCTCCCGTATTCGATGCCGGATGGTTAGATCTCCCGCATTCTCGGCTCATCTTGATACCGGTGTCATTGCTCGTCAAGGGTCGATACTGGTCAATATAGGAGGCAGATCAGACACTTTCGAAGAGTCTACTGAGCGGGATCAATTCGCAGGTGCAAAATTCGTCAATCCAACGCCGCTGACTTATTGACACCGGTGACATCGGCAAATCATAAGAGCCGCCAGGGCGTCCGCAGAGGCGTCAGCCGGGGAGAGAGTCATGCTGAAGGTCGATATGCGTCACGGCGCATCGCTTGCTGTCGTCGCGTTCTGCGGGCTTGTCGCTGTCGCTCCCGCGAGCGCCCAGAATGCTCCAGCGACGCCGGATACCGGCCGGGTCGCCGACGACACCGCGCAGGATATCGTCGTCACCGGATTTCGCGCCAGCCTGTCCAACGCGGTCAACCAGAAGCGGCGCGCCAACCAGATCATCGATGCGATCACGGCCGAGGATATCGCCGATTTTCCCGACGCCAATCTCGCCGAATCGATCCAGCGCCTGCCGGGTGTCTCGATCGACCGCGACAATGGCGAAGGGCGCTCGATCACGGTGCGCGGCCTCGGCGGTGATTTCCAGCAGACGCGCTTGAACGGCGCCGACGCGCTGAGCGTCACCGGCGGGGGCAACGATCCCTCGGGGGCGAACCGCACGCGCGGCTTCGATTTCAACACCTTCGCGTCCGAGCTGTTCGGCGGCGTGACGATCACCAAGACGACCTCCGCGGCGAACGACGAGGGCTCGCTCGGCGCGATCATCGATCTCACCACGGGCCGACCGCTCGCCAACAAGAAGGATCGCTACGCGCTCGGGCTCGAGGGCGAATATCGCGAGAACGGCAAGACGGTGAACCCGCGGCTGACCGCTTTGGTGTCGAAGCATATCACCCCGACACTCGGCATCCTCGGCTCGATCGCCTATCAGGACCAGCGCCAGCAGATCGATTCGTACCAGCGCAGCATCGGGCAGTTCGATTACGCCTATCGCTCGTCGCAGCTCAACGGCGTCACGCCCAACACCTATGGCTTCGCGCGGCCGTCGAACCAGGGGACTGGCGCGACGTTCGGCTCGGATCCGGCGGCCTATGCGCTGATCACGCCCAATACGCTGATCCCGGCGCTGCCGTCGATCAACCGGCAGGACCTGCACTATAAGCGGCTCGGCGCGACCGCGACGCTCCAGTGGAAGCCTACGACGCATACCGAGGTGACGCTCGACGGCGTCTTCTCGAAGTACGACCAGGATTCGACGATCGCGGGGATCACCACGATCGGGCTCAACCGCAACGGCACCAATGCGCGCGCGGCGCAGACCGGCGCCAACGGCCTGCGCGCCGCCGGCACCGCCAACGGCTATGCCGACCGCGTCGCGCTCTATCCGAACTGCACCCCGTCGGCAGCGCTCGACTGCCAGGGCACACAGGGCAGCGCGACGGTGCTGCCGGGCTATTTCAACAGCCAGAACCCCAACAATCTCAATCCGTTCGACTATTACAACAACCCGGCGTCGCCCGGCTATGTCGCGACCGCCAACCAGACCGGCTTCTACAATGAGTTGATCGGCCGCCCCAACACCAAGATCCGCGCCGCCAACGTCAATGCGGCGGGGCAGGCCGATTATCTCGTGCTCGATGATGTCGACTGGCGCAGCTCGACGCAGCGCGTGTCGGGGACGACCAAGTTCTGGCAGGGGACGCTCAATCTCAAGCAGGATATCGGCGAGCGGCTGCATTTCGTCGGCACCGCAGGCTATTCGCGGTCGGAGTATAAGGGCACGACGCTGCTCGCCGAGTTCAACGCGATCGACAAGGACAATTACGTCTTCGACGGGCGCGGCAGCGGCAAGATGCCCGTGTTCAGCCCCGGCTTCGACGTCGCCAATCCGCAGAACTGGACGCTGGTGAAGGGCCTGTCGACGATCCGCTATCTGACCGACGATATCGTCAACAGCTTCCGCGTCGCGCGAGGTAGCCTGATCTGGGACGTCAACGATCTGTTCAAGGTCCAGGGCGGGCTCACCTACAAGCGCTTCAGCTATTCGAGCCTGCAGGGGCGGCGCAACAGCGACATCGAGGCGATCAATCCGACGCTCGCCGAAGCCAAGCTCGCGATCACCGATCTCGGGCGCTTGTACGATTTCGGTCGTGGTCTCCAAGTCCCGGCGGGGACGCCGACCAGTTTCTACGCCCCCGACATCGACAAGTTCAGCAACGCGTTCGGCATCGGTTGCAACTGCATCAACAAATTCGGCGATTTCCGTGCGCAGGCCGACGCGCGCCAGGCCAATCGCGTCACCGAAAACGACCTTTCGGGCTATCTCGAATTCGACTGGGACGGAACGCTGTTCGGCAAGCCGTTCCGCGGCAATGCCGGCACCCGCATCGCCAAGACGATCGTGCGCGGGACGGGGTCGGTCGGCGGCGCCGCCAATGGCGTGGCGGGCGTGCTCGTCACCGCGCGTAACGAATATACCGACTATCTGCCGGCCTTGAACGCGGCGTGGGAGTTCCTCCCCAACACGCTGCTGCGGCTCGCCTCGGCCAAGGTCATCGCGCGACCCCAGCTCGCCGCGCTGACGCCGGGGACGACGTCGTTCCCGACCGGGCTCAACGCGACCACCGCGCCGCAGATCACCGTCGGCAATCCCTATCTCAACCCGTATCGCGCGACCAATTACGACGTCGCGCTCGAACATTATTTCGGTCGCGGCGGGCTGATCTCGGTCGGGTTCTTCATGAAGAATCTCGAAACCTTTCCGCAGCAGATCGCCGGCGAATATGCGCTCCAGTCGATCTACGACGCCGCCACGCTGGAATCGATCTATGCGAGCATCACCAGCCCGACCTTGCTCGCCTACACCCAGCAAGGCGGGGTCTTTGCGGTGCGCCAGTACAATGACGCGCCGGGCGGCAAGATCCGTGGCGTCGAGGTCAACGTCCAGTCGCAATTCTTCTTCCTGCCGGGGTTCCTCAAGAACTTCGGCATCACCGCCAACTACACGCACATCTCGTCGAAGCTCAATTATCTGACGAGCGCACAGCTGGCGACGACGCGCACGCAGACCGGGACCGCGGTCAACGTCTATGCGCAGGGGCCATTCCTCAACACCTCGCCCGACGCGTTCAACGCGACGCTTTATTATGAGGACGCCAAATTCTCGGCGCGCGTGTCGGGCGCGTATCGCACGCAATATGTCACGCGCTTCCCGCTCGCGTCGGGAACGTGCGCGGTCGGCCTGACGACCAACAACGGCGCGGTCTGCAACTCGCCGGTGGTCTCCGATTTCGGCTATCGCGCGAGCCAGTTCAATGTCGATGCGGCGATGTCCTATGCGCTGACCAGCTATGCGCGCCTGACGCTCGAGGGCCGCAACCTGACCAACGCGGCGAGCTATGCGACCGAATATCAGGCCGACCCGGTCGCGCAGAACTACCAGAGCACCGGGCGGGTGATCACCGCCGGCGTGCGGTTCGTCTTCTGATGGGTTCCAGCGTAAAGGACGCAGCGATGCGCTATTCGATTCTTGCCGCGACGAGCCTGATCCTCGCGGCCCCCGCCACCGCGCAGGATCGCCGCACGGTGACCGAGCCGCGTCTGCCCGCGACTGCGTGCGAGACGCTGACGCCCAAAGCGGGCAACCGCGCCGCCGAGCTGCAGGCCGCGCTCAAGCGCTGTGCGGGGCAGGCGGTGCGGCTGAGCGCAGGGCGCTACGACAGCGGTCCGCTCGAGCTGCCGATGCGGACGACGCTGTGGCTCGATCGCGCTGCCGTGCTCGCCGCGATCCCCGATCCGGCGCTGTTCGACACTGGCGAGCACGCTTGCGGGAAGTTCGACCAGCGCGGGAAGGGGTGTCGACCGCTGCTGCACATCGCCGATGCGACCGACGTCGCGATCGTGGGCGACGGCACGGTCGAGGGTAATGGCGGCCAGCCGATGGCCGGCGGAAGCGAGACGTGGTGGCAGCTCGCGCGCCGCGCGCAGGTCGAGAAGGGCAATCAGAACGTCCCGCGGCTGATCGTCGCCGATCGCGGGCGCAATTTCACGCTGTACCGCGTGCGCCTGGCGAACTCGCCCAATTTCCACGTCGTCGCCAACCGCCTGCAGGGCTTCACCGCGTGGGGCGTGATCGTCGATACGCCCGCCGACGCGCGCAACACCGACGGGATCGATCCCGGCGCGAGCGAGGACGTGACGATCACCAGGACGTTCATCCGCACCGGCGACGACAATGTCGCGATCAAGGCGGGCAAGACCGGCGGCACGCGCTACGTCTCGATCCTCGACAACCATTTCTACTCGGGCCACGGCATGTCGATCGGCAGCGAGACCAATGGCGGCGTCGCGCACGTGCTGGTCAAGGGGCTGACGCTCGACGGCACCACTTCGGGCTTGCGCATCAAGAGCGACGCGAGCCGCGGCGGGCTGGTCGAGGATGTGCATTACGAGGACGTCTGCATTCGCGGCAGCAAGCGGCCGATCGACATCTACACCGCCTATGACAAGGAGGCGCGCGGCGAGCTGATCCCGGTCTATCGCGGCATCGTGCTGCGGCGGGTTTATGGCGATGGCGGGCGGCTGATCGCCAATGGCTATGACGCCGCGCACACGCTCGAGCTCGCGCTCGACGACGTGCGGTTCACGGCGGTACCGCGATGGGAAACCGTGCACGCCCGCTTCCTGATCGGCAAAGGCGGCGCGGTGCCCGATCCTACCGGTCAAGCGACCGAGCAGGCTTCCATTGCCGCGCGGTGCGATGCCGCATGGCGTACGTTTCCGGAAAAGCCGTAGCGCAGGGTGATGTCGCGTCGCGGTATCGGCCAAGGGTGTGGTCACTCCTGCCGCGCCGCGCGCTTGTTATTGCGATCGCCATAGACCCGGCGCAGCGCCGCGACCTGGACATGAGCCGCGACCGTGGACTGGAAACCCATCGCGGTGAGGCCATAGCCCGATAGGATGCGGAACGTTCCGCAGGTCGGCACGCCTTCAGCGCTCGGGGGAAGTGCCGAACCGAGGGGATAGGCGATCGGCGTCAGTTCGCGTCTCGCCCGGTGGCGGCGATCAGTCCAGGCACCGTGGCGGGATCGGCCGGTACCCGCCGATCGCGCTTGCTCGGGTGGGATGCCGCGTTGCTGAAAGATCGAGGCGGGACCTCGGCGATGCGGACGCTTCTAAACGAACGTTCGCTTATTTTGGCGACTATCTTCGCCGCTGGCGCCAGGATGCGCATAACAAGACCGCGTTGGCCACGGGGCATCAACGTGGCCGGAGTTTGTGATGGCACTATCTGGACGGCTTGCTGAACTTTCCGACTGGCACCAGGCACCGCGCGTTCGGCCGCTGAACGACCGATTGCCAGCGCAGGGCGGTCGATACGTCCTGTGCTGGCTCCAGCAGGCGCTGCGCGCTTGCGACAACCCCGTTATCGACGCAGCCGTCCGCCTCGGCAACGCGCTGCACCTGCCGGTGCTGGTCTATCACGGTGTCCGCGAGGACTATCCGTATGCGTCGGACCGGCTCCACCACTTCATCCTGAGAGCGAGCATCGATCTCGCGGAGGGATGTCGCCGGCGCGGGCTGGCTTGCGTCCAGCACGTCGAGCGTGCCGAGCGACGGGAAAAGGGTCTGGTCTACCGGCTGGGTGTCGCGGCCGCGGCGATCGTCGTGGAAGACCAGCCGACCTTCGTTGCGCGGTGGCAGTCGGAACGCGTGGCGGGAAGGGTCGACGTGCCCGTTCTTGCGGTGAATGCCGCCTGTCTGGTGCCACCGGCCGTCATCGGCCGCGACGTGCAGGGGCGAACCGCTTTCCTGCGTCGCCATGAGCCAGCGCGGGCCGCTTGGGCGGCCTGGGACGAGGAAATCGCAGACGTCGCCGCCTATTCCGGAGCGTTGCCGTTCACGCCTGACACGCTCCGCGCGGACGAGCTGGGCACCCTGATTGCCGGCCTCGACATCGACCATTCGGTCCCGGTCACCCAGATGCATCCAGCGGGTCGGAACGCGGCGGAGGCGCGGCTCACACGCTTGGTCGCAGACGTGCTGCCCGGCTACGCGTCCAACCGGAACGATGCCACGCGTCTCGATAGCGCGAGCGGTCTTTCGCCTTATCTGCACTTTGGCGTGCTTGGCCCGCGCGAGGTCATGGCGGCAGTGAACGGTGCTGCCGCAGGTGGACAGCACAAGCGCAAGTTCGCCGACGAGTTGCTCGGCTGGCGGGAATGGTTCCACCATCAAGCGCGGCATCTCGACGCGCCCGAACGGTACGACCGGATCGCCCCCTGGGCGCGCCAGACACTCACCGACCATGCCGGCGACCTCCGCCCCGACCAAGAGCCGCTTTCAGCCATGCTGAGGGGCGAGACACGCGACGAGACGTGGAATGCGTGTCAGCGCCAGTTCCTGGCCGAGGGCTGGATGCACAACAACCTGCGGATGTACTGGTGCAAGCGCATCATCGCGATGACGCCCAGTCCGGAAGCGGCATGGGCGACCGCTTGCTATCTCAATGATCGCCTGAGCCTCGATGGTCGTGACCCAAGTACCTACGGCAACATCGCCATGATGTTCGCCGGGGCGCCCACGGAACGCGAGTGTCCGGTCTATGGGCGTGTGGCCACGCGGGGTGACGGCTCTATCCGCCATCGGGTGGGCGGGGACGCGTGGCTGGCAACGGCGGCGTCTCGGCCTGTTCCTCTTGTGTCTGTCCCTGGATTTCCACCGGTAGACCCGTATCTCGCGAGCTAGACAGATATCGCATCGGTCGGCCTAACGGCGTGGACGAACCGCTGCTTCAAGGCGCCGGGTGAGCGCCGTTCGTATTCGGCCAATGCCCGACATGGAGCTTGCAAAGCCCGATCAGCAGGTACGGCGAGCCAGGTCGGTTTCACGCTGACGCGGTTGGAAGATCCTGCGCAGTAGCCGTGCCCGCTGCGTCGATCATTTGGTGCAGCCACGGTGAGTGCCACCCGGTGGACGCCACGATTGATGCGGTGTCGCTGCCACCGCCGAACGCCGAGGCAGACAGAACGCCGTAAACACAGGTCCCGATCCAGCACGTTTATCGAAGGTCGACGGTGCGACGTGGCGGAGAGAGTGGGATTCGAACCCACGGTGAGCTTGCACCCACGGCGGTTTTCAAGACCGCTGCCTTAAACCACTCGGCCATCTCTCCGCGCTTCCGCTCGCATAGCGACCCGACGCGGCATGACGCAAGGGCCACCGCGTGCAAGGTTTGTGACGGGCTGCAGGCCTTTGGGGGTTCATGTGCGCGGGCGGCTGTGCCACTGTTGGCGCATGCGGGACAAACACACATTACGGGCGCGGATCGCCCTTGGACTGACGGCGGCTGCGCTCTGCCTCGGGGTCGGCGGCGCCGCCTGCGCGCAGGACGATTCCGGTTTCCGGAGCTATCTGACGACGCTGCGCGCCAAGGCCGAAGCGAAGGGCGTCAGCCGCGCGACGCTCGACGCGGTGATGCCGACGCTGACGCTCAATCCACGCGTGATCGAGCTCGATCGTGCGCAGCCCGGCGCCAATCCCAACGCGGGGGTCCCCGATTTCGCGCCGTATCAGGCCCAGCATCTGAGCAGCGCGATCATCGCCAACGGCCGCAGCGCCTATCAAGCCGAGCGCTGGCGCCTGCGCCGGATCGAGCAGCAGACCGGTGTTCCCGAATCGATCATGGTCGCGATCTGGGGGCATGAGACGAGCTATGGCCGCGTGATGGGCGGGTTCGACCTGCCGCGCGCGCTCGCCTCGCTCGCCTATGAGGGGCGGCGGCGCGATCTGTTCGCCGATGAGTTCATCGCCTCGATGCAGATGATGGACCGCGGCGTGACGCGGTCGCAGCTTGTCGGGAGCTGGGCGGGGGCGACGGGCGGGCCGCAATTCCTGCCGTCGATCTATTTGCGGCTCGCGCGCGACGGCGATGGCGACGGGCGCGCCGATATCTGGTCGAGCCATGCCGATACGCTGGCGTCAATCGGCAATTATTTCGCCAATGCCGGCTGGCGTCCGGGCCAGCCATGGGGTCTGGCGGTGTCGGTGCCGGCGAGCTTCGACCGCAGCCAGATCACCAACCGCTTGCTGTCGCCGCGCTGCCTCAAGGTGTTTGCGCGCCACAGCGGTTGGAAGACGATGGCCGAATGGCGCGCGCTCGGCGTCGCGCCCGCGTCGCGCAGCTGGCCCGCCGATTCCGTGCTGGCGACGCTGATCGAGCCCGATGGCGTCGGGCGGACCGCCTACCTCCTGACCGGGAATTACCGCGTGATCCTCGATTATAACTGTTCGAATTTCTACGCGCTGTCGGTCGGGTTGCTCGCCGACGCGGTCGAGCAATAAGCGCGTGACGCTGTTGCTTGGCTTGGCGCTGTTTGGCGTCGTGGCGTCGCCCGCTACCGTGGCGCAGCGTGATTTGCGTGACCCGACCCTGCCGTCCGACAGTGCGCGGCCGCCGCAGGATCTGCCGCCCGAAGTCGCGCAAGGGGCCGGCCCGCGCGGGACGTCGGGAGAAGCCCGTGAGGACGGCGTCGGCTATGCAACGCTGCTTACCGCGCCGCCCGAAGGGCGCTGGGCGACGGTCGGGATCGGCGTGGGGCATCCGACGCTCGCGCCCGGCACGCCGGTCGAGCTGACCGCGCTCGACAGCGGGCGGACGATCATCGCGTTGGTCGTCGCACAGAGCAGCGGCGCGGTCGTCGCCTTGTCGCCGGGCGCGGCGCAGGCGCTCGGTGTGGGCGATCATGGCGGCATCCGCGTCCGCACCGTCATCGTCTCGCCGCAGGATCTTCGCGCGCTGCAGGCGGGGCAAGCGGCGTCGCCCCGGCTCGACGCGCCGCCGACCTTGCTCGTGGCGCTTCGGCGCAAACTGCCTGCCGAGCGTGTCGCGCCCGCGCCGCGCTCGCCCAGTCGGCCGGCGGCGGTCGGCACGACCCGCCCGGCTCCCGCGCCGCAGCGGAGTGCACCCGTGAAGCCGCACTCGGCACCCGAGATCGAGGCGCCCGCTCGCGCGAAGCCTGCGCCTGCGCCAGCGCCAGCGGCGGCCCGCGGCGGCCTCATGGTCCAGGTCGCGGCGCTGTCGTCCGCCGAGCGCGCGGCCGCACTCGCCAAGCAGCTCGGCGGCCGCGTCGTCCCGCTCGGCAAGCTCTACCGCGTCCAGCTTGGCCCCTTCGCCGATTCCGCCGCTGCGCAGCGCGCACGTGACGGCGCCGCACGACGCGGCTATGCTGACGCACGCATTTTCCACACCGACTGAAAAACGAGACCGAACCGCATGTCCTCGCGCCAGAAACTGCTCGCCGCCGCCGTCGTTGCCATCGCCGCGACGTGCCCGGCGGTTGCCGCCCCCGAATTCCAGACACCGGCGCCGGTCGCCTATCTGCAGGATTTGTCGTCGGGTGCGATCCTGTATCAGAAGGACGCCGATCGCCGCATGCCGCCCGCCTCGATGGCGAAGATGATGACGGTCTATGTCGCGTTCGAGATGATCAAGTCGGGCGAATTGAAGCTCGACCAGAAATTCCCGGTCCGCCCCGAGACGTGGCGCGCGTGGCACTCGCAAGGGTCGACGATGTTCCTGTCGTCGGGCGAGGAGGTCAGCGTCGAGGATCTGCTCAAGGGCATCGTCACGCTGTCGGGCAACGACGCCTGCGTCGTGCTCGCCGAGGGCATTTCGGGGACCGAGAGCGCGTTCACCGAACGGATGAACCGCGCGGCGACCAAGCTCGGCCTGGCGAACAGCCATTTTGGCACGGCTAACGGCTGGCCCGACAACGGCGTAACCTATGTTACGGCGCGCGATCTCGCCAAGCTCGCCTCGGCGACGATCCAGACCTATCCCGATCTCTACAAGCGCTTCTATTCGCTGCGCAGCTTTACCTGGGGCAAGACGCTCGGCGGCGAGAAGCCGATCGACCAGGCCAATCGCGATCCGTTGCTCGGGCGCGTGTCGGGTGCCGATGGCTTGAAGACCGGGCACACCGACGAGGCTGGCTATGGCTTCACCGGGTCGGCGATGCAGAACGGCCGCCGTCTCGTGCTCGTCATGGCGGGGCTCGGCACTTCGGGCCAGCGCGCCGAGGAATCGGTCAAGTTCATGGAATGGGGCTTCCGTGCGTGGCAGGCCAAGCCGATCCTCGCCAAGGGCAAGCAAATCGAGACCGCCGAAGTCCAGCTCGGCAGCGCGAACAGCGTCGGCCTCGTTGCCGCCAACGATCTGAGCGCGACCGTGCCGGCCGGCACGGCGGGCGAGATGAAGCTCAGCGTGCAATATGACGGCCCGATCAAGGCGCCGATCAAGGCTGGCCAGCATATCGCCGACCTCGTCGTGGTGACGCCCGGCATGCCCGCCGAGCGCCTCCCGCTGGTCGCCGCCAACGACGTCAGCGAAGCCGGCTTCTTCGGCCGCGCCTGGGCGGGTCTGATGGGGCTGTTCGGCGGGTGATCGGACGCTTCATCTCGCTTGAAGGCGGGGAGGGGGCGGGCAAGTCGACTCAAGCGAAACGGCTTGCTGCCGCGCTCGCCGAGCGTGGGATCGATGCGCTCGTCACGCGCGAACCCGGCGGAAGCGAGGGCGCGGAGGCGATCCGTGCGCTGCTGATGCAGGGCGATGTCGCGCTCTGGAGCGCGCACAGCGAAGCCTTGCTGTTCGCCGCGGCGCGCGCCGATCATGTCGAGAAGACGATCCGGCCCGCGATTGGCGCTGGCCGGTGGGTGATCTGTGATCGGTTCCTCGACAGCAGCCGGGCGTATCAGGGCGTTGCCGGCGGGATCGACGATGCCGCGGTGCTTGCACTGCACGCGTTCGGTTCGCGCGGGCTGCTGCCCGATCGCACGCTCGTGCTCGAGCTGTCGCCCGAGCAAGGGAGCGCGCGCGCCGCGCTGCGCGACGGCGACGCGTCCGATCGCTTCGCGGCGCGGGGCCCCGAGTTCCATGCCGACGTTGCTGCGGCGTTCCGGCGTTTTGCGGCGAACGAGCCCGCGCGCTTCCGGATGATCGATGCCGCAGCGGGAATCGAAGACGTCGCCGGCTCGGTCCTCGCAGCGGTCGCGGACTTGCTGCCATGACGCTGCCGCTCGGCAACGACGCCGCGCATCAGGCGTTCGCTGCCGCAATGGCGAGCGGGGCGCTGCACCATGCCTGGCTGTTTGCCGGCCCCGAGGGGATCGGCAAGGCGACCTTCGCGCGCGCCGCGGCGCTGCGCTTGTTCGCGCAAGGGGCGGGGGCGGACTTGCCGCCCGGGTTCGACGTTCCCGAGAGCGACCCGCAGCGCAAGCTGATCGCTGCGGGATCACATCCCGACTATCGCGAGCTGACCCGCCAGCCGAAGGAGGGCGACAAGACCGGTCTCGATCTCGCGCGGAGTATACCGATCGCGCAGGTTCGCGCGCTCGGGCCGATGTTCGCGACGCGGCCGTCTATGTCGGACCGGCGCGTCGTGATCATCGACTCGGTCGATGACCTCGAGCGCCCGGGCGCGTCGAACGCACTGCTCAAGAACCTCGAAGAGCCGCCGCAGGGGACGATCTTCCTGCTGATCAGCCATGCGCCGGGCCGGTTGCTCCCGACGATCCGCTCGCGCTGCCGCCAGCTGCGCTTCGATCCGCTGGGCGACGCCACCATGACGTCGGTGCTCGAGCATCTGCTGCCGAGCGCCGATCCGGCCGAACTGACCGCGCTCGTCGGCGTCGCGCATGGCTCGCCGGGACGCGCGCTCGGTTTTGCCGGGCTCGATCTCGCAGCCCTCGACCAGGCGCTCGCGGTGATCGCGCGGGAGGGCGACCCGGGCAACGGCCGCCGCGTCCGGCTCGCCAAGTCGCTCGCGCTGAAAGCCGCGCAGAAGCGCTACGAGGCGTTTCTCGACCGGGCACCGGCGTTCATCGCGGCGCATGCTGCCGAGCGCCAGGGCGAACGCCTGCGGATCGCGCTCGACGGGTATGACGCCGCGCGCGAGCTGGCCGCGACCGCGCGCGCGCTGACGCTCGATGCGCAGGCGACCGTCTATGAAATGGCGGGGATCGTCGCCCGGCTCGCTGTGTAACGCTGGCACCGCGGCGAGGCTTCAATATCGCGCGCGGATGCCCTAGGAGGCGCGCATGACCGACCCCTATTATATCACGACCGCGATCAGTTACCCCAACGGCCGCCCGCATGTCGGCCACGCCTATGAGGCGATCGCGACCGATGCGATCGCGCGCTATCAGCGCCAGCTGGGGCGCGAAGTCCGTTTCCAGACGGGCACCGACGAACATGGTCTCAAGATGGTCCAGGAAGCGCGCAAGCGCGATCTGACGCCCCGCGCGCTTGCCGACGAGATGAGCGGGTATTTCAAGGCGATGGCCGACGCGCTTGATATCTCGTACGATCGGTTTATCCGCACCAGCGACGAGGATCATTACCGCGCCAGCCAGGCGATCTGGCGCGCGATGGAGGCGGCTGGCGACCTGTATCTCGACCGCTACGAGGGCTGGTACTCGGTCCGCGACGAAGCGTTTTACGACGAGAAGGAACTCGTCGAGGGCGAGGGCGGCGTCAAGCTGTCGCCACAGGGCACACCGGTCGAATGGACCGCCGAGGAGACGTGGTTCTTCAAGCTTTCCAAATACCAGCAGCCGCTGCTCGATTTCTACGCCGCGAACCCGGACTTCATTCGCCCCGAGGCACGCCGCAACGAAATCCTGCGCTTCGTCGAGGGTGGTCTCTCGGACCTTTCGGTCTCGCGCACTAGCTTCGACTGGGGCGTGCCGGTACCCGGGAGCCCCGGTCACGTCATGTACGTGTGGGTCGACGCGTTGACCAATTATCTGACCGGCGTCGGCTATCCCGACGATGTCGAATTGTACGAGACCTTCTGGCCGGCGCAGCTACATGTCATCGGCAAGGATATCGTGCGATTTCATGCCGTTTACTGGCCGGCGTTCCTGATGAGCGCGAACATTCCGCTGCCGCGCGCGGTGTTCGGGCACGGCTTCCTGCTCAACCGCGGGGAGAAGATGTCGAAGTCGGTCGGCAACGTGACCGATCCGATGGAACTGGCGACGCGCTTCGGTGTCGATGCGCTGCGCTATTTCCTGCTACGCGAAGTCAGCTTCGGGCAGGATGGCAGCTATTCGGAAGAGGCGATCGTCACGCGCTGCAACGCCGATCTCGCCAACAATCTCGGGAATCTCGCGCAGCGGTGCCTGTCGATCATCGCCAAGGCGTGCGGCGGCGTCGTTCCGGCGATGGGCGTGCGGACCGCGGCGGAAGACGCGCTGATCGCGAGCGTCGAGGCGGCCGAGACCGGCATGCACAGCGCAATGACCGACCTTGCGCTGCATAACGCGCTCGAGGCGATCTGGTCCGCGGCGCGCGACGCCAACCAGTATTTCGCCGACCAGGCGCCGTGGAGCGTGCGCAAGACCGACCCCGAGCGTGCCGACACGATCCTCTATCATGCCGCCGAGGCGATCCGCCGGATCGCAATCCTCGCGCGCTGGGCGATCCCGGGCGGTGCAGACAAACTGCTCGACCTGCTTGCGCAAAACCCCGACGCGCGCGGCTTCGAAGCGCTCGGCCATCCGCTCGCGCCGGGGTTGACGCTGCCGGCGCCGGCGGGGGTGTTTCCGCGGCTCGAAGCCCCGGCGGTGGAGGCCTGATGTTCGCCGACAGCCATTGCCACCTCAATTACAAGGGCCTGGTCGAGGGGCAGCAGGACGTGCTCGCCCGCGCCCGTGCGCGCGGCGTCCATGCGATGCTCAACATCGCGACGCGCGAGAGCGAGTGGGATGCGGTGATCGCCACGGCCGAGCGCGAAAGCGACGTCTGGGCGACCGTCGGCATCCATCCGCACGAGGCCGACCAGCATCCCGATATCGGCACCGCGCGACTGGTCGAGCGCGCGCAGCACCCGCGCGTCGTCGGGATCGGCGAGAGCGGGCTCGATTACTTCTATGATCACAGTGATCGCGACCGCCAGCGCGCGAGCTTCCGCGCGCACATCGCGGCGGCGCGCGAGACGCAGCTGCCGCTCGTCGTCCACACGCGCGACGCCGAGGACGATACCGCCGAGATCATGCGCGAGGAGATGGGGAAGGGGGCCTATCCCGCTGTCATCCATTGCTTCACCGCGAGCGGGGCGTTCGCCGATATCGCGCTCGAAATCGGCTGCTATATCTCGATCTCGGGGATCGTGACCTTCAAGAACGCCAAGGACCTGCAGGAAACCGCGGTGCGGTTGCCGCTCGACCGGCTGTTGATCGAGACCGATGCGCCGTTCCTTGCGCCGGTCCCGCACCGCGGCAAGACGGGCGAGCCTGCGTTCGTCGCCGATACCGCGGCGTTCCTCGCGCAGTTGCGCGGCGAGGCGCTCGAAACGCTGGCGGCCGCGACCGCCGAGAACTTTCATGCTTTGTTCACCAAGACGCGCCTATGAAGGTGCGGATCCTCGGTTCGGGAACCTCCTCCGGGGTCCCGCGGATCGGCAACGACTGGGGCGCATGCGACCCGACCAATCCACGCAACCGCCGGCTGCGCGCGTCGATCCTGATCGAGAGCGCGACGACGCGGATCCTGGTCGATACCGGACCCGACATGCGCGAGCAGTTGCTGGCGGCGGGAGTCGACACGCTCGACGCGGTGATCTGGACGCACGACCATGCCGATCACACGCATGGCATCGACGACCTGCGCCAGGTGTTCCACGCGATGGGGCGCCCGGTCCGTGGGCTTGCGCGGCCTGACCTCAAGGCAATGCTCGAACGCCGCTTCAGCTATGTCTTTCGCGGGCACGACGGGTATCCGCCGACCGTAGCGATCGAGCCACTCCCGGACTCGATCACGATCGGCGACATCACGGTCAGCACCGTCGAGCAGCCGCATGGACCGTTCGTCTCGGCCGGACTGCGCTTCGTCAGCGCAGCGGGATCGATCGGATATGCGACCGATTTCAGCGCGATGACGCCCGATATGGCGACACTGTATCAAGGGCTCGATTTGTGGGTGGTCGACGCGCTGCGCCGACGTCCGCATCCGTCGCATGCCGATTTGCCGAGCGTGCTGGGCTGGGTCGAGGCGTTCCGGCCCGGCCACACCGTGCTGACGCACATGGACCAGTCGATGGATTACGCCACGCTCGTCGCCGAACTGCCGCCGGGCGTCGAGCCGGGTTATGACGGTTTGGAACGGGCACTGTGAGCGACGGCGCGATGACGATCGTGCTGTATGTCCTCGTGCTGATCCTGCCGCTGAGCGCGCTCGCCGCGCGGCGTCTGCCGATCGGCGATGCGATCAAGATGGCGCTGGCATGGGTCGCGATCTTCGGGGTGCTGCTTATAGTCGTGACGCTTTGGCAGGGTGCAACCACGAGCGCTTGAGCCGGCGCCGACTGTGGCGCCATATCGGCGCAGGTTTAACATAATGTATATTATCGGACTTGCAGGTTGCCTAGATCCAGATAGGGCGGATGGGCAAAGTCCAGCTTTAGTCCCTCGAAGAAAGCGGCCTTTGCGGCGCCACGCGATAAGCGAGATCATATCCCATCATTGAGATCGGATTTGATGATGCCCCATTCTTACCAAATGCCTGAGTTGGTCCATGCGCCGCGCTCGCCTTATCTGTGGATCGCCGCATGATCCAGCCGATCCTTCTCACGGTCCCCGGGTTGCTCGGTTCGAGCGACGACCATTGGCAGACACGCTGGGAGCGCGAACGGCGCGATACGCATCGGATCGATCTCGGCGACTGGGATAATCCCAACCGGACGGTCTGGATGAGCCGGATCGATCAAGCGGTCGCTGCGGCCCGCGGGCCGATCGTGTTGGTGGCGCACAGCCTGGGTTGCCAGGCTGTGACGTGGTGGGCCAACGCCTCCGGCCCAAGCGGCGCGTCGTCGGTCTTGGGAGCCCTGCTCGTCGCGCCGCCCGCGACCGAGCGCGCCGCGCTCGATCCGCGCATCGCGCGCTTCGGGAACGATCCGCGCCGGGCCTTGCCGTTCGTTTCGCTGCTCATTGCGAGCGAAGACGATCCTTATGCCACGATCGAGGAGTCGCAGGCGCTGGCGCGCAAATGGGGTTCGGGGCTGGTCGATATCGGGCGCGCGGGGCATATCAATGCGCGCTCGGGCCTGGGGAGCTGGCCACAGGGGCAAGCCGCGGCGGAGCTGTTGCGCGACGCAAGGACGGGCAATGTCCGGACCTTGGCGCGGCAAGCGCAGGCGGTGCTGCTGGATGGCGAGTTCGATGCCACGCGCGCTATCCCCAGCGGATTGGGTCGCGCGTCGAGCCGGGATCGCACGCCAGTTCGTCATTGAGGATCGCGCCTCGAGCCGGTGCGGTTCGGAGCGCGCGGGGAAGAGATCGCCTTCGCCTGCATCCTGCGATACGGAAGGCCGTGCGCGGGCCTCTCGCGCCTGGTTCTAGCCGCGAGTTCGATATCACCATGCATTGCCCCCCTTCCGCTCGGAGTCTCGACATCCGCTTCGACAGGATTGTGCGGTGATCGCGCGTCTCGTCGCCATCATGGCGCGGCTGCGCGATCCGGCGACGGGCTGCGAATGGGACGTCGCGCAGGATTTCGCGAGCATCGCGCCGTACACGATCGAAGAGGCCTATGAAGTCGCCGACGCGATCGCGCGCGACGACATGGCCGATCTCAAGGACGAGCTCGGCGACCTCTTGCTCCAGGTCGTGTTCCACAGCCGGATCGCCGAGGAAGCCGGCCTGTTCGCGCTGCCCGACGTGGTCGCCGCGATCAGCGACAAGATGGAGCGCCGCCATCCGCACATCTTTGGCGATGCCGAAAACGGCGGGCATCAGCGCTGGGAACAGATCAAGGCCGAGGAACGCGCCGCCAAGGGTGCCGGCGGCGCGCTCGACGGCGTCGCGGTCGGCCTGCCTGCGCTGCTCCGCGCGGAAAAACTGCAGAAGCGCGCCGCGCGGACCGGGTTCGACTGGCCCGATACCGAAGGCCCGCGCGCCAAGATCCATGAGGAAATCGCGGAGGTCGAGGCAGCGGCGACGCACGATGAACGGGAGGACGAGATCGGCGACTTGCTGTTCTCGGTCGTGAATTGGGCGCGCAAGCTCGGGGTCGACCCGGAGGCCGCGCTACGCCGCGGCAATGCGAAGTTCGAGCAGCGCTTCAAGGCGATGGAGAGCGCAGCGGGCGATGGTTTCGGGGCTCTGTCGCTCGAAGAGAAGGAAGCGCTGTGGCAGTCGATCAAGCGTACACGGCAGGACTAAGCGCGCTCGCATAGGCACTCTGCACGGTCCAGCCGAGGCTGGTGTAGAGCGCCCTTCCCTGATCGGTCGCGACGAGGATTTCGCGCGAGGCCGCATCCCGCCGCTGTCCGCGTAATGCGCCCATCACCGCATGGCCGAGACCGCGCCGTTGGTGATCGGGACTGGTGACGATCCGGTCATAGGCGAACACCCCCGCCGTCTCGGCCGCATAGCCGCTTGCCGCGAACGTTCCGTCGGGTGCGACGATCGTCGCGGCGATCACGCCGTCGGTCTCATCGACCCTCAGACGATAGCCGGCAGCTAACGGGCGGTGCGTCGGATCGACCGTAGCGGTCATTACCCAGCAGCGCGCCTGAAGCGCCCAGTCGTTCGGCAGAAGCGCCAGCATATCGGCATCGGTCGCGCAAACCTTGATGAACACCTGCGGTCGCCCGATCGTCCGCGCGAGCGTCGAAATCTCCCGATCGGCGCGCGCGAAGATGTAGCGGCACCATTCCACGTCGCTGCGCGTATCGACGCGCCAGCCGCCGTGATCGGCGACCGGCGCAGCAACCCCGCGTGCGCAGGAACGCGCCGCGACCCAGCCCGCGATCAGCGCGGGATCGACACCACTAGCGCTGGGCGAAGCGCTCATAGTCGCGCTCGGCCATCCGGACGTCGTAGATCGCCTGCTCGCCTTCGACCGATTGCGACAGCACGTCGCCATGCGCGTGCAGCCACGCCGCGCCCGCGCCGTCGCCGGCGTCGAGCAGGATCGTATAGCGCCGATGGCTCACGGTCAGCAGCGCGGCAACGGTGTCGAGCAGGCCCGCCACCCCTTCCCCGCTCAGCGCCGAGATCGCCACGACATCCTCGCGCCGCGCGGCCTCGCCGAGCCATTCGGCACGCTCGTCTTCGTCGAGCAAGTCAAGCTTGTTCCACGCTTCGATCCGCGGCACCGACGTATCGACGCCGATGTCGCGCAGCACGGTCTCGACATCGTCGCGCTGCACGAGCGTATCGGGATGCGCGATGTCGCGGACGTGGATCAGCAGATCGGCCGAGACCACCTCCTCGAGTGTCGCCTTGAACGCGGCGACGAGCTGGGTCGGCAGTTCAGAGACGAATCCGACGGTGTCCGAGAGGATCGCCTTGTCGATTCCGGGGAGCGCGATCTGGCGCAGCGTCGGGTCCAGCGTCGCGAAGAGCAGATCCTCGGCCATGACGTCAGCACCCGTCATCCGGTTGAACAGCGTCGATTTTCCGGCGTTGGTATAGCCGACGAGCGCGATCACCGGCCACGGCGCGCGCTGGCGGCGGTCGCGGTGCAGGCCGCGCGTGCGCGACACTTGCTCGAGCTCCTTCTTCAGCCGCGCCATGCGATCGCGGATCAAGCGCCTGTCGGCCTCGATCTGCGTCTCGCCCGGGCCGCCGAGGAAGCCGAAGCCGCCGCGCTGACGTTCCAGATGGGTCCAGCTGCGCACCAGCCGGCCCGCCTGGTAATCGAGATGCGCGAGCTCGACTTGCAGGCGGCCTTCGGCGGTCGCGGCGCGCTCGCCGAAGATTTCCAGGATCAGCCCAGTGCGATCGATCACCTTGGCCGACAGCGCCTTTTCGAGGTTGCGTTGCTGGACCGGCGTGAGGTTTGCGTCGAAAACGACCAGCTCGGCCTCGCCCATCCGCACCGTCGCCGCGAGCGCCTCGAGCTGACCTTTCCCGATCAGCGTCGAGGGCTGGAGCGTTCGGACCTTGATCGCGACGCGATCGACCACTTCGACATGGATCGCCATGGCGAGACCGGCGGTTTCCGCCAGCCGCGCCTCAGCGTCGCGCGTCGATGCACCGGTATCGGGATAGACGACGACCGCCTTGGCACCGCGCGCTACATCATCGCGGTCGCGTTCAAATCCAGTGGTCAATCTTCGTCCGAACCTGCTGTTTCATCAGCCAAATTGAGGGGGTGCGCGGGCTGGATCGTCGAGACCGCATGCTTGTAGACGAGCTGCGCCATGCCGTCGCGCTGGAGCAACATGCAGAACAGGTCGAACGCCGCGATCTGTCCCTGCAGCATCACGCCGTTGACGAGGAACATCGTCACGTTGTCCTCCGACTTCCGCACTGCGTTGAGGAAGATTTCCTGCAGCAACGGCTGCTTGCGCTGCGCCTCACCGACCGCATTGACGATCGCGTCGATGTCGACGGTGTTCGACGGCATGATCGTCGAAATCGCGTGCTTGTAGATCAGCTGCGACTGACCGTCGCGGCGAAGCAGCACCGAGAAATTGTCGAACCAAGTGACGATGCCCTGGAGCTTGACGCCCTTGACGAGGAACATCGTGATCGGGGTCTTGGTGCGGCGGAGCGCATTGAGGAACAGGTCTTGCAGAGACGTGTGCTTGTCGGCCATCGGTCGATCCTATGTTTTTGGCGGGTGGTTCCCGCAGTGCGCCGGTTCCGGCGTCGAGATGCGCCTGAGTGACGCTAGACTGATTTAGGGTGCCGGGGGCGGTTCGTCCAGCGGGTGGGGTTAGAAAGGGGCGGCCGTCGCGTTTCCGTTACGCGCTCAACCACTCGGTTGTGAGCTCGCCGCGATGCCCCTCCGGCGCGAGCACAGCGCGCAAGGCGTCCAGCAGAGGCGGCAACGCCCGCGTGAAGGCGTATGGCGAATTGACGATAAAAAGGCCCGCGCCATTATAAATGCCGGGCTGATCTTCGTCGTACAGCCAATGCTCCACCCCCAGCACTTTCGGGATGCCGAGCTTGCGTACCTGCGCCTTCCACCGCGAATGCGTGGCGCGGTCTTTCAGCGGATACCAGATCACCGTCACGCCATGCGCCCATTTGCGGTGAGCGGCAGCGAGCGTTGCCGTGATCCGGTCGCGTTCGTCCAATTGCTCATAGGGCGGATCGACCACCACCACGCCGCGCGCGGTTCGGGGCGGCACCACCGCCAGCCATAGCTCATAGGCGTCGCGCTCGTGCACGGCAGCGGACGTGCCGCGCATGACGCCGCGCAAGGTATAGGCGTCCTCTGGATGTTTTTCGTTGAGGATCAGGAAATCCTGCGGGCGCAGAAGCTGCGCGAGAAACCGCGGCGAGCCGGGGTAGAGCTGCGGCTCGGTACCGACATTCACCGCTTGGACGGCGGCGCGGTAGGCGTCCAGCAAGGGGTTCTGGTCGGCAAAGGCCCGCAGCACGCCCTGCGCGGCTTCGCCGGTGCGTTGGGCCTCGTCGCCGCCAAGGTCGTACAGCCCGCAGCCGGCATGCGTGTCGATCAGCGTCAGCGCGCCCGGTTTTTGCTGCAAGGCCCGCACAAGGGCGATCAAAAGGCTGTGCTTGACGACGTCGGCGCTATTGCCGGCATGGAAGGAATGGCGATAATTCATTGCAACTCAAAATCCTGACGATCGACCTTTTAGACGTGCTGCGGGGTTGGGTGGAGCACGCGTGGCGAAAGTACCAATCCGGTGCTCGTATAAAGCCGGTTCGAAATCTTCAACGCTCTTCCGGGACGCGCCTCAGGTCCGCGTTCGCGATCGTATCAGCGGCGGAGAATTGCGGCGCCGAGCGCTTGAGACTGCCCGATCATCGAGAGACCGGACGCGACGAGGATTACCGCGTCCGTCCCCGCCCGCCGCTCAATCCTCTCGCACCTCGGTGATCCCCAGTAATTTCAGCTTCCGGTGCAACGCCGAGCGCTCCATCCCGATGAAGTTCGCCGTCCGCGAGATATTGCCCGAGAAGCGCCGGATCTGCACGCGCAGATACTCGCGCTCGAACGTCTCGCGCGCCTCGCGCAGCGGCGATCCCATGATCGCCGTCCCGCTCCCGCCGAGTTCGCCCGGATCGCCGAGGATGTCGGCAGGCAGCATGTCGAGGTCGATACGTCCGATCCGGTCCCCGGGCGCCATGATGATCGTACGCTCGACCACGTTGCGCAGCTGGCGGACGTTGCCCGGCCATTCGTACGATTGCAGCGCGACCATCGCGTCGGGCGCGACTTCAGGGGTCGGCACGCGACGTTCGGACGCGTAATGCGCCATGAAATGGTCGATCAGCGCGGGAATGTCCTCACGTCGCTCGGCGAGGCCGGGGATCGCGACGGGGACGACGTTGAGGCGATAATAGAGATCCTCGCGGAAACGCCCCTCGGCGATCTCGTGCGTCAGGTCGCGCGCGGTTGCCGAGACGACGCGGACGTCGACCTTGACGATGCGCTGCCCGCCGACGCGGCTGAAGCTCTGGTCGGTCAGCACGCGCAGGATGCGGCCTTGCGTGGCGAGCGGCATGTCGGCGATCTCGTCGAGGAACAGCGTCCCGCCATGCGCCTGCTCGAGCAGCCCCGACCGGACGAGCTGGCCGGCTTCCTCGGCGCCGAACAGTTCCTCCTCGACGCGCTCGGGCGTCATTCGGGCTGCGTTGACGATGACGAAAGGCGCATTGGCGCGCTGGCTCCAACCGTGGAGCAACCGTGCGGCGACTTCCTTGCCGACGCCCGCCGAGCCCATGATCAGCACGCGGCTGCCCGTCGCGGCGACGCGCTTCAAGGTCGCGCGCACCCCGTTGATCGCCGCGGAATTTCCGGTGAGATCGTTGTTCTGCCCGACCGATTCGCGCAAAGATGCGATTTCGCGACGCAGGCTCTCGGTCTCGGTCGCGCGCGCGACCATCAGCAACAGACGTTCGGCCTCGAACGGCTTTTCGATGAAATCGGCGGCACCGCGGCGGATCGCGGCAACGGCGGTGTCGAGATTGCCATGGCCCGAGATCATCAGCACCGGGATCGACGGATCGCGCCGCTTGATCTCGTCGAGCAGTTCGAGCCCGTCGAGCCGCGAGCCGTGGAGCCAGACGTCGAGCAAGACGAGCGACGGGCGGCGCACCGAGATCGCCTCGAGCGCCGAGTCGCTGTCGGCAGCGACGCGTGCGCCATAGCCTTCGTCTTCGAGGACGCCGGCGACCAGATCGCGAATGTCACGTTCGTCATCGACGACGAGGATGTCGAGGGGCATGGCTCAGGTCCGGTTCTGTAAAAGGGCAGGTGCGGGCGTGTCGGCGATGCCCCCATCGCCTCCATCACCCTGGTCGAGATTGGCGAGCATCGCCGTGTCGAAACGCACGCTAACGATCGTGCCCCCCCCGGGGCGGTCGTCGAAGGCGATCGTGCCGCAATGTTCCTCGACGATCTTCTTGACGATCGCGAGGCCAAGCCCGGTGCCGCGCGCGCGCGTCGTGACATAGGGTTCGACGATGCGGTCGCGATTGGCGGGGAGCCCGATGCCAGTGTCGGCGAGCGTCAGGGTGGCATGCCCCTCGCCTTCGCTCACCGTCATCGCGATTTCGGCCGAGAGCGCGTCGGTATGCGCCTCGACGGCTTCGACCGCGTTCTTGACGATATTGGTCAGCGCCTGGCCGATCTGGCGGCGATCGCACACGAGGATCGGGCCGGGATCGTCATGCGTCAGCGTGAAGACGATGCCGGGGTGCGCGACTTCGTGGAGGAACATCGTCTGGCGCGCGAGATCGACGAGCGATTCCTCGCGGAAGACGGGCTTCGGCATCCGCGCGAACGACGAGAATTCGTCGACCATCCGGCGCAGATCGCCGACCTGGCGGATGATCGTCTCGGTCAAGCGCGCGAAGGTCGTGTCCTCGGGGTCGATCTGCTTGCCATAGCGGCGCTGGAGCCGCTCGGCGGCGAGCTGGATCGGGGTCAGCGGATTCTTGATCTCATGCGCGATGCGGCGCGCGACGTCCGACCAGGCGGCGCGCCGCTGGTCGAGCAATTGCCCGGTGATATCATCGAACGTCAGGATCGGGCCTTCCGCCGCGCGCGTGACCTTGACCGCGAGCGTGCGCGCCTCGCCGCCGCCAGCGCCGAGCTCGACGATCGCCTCGCGCTCCTTGCCTTCGACCAAGGCAGCGAGCTCGGGCGAGATCAGGCTGAGCGGCTTGCCGGCTAGCGTATCCTCGGCGCCGTCGAGCAAGGTGACGGCCGAGCGGTTGATCAGCCGGATCGTCCCGTCGGGCGCGACCGAGATGACGCCTGCGGTCACCCCCGACATCACCGCCTCGATCAGCGCGCGGCGGCTTTCGAGCGCGCTGTTCTGCGTCTGCAGGCGGCTGGTCATGCCGTTGAAGGCGTTGGCGAGCGTGCCGACCTCGTCATCGGTCGTCGGTGTCGGCACGCGCGCGCCGAGGTCACCCGCGGCGACGCGGTGCGCGGCGGCGACCAGTTCGCCGACCGGGCGCACGAGGCGATCGGCGACGGCGAGCGCGATCCACACCGCGATCGCGACGATCAGCAGCGAAATGGCGAGCAGAGCGGCGTTGAACTTGAGCTGCAGCGAGCGCGCCTTGACCAGCAGATCACGATAGGTCGAAAGCACTTCGGTGCTGCGGCGCGACTGTTCCTCCATCACCTTGACGTCGGAGATCGCCACACTCAGGAAATACTGGTCTGTCGTTCCCGGGATCGCAGTCAGCGTCTCGATGCGGTTACCTTTGACTGTCGTCACGCTCGGCGTCCCGGCCCGCACCTGGTTGAGATCTGTGACGCTGATCTCGTTGCGCAAGTCGAGCTTATCGGGGTTGATTGCGTAGATCGGCTGAATGTCGTTCTTGGGACTGGCGGAAAAGATGAAGCCGTCCGACAGGCTGCGGAAGTAAATCTGGTAAAAGAAAATGTTTTCGAAAGCCGGTGAACCCGACTTGAACTCAGGATAGCCGGCGATGTCCTGCGCTGCAGTTACGGTAGCTTGCTGCCAGCGCTTGAGCATTTGTTGGTACGACGTCTTAGCGACCCCGGTGGCGTTCTCAATCATGTCGCGCGCCTGGTCGGAATACCAGAACTGGACGCCGTACTGGAACAGCAGCGAGGCGAAGATCACGACGAGCAAAGTCGGTACCGCAGCGACCATCGAGAAGATCGCGACGAGCCGAACGTGGAGCCGCCCGCGCCCACCAATTGGCGAGCGCGCGGCACGGCGCATCGCGACGCGGCGGCCGAGCAGGACGAGCAATGCGACGCCGGGCAGCAGGTTCGACACGAGCAGCAGCGCGACGACGGCAGGGCTGAGCAGGCTCTGCGAGGCGGCACCGCTCGCAATGACGAAATAGCTTGCGACCGCGATCGCGATTGCACCAGCGACGACCGAAAGCTCGAGCGCGGGTGTCACGCTGATCCACGACCGCGAGGCCGGCACAGACACAGTAGAGGCCGAAGCGTCGCTCATCGTGACATTGCTACAACGCTTGCGTTGCAAGGAAAACACACAAAACTGTAATCTATCGCACTTCGGCCCCCTTCGGGCCCCCTCCCGGCGTCGTCGCGGGCCGATCAGGGGTCGATTCCAAGCACGTCGAGTCGTTTGCGCAGCGTATTGCGGTTGATCCCGAGCGCCCGCGCGGTGCGCACTTGGTTCTGCCCGTGCCGCGCGAGGAGCGCCTCGATCAGCGGCCGTTCGACCTCGGCGATGATCCGGTCATAGAGCGTTCCGTCGTCGAGCGCGGCGGGTTCCTCGATCGCCAGTCGCTCGATCCGCGCACGGATCGCCGCATCGATGCCGGCGTCGACGTGCGTCGCAATCGACGGCACCGCTCCGCCGAGCGTCGCGCGGACCTCGTCGGCGTCGATTCGCTCGTCGCGCGCGAGCACGGCGACGCGGCGCATCATGTTCTCGAGCTCGCGGACGTTGCCGGGCCAGTCATAGGCTTCGAGCACGGCGATCGCATCGGTATCGAGCTGCTTGCGCGGTAGCCCATCCTCGGCCGCACGGTCGAGGAAATGCCGCGCCAGCAGCGCGATGTCCTGCCGCCGGGCGCGAAGCGCGGGCAGCATCACGGGCACGACATTGAGGCGGTAGAACAGATCTTCGCGGAATTGCCCGCTCGCGACGAGCTGTGCGAGCTCGCGATTGGTCGCTGCAACGATGCGGACGTCCGCCCGAATCGTCCGCGCGCCGCCGACCGTGGTGAACTCACCCGATTGCAGCACGCGCAGCAGCCGCGTCTGCGCTTCCATTGGCATGTCGCCGATTTCGTCGAGGAACAGCGTGCCGCCCGCAGCCTGCTCGAAGCGCCCGGCCGAGCGCGCCTGCGCGCCGGTAAAGGCGCCGCGTTCGTGGCCGAACAGCTCGGCCTCGATCAGGTCGCGCGGGATCGCCGCCATGTTGAGCGCGATGAAGGGCGAGCGGCGGCGCGGGCCCAGATCATGGATCGCGCGCGCGACGAGCTCCTTGCCGGTTCCCGATTCGCCCGAGACGAGGACGGTGAGGTCGTTCGACACGACGCGCGCGATGATGCGGTAGACGTCCTGCATCGCGGGGGATCGCCCGATCAGCGGCAGCGCACGGTCCTCGGCCTCGATCGGCTCCGCAATGCCGCCCGACCCACGCGACAGCGCGCTCTGCACGGTGCGTGAGAGCGCATCGAGATCGAACGGCTTCGGCAGATAATCGAACGCGCCGACTTCGGTCGATCGCACCGCCGTCGTCAGCGTGTTCTGCGCCGACAGCACGATGACGGGGAGCCCGGGATGCGCCAGCACGATACGCTCGACCAGATCGAGCCCGTTGCCGTCTGGCAGCTTGACGTCACTGATCAGCACGTCGGGCAAAGCCGTCGCGAGCTGCACCTCGGCCTCGGCGATCGTCGCGGCGGTCAGCACGCGGTGGCCGTCGCGCTTTAGCGCTTGCCCGACGACGGTGCGGATCGCGGCATCGTCGTCGAGAACGAGGATCCGGCCGGTGCGGCTCACGCATCGCCTCGCGGCAGCAGGATGCGGAAGACGGTCATTGGCGGGGCTCCCTCGCGCGCGAACTGGATGATCCCGCCCATGTCGCGCACCAGCTTGTCGACGAGCGCGAGGCCGAGCCCCTGCCCCTCCGGCTTGCCCGAGATGAACGGGTCGAACAGATGTTCGGCAATGTCGGCGGGTGGCCCGGGGCCATTGTCGCTCACGCAGATCTCGATCGGCAAGCGCTGACGCGGCTTTCCGGGGGCGGGCGCGACCGCCATGCCGTGACGATAGGCGGTGGCGAGCGTGATCCGCGCATCGGCCTGCTCGCTCGTCGCTTCGCTGGCGTTCTTGAGCAAGTTGAGCACGACTTGCAGGATCGCATCGCGATCGAGCTGGACCGTGGGGAGCGACGGATCGAACCGCTCCTCGATCGTCACGTGGCGCGCAAAGCCGGCGAGCGCGACGCGGCGCGCATGGCCGAGCAGCGGATAGATGTTCTCGGGCGCGAGCTTCAAGGGCCGCGTATCGGTGAAATCCTGCATCCGGTCGATCAGCGCGGCGATGCGGTCCACCTCGGTGGTGATGAGCGTGGTCAGCTCCTCGGCCCCCTTCCCCTTAGACAGTAATTGCGCCGCGCCGCGGATGCCCGAGAGCGGGTTCTTGATCTCATGCGCGAGCATCGCCGCCGCGCCGATCGCGGCGCGCGCCGCCGCGGCGCGGTCGGCGCTGTGGCCCATCCGGCGCGAGGTGGCGGCATGGTGCAGCGTGATCGTGTGCCAGCCGGGATGATCGGCGACGCGCGTCTCGATATAATCGACGCGGATCTTGCCGCCGCGCTTGAGCGCGATCTCGGTGTCGAATGCGGCGAGGCCGTGATTGTCGCGGGCGTTTGGCTGGCTCGGCGGGGTCATCACCGAGACGAGCGGATGGCCGAGCATCGCGCGTTCCGAGAGGTTGAGCAACGTCTCGCATTCGGCATTGGCAAAGACGATGCAGCCGGTGTCATCGACGACGAGCACCGCCACGGGCAGCGCCGCGAACAGATCGGCGAAATCTGGCCCCCCGATCGCCTTCACGCGGCGGCGCGGCTGCACCAGGGGGCGTAGAATTCGGCGAGCATCGCCTTGACGACCTTGGGGTCGGGGATCTGATTGACCTTGTTGCGGAACTCGGCCGAGCCGTGGAGGCCGCGCGTGTACCACCCGATATGCTTGCGCGCCATGTTGACGCCGGTCTCGTTGCCGTAATGGCTGAGCATCGCCTCGTAATGCTCTGCAATGACGGTGTATTGCTCTTCGATCGACGGGTCTTCGACGCGCCGGCCGGTGGCGAACCATTCCATCACCTGACCGAGCAGCCACGGGCGGCCGTACGATCCGCGGCCGATCATGATGCCATCGGCGCCGGACTGCTCGAGCGCCGCCTCGGCATCCTCGATCGAATTGATGTCGCCATTGGCGATCACCGGGATGCTCACCGCGTCCTTGACCGAGCGGATGAACGCCCAGTCGGCATTGCCCTTGTACATCTGGTTGCGCGTGCGACCGTGGACGGTGACGAGCTTGACCCCGAGATCCTGCGCGATCTGCGCCAGCTCCGGCGCGTTGAGGCTCGCATGGTCCCACCCCATCCGCATCTTCAGCGTGACGGGAACGCTGACCGCATCGACCACGCCTTTGATGATGGCCCCGGCCATGTCGAGATCGCGCATCAGCGCCGAGCCGGCATCGCCGTTGGTGACCTTGCGCACCGGGCAGCCCATGTTGATGTCGATGATTGCAGCGCCGCGATCCTCGCTGAGCTTGGCCGCCTCGCCCATTTCGTACGGCGTGCAGCCGACCAGCTGCATCGAGACGGGGTTCTCGATCGGCGCCCAGGCGGCCTTTTGCAGCGACTGGCGCGTTTCGCGGATCGCGGCCTGGCTCGCCACCATCTCGGTGACGTTGAGCCCCGAACCATAGCGCCGCACGAGCGTGCGAAACGGCATGTCGGTGACGCCCGTCATCGGTGCGAGAATCACCGGCGAGGCGATCGTCACGGGGCCAATCTGGAGCGGGGCGAGGCGCGAAGTCACGGGATAGGGTCTGCCTGAAAAACGGGCAGCCTATAGGGGAAAGGGCGCGAAGCGGCAAGCATATGCAGCTGGGCTGGCGGGTCGCGCGCGGTTGGGCTAGGCGCTCATCGCATGACGAACCCCCGCACCGCTGCGTTGATCGTCGCCGCCGGAACCGGCGTGCGCTCGGGCAGCCCGATCCCCAAGCAATACGCACCGCTCGGCGACAAGGCCGTGCTGGCGTACTCTTATGCTGCGCTCTCGGCGCATCCGGCGATCGACCGGGTTATCGTGGTGATCGGAGCTGGGCAGGAAGCGGCGTTGCGCGCGGCGCTTGGCGAAGTGGAGTATGTGATCGGCGGCGCTTCGCGGCGGTTGTCGGTGCTCGCCGGCCTGGAAGCGCTCGATCGTCGCCCCGGCGAAGGCCGGGGCCGCCTCGTTTCGACGGACGACGCGAACAACGCAGCGGCCCCGGCCTCCGCCGGGGTGACGGATGCGGTCGCGCGCGTGCTTATCCATGACGCCGCCCGGCCGTTCCTCAGCGCCGCGGTCATCGACCGTCTGCTTGCCGCGCTCGATACGCATGACGGCGCCGTCCCTGCCCTCCCCGTCGCCGACACGCTCGCCAAGGGCGATGTCGAGCTCGGGGAAACCGTGCCGCGCGACTCGCTCCATCGCATCCAGACGCCGCAGGCCTTTCTCTTTCCAACCGCCCTCGCCGCGCATCGCGGCTGGCCAAATGACGGATCGGGTGACGAACCGACCGACGACGCGCAGATGGTGCGTGCCGCCGGCGGCAGCGTCGCGCTGGTCGCAGGAGACCCCATGCTCGAGAAGATCACCCACCCCGCCGATTTCGCCGCCGCCGAGGACCGCCTCGCCACCACGCTGCGCACGCGCATGGCGACCGGGTTCGACGTCCATCGGCTCGAAGTAGGCGAGGAGCTGTGGCTCGGTGGCGTCAAGATTCCGCACGACAAGGGCCTGTCGGGACACAGCGACGCCGACGTCGCGCTCCACGCGATCACCGATGCGCTGCTTGGCACGATCGCGGCGGGCGATATCGGCACGCACTTCCCGCCGAGCGACCCGCAATGGCGTGGTGCCGACTCGGCGCAGTTCCTACAACATGCCGCCTCGCTCATCACCGAGCGCGGCGGGATCATCGATTTCGTCGATCTGACATTGATGTGCGAGGAGCCCAAGATCGGCCCGCACCGCGCCGCGATGCGCGACCGGATCGCAGAGCTCTTGCAGCTCGACACGGATCAGGTCAGCATCAAGGCGACGACGACCGAGCGGCTCGGCTTCACCGGGCGCGGCGAAGGCATTGCGGCGCAGGCGGCGGCGACGGTCCGCGTTCCAGGGGGCAAGAAATGAAGCGATTGCGCACATTCGCAGCACTCTGGATCGGGGCGACCGCGATGGTCGGCGCGCAAGCGGCCCCGACCGACCTGCCATGCCTCACCACGCAAGAAGGGCAGTCGCTCGTCCAGGTCGCGCTGCCCGACGTGCTCGACGCGGTCGGCAAGACGTGTGCGACGGCGCTCCCGGCGACGGCGACGCTGCGCGCGGGGCTCCCCGCGCTGATCGCGCGCTATCGCGCCAATGGCGATGCGGCCTGGATCGCCGCCAAGCCGGCGATCGGCAAGCTCGGCGGAGAGCAATTACGTGACATGAACCCCGACGTGCTGCGCCCGCTGATCTCGACGATCATGGGGCCGCTGATCGCCAAGGACATCAAGCCCGGCGACTGCCCGCGGATCGATCGCATCACCGGGCTGCTCGCTCCGCTGCCCGTCGCCAACACCGCCGCGCTGGTGGTCGAACTGTTCCAGCTCGGCACCGACCGCAGCAAGACACGCGCGCCCTTCTCGATTTGCCCGACCCATGGATAAGATCGATTCGATCCTGCCCGCCGAACTGGTCGAGGCAGCGCGCAAAGTCGTCACCGCCAATCTCGCAGCCGGACGCCGCGTGACGCTTGCGGAAAGCTGCACCGGCGGGCTCGTCGCCGCGGCGCTGACCGAGATCCCGGGATCGTCCGAAATGTTCGAGAGCGGGTTCGTGACCTATTCGAACGACGCCAAGCTCGAGATACTCAACGTCAGCGCCGATGTGCTCGAGACGTTCGGGGCGGTGTCGGTGGCGACCGCATGGAGCATGGCGCAGGGCGCGCTCGAGGCGACTGGCGCCGACATTGCCGTGGCCATCACCGGCGTAGCGGGGCCAGGCGGCGGAACCGAGAAGAAGCCTGTCGGCACCGTCGTCTTCGCACGCGCCGAACGCGGTGCCGATCCGGGACATGTCGTCGCCGATCGCAAGGATTTCGGCAATCTCGGACGCGGCGGGGTGCGGCTTCAGGCGGCGCTGTGCGCGCTCGAACTGCTATTGCCACCCGAGGCCGCGGGCGACGCGTAGAGCACCGCGGCGCGGTCCTCGAACGCGCCGATCATCTTGCGCAGCGCGGTGCCAAACACCTGGCCCGCAAGCATCTCGAACACGCGGTTCTTGAACGCGAAGTCGACGGTGAAGTCGACCGCGCAACCCGCCCCGTCGGGCCGGAACACCCAGTCGTTGCGCAAATATTTGAGCGGCCCGTCGAGATACTCGACATGGATGCGGTTGGGGCGTTCCTTGTCGACCTTCGAGGTGAAGGTCTCGCGCAGGCCCTTGAAGCCGACGATCATGTCGGCGGTAAGCTCGGTCGCGCTGTTCGAGCGGACGCGGATCGCCGAGACCCATGGCAGGAACTCGGCATAGCGGCCGACGTCGGCGACCAGATCGAACATCTGCTCGGGAGTGTAGGGCAATCGCCGGGTTTCGGAATGACGCGGCATTACCGGACTGCGAACTTTGCCTCACGCGCGGCACGCAGGCGGGCGAAATCGTCGCCGGCGTGATAGCTCGAGCGCGTCAGCGGCGAGCTTGCCACGAGCAGGAAGCCCTTCGCGCGCGCGATCGCGGCGTATGCGTCGAACGTCGCTGGCGGGATGAAGTCCATCACCTTGGCGTGGCGCGGGGTGGGCTGGAGATACTGCCCCATCGTCAGGAAGTCGATTTCGGCGCTGCGCATGTCGTCCATCACTTGATGGACTTCGAGCCGCTCCTCGCCGAGGCCGAGCATCACGCCCGACTTGGTGAAGATCCGCGGATCGTGGCGCTTGACGCTCTCGAGCAACCGCAATGAGGCATAATAGCGGGCACCCGGGCGGATCGTCGTGTAGAGCCGCGGGACGGTCTCGAGATTGTGGTTGTAGACGTCGGGGCCGGCCTCGACGATCGACTCGACCGCGGCTTGCGTCTTGTTGCGGAAATCGGGGGTGAGGATTTCGATCGTCGTCGTCGGCGTGGTCGCGCGGAGCGCCTGGATCACCTTGACGAACTGCGACGCCCCACCGTCGGGCAGATCGTCACGATCGACCGAGGTTACGACGATGTGCTGCAACCCCATCTGCGCCGCCGCATCGGCAACATTCTGCGGTTCGAGTTTGTCGACTGCGCGCGGCATCCCCGTCTTGACGTTGCAGAACGCGCAGGCGCGCGTGCAGGTATCGCCGAGGATCATCACCGTCGCGTGTTTCTTGCTCCAGCATTCGCCGATGTTGGGGCAGGCCGCTTCTTCGCAGACGGTCGTCAGGCTCTTCGAACGCATCAGTTCGCGGGTCGCGGCGAACCCCGCCGAAGTGGGCGCCTTGACCCGCAGCCAGTCGGGCTTGCGTTCGCGGGGCGGGCGGGCGAGCGGGGACATCTCGTTCATGGCTGTGCAGATAGCGATTGACGACGCGGCTTGCCACCCCCTCTTCTCCTCCGTTAAAAGCAGCACATGACCGATTTCAGCGATCTCGTCGGCGGGTATCACCGCTTCCGTTCCACCGACTATATCCGTCAGCGCGACCGCTGGGCGGAATTGGCCGAGGGGCAGAGCCCCAAGGTGATGGTGATCGCTTGCTCGGACAGCCGAGTCGATCCAGCGCAGGTATTCGACACGTCGCCGGGCGAGATCTTCGTCGTGCGCAACGTCGCCAATCTGGTGCCGCCGTTCGAGCTCGACGGGTCGCGCCACGGCGTTTCGGCCGCGCTCGAATTCGCGGTGAGCCAGCTCAAGGTCGGCGAGATCGTCGTGATGGGCCACGGATCGTGCGGCGGCGTGAACGCGGCGCTGACACGCGCGTTCGAGGGCAAGGCGCCGGGCGAAGGCGGCTTCATCGCGCATTGGATCGACATGCTCGATTCGGCGCGCGACCGGATCGTCGCCGAGCACGGCACCGGCCCCGCCGCGATCCGCGAGATGGAGCTCGAAACGGTGCGTGTCAGCATCGCCAATCTGCGCACTTTCCCCAACATCCGCGAGGCCGAGGCCGCCGGGACGCTGCGGTTGCGCGGCGCCTATTTCGCGATTGCCGACGGCGTGCTGCATGTGATGGACGAAACGGGCGACTTCGCACCCGCGTAAGGTCCGCAATTGCCCGAGTCGTATCGTTCGCGTAGCACATCGCGGATGAGACCCAACACGCTGCGGACCTTGCGCCGCTATCACCATTATCTCGGCCTATTCTTCGCGCCGATGATCCTGCTGTTCTCGGTCAGCGGTGCGTTGCAAACCTTCCGGCTGCAGGAAGCGCGCGGCTATGGCGGCACGCCGCCGAACTGGATCGTGTGGATCGCCAGCGTCCACAAGGATCAGGGCCCGCCCCGCCCGCCGCGCGCCGAGCAACCCAAGCCCACCGGCGAAGCGGCCAAGCCGCGCGGCGAGGCCGAGCGCGCCGGCCCCAAGCGGCCGTCCCCGCTTCCGCTCAAGATCTTCGTCGTCCTGCTGTCGATCGCCTTGTGCGCTTCGACGATCACGGGCGTCGTGATTGCATTGTCGATCCGCTCGATGCGACGGGTCTCGATCGCAATGCTCGTCGCGGGAACGATCGTCCCGCTCGTCCTGCTATGGATCTGATCGCGCGTCGCTGACGCGCCGGCCCGTCAGGGCTTACGTGCCAGCGCCTTGCGCGCGATCGCCTCGATTTCCGGGTCGAGCTCGGGTGGCGTCATGTCGACATGCGCCTCGAGCCGCTCGGCGATCGCGGTGAGCGCGGCGATGCGGCCGGCTTTCTTGTCGTTGCCGTCGATCACCGTCCACGGTGCCCAGCGCGTATCGGTCCGCTTGAACATGTCGTGCATCGCATCAAGATACGCCGGCCGCTTCTCGCGGTTGCGATAATCGTCGGCGCCGGTCTTCCAGCGCTTCCAGGGATGATCGAGCCGGCTTGCCAGCCGCTCGTCCTGCTCCTTGGTCGAGACATGGACGAACAGCTTGACGATCGTCGTTCCCGAATCGGCTTGCTGCGCCTCGAATTCGTTGATCTCGTCGTAACCGCGCTTCCACTCGGCGTCCTTGGCATAGCCTTCGACGCGCTCGACGAGCACACGGCCGTACCAGCTGCGATCGAACACCGCGATGTCGCCGCACGCCGGGAGCTTGGTCCAGAAGCGCCACAGGAAGTGCCGGTCGAGCTCGTCCTGGGTCGGCGCCTTGATCGGCCAGACCTCGAAATTGCGCGGATCCCAGTCGGCGCACAGCCGCTGGATGATGCCGCCCTTGCCCGCCGCATCCCAGCCTTCGAGCAGGACGATCGCACGCTTGCGGTGGACGATGTGCGCGACCTGGATATGCGACAGGCGCGTCTGGAGCTTTTTGAGCTCGGCGTCGTAATCGCCGTCGAACGGTTTGCCCGATTCGTAGTCGGAGAGTTGGATCGTCACAGTTCCCTCCCGCTGGCGCGAGGGGTTGGGAGAGAAAATGCGCGGTTCGTTGTCATTGGACGACACTGCCCTCCCCCAGCCCCTCCCGCAAGCGGGAGGGGAGTGTTTACGGGCACAGCCCCCCTCGTGCGGGAGGGGAGCCTTTTTGCGCCAGCCCTTCCCGAAACGGGAGAGCGTTAGGCCGGACGCACCGCTTCGTCTGCGGGCTTCGCGGTCGCGACGCCGGCGGTCGAACGCAGGTTCAACTCCTTGAGCTGCTTGGGCGTCGCGAAATTGGGCGCGCCCATCATCAGATCCTCGGCCTTCTGCGTCATCGGGAAGGTGATGACCTCGCGGATGTTGGGTTCGTCCGCCAGCAGCATGACGATGCGGTCGACACCCGGCGCGGAGCCGCCGTGCGGCGGCGCCCCGAACTTGAAGGCGTTGATCATCCCTGCGAAGTTCGTATCGACATCGGCCTGTGTATAGCCAGCGATCTCGAACGCCTTGTACATGATCTCGGGGCGATGGTTCCGGATCGCGCCCGACGACAGCTCGATGCCGTTGCAGACGATGTCGTACTGGAACGCGAGGATATCGAGCGGATCCTTGGTCTCGAGCGCTTCCATCTCACCCTGCGGCATCGAGAAGGGGTTGTGGCTGAAATCGACCTTCTTGGCGTCCTCGTCATATTCGAACATCGGGAAATCGACGATCCAGCAGAATTCGAAGCGCTTGTCGTCGATCAGGCCGAGCTGGTCGGCAACGCGCGTGCGCGCAAGGCCGGCAAGCTTGGCGGCCTGCGCCGCCTTGCCGGCTGCGAAGAAGATGCCGTCGTTAGGGCCGAGGCCGAGCGCCTCGGCGATCGCCTTCATGCCATCCTGGCCGTGGTTGTTGGCGATCGGGCCGCCGAACACGCCGTCCTTCTGCGTCGCATAGCCGAGGCCGGGGAAGCCTTCGCTCTGCGCCCAGCTGTTCATCTCGTCGAAGAACTTGCGGCTCTTCTCGTGCGTGTTCGGCGCCGCGATCGCGCGGACGACGTCGCCGCCCTCGACCATCGAGGCAAAGCGACCGAAGCCCGAACCCTTGAAGTGCTCGGACACGTCGGTGATGATCAGCGGGTTGCGCAGGTCAGGCTTGTCGTTGCCGTACTTGAGCATCGATTCGCGGTACGGGATGCGCTTGAACGGCAGCGCCGAGACGGTGCGACCCTTGCCCTGCCAGTTGGCGAATTCCTCGAACACGCCGTGGAGCACGGGCTCGATCGCGGCGAAGACGTCGTCCTGCGTGACGTAGCTCATCTCGAAATCGAGCTGGTAGAATTCACCCGGAGACCGATCGGCGCGCGCGTCTTCGTCGCGGAAGCACGGTGCGATCTGGAAATAGCGGTCGAAGCCCGCGACCATCAGCAGCTGCTTGAACATCTGCGGCGCCTGCGGGAGCGCGTAGAACTTGCCGGGATGGACGCGGCTGGGGACGAGATAGTCGCGCGCGCCTTCGGGCGAAGAGGCGGTGAGGATCGGCGTCTGGAATTCGGTGAAGCCCTGCCCGATCATCCGCTGGCGCAGCGACGAGATGACGTTCGAGCGCAGCAGCACGTTGGCGTGGAGCCGCTCGCGCCGCAGATCGAGATAGCGATATTTGAGGCGGATTTCCTCGGGGTATTCGGCCTCGCCGAACACCGGCATCGGCAGCTCGTGCGCGACCGACTGGACGACGACGTCGCGCGCGCGGATCTCGATCTCGCCCGAGGGGAGATTGGCGTTCACCGTCTCGCTCGACCGCGCGACCACTTCGCCGGTGATCGTCACGACCGACTCGGGGCGGAGCTTGTCGAGCACCGCGTGCGCCGGGCTGTCGCTGTCGGTGACGATCTGCGTGATGCCGTAATGGTCGCGCAGATCGACGAACAGCAGATTGCCGTGATCGCGCTTGCGATGGACCCAGCCCGACAGCTTGACCGTGGTGCCGACGTCCGCGGCGCGGAGCTGGGCGCAAGTATGAGTGCGATAAGCGTGCATAGATCTTCTCATGTTC
The DNA here is from genome assembly GCF_049898305.1 of Sphingomonas sp. PWP1-2. Classification (NCBI taxonomy): domain Bacteria; kingdom Pseudomonadati; phylum Pseudomonadota; class Alphaproteobacteria; order Sphingomonadales; family Sphingomonadaceae; genus Sphingomonas; species Sphingomonas sp. PWP1-2. The sequence continues at coordinate 513,145 of NZ_JAFCXM010000002.1, forward strand.
GTCGCCCCGGCGAAGGCCAGGGCCGCTGTGTATCGGAGCGCAACGCGTGACAGCGCAGCGGCCCCGGCCTCCGCCGAGGCGGCGGCGGATATGGTCGATGCGCTTCCCTCTACAACCCGCCTTTGTCAAGGCGCGCGACCCTCGCTATGGGGTGGAGATGCATATCCATCCCCTGATCACCGACAGTGCCACCCTCGCCAATCTCTGCGCCCGAATGTCGCAAGCCGATTTCGTCTGCATCGACACCGAGTTCATGCGCGAGAACACCTTCTGGCCGGAACTCTGCCTGATCCAGATCGCCGATGAGAACGAGGCGGCGGCGATCGACCCGCTCGCGCCGGGGCTCGACATGAGCCCGCTGCTCCAGCTGATGGTCAATAACGAGGACGTGCTCAAGGTCTTCCATGCCGGCGGGCAGGATCTCGAAATCGTCTACAACCTCACCGGCACGACGCCGCATCCGCTGTTCGACACGCAAGTCGCGGCGATGGCGCTGGGGCAAGGCGAGCAGGTCGGCTATTCGAACCTCGTCGATGCCTGGCTCGGCATCACGGTCGACAAAGGCGCGCGCTTCACCGACTGGAGCCGCCGTCCGCTCGACGCGCGGCAGATCGAATATGCGATCGGCGACGTGACGCATCTCGCGCGGATCTTCCCGAAGATGCTCGAGCGGCTGCGCAAGACCGGCCGCGGCGCGTGGCTCGACCAGGAGATGGAGCGGCTCGGCGATCCCAAGAATTATGCGAACGATCCCGAGGAAGCCTGGCGCCGGATCAAGGTGCCGAGCCGCAAGCCCGAGGTGCTCGGTCGGCTCAAGGCGCTGGCGCGCTGGCGCGAGATCGAGGCGCGCGGCAAGGATCTGCCGCGCGGGCGGATCGTCAAGGACGAGACGATCGCCGATCTGGCGGGCCATGCGCCCAAGCGGCAGGCAGATCTTGCCAAGGTGCGCGGGCTTTCCGCGACCTGGGCGCAGAACGACATCGGCGCGCGGCTGATGGCGGCGCTCGAACATGCCGAGCCGATGTCGGCCGACGAACTGCCGTCGCGCGACGACCGCAAGCCGGGGATGGGCAAGGACGGCGCGTTGGTCGCCGACCTGCTCAAGCTGCTGCTCAAGATCCGCTCGAAAGAAATCGACGTCGCCGCGCGGTTGCTGGCTCGGACAGACGATATCGACGCGCTCGCGGCTGGGCAGCGCGAGGGGCTGTCGATCCTGCAGGGCTGGCGGTTCGAGCAGTTCGGGCGCGACGCGCTCGATCTGGTCGAGGGGCGGCTGGCATTCGCGGTGGTCAACGGCAAGCTCAAGATGACGCGGACTGAGGATATCGCGGTTTAGTCGACGTTCGACGGACTTAACCCCGTCCGTCACCCCGGCCTTGTGCCGGGGTCCACCGTGCCGCGCGTCCTGCGCGTGTTGTGCGCGCATCCCGGTGCACTCAGGGACGAGCCCGGGGTGACGAAGGGGCCTACTCTACGATCACCGCCTTGCGTCCCAGCGCCGTTGCCAGCGAGGCATGACGCCGCTCGACCGTCTCGCTGTACAGCGCGATATCGCTGCTCTTTACGCGCAGCGTCACCGTCTCGCCATCGTCGGCAAGCGACGAGCGCTGGAGCGGTCCGGCCAGCCCACCGCTCATCCGCTGCCCGAGCCGCATCGCCAGCCCCCAATGCACCGCGCGCTTCAAGTCGAGCGGATCGGCGAGCACCGCAAGCGGCGCGGGCGTGTTGACCCCGCCGCCCAGACTCGTGTGGAGCGCCTGTGCGATCAGCGCACGACCGCGCGCGTCGACCGCGACCCAATTGCCGTGGAGCGCGACTTCGACGCCGCGCTCGGCGCGGAATTCGGGATTGGCGCGCCAACCGACATCGGCGAGCAAGCACGCCGCGAGCCGCAGTCGCGCCATTTCGGGCCGGTCGCGCGTGAAGAGCGGCGCGATCCAGCGATCGAGCAAGTCGCCATGCTCGGCGAAGCGGCCATGCCGCCGGCCTTCGTCGCGCGTCGCAACGATCAGCGGATCCTGCGCGCGGACGTCCGGGGCTAGCGCGCCGTAGAGCAGTCCTTCGCGCAGCCCGAAGGCCGAGACGATCGTGGTGTCGCTGCCGAGATGTTTGAGCAAAGAAACGAGCAGCGCGGTCCCGTCGCTCAGCGTCGCCGCGCGTGCGGCGGACAGGCCCGGGATCGCGCGCAGCCAGCTCTTGTTGACGTGGCTGATCGTCCGCCCCATCCGCGCGATCGCTTCGGCGGACATCGCATATTCGTGGATCACGGGAAGCGGGTAACTGCCGAGGTGCATGTCGAGCCGTGCGAGCGCGCGCCACGATCCGCCGACGAGATAGAGCGGCAACCCCGCCCCCTTCCCCGTCCAGCCCGCGCGATCGAGCGCACGCGCGACCTCACGCTGTAATACGCCCGGCCCCTTGTCGCGGATCGCGCCGATGCGCAGCACGCCGAGCGGGAACGACACGCGCTCGCCGACCTTGCCGCCGCGAATGCGGATCAGCTCGAGGCTGCCGCCGCCGAGATCGCCGACGATGCCATCGGCCTGCGGGATCGCAGACAACACGCCGTAGCCGGCACCGGTCGCTTCCTGCTCGCCGCTGAGCAATTCGACCTCGAGCCCGAGATCGCGCGCCGCATCGAGCAGGACCTTACCGTTCGAGGCATCGCGCACCGCTGCGGTCGCGACGGTGCGCAGCCGGGTCACTTCCATCTCGCGCGCGACAGCAGCGAAACGCGCGAGTGCGTCCTTGGCGACCGTGATGCCTGTCTCGGCAATCGCGCCAGTCTCGGCCAGGCCGCGGCCGAGCCCGGCCATCACCTTCTCGTTGAACAAGGTCGCGGGCATTCGCTCAGGCCCTTGATAGACAACCAGGCGGATCGAATTCGATCCAATATCGATGATCGCGGTGCGCGGCTCGGCGGGATCCTGCTCGCGCGCGACGACGCGATTACCGGAGACAGCGTTGTCAGATGACGCCGCCGAGATCCTGGGGGTGGTGTCCATCGGCTTAGCGCCGGTTTCGGAGCGAAAGCTTGGGCACCGAACCACTCGCCGCGAGCGAGGCGCCGCGCCCCGACAGCGACGGGTTGGTCATGAAATAGCGATGCAGGTTGAACGGTCGATCGCCCGGCTGCGTGCGGACGTACGACCCGTCGCCCTGCAGCTCCCAGCTTTGCTCGTTGTCGATCAGGTTGGCGACCATCACTTGGTCGAGGATCTGCTGGTGGACGGTCTTGTTTTCGATCGGCAGCATATATTCGATCCGGCGATCGAAATTGCGCTGCATCCAGTCGGCCGAGGAAATGAACACCTGCGCGCCGTCGTTGGGCAGCATCCCGCCATTGCCGAAGCACCAGATGCGGCTGTGCTCGAGGAAGCGGCCGATCACCGATTTCACGCGGATGTTCTCCGACAGGCCAGGGACGCCGGGCTTGAGACAACAGATCCCGCGGATGATGAGGTCGATCTGCACTCCGGCGTCGCTCGCTTCGTAGAGCTTGTCGATCACCGCCGGGTCGACCACCGAGTTCATCTTCGCCCAGATCGCGGCAGGTCGGCCGGCCTTGGCGTTGGTGATCTCGGTATCGATCAGCCGCATCAGCCGCGGGCGGAGATCGCGCGGCGAGAGGCTGATCAGCGCCATGTTCTCGGGTTCGACATAGCCGGTGATGTAATTGAACATCTGCGCGGCATCGAGCCCGAGCCGCGGGTCGGCGGTGAAGAAGCTGAGATCGGTATACACCTTGGCGGTGATCGGATGGTAATTGCCAGTCCCGAAATGGCAGTAGGTGCGGTATTGCCCGCTCTCGCGGCGGACGACCATCGAGACCTTGGCGTGCGTCTTCCAATCGATAAAGCCATAGACGACCTGGACGCCGGCGCGTTCGAGCGCCGAGGCCCAGAGCAGATTCTGCTCCTCGTCGAAGCGCGCCTTCAACTCGACCACCGCGGTGACCGACTTGCCAGCCTCGGCCGCGGCGATCAGCGCGTTGATGACCGCAGGCTGCTTGCCCGCGCGGTACAGCGTCTGCTTGATCGCGACGACGTCGGGGTCAGCGGCCGCTTGCTTGAGGAAGGCGAGCACCACGTCGAACGTCTCGTACGGGTGGTGGACGACGATGTCCTTCGCCTTGATCGCGGCGAAGCAGTCGCCACCATATTCGCGAACTCGCTCGGGGAAACGCGGCGAGAAGGGCGGGAATTTGAGATCGGGACGATCCTCGTCGACGATCGCCTCGAGATCGCCGACGCCGAGAAATGCGCCGCTCTCGGTGACGAAGCAGTCCGCGCCGCCGAGTTCGTCGCGCAGCACCGAGCCGAGCCGCTTGGGCATCCCGCTTTCGAGTTCGAGCCGGATGACGCGGCCACGCCGACGCCGCTTGATCGCGTTGGCGAAGTAGCGGACGAGATCCTCGGCTTCTTCCTCGATCTCGAGATCGCTGTCGCGCAGCACGCGGAATTCAGCGCCGCCGATCACGCGGTAGCCCGGGAAGACAAGCGGGGCGAAACGCTTCACCAGCGATTCGACCGCGATGTAGCGCGCCTTCTCGCCCGGCAGGCGCAGGAACCGCGGCATCGGCGCGGGGATCATGACGAGCTCGCGGATCGGCTGGTCGTCCGAGATGCGGACGAGGTCGAACATCACCGCGAGCCCCTTGTTGGGGATGAACGGGAAGGGATGCGCGGGGTCGAGCGCTTGTGGGGTCAGGATCGGGAAGAGCTGCTCGCGGAACTGCGTCTCGAGCCAGGCGAGATCCTCGCCCGATAGCGCCTCGTCGATCGTCCGCGAGCTGAGCACCGCGATGCCCGTCTCGGCGAGCTGGCGCCGCAGATCGCGCCACACGTCGCGCTGGCTCGTCACCAGCGCATCGGCCTCGGCGACGATCGCCGCGAGCTGCTGCCCCGAGGTCAGCCCGTCGTTCGACAGCCGCGCGACGTCCTGCAATTGCTGGCCCTTGAGCCCAGCCACGCGGACCATGAAGAATTCGTCGAGGTTCGACCCCGAGATCGACAGGAAGCGCACACGCTCGAGCAGCGGATGCGCAGTGTTGCACGCTTCCTCGAGCACGCGGCGGTTGAAGGCGAGCCAGGAGAGCTCGCGATTGAAATAGCGGTCGCTCCCCTCGCTGCCCGCAAACGGATCGTCGTCATGGTCCAGGCTCGCGAGATGGGCTGGGCGGGTCATCGGGTTTCCGTCGATTCGGGGAACAAGTCGGGTGCCGCGCCCGGGATCAGTCCGGCTTCGATCAACGTCACCCGTGCGAGCGGGATAGACAGGCGCTTGTGCCGCGCCAACAGCGCCTGGTCGAGCAGATCGACCGTGCGCAGCAAGCTGATATGGGTGCGTTCCACCCGCAGGACGAGCCATTGAATCACCTCCGGCCGCGCATCGATACCACGCCTGAGGAATTGACGCTCGAAGATTGCGCGCATCAGCGCCTCGTCGGGATCGCCGATCCGCACCGTCGGGCTCGCGGCAAGCCGCGATCGCAGGTCGGGGAGCTTGATCGACCATTCGGGCGGCGGCGCGTCGGCGACGATCACGACCGGGCGGCGATCCTCCTGCGCGCGGTTCCACGCGTGGAAGATGCTCGTCTCGTTCTGCCGCTCGGCATCGTCGATCAACCCGCCGCCGGTCTTGGCCGCGAAGATGCGCGCCAGCAGACTGCGACCCGATTTGCGCGGGCCGGTGACGACCACGGCCATCACGGGCCAGGTGCTCCAATGTTCGAGCTGCTGCACCGCCCGCATGTTCGAATCCCCGATCAGGAATTCATCGTCACGCGGATCGGCTGGCCAGTCGAGCGGAAGTGCCATTTGTGCCGGGAGCATCAGATCACCCCGTCGGCGAATCGGTAGGGTTGGGTTGGCTCCCCTGCCCCGCCGAACCGCCGCGGCGGATGCGGAGGGTCGATCCACTCGCGCTCACGCTCCAACCGCGTGATTCGAGCGCGGCGCGCAATACCGCGGGATCGGCGTCATACGCGACGCGCAGCACCGACACGCCGCCGATCGCGAGACTGGTGGTGATCGCCGAGCGAACGCCCGGAATCGCCTGGAGCGCACTTTCGGTTCCCGTGACCGAGCCGGCGGTCGGCGTGTCGGCCTGGACCGTGATCGTAACGCCGCTTTTGGTCGCGGCGGGGCCCGGCAAGCCGTCGATCCCGCGATCGATCGGCACGACTTCGGTCGGCGTGGCGACCGGCGTCGGCGTGGCGACGGGCGTGACATAGGCGAGGCCGGAATCGCCACTGAGCCCGCCGCCGCGCAACGCCGCCTGATAGGCTTCGTCGATCCGCTTGACCCCGGCGTCGAGCAAAACAGCGAGCGCGTCGGCGCGGTCGACGCGCAGCGTGAACTGGGTGACGAGCCGATTGTCGGGGCCATGCCGCGCCTCGAACACGCCGATGATCGGTCCGCCGGGCCATTCGCGACGCAGCGTGACCTTGGGCACGAGCACATCGGTCGCGCCATATTGATCGAGCACGACGCGCCACCAGCCGCGACCCGGACGTTCGGTCTGGCCGAGGTTGAGCAATAGCGCGTCGGCGCCGGTGCCGGTCGGGCGGACATAATCGACCGCGCTGTTGCCGGTGCGATAGCGGCTCCACGCGTCCTGCCAGGCGGTCTTCTGTTCGAAGCCGGTGGCGACCCCGCCGCTCACTTCGATCGGAATCGTCAGCATCGGCGACGAGCGCGACGCCTCGGCCGAAACGCCGAGGATCGACCCCGCCCGCGCCCGGCTGATCAGCACGCCGAGCTTGGCGACGTAGCGGTTGGGGCCGATCTGTTCGTTCTCGACGACAATCCCCGACACCATCGCGTCGAGCGTACCGTCGGGCAGCGTGCCCCCGCCCCTGCCCATCCGGCGCGACAGCATGTCCCAACCTTTACGCTGCGCGATCCGCCACCCGGCATAGCGCGCGGCTTCGGCGCTCTTGCCGGTAACGTCGATCTGAATGCCGCTCACTTCATAGCTGCCCGAGCTGTCGGCGGCGGCGACACCTTGATCGGAATCGTCGACTTGCGCGAGCACCAGCCCACCCGACGCGGTCAGGGCGAGCGCCGCAGCGAACTTTACGGGCGTGGAAAGGCGGCGGATCGACATGTCGGCGCCCTTTTGGCGAAGGAGGCGTGGAAATCCAAGCAGGATATGGCTAGGCGGGCACGATGAGCGAAACGAACCCGGACACCGAGTCCTACACCTATGCCCAAGCGGGCGTCTCGATTGCCGCTGGCAATGCGCTGGTGCGCGCGATCGCACCGCTCGCCAAGGCGACGCGTCGGCCGGGTGCCGATGCGGAATTGGGCGGCTTTGGCGGTCTGTTCGATCTTAAGGCGGCGGGGTTCGTCGATCCCCTGCTCGTCGCTGCGAACGACGGGGTCGGGACCAAGCTCAAGCTCGCGATCGAGCACAATGCGCATGACGGGGTCGGGATCGATCTCGTCGCGATGTGCGCGAACGATCTGATCGTCCAGGGTGCCGAACCGCTCTTCTTCCTCGATTATTACGCGACCGCCAAGATCGACCCTGCGGTCGCCGAGCGCGTGATCGCCTCGATCGCCGAGGGCTGTCGCCAGGCGGGCTGCGCACTGATCGGTGGTGAAACGGCTGAGATGCCGGGGATGTATGCCGCCGACGACTATGATCTCGCAGGCTTCTGTGTCGGGGCGGTAGAGCGCGATCGCGTGTTGACCGGGGCTGACATCGCGCCGGGCGACGTCGTGCTCGGGCTCGCCTCGGCTGGTGTGCATTCTAACGGGTTTTCGCTCGTGCGCCGCCTTGCCGCCGACAAGGGCTGGAAGCTCGACCGGCCGGCGCTGTTCGATGCGGACGTCTTGCTGATCGATGCGTTGATGGCGCCGACGCGCATCTACGTGAAGGCATTGCTGCCGTTGCTTGCGGAGAAGCGGATCAAGGGGCTGGCGCACATCACCGGCGGCGGCTTGCTCGAGAACATCCCGCGCGTGCTGCCCGACGGCACGCATGCGAAGATCGACGCCGATGCCTGGGCGCAGCCACGGTTGATGGCGTTCCTCCAGGCACAGGGCAATATCGAGCCCGAGGAAATGGCGCGGACCTTCAATTGCGGGATCGGGATGGTCGCTGTGGTGGCTGCGGACGAGGTCGCGGCGGTGACCGCCGGGCTCGAAGCCGCGGGCGAGACGGTGTTCGCGATCGGGACGATCGAGGCTGGCGTGCGCGGGTGCACGGTTTCGGGCTCGGTCGAGACGTGGGGCGGTCGTGCCGATTGGACTGCGACGCATAACCATGGGTGAACGTCGTCTTCCCCCCTCCCGCTTGCGGGAGGGGTCGGGGGTGGGCGCGCGCTATCACCGGCAGCTACCGTCGATTTCGGGTGCCCACCCCCAGCCCCTCCCGCAAACGGGAGGGGGGCAGTGAGCGTCAAGGTCGGCATTCTGCTCTCGGGGCGTGGCTCCAATATGATGGCGCTGGTCGAGGCCGCGCAGGACTATCACGTCGCGCTCGTCGCATCGGACAAGCCCGACGCCGCCGGCATAGCTTGGGCACGCGACCGCGGCCTCGCCACCTTCACGCAGTCGCCCAAGGGCATCCCGAAGGCCGACTATGAAGCCGCGATCGACGCCGCGCTTGTCGCGGCCGGCGTCGAGGTCATCGCGCTCGCCGGCTACATGCGCTTGCTCTCCGACGGCTTCGTCGCGCGCTGGGCGGGCCGGATCATCAACATCCACCCTTCGCTCCTGCCCAAGTACAAAGGCCTCGATACCCACGCCCGTGCGATCGAAGCGGGCGATGCGGTTGCTGGCTGCTCGGTCCATATCGTCACCGAGGAGCTCGATGGTGGCGACGTGCTCGGCCAGGCCGAAGTGCCGATCGTGGCCGGTGACACCCCCGACAGCCTCGCCGCGCGCGTGCTCGAGGCCGAGCATCGCCTTTACCCCCAGGTTCTGGCAGAGTTCGTAAAACGATGAGCCCCAATCCCGAATCCGCCCTCGCCAAGGTCCGCGCACTGGCGCTGGCATTGCCCGAAACCACCGAACGCCCGTCGCACGGGGCACCCGGCTTCCTGATCGCCGATGGCAAGTTCTTCGCCTATTTCTGGCATGATCATCACGGCGACGGCGAAACCGTCGTGATCGTCAAGACCACCGGGGTCGACGAGCAGGCGATGCTGATCGAAGCCGATCCCGAGACCTATTTCCGCCCGGCCTATCTCGGCGCATCGGGCTGGGTCGCGATGCGGCTCGATCGTGACGACACCGATTGGGACCGCGTCGGCGACCGAATCGCGATCAGCTGGGAATTGGCCGCGCCACGGCGCTTGCTCGAAGCGGGTGGACGATGAGCGACCAGCCGCGCGATCCCGAACTGCAAGTCGCTGCGACCGAGGCGGTCGCCAAGGCCGAAGCAGCGGCGACGCGGCGGCGTTGGATCAACCTCGGCGAATTCATCGCGGTCGCCGGGTTGCTTATTGCGGGCGGCAGCCTGTACCTCAACTGGGCCGATCACCGCGCAGACGAAGCCGACAAGCAGGTCGCCTCGATCAAGGCAGCGCGCGAGCAATCACGCTTCGACATCCGCGCGGCGCCAGCCTCGAACGGCACCGCGTTGCTGCTCGCGCACGACGACCGCCATGCGATCCGCGACGCGACCGTTACCTTCCCGACCGCGCTCAGCGTCGGCACCAAGGATACCGTTGGCGATACGATCGATCGCGGCTGGTTCGACCATGCCTTGCTGAAAGCGACCGATGGCGGGCCCGATAAGAAGACCGGGCGACTGCCAGTGCTGATCGCGCTGACCTATTGGGATGGCGACACGCCGCGCAGCACGCGTGGCATCTACGATATCGGGTGGAAGACCGAGGGCGGGTTTCCGTTTGGACGGTCCGTCAAGCTCGAGAGCCTGCGGCTCCACGAACTCGGCGGGACGCAGAAGCGGCTCGATGTCATCTGGGCGGGGCAGCGGCCGAAGACCAACGACTGACGCCGTTACAGCCGGGGTTCAAAGTCCGCGCGCGTAAACCGGGTCGACATGCACCTCGCCGCCGACAACGAAGTCGCGGGTGCCGATGACGCTAAATCCATTGCGTTCGTAAAAGGCACGGGCGCGGGCATTCTGATCCCATACGCCGAGCAACACACGCTTGGCGCCAACCAGGACAGCATCGGCGATCGCCTGCGCCATCAGCGCGGCGCCGATGCCGCTGCCATAGGCCTGTCGCAGCGTGTAGATCCGGCGCAGCTCGATATCGCCGGGCTGCAGCGCAATCGGAAAGTCGGGTGCGGTCAGCACGGCGTAGCCGATCGGCGCAAACCCGGGCTCGATCTCCGCGACGGTGACGACCGTCGCGGGATCGGCGAGCCATTTGGCAAAAACCGCCGCGCTATTGTTCTTGAGACAATGCGCGACGAGATCGGCGCCGGCGAGCGACGGCGCATAGGTGTCGAGGAACGCCGCGTTGGCGACGAGCGACAGCAGGTCGGCATCCGCCGGCCCTGCCCGTCGCACGCGCCACTTTGGCATCAGCCGACGATTTCTTCAGGCCTGAAGAAATAGGCGATCTCGATCTCGGCATTCTCGTCCGAATCCGAACCGTGCACGGTGTTGGCTTCGATCGACTCGGCGAGCTCCTTGCGGATCGTGCCGGCCTCGGCGTTCGCCGGGTTGGTCGCGCCCATGATGTCGCGATTGCGCTGCATCGCGTTCTCGCCCTCGAGCACCTGCACGACGACCGGCCCCGAGATCATGAAGCTGACGAGCTCACCGAAGAACGGACGCTCCTTGTGGACCGCGTAGAAGCCTTCGGCCTGCTCGCGGGTCATCTGGATGCGCTTCGAGGCGATGACGCGAAGGCCTGCTTCCTCGAGCATCTTGGTGACGGCACCGGTGATGTTGCGACGCGTGGCGTCGGGCTTGATGATCGAAAAAGTGCGGTTCGCGGCCATGACCGTGAAGCTCCTGTGTTTGAAAGGCGTTTGGAAAGTCGCGATCCCCTAGTCGGGCGCCCGGTCGGATGCAAGCCTCAGGCGGCTTGCTCCCACCGGCCGCCGTCATTCTGTTTCCAGTAGCGGCGCTCGATCCCGGAGCGATCGGCGAGCGCTTTCCACGCGGCGCGCGCTTGGGTGATGCGCTCCTCGTCGAAGAAGTGGAAGGCGCGGTCGAAGCCGAGCGCTTCCTCGCGCCACACACCGTCGGCAAGCGCTATGTTGCGCGCGGCGTTGGCGGCGGCGGGGCGGTCGGTGATGAGGATCGGCTGGGCGGCGTCGCTCTCGCCGTCGGCTTGTGCGTGGGGTAAGAAGCTGTCGGGGGCATAGGTCCACAGCAGGCGGTCGAGCGCGCCGCGCTGGTCGACGCTTTCGGCGACGACCAACAGGCGGCCGCCGGTCTCGACGACGCGCTCGGCGATGCGCGGGAGCACGCGTTCGAGCGGTTGCGCGGTGAGGTGGTAGAAGTCGACTTGCATGTTTCTCCCCCTACCTTGCCTTCTTGCTCAGGCGGACCGCAAGCGTTCCAGGTCGTTCCCTCCCCTGCCCCTCCCGCAAGCGGGAGGGGGATTTGTGGCTTACCCCTCGAAGTTATCCGCGACGAACCGGTCGAGCAGACGTACGCCGTACCCGGTCGCGCCCTTGTCGTAGTTCGGGCCGGCCTTGTCGGACCACACCATCCCGGCGATGTCGAGATGCGCCCATTTCACGCCCTGATCGACGAAGCGCTGGATGAACTGCGCGGCAGTGATCGACCCTGCGCCACGCGGGCCCACGTTCTTCATGTCGGCGATCGGCGAGTCGATCAACTTGTTGTACGCCTCGCCCAGCGGGAAGCGCCAGAGCAAGTCGCCCGACGCCTTGCCCGCCGCGAGCAGCTGATCGGCGAGCGAATCGTCATTGGCGAAGATGCCGCCATGCTCAGAGCCAAGGCTGATGATCATCGCGCCAGTGAGCGTTGCAAGATCGACGATCGTCTTTGGGCGATGCGTGCGCTGCACCCAAGTGACCGCGTCGCACAGCACGAGCCGACCCTCGGCATCGGTGTTGAGGATTTCGATCGTCTGCCCCGACATCGAGGTGAGCACGTCACCGGGACGGATCGCATCGCCATCGGGCATGTTCTCGACGAGGCCGCACACGCCGATCACATTGGCCTTGGCCTTGCGCCCGGCGATCGCCTTCATCGCGCCGACGACCGCGCCAGCACCACCCATGTCCCACTTCATGTCTTCCATGCCGGGCCCGGGCTTGAGCGAGATGCCGCCGGTGTCGAAGGTGACGCCCTTGCCGACCAGCGCCAGCTCGGGATCGCCCGCGCCTGCCCCGCTCCATTTCAGCGCGAGCAACCTCGCGTCCTTGGCCGAACCCTGCGACACGCCGAGCAATGCGCCCATGCCGAGCTCGCGCATCTCGTCCTCGCCAAGCACGGTAACTTCGAGCCCAAGGCCCTCGATCTCGGCCAGCACCTTGGCGACGAAGGTTTCGGGATAGATGACGTTTGGCGGCTCGGCGACGAGCGTGCGCGTCAGCTCGAGGCCCTCGGTCAGCGCCTTCTGCTTGCTCCACGCGGCATCGGTCGCTTCGGGCGCGCCGTGCAGGACGATCGAGGTCAGCGTCGGCTTCGATTTTTCGGGAAGCTTGGTGCGATAGACGTCGTGACGCCAGCCGCGCTGTGCTGCCGCGCCAGCGAAGCGCGCGACCGCGTTCGGGGTGGCGCCCGTTCCGGTGAAATCGACGCTCGCGCTCGCGACGCCCGAGGTGAGCAAGCGAGCGGTCAGCGCACCGCCGGCGCGCTCATAGTCGGGCTCGCTGCCCGCGCCCGTGCCGAGCAGCAACACGCGCCGCACCCCGCCGGCACCGTCGGTCACGAAGGTCTCGACGACGCTCGCCGCCTCGCCCTCGAAGCGGCTCGCGCGGGCCGCAGCCTTGACGAGATCGAGTGCCGCCGCGTCGATGAGCGTCGTCGCGAGCCGGGCAAGCCCGTCCTTCTCGACGGGAAAGGCGATCGCCGCGGCGGACGCCGGCGCGGCGCTGGAAAGTTCGATGTGCATGAAAGCCTCGATGTGGTCTGGTCGTCGAATGAGTCGAATGTCTCTAGGACAGCCAGACGCTGCTGGCAAAGGATCGACCCCAGGAAAACGCCGGGGGAATTCGCCGCAGCACGATTGCAGCGAGGCAAGGTCGATGCGATAGGGCGGGATTGACCAGCGGCATCCGGCGACAGATCGGGCGCTTTCTCGCATCAGGGTGTTAGTTCCGACGTGAAGCGTGCCTCCTTTCTCGCCAGCTGTGTGTTTCCGCTCGTCTGGGCGGCCGCGCCCGCCTTCGCGCAGGATCTGCAGACGCGGACCGTCCCTCCCCCGCCGCCCGCGACGACGCCGAGCACGGGCGAGGACCAAGTCCAGTTCAACGCCACGACGCTGGAATATGACAGCAAAGGCGACATGGTCACCGCCAAGGGCGACGTGCGAATGTACCGCGCCGGCAATCGGTTGCGCGCCGATACGGTGGTATGGGACCGCAAGACCGGCAAGGTCCACGCGGACGGCAATGTCGCGGTGGTCAACCCCGGCGGCGACACCGCCTATGGCGATTCGATCGAGCTGACCGATGCGCTCAAGGACGGCATGGTCGACAACATGCTGCTCGTGCTCGAAAAGGGTGGACGACTGGCTGCACGCAAGGGAACGCGCTCGCTCGACGAGACCGTCGTGCTCGAGGATGCCGCCTACACGCCGTGCGGTGTGACCGATTCGAACAATTGCCCCAAGGAACCGTCGTGGAAGATCACCGCGGTGCGCGTGATCTATCGGCCCGATCGACGCCGGATCTATTACAAGGGCGCGCGAATCAATTTGTTCGGCTTGCCGACGATTCCGTTGCCCGCCTTCTCCAATTCGATCGGCGACGGCAACGACAACGGCCTGCTCGCGCCCGACCTGCGCTACAGCCGTACCAACGGCTTCGAATTCGCGCAGCCCTACCATTTCGCGCTCGGGCCGAACCAAGGGCTTACGGTCACGCCGCGGATCTTCAGCGCCGTGCTGCCGATGCTCAAGGCCGAATATAGCGCGCTCAACACGCTCGGCGCGTACCGCATCGCGGGCTATGTCACCGCGAGCCCGCGCAGCACCGATTTGCTGACCCCGACCCCTGCAGGCACGCCGAATTCGTTCCGCGGCTATCTCGACGGGGTTGCGCGTTTCCAGCTGACCCCCGACTGGACGCTCAGCGGTTCCTTGCGCCTGACCACCGACCCGACGTTCCTGCGACGCTATGACATCTCGACCGACGACCGGCTGCGCAGCACCGTGAAGCTTGAGCATATCGACCGGAGCAGCTATTTCTCGGTCGCCGGTTGGTACGTCCAGACGCTCCGCGTCGGCGACCGCCAGGCGCTCCAACCGATCGCGCTGCCTGAGATCGATTATCGCAAGCGGATTCCCGACAGTCTGCTCGGCGGCGTTCTCACCTTCCAGCTCAACACGCTCGGGATCGAGCGCCCGGCGGGCCAGGACACGCAGCGCGCGTTTGCCAGCGCGCAATGGGAATTGCGCAAGCTGACGCCCTGGGGTCAGGAGGTGACCTTCACCGCGCTCGGCCGCGGCGACCTCTATCGTACCAGCGATATCCTCGCGACGAGCGTGGCAAACTATCGCGGCGAATCGGGCGTGAGCGGCCGCCTGATTGGCGCGTTTGCTATCGACGTGAAGTGGCCGTTCATCGGGGCGTTCCTTGGCGGCACGCAGCGCCTCACCCCGCGCGTGCAAATCGTCGGGTCGCCACAGGCTGGCACCACGACGGTTCCGAACGAGGATTCGCGTTCGGTCGATCTCGAGGATACGAACCTTTTCTCGCTCAACCGCTTTCCCGGCTACGATCGCTTCGAGGATTCGGCGCGGGTGACCTACGGGCTCGACTGGGCGGTCGACCTACCGGGCTTCTCGTTCACGACCAATATCGGGCAAAGCTATCGCCTCAACAGCCGTCCGACCCTGTTTCCCGACGGTACCGGCCTTTCGGGGCGGGTATCGGATATCGTCGGGCGGACCGAACTGCGCTTCCATGATTGGGTTTCGGTGATCCACCGCTACCGGCTCGACCAAGGCGACCTCGCGGTCCGCCGCAACGAACTCGATGCGACCGTCGGTTCACGCAGCACCTATTTCCTCGTCGGATATCTGCGGCTCAACCGCAACATCGATCGGACGCTCGAGGATCTGCGCGATCGCGAGGAATTGCGGGTCGGCTCGCGCGTGCAGATTTCGCGCTTCTGGTCCGTGTTCGGCTCGACGGTGATCGATCTGACCAATCGTGACGAAGACCCGTTGTCGCTCGCCGACGGGTTCGACCCCGTACGGCACCGGCTCGGTGTGCAGTATGAGGATGATTGCCTGAAGCTCGGGGTTACCTGGAAACGGGATTATCAGACCACCGGCGACGTCAAGGCGGGCAATGGCTTCTTGTTGACGCTGGCGTTCAAAAACCTTGGCCGCTAAGCACTGGTTCAGACGGATCGGCGCAGGACCGCGTCCAACGGTTCGGGCCCGGGCCTAGGGCGCGAAGGTTTGGGCTGATCGGGCACGCTGTGCGGGATGGGATTTTGATTACGTGAAGACTGATACAGCAAAGCCGACCCGACTGGGTCGCAGCTTCGGATTTGGCGCAGCGATCATCGCGCTGCTGGCCGCGAGCGGGGGCTCGATCGCGCAGACCGCACCGGCGCCAGCGGGGCCCGAGGCGGCGGCGTCCGACCAAGCCGGCGTGACCGCGCTCGATCTGCCCAAGAACCCGACGATCTTCGGCAAGGTCGATCCGACGATCCGCAAGCCGACCGCGATCGTCAACGGTGCTGTGATCACCGGGACCGATATCGACCAGCGCGTTGCGCTGTTGCTCGCCGCACGCGACCTCAAGCTGTCGGCGCAGGAAATGGCGCAGTACAAGCTCGTCATCGTTCGCCAGCTGATCGACGAAACGCTAGAGATCCAGCAGGCAAAGAGTGCCGACGTCAAAATTGGTCCCGACGAGATCAACAAGAGCTACGACACGGTCGCCCGCAACTTCGGCAAGACGCCGACCGAGATGCGCGCGTATCTGCGGACGATCGGATCGGCCGACCGTTCGCTCAAGCGCCAGATCGAGGCAGAGCTGTCGTGGAACCGCTATCTTCGCCGCAAGGTCGACGTCAACGTCGGTGACGAAGAGGTCAACGCGATCATCGACAAGATCAAGAAGCAGCAGGGCTCGACCGAATATCACGTTCGGGAAATCTATCTGAAGGCCGATGCCGACCGTGCGCCCGAGGTCTTCGCGCAAGCGCAGCAAATGATGCAGTCGATCCAGAAGCGCGACAAGGGCGAGGATACGTTCGGCTATTACGCCCGCCTGTCCGACGCCACGACGCGTGCGACCGGCGGCGATCTCGACTGGTTGAGCGAGCAGCAATTGTCGCAGCTTCCGGCGGCGCTGGTCGAAGCGATCAAGTCGATGACGCCCGAGCATCTCGCCGGTCCGATCGAGGTGCCGGGTGGTTTCTCGATCATCTATCTGGTCGATACGCGCAAGATCGGCGTGGCCGATCCGCTCGATGCGCGCCTTACGCTCAAGCAGGTCAGCGAGCGCTTCCCCGAGGGGATCACGCAGGAACAGGCCAACGCCCGCGTCGCCGAGTTCGCCAAGCTCAGCTCGACGATCAAGGGCTGCGGCGAGGTTGCCAAGGTTGCGGCAACGCTCGGCGCGGATGTGGTCGACAACGATTCGGTGCGGATCAAGGATCTGCCGGTCGCGCTGCGCGAGATCATGCTCAAGCTGCAGGTCGGCGAATCGACGCCGCCGTTCGGCTCGGCCAAGGATGGCATCCGTTCGCTCGTGTTGTGCGGTCGTGACGAAGCGGTTGCAAACATTCCGGGAATGGAACAAGTTCGCAGCACGATGGAAAATCAACGCGTTAACCTGCGTGCGAACCAGTTGCTCCGCGATTTGCGGCGTGACGCGATCGTTGAATATCGCTGACCTGGAGGATACCACGATGGTCGCGCCGCTCGCCATATCGATGGGGGATCCGGCGGGCATCGGCCCCGAGGTGATCGCAAAAGCATGGGCGCGTCGCGTTGAAGCCGGCCTCCCGCCATTCTTCGCGACGGGCGACGCGCGAGCGATCGCAGCGGTGTGGGATGGTCCGGTCACGATCATCGCGCATCCCGAAGCGGCCAACCGAGTGTTCGAGACCGCGCTTCCCGTGCTGACGGTCGAGGATGGCGGCGAGATCGTTCCGGGCTCGCCCGATGTCGAGGGCGCGCGCTGTGCCTTGCGGGCGCTCGAGCTTGCCGCCGGGCTCGTCCGCTCGGGTGCCGCGCGGGCGCTCGTCACCGGGCCGGTGTCGAAGAGCCAGCTCTACCAGATCGGCTTCACTTATCCCGGCCAGACCGAGTTCGTCGCCGAACGCTGCGGCATTGCCGGCGAGAATGCGGTGATGATGCTGTCCGGCCCCGATCTGCGCGTCGTCCCAATCACGACGCACGTGCCGCTGGCCGCGGTGAGTGGGCTGTTGTCGATCGAGCTGATCGTCGCCAAGGGCCGTGCGACCGCGCGCGGTTTGGCGCGCAATTTCGGGATCCTCAACCCGCGCATCGCCTTTGCCGGGTTCAACCCGCATGCCGGCGAAAGCGGCGCGATCGGGCGCGAGGAGATCGACTTGATCGCGCCTGCGGTCGCGGTGCTGCGCGGCGACGGGATCGACGCGATCGGCCCGTTCGCGGCCGACACGCTGTTCCACCCGCGGGCGCGTGCCGGCTATGACGCCGTGCTGTGTTGCTATCACGACCAGGCGCTCGTGCCGATCAAGACGCTCTATTTCGACGAGGGCGTCAACATCACGCTCGGCCTGCCGATCGTTCGGACGTCGCCCGATCACGGCACTGCCTTCGACATCGCCGGCAAGGACCGCGCCGAGCCCGGTGCGACGATCGCGGCGATCCGTCTCGCCGGTGAAGCCGCCGACCGCCGCGCTGCTGCCGACGCGTGACCAGGCCAGAACTGCCGCCGCTGCGCGAGGTGATCGCCCGCCATGGCCTCAACGCGAGCAAGGCGCTGGGCCAGAACTTCCTGCTCGACGCGCAGTTGCTTGCGCGGATCGCACGCATTCCCGGCGACCTGACCGATGCCGAAGTGCTCGAGATCGGCCCGGGGCCGGGCGGGCTGACGCGGGCGCTGCTCGACGCGGGGGCCCGCGTGACGGCGATCGAGCGCGACCACCGCTGTATCCCCGCGCTCGCCGAACTGGGCGAAGCGTTTCCCGGTAAGCTGCGCGTGATCGAGGGCGATGCGCTCGAGATCGACGGCGCCGGCCTGTTCGAGGGCAAGCCGCATATCGCCTCCAACCTGCCCTATAACATCGGCACGGCGTTGCTGGTGCGATGGCTGTCGGCCGACTGGGCGCCGTGGTGGCAGAGCCTGACGCTGATGTTCCAGCGCGAGGTTGCCGAACGGATCGTCGCGCCGACCGATGGCGAAGCGTATGGGCGACTGGCGGTGCTGGCACAGTGGCGGAGCAACGCGATGCTGGCGATGCCGGTGCACCGGTCGGCCTTCACCCCGCCGCCCAAGGTGATGTCGGCGGTGGTGCATATCGTGCCTGCTGAGGCGCCCGACGGCGTGCGCTTCGCGACGCTCGAGCGGCTGACGGCAGCGGCGTTCGGGCAGCGGCGCAAGATGCTGCGGCAGAGCTTGAAGGGTGTGCCGGGCGCGCTTGCGGCGCTCGAGGCAGTTGGGATCGAGGCGACGCGGCGGGCGGAAACTGTGAGCGTTGCGGAGTTCGTCGCGCTGGCCAAGGCGCTTTCCTGACAGTGTCGCCCCGGCGGAGGCCGGGGCCGCTCGGTGGGTCGGGCGGCGCTCTGCTACATCCAGCGGCCCGGCCTTCGCCGGGACGTCGGATTAGTCGGCTTTGGGGAGCGCTGCCGGTACCGTCGCGGCAGCCGTAACGATCGGCGGGCCCTTGGCGATCGATGCCGTCAGCACGGCAACTTCAGGGCACGCGCGCTTGGCGCAGACCAGCTTGACCTTCGCCAGATTTTCGCGCGCGCGGATCACCGCCCCCTTGGCGACGAGCGCTTCGCCCTGCCCGCTCAGCGCTGCGACATCGTTGGGATCGAGCGACAGCGCCTCGCGGTAGAGGCGGATCGCCTTGCCCGGCAGGCCGCGCGTCTTGGCGACTTCGGCGAGCCGCACGAACGCGCCACGGTTGCGCGGATCGACCGCGACCGCGCTCTCGAACAGATCGGTCGCCGCGTCGAGATTGCCCGCCGCCTGCTGCGCCTGCCCCTTGGCGAGCAGCGCCAGCGAGCGCGCATCGACCGCGTCCTCGGGCCGCTGACCCTGCACCGCGGTCGCGACGGTAACCAGCGTCAGCGCGGCAGCGACGGCGACGGACGTGTAACGCATGAGATACTCCAGCTTCGACACGCCAACAGGGCTATCACGGCGCGATGAGGCGCGCGACAAAAAAGCCGTCGGTCGCGTCATGCGCTGGCGTCAGGCGGACGCCGGGGCCATGCTTGCGCCCGACCGGGAGTTTGAGCGGCTGCGCCTTCCAGCCGGGGTTGGCGGTGAGGAAGTCGGCGACCTGGCCTGCCCCTTCTTCGTCGAGCAGCGAGCAGACGATGTACACCAGCGCGCCGCCCGGCTTTACGAGATTGGCGCCGACTTCGAGCACGTGCTTCTGCGTCTCGACCAGCCGCTCGATCCGGTCGGGCGTGAGCCGCCAGCGCGCCTCGGGGTTGCGGCGCCATGTGCCGGTGCCCGAGCACGGCGCGTCGATCAGCACGCAATCGGCGCTGTGGAGCCAATCGTCGAGCATCTCGACCTCGCGGCCCGGATTGAGCAGGCGCGTCTCGATGATCCCCGAGCGTGCGCGTTCAGCGCGAGGGGCCATGCGCGAAAGGCGCATGCGATCGGTGTCGGTCGCGAGCACTTCGCCCTGCCCTTCCATCACCGCGGCGAGCGCGAGCGTCTTGCCGCCGGCTCCAGCGCATAGGTCGACGATGCGCTGGCCGGGCTTGGCCTTGGCAGCGAGCGTGACGAACTGGCTGCCGGCGTCCTGCACTTCGATCGCGCCGTGATTGTAGGCGGGGAGGTTCTCGACCTGCGTGCCCGAAGGGAGGCGCAGGCCGTCGGGCAGGCCGGCGATCGGCTCGGCGCCCTCGATGTCGATCTCTTCGACGATCATGCGGTTGATGCGCGCGTCGAGCGGGGCGCGGCTGATGAGCGCTTCGAACTCTTCATAGCCGAGGTCGGACGAATGCAGGCGGTCGATGATCCACGTCGGCGCGACGCCCGAGGGGGCGGCGGTCTCGTGCTTGCCGATCGGCGCGGGGCCGTGGCCGACGCCGTCGAAGGTCGCGGCGACCTCTGGGTCGGCTTCAGCGACGGCGAGCATCGCGGCGCGGCCCGAGGCTGGGCGCTCGCCGGCTGCGCGGATCGCTGCGTAGACGAGTTCGCGGACGGCGCGGCGGTCCTTGCTGCCGGCATAGCGGCGCGTGCTGAAGTAGCGCGCGATCAGCGTGTCGGCGGCGGCGCCGCTGTCGCGGGCGCCAGCGATGATCTGGTCGAGCAGCTCGATCGCGGCCTGGGTGCGGGCGGATGGGGTCATATCAAAATTCCAGTCGTCGTCATGCCGGACTTGATCCGGCATCCATGCGGTTTGCTCGCCTCATGCGCCACGTCTCGTCTCGGACGGCTCGCATGGACCCCGGATCAAGTTCGGGGTGACGAAATACGTCTTGCCCGCGCGCTCAGCGCGTGGGGTAGTTCGGGGCTTCGCGCGTGATGTCGACGTCGTGGACGTGGCTTTCCTTGAGGCCGGCGCCGGTGATCTGGACGAAGCGCGCGCGCGCCTGCAGGTCCTCGAGCGTTGCCGAACCCGTATAGCCCATCGCCGCGCGGATGCCGCCGACGAGCTGGTGGATCACGTCCCTGGCCGGCCCCTTGAAGGCGACCTGGCCTTCGATCCCCTCGGGGACGAGCTTCATCTGGTCCTTGATGTCGCCCTGGAAATAGCGGTCGGCAGAGCCGCGGCCCATCGCGCCGACCGAGCCCATGCCGCGATACGATTTGTACGCGCGGCCCTGGAACAGGAAGGTCTCGCCCGGCGCTTCCTCGGTGCCCGCGAGCAGCGAGCCGATCATGCACGCCGACGCGCCCGCGGCGAGCGCCTTGGCGAGATCGCCCGAGGTGCGCAGGCCGCCATCTGCGATGACGGGCACGCCGTGCTTCTGGCCAATCTCGGCGCAGTCCATCACAGCGGTCAGCTGCGGCACGCCGACGCCGGCGACGACGCGCGTCGTGCAGATCGAGCCCGGGCCGATGCCGACCTTGATGCCGTCGGCCCCGGCGTCGATCAGCGCGCGGGTGGCTTCGGCGGTGGCGACGTTGCCGGCGATGACCTGGACCGAGTTGCTGAGCTTCTTCACCCGCTCGACCGCGCGCGCGACGTCGCGATTGTGGCCGTGCGCGGTGTCGATCACCACCAGGTCGAGCTCGGCATCGACCAGCGCCTCGGTCCGCGCAAAGCCCTTGTCGCCGACCGTGGTCGCCGCCGCCACGCGCAGGCGACCGGCATCGTCCTTGGTCGCGTTGGGATAGGTGACCGCCTTCTCGATATCCTTGACGGTGATCAGGCCGACGCAGCGATATTTGTCGTCGACGACGATCAGTTTCTCGATCCGGCGCTGGTGGAGCAGGCGGCGCGCCTCTTCCTTGCCGACGCCGGTCGAGACGGTCGCGAGATTCTCGTGCGTCATCAGCTCGGAGACGGGCTGTTGCGCGTTCTCGGCGAAGCGCGTGTCGCGGTTGGTGAGGATGCCGACGAGCGTGCCGTCGGCCTCGACCACCGGGATGCCGCTGATCTTGTGGCGCAGCATCAGCGCCTGCGCTTCGGCGAGCGTTGCCGAGGGGGCGATCGTGATCGGGTTGACGACCATGCCGCTCTCAAAGCGCTTGACCGCACGGACCGCGGCGACCTGCTCGGGGACCTCCATGTTGCGGTGGAGCACGCCGATGCCGCCCAATTGCGCCATGACGATCGCCATGTCGGCCTCGGTCACGGTGTCCATCGCCGAGGAGAGGATCGGGATGTCGAGCGAGATGCCGCGGGTGACGCGCGTCGCGGTGTTGGTCTGGCTGGGCACGATGTCCGATTCAGCCGGCACGAGCAGGACATCGTCGAAGGTGAGGCCGAGGCGAATGTCCATGAAGATGCCGTTTCCTGCTGCCCCGGGGAGGTCGGGTGGGTGCGAGTCGTGGCGGTCCATGTAAACAACGGCCGCGCGGGGCGCTAGGGGGCGGTTTGGGATGTGGCGGGTGGGGCGCTGCAGACGGGGGCGCGGTGGAAAGTCGCACGAGAGTCGCACCATCGCGGGTGGCTCACAAGCCCCTCCCCCGAAGGGGAGGGGCAAGAAGAAGAAGTTGAACCCTTTGCGACGAACCGTGCCTCGGTTGACTCGATTGACCCCAAGACGTGATGTTTCCTTTTCCGATCGTTTCCATTCCTGCGCCAATACGGAATGTGGGTGACCTCCCCTTTCGTTCCGCCGCCCGGCGCAGGCCAAGCGAAACTGTCGCAAAGGCGCGAGGATGATAAGCCAGACCGTTCAAAGAGCAGGTAAGAACATAGCACGAACGTAGCTTGTAGGAAAGACTAAACGGAGCCTTCCGCGAGAACAGCCAACCAACGCTGCATAGCGGTTTGCGATCCGCGCCGCGTGGTGTCACTATCGCGCCATCAACTCGTGATACGAACAGTGTTCCCGCATCGATCGCGACCTGAATATTTCATATCCGAGGAAACGACATGAAAACGTTGGCGATCACGATGCTCCTCTTGCTCGTTCCTGCACCTTCTTCTGCGGCGGGATCATCCGCGGGCATGCCGAAACCAATTTTCAGTTGCGGGATCGGCACCAAGCGCGTGTCGGTCAACTTGGTGGGCAGTCAGCTGGTCTATCATTACGGCACGCAGCAAAAAGAGGAGATGTCGATCAGCGGCGACCGGCAAAGCGGCAACGTCTTTTGGCTGACACAGCGGATGGCGGGGGTCGAATACCAGCTGCGTTTCAAGAGCGGCGCCTATAGTTACATCGTCTATACCGTCGAAGGAAATGCGATGTCTGGCGCGAGGCCTGCAGCGGGCCTTGTCGTCATGAAGGGCACAAAGACGATTTCGGACAAGAAATGCGCGAAATACGCCGAGTTCCAGCCGGACTTTGATTTCTCTTCGCTGCCGGAAGACTCTCGGGAGTATTCCGCGATGTAACCAGGGCTTGCATAGGAGCCCCCCTACCCCCGCACCCCCAATCTGCTAAAACCCAACAATCTCGCCCGCCCCTCCGCGGTCGCGCAAGGGGAACCCCATGCCACTCATCATCGCCGGCCTGCTCGTTATCCTCGTGCTGCTCTACCTCATGCTCGGCATGAAGGTCGTGCGCCAAGGCTATCAGTATACGATCGAACGCTTCGGCAAGTTCACCGCGGTCGCCAAACCCGGGCTCACCTTCATCGTGCCGCTGTTCGACCAGGTCGGGCGCAAGGTGAACATGATGGAGCAAGTGCTCGACATTCCCGGCCAGGAGATCATCACCAAGGACAATGCGATGGTCGCGGTCGACGGCGTCGTGTTCTTCCAAGTGCTCGATGCGGCCAAGGCGGCGTATGAGGTGAGCGACCTGTATCTCGCGATCATGCAGCTCGCGACGACGAACCTGCGGACCGTGATGGGATCGATGGATCTCGACGAGACGCTGTCGAAGCGCGACGAGATCAACACGCGGCTGCTGATGGTGGTCGATCATGCGACCGAGAGCTGGGGCGTCAAGATCACGCGCGTCGAGCTGAAGGACATTCGCCCGCCCGCCGACATCGTCAATGCGATGACGCGGCAGATGAAGGCCGAGCGCGAGAAGCGCGCGACCATTCTCGAGTCGGAAGCTGCCCGCCAGAATGCGATCAACCGCGCCGAGGGGCAGAAACAGTCGCAGATCCTCGAGGCCGAAGGGCGCCGCGAGTCGGCGTTCCGCGACGCTGAGGCGCGCGAGCGCGCGGCCGAGGCCGAAGCGGCGGCGACCAAGGCGGTCTCGGATGCGATCGAGGGCGGCAGCGTCCAGGCGATCAACTATTTCATCGCGCAGAAATATGTCGAGGCGATCGGCAAGTTCGCGACCTCGCCCAATGCCAAGACGATCCTCTTCCCGGTCGAGGCGACGCAATTGATGGGGACGCTCGGCGGGATCGGCGAGCTGGCGCGCGAGGCGATCGTCGGGTCGCCGTCGGCCTCGCCGGTGGTCAAGCCGCGGCCGCGGCCGGGTCCATTCGAAGCGGAGGAGCCCGCGGCATGATGCTGTTCGGGGTCGTGTGGAGCCTCGGCGCGCTGTGGCTGGCGGCGGCGCTCGCGCTCGTCATCGCCGAGATGCTCGTGCCGGGGTTCTTCCTGGTGTTCCTCGGCGCGGGCGCGGTCGGGACCGGGCTGCTCGTGCTGATCGTGCCGGGGGTGCCGATCGTGCTGCAGGCGTTGGTCTTCGCCGGGCTGACCGCAGGCGCGGTGGCGATCGGGTGGCGCTGGTATCGCGGGCTCGACACGACGCGGGCCGACCCGGCACTCAACGATCGCGCGGCGCGGTTGATCGGGCGGCGCGTGCTGGTGTGCGAGGCGATCGTCGATGGCGAGGGCCGCGTTACGGTGGGCGACGGGGCTTGGACCGCCATCGGGCCCGATGCGGCGGTTGGCGCCAGCGTGCGGATCGTCGGAGCGGATGGGAGCGTGTTGCGGGTCGAGCTGGGCTGAGCTGGCTTTGCTTGGTGCTGCTTTCGGGCGTGAGAAGAAGAAGGTTGGGTTCGCGCGGAGGCGCGGAGGGCGGGCGCGGGGGATCGGCGTTCCGCTCATCGATCGGTCGTGCCCGCGAGCGTGACACTCCCTCACCGCTTCGTCATCCCCGCGAAAGCAGGGATCCCGCTCCTCTCTGGCGCGCCGAGTAGAAGCGGGACCCTCGCTTTCAGTAGGGCGACGCCGCGGGGCGCTATCGCCCGGCGTTGACTCGCTCGATCGTCGGGCGGTCGAACGCCTGGTCCTTGTAACGCCCATTGGCGTCGACCCAGTGCAGGAAGAGATGCGCCGACCAGGCATTGGGGTTGGGCTCGAGCCGGCCGTGGCGGTGGTGGACGCCCTGGTAGAGCACGCCGTCGCCCGGCTGCATCGCGACCGATCCGAACGCGGTCTCGCCGAAATCCGCGCGCACCACCGGCTGCGGGACGGGATCGGCGACGGTCGCGACCGACAGCGGCCAGGGCGTTTCGTCGCCATAGGCGATCGTCAGCGAGACGCTGTGCTCGCAGGCCGGGCGGTCGGTGTGGATGCGGCACACGTCGCCGCGCTGATAGAGCCGGAAATAGGCGTAGGTCGGGAGCAACGCGCAGCCGGTTGCCTGCGCGATCCGCGGAGTGAGACCCCACAGGAAGGTCAGCATCGGCGGATATTGCAGCGCGTAGATCTCGATCGCGTCCTTGGTCAGCAACGGCCCGCGCGCGGTGAAGCGACGCATCGAGGCGTTGGTGAGCCCCAGATCCTGGCGCATCCGATCGTAGAACGCGTTGAGCACCGCCGGCGGAAACAGGCCGGGGAGCGCGGCATAGCCGTTCGCGCGATACTCGTCGGTTTCGTTCATATCCAGACGCTTAGCCAATCGCGCGCGGCGATTGAAGCGCAAAGCGGATCGGTCGCGCGGCGGCGCGACGCGACCGATCCGAAGAGCTCATTTCTTTCCGAAGAAACCCTCGGCCAGGCCACCGAGCTGGCCGAGCACCCCGCCTTGTCCGGCGAGTTGGCTCGCAAAGCCGGCAAGCGCGCCCTCCCCGCCGAGATGCGCGAGGATCTGTTGGAGCGTGTCGGTCGGCAGGCCGGTGGTCTCGGCTGCGGTCGCGACGGTGTCGCCAGGTGCGGCATGCGCCTGGCCGAGCGCGGCGACCGCCGATTCGATCTGCTCGGGGGTCAGGCCGATCTTCTCGGCGAGGTTCTTCACGTCGACGTTTTGGGTGACTTGGCCGAGTAGGCCGTCGAGCATTCCCATGGGTGCATCCTTGATCGTCAATTTGCGAGACGCACAGCGTATCACGCCACGGGCAGCGGCGCGAGATCGGGCGTGACGAAAGCGCGCCGCGCCGCGACGGAGAAGAGCCGCGCGCGGCTGTAGAAGCGCAGCGGCCAATCGCGCTGCCCCGCGGGGCTGGCGAGCAGCGCATCGACGCTGGCAACGAGCGATTCGGCCGGGTCGCGCGCGGCGAGATGCGCGCGGATGCCGGCGAGATAGGCGCGCGTGATCGTGTCGTGATAGCCCTGGCTGTCGTCATTCACCCCGCCGGCGGCGACGTTGTAGCGCGAGATGATCGTCGCGATCTGCGCATCGAGGTCGATGTCGCGCCGGTCGCGGGCGAGCCAGAGCGTTGCGGCGAGATGCGCCTCGTGCGTCCAGTCGGGGCGCGGCAGGCTGCGGTCGAGCAGCCCCTCCCCCACGCGCCGGATCGCGGCGTCATCGGGAAAGGGGCGGAAGGGCAAGTCGGTCATCGGATCGGGCTCCAATGCGGTGCCCGGTCCGGAGACGCGGGCAGGTCAGGCGGCGGCGACTTTCGGCGCGGATTGTCGCACGCCTTCGTCGACATGCTCGGCGAATTGCGCGAAGTTTTCGACGAAGAGATCGACGAGCCTTGCCGCCGTGGCGTCATAGGCCGCCTTGTCGGCCCAGGTCGCGCGCGGATCGAGGATCGCGCTGTCGACGCCGGGTACCGCGACCGGCACCTTGAAGCCGAAGTTCGGATCGGTTCGGAACTCGGCGTCGTTGAGCGAACCATCGAGCGCTGCATTGAGCAAGGCGCGCGTCGCCTTGATCGGCATCCGGCTGCCGATGCCATATTTGCCGCCGGTCCAGCCGGTGTTGACCAGCCAGCAATCGACCCCGCCCTTGGCGATCCGGCTTTTCAGCAAATTGCCATAGACCGAGGGGTGCCGCGCCATGAACGGGGCGCCGAAGCAAGTCGAGAAGGTCGCGTCGGGCTCGGTCACGCCGATCTCGGTGCCGGCGACGCGCGCGGTGTAGCCTGAGAGGAAGTGGTACATCGCCTGTTCGGGGGTGAGCTTGGCGATCGGCGGGAGGATGCCGTACGCGTCGGCGGTCAGCATCACGATGTTGCGCGGCACCGGCCCCATGTTCTTTTCGGACGCATTGGGGATGAAGTCGATCGGATACGCGCCGCGGCTGTTCTCGGCGAGGCTCGCGTCGTCCAGGTCGAGCTGGCGCGTTACCGGGTCCATCACGACATTTTCGAGGATCGTCCCAAAACGCTTTGTGGTGGCGAAGATTTCGGGCTCGGCGTCGGCCGAGAGGCGGATCATCTTGGCGTAGCAGCCGCCTTCGAAGTTGAAGACCGCGGTGTCGGACCAGCCATGCTCGTCATCGCCGATCAGCGTGCGGCTGGCATCGGCGCTGAGCGTCGTCTTGCCGGTGCCCGACAGGCCGAAGAACACCGCGGTGTCGCCGTCGGGGCCCATATTGGCCGAGCAGTGCATCGGCATCACGCCCGTTGGCGGGAGGAGATAGTTGAGCAGGCTGAACACCGACTTCTTCATCTCGCCGGCATAGCGCGTGCCGCCGATCAGGATGAGCTTGTCAGTGAAATTGACCGCGATCACGGTCTCGCTGCGGCAGCCGTGGCGCTCGGGCGAAGCGCGGAAGCTCGGCAAGTCGATGATCGTATAGTCGGGGACGAAGCCGCGCAGCTCGCTTTCCTCGGGGCGGACGAGCATCGTGCGGATGAAGCTGTTGTGCCAGGCGAGCTCGTTGATCACGCGGACCTGGACGCGGTGCTCGGGCTGCGAGCCGCCGAACAGATCCTGGACGAACAGATCTTCCTTGTCCCGCAGCGCGGACAGGAAATCGGCCTTGAGGACAGCGAAATGCTCGGGCGACATCGCCTTGTTGCTCTTGCCCCACCACACCGTACTCTCGGTTTCGGCGTCGCGGACGATGAACTTGTCCTGCGCCGAGCGGCCGGTATGCGCGCCGGTTTCGACCACCAGCGGGCCGTCGGCGGACAATTTGCCTTCCCCGCGGGCGATCGCCGACTGGATCAGCCGGGCGGTGACGAGATTCCAGTGCAGATTTGCGCGGGTTTCGATGCCCTGCGATTCAAGGCCGGCGGTGGGTATGCGATCGCTCACTGGGGTTTCTCCTACTGTCCCGTGCGGGTCATTTTGACCTCGCGGTGTTCCGGTCGCGCATATCGAGGCGGGGCGTGCCGGTCAAATCGGTCCGTTCAGCTTCCATTGAGGCTGGGCGGCTAATGGATTAAGCCGCCTGCGAAATGATGAAGGATTGCCCCCGCCGATGACGGCAACGATCGCGCTGGTCGATGACGACCGCAACATCCTCACATCGGTATCGATCGCGTTGCAGGCCGAAGGCTTTGTCACGCGGCTCTATTCCGATGGCGAGACCGCGCTCAAGGCGCTGATCGACAATCCGCCCGACATCGCGATCCTCGACATCAAGATGCCGCGGATGGACGGGCTCGAGCTGCTACGACGCTTGCGCGAGAAGAGCATGATCCCGGTGATCTTCCTGACCTCGAAGGATGACGAACTCGACGAGGCGCTGGGCCTGGCGATGGGAGCCGACGACTATATCGCCAAGCCCTTCTCGCAGCGGCTGCTGATCGCACGGATCCGTGCGATCCTGCGGCGGACCGAAGTCTCGACGAGCGGATCGGCGGGCGAGGAGGCGAGCGCGGAGACGTCGCTCACGCGTGGGCGGCTCGCGATGGATACCGCGCGGCACCGCGTCACCTGGGGCGGCGAAAACGTCGTGCTGACGGTGACCGAGTTCCTGATCCTCGAAACGCTCGCGCAGCGGCCCGGCATCGTCAAGACGCGCAACCAGTTGATGGATGCCGCCTATCACGACGATATCTATGTCGACGACCGGACGATCGACAGCCATATCAAGCGCGTCCGGCGGAAGTTCCGCCAGGTCGATCCCGAATTCGACGCGATCGAGACGCTGTATGGAGCGGGCTATCGTTTCTCGGAGGACTGACCCCGCGGCGGCGGCGATGCTCGTGCTCGATCCGAGCGACGAGGATGCGCGCGCGCTGTCGTTGCGCTGGTCGGCGCGCGTCTCGCTCACGCCGCGCATCCTGTTCGTCAACGTCTTCGCGCTGGCGATGCTCGCGGGCGGGTTCTTCTATCTCGATTCGTATCGCAGCCGGATCGTCGACGGGCGCGTCACGCAATCGATCCGCGAGGCGCGGCTGATCGCCGAGGCGGTGGTCGCGGTGCCGACCGCGCAACGCCCCGACCTCTCGGTCAAGCTGGCGCGCGACATGGGGAGCTGGATCCGCATCTACGATGCCGACGCCAAGCTCATTATCGACACGCGTGCGCTGGGTCTGCGCAATTTCGTGCTGCAGGACCCCGACAAGCAGGCCTGGAGCCAGGGCGCGGCGCGCTTCCTCGACGCCGGGATCGACACCGTCGTCGGCACACCGCGCGCGCCGCTCTATCGCGAGCGCAGCAACGGGCTCGCCTGGCCCGACGTGCGCACCGTGCGATCGGCGCCGACCGTCGCGGCGACAGTGTGGCGCGCGCCCGATCGCACGCCCGTGATCACCGCCGCCTCGCCGATGCCCGGCGGCAGCGTGGTGATGACGACCTTCAATGCGCGCGACATCACGCAGACGGTGCGCGTCGAGCGCTTCCGCCTCAGCATCGTGCTGTTCGTCGTCGCGATCGTCTCGGTGCTGCTGTCGCTGTTCCTCGCGCGCACGATCGTGCGGCCATTGCGGCGGCTAGCGTGGTCGGCGGTGCGCGTCCGGCTCGGGCGGGCGCGCGAGGTGGTGGTGCCGCGCCTGCCCGAGCGGCGCGACGAGATCGGGATGCTCGCGCGCGCGCTGTCGGACATGAGCCTCGCACTTCGCGCGCGAATCGACGCGATCGAGGCGTTTGCCGCCGATGTGACGCACGAGATGAAGAACCCGCTCGCGTCGCTCCGCTCGGCGGTCGAGGGGCTGGCGATGGTCAAGGATCCGGCGCTGCAGGAGCGCTTGCTCGCGATCGTGCGCGACGATGTCCACCGGCTCGACCGGCTGATTACGGATATTGCCGAGGCTTCGCGGCTCGACGCGCAATTGAGCCGCGCGAAGTTCGAGCCGGTCGATCTCGGCGCGATGATCGCGGCGCTGATCGGCAGCCGTGAGGCGCGCGGCGTCGAACGCGGCATCCGGCTGGAGTTCGACCGACGGCAAGCCGAGTCGCTCGTCGTGCTGGGCGAAGGCGCGCGGCTCGAGCGGGTGCTCGAAAATGTCATCGAGAATGCGATTTCCTTCTCGCCCGATGGCGGGCTGATCCGGATCGTCGCGCGCCACGAGCCCGACGGCGTGTTCGTCGCGATCGAGGACGAAGGTCCCGGCGTTCCCGAGGAAGCGCGCGAACAGGTGTTCCAGCGCTTCCAGTCGCTGCGCCCGGCGGGCGAGGCGTTCGGCAAGCATTCGGGGCTTGGGCTCGCGATCGCGCGGACGATCGTCGATGCGCACCAAGGCAGCATCGTCGCGACCGAACGCACCAACCGCGCCGCGGGCGCGCGCTTCGTCATCCGCCTGCCCGCCGCGGAAACCGCCGGATGAGCCTGCGCATCCATGCGACGACGATCGCGATCGGGGAGCTCGGCGTGATGCTGATCGGCCCGTCGGGGAGCGGCAAGTCGGACCTTGCGCTGCGGCTGATCGATCGCGGGGCGCACCTCGTCAGCGACGACTATACCGCGGTCCGCGCGGTCGCGGGCGGGCTCCGCGCGACGGCACCCGACACGATCGCCGGAAAGATCGAGGTGCGCGGGATCGGGATCCGGGCTATGCCGTATATCGACGAGATTGCGGTCGCGCTCGTTATACGGCTTGGGGGAGCGGTCGCGCGGATGCCCGAGCCGAACGAGTCGACCGTCATCGCCGACATTGCAGTGCCCGTGGTCGCGCTCGATGCTTTCGCGGCTTCGGCACCGATCAAGGTGGAATTGGCGCTCCGCGACGTTAGAGAGACGCTATGAAACGCGATCCCAAGGATATCCTGCTCGTTACCGGCATGTCGGGCGCGGGGAAATCGACCGTGTTGCGCACGCTCGAGGATCTCGGCTGGGAAGTGGTCGACAATCTGCCGCTGCTGCTGCTCGATCGCTTGCTCAATGCGCCGTTGCCCGAGGGGTTCGAGCGTTCGGCACAGCCGCTTGCGCTCGGCATCGGCGCGCGGACGCGCGATTTCGATCCCGAGCGGATCGTCGAGCGAATCAAGCAGCTGCGCGAAGTCCATGGCTATGACATCGGCACGCTGTTCCTCGATTGTGCGGGGAACGAGCTCGAGCGGCGCTATTCGGAGACGCGGCGGCGGCACCCGCTCGCGCTCGACCGGCCGGCGTCGGACGGCATCGCGCGCGAACGCGAACTGCTGTCCCCCTTGCGCGGCTGGGCGAACCGGCTGATCGACACGACGAGCCTCACCGCGAACGAACTCGCGCAGCAAGTGCGCGCGACGTTTTCGGGTGAGCAGCTCGGCGAGCGGCTCGGCGAGCCGACCTTGTCGGTGATGTCGTTCGGCTTTGCGCGCGGGTTGCCGCGGACGGCCGACCTCGTTTTCGACATGCGCTTCCTGCGCAATCCACATTGGGTGCCCGAGCTGCGCCCGGGGACCGGGCTCGATGCCGACGTCTCGGCCTATATCGCGCAGGACCCGACGTATGACGCCGCGCTCGCGCAGATCGAGGCGCTGCTGCTGCTGTTGCTCCCGCGCTACCGCGCCGAGGGAAAATCGTATGTTACGATCGCCTTGGGCTGTACCGGAGGGAGACACCGCTCGGTCCATGTCGCGCAGCGGATCGCCGCGCGGTTGCGCGCCGAGGGATTTTCGCCCACGGTCGCGCACCGCGATCTCGCCGCTGCCCCGCAAGACTCACTTGAGGGCGTGCGCGACGGGACGCCCGATGAGATTAGGGACGATGGGGCGCGTGTTGCATGAAGTGGGTGGGACGATGATCGGACTGGTTCTCGTGACCCACGGCCGTTTGGCCGATGAGTTCGTGACGGCGATGGAGCATGTGGTCGGCAAGCAGGAGCATGTCGCCACGGTCAATATCGGCCCCGAGGACGATATGGAGGCGCGCCGCAACGACATTGCCGAGGCGATCGGTCGCGTCGATACCGGGCGCGGTGTGATCCTGCTGACCGACCTGTTCGGTGGGACGCCGTCGAACCTCGCGATTTCGCTGATGGAGCGCGGGCGGATCGAAGTGATCGCCGGCATCAACCTGCCGATGCTGATCCGGCTCGAATCGGCGCGCAAGAAAATGAAGATCGTCGATGCCGTCGCCGCCGCGCGCGAGGCGGGTCGCAAGTATATTTCGGTCGCCTCCGAGGTTCTCGGCGAGGCGGCCGCCTGATGTCGGTCAAGCGTTCGGTGTTGATTACCAACAAGCGCGGGCTGCATGCGCGGGCCAGCGCCAAGTTCGTCACGCTCGCCGCCTCGCAGCCGTGCGAGCTGCAGGTCGAAAAGGATGGCGCCGGGTCGGTGACGGGCACCTCGATCATGGGGCTGATGATGCTCGGCGCGGCGATGGGCGACACGATCTCGATTTCGGCCGAGGGCGAGCATGCCGAGACCGCGGTCGGCGCGCTGTGCGCGCTGGTCGAGGCGAAGTTCGGCGAAGATTGATATCTCCCCTCCCGCTTGCGGGAGGGGCTGGGGGTGGGCGCGCGCTTCCCTCCAGCGTTGCGCTCTCAATGGAGCGCGAGCCCACCCCCAACCTCTCCCGCACGCGGGAGGGGAGGAACTGGAAATATGCCCCGCGAGATCACCGCTTATTCCAACCCGCTGATCAAGCGCATCCGCAGCTTGCGCGAGAAACGCCATCGCCGCGAGGAAGGGCTGTTCCTCGCTGAAGGCCTGCGCATCCTCACCGAGGCGCGCGAGGCCGGGCGTATCCCGCACTATCTCTTCTTCGCCCGCGATAGCGCGGCACATCCACTCGTGCTCGCGCTGGTCGATGCGGTGGAAGCCGCGGGCGGCGAGGCGATCGAGACCGTCCCCGACATTCTCTCCAAGCTCTCGGGCAAGGACAACCCGCAGGCGGTGGTCGGTGTGTTCGCCGAATTCGCGCACGCGCTCGACACGCTCGACCGCGGCGCCGCGGGGATCTGGCTGGTCGCCGAGCGGCTGCGCGATCCGGGCAATCTCGGTACGATCCTGCGCACCGGCGACGCGGTCGGTGCTGGCGGGCTGATCCTGATCGGCGAATGCGTCGATCCCTTCTCGGTCGAGGCGGTGCGCGCGAGCATGGGGGCGCTGTTCACCGTGCCCGTCGTCCAGTGCGAGTGGAGCGCGTTCCTGCCGTGGCTGCGCAGCGGGCCGGGGCAGCTCGTCGGCCTGAGCCTCGATACCAGCGTCGATTATCGCTCGGCGCAGTATCAGGCACCAACCTTTCTGCTGACGGGCAACGAAGCGCAGGGCATGCCCGACGCGTATGCCGCGCAGTGCGACCTGCTCGTGAAGATCCCGATGCTCGGCAAGGCCGACAGCCTCAACGCCGCGGTCGCGACTGCGGTGATGGCGTATGAGGTGCTCGGGCAGCAGGCGGGGCGCGACTAGGTCTTTTTGCGGCGCTGGTCTGCGATATAGCTGAGCTCGCTCTTCGCCTTGGCGTCGTTGGGATCGACCTCGAGGCACTTGCGATAGAGCGCCTCGGACTCGTCGAGCTTGCCCTGTTCGGTCAGCGCATAGCCCATGCAGCGCCAGGCAAAGCCGTGCTCGCTCGCAACCGCGTCGGGCGGCGCGAGATCGGCGAGCCCCGCCGCCCTGGTGCACAGATCGAGCATCTTGGGCCAGTTGCGATCGGGCCGGTAGGTCTGGCCGAGTTCGGTCAGAAAGTGCGCGTGCATCGGGGCGAGCGCGACGACGCGCTCGTATACGGCGCGTGCTTCGGGCAGGCGCTTGAGATCGACCAGCGCGAACCCTTTAACGTATAATGCGGTGCAATAGCCCGGGCCGAACGCGACCGCGTCGTGTTTCTCGGACGCGGCGAGCGCCATATAGGCGAGCGTCTGCGCGGTCGACATGCCGCAATAGACGGTGCGCGTCTCGCCCGAATACGCGGATTGATAGGCTGCGATCACCGGCTCGATCCGCGCGAGCGCCGCCTCAGGATGGCCGTCGAGCACGGCGCGCGACGCGGTGTCGATGGCTTCCTTCTGCACCGCATCGATATCGAAGCGGCCCCACCAGCGGTCGGCGCGCCGATCAGCAGCGCCAGTGCCATCCACGCTGTGCCGCCCATCCGCCGTCCCCGCTCAGTGAGGCCTATTCTGACGCCTTTTCCTCGGCATGCGTCAAGAGCTTCGAATTCTCGTCATAGCGTGCGAGCGCTTCGACCGGTGACACATCCTCGAGCTCGCGCGCGCCGGTCTCGATGTTGAGGTCGCGAAACTTGCGGCCCGTCACCATCAATCGGCCGTTAAAGGAGTTCGAGAAGCTGTTGAAATTGTTGACCGCACTGTTGAGCCCGGCGCCGACCTTGCGCAAATCGTCCGCCACCTTGGCGAGCCGGTCGTGCATTTCCTTGCCGAGCCGGCCGATCTCGGCAGCTTCCTTCGCCAGCCGCTCCTGACGCCATACCGCCGCGACGGTGCGGGCGATCGCGATCAGGTTGGTCGGCGTTGCCAGCAGCACGCGCTTTTCGAACGCGAAGTCCCACAGCGTCGGGTCCTGCTCGAGCGCGGCCGAGAGGAAATGCTCGCCGG
Organism: Sphingomonas sp. PWP1-2; assembly: GCF_049898305.1. Lineage (NCBI taxonomy): Bacteria > Pseudomonadati > Pseudomonadota > Alphaproteobacteria > Sphingomonadales > Sphingomonadaceae > Sphingomonas > Sphingomonas sp. PWP1-2. The sequence continues at coordinate 547,992 of NZ_JAFCXM010000002.1, forward strand.
GGACGAACATGATGACGTAATCGGGCGCGTCGGCGAACTGGCTCCAATACGCCTTGTTGCCGAGGCCATTAACGTGCGCACGCATCGCCGCCGCGTGGAGCGCGAGGCCCTTCGCCCGTTCCTCCTCGTCGACCGCGCCGAACGCGTCCTGGTACGCGTTGAGCGACACCTTGGCGTCGATCACCAGCGCACGCCCGCCGGGAACCTTGACGATCGCGTCGGGGCGGAGCCGCCCCCCCGCCCGTTCGTCGGCGTCGCCGCTCGCGACCGAGACTTCGGTCTGGAAATCGGTATGTTCGGACAAGCCGCAGGTTTCGAGCACATTTTTCAATTGCTGCTCGCCCCAGCGGCCGCGCGATTTGGGCGCGTTGCGGAGCGAGTTGACGAGCTTGGCGGCCTCGCTCGAGACCTTCTCCTGGCCGACGCGCAGGCCCTCGATCTGGCCCTTCAACTGGTCGAACGCGCTGACGCGGTCGAGCTCGACCTTGGTCACCGCTTCCTCGTAGCGCAGCAGGCGGTCGCTGACGGGCTGGAGCATCGACTTGAGGTTGGCGCCCGCAGTCTCCTCGGACTGGCGGAAGCGTTCGTCGGCGCGCTTGAGGAAGGCGTTCTGCGCGTCGGCCAGCAGCTTGTTCGAAACCTCGGCGAATTGCGTCGCGAGCAATTCCTTGGCGTGGAGCAGTTCGGCGATGCGAGTCGCGTGCGCGTCGCTCACCATCTTCTCGCGCGCCGCGGTGACCTGCCGGATATCGGCGATGCGGCCCTCATAGGTGTCGCGTTCGGCGCGTTGGCGCGCCTCGCTGGTGGCCTGCATGTCGGCGAGACGATTTTCGAACGCCGCGGTGTGGGTCTTGAGCGCGGTGTTCTCGAGCCGGGCGACATCGCGTTCGTCGCGGATCGTCGCGAGCTCGGCGCGGAGCTGGTCGGCGGTCCGCGCGCGTTCCTCGGCGCTGGCGAGATCGACGATCGCGCGTTTGAAATCGGCCTCGCGCGCGGCCGAATCGGCACGCGCGGCGGCGACCGGCTTGCTGCCGAACACCCAGCCGAGCGCGAGCCCGATCAAAAGCGCGGCTATCGCCACCAGGGCTATCGTCAATCCGGTCATCGTGGGTCTCGCTGGAACATTCTGCGAACCCGTAGCCCGCGCGATCGGGATGGTAAATGGTTGCGCGACAGACCGAATGGCGACGTATGAATGCCCGCCTTCTCGTCCATTCTCCATCTCCCCTTTTCTGAGAGATTTGGTAGGGCCGTTATATGCTCACCGATATCGCGATCTCGCGCGCCGCCACTTTGCAACCCATCGGCGCGATTGCCGCCGCAGCCGGGATCCCGCCCGAGGCGGTCGAGCCGTATGGCCATCACAAGGCGAAGATCGACCTGGCTGCGCTCCCTGCCCCCGTGGCGCAGGGCAAGCTGATCCTCGTCACCGCGATCAATCCGACGCCCGCGGGCGAAGGCAAGTCGACCACCTCGGTCGGGCTCGCCGACGCGCTCAACCGCACCGGGCGCAAGGCGATGCTTGCGCTGCGCGAGCCGTCGCTCGGGCCGTGCTTCGGTACCAAGGGCGGCGCTACCGGAGGCGGTTATGCCCAGGTGGTGCCGATGGAGGACATCAACCTCCACTTCACCGGCGATTTCCATGCGATCACCTCGGCGCACAATCTGCTCGCGGCGATGATCGACAATCATGTCCATTGGGGCAATGCGCTCGACATCGACGTGCGGCGGATCGTGTGGCGGCGCGTGCTCGACATGAACGACCGCGCTTTGCGCGATATCGCGCAATCGCTCGGCGGGCCGGCCAACGGCTATCCGCGCGAGAGCGGGTTCGACATTACTGTCGCCTCGGAAGTGATGGCCATCCTGTGCCTCGCGAGCGACCTGCACGATCTCGAGGCGCGGCTCGGGCGGATCGTCGTCGCCTATACGCGCGGGAAGCAGCCGGTGACGGCGCGCGATCTCAAGGCCGATGGCGCGATGGCGGTGCTGCTCGCGCAGGCGATCAAGCCCAACCTCGTCCAGACGCTCGAGGGCACGCCGGCGTTCGTCCATGGCGGGCCGTTCGCCAATATCGCGCATGGGTGCAATTCGGTAATCGCGACGCGTGCTGCCTTGGGGCTGGCGGATTACGTCGTGACCGAGGCCGGGTTCGGCGCGGATCTGGGGGCGGAAAAGTTCTTCGACATCAAGTGTCGCCAGGCGGGATTGAAGCCAGCTGCGGCCGTGATCGTCGCGACTGTGCGCGCGCTCAAGATGAACGGCGGTATCGCCAAGGTCGATCTCGGCGCACCCGATATCGCGGCGGTGCGACGCGGTGGCGTCAATCTCGCACGGCATATCGAGAATGTGCGCGCGTTCGGGGTGCCGGTGGTGGTGGCGATCAACCGCTTCGACGGTGATACACCCGAGGAAGTCGCGGTGATCCACGAAATCGCAGAGCACCAGGGCTGCGAGGCGGTGCTGTGCTCGCATTGGGCCGAGGGTGGCGCGGGTGCTCTTGAGTTGGCCGAGAAGGTTGCGGCGCTGGCCGAGCATCCGTCGCAATTCGCGCCGCTTTATGCCGATGATCTGTCGCTGTTCGACAAGATCAACACCGTCGCGACGCGGATCTACCGCGCCGAGGAGGCGGTCGCCGAGCCGTCGGTGCTGGCGCAGCTCGCGCGGTTCGAGGCGGCGGGGTTCGGGCATCTGCCGGTGTGCATGGCCAAGACGCAGTACAGCTTCTCGACCAATCCGGCCAAGCTCGGCGCGCCGACGGGGCATGTCGTGCCGGTGCGCGAGGTGCGCCTCAGCGCAGGTGCGGGGTTCGTGGTGGCGATCTGCGGGGAGATCATGACGATGCCCGGGCTGCCGCGCGTGCCGGCGGCGGAGGGGATTAGATTTGGGGCCGGGGGGGAGATCGAGGGGCTGTTCTAGCCTTCTCCCTCTCCCGCTTGCGGGAGAGGGGCGGGGTGAGGGCCGTGCCACGCGCGTCCGGTCACTGCCCTCACCCGACCTCGCTGCGCTCGGCCACCCTCTCCCGCAAGCGGGAGAGGGAGTGGGCGATCACGCCGCCTTGCGCATCTTAGTCAGCTTCTTGAGCAGCATATCGCGCTTGAGCTTCGAGATGTGGTCGATGAACAGTACGCCGTTGAGATGGTCGATCTCGTGCTGCAGCGCGGTCGCGAGCAGGCCGTCAAGGTCGCCCTCCTGGACCGCACCCTGCTCATCGAGCCAGCGGGCGCGGCAACTGGTGGGGCGCTCGACCTCGGCATATTGCTCGGGGATCGACAGGCAGCCTTCGTTGTAGAACGAGGTTTCCTCGCTCACCGATACCAGCTCGGGATTGATGTAGACGAGCGGCTTGCGGACCGGCTTGGCGTCTTCGCCCTCGCCTTCGGTCTCCTGCAGATCGATCACGACGATGCGCTGCTCGATCGCGACCTGCGTCGCGGCGAGGCCGATGCCGCGGGCGTCGTACATCGTGTCGAACATGTCGGCGACGATTTTCCGCACGGCGTCGTCCACCGTTTCGACGGGCTTGGCGATGGCGCGGAGGCCGGGGTGCGGGACTTCGAGGATTTCTAGGACTGCCATTCCCGCGAGCTAGGAAAGGTCGGGGGGCGCGTCAAGGTTTCAGCTGCGGAATGGATTCACGCAAAGGCGCGAAAGCAGAAGAAGATTGGTGCGCGCAGAGGCGCGGAGGACGCGGAGGCGGCGTGCGTGTGGGGTATCGCCCGCGCAGCGGGAGCCGCAGGATTTGCGGCTGGCGATGACGCGGGCCGCCGCGCGGCGAAATCAGCTCTCCGCGCCTTCGCGTGGATCGCTCTCCATTCTTCTTCTCCGCGTTCTCTGCGCCTCTGCGCGAACCACATCTTCTTGACCGCGTTGCTCCCTAAGCCACCGGCCGCCGCGCACGCAGGGCCTGCGCCAAAGTGCCCTCGTCGAGATAATCGAGCTCGCCGCCGACCGGCAGGCCATGCGCGAGCTGGGTGATGCGGATCGGGAAACGTTCGATCCGTTCGGCGATATAATGCGCTGTGGTCTGGCCCTCGAGCGTCGCATTCATCGCGAGCACGACCTCGTCGATCCCGCCATCGGCGATCCGCCGCACGAGCGAGTCGATCGCGAGATCCTCGGGCCGCACGCCCTCGAGCGCCGACAGCCGACCGCCGAGCACATGGAACCGCCCCGGGAACAGCCGCGAGCGATCGAGCGCCCACAGATCAGCGACTTCCTCAACGACGCACAGCGCGCGCGCGTCGCGGCGCGGGTCGGCGCATACGGCGCACGGATTGGTCGTGTCGATATTGCCGCAAATCGAGCAGTTTGAAAGGTTTTCCTCGACCGCCATCAAAGCGTTGAGCAGCGGCGCGAGCGCCCCCTCGCGCTTCTTGAGCAGATGCAGCACCGCCCGCCGTGCCGATCGTGGGCCGAGGCCGGGCAATTTGGACAGCGCTTGCGTGAGTGCTTCGATTTCGGGAGAGGCCATCGCCAAGAGATAGGGGGCGGAACGGCGTTCGTCACTATCCGTCGCCCCGGCGGAGGCCGGGGTCGATCGAGCGGCCCCCCCGGCTGGCTCCGGGTGACGGGACTTGCCTTTGCGCAGCCCCGATCGCAAAGCGCGGGCATGCGGATACTCTTCATGGGCACGCCCGATTTCTCGGTCCCGGTGCTGCAGGCGCTGGTCGATGCCGGGCACGACGTCGTCGCGTCGTACAGCCAGCCGCCGCGGCGCGCCGGGCGTGGCAAGGCGCTCACCCCCTCGCCCGTCCAGGCGCGCGCCGAGGCGCTGGGGATCACGGTGCGGACGCCGGTGTCGCTGCGCGATGCCGAAGCGCAGGCCGAGTTTGCGGGTTTCGGCGCGGACATCGCGGTGGTCGCGGCGTACGGGCTGATCCTGCCGCGTGCGGTGCTCGATGCGCCGGCGCGCGGGTGTCTCAACGTCCACGCCTCGCTGCTGCCGCGCTGGCGCGGGGCGGCGCCGATCCAGCGTGCGATCCTTACGGGTGATGAGCAGACGGGGGTGTGCATCATGCAGATGGAGGCCGGGCTCGATACCGGGCCGGTGCTGTTGCGCGATACGACGTCGGTCGACGGCAAGACGGCGGGTGCGCTGACCGACGAGCTGAGCGCGATGGGTGCTCGGCTGATGGTGGAGGTTCTGGCTGATCTCGACGCCTTTGCGCCGGTCGAGCAGCCCGAGGACGGCGTGACCTATGCTGCCAAGATCGACAAGGCCGAGGCGCGGCTCGATTTCACGCAGAGCGCCGCAGCGGTCGAGCGGCAGGTCCGCGGGTTCAATCCGGTGCCCGGGGCGTTCTTCGAGTTTCAGGGCGAGCGGATCAAGGTGCTGGCGGCGCAAATCCGTCATCCCGAAGGCCGGGATCTGCATGAGGAGAGCGAATCCGAGCAATCGGGCGGGCCCGGCCTCCGCCGGGGCGACGGCGGGGTGGTGCTCGACGATCTGCTCACGATCGCGTGCAGCGACGCCGCGATCCGGCCGACGCTGCTCCAGCGCGCGGGGCGTGGCGTCATGACCGCCGGCGAGCTGCTGCGCGGTTTCACGATCCCTGCGGGCACGCAGCTTTGACGCGCTTTGCGCTTACGGTCGAATATGACGGGCGCCCGTTCGTCGGCTGGCAGCGGCAGGACAATGGCGCGAGCGTCCAGGCGTCGATCGAGCGGGCCGTCCATGCCGTCACCGGCGAGACCGTCGCGGTGCAGGCTGCGGGGCGGACCGATGCGGGCGTCCATGCGCTGGGGATGCGGGCGCATGTCGATGTCGCGCGCGAGATCACTCCGTTCCGGCTGATGGAAGCGCTCAACGCGCTGGTCCGTCCCGATCCGGTCGCGATCGTCGATTGCGCGGTCGTGCCCGACGACTGGCACGCGCGCTTTTCGTGCATCCGGCGGCATTACGAATTCCGCATCGTCACCCGCCGCGCTCCACTGACGGTCGAGCGCGGGCTGGCGTGGCGCGTTCCCGCGCCGCTCGATGCGGCGGCGATGGCCGAGGGCGCGACGCATCTGGTGGGGCGGCATGACTTCACCACTTTTCGCGCGGCGCACTGCCAGGCCGACAGCCCGGTGCGGACGCTCGATCGGCTCGATGTCGTCGCGGACGGGGATCGGATCAGCGTGTTCGCCTCGGCGCGGTCGTTCCTGCATCATCAGGTGCGCTCGATGGTCGGGAGCCTATCGCTCGTTGGTCTCGGCAAATGGTCGCCCGACGACATGGCGTCAGCGCTCGCCGCGTGCGACCGCACCCGGCTCGGGCTCAATGCGCCGCCCGACGGCCTGTACTTTCTCCGCGCGGATTATCCCTGACGGCTGAACCGCGCGGCAAGCTCGGCATGCGTCGACCAGCGGAACTGGCCGACCGGCTGGATCCAGTCGAGCGTGTAGCCACCTTTTGACAGGATCTCAGCATCGCGGGCGAAGCTGCTGGGATTGCACGAGACATAGGCGATCACCGGCACCTTGGAGCCAGCCAGCTGCGCGATCTGCTCCTTCGCGCCGGCGCGGGGCGGATCGAGCACGATCGCGGCGAAGCGGTCGCACTCGGCCGAGGTCAGCGGGCGGCGGAACAGGTCGCGATGCTCGGCGAACACCGCCCTTCCCGCCTGCGCCGCCCCCGCCTTGAGCGCGAAGATCGCGTCGCGTCCCGCCTCGGCGGCATAGACCTTGCCCGGCAGCGACAGCGCGAAGGTGCCGAGCCCGGCGAACAGATCGGCGCTGATCTTGGCATCGCCGATCGCTTCGCGGACCGCCGCGACGAGCGCCGCCTCGCCCTCCTGCGTCGCCTGGAGGAAGCTGCCAGCGGGGAACGGCACCGCGACACCGCCGAGCGTGATCGTCACCGCCTCGGGCTCCCAGCGCGTCTCCGGCCCGATCCCGTCGTCGATCGCGAGGCGGGCGACACCGTTCGTGCCGCAGAAGGCGGTGATCGCCTCGGCGATCGCGAGGCCATCGGCGATCGTGCCTTCGATCAGCACGTCGATGCCCTGGTCGAGCTCGGTCAGATGGACGCGCGCGCGGCCTTTCAGCGCGCGCGCGAGCAGCTTGCGCAACGGCGCGACGAGCGCGAACAAGCGTGGCGTCAGGATCCAGCATTCGCGCAAGTCGACGATCGCGTGGCTCGCCTGCTCGCTGAAGCCGAGCTGGAGCCCCCCGCCCTTCGCTTCGGCATGGAGCGTCGCGCGGCGGCGGGTGTGCGCGGGCGACAGCGCGGGCGGGCGGATCGGCGCGGTCAACCCTTGCGCGGCGAGCGCGCCGGCGATCCGGTCGGTGAGGAAATCGGCGTAGCTCGCATCGTCGAGATGCTGGAGGTGGCACCCGCCGCAGACGGGGAAGTGGCGGCATGGCGGGGTCTGGTGGTGCGGGCCGGGCACGACCATATTGTCGGCGGTCAGCGTGTCGCCGGGGGCGGCATAGGCAGCGTGGCGGCCGTCGGCGGTGATGCCGTCGCCGCGGGCTGCAACTCGAACGATGACGTCGCTCACAGGGCGCCCCTTACTTTGGAAAGTTCTACTGCCAGATCATCGGCGAGGAAGGCCGCGCCGAGCCGTCGCGCGGCTTCGGCGTGGAGCCACACTCCCGCCTCGACCGGGTGGAGCGCGCTGCTTGCGAGCATCGCGCCGATCGCGCCGGCGAGGACGTCGCCGGTGCCGGCGGTCGAGAGCCAGGGATTGGCGTGGGTCGCGGTGCGGGTGCGGCCGTCGGGATAGGCGATCACGGTGTCGGGGCCCTTGAACACGACAATCGCGCCCGAGCGTACGGCGGCGGCGCGGGCGGCGTCGATCTTGCTGCCGGTATAGGCGCCGAAGACGGCGTGGAACTCGCCGGCATGTGGGGTGAGTATGACGGGGGCGTTGGCGTCGCGCGCCTTGATGCGATCGAACATTGTGGCGTCGAGTTGGTGGAGTGCGTCGCCGTCGATCACGAGGGGATAGCCGCTCGCCAGCGCGCGCTCGAGCTTGTCGGCGGCGTCCGCGCCTTTGCCGAGCCCGGGGCCGACGATGATCGCGGTCGTGTCGTGTGTCTTGCCATCGAGCGTTGCGGCCAATGCCTCGGGCGACCAGGCGCGCTGGACGAGCGCGTGCGGCATGTCGGGCGCGGCGCCGAGCAGCGCAGTGTAGCCGGCGCCGACGTGCATGGCGGCGCTTGCTGCGAGCGCGGCAGCGCCGGGCATCGTGCCGCCGATCACGACGACGAGACCGCGCGAATATTTGTGCATCGCCGGGGTCGGCTGCGCGAGCTTGGGCCGCGCGAGCGTCCAGTCGTGGCTCGCGGTCGCGTCGAGCCCGATATCGAGCAAGCGCACCGTGCCGCACAAGGCCGCCGAACGTTGCAAGACATGCGCGGGCTTGAGGGCACCGAGCGCCAGCGTCAGGGCGAAGGGGGCGATCTCGGTATCCCCGAGTATTGCGCCGCTATCGGTATCGACCCCGCTCGGCACGTCGACGGTGATCGCGAGATGCGCGTGGCGCGTCAGCGTGGCGAGCAGCGCCGCCGTATCCGCCGCGAGCGGTCGCGTGAGGCCGGTGCCGAACAGGGCATCGACCAGCACCGCGCCGTGGCTGGCGTCGGGGGCAAGCGCCGCGAAATCCTCGACCGTCCCTTCCCATCCGGCGCGTGCGGCCTTTGCGGCCTCTGTCTTCGGGGCGCTCAGCGCGGCCAAGCGGACGTCGGTCCCGTTCGCCTTGAGCAGCCGCGCCGCGACATAACCGTCGCCGCCATTATTGCCCGGCCCGCACAGCATCAGGACGGGTGCGCCGCCCGCAAGCCGCCGCACAGCTTCGGCGACGGCCGCTCCGGCACGCTCCATCAGCGCTTCGACGCTGGTGCCGGCATCGATCGCGCGCTGCTCGACGGCGCGCATCGCTGCCGCGCCGACGATCGGCTGCCCGTCGCTTCGAATCATGACGCCGTGGCGGCCTTGCCCTTGACGGTTGCAGGCAAACGATAGCGATCGCCGCCGAGCGCGACTTCGATCTCGCCGCTGCCGATCACGCTGACCATGGCCTTCTCGGCGCCATCGGCGGCGATCACGCCGCGGCCGTCGCGCGTCACCAGCAAGCGGTGGAAGGTGCCGTCGGGATGGCGCAGCGTCAGCACCAGCCCGTCGGCGCTCTGCGTACGGTCGACCGTGCAGACGCGCGCGAAATCGACAGAGCCACGCTGCGCGCAGACGATATTGCCGCTATCGTCCGGGCGCGCGCGCTGCTCGGCCTCGACCTTGGCGAGCGTCGCCTTGTCGGTCTGCGGTTCGCCGCATGCCGCGAGCGCGAGGAGCAGCAGCGCTGCGCTAGATATCCGCATAGACATGGGTTTCGGCACTGGCTCCTGGGTGCGTGACCGCGCCCCTATACGCCGGGCCGACGGTTTTGGCATAGCGCCACAGCACGCCCGATTGATAATCGTTCACGCGCGCCTGCCACGCCGCTTTCCGCGCGGCGAGGACATCGGCGGGGACATCGAGATCGATCGTGCCGGCCTCGGCGTCGATGCGGATCGAATCGCCATCCTCGATCAGCGCGATCGGACCGCCGTCGGCGGCTTCGGGCCCGACATGGCCGATGCAGAAACCCCGCGTCGCCCCCGAGAAACGGCCGTCGGTGATCAGCGCGATCTTCTCGCCCATGCCGAGGCCATAGAGCGCGGCAGTGGTCGAGAGCATTTCGCGCATGCCGGGGCCGCCCTTGGGGCCTTCGTAACGGATCACGAGCACTTCGCCCTCGTTGATCGAACGCGCCTCGACCGCGGCGAAGCACTCTTCCTCGCAATCGAACACGCGCGCGGGGCCGGTGAACTGGAGCCGGTGCATGCCCGCAACCTTGACGATCGCGCCGTCGGGGGCGAGCGAACCGCGCAGGCCAACCACGCCGCCGGTCGCCGAGAGCGGCGCCTTGACGTCGTAGATGACCTTCTGGTCGGGGTTCCAGGTGACTTGATCGATATTCTCGCCGAGCGTCTTGCCGGTAACGGTCAGGCAATTGCCGTCGAGGAACCCGCCCGCGAGCATCGTCTTCATCAGCATGTAGACACCGCCCGCCTCGTACATGTCCTTCGCCACATACTTGCCGCCGGGCTTGAGGTCGGCGATGTAAGGCGTTGATTTGAAAGCTTCCGCCACGTCGAACAGGTCGAAGTCGATCCCCGCTTCGTTGGCCATTGCGGGCAGATGCAGCGCGGCGTTGGTCGAGCCGCCGGTCGCCGCGACGACGCGCGCTGCGTTGATGAACGCCTCGCGCGTGCAGATGTCGCGTGGGCGGATGCCCCGCGCGACGAGCTCCATCACCTGGTCGCCCGCCGCGCGTGCGATCTCGTCACGGCCGCGATAGGGGGCGGGCATCATGTTCGAATTGGGCAGCGACAGGCCGATCGCCTCGCCGACACACGCCATCGTGTTGGCGGTGAACTGGCCGCCGCACGCGCCGTGGCCGGGGCACGCGACCTTTTCGAGCTCGATCAGTTCCTGCAGCGGGCACGAGCCCGCGGCGTATTGCCCGACCGCCTCGAACACGTCGACGACGGTGACGTCCTTGCCGTGATAGCTGCCCGGCAGGATCGAGCCGCCATAGACGAAGATGCTCGGGATATTGAGGCGAAGCATCGCCATCATCATGCCGGGGAGCGACTTGTCGCAGCCGGCAAAGCCGACCAGCGCGTCATAGCAATGGCCGCGGACCGAGAGCTCGACCGAATCGGCGATCACTTCGCGGCTGACGAGCGAAGATTTCATCCCTTGATGCCCCATCGCGATGCCGTCGGTGACGGTGATCGTGTTGAAGCGCCGCGGCATGCCGCCGCCCGAGATGACGCCCGCCTGCGCGGCATCGGCCTGCGCGTCGAGCGTGGTGTTGCACGGTGCGGAGTTATTGCCGGCGGAGGCAAGCGCGACGAACGGCTTGGCGATATCCTCCTCGGCGATTCCCATCGCGTAATAATAGCTGCGGTGCGGGGCGCGCTCGGGGCCGACGGACACGTGGCGGCTGGGGAGCTTGGATTTGTCGAAGGTGCGAGTCATGCGACAGCCTATTGCGTAGGATGGTCGCTCGACGCAAGTCTGTTGCTGATTTCGCGCAAGGTTGGCGCGAGGATGGCGGTCCAACGCCGTACACCCACGAGGTCGGCTATCAGATCGTTGCGGATTTCGATCGACAGGCTGGGAATATGGTTGCCCTCGCCGTGGCGGTCGAGCGTCGCATTGAGCAGCTGACCCGAATAGGGTTCGTTGTCGCCGGTGACGAGACCCTGCGCTGCGAGCAGCGGTAGCGCTATGTCGGCTGCGCGGCGATCTGTGTTCGACAGGATGCCGATCTCCCACGGGCGGGGCGCACCGTCGCCGTGTTCGAGCCGCGGCGTGAAGCTGTGAATCGCCGCAATGAGCGTGGGCTGCGTCTCGACGATCAGCGCGGCGAGCGCGTCGTGATAGGGCGTATAGAAGCGGGAGATCCGGTCGGTGCGGTCTGCCGTGGCATTTCCGGGAATGGCGTGGCCGTCGCTCGCGAGCGGGATCAGGCCGGGATGGTCGATCGGACGATTGAGGTCGATCACCAGACGCGACAGCGTGGCGAGCAAGGCAGGCGTGCGCAGTTCCGCCGCAAGCGCTTGAGTGAGCGCGGCGGTGCCGATGTCGATCGCGATATGCTTTTCGAGCAAGGCCGGCGCGATGCCGAGATCGATACCGTCGGGCACCGCGTTCGACGCGTGATCGCAGATCAGCAAGATGCCGCCGGGTTTGCCGGAGAGGATGTGGGGGCGGGTCATATGGTCACGACCGGGGGGATGACATGGATGTCACCGCCCCGGCCGGGGAATGGCGCAAGGCTGAGCCATGGACCATCAACGGGCGCTCCGCAGGGGGGCGGCGGACCCATCTTGCCCTAACACAGCAAGCTGCGCGCCAGTCGCGGTTTTCCGCCGGTTTTGGCGCTGACCCGCGTGCGCTTGTCCCAGAATGACGCGGCGCTCCGTCACGCGAGTGTCGTTTCGAGACACCAGTAGCCGGGCTGCGCGGCGCGAATCCGCGCGGCGGCGGCGCTGCGTTCGGCGGTGGTGGCGTAAAGCGCGAAGCACGTCGCGCCCGAACCCGACATGCGCGCGAGCAGCGGCGTGCCCTCGGCGAGCAGCGCGAGCACTCCGTCGATTTCGGGCGCGAGCCGGCGGGCGGGGGGCTCGAGGTCGTTACGCGCGGCGAGCGCTACGTCGAGCACATCGCCCTCGGGCATCGCGCCGAGATCGACTCCGTCCCAGGCCTTGAACACCGCGGCGGTCGAAACCGCGACGCCGGGATTGACGAGCAGCACCGGCATTCCGGCGGGGCCATCGAGCGGAACGAGGCGCTCGCCTCGCCCCTGCCCCAGCGCGGTGCGGCCGAGCAGGCACGCCGGAACGTCGGAGCCGAGCGCGGCGGCGATGTCGAACAGCTTTGGATCGTCAATCGCGATGGCGTTTGCGCGGGCGAGCGCTCGAAGTGCCGCCGCAGCATCGGCCGAGCCGCCGCCGATCCCCGAGGCGACCGGCAAATGCTTGTCGAGCGTGAAGGCGCCGCCCTCTGGCAGATCGAACGCCGTGGCGAACGCGCGGGCGGCGCGGAGCACGAGATTGTCGCCCTCGCCGCTCAAGCCTTCCGAGAACGGCCCGGTTATCGCCAGCGAGAGTGGCCCCGGCGCGAGCGTCACCGTGTCGCCATCGGCGACGAAGGCGAACAGCGTCTCGAGTTCGTGATAGCCGTCGCCCCGCCGCGCGCGGACGTGGAGCGCGAGGTTGATCTTGGCGGGGGCGGTTTCGGTGATCATTCGCTTCGTCCGGTTGAGAGCGCCGCGGCAAATCCGCGTCGTCGGACGGCGCTGGTGGCGCCGCCGGCCGGGCGCGCCTCGAGGCGCGACGCAGCTTCGCTGCGTCTTGCCCGGCGCGCCTTACATATTGGGGTAGTTGGGGCCCCCGCCCCCTTCGGGCACGACCCAGTTGATGTTCTGCGTCGGGTCCTTGATGTCGCAGGTCTTGCAGTGGACGCAATTCTGCGCGTTGATCACGAACTTGGGATCGCCGGTTTCCTCGCCGACGATCTCGTACACCCCCGCCGGGCAGTAACGCTGCGCGGGCTCGTCATACAACGGCAGATTGTGCTTCACCGGCACATCCGGATCCTTGAGCGTCAGATGGACCGGCTGGTCCTCCTCGTGATTGGTGTTCGAGATGAACACCGACGACAAACGATCGAAGGTCAGCACGCCGTCAGCCTTGGGATAGACGATCGGCTGGACCTGATCCTTACGCCACAGGCTCTCGTGATCGGGGTGGTGGTGGAGCGTGAAGGGCACTTTGAGGCCCCAATGTTCGAGCCACATCGTCACGCCGGCAAGCCCAGACCCGACGAAATCGCCGAACTTCTTGACCAGCGGCACGACGTTGCGGACGACCGACAGCTCCTTCTTGACCCAGCTCTGCTCGAACGCCGCGGGGTACGCCGCGAGTTCGTCATGTTCGCGCTGGCTGAGGATCGCATCGGCGGCGGCCTCGGCGGCAAGCATGCCCGATTTCATCGCGGTATGCGTGCCCTTGATCCGCGGCACGTTGAGGAAGCCCGCGCTGTCGCCGATCAGCGCCGCGCCGGGCATCACCAGCTTGGGGATCGACTGCAGCCCGCCATCGCTGATCGCGCGCGCGCCGTAGCTGACGCGCTTGGCGCCCTTGAGCAAAGCGGCGATCTCGGGATGCGTCTTCCAGCGCTGCATCTCCTGGAACGGCGAGAGATACGGATTGGTGTAGTTGAGCCACGTCACGAAGCCGATCGACACCTGGCCATTGGCCTGGTGATAGATCCAGCCGCCGCCGTTCGACCCGTGCGTCTCGCTGAGCGGCCAGCCCTGCGTGTGGATCACGCGGCCGGGCGAATGGAGCGCGGGATCGATGTCCCACAATTCCTTGACGCCGAGGCCGTAGACTTGCGGGTCGCTGTCCTTGGCGAGATCGAAGCTGCGGATCAGCTGCTTCGACAGATGCCCGCGGCAGCCTTCCGAGAAGAAGGTGTATTTCGCGTGGAGCTCGAGACCCGGCGTGTAATCGCCCTTGTGCGAGCCATCGCGTGCGACGCCCATGTCGCCGGTCGCGACGCCCTTAACCGAGCCGTCGTCGTTATAGAGGATTTCGGCGGCGGCAAAGCCGGGGAAGATCTCGACGCCGAGCTCCTCGGCCTTGCCCGCGAGCCAGCGGCACAGATTGCCGAGGCTGCCGGTATAGGTCCCCTTGTTGTGCATGAACGACGGCGTGAGGAAGTGCGGCAGGTTGCGCTTGCCACCCTTGCTCAGCACCCAGTGGTGGTTTTCGGTGACGGGCACTTCGGCAAGCGGGCAGCCGTCCTCGCGCCAGTTCGGCAGCAATTCGTCGAGGCTCTTCGGATCGATGACCGCGCCCGAAAGGATGTGCGCGCCGACTTCCGAGCCCTTTTCGAGCACGCAGACCGAGAGATCGGCGCCCTTCTCGGCCGCCACCTGTTTCAGCCGGATCGCAGCCGACAGGCCCGAGGGGCCAGCGCCGACGATGACCACATCGTACGGCATGGACTCGCGATGGTTTTCGCCTTCACTCACGGTACTTCTCCATCCGGGGCGCCGTCGCATCGGTCTCGTCGCGCGCGCGGCACTTCCTGTCCTGCTGCGCGTGCCAGCGAATTGACCTTCGCGTCAACATGGTAGCTATAGGCATATATGGGGGCTGACCAAAATATCGACTGGCGGATGGCCGCGGCGAGCGCGCTCGAATGGTGGCGCGACGCCGGCATCGATTCGCTGGTCGACGAGGCACCGCGCGATTGGACCGCTGCCCCGGTCGCCCCTGTCGTCGTCCCCGAGCAGCGCGCACGCGTTGCCGCCGTAGCGGAACCGGTCGTGCTGCCGCTGCCGCGCACGCTCGAGGATTTCCTGACCTGGCGCGCCGGGGACGATGCGCCCGAAGCCGACTGGCGCGGCGATCCGATCGGCGCGTCGGGCGATCCGTCCGCCGACATCATGATTTTGACCGACGTGCCCGATCGCGAAGATGGCGACTCGGGAAGCCTGTTCGGCGGGCCAGTAGGCAAACTGTTCGACCGGATGCTCGCCGCGATCGGGCGGAGTCGCGAATCGGTCTACATCGTGCCGATGTGCAGCAAGCGCCCGACCGCGGGGCGGATCGCCCCCGAGATCGAGAAACGGATCGTCGAGGTTGCGCGGCATCACGTCGCCCTGGTGAAGCCGATGCGGCTGCTCGCATTGGGAAATGCGCCGAGCCGTGCGCTGATGGGGATGGACGTCGCACATGCCCGCGGCAGTTTACACCCAATTAACCTAGAAGATGGCATGCCAGCGGTAACGGTCGATGTGGTGGCCAGTTTCCATCCGCGGCTGTTGCTGGAACGCCCGGCCGACAAGGCCCGGGCGTGGAAGGATTTACAAATGTTGATCGCGGGGTTGAGCGCATGAGCGCAAAGCGGGTTCTTCTCACCGCTCTTATCCTGGCGGTGCCGGGCATCGCACAGGCAGCGGGCGAACCGCCGATGGCGTCGGTCCAGACCAGCCAGCGCAGCATCATCCCGACTCAGCTCGACGCCGAACAGCGCGATGCCTATCGCGCGGTGTTCGCCAATATCCGCGCGCAGAAGTGGCAGGATGCGCAGCTCCTCCTGGCCTCGCTCAAGCCCGGGCCGCTCCACGCGATCGCCGAGGCCGAACTGCTCACCGCCAAGGGCTCGCCCAAGGCCGATCTCGACCCGCTGATGAAGCTGCTCGCCGATGCGCCCGAGCTCCCGCAGGCCAAACAGATCCTGACGATGGCGGCGTCGCGCGGCGGCGTCGGCCTGCCACCCTTGCCCGAGGCGCGTGCGCTGCGCTGGATCGACGGCGCACCGGCCCGCAAGCGCGCCAAGAGCTTCGGCACTGGCGACATGCTTGCGGTCGAGCTGGCGCTCAAGATGCAGCCCTTCATCAAGGAAGATCGCGGCTTCGAAGCCCAGCAGTTGCTCGAATCGACCCCCGGCCTGTCGTCGGATTCGGTCACCGAGTGGCAACGCAAGATCGCTTGGATGTATTATCTTGCCGGCGACGACGCCAACGCCCGCACGATGGCGGCGCGCGCGGGCAGCGGCTACGGCGATTTCGCGGTCGAAGCGGTGTGGGTCGGTGCGCTCGCCGCGTGGCGGCAGCGCGATTGCGCCGCCGCGGGCGATCTTTTCCAGAGCGTCGCCGCGCGTGCGAGCGATATCGAACTGCGCGCCGCCGGGCTCTATTGGACCGCGCGCGCCGACATGCAGTGCGGCCGTCCCGACCGGATCGAGAACCGCCTCAAGAACGCCGCGCAATATCGCGAGACCTTTTACGGCCTGCTCGCGCGCCAGGCGCTCGGCATCAAGGATGCGCCCAATCGCGCGGCAACGCTGTCGGGGACGAGCGACTGGCAGCAGGTAGGGCGTCGTCCCAACGTCCGCGTCGCGGCCGCCTTGGTCGAGATCGGCGAGAACGGCCTCGCCGATGCGGTGATCCGCCAGCAGGCGCGGATCGGCGATCCTTCCGAATATCCTGCGCTGGTCCGCGTGGCGGCGGCGCTCGATTTGCCCGCAACGCAAGTGTGGCTGTCGCATAATGGACCGGTCGGCGCGACGCCGCCGCTCGAGGCGCGCTTCCCCGCGCCGAACTGGGCGCCCGATGGCGGCTGGCGCGTCGACAAGGCGCTGGTGTTTGCGCACACGCTCCAGGAATCGCGCTTCCGCACCGATGTGGTGAGTCCGGCGGGCGCTTACGGCTTGATGCAGGTGATGCCGCGCGCCGCGACCGACATCGCGCGCAAGCAAGGCCGCAGCTTCGACCGCAGCGCGCTGTCACGGCCCGGCACCAATTTCGAGGTCGGCCAAAGCTATCTCGAGCAATTGCGCGACCAGCGGTGCACCGAGGGACTGCTCCCCAAGGTCATCGCTGCCTACAATGCCGGCCCCGGCCCGGTCGAGCTGTGGAACGCGCAGACGCGCGATGGCGGCGATCCGCTGCTCTATATCGAATCGATCCCCTATTGGGAGACGCGTGGCTACGTCACCACCGTGCTGCGCAATTACTGGGTCTATGAAGCGCAAACCGGCAAGCCGGCGTCGGTCAGCCGCGCGGCGCTCGCGCAGGGCATGTGGCCGCGCTTCCCCGGCCTGCCCGGGGCGGCGGCGGTGCGGCTGACCTCGAGCAACGGCTATCGTGCTTCGGCGAGCCTTCCCAACAAGGCGGTCGCCAGTGCCAATTGACGAAGCCGCGACGTTTCTTCCCGTCCGGATTGCCGTTCTCACCGTTTCCGACACGCGCGGCCTGGCCGATGATCGTTCTGGCGACACGCTCGTCGCTCGGTTGACCGACGCGGGCCACGTTCTGGCGGCGCGCGCGATCGTCAAGGACGATGCCGATCTGCTCGTGGCGACGCTGCACCGCTGGATCGACGATCCGGCGGTCGACTGCATCATTTCGACCGGTGGCACCGGGGTGACCGGGCGCGACGTTACGCCCGAGGCGATCGAGCGCGTTGCCGACAAGCTGATTCCGGGGTTCGGCGAACTGTTCCGTTGGCTGAGCTTCAAGACGATCGGCACCTCGACCGTCCAGTCGCGCGCGTGTGCGTGCGTGACGCGCGGGACGTATATCTTCGCGCTACCGGGCTCGACCGGCGCGGTGAAGGATGGCTGGGACGGTATCCTCGCGAGCCAGCTCGACTCTCGGCACAAGCCCTGCAATTTCGTCGAATTGATGCCGCGCCTGCGCGAACGGTGAGCCTTTCGAAGGGCTGTCCTTCTTCCGCGCATTGAAGGGCCAACACCGCTTCGACACGCTCAGCGGAACTCCGTCAGCCATCGTAGCGCGCGACGGCAAGTTCGTGCCCCGAACGATCGCGGAAATGGAAGCGGCGCCCGCCGGGAAAATCGAACGCCGCGCGCGTGATCTCCCCGCCTGCCGCGCGGATTGCAGCCTCGGTCGCTTCGAGATCGTCGACCGCGATCACCGCGAGCGCCGCAGCGGTAGCCTCGGCCGGGTCGGCCTGGAACCCGATCTCGGTATCGCCAGTCGTCGTCGCGGCATAGCTCGGCCCGAAATCGCTGAATTGCCAGCCGAATGCCGCCGAATAGAAAGCCTTGGCGGTCGCGGTGTCGCGCACCGGCAGCTCGAGATAGTTCAATCGTGCCATGTCCGTCCCCCTAACGTCGTTCTTGTTGTGTTCTGGTGCACTTGCTAGACAGCGTCAATGGCCGACAAACGCCCCAGTCGCGGTGCGACGCTCAATCGCGAGAGCCAGCGCTTCAACCTGCCAGCGCGCAAGGCCGATGGCGACTGGCTTGATGATAGCTTTGCGATCGACGGCGAGACTCCGCGCCTGCGAACCACCGTGACGGTCGAGCGTGCGCGGACGATCATCAGCCGCAACAGCTCGCCCGACATCGGCTTCGACCGCTCGATCAATCCGTATCGCGGGTGCGAGCATGGCTGCATTTACTGCTTCGCGCGGCCGACCCACGCCTTCCACGATCTCTCGCCAGGGCTCGATTTCGAGAGCAAGCTGTTCGCCAAGCCCGATGCCGCGGTGCTGCTCCGCGCCGAACTCGGCAAGCGCGGCTATGTCGCGCAGCCGATCGCGTTCGGGACCAACACCGATCCGTATCAGCCGATCGAGACCGACTGGCAGATCACGCGCGCCTGCCTCGATGTGCTCGCCGAGACCAACCACCCGCTGACGATCACCACCAAGTCCGACCGCGTCGTGCGCGATATCGATCTGCTCGCGCCAATGGCGGCGAAGGGGCTGGCGGCGGTGGCGATCTCGCTCACTTCGCTCGATCCGAAGATCGCGATGACGCTCGAGCCGCGTGCGCCGACCCCGACGCGGCGTTTGGCGGCGGTGCGCGCACTCGTCGCGGCGGGGATCCCGACGCACGTCTCGATCGCCCCGGTGATCCCGGCGATCACCGATCACGAGATCGAACAGCTGATCGAGCGCGCGGCCGAGGCGGGTGCGCGTTCGGTGTCGTTCATTCCGGTGCGGCTGCCGTGGGAGGTGGCGCCGCTGTTCAAGGCCTGGCTCGACGCGCATTTTCCCGATCGCGCGAGCAAGGTGATGGCGATCATCGCCTCGATCCGCGACGGGCGCGAGAACGATCCGGGTTTCTTCACGCGGATGCGCGGCAGCGGGCCGTGGGCGGAGCTGCTGCGGACGCGCTTCCAGATCGCGTGTCGCAAACATGGCATGAATGTCGAGCGGATTGCGCTACGCAGCGACCTGTTCCGCCCCCCGGCGGGGCCGCAGGGGGATTTGTTCGGATGAGCCGCGTCAAGCATCGCCTGCCCGACCGTGCCGCGGTGCTCGCGCTGGTCGACGCGCGCGGGCAGATCGCGGTCCGGGCCACGCCCAATGCGAGCGCGAACGCGGTGGCGCTCCCTGCCGAGGGGGCGGCACGCGTGCTTTCGATCCGGACGACGATCACGCCCGAGGACGGCAAGGCCAACGACGCGATCCTTGGATTGCTCGCCGAGGCGCTCGGCTGCCCGAAATCGGCGCTGACGCTGGTGCGCGGGGCGACCGCGCGGGATAAGGTCGTGCAGATCGCGCGCTAGGGCCGTCGCCTCGAACCCTGTAGCTTCCCCGGCGAAGGCCGGGCCCAGGAGCGATTGCCGAGATCATCGAACACACCGCACGCCTTCGCTCGCTCTACTCCTGGGCCCCGGCCTGCGCCGGGGAAGCGAGAGTTAGGGGAGCTCGCAGGCGCAGGCCCAGCTTCACCCCGCCAGCACATGATCCTTGAAGCGGGCGCGCAGCGCGGTCTTGAGGATCTTGCCCGTCGCGGTGTGCGGCAGGTCGTCGACGAAGACGATCTCGTCGGGCAGCCACCATTTCGCGACATGCTCGCCCAGATGCGCGCGGATCTCGGCAGCTTCCACCATGCTGTCGGGCTTGCGCACGACCACCAGCAGCGGGCGCTCGTCCCACTTCGGATGATAGATCCCGATCGCGGCGGCTTCGGCGACGCCGGGGCAGCCGACCGCGGCGTTCTCGAGGTCGACCGACGAGATCCACTCGCCGCCCGACTTGATCACGTCCTTGGCGCGATCGGTGATCTGCATTGTGCCATCACGATGGAGAACGGCGACATCGCCGGTGTCGAACCAGTTATCGGCGTCGACCGCGTCCTCCTCCGCACCGAAATAGCGCTGGACGATCCACGGCCCGCGGACTTGCAGCCGCCCCGAGGACACGCCGTCGCGGGGCTGCTCCCGGTCATCGTCGTCGAGCACGCGCAGCTCGATCCCGAACGGTATGCTGCCTTGCTTCTGGAGCAGGTCGAGCTGGTCGTCGCGCGACAGCTCGTCCCAATTGGCTGGCGGCGCGGCGGCAGTCGCGACGGGGGAGGTCTCGGTCATCCCCCACAGATGGATCACCTTGATCCCCATATCGAGGAAGCGCGCAATCATCGCGCGCGGTGCCGCCGAGCCGCCGACGGTGATCGCCTCGAGCGTGCGCGGCAGCTCGCCGGTCGTGTCGATATGCTGGAACAAAGCGAGCCACACCGTCGGCACCCCGCCCGCCAGCGTCACGTGCTCGCGGTTCATCAGGCCGCACAGCACCGCGGCATCGTTGACCGCCGAGAAGACGAGCTTGGTGCCCGCGAGCGGCGCGGCGAAGCACAGCCCCCAGGCGGCGGCGTGGAACAGGGGCACGATCGGCAGCACGGTCGACCGCGCGCTCAGCGTCATCACCGCGGGCGAGGCGGCGTGCATCGCGTGGAGCAGCGTCGAGCGGTGGGTGTAGAACACGCCCTTGGGGTTGCCCGTCGTGCCGCTGGTGTAGCAGAGCATGCACGGCGCGCGCTCGTCGCCCTCGACCCAGGCATAGCCGCCGTCCTCCGCGTCGAGCAGCGCGTCGAACGCGCCGTCGTCGAAGCAGATATAGTGCTCGATGCTCGTCCACAGCGGCTTGAGGCGATCGACCAGCGGCTGGAACTGCTTGTCGTAGAGGAGGACGCGGTCCTCGGCGTGGTTGGCGATGTAGACGAGCTGTTCGTCGAACAGGCGGGGATTGATGGTGTGGACCACCCCGCCCATCCCGATCGTGCCGTACCAGGCGACGAGATGCGATCCGTGGTTCATGCCGAGCGTCGCGACGCGGTCGCCGGGGGCGATGCCGAGGCGTTCGAGCGATTGCGCCAGCCGTTTGGCGTCGTGCGCGACGCCGGCCCAGGTGCTGCGCGTTTCGCTACCGTCGGCCCAGCGTGTGACGATCTCGCGCCCGCCATGCTCGCGCGCGGCATGATCGAGCAGCCGCGGCACCCGCAATTCGAAATCCTGCATTCCACCGAGCATTCCAGACTCCACTCCTGTTTATGGGAGGGGCCGGGGGAGGGCATGTCGCTGCCCGCTCTCACCACTCCCCTCCCCAGCCCTCCCGCAAGCGGGAGGGCGCTATGTCAGCTCAACCCACCAGCGACAGCTGCGCGCCGCTGGTGCGCAGCACCACATTGCCGACATCCTGCAGCGCTTCGATCCGCCCGACAAGCTCGCCGTCGAGCAGGAAGTCGCGGCCGAGCAGAACGCGCGCGGTATTTCCCCCGGGAACCGCGACCGTCGCCCATACCTCGCCACGTGCGCCGCGCGCATCGCCGATCATCGCCGCGAGCGACGCCATGCCGGCGGGCGAGGCGATCGTCAGCTCGAGGCTGAAACGCGCATCGTTGGCGAGCGCCTCGAACGGCTGGATCCGCTTGACCGAAACGCGCGGTGTTTCCTCGCCCGGACGGCGATCGAGCTCGACCGTCACCAGCCCGCATCCGCCGTTGCGCGCCGCTTCCTCGAGATCGGCGGCGACCGAATCGTCGAAGCACGTCGCGACGAACTGCCCCGACGGATCCGACAGCGTCGCCATCAAATAGCGCTTGCCGCGCGCCGATGTCCGCCAGCGCGCATCCTCGACCAGCGCCGCCATCGTCGCGCCGGTCCGCGTCCCGTCGTCGGGGATGTTGAGCTCGCCCAAGGTCGCAAAGCTGCGTGCGCCGTGCATCTTGGCGAGGTGGCTGTGGCGATCGACCGGATGCGCCGAGAAATAGAAGCCGAAGGCGTCGCGCTCCTGGTCCATCCGCTCGGCAAGCGTCCAGCGCGCCGACAGCGGGAGCTTGATCGGCGGCTCGGATGCTTCCGCAGTGCCGAACAGACCGCCCTGCCCGCTGGTCTTCTGCTCGTGGATCCGCGCGGCGGTCGCCAGGATCGTCTCGGCGCAAGCGAGGATCCCCGCGCGATTATCGTTGAGTCCGTCGAACGCGCCCGCCGCAGCGAGCGTCTCGAGCTGGCGCTTGTTCATGACGCGCGGGTCGATCCGGCGCGCGAGATCGTCGATCGAGTCGAACCGCCCGTTCGCGTCGCGCTCGGCGACGACCTTCTCCATCGCCCCCTCGCCGACCGATTTCAGCGCGGCGAGCGCATAGCGGACGGCGAGCCCGTCGCCGCTGTCTTCCACCGTGAAGTCGGCTTCGCTGCGCAGGATGCACGGCGGCAGCAGCTTGACGCCGAGCCGCCGCATGTCGTCGACGAAGATGCTGAGCTTGTCGGTCAGCGTGAGATCGAAGCACATCGAGGCGGCGAAGAATTCGTGTGGGTGATGCGCCTTGAGCCATGCCGTCTGGTACGACAGCAAGGCATAGGCGGCGGCGTGCGACTTGTTGAAGCCGTAGCCGGCGAACTTGTCGATCAAGTCGAATAGCTCGTTCGCCTTGGCGGCGTTGATGCCGTTGATCGTCAGGCACCCCTCGGCAAAATGGGCTCTTTGCGCGTCCATCTCGGCCTGGTTCTTCTTGCCCATCGCGCGGCGCAGCATGTCGGCCTGCCCGAGCGAATAGCCCGCGAGGATCTGCGCGGCCTGCATCACCTGTTCCTGGTAGACGAAGATGCCGTAGGTCTCGGACAGGATGCCCTCGAGCAGCGGATGCGGGTACTCGATCGGTTCGAGCCCGTTCTTGCGGCGGCCGAACATCGGGATGTTGTCCATCGGGCCCGGGCGATAGAGCGAGACGAGCGCGATGATGTCGCCGAAGTTCGACGGCCGCACCGCCGACAACGTGCGCCGCATCCCCTCGGATTCGAGCTGGAAGACGCCGACCGTGTCACCCTTCTGGAGCAGCTTGTAGACGCCCTCGTCATCCCATTCGAGCGCGTCGAGATCGAGCACCACCCCGCGCGCGGCGAGCAGGTCGATCGCCTTCTTGAGCACGGAGAGCGTCTTGAGGCCCAAGAAGTCGAACTTCACCAGACCGGCGCCCTCGACATATTTCATGTCGAACTGCGTGACGGGCATGTCCGAACGCGGATCGCGATACAGCGGGACGAGATCGGCGAGCGGCCGATCGCCGATCACCACGCCCGCGGCGTGCGTCGAGCTGTGCCGCGGGAGGCCCTCGAGCTGCATCGCGAGGTCGAGCAGATGGCGGACGTTGCTGTCGGACTTGTACTCGGCGTGGAGCTCGACCACGCCGTCGAGCGCGCGCTTCAGCGTCCACGGATCGGCGGGCAAGTTCGGAATCAGCTTGGCGAGCCGGTCGATCTGGCCATAGCCCATCTGCAGCACGCGCCCGGTGTCCTTGAGCACCGCGCGCGCCTTCAACCGTCCGAAGGTAATGATCTGCGCGACCTGGTCGCGGCCGTATTTCTCCTGGACGTAGCGGATCACCTCGCCGCGGCGGGTTTCGCAGAAATCGATGTCGAAGTCGGGCATCGACACGCGCTCAGGGTTGAGGAAGCGCTCGAACAGCAGCCCCAGCTTGATCGGATCGAGATCGGTGATCGTCAGCGCCCAGGCGACGACCGAGCCCGCGCCCGAGCCACGGCCCGGGCCGACCGGGATGTCGTGATCCTTCGCCCATTTGATGAAGTCGGCGACGATCAGGAAGTAGCCGGGAAAGCCCATCTGGATGATAACGTCGAGCTCGAAATCGAGCCGGGTGCGGTAGACGGCGCGCCAGTCTTCGGCTCCCCCTTCTTCACCCCCCTCCCGCTTGCGGGAGGGGTTGGGGGTGGGCTCGCGCTCTCCGGCTGCAGTATCGCTTGTTGAGGTCGAGCGCCCACCCCCAGCCCCTCCCGCAGGCGGGAGGGGAGCAGAGACGGCGAGCTCGGCAATGCGATCCAATCGCCGCTCCAACCCGGCATGCGCGTCTTCGCGCAGCTTCGCCGCTTCCGCCGTCGGATCACCCGCCAGACTCGGCAGGATCGGCTTGCGCTTGGGCGCCGCGACGCCGCAGCGCTGCGCGACCACCAGCGTATTGTCGATCGCCTCGGGCAGATCGGCGAACAGTGCGCGCATGTCCTTGGCGGGCTTCATCCACGCATCGGGCGAGCTGCGCACGCGGTCTTCGCTGGCAATGTAGGTCGAACTGGCGATGCACAGCAGGATGTCGTGCGCCTCGCTGAAGCCGGGCTCGGCGAAGCAGCACGGGTTGGTCGCGACGATCGGCAGATCGCGGTCATAGGCCAGGTCGAGCAGCGCGTTCTCGGCCTTGGTCTCGATCTCGTCGCCGCGCCGTGTCAACTCGATATAGAGCCGGTCGGGGAACAGCGTCTCGAGGCGTTCGCAATAGGCCAGCGCGCGGTGAGGCTGATCTTCGGCGAACAGCTTGGCAAGCCCGCCCTCGCGGCCGGCGGTCAGCGCAATAAGGCCGTCGGTGCGCCCCTCGAGCGCGGCGAAATCGACATGCGCATTGAGTTCGAGCGGGCGATCGAGATGCGCCTGCGAGACGAGCACGCACAGGTTCTGATAGCCGACCTCGTCCTGCGCATAGAGCGCGATCCAGTCGAGCACCGGCGTCATGCCCTCGGGCATCCCCGGGCGACACACACCGAGCATTGCGCCGATGATCGGCTGCACGCCCGCCGCGCGCGCCGCGTCGGAATAGGCCATCGCGGCGTAGAGGCCGTTGCGATCGGTCAGCGCGGCGGCCGGGAAACCGAGTTCCTGCGCGCGCTTGGCGATGGCCTTGGGCTCGATCGCGCCGTCGAGCATGGTGAAGGAGGAGAAGATACGAAGGGGGACGAAACCGGAATGCGACATGGATGTGACTATGGGGGGTGCGCCGGATTCAGGGAAGGCGGTGACTCGCAAAATGCGGTGGATATCGTCGAGGGGAGGATAAGAAGTTTTGTTCGCGCAGAGGCGCAGAGGACGCAGAGCGGAAGACTGAAACGCGCGGCGCGCGCCTACCTGAAACGTGAGGGTCTATCAGTCGCTTGCTAGGAGCGCGCCATCTCTGCGTTCTCCGCGCCTCCGCGCGAACCAATCTACAGCAGCTTCGCGATATCCGCCTCGATATCGGCAGGCTTGGTCGTCGGCGCATAGCGCTCGACGACGCGGCCGTCCTTGCCGACGAGGAACTTGGTGAAGTTCCACTTGATGCCCTGCAGGCCGAGCAGGCCCGGCGCCTGCTTCTTGAGTTCGGTGAACAAGGGATCGGCGTTCGCCCCGTTGACGTCGATCTTGGCGAACACCGGGAAGGTCACGTCATAGGTCAACGA
This sequence comes from Sphingomonas sp. PWP1-2, assembly GCF_049898305.1. Taxonomy (NCBI): domain Bacteria; kingdom Pseudomonadati; phylum Pseudomonadota; class Alphaproteobacteria; order Sphingomonadales; family Sphingomonadaceae; genus Sphingomonas; species Sphingomonas sp. PWP1-2. The sequence goes on from NZ_JAFCXM010000002.1 coordinate 573,524, forward strand.
GCAGAAGTTGGCGATCTCGGCCGCATCGCCCGGCTCCTGCGCGCCGAACTGGTTGCACGGAAAGCCGAGCACCTCGAAGCCCTGCCCGGCGAACTTGCGATGCAGTGCCTCGAGCCCCTCATATTGCGGCGTAAACCCGCATTTCGAGGCGGTGTTAACGATCAGCAAGACCTTGCCCGCATAGGCGGAGAGAGCGACGGGCGAGCCATCGGCGGCCTTGACGGTGAGGTCGGTGATCGCGGTCATGCGGATGTCCCTTCGTTGCGCGCGAGCAGGAAGCGCAGGTTGCGCTCGACGCCGGCCCATTCGCTCGCGATGATCGAATACACCACAAGATCGCGCACCCGCCCATCCATCACCTGGTGGTTGCGCAAGATCCCGTCACGCTTGGCGCCGAGCCGCTCGATCGCCGCCTGCGAGCGTTTGTTGAACCAGTCGGTGCGGATCTGGACCGCGTTGCAACCCAGTACCTCGAAGGCATGACGCAGCAGCAGCAGCTTGGCCTCGGTGTTGACCCCGCTGCGCTGGACCGACTTGGCGTAGAACGTCCCGCCGATTTCGAGCCGCTTATGGCCTGCGCTCATCCGCATATAGCGCGTGAGCCCAACGACGCGGCCGTCGGGCGTGCACACGGTAAACGGCATCGCCCGCCCGAAGTCGCGTTCCTTGAACAAGGCCGCCATAAAGGCTTCGGGATCGGTCAGCGTCGAGACGTTGGTGAAGAACAGCTCGCTGATCTTCCCATCCGCCGCCGCCGCGACGATCGCGTCGCGGTCCTCGGGCTGGGTTGGGCGGAGCGTGACGTGCCGCCCGATCATCGTCGGCGCGTCGGTCCAGCTCATGCCAAGCGCCCCTCGTGCAGCCGCACGACACGGTCCATCTTGAGCGCCATCCGCTCGTTGTGCGTCGCGACCAGCGCGGCGGTCCCCTCGCCGCGCACGAGCCGCAGGAATTCGGCGAGCACCACGTCGGCGGTCGCCTCGTCGAGATTGCCGGTCGGCTCGTCCGCCAGCACCAGCGCCGGCTGATTGGCCAGCGCGCGCGCGACCGCGACGCGTTGTTGCTCGCCACCCGACAATTGGCTCGGGCGATGCGTCAGGCGGTGGCCGAGGCCGAGCGCGGTTAGCAAGGCGGTCGAGCGCTCGTTGGCCTCTGCGCGCGTCTTGTCGCGGATCATCTGCGGCAGGACGACATTCTCGGTCGCGTTGAAGTCTGGCAGCAAATGGTGGAATTGATAGACGAAGCCGAGCTTGTCGCGCCGGACGCGCGTGCGCCCGTCGGCGTTGAGCCGCGCGGTCTCCTCGCCATCGATCAGGATCGAGCCGCCAAAGCCACCCTCGAGCAGCCCGACCGCCTGCAACAGCGTCGACTTGCCCGAACCCGAGGGGCCGAGCAACGCGACGATCTCGCCCGCGCCGACTTGCAAGTCGACGCCGCGCAGGACCTCGATCGTCTGCCCGCCCTGTTCGAAGCTGCGCGTCAGCCCGGTGACGCCGAGGACCGGATTATTCATAGCGCAACACCTGGACGGGATCGGTGCTCGCCGCTTTCAGCGCGGGGTAGAGCGTGGCGAGGAAGCTGAACAGCAGCGCCATCAGCGCAATGACGGTGACTTCGACTGGGTCGGTCTTCGATGGCAGTTCGCTCAGGAAGCGGATCGAGGGATCCCACAGGTTCTGCCCCGTCACGAGCTGGACGAAATCGACGACGCTCTGGCGGAAATAGAGGAAGATGAACCCGAGCATCAGCCCCGCGACGACGCCGAGCGCGCCGATCGTCGTGCCGACCGTCATGAAGATGCGGATCATCCCGCCCCTGCTCGCCCCCATCGTGCGCAGGATCGCGATGTCGCGCGTCTTGGCGCGCACCAGCATGATCAGCGACGACAGGATGTTGAACACCGCAACGAGGATGATGATCGACAGCACGGTGAACATCGCGACGCGCTCGACCGCAAGCGCCTCGAACAGCTGCGCGTTCATCTGCCGCCAGTCCTGGATGACCCCCATCTTGCCGACCTTATTCGCAAGCGGCGCGAGGATCGGCCCGACCTGATCGGCATTGCTCGTTTGCAGCTCGATCATGTTGACCGAGTCGCCGAGCATGAGGAGCGTCTGCGCGTCCTCCATCGGCATGATGATATAGGCCTTGTCGTAATCATAGACGCCGATCGTGAAGACCGCGCCGACAGTATATTGCACGATCCGCGGCACCGTGCCGAACGGCGTGGTCTGCCCTTGCGGGCTGATCAGCGAGATCTGGCTGCCGACGACCGCGCCCAATTGGTCGGCAAGCCCAGAGCCGATCGCGATCTGCCCGCTGCCCGGCATCAGCGACGACAGCGAGCCCATCACGACCTTGCTGCCGATCGTCTTGTTCGAACGGATGTCCGACACGCGCATCCCGCGCACCAGCACGCCTTCGACGCGGCCGTTATAGGTCGCCATCAGCGGCTGTTCGATCAGCGGCGTTGCGCTGGTCACGCCCTTGGTCGTCTCGGCGAGCCCGACGACTTGACGCCAGTCGCGCATCTGGCCGCCATACGCCTGGACGACGGCATGGCCGTTGAGCCCGACGATCTTGTCGAACAGCTCGGCGCGAAAGCCGTTCATCACGCTCATCACGATGACGAGCGCGGCGACTCCGAGCATCACGGCGACAAGACTGATACCGGCGACGAGGAAGATGAACCCCTCGCCCTTGCCGGGCAGCAAATAGCGCCGGGCGATCATGCGTTCATAGCGGGAGAGGATCATGGCGAGCGCTCTAGGACGCGGCCGATGCGCTGGCAACCGCTTGCCCCAAGGACGCAGCTGTTGCGCAAGCGCCACAGCCGCGCCGCAATCGGTTCGCAACGGCCACATTCCCCATGACAACCTCCCGACGCGCTCGTAACGCTTTTGTCACTGACACACAGGCAACGGCCGTGGGTTCGGGGACTGGCCTTCAGCGCCGCCGCAGGGCTGGCAGCGAAGGCCTAAATGGGGGCTGACGAGCGATCGTCACGCAGGCGTCCGGGTCGGAAACGGCCCGGACGTTTGCGTTTGGGCGAAGGCGCGTGCCGCGCGCCGGTCCGCGGGAGCGGATCGCCCAAATCGGCCGGCGGGTCGCCCTCGTGGCGAACCCGTCCGACGGCGGCTTTGCCGACCGGCGTTTTCTCTACCTTCGCCCCACTGCCCTCACCCGACCTCGCTGCGCTCGGCCACTCTCTCCCGCATGCGGGAGAGGGAAAGGGAGGGAGACCAACTCAAAACGTCTTGGAAATCGTACCCCCGAACGTCCGCGGATCGCCCGGTTGCCCGACGATCAACCCCGTACTGCCCGATTGCGTCGACAGCAGCTCGAAGTACTTCCGGTCGAACGCGTTACGCACCCAGGCGTAGACGTTGAAATCCGTCTTGCGATAGCCGAGCCGGAAGCTCGAGAGCGCATAGCCCCCGATCCAGGTATAGGCCGAGGGCGACGGATTGGACGAGAAGCGCGAGCGATAGCTGCCGTCATACCCGACATAGACCTGCCCGCCCGATCGGCCGACCGGCACATTGTATTCGCCGCCGTATGAGAAGGACCATTTCGAGATCCCCGGCAGCCGTTGCCCCGATATGTCGCACGCCGCCGGGCTGACGCCCCCCGCGACGCCCGCCGCGGTCGCCGGACTGGTCGCGCTGGCGGCGCTCCCGCCCGAAAGCTCGGGCGGGCATGGCGCGTTCTTGAAGTCGACGTATTTGGCGTCGGTATAAGCGCCGTTGCCATAGACCGAGAAACGCCGGCTCGGACGGAAGCTCGAGTCGAACTCGAACCCGCGCGACCGCACCTTGCCGGCATTGGCGAGATACCCGCGGATCACGTTGATCGCATTGTTGTTCACGGTCGCTTGATAATCGGTGATGTCGGTCCAGAAACCGGCGAGGTTGAGCGTCAGCCGACGGTCGAGAAACTGCGTCTTGAGCCCGATCTCATAGGCGTTGACCTTTTCGGGCTTCACGGTCTGCGTCGTCAGGTCGACGCCGGTGCTGGTCGCGTTGAGCGGCAGGCCCGACAGGTTGATCCCGCCCGATTTGAAGCTGCGCGCATAGGAGGCGTAGCCGTGGAGGTCCGCCGCAAAGTCGTAAGATAGCGTGAGATCGCCCGACACGTTCCACGCGCTGAACCGCGGGCTGTAATGCTGCGGGGCGAGCGTGGTGATCTGGTTCTGGAAGGTGGTGCGCGCCGCGCCCGCTGGGGTCGCGGCGAGCAGGGCCGCGACATTCGCACCGGTCGCGACGAAACTGTACTGGCTGTTGGCGATGCTGACGACCGCATCGTAGGTGCCCGATTTCTTGTCGTAATTGACGCGAAGCCCCGGCTGGAGATGGAGCTTGTCGGTCAACGCCCAGTTGAGCTTGCCGAACACGGCGAAGCTCGTATTGTCGAAGGCGATCGTGTTGGTCGAGGTCAGGCCGTTGAGCACGTTCGGATTGCTGGCGTCGCTGCCCGACAGGAGGAAGCGGCTCGCCGCCGATCCCTGCACCTGCGAACCCTGGGTGCGGATCGTCTGGTGGAACAGGAAGGCGCCGACGGTATAGTCGAGCCGGCTCTTGCCGTTCGAGGCGAGCCGAAACTCCTGCGAGAGCTGCTTTTGCTGCGACGGATTCTGCGAGATCGTGGTGATCGGCAGGCCGATGAAATCGCGGTCGTTGGCCGGCTGCCAGTCCCAATAGCGCCACGCGCTGACCGAGGTCAGCGTTGCCGGCCCGAGGTCCCAATTGGCGACGAGCGACGCACCGCCGACTTCCTGGCGCGAATTGATGCTGGCGTCGAGATCGGTGACGCGGTCGAACGGGTTTGTGCTCGGCGGGGCATAGCCGAACGCGGCCGCAAGCGCGCCATATTGCCGGTTCGCCGCGCGCTGCGTCGTGCCGACGCGCGCGTAATATTGCGCGCAGCAGAGCGGGTTCTGCACATTGAAATCGCCCGACAGCGTCAGGCTCAGCGTATCGGTCGGCTTGTAGAGCGCCTGTCCACGAAAGCCGAGATTGCGCTGGCGATGAAGATCGGTCTTGCTCGCGACGTCGTAGATCGTGCCGTCGCGCGTCGTCGCCGAGGTCGACAGACGGATCGCCAGCGTGTCGCTGATCGGGCCCGAAACCGAGGTTTTGAGCTGACCGAAATTGTAATTGCCGACGCTCACTTCGGCGCGGACTTCAGGGGTGAAGCTGGGCGCGCGCGTCGTGATGTTGAGCGCACCCGACGTCGTGTTCTTGCCGTACAGCGTGCCCTGCGGCCCGCGCAGCACCTCGACCCGGTCGACATCGATGAAGTCGAAGGTCGCCGCGCCGACGCGGCCGATATAGACGCCGTCGATATAGAAACCGACGCCCTGCTCGATCCCGTCATTGGTCAAGCCGAACGGCGCGCCGAGCCCGCGAATGTTGATCGCCGAGTTGCGCGGGTTGCTCGAATAGAATTGCAGCGAAGGGACTTGCTGCTGCAGCCGGTTGACGTTGAACGTGCCGCTCTCGGCGAGCGATTTGCCGGTCAGCACCGAGAGCGCGATCGGCACGGTCTGCTGCGTTTCGGCGCGGCGCCGGGCGGTGACCAGGATGTCGCCGCTATTCTCCTGCGCTGCCGGCGCGTCCGCCTGGGTGGCAACCACGGGTCCGTCTGCGGCAACGGGCGGATCGGTCACCACGGCGGGACTTCCGAGCGCGGTCGACGCGAGCAGCAGAGCCGGAAAGGAATCAAGCATGACGGTCCCCTGGTTTCGGGCTTTTCCCGAGTCGCGCCATATGCCCACCAAATGCGAGGACTATCACTTGCGCTCGTTCTTGGGGCCGCGATAGGTGCGCTTTAGCATCGCTTCAAAAACCGCGGCGGGGCCTCTTGAACTCGGTGCGCGGCCAACCAGATTCAGCGAGTGCGGCGCTCTTTGGGAGGCGGCACCGGGCGGGTCGCGCAGCAGCGGACCCGGCTCGATTTCGACGACACTCGCTTAATCAAAGGAGTTTTTATGCGTACGTTCGATCTGACCCCCTATCGCCGCTCGACCGTCGGCTTCGACCGGCTGTTCGACATGCTCGAGGCCAATGCGCGCCAGGCGAGCGCCGATAATTACCCGCCCTTCAATCTCGAGCGACTCGATGGCGACCGCTATCGCATCACGCTCGCCGTCGCCGGTTTCGGCCGCGACGACATCGAGATCACCGCGCAGCAGAACCTGTTGCAGGTGAAGGGGCGCAAGGAAGCGCAGGACGAGGCGACCGCCGCGTTCCTCCATATCGGCATCGCCAACCGCAACTTCGAGCGCCGCTTCGAACTCGCCGATTTCGTGCGGGTCGAGGATGCGCGGCTCAATGATGGCTTGCTGGTGATCGACCTGGTCCGCGAAGTGCCCGAGGCGATGAAGCCCAAGACCATCGCGATCAAGACCGGTGCCCCGCTGGTCGCGGTCGACTCCGCGAGCGACGTCAAGGCGGCATAACGCTCGTTCGAGCGCCCTTACGGCGGTGTCGGGAGCAATCCCGGCGCCGCCGATTGCGCACTCTGGCCGGTTGCGGATCGGAGCGCCCCTGCTAGCCTGACAGGACCGAACCCGGCCGATCAGGAGTCTCCGCCATGCCGCCTCGACCGCGCGACACCGCCTGATGGCAACGAGCCTCCCGGTCGAGCGCTATCTCGACGAAGGCATCGCGGCGCTGCGCCGCGGCGACGCGACGCGCGGTCGCGCCTTGCTCTGCGCGATCGAAAGCGATCCGCGCGCGCTTTTTCCGCTCGCCTTCGCGTGCGGGGCGTTGCGCGACGAAGCCGGCGCCCGACGCGCACTGCAGCGGCTGCTCGGTCTGCAGCCCGATCATATCCCAGCGTTGATCATGATGGGCGACCTTGCCGCCCAAACCGATCAACGCGGTGCCGCAGCGTATTACCAAGCCGCGATCGCCAATGCGGCGGGGCAGCGCGATGTGCTCCCGCCAGAGCTGCAGGCTGATCTCGAGCGCGCGGCTGGCTTCATCGCCGCGACGTCGCGCGACTATGAAGCGTTCCTGCACGATCATCTGGCGGCCAGCGGCATCCGGCTGAGCCCGGCGACTCGCCGCGTCGAGCACGCGATCGATCTGCTGACGGGCAAGTCCGAGATTTTCGTCCAGCGGCCGTCGAGCTTCTACTTTCCGGGCCTGCCGCAAATCGGCTTTTTCGATCGCAGCCAGTTCGACTGGCTCCCTGCCCTCGAAGCGGCGACGGGCGATATCCAGGCCGAACTGCACGCGGTGATGGCGCGCGACGGGGATTTTCCACCCTATGTCGCGACGCCGGCCGATCGCCCCCCGCCGCCCAACCCGCTGCGCGACGACGCGAGCTGGGGCGCGTTCCATCTGCTGCGCGCGGGCACGCCGGTCGCGGGCAATGCCGAGCGTTGCCCGGCGACGATGGCGGCGCTCGCCGCGACGCCGATGCCGCGGATCGACCAGCGCGCGCCGATGGCATTGTTCTCGCTGCTCAAGCCCGGCACGCACATCACCCCGCATCACGGGATGCTCAACACGCGGCTGATCGTGCATCTGCCGCTGATCACCGCGCCCGAGTGCGGCTTGCGCGTCGGCGCCGAGACGCGCGGCTGGACGCTCGGCGAAGCGCTGGTATTCGACGACTCGATCGAACACGAAGCCTGGAACCGCGGCGACATCACGCGCGTCGTGTTGCTGTTCGAGATATGGCGGCCCGAGCTCACCGAACCCGAGCGCGAGGCGCTGAGCGTGCTGTTCGGTGCGGTCGAAGCGTTCGTCGATCAGGGGTGAGCGTGTCGCCCACCCCCGACGACCAGCTCAGACGAGCCGCGACTGCTTGACCGCCGCGGCGATAAAGCTCTTGAACAGGGGATGCGGGTCGAACGGCTTGCTCTTGAGTTCGGGGTGGAACTGCACGCCGACGAACCACGGATGGTCGGGCCGCTCGACGATCTCGGGCAGCGTTCCGTCGGGCGACATGCCGCTGAACACCAGACCGCCCTTTTCGAGCCGCTCGCGATACGCGGTGTTGACCTCGTAGCGGTGACGATGGCGCTCCGAGATATCGGTTTCGCCATAGATGCTCGACACCACGCTGTTGCCGTCGAGCTTCGCCGGATAGGCGCCGAGCCGCATCGTGCCGCCGAGATCACCGCCATGTTCGCGCTTCTCGATGCCGGCCGCGCTCATCCATTCGGTAATCATGCCGACGACGGGCTCGGCGGTCGCGCCGAACTCGGTCGAGCTCGCATCGGGGATCCCGGCGAGATCGCGTGCACCTTCGACGCACGCCATCTGCATCCCGAAGCAGATCCCGAAATACGGGATCTCGCGCTCGCGTGCGAAGCGGACGCTGGCGATCTTGCCTTCCGCGCCGCGCGACCCGAACGCCCCTGGAACGAGGATGGCGTGGAGCGGCTCGAGACGGGCGGTGATGTCGGCGTCGTCCGCCTCGAACAGCTCGGCGTCGATCCACTCGACGTTGACCTTCACCTTGTTGGCGATGCCGCCGTGCACCAGCGCTTCGCCGAGCGACTTGTACGCGTCCTGCAGGCCGACATATTTGCCGACCACGCCGACGGTGACTTCACCCTCGGGGTTGGTCACGCGGTCCATGATGTCGGTCCAGCGCGACAGATCGGGTGCGCTGCCCGGCAGGATGCCGAACGCGTTGAGCACCGCGTCGTCGAGGCCTTGCTCGTGATACTGCACCGGCACCGCATAGATGCTCTTGGCGTCGAGCGCCGGGATGACGGCTTCCTTGGGAACGTTGCAGAACAACGCGATCTTCGCGCGGTCGCTGTCGGGCAAAGGCTGCTCGCAGCGGCACACCAGCACGTCGGGCTGGACGCCGAGGGCTGCCAGTTCGCGCACCGAATGTTGCGTCGGCTTGGTCTTCAGCTCGCCGGCGGCAGCGATATAGGGCACCAGCGTCACGTGGATGCTGACCGAATTGCCGCGGCCGAGATCGTTGCGGAGCTGGCGAATGGCTTCGATGAAGGGCAGCGACTCGATGTCGCCGACGGTGCCGCCGATCTCGCACAGTACGAAATCGAGATCGTCGGTCTGGTCTTGCGCGAATTCCTTGATCGCGTCGGTGACGTGCGGGATGACCTGAACGGTCGCGCCGAGATAATCGCCGCGCCGCTCGCGCGTGATGATCTGCTGATAGATCCGGCCGCTCGTGACGTTGTCCGACTGGCGCGAGGCGACACCGGTAAAGCGTTCATAATGCCCGAGATCGAGGTCGGTCTCGGCCCCGTCGTCGGTGACATAGACTTCGCCGTGCTGGTAGGGCGACATCGTGCCGGGATCGACATTGAGATAGGGGTCGAACTTGCGAATCCGCACGCGGTAGCCGCGCGCTTGCAGGAGAGCCGCGAGGCTCGCTGCCATGAGACCCTTGCCGAGCGAGGAGACCACGCCGCCGGTGATAAAGATGAACCGCGCCATGGGAGAAAAGGCCTAGCGTCAAACGGGGTGGCGCGGCAAGCGCGCGACTCCGGGAAATGGTGGATATGCGCGACCGATCGAGCCGCGCGCGAAGGGACCCGGTCGGTTTACTGTGCGAGCGGAACCGACGTGTTGCCGACCGGCGCCGCGCTGTTCGGCGCGGCCTGCAGCGCGCTGCGCGCGCCCGAGGCGAACGGCACGTTGGGATCGCCCGGTGCGACTGGCGCCTGGACCGGCGCGGTGACCGCAGCCGGCTTGGCGCTGGCATCGACCTTGACCGACTTGCCCTGCGCCGCGAGCACCGCGAGCAGGATGCTGAGCGCGATGAACAGACCGCCGAGGATCGAGGTCGCGCGCGTCAGGAAATCCGCTGCCCCGCGCGCCGACATCAAACCGGCCGGGCTCCCACCCATGCCGAGCCCGCCGCCCTCGGATCGCTGCATCAGGACGACCGTCACCAGCCCGAGAGCGATGACGAAATGGACCACGAGGAGAAACTGGAACAGAAACATGAAGCGGGCTGATTCCTTGGGGGCGCTTTAACAGCGAAGCCGGGCACATAGGCGAGGTAAGCCGCGCGATCAACCGCGCGCGCAACGACCGTTATCGCAACCTGTCCGTCACATTTCGCTATCGAACTGAAACCTGTGGCTTCCCGGAACGTTAGTGGACCAGGAATATCCCCGCTGGTGGGGGTTACCGAGTTATTTGCGGACACTAGCTGTGGCGATACAGACAGATCATGCGCTTGCCGACTGGATGCATACACTGGTCGATTATGTCCGGTCGGGTGAGCCTGATCTGACCAATCGCCAGATGGCACTTCTGCTGGTAGTGTATCTCAAACCAGGGCCGCATACGGTGCGCGGGCTGGCGGCGATGCTCAACGTCTCCAAACCCGTTGTCACGCGCGCCTTGAACAGGCTCGGTACCCTGGGCTATCTGCGCCGCCAACGGGACGACAATGACAAGCGCAACATCTTTGTTGCGCGTACGTCCGAGGGGGCAAGTTTTCTTGACGATTTCGGCCAATTTATCGGCGACACCACGCCCCAACCCGCACGACAGCGGATCGTCCGGCACGCCGCCGCGTAGAAGCTTTGCGCTCAGCGGGCAGTCGGTCGAGCTCGATCCGCGCACGCACGCCGTGCGCCGCGACCTCGCCGACATCCGCTTGGCCGATCGCGTCTTCGCGCCGCATTATGCTTCGTGCGTGCAACGCATCGTGATCAGCGCTACGGGCCTTCGCGAAGGCGCTGATCCGGAGTCTGCCGTGCTGACCGATCTCAAGACGGGCGATGTGTTCGAAGTGCTCGAATTCGTCAAAGGCCGCGCCTGGGGACTTGCGCCGGGCGCGGGACTCGTCGGCTATGTCGATGCCGACACGCTGTCCTGGCCTGCCGCATGAGCGTTTCGGTCTTCATCGACGGCGCCGCCGGCACCACCGGTCTCGAAATCCGCGAACGGCTGGCCGAACGCGATGACATCGCGATCGTGCTGCTCGACGAAGCGCGGCGCAAGGACCCGGTGGCGCGCGCCGAGGCGCTGAATGACAGCGACTTCGTGATCCTGTGCTTGCCCGACGACGCCGCGCGCGAGGCGGTTTCGCTCATCGCCAATAGCCGCACGCGCGTGATCGACGCCTCGACCGCGTTCCGCGTCGCCGGGGGCTGGACCTACGGCTTTGCCGAGGTCGAGCCCGGCCAGGCAAATGCAATCGCCGAGGCAAAACGCGTTTCCAATCCTGGCTGCTATCCGACGGGTTTTCTCGCGTTGCTGCGTCCGCTCGTTCGCGCCGGGCTGGTGCCGGTCGATTGGGGAATCACCGTCAACGCCGTGTCGGGCTATTCGGGCGGCGGCAAGGCGATGATCGCCGAATATCAGGGCGTGAACCCGCCCCCGGCCACGCGCGCCTATGCGCTTGGGCTTGCGCACAAGCATGTGCCCGAGATGCAGAAGCATGCCCGGCTCGAGCATCCGCCGATCTTCACCCCGTCGGTCGCCAACACCTATCGCGGGATGATCGTCGAGGTGCCGCTCGCACTGTACCGTTTCCCGCGCCGGCCGACCTTGCTCGCGTGCGAAACCGCGTTGCGCGAGGCCTATCCCGAGGGTGGGCTGATCCGAATCGCCGATGGCGATGCGTCCGCAGTGCAGATCGAGGATGACGCCGGCACCGATCGGCTGACGCTGCGCGTCTGCGGCAATGCCGAGACCGGGCAGGCACGGCTGATCGCGACGCTCGACAATCTCGGCAAGGGTGCGGCGGGCGCCGCCGTGCAGAATCTCAACATCATGGCCGGGCTCGATCCGCTCGCCGGCCTCACTGTGTAACGCAAGGTTTCAGCTTGGCGGGACGTCCGGCGTTCCCTAGGTGATGCCTTCCCCAGGAGCTCGAATTTCGCATGGCCAATCGCACGCCCGTCGGCAAACTCCTTCTGTTCGGCGCGACCGGCGACCTTGCGCAGCGCATGTTGTTGCCCTCGCTCTATGGCCTGCACGCCGACGGCCTCCTCCCCGAAGGGCTGACAATCACCGGCACTGCGCGCTCGGAGAATAGCGACGAGAGCTATCGCAAGTTCGCCAAGGAAGCGCTCGAGAAGTTCGTCCCCAAGGACCGGATGGACGCCAAGGCGATCAAGTCGTTCCTCGAGCGCGTCCAGTACCAGGCGCTCGATGCGACCGACATGGCGCATTACAAGGAGCTCGCCGCCAAGGTCGGCGACGTCGCCGGCGGTCTCGCGATCTTCCTGTCGACCGCGCCGTCCTTGTTCGAAGCGGTGATCCGCGGGCTCGACTCGGCGGGCCTCGCCGGCGAGACCGTCCGCATCGGGCTGGAAAAGCCGCTCGGCTACGACCTCGCGTCGAGCCGCGAGATCAACGATACCGTGGCGACCGCCTTCCCCGAAGAGCGGACCTTCCGGATCGATCACTATCTCGGCAAGGAGACGGTGCAGAACATCCTCGCCTTGCGCTTCGGCAATTCGTTCTTCGAGCCGGTGTGGAATGCGCGCGGCATCGACAACGTCCAGATCACGATCTCCGAGACGGTCGGGCTCGAGGAGCGTGCGGCTTATTACGACGGCGCGGGCGCACTGCGCGACATGGTCGCCAACCACATGCTGCAACTCCTTGCGCTGATCGCGATGGAGCCCCCTGCCCGCTTCGACGGCAATGCGATCCGCGACGAAAAGGCCAAGGTCTTCCGCTCGCTGCGCACGATCGAGCCGCAGGATGCGCCGCGCGACACCGTCACCGGCCAGTACGGCGCTGGCGCGAGCGGCGGTGAGATCGTCAAAGGGTATATCGACGAGCTCGAAAAGCCCTCGACGACCGAGACCTTCGTCGCGATCAAGGCGCATGTCGACAATTGGCGCTGGCAGGGCGTGCCCTTCTACCTGCGCACCGGCAAGCGCATGCCGACGCGGCGGAGCGAGATTGCGATCCAGTTCAAGCCCGTGCCGCATTCGATGTTCTCGAACCGTGGCGGGCTGCTCCAGCCCAACGTCTTGGTGATCCGGCTGCAGCCCGAGGAATATGTGCAGCTGCTGGTGATGGCGAAGGAGCCCGGGCTCGACCGCGACGGGATCCGTTTGCGCGAAGTGCCGCTCAACCTCAGCCTCGATGCCGAGTTCGCGGGCTCGCGCCGGCGAATCGCGTACGAGCGGCTGCTGCTCGACCTGATCGAGGGCGACCAGACGCTGTTCGTCCGCCGCGACGAGGTCGAGGCGCAATGGACCTGGATCGACGCGATCCGCGCCGGCTGGGTCGCCAACGACATGAAGCCCAAGAGCTATGCCTCGGGCAGCTGGGGCCCGAGCGCCGCGATCGCGCTGACCGAGCGCGATGGCGTGACCTGGCTCGACGAGTAGTTCGTTTTTAAAGCCCTCTCCCGCTTTCGCGGGAGAGGGTTGGGTGAGGGCCCTCTTCTTTTTCAACGATCGAAAAGAAGGCCCTCACCGACTTCGACTAGGCCGCGCCGAAGAGGCGCGACCAAGTCTACGTAGCCTCTCCCGCTCGCGGGAGAGGGCCATCAGGAAGAAGAGACATGAGCGACGAACACGAAATCGAATGGTGGGACTATGAAGACGCCGAGGAGATGGCCGCCGCCGTCGCCGGCGACATCGGCTTCATCATCGACAGCGCGATCGACGCGCGCGGCGCGGCCGTAATCGCGCTATCCGGCGGCAGGACGCCGATCCCGATCTACGCCAAGCTCGCCGCCGCCAAGCATGACTGGAAGCGCGTGACGATCGTCCCCGTCGACGAGCGCATCGTGCCGCTGGGCGATCCGCTGTCGAACGTCACGATGATCGCCAAGGCGTTCCTGCCCAAGGGCGCACGCGTCATGCCGATCGTCCCGACCGCGACCGCCGACTATAAAGCCGCCGGCCGCTCGGCCGATGCGCTGATGCAGGATCTGCACTGGCCGCTCGATTTGTGCCTGCTCGGCGTCGGAGCCGACGGCCACACCGCGTCGATTTTCCCCGGCCCGGATTATGACGAAGCGCTGTCGGGCCCGAACGAGCGCCGCGCGCTCGGCGTGATGCCCGATCCGCTGCCGAAGGAAGCCCCGGTCCCCCGCGTCACGCTCAGCCGCGCCGCGATCGTCTCGGCGCGCGCGTTGATCATCGCGGTGACGGGCGACGCCAAGAAGTCGGTGATCGAAGCCGCGATCAAGCAGGGTCCGTCGTCGAAATATCCGATCGGGAGAGTGCTTGCCGATGCCGAGCTGCCGGTGGATATTCACTGGGCCGCCGAATGATCTCCAACCCCTCCCCGGGAAGATTGTCGTGACCCTCAATTCCGAAATCGCGGCCGTCACAGACCGCATCATCACTCGCTCGAAGCCGACGCGCGACGCCTATCTCGCGCTGATCGGCCGGGCGCGCGACACGCATATCGAGCGGCCCGCAATGGGCTGCGCCAACGCCGCGCATGCCTATGCCGGCACCGAGGAGGATCGCCCCGCGCTCACTGCCGGCAAGGCGATGAACATCGGCATCGTCACTTCGTACAACGACATGCTCTCGGCGCACGCGCCGTATTATCGCTACCCCGAGCAGATGAAGGTCTGGGCGCGCGAGGCCGGCGCGACCGCGCAGGTCGCCGGCGGCGTGCCGGCGATGTGCGACGGCGTGACGCAAGGGTATGCCGGCATGGAGCTGTCGCTGTTCAGCCGCGACACGATCGCACTGTCGACCGCGATCGCGCTCAGCCACGGCATGTTCGAGGGCGCGGCGCTGCTCGGCATCTGCGACAAGATCGTGCCGGGCCTGCTGATGGGGGCTTTGCGCTTCGGGCATCTGCCGATGGTGCTGATCCCCGCCGGGCCGATGCCGTCGGGCCTTCCCAACAAGGCCAAGGTCGAAGTTCGCGAAGCCTATGCCGAGGGCAAGGTCGGCCGCGATGCGCTGCTCGAGGCCGAGATCGGCGCTTACCATTCGAAGGGCACCTGCACCTTCTTCGGCACCGCCAATTCGAACCAGATGATGATGGAGATGATGGGCCTGCACATGCCCGGCGCCGCCTTCATCAATCCCGGCACCAAGCTCCGCCAGGAGCTCACGCGCGCCGCAGTCCACCGCGTCACGCAGATCGGCTGGCACGGCGACAGCTATCGCCCGATCGGCCTGTGCGTCGATGAAAAGGCGATCGTCAACGCGGCGATTGGCCTGCTCGCGACCGGCGGCTCGACCAATCACCTGCTGCATCTACCCGCGATCGCGGCGTGCGCCGGGATCGTGATCGACTGGGAGGATTTCGATCGCCTGTCGAAGGCCGTCCCGCTCGTCGCACGCGTCTATCCCAATGGCGCGGCCGACGTGAACGGCTTCGAGGATGCCGGCGGCATGCCGTACGTCATCCGCGAACTCGCCGATGCCGGGCTGCTCCACCGCGACCTGATGACCGTCGCGGGCGCGGACATGACCGACTACGGCCGCAAGCCGCGGCTCGACGACGCTGGCACGCTCGCCTGGGTCGATCCCGGCCCGAGCGGCGACGAGACGATCGTGCGCACCCCCGCCGCGCCGTTCGCGCCCGAGGGCGGCTTCCGCATCCTCACCGGCAATCTCGGTCGCGCATGCATCAAGGTCTCGGCGGTCGAGCGCGATCGCTGGACGATCGAGGCGCCGGCAGCGGTGTTCCATGACCAGGCCGCGGTGCTCGCCGCGTTCCAGGCGGGCGAACTGACGCGCGACGTCGTCGTGGTGATGCGCTTCCAGGGCCCCCGCGCCAACGGCATGCCCGAGCTGCACAAGCTCACGCCCGCGCTCGGCGTGCTCCAGAACCGGGGTTACCGCGTCGCGCTCGTCACCGACGGCCGCATGTCGGGCGCGAGCGGCAAGGTGCCCGCGGCGATCCATTGCTCGCCTGAGGCATTGGGCGACGGCCCGCTGTCGCGCGTTCGCGACGGCGACATGATCCGGCTCGATGCCGAAGCGGGTGTGCTCGAGGCTTTGGTCGATCCGGTCGAGTGGGCCGCGCGCGTGCCCGCGACCGCGCCGCCCGAGGCCGACGGCATGGGCCGCGAGTTGTTCGGCCTGTTCCGCGCCAATGCGAACGAGGCCGAGCGCGGGGCGTCGCCGCTGCTAACAGGTATGGGCTGGTAATTGCCCCACGCGTTGCGGCCAACGCAGCGGCGCGCACGATGCGAGATATTGGAGGGGATTAGAATGGAAGTCGTTTCGGTCGATATCGGCGGCACGCACGCGCGCTTCGCGATTGCGGAGGTCGACACGGGCCGCGTCGTCACGCTCGGCGAGCCGGTCACGCTCAAGACCGCCGAATATGCCGGTTTCCAGACCGCGTGGGAGGCGTTCGGCCAGCAGATCGGCCGCCCGCTGCCGCGTGCAGCCGCGATCGCGGTCGCCTCGCCGATCAGCGGCGACGTGATCAAGCTGACCAACAACCCCTGGGTGATCCGCCCGCCGCTGATCAAGGAACGGCTCCACGTCGACGACTTCGTGCTGATCAACGATTTCGGCGCGGTCGGCCAGGCTGTCGCGCAAGTCGATCATGGCGATTTCCTGCATCTGTGCGGTCCCGACATACCCTTCCCCGAGCACGGCGTGATAACGGTCTGCGGACCCGGCACCGGGCTCGGCGTCGCGCAAGTGCTGCGCACGCCCGAGCGCTATCACGTGCTCGAAACCGAAGGCGGGCATATCGACTTCGCCCCGCTCGACGCGATCGAGGATGCGATGGTGAAGCGGCTGCGCACCGCCTATACGCGCGTCTCGGCCGAGCGCGTCGTCTCGGGCCCCGGCATCGTCGCGATCTACGAGACGCTCGCGCATATCGAGCATCGCTCGATCACGCGGCTCGACGACAAGGCGATCTGGAGTTCGGCGCTCGACGAAGGCGACAGCCTCGCGGTCGCGGCGCTCGATCGCTTCTGCATGGCGCTCGGTGCAGTCGCGGGCGATCTCGCGCTGGCGCATGGCTCGAACGCCGTCGTCATCGCGGGCGGGCTCGGGCTGCGGTTGAAGGACCATATCCGTAAATCGGGTTTTGCCGAGCGCTTCACCGCCAAGGGCCGCTTCCAGGGCCGCATGGCGGCGATCCCGGTCAAGCTCATCACCTATCCACAGCCCGGCCTGTTCGGCGCGGCTGCCGCCTTTGCCCAGGAGCATACGCTATGACGACCATCACCGACATCATGCGCACCAGCGCCGTCATCCCCGTGTTGGTGATCGACGATGCCGCGACCGCGCGCCCGCTTGCCGAGGCGCTCGTCGCCGGCGGTCTGAAGGTGCTCGAAGTCACGCTGCGGACCCCCGCCGCGCTCGAGGCGATCGCCGAGATGAAGAAGGTGCCGGGCGCGATCGTCGGTGCGGGCACCGTCGTCAATCCCGATCAGTTCAAGCAGGCGGTCGATGCCGGCGCCGAGTTCATCGTCTCGCCCGGCCTGACCGAGCGCCTCGCCAAGCCGATCATCGCGAGCGGCGTGCCGTTCCTGCCCGGCATCGCCAACGCCGCCGACATCATGACCGGGCTCGACCTCGGCCTCACCAACTTCAAGTTCTTCCCGGCTGAGGCGAATGGCGGGTTGAAGGCGCTCAAGGCGCTGGCCGCGCCCTTCTACCAGTGCAGCTTCTGCCCGACCGGCGGCATCACCGAAGCAAGCGCGCCCGAGTGGCTGAGCTTCAAGCCGGTGCTGTGCGTCGGCGGCAGCTGGGTGACGCCCAAGGGCGCGACGATGGGAGAAGTCGAGGCGATCGCGCGGGCTGCGAGCAGGTTGCGCGGGTAAGACCTCCCCGTCACCCCGGCCTTGTGCCGGGGTCCACCGCGATGCGCGAACTGCGCGTGCAGGATGTGCGGCCCGGTAGACCCCGGCACACGGCCGGGGTGACGCTCTGATTGGTCAGAGGGCGATCGTCGACAGGCTCGCGCCGCCCCCCCCTATATCCCGTGCGCCGCGCGATACGCGCGCCACTTCACGACATTGGCGTTATGCTGTTCGAGCGTGTCGGCAAACACATGCCCGCCCGACCCGTCCGCCACGAAATACAGCGCGTTCGACTTGGCGGGGTTGAGCACGGCGTCGATCGACGCGCGCCCGGGGTTGCAGATCGGCCCGACCGGCAGCCCGACCATCGCATAGGTGTTGTACGCGTTGACCGCATGCACTTCGGACAGCAGGATCTTGCGTCCGAGCGGACGCCCCTTGGTGATCGGATAGATGATCGTCGGGTCGGCCTGCAGCATCATCCCGCGCTTCAACCGGTTCGAATAGACCGCCGCAACCATCGCACGCTCGCTTGGCTTGCCGGTTTCCTTCTCGACGATCGACGCGAGGATCAGCGCCTCTTCGGGTGTGGTCACCGCGAGCCCCGGCGCGCGCTTCGCCCAGGCGGCGGCGAGGTAGCGTTTGCGCACGTTCTGCATCCGCTTGAGGATGAAGCTGCGCTCGTCGCCGCGCTGGAAGGCATAGCTGTCGGGCAGCACGCTACCCTCGGGCGGCACCTCGACGCTGCCTTTTAGCTCGGTCGCGCGGTCGAGGGCGTCCTTGACCATCACCGCGGGCCACCCCTCCGGGATCGTCACGAAACGCTGGATCGTCTTGGTGCCCTGCAACACCTTGAGGATATCGGCCTGGCTGAGATGCGCGGGAATGCGATATTCGCCCGCCTTGATCGGCGAGTCCGCCCCGAAGACCTTGGCGAACATGCGGAAACGGCTCGCCGACGCGATCGCGCCCGATTTCTCGAGCTCGACCGAGGCCGCTGCCAGACTGCTGCCCGGCGCGATCTGTACGCTGATCGGACGCGCGAGCGGCCCGCGGCCGCCCCACATCTGCACGACGATCAGCAACGCGGCGATCACCGCGAGGCCAATCAGCAGTCCCAGGCACCCGACCTTGCGCATGGCGCTATCCTTGCTTCGGGTAGAACCGCGCGCCGGCCGCCGCGCGCCGCGTTTGGGCGGACGCACGGCGCGCCGTCACATCGCGCGCAGGACGAGGCTGGCATTCGTCCCGCCGAAGCCGAACGAATTGTTGAGCACCGCCTTGACCGACCGCTTCTTGGCGACGTGCGGGACGAGGTCGACGCCCACGCAATTGTCGCTCGGATTGTCGAGGTTGAGCGTCGGCGGGACGATCTGGTCGCGCATCGCGAGGATGCAGAAGATGCTCTCGACTGCGCCCGCGCCGCCGAGCAGATGCCCGATCGCCGATTTGGTCGAGCTCATCGACATCGTCTTGATATTGTCGCCGAACAGCCGGCGCACCGCGTTCAGCTCGAGCTCGTCGCCGAGCGGGGTCGAGGTGCCGTGCGCGTTGATGTAATCGATGTCCGAGAGCTCGAGACCCGACTTGCGCATCGCCATTTCCATCGACCGGAACGCGCCCGAGCCTTCGGGATGCGGCGCGGTGACGTGATAGGCGTCACCCGACAGGCCATAGCCGATCACCTCGGCATAGATCTTCGCGCCGCGTGCCTTGGCATGCTCATATTCCTCGAGGCAGACGACGCCTGCGCCCTCGCCCATCACGAAGCCGTCGCGATCCTTGTCATACGGGCGGCTGCCCTTTTCGGGGGTTGCGTTGAAATTGGTCGAGAGCGCGCGTGCCTGCGAGAAGCCGGCGATGCCCAGCGGGCAGATCGCGCCCTCGGCGCCGCCTGCCAGCATCACGTCGGCATCGTCCATCGCGATCATCCGCGCGGCAT
Organism: Sphingomonas sp. PWP1-2; assembly: GCF_049898305.1. NCBI lineage: Bacteria > Pseudomonadati > Pseudomonadota > Alphaproteobacteria > Sphingomonadales > Sphingomonadaceae > Sphingomonas > Sphingomonas sp. PWP1-2. Next base: position 593,133 of record NZ_JAFCXM010000002.1, read on the forward strand.
CGCCGATCGAATGCGCGCCGGTCGAGCAGGCGGTGACGACGGCGTGGTTGGGGCCCATCAAGCCGTATTTGATCTGCACCTGGCCGGTGATGAGGTTGATGAGGCGACCATGGACGAAGTGCGGGCTGACGCGGCGCGGGCCCTTTTCGTGCAACACGATCGATTCGCTGGCGATTCCCGGCAGGCCGCCGATGCCCGCGCCGATCGAGCAGCCGGCGCGATATTTCTGCTCGAGCGTCATGTCGAGGAGGCCGGCATCCTCGAGCGCCTGGCCGGCGGCATCGATGCCGTAGATGATGAACGGGTCGACCTGGCGCTGGACCTTGTGGTCGACGCGCTTGTTGGGGTCGAAGCCGTAGGGATGGTCGGCGGGCTTGACCTCGCACGCGATCGTGCAGGCATAATCGGTCGCGTCGAAGCGCGTGATCGTCCCCGCGCCCGATTTCGCCGCGAGGATATTCGCCCAGGCGGTTTCGACATCGGCGCCGAGCGGCGTCACGAGCCCCAGTCCGGTTACGACAACACGCCGCATGGCCATCTCCGTGTAAATTCTTGATCTTCGTAAATGGGAACGGCCCCCCACCCCCGGTCATTGCCCTGGGACGGGGAGCCGTTCCTGTACATCAGCCGTGCGGCCGCGCTAAAAGCGCTAGGCTCAGCTCTTGTGCTCGTCGATGAAGGTGATCGCGTCCTTGACGGTCGTGATCTTCTCGGCGGCATCGTCGGGGATCTCGACTTCGAATTCTTCTTCGAAGGCCATGACGAGCTCGACGATGTCGAGGCTGTCCGCGCCCAGATCGTCGATGAAGCTCGCGTCTTCGGTCACCTTGTCGGCTTCAACGCCGAGATGCTCGACGACGATTTTCTTAACGCGGTCTGCGGTCTCGCTCATGTGTATCGTCCCTCTATCGATGGGGGTGTTGGAATTCCTGAACGCACGTAGAACGCGCGTCCGAGGCTTGCAAGTAGGGACACTCAGATCCCCTTTAGATCATGGCCATGCCGCCGTTGACGTGCAGCGTCTGTCCGGTGACATAGCCCGCCTCGCGGCTCGAGAGATAGACCACTGCCGCGCCGATGTCTGCCCCTGCGCCCATTTTTCCCATGGGAATGCGGGCGTTGAGCGCTTCTTTCTGGGCATCGGGCAGCGTTTCGGTCATCGGCGAGGCGATGAAACCGGGTGCGACGCAGTTGACGGTGATGCCGCGGCTGGCGAGCTCCTGCGCGAGCGCCTTCGACATTGCGGTGAGCGCGCCCTTCGACGCGGCGTAGTTCGCCTGGCCCGGATTTCCGGTCGTCCCGACGACCGAAGTGATCGACACGATTCGCCCGAAGCGCGCCTTCATCATCGGCCGCGCCGCCGCACGCGCGAGGCGGAAGGCGGCCTCGAGATTGACGCGGATCACCTGATCCCACTCGTCGTCCTTCATCCGCATCACGAGATTGTCGCGCGTGATGCCGCCATTGTTGACGAGGATGTCGAGCTTGCCGCCAAGCGCCTCGACCGCGGCGGGCACGAGCGCATCGACTGCGGCACCATCCGACAGATCGCACGGCAGCGCGACATGCTCGCCGCCGAGGCTGTCGCGAAACGCCTCGAGCTTGGCGACGTTGGAGCCCGAAACCGCAAGCCGCGCACCCTGCGCGGCCAGCGCCTGAGCGATCGCCGAGCCGATCCCGCCGGAGGCCCCGGTCACGAGCGCGGTCATGCCTGTTAGGTCGAACATTCTACTCTCCATCAGATTTGATTCACGCGGAGACGCGGAGACGCGGAGACGCGGAGGAGTGGTGATTATTCACGATCCGTCGCACTCCTTCCTTGAGCGTCGCGCCTCCGAAATTGATCAACAGCCCGACGGGCTGCCGTGTCAGTCGCAGGTAGGTTAAAAGTTGTTTGGCATGTGCGACATTGAGCCGCTCGACCGATTTTACTTCGACGAGGAGACGGTGATCGACGAGCAGGTCGATCCGAAACGCAGCGTCGAACCGCATGCCCTCAAATTCGATATCAACCGAGCGCTGACGCGCCACCTCATAGCCGAGCGCGGATAGCTTACCGGCCAACACCAGCTCATAGACGCTCTCCAGCAAGCCGGGCCCCAAATCGCGGTGCAAGCGCAACGCTACGTCGAGCACATCTCCGCTGATCTCGTCTATATCTCTCACTTCTTCTCCGCGTCTCCGCGTCTCCGCGTGAACAACCCCTTCTTAAAGCACCTTAACCAAAGCCTCGACATCGTCCATCGTCACCACGCTGACCGCCTCGACATCGCCCGCGATCCGCTTGACCATCGGCGTCAGCACCTTGCCGCCGAATTCGACGAAGCGCTCGACGCCTGCCGCCTGCAGCGCCAGCACCGATTCGCGCCAGCGCACCATGCCGGTCACCTGCTCGACCAACAGCCGGCGGATGGTGTCGGGGTCGCCGACCGCCGCCGCCGTGACATTGGCGAACAGCGGCACGAGCGGGGCATCGATCCGCGCTTCGGCGAGCGCCTTCTCCATCGCATCGCCGGCAGGCTGCATCAGCGGGCAGTGGAACGGCGCCGACACCGGCAGCAACACCGCGCGCTTTGCGCCCATTTCCTTGGCAAGCGCGATCGCACGCTCGATCGCGCCGCGATGCCCTGAGATCACCACCTGCGACGGATCATTGTCATTGGCGACGGTGCACACCTCGCCTTCGGCTGCCGCCTCGGCAATCGCGCGCGCCTTGTCGACGTCGGCGCCGAGCAGCGCCGCCATCGCGCCGACGCCAACGGGCACCGCCGCCTGCATCGCCTGGCCGCGCAGCTTGAGCAGCTTGGCAGTCGTCGCCAGGTCGATCGCGCCCGCTGCGCACAATGCGCTATATTCGCCGAGCGAATGGCCTGCGACATAATCGGCCTTGTCGGCAAGCCGCACGCCGCCCTCTTCTTCCAGCACGCGCAGTGTCGCGATGGCGTTGGCCATGATCGCGGGCTGGGCATTCTCGGTGAGCTGCAGCTGGTCTTCGGGACCATCGCACATCAACCGGAAGAGATGCTGACCGAGCGCATCGTCGACTTCCTGGAACACCGCACGCGCAACCGCACTGGCTTCGGCGAGAGCCTTGCCCATGCCGACCGACTGACTGCCCTGCCCCGGGAAGATAAACGCACGCATCATGATACTCCTTTGCCCCGGCGGTTAGGCGCTCGGCCAAACCCGCGTCAAGAACCGGGCGGGCAACATCCACGGCAGCGACCAAGCTGAACGGGACCGTTCCGGCCGGGACACTTTGCGACCATTTCGGGTTCTGGTCGTCACGGATGCGCGACAAACGCTTCCTAGATTGGGTTCGACGCCGGGAGTTAAGGCGCCGTCCGAAACAAGGAGTTCATCATGAACAAGTTCATTCTCGCAGCCCTCGCTGCATCGTCGATTCTGAGCCCGCTTGCCGCAACCGGCGCATCGGCCCAGCAGCGCGACGAGCGCCGCACCACGGTGATCCGTCAGCAGCCCAATGGCCGCACGGTCGTCACAGAGCGTCGCGTCGTCCGGCCGCAGCAAGCTCGTCGCTGGGCGCGCGGCCAGCGCTTCGATCGCCGCTATGCCAACAATTATCAGGAAATCCGCGATTGGCGCCAGTATCGCGGCCGTCGCCTCTACGCCCCGCCGCGCGGCTATCACTGGGTGCGCTCGGGGAACGACGCCGTCCTCGTCGCACTCAGCGGCGGCCTGATCGGCGCTGTGCTTGGCGGCGCGTTCAACTAAGACCCGCGAACCGGCGCGGGAGGCTTGCCTTCCGCGCCGATTTCGCTATGGCACACCGATCGGGGTGGAGAGCGCACGCTTTCCGCCCCGGTTGCTATTGAAGACGATAGCCGGAGGGGCGTCTCGCATGGTGCGGGCGTCAGCGATCGGCCAAGAATGAAAGACGAGACACATGGCTCTATACGAGCACGTGTTCCTTGCGCGCCAGGATCTGGCACAGGCGCAGGTGGACGCTCTGGCGGAAATCGCCACCAAGATTGTCAACGACAACGAAGGTCGGGTCGTCAAGACCGAGAATTGGGGTCTGCGCAGCCTCGCGTACAAGATCGCGAAGAACCGCAAAGCGCATTACGTCATGCTCGAGATCGATGCCCCGGGCAACGTGATCGCCGAGCTGGAGCGCCAGACGCAGATCAACGAAGACATCATCCGCTACATGACCGTCAAGATCGATGCCTCGGAAGAAGGCCCGAGCGTCATGATGCGCAAGTCGGACCGCGACCGTGAGCGTCGTGGCGACCGCGAAGGCGGCCGTGAAGGCCGTGGCGATCGTCCCGACCGTGGTGATCGTGAAGATCGCCCCCGCCGCAGCTTCGACGGCGAATAAGGGAGTTATAGACAATGGCACGCCCATTTTTCCGCCGCCGCAAGTCCTGCCCGTTCTCGGCCAAGGATGCCCCCCGGATCGACTATAAGGACGTCCGGTTGCTCCAGGGCTTCGTCTCCGAGCGTGGCAAGATCGTTCCCAGCCGCATCACTTCGGTGAGCGGCAAGAAGCAGCGTGAGCTCGCCCAGGCGATCAAGCGTTCGCGCCATCTGGGCCTGCTGCCCTACATCGTTAAGTAAGGGGCCCAACAGATGGATATCATCCTGCTGGAACGCGTCGAGAAGCTCGGCAACATCGGCGACGTCGTCAAGGTGAAGGACGGGTTCGCCCGCAACTTCCTGCTGCCGAACAAGAAGGCGCTCCGTTCGAACGAAGCCAACCGCAAGGTCTTCGAGAAGAACCGCGAGAAGATCGTGGCCGACAACGCCGTGAAGCGCACCGAGGCCGAGGTCGAAGCCAAGACGATCGACGGCATCACGCTGACGCTGATCCGTCAGTCGTCGAACACCGGTCAGCTCTACGGTTCGGTCGCGGTTCGCGATTTGATCGACGGGCTCGAGGCCGAAGGCCACAAGGTGCCGAAGTCGGCGATCGTGCTCAACAAGCCGATCAAGGCGATTGGCCTCTATGAGGTCAAGGTTTCGCTCCACCCGGAAGTGTCGGTGACGATCAAGGTCAATATCGCCCGTTCGCCCGAAGAGGCGAAGATGCAGGCCGATGGCGTCAACGTCATGGAAGCCATGTTCGAAAAGGACGAGGCCGGTTTCGTCGAGGATTACGATCCCAACGCCGAGCCTGGTGCGACCGCCGAAGTATCGAACACCTCGGACGAGGCGACCGCAGAAGCGTAAGCCTCCGCAGCGTCTGTCGACAAAAAAAGGACCGTCCGGAGCAATCCGGGCGGCCCTTTTCTTGGTCTCCGCCCCGGGGAGAGGGGGCTGGAGCGGAGCGGGTTTAGCCTGTCACCGCGCACGCGCCGACGAGCGCTGCGAACGGGATTAGGGCGAGGACAACCGGGAGAACTTTGGCCATTGGGCGAATCGCTTTGCTGAACTGTTTTGCAGGGGTTGCCCCTAGAATGCGCGACCCCGGCAAAGGTTCAGCTTTTGGAAAGCTTTCTTGCTTTCACCCTGGTGTCGAGGCGCCGCCGGGCTCGACGCCTGACAGCACCCAGCGCAACGCCTCGTCATAGGTCGAAGTGAAGCGGGTGAAGGGCTGCGAGAAGATCCGGCGGACCTGCAGCCGCGCGAGCATCGCGCCGGTGACGATCGCGATCGCGCGGACGCGCTGCATCTTCGTCAGATGTTCGCCCATCGCGGCGATCATCTGCTGCGACTGGATCGGACACTGCGCGATATCGAGGATCAGCGCATAGCTTGCGAGGCGCGCCTCCGTGATCTGCGCGATCAGCTCGGACACGAGCCGCGCGCTATCGGCGACATCGAGCATCGCGCGCATCTCGATCTTGACCAGCGCATGACCGCGATCGACCGTGATCTTGTACATCCTCGCCTCCGGGGCGAGCGGTAGCAGACCAAGCGTTGAAAAGCGGTTGATGCGCGGCGGGCGGACCCGCTATTTGCGTCCGAACAGCTTTTCGATATCGCCATGCGCGAGCTTCACCCACGTCGGCCGGCCGTGGTTGCACTGCCCAGAATGGGGGGTGACTTCCATTTCGCGGAGGAGCGCGTTCATCTCGGCAACCGACAGGATCCGCCCGGCGCGGACCGAGCCGTGGCACGCCATCGTCGCCGCGACATGGTCGAGCCGTTCGCGCAGCGACAGCGCCTCGTCGAACGCGGCGAGTTCGTCGGCGAGATCGGTGACGAGCCCGGTCACGTCGCTCTGCCCGAGCATTGCGGGCACGCCGCGCACCAGCATCGCGTGCGGGCCGAAGCGGTCGAGATCGAGGCCGAATTCGCTGAGCTCGGCCGCGCGCGCTTCGAGCCGATCGCAAGCCGGTTCGTCGAGTTCGATCACTTCGGGGAGGAGCAGCGCCTGGCTCGCGATGCCGCCCTGGGCCATCGCCTTGCGCATGCGTTCGAGCACGAGCCGTTCGTGCGCGGCGTGCTGATCGACGAGGATCAGCCCGTCTGGGCTTTCGGCGACGATATAGGTTTTCGCGACTTGGCCGCGGGCGACGCCGAGCGGGAAGTCGATCGTTTCGGGCGGGGGGGCATAAGCGGGTTCGGCGCGGGCCTGCGGCGGCGGGGTGAAGACGCTGCGGCGCTCGTTGAGCGCGTACGAACGCTGATCCAGTGAAAGCCCCTCCCCTTCAGGGGAGGGGTTGGGGGTGGGGACGGCTGACCAAAAAGCAGGCGCCTCGTCTTGTGGCACACGGCCCCACCCCAACCCCTCCCCTGAAGGGGAGGGGCTTTGCTCCTGCGTCCAGGCAGCTAGCGCGCTCTCGGGGGCCGACTGGCTGCGATGTCCCGCCTCGTCCAAGGCCCGCCGCAAGCCACTGACGATCAGTCCGCGCACCATCGCCGGATCGCGGAAGCGCACCTCGGTCTTCGCCGGATGGACGTTGACATCGACCGCGTCGGGCGGAACGTCGAGAAACAGCGCCACCACGGCGTGCCGGTCGCGCGGCATCATCTCGGCATACGCACCGCGGATCGCGCCGATCAGCAGCCGATCCTTCACCGGCCGCCCGTTGACGAACAGATATTGATGGTCCGCCACGCCGCGGTTGAAGGTCGGCAGCCCGGCGATCCCGCCCAGCCCGATCCCCTCGCGCACGAAATCGATCCCCACCCCATTGTCGACCAGCCCGCGATCGGTCAGCGCCGCCACGCGGTCGGGCAGCGTCTCGCCGCCGGTGACGCCGAGCGAGCGCCGCCCGTCATGCTCGACCGAGAAGCCGATATCGGGCCGCGCCATCGCCAGCCGCTTGACCACGTCGAGGCACGCGGCGAATTCGCTGCGCGGCGAGCGCAGGAACTTGCGCCGCGCCGGCACGCGCTCGAACAAGGCCTCGACGCGCACCCGCGTCCCCGGCGGAATCGCCGCCGGCCCTTCGGACACCACCACGCCATTATCGACCACCCGCGCCCAGCCCTCTTCACCGCGCACGCGGCTCTCAAGCGTCATCCGCGCGACGCTCGCGATCGAGGGCAACGCCTCGCCGCGAAAACCGAGCGTGCTGACGTTTTCGATTGCCTCGTCGGGAAGCTTCGAAGTGGCGTGCCGCTCGAGCGCGAGCGCCATGTCTTCGGGCGTCATGCCGCAGCCGTCGTCGGTTACCTCGACAAGGTCGGTTCCCCCGCCCGCCAGGCGCACAGCGATGCGCGTCGCACCGGCGTCGACCGCATTTTCGACCAGCTCCTTCAACGCGCTGGCGGGCCTTTCGACCACTTCACCGGCAGCGATACGATTGACGAGATGTTCGGGCAGGCGGCGTATTGACATGGTGCAGGCTCTAGCCCAATCGCAAGCCTCCCGCGACCCGCATTCCACCACGTATCAGAGCGGTTTCATCGCCGCGCTGAACGCCTTGGTTGTAAGCGACGTCACGATATTGTGCGACCTGTCGGCAGTTCACTAAGTCCGGCGTGAAACGGAACGATCCATGGGCTTTTTCTCGAATCTCTTCCGCTTTTCCTCCCATGACATGGCGATCGATTTGGGGACCGCCAACACGGTGGTCTATCTGCGCGGCAAGGGCATCGTGCTCAACGAACCGTCGGTCGTCGCGGTCGAGACCTTGAACGGCGTCAAGCGCGTCAAGGCCGTCGGCGACGACGCCAAGCTGATGATGGGCAAGACTCCCGACAGCATCCAGGCAATCCGCCCCTTACGCGACGGCGTCATCGCCGACATCGACGTCGCCGAGCAGATGATCAAGCACTTCATCCACAAGGTGCATGGCGGGCAACGCCGCTTCATGCGCTGGCCGCAGATCGTAATCTGCGTGCCGTCGGGGTCGACATCGGTCGAGCGCCGCGCGATCCGCGATGCCGCGTCGAACGCCGGTGCCAGCCAGGTCTGGCTGATCGAGGAGCCGATGGCCGCCGCGATCGGCGCCGACATGCCCGTCACCGAGCCGATCGGCTCGATGGTGGTCGACATTGGCGGTGGCACGACCGAAGTCGCCGTGCTTTCGCTGCGCGGCCTCGCTTACACCACTTCGGTGCGCGTCGGCGGCGACAAGATGGACGAGGCGATCGTCTCCTACGTCCGCCGCAACCACAACCTGCTCATCGGCGATGCGACCGCCGAGCGGATCAAGCAGGAAGTCGGCGTCGCCAAGCCGCCGGCGGACGGCATCGGTCTCACGATCCACGTCAAGGGGCGCGATCTCGTCAACGGCGTTCCCAAGGAAATCCAGATCAACCAGGGCCAGATCGCCGAAGCGCTTTCCGAGCCCGTCGGCCAGATCGTCGAGGGCGTCCGCATCGCACTCGAGAACACTGCGCCCGAGCTTGCCGCCGACATCGTCGACCAGGGCATCGTGCTCACCGGCGGCGGCGCGCTGCTCAAGGGCATCGACGAAGTGCTGCGCGACGAGACCGGCCTGCCCGTCACGATCGCTGACGACCCCCTCACCTGCGTCGCGCTCGGCACCGGGCGCGCGCTCGAGGATCCGGTCTATCGCGGCGTCCTCCACAGCGCGTGACGCGGTGAAGTGAGCCGTTGCGCGGTCTGGGCCGAGGGATTGACCCTACTCAGGGCGCGGCACATCGCGTAAGGCGAAACAAGGTTTTTACTGGCCCTCGGGCTTTTTGATGGGGGTATGATGGCGCCGCCTCGCAATCGGCGTCCGGGGTTTTCGCGGCGGGCGCAATACAGCCTTTTTGCAGGATATGTCGTCGCCGTAGCGGGGTCGCTCGTCGGGGCGGTGCTGCTTGCCTTGTCGACTTTGGACCCCGTCGCCTTTGCAGCACTGCGCGCAAGCGTTGCCGAAGTGAGCACCCCGCTGTCCTCGGGGCTGGCGGGCGTCGGGCGCGGGATCGGCGCGATTCCCGGCGGCATCGGCAGCTATTTCGCGGTGCACGATCAGAACGCCGCGCTGCGCAAGCAGCTTGCCGCGCAGCATGCGCTGTTCCTCCGCGCGCGCTCGCTCTCCTATGAGAACCGCCGCCTGCTCGCCTTGCTCCAGGTCCGCGAACGGATATCGGAGCCCGTCGTTACCGCCCGGCTCGTCAGTTCGTCGGCGTCGAGCACGCGCCGCGTCGCCGTGCTCAACGCTGGATCGTGGCAGGGCGTCGCAAGCGGCCAGCCGGTGCGCGGGCCCGAGGGGCTGATCGGCCGTGTGCTCGAGGCGGGGCCAAACAGCGCCCGCGTGCTGTTGCTGAGCGACCCGGAAAGCGTCGTGCCGGTGCGCCGCACGCGCGACGGCGTGCCCGCGCTCGCGACCGGACGCGGCGACGGGCTGATCGACGTCAAGTCGGTCGCCTCGGCGACGACCGATTTCGCGCCGGGCGATGTGTTCGTGACGTCGGGGACGGGCGGCATCTATCCGCCCGACGTCCCCGTCGCGCGCGTGCTGCGGCGTGGACGCGATGCCTCGATCGCGCGCGCGTTCACGCAGGCCGATACGGTCGATTATGCGCTGGTTCAACGCGCTTTCATGCCGCCCGCGCCGCCGATCCCAGCCCCCGCGCCGCAGCCCAAGGCGACGGCCACGCCGCGTCCGCCCAAGAAGAAGCCGTGAGCGCGCGATGAGGCAAGCCCGCGGCCCCTTCGACGAGGTCCCCGACCAGAGCTTCCGCCGGTTCGTGCCCGCGATCACCGTCGCGATCGGATCGGCCCTGACCCTGTGGCCGATGGTCGCAAGTTTCCCGGTGCTGCCGCCGTTCGGCTTGTTGATGCTGCTCGGTTGGCGGCTCACGAAACCCGAGAGCCTGCGCATCTGGGCGCCGCTGCCGCTCGGTTTCTTCGATGATCTGCTCAGCGGGCAACCGCTCGGCAACGCGATGCTGTTCTGGACGTTGTGCCTGTTCATGATCGACCTGATCGACCAGCGCATCGTCTATCGCGATTTTTGGCAGGACTGGCTGATCGCGGCGGGCGCGATCGCCTTCTGCCTACTCCTCGGGCGTCTGGTCGCATCGCCGATCGGCGCGCATGTCGATACCGGGCTGATGCTGCAGATCGCGGTGTCGATCCTGTTGTTCCCGCTGGTGGTCCGGCTGTGCACGCTGCTCGGCGACGACGAGGAGGAGATGTGAGCGGCGGCGCCTTTCGCCCGAGCGGCCGCGTCGCGACCGAGGCCGCGCAAAGCTACAGCTTCTCGCGGCGCACCGTGATGCTCGGCGCGGCGCAGGGCGTGTTCGGCCTTGCGCTCGCCGGGCGGATGACGTGGCTCGCGGTGGTCGAGAACGAGCAATATACGCTCAAGTCGGAGAGCAACCGCGTCAACATGACGCTGGTGCCGCCGCGCCGCGGCTGGATCGTCGATCGCCACGGCGCGCCGATCGCCAACAACCGCACCGATTTCCGCGTCGACATCATCCCCGACCGGCTCGAGAACAAGGACCATGTCCTCGCACTGCTGCGCGACCTGCTCAAGCTGCCGCCCGAGGAAATGGACCGGCTCGTCGCCGATCTCGAACATGCCGCCGGGTTCCAGCCCGTGCAGGTCGCCGAGAACCTCGACTGGGAGCGCTTTGCCGCGGTCAGCGTGCGGTTGCCCGAGCTGCCCGGCGTCGCCCCGACGCGCGGCTTCTCGCGGAGCTATCCCGCAGGCGCAGCGGTCGCGCATCTGACAGGCTATGTCGGCGCGGCTTCGGCCGAACAATATAAGCAGACGCACGACCAACTGATGGTCACGCCGGGCTTCAAGCTCGGCAAGGACGGCCTCGAAAAGACGCTCGAGAAGCAGTTGCGCGGCGTCGCCGGGCAGAAGCGTGTCGAGGTCACCGCGCGCGGCAAGCTCGTCGCAGAGCTCGCCACCAGGCCCGATCAGCCCGGCGCGAACGCGCGCCTGACGATCGATGCCGGGCTGCAGGACTATGCCGCACGCCGGCTCGGCACGCAGTCGGGCTCGGTGGTGGTGATCGACTGCCTCACGGGCGAGATGCTCGCGATGGTGTCGATGCCAGCCTATGATCCCAACAATTTCTCCGACGGGATCAGCCATCTCGAATGGAAGATGCTGTCGGAAAACGACCACGTGCCCTTGATGAACAAGGTGCTGCAGGGGCTCTACCCGCCGGGCTCGACCGTCAAGCCGATGAACGGGCTCGCGCTGCTCGGTGCAGGCGTGCCGGCGTCGGACCGCGTCGTCTGCTCGGGCGCGCTGCGCGTCGGGACGGGCGTGTTCCATTGCCACAAGAAGAGCGGGCACGGCGCGCTCGATCTCAAGAACGCGATCATGCAGAGCTGCGACATCTATTTCTACGAGATGATACGGCGGCTCGGCTACGATCATGTCGCCCCGGTCGCGCGGTCGCTCGGGCTCGGGCAGAAGTTCGAGCTGCCGTTCAACAGCCAGCGCTATGGCACCGTCCCCGATACGGCGTGGAAGCTGCGCCGCTACAAGCAGCAATGGACCGTCGCCGATTCGCTCAATGCGTCGATCGGCCAGGGCTATGTGCTCTCCAATCCGCTCCAGCTCGCGGTGATGGCGTCGCGGCTCGCCTCGGGTCGCGCGCTCCAGCCGAGCATCCTCGCAGCGGATGTCCGCCACGGCGCCCCTGCCCTGCCGTTCGCGCCCGAGCATCTCGATACGATCCACCAGGCGATGTGGGGCGTGGTCAATGGCGGCGGGACCGGCGGCGCGGCGCGGATGCTCATCCCGGGCGTCGCGCTTGCGGGCAAGACGGGGACCGCGCAGGTCCGCCGGATCACCATGGCCGAGCGCGCGGGCGGCGTGCTCAAGAATGGCCAACTTCCCTTCAAGATGCGCGATCACGCGCTGTTCCAGGGCTTCGCGCCGCACGACAAGCCGCGCTACGCGATCGCCGTCGTGCTCGAACATGGCGGCCATACCGTGCGCAATCTCGATACGCCCGCGATCGCACGCGACATCATGACATATCTGTTCGATCGCGACCGCGCGATGGCGTCGCTGATCGAGGGCGAGGCGACCTGGGGTGGCGACATCCGCACGCGCATGGCGGCCGAGACCGCGGCCTACCGCGCCGCCGCCAACGCGCCGCCGCTCGCGGTCGGCGCGCAGACCGAATTCGGTGCGAGCGCCCCGACCGACGCGCCCGCGGTGCAAGCCGCCGCGGCGGCCGACGTCGCGACCGCAGAGGAGCTCGCCAACACCGCCGCGCACGGCAACACCGTCGCCGAGGACGGCACCACCGAGCGGGATGTCCCATGAGCGGTCTGAGTTTCGTCCCTGCCCCGCTCGCGCAATTGCCGTGGAAGATTCTGCTGCTCGTCCTCGCGATCGGCTGTTTCGATTCGCTCGTGCTCTATTCGGCGGCGGGCGGCAGCATTCGCCCCTGGGCGCTGTCGCAAGGCATCCGCTTCTTCGTCTTCCTCAGCGGCGCGATCGTGCTGTCGCGCATCCCCGAGCGGGTGTGGAGCAATGCCGCGCTTCCTGCTTATGGCGCGCTGTGCGTGATGCTCGTGCTCGTCGAGCTCGTCGGTGCGATCCGCGGCGGCGGACAGCGCTGGCTCGATCTCGGGATCGGCTTCCGACTCCAGCCGTCCGAGCTGATGAAGCCGTGCATCGTGCTGACCTGCGCCAAATTCTACGATCTGCTGCCGCCCAACGAGACGCGTCGCTTCGGCGCGATCTGGCCCGCGGCGTTGCTGATCCTGGTTCCTGCGGCGCTGGTTATGAAGCAACCCGACCTCGGCACCGCATTGATGATCATGATCGGCGGCATCACCGTGATGTTCCTCGCCGGCGTGCCGCTCCGCCTGTTCATCGGCGGCGCGCTCGCGCTCGGCGCGGCGGTTCCGCTCGCGGTCAATTTCGTCCTGCACGGCTATCAGCGCAACCGCATCCTGGTGTTCCTCGACCCCGAAAGCGATCCGCTCGGGATCGGCTATCATATCAGCCAGTCGAAGATCGCGATCGGATCGGGCGGGATCTTCGGCAAGGGCTTTCTCAACGGTACGCAAAGCCATCTCGATTACCTGCCCGAGGGGCATACCGATTTCGCGCTCGCGACGATGATGGAGGAATGGGGGCTGGTCGGCGGCGTGTTGCTGATCATCGCGTTCCTCGTGATCGTGCAATGGGGTCTGTCGACCGCGATGCAGGCGCAATCGCGCTTCGCCAAGCTGACCGCGGCCGGGCTTGCCGCGACGATCTTCTATTATGTTTCGATCAACATGGCGATGGTGATGGGGATGGCGCCGGTGGTCGGCGTGCCGCTGCCGCTGATCAGCAACGGCGGATCGAGCCAGATGACCTTCATGCTGTGCCTCGGGATTCTGATGTCGATCGACCGGACCAATCGCCGTTCGCCGGTGCGCTGGTAGTTTTTTTGCCGCTCTGCACAAAAAGGGTTTGCATCGCGCGGCGACGCTGCTAATCGACCGCCTCCCGCAGCGGTCGCGCCACCAAGCGCCTCGCAGATCGCCGCGGTATGGACGCATAGCTCAGTTGGTAGAGCAGCTGACTCTTAATCAGCGGGTCCTTGGTTCGAGCCCAAGTGCGTCCACCATTATTTCAATGACTTAGCCATCTAGGCGACCCTAACCCGGTTTTTGTGTCCGTCTGGTGTCCGTCACAGGACACCTCTTGGGAGCCGGACGTATCCAAACGAAGCAAGAGCACCCGACCGCGCATTTGCCAGTCGCGCTTGCGCTTCGTGATGCCAATCACCGGCATAGGCATTGCGAGCGCTCACAGCTTTCCCCGCCGCCGATTGTGGGCCAGTCGATTGTTCCCACGGCTTCGTTTGCCGGATGATGTCCGCTTGCCGCGCTCGACGCTCAGGCGTCCATGCTGCCTTCGTCCCCATAACGGCTACTCCTGTTCAGTTCGTTTTCCGTTTTATCGTGTGATTAGCCAGCAGGAAACTGAGACTTGCCTTCGCTCGGCAAGCTGACAGCGGGAACCGATGGCAGCATCTTCAATAAGCCCTCTGGATAGCTCTCGTCGAAAGGCCGGGTGAGCGACCGAGGATCGACCGTAAGGCGTTGGACCCAATCGGCAGGCGGCAACCGCGCGACGTAGGCCTGCCAGCGATCAGGGTGCCGAAACCGTGCGTGGACCCGGACATGGCACCCTCGGCAGATCGGGTGCGCATTGAGCGGCTTCCGGTAGTCTTCCGAGTGCCACTGTAACGGCTTCGTGGCTCGGACACCGCATACTGAGCACCGGGTCGGCGTAGGGAGCGTGCCATCTGCGAGCGCGGCTCTCACGATAGCGAGTGTCCCGTTGCGGTCTGCCGGGCCGAAGCCGTTGTAATAGCCCTTGGCGTTCAAGCCGTTGGCTCGCCGAGGATGCGATAGACAGAAGCGCGACTGATAGAGAGATTGGCAGCGATTGCGGATGCACCGAGGCCAGACGCGCGTAGTTCGATCACACGGGCACTCTGGCGGCGGGCGGTCGGCACGCGACCCCGGTAGCGGCCTTCGCCTTTGGCTTTCGCAACTCCGATTTTCTGTCGCTCCAGCATGATCGCTCGCTCGAACTCGGCGATGGCCGCCATCATCGTGAGCAGCATCCTCCCGGTCGGCGACGCCGTATCCAACTCTCCGCCGCCGAAGTCGGTGACACGCAACGCGACGCACTTTCGTTCGAGAACGGCGACAATGTTTAGCAGGTCGGTGGTTGATCGGGCAAGTCGGTCGATCTTCGTCACAACAAGCGTATCGCCTTCTCGCACGAAATCGATAGCGGCGGTCAACTGGGCGCGGGCCGCGACCGAACTCACCTGTTCGATGAAAACCTTAGTGCAACCCGTTGCAGCGAGTTGGCGGGTCTGTTCATCTAGTCCGGCAATCTGCTCAACAGTGCTCGTCCGTCCGTAACCTACAAGCATTGGATACTCCTCTCGACGAGTTGAGCATGCCACACGCTCCCAACTAAGTCACGGAAAACAATGCGTTATTTGCATTTTTCGGAGACTGCTTGCGTTCAATCGATGACCACCGCTTCGCCGATAAAGCCCCCCTCCCAAAGATAGAAATGTTTCTCCGCTCGCATCACCGGAACCGCGTTCTCGGGGGACAGGAAGACGAACCCTAAACGCCGGGTCTCACCGGGCAATAACGGTTGATCTCCAAGGAGAGGAAGGGCGTCATATCCGACGAGCGGCTCCATACGAGAAACCATGCAGGGGCATCCCCAGCCCGGAAATGCTGGTCCGGTCCGCCCTCCGTTCGCCGTGTCATACATGCGAACTTCCGCAATGATTTGCGGGGTCGCTGTTTTGAGGTATTCGGCGCGGCTCATGCAACGATCATGGCCGGATGCACGAAGGTCCGCAATCGCCGCGATAGCGACTGTTCCGAAATGGCGCTATGCCTGCGAGATGAGCGAGCGATACGAGCCAGCATCTGACTTTCTGAAAGCGATCATCGCCGAGGAAGCGCCTTTATCAGGCAGTCTTATGGCGGAAGCGAACATGCGGAGACTAGTCGCAATGACCCGCGACGAAGATCGGTCCAATCGAGATTGGGCGACGATGCTTCTTTCGCAGGAGGATGCAAATACACCTAGCGTGCGAGAGGCGTTGCTGTCCGCTGCGGTTGACGACGATGACGCAGTTCGAGCCGAGGCCCTGCTGGGCATCGCACGGCGAGATGTCCGGCTCGCGTTACCGTTCGTCTTGGAGGCCCTATCCGGCGACCACGCGAGCATGGCGGTGTTCGAGGCGGCCGCAATCATCGCCGACCCGGCCTTGGTAGAGAGCCTGCGGCCTTGGACCGAGCCCTCCGATAACGAGTGGCTGGACAACCTCGCACGGGATGCCCTTGCCGCTTGCGAAAGAGGGCAAGCGACATGAACGGGCGTGCGCCGCGCTTGCTTCTAAAACATGTGCGACAGGTGTCTCGCTGACCGAGCACAGACCCGTGTGAGCCGGACAATCGCCGCGAGCATCAGTCTCGCATGAGCAGGGCCGTGTGAGAGCGATGTTGCTTTACGCTGCAAGTGCCTCCGATAAGCCGGTTCCTTGAACCCAACATACCCATCGTTCCAGAGTGGCGCGATAGGCATCCGGCGTCGTGCGGAGAGCGATCAACCGATCTGGCGGTTTTCTCATTCCCTCTTTGCCGTACTCAGCGCTGACGAAGCCCATCATACGGGTCGGCTGGCCGTTTGTCTGCCGACCCTCGGCGTCGAGGTAGACGATACCCCCGTGAGCCAGCGCATTACGTAGGCAGTTCATCCAAGCCCTTGCACTCAACTGTTCGGCTGCGCTCTTCGCCTCCTGTGCAGACAATCCGTCGGCCAGTTCCTCTGGAAACTCACGGGCTAAGTTTTGGTCAGGCTCGTATTTTACGGACGCAAAACTCCAAGCACCGGGGATGTAAAAAGGTGATAAGTTGAAAGCGGTCGCATCGCTTCCCAACACGGCATCAATCTCTTTGGCCGCCAAGGGATCAAGTGGACGGTCATCCATGTAGCCCTGCAAGCCAAGCGCCTCCTTTCGACGGTGACGTTCCAATCGCTCAATCGGGAGCGTTAGGATCAAAGTGGACATCGCAAAAAGGAATGTCGCGTCCAATGGGCCGAGGTCGGCCTCGTGGGGAGCCGTGATGGTCTGCACTTTGGCAAAAAGCCGGTCGATGAGCCAAAGGCATCTCCCCGGCACATCACGGCTGGTGTGATACGGAACGCCCATACAGCCCTTTATGTGGTCACATGAAGGAAGTCCGACGACAACTCGGACTGATGGCTATCAATCCAACCTTTCGAGGCTTTCCAACTGGGAACTATCGTGGCGAGGTAATCCCAAAATGCCCGGCCATGTGAGCGATGTCGAAGATGGGTAAGCTCATGCGCGACGACGTATTCGAGCACCTTTCTTGGCGCGAAAATCAGGTGCCAGTTGATTAGGACACTGCCCTCCGGCCCACATGAGCCCCAACCGTTTGCGAAGTCCGCGACCCGAATGGATCGAGGCGTGAGGCCGAACCGCTTTCCGTAATCGGCTGCGATCTCGTTCACGTCGCGCCGGGCGCGCTGTTTGAGCCAATGCTTCAACTCGCTCGCAACAAGGTGATCAGGATCAACGCCCGTCCAGTGTGGCAGATCAACGATGAAGCCGTTGCGGTAGGTAATGGCGATCCGTTCGGCATCCGTGCGACGGACGGTCAGCGGCATGTTCCGGCCCCGGTAGGGTATCTTCGATCCGGTCATGAACCGGGGCACGGCATGGCGACTGGCGGCGATGCGCTCCATGTCGCGCATGGTGTTGAACAGCCACTGCCGCTTGCGGTCGAGGAAGCCCGCGATGTCGCCGTCGTTGTCGGTGGTCAGCGCCATCACCTCAACATGGCCGGGCGTGACGGTGATGCGCCGCTCTGCCGCCGTGGCGCTGCGGCGAAGCTCGTAGGCGATCGCGGCCCTGCCTATCTGGATCGTAGGCATCAGGCCCCGGCCCCATAGGCGTGGATGGCAAACTCTTCGACCTTCTCGCGGATGGCCTTGGTTTCGCCGATGCCATGGTCGGTCAGGATGCGGCGGACCTGCTGGCGCAAGCTGCGCAAGTAGGCGTCCATGTGGGCAAAGGCGGGCTGGGTCGCGGCGGCACCGGAATAGACCGCGCCGATGGCGATAGCGGCGGCCTGCAAGGTCTCGTGCTCGGTCTCCGGGGCGATGGCCTCCATGATCCGCAAAATGGAGAAGGCGTTTTCGTCCATGCCAAGGTCGGCGTGCGCGCCCTGTTCGGCCTGAATGTCGCCGGTCAGGTTCTCGAAGTCCGCCAAGCCATCGGCGGCGGCGACCTGCCCCGCCTCGAAACGGCGGATGATCTCCATCACGCGCTCGGAGAACCGGCCATACTGCTCCGGGTTCTTGTCCACCAGTTCCCGCGTAACGCGGCGAAGCTCGGCGGACTTGCGCACGAAGGCTTCCTGTAGCTCGGCTTCGGATTTGTCGTCAGTGGCAAAATCGTCTGCGAAGTTCGGGTCGGTGATGTTGCGCAGGCGGATGGTGGTGGACAGGCCGGTAACGTGCACATGCTCTTCCAGCATGTCTCTGATCTTGCCGCTGTAGCTGCGGTGATCGAGGCTCTCGTCCTTGGCGATAGCCTGAGTGGCGAGGCGCAGGAACGCGGCGGCCCATTTCACCTCGGCGGTGAAGTCGAGGATAGCAGGGTCAGGCGACAGGTCGGCGTAGACCTTGATGAAGGTGCGAGCCAGACGCTGGAGGTCGAACCATTCGTCCTCGCGGCCATCGGCAGCGATAGCGGCGGCGGCATAGGCAGCGGCTTTCTCGTCCATGCCTTCCAGCCCCATGGCGCGCTTCTGCGCCCGGTAGCGGGCGTGGGCTTCCTTGAGGTCGTTGCGCAGCACGGCGATGTCGCGCAGCGCGTGCTCGACATCATCGGCACGGTAGGATTTGAGCGCCTCGTCCAGATGGTTGGTGACGCCGATGTAATCGACGATCCGGCCATTGGGCTTGGCGATCTCGCCGCCGCTGGGCAGCTTGATCGAACAGGTGCGGTTGGTCCGGGCGATGGCTTGGAGCAGGTTGTGCTCCTTGAGCGGCTTGTCGAGATACATGACGTGCTCGATGGGCGCGTCGAACCCGGTCAGTAGCTTGTCGCACACGATCAGGAAGCTCGGCTCCTGCCCGTATGCCTTGAACCGCTTCTTGGCGTCCTTCTCGCCCTCGGCGTCCAGATAGAACGCCTCCAGCCCGTCGCGCAGCGCCTGAACCTCGGCGTTCTCGCTCGGCTTGTTGTCCTCTTGGCTTTTCGAGAACACGCAGGCGATCATCGCGTCGGCCTCCGCCCGCGCGGTCTCGGCATCCATGCCGCCCTTGACCAGATCGGCGGCGATCACACCGGACAGGGCGGCGCGGTAAAGCACGATGGCCTCGCGATCTACGACCACGATCTGCGCCTTGAAGCCGTCCGGCTGGCACACCTGCTTGAAGTGCTCCCATACGTCATAGGCGATCAGCCGGATACGCTCGGGGTGCTTGGCGATGGTCGCCAGCGTCAGGCCCTTGCGTTTCAGTTCCTCGCGCTTGTCGTCGGGCAGATCGACAAACCAGCGGTCAAACAGGATGTCGATCTCGGCCTCGTTGATCGACCAATCGGCTTTGCGACCTTCATAGAGGATCGGCACGGTCGCACCGTCACGCACCGCGTCGTCGATGCCGTATTTGTCGAGGTAGCCTTCGCCCGCAACGCTGAACCGGGCGTAGGTGTCCTTGTCGGTCGATTTGATCGGTGTGCCCGTGAAGCCATAGAAGTGGGCATCGGGCAGCGTCGCTTGCAGGAAGGCGCCCAAGTCCTTCTCCTGCGTGCGGTGGCACTCGTCCACCAGCACGATCCAGTTGGCCGAGTTGGGGATAGGCTCCTTCGATCCGGCGAACTTGAAGATGGTGGACAACAGGATTTGCCCGTTGCCGCCCCGGTTCACCGCATCGCGCAGCGCCGCTACTGATCCGCACTGCGCCGGGTTGGGCAGGCTGCACGCGACAAAGGTCTTGCTGATCTGGTCGTCGAGGTCGATCCGGTCGGTCAGCACAAGGATGTTAGGGTTGGCCAGTGTCGGCGCGTCGAGCGTCAGGTGGGTTTTCAGCTTGCGCGCCAGAAACACCATCGTCAGGCTCTTGCCGCTGCCCTGCGTGTGCCAGATCAGGCCCTTGCGGTGCTCGCCCGCTGCAACCCGTTGCACCGCCTTGTTGACGGCACGAAACTGCTGATAGCGGCAGACCTTCTTGATCTTCCGGCCCGTTTCCGGGTCGATCTCGAACACGATGAAATGCGCCAGCAGGTCCAGCAAGCGCGATGGTTCACACAGGCACCACAGGTCTTTGGATAGAGAGTTCGGAAAGTCATCGGGGGTGCGTGGCCATGCGTCGGGCCACGGCGCATAGAACTGCGATGGCGAGCCGGTCGCGCCATACTCGGTCTTCATCCCATCGGTGATGATGTTGAAGGCGTTGGGGTAAAACAGGCGCGGGATGTCGCGCTCATATTGCTTGATCTGCTCGAACGCCTCGTCGCCAGTCGCGGTGCCTTTCAGCGGGGACTTGGCCTCGATCACCACCAGCGGGATGCCGTTCACGAACAGAACGATGTCGGGGATACGCGGGCGCTGGGCGGCGACGCGCAACTGGCGCACGACGTGGAACGTGTTGTTGCCGGGCGTCTTGAAGTCGATCAGGGCAATGGGCCGGTCGCGGTTCTTCCCGGACAGGCGGCGCGAATAGCCACCGAGCAACTTGCGCTGCCATTCCTCGTTGTCAGACAGGGTGGCAAGGTCGGTATAGACCGCCTCGGCATCGCCCGCGCCGATACCGTTTAGCGCCTGCAACGCCGCGATCAGCACCGGCTTGAGGATGACGCGGTTCTCTCCCACCCGCATCGCCAACGCCGCCACGGGCGCGAGCGGCTGGTAGCCCAGCGCTGCCAGCACTTCCATCGCGGGCTTTTCGGCAAGGCGATACTCGCTCATGCGGGCACCCGGACGCGGCCAGAAAAAAGGTCGGACATCAATCCGTGCTTGAGGTCTTTTAGCCGCTCGGCAGCCTGCTGTTGCTCACCCGCGACGACGCTGATCTGATCCAGTTCATCGGCGATAGCCTCCTGTTCAGCCAAAGGCGGCATTGCCAGTTCCAACTGGCCAAGATTGCCTCTCGATACTCTGGTTCTCGTGGTGCCAGATGCACAGGCCAATACCTGCGAGCGAAACTCCGACGTGGCTATGGCGTGGTTCAAATATCGGTTCGACGTGATTTGGGATGCCCGGACAACGCAGACATCAACGACCGTCACCGAAGGCTGATTGATCGCGGGAAATAGACAGCAACGGCCCAACGGGTCTGGCATCCGCGCAATAAGCAAGTCACCCTCTTCCAGAAATGTGCAGCGAAGCTGGTGCGCTTTTTCCAATGTAAGATAACGCCTTGATTTATCGACAAAGCAGCCATCCCCTATGTCTGCCAACTGTATCAGGCGCACATCACCATTGGGGTCTTGGTCCTTGCTTTCGACCCAATCTCCGTCCGTGAAGAGACCCGCAGATGTCGCATCGGACAGGGTGGTCATGCCCCATATCGGCTGCGATATTACTTCGTCGCGAACACGGACGAGTAAGTTCTCCGCCAGATCAGCCGCAGCCACTGCCGCCGCAATCGCTTCATCCACCGACCGCAGCACCTCGGCGACCCGCCTTTGCTCGTCGAGAGGTGGGAACGGAAACGCCACATGGTTGAGTGACTGCCTTGTGATCTGCGGCTGCGCTGATCCCGAGATGGAATTGGCAACGCCCCAATGCTGGAGCGCCTGATAAAGGTAGCTTTGGGCCACAAGACTGTCGTCCAGATCATCCAGCGCCATTGCGTTACCAGTGATGTATGACTTAGCCGGAACTAAGTTGATGGTCCCACAAGTCGCTCCCCGGCACGTAATCGCAATGGTCTCGCTATCATGGGTAAACTGTGAGTAGAAACCGATCTGACCGTTTGCACCATAGACCGGATAGCCGTTTTCGGTGAACTGCTCACGAGAGATCGTTGGCCACTGGCGGGGCCGACAGATGTCGAGCAAGCGGCGGCTTGCCCAATTATCCGGCAAGTGGTCAACCGCTTGTTCAAGTTCGGCCACCTCAATCGACATAACCGAGCCTCCGCAGATGATCGAACATCACTGCTTCGGCGTCATTGCGCCGGGCAATCAGGTCTTGCAGCTTGGCCACCTCCGCCGCGACATCGACCGCCTTGGCATCCGCGCCGGTCTGCACATAGCGGCTGATGTTGAGGTTGTGCGCATTGGCGGTAATCTCGGTCACCGACACTACGCGGGCCAGTTTGTCGATGTTGGCAAAGCCATGAACCGCGTCGGCCAGCGCCTTCACATGATCGTCGGTCAGGAAGTTCTGAGCCTTGCCGGGCTGGTAGATGGCATTGCCGTTGACGATCAGCACTTTGCCGCGCCGGTCGGCAGGCTTCTTCTTCCGGCAGATTAGCAGGGCGGCAGGGATGCCCGCACCGTAGAACAGATTGGGCGCAAGGCCGACAACCGCCTCTATCACGTCTGCGGCAAGCATGGCCTCCCTGATGCGACCCTCGGCCCCACCACGGAACAACACGCCGTGCGGCACCACGACCGCCAGCATCCCATCATCCTTCAGGCTGGCGAGCATGTGCTGAACGAAAGCAAGGTCGCCATAGCCCTTAGGCGGACAGCCATAGTCATCGCGCCCGAAAGGATCGCCGTTCTGCCAGACGTCGTAACCCCACACCTTCTCTGAGAACGGCGGGTTGGCCAGCACTCGGTCATAGGCCCCGATGCCCTCGACAAACTCGCGGGCCTTCGGGTCATACCGCTTGGGCGACAGGATCGTGTCGCCCTTGGCGATGAAGGCGTCGTCCACGTCGTGGAGGAACA
This sequence comes from Sphingomonas sp. PWP1-2, assembly GCF_049898305.1. Classification (NCBI taxonomy): domain Bacteria; kingdom Pseudomonadati; phylum Pseudomonadota; class Alphaproteobacteria; order Sphingomonadales; family Sphingomonadaceae; genus Sphingomonas; species Sphingomonas sp. PWP1-2. The sequence goes on from NZ_JAFCXM010000002.1 coordinate 615,909, forward strand.
GGTTGATCTCGGCGATGCCCCACGTCGCGAAATTCTTCTCCTGCCCGTAGAGCGAGAGGCTGCGGGCATCCTCGCCGCGATCCTTCAGATACTGCACCGCCTCCAGCAACATACCAGCGGATCCACAGGTGGGATCGTAGACCGACATGCCGGCGCGCGGGTCGATGATCTCGACCATGAGCCGGACGATGGACCGGGGCGTATAGAACTCTCCCCCCTTCTTGCCCGCGCCCTCAGCGAACATCTTGATGAGGTATAGATAAGCGTCGCCCAGCATGTCGGCGGGCGCGTCGGCGTTCCGCAGGCGGTACTTCTCAAAATGGGCCAGCAGCTTCTCCAGCAAGGCGTCGGAGAAGCGGTCCTGATTGGCAAAGTCCACCGAGTTGAACACGCCGCGCAAGCGCAGGTTGGCGTCTTCGATAGCCGCCAGCGCATTATTCAGCCGCTGGCCGATCTGCGTGGACTGCTGGCGCATGGCATCCCAGCGGTGCTCGGTCGGGATATGGAAACGGTGCTCGTCCGGGTCGGCGGCTTCCTCGCGGTCGCCCGTCTCAGCGAGGAGTTTTTCGTATTCCTCGTCCCACACATCGCAGAGGCGTTTATAGAAGAGGAGGCCGAAGATGTACTGCTTGTAGTCCCCGGCATCGACCGTGCCGCGCAGGATGTCCGCCGCACCCCACAGGTGCCGTTCCAGTTCCTGCTGTGTAAGCCTCGCCATCATTATCCCAATCGAAACGCCCGTGCCCGCGCTTGAAGCGTGATGTCGTGGCCAAACCGTTGTCTGTGTATGGCGGGCGAGGGCAATGATCAACGGCGGCTAGTGCGGCGCAACGGGTTGCACAAGCGACTGGCAAAACTGGGAATGGGTTCGGCTGCTCGCTGCCGCCCTTGGCGAGAAAATGCTCATAGCGTCAGCTATCCACCGATGCCATCGCGAACAAATAGCATGAAGCTTGCTAGACTTCGGGCCGAACACCGTCCGTAGGAAGCTTTGAGCCATATCGCCATCGCTACGGTATCGCGGTTCCCCTCGAACAGGCGATCCACAAGCTTGATCCAACCCGACCTCGACAGACTGACTTCCGCGCCGCCCGTGCGCCGCTTCCACAGCCTGTAGCCAAGGTGATCAAAGCCCTCACCGACCTCGCCAACGTAACTTCGCATGTCAAATGGCCCCGCCCGGTGCTCGGTGAGATACCGAGCGAGTGCTTCCCGTGCTTGCAGGGCGCGCGATACCGTTGGTGCTATCAAGATGATATTGTCACAATAGAGAAAAACGCTTATGCCTTCCCCGAAGTGATCTGGCAGGTCATCCATGAGTACCGAGAATATCGCGTTTGACGCGGGGGAGCCCTCCATAAGGCCGGACGGGGACCTTTCGAGATCACCATCATAACTACGAACAGCTAAGGCGACATCCCTAGCGTATTCGCTTCGCTCCCTGCGAACGAACCTGTGTGACCTGTAGTCAATCGCCCTTCTGGTCAACGGTTCGGGCAGGTAGGGAAGATCATAGACAGCATCCATATTGACGCTGGCAAAAGCGCGGGTGATGTCGGCACACACGACACCTTGCACCGGCGAGGTGAGCGCAGCCCGAATTTGATCAATCTGCCAGTCGCGTCCGCGACCGACCCAATCGCCGATATGTGGCCGGGGCTGATGCTGCGCAACGATCAGATCGCGTGCGATAACGTGCCACATCTTCTCAACCTCGGCGAGGCGGCATATCTTCCGCACGCCCTCGGTTGAACGGGGCTTATGAAAGAACGCGATCGTCGAAGGTCGGAAGCGCCGATAGCTGTGAGGACAGACCGGCGCTCGCTGGGCAGACGTCCACAGTCGCTGAGCCTCGGGCAATCCGTGCTTGCGGACCCATAGGTCGTATAAAACCGAGGACTGAACCGCGTGCGATGTCAGATACCGCTCCGTCTCACGCGACAGCAGGCCGCTGGCGATGGCCCCGCTACTTCCGGCTGCACTACGGCGCGCGATCTGCGTTTGGAGACGGCTGCGGAAGCGCCGTTGCTGCGCGACGCTCACCGATGCTTCCTTGCAACGATTGCACCGCGATCCCCATCACCTTCAAGCGACAGCAGCCAGCCTTCAACGGCGGCACGCCGATAAAACACCGAGCGTCCGACCTTGATGCTCGGCGGCCCCTTCCTGAGCCGTCCCCAACGATGCAATGTCCGTTGAGACACGTTGAGAAGCTCGGACACGTCCCGGCTCGTCATAGGTGGTTCGATCAATATCGGCATGTCACTCTCAATCACCGCATGGCTGGTTATGACAGATTGACGCTTTTGGATCGGAAACACATGACCACAACGCGGGGGTAAAAATCACATGCTAAGGGCGCTCTGGCGTCGCTTGTTCGACCGTCTCGCGGTCGATCATACGCTTGGCAATCCATGCCCAGACGTGGACATCCTGCGGATCGCCGACTTCTGTGGCGACGTCCTGCATTAGCACCCGGTGGATGCGTGAAGTGGTTTTGAGCTTATAGGCGTCGATGAGATGCCCGTCCGCCAGTTGCATGAAGCTGGACGGGGCAAGCTCGTTCGCCTGCTCCCATTCCCACGCCTCGCGTATGTCGCGGAACCAATCGTCGTTTGCGCTATCCGCCCTGTGCTGCCGGAGACCCCTGTCTGTCATGACTTGGATAATCGCCGACCTGAGCGAGGGCGGCTCGCCGTTGCGCCCTGCCCGATCAAAGAACCGCACGAGGTCGTCCAGAATGAATGACATCTCGGCGTCGTTGCCGCGTGCAGGGAGCCGTTCGTACTGCTGGCGCAACTCAATACATGCCAAGACTGCCCACGACGGCGGAGCAGACGGACAAGCGCCGATGGCCAACGCTACAAGCTGATAGTCAGGCTTTCCCAACGCCACCGACTGCTGAAATAGCTTCTCGGCGTTCTCGACGGTATATGAACCGCCATACCGTTTGCGTCGCCCCATTTAGCCCGCGCCTCCATCGCTTCCAGCATCCGGCTTTCTCTGACCGCTAATGGCGTTTGACAGTCGGTTAGTCGCTTGCCTTAGTGGATCGTCCTCCAGATGGGCGTAGCGGCTCGTTGTCTTGGCCTGCGTGTGACCCAGCAGCTTTCCAATTACAGGCAACGACACGCCATCGGAAACCAAGAACGAGGCGTACGAATGGCGGATGTCGTGGATACGAAAATCGCTGATCGCTGCCTCAAGCCGCACGGCATGGAATAGCTTCTTGATCTCGACCAGTGCCTCGCCGCTCCTACCGGGGAAGACATACTCACCGTTCGTCAGGCGGCGCGCTCGTTGCAGCACATCGACCGCACCATCAGAGATCGGCACCCGGTGCAGCTTGTTTTGTTTTGTATGCGAGCTTGGCTTGACCCAAACCGCCGCAGTCAGATCAAACTGGCCCCACGTCGCTTTCAGCACCTCACCGCGCCGTGCGCCCGTAAGAAACAGGAAACGGAGCGCGAGGGCGGATGGCGTATCTGGGCGACTGTCGAGGGCAGCGAAGAACCGTGCACGTTCGTCCGCAGATAGGAAGCGTTCTCGACCATGTTCGTCGTTGGCCAAACCTGTGCCAACGGGGCTGTTGCCGATGAGCCGCCAGCGGATTGCAGTGTTGAAGACGTGGCGGATACTAGCAAGGCACCTATTGGCCTGCGCGGGCGTCGTCGCGCTGATCTTGTTGTGAAGGCGGTCGATGTCCAGAGGCTCCACCTTGGAAATGCGCTTCCGCCCGAGGGCAGGCAGGATCAGCCGATCCCACATTGACCGCTCGTTGCGCTGACTGGACGACGCCTTGCGTGGCAAGACCTCCACAGAATAGCGGTCCCAAAGCTCGATCACAGTCAGTTCGGCTCGCGCCTTTTCCTTTTGAACCATCGGGTCGTCGCCAGCGTCGACCCGCCTCCGAAGGTCCTTAGCCTCGTCACGAGCCCTAGCGACCCCCCAAGTCGGATAGCCACCAATCGTAATGCGACGCTCCCGCCCGTCGATAACGTAGTTCAAGAAAAACGCTGTGTTCCCAGTAGGCGTGCGACGGACCCCGAAGCCGATAATCAAATCGTCGCGCACGACGGTTTGCCCACCTTTGGGCGGCAGTTCCAGGTCCCGAACGAGCTTATCAGTAATACGCGTCAAATCCGTGTCCGTCCTGTGTCCGTCTCATTAGCGATTTGTGTGACATTCTATGCCCACTTATGCCCCCGAATGTCCGGTCCAATCAATCATGGAAGTGATTGCCGTTCAGAGAAAATCCAGCATTTCTGCGGGAAATGACGGACCTCGCGCTGTTCGCGATGCCGAAACTCTTAATCAGCGGGTCCTTGGTTCGAGCCCAAGTGCGTCCACCATAACTTCCGTACGTTAGAGTGATCGGGTGGAGTTGTTTTACCTTGCGGGGTAACGCCACGGGTAACATTTAGGTGTGCAAATCAGTCGGTCGCGATTGCGGTGGCTGAAGACCAATCGGACCCAATCGCGGACGTCCCGCGCCGCGTCAGCGCTCCCCAAAACCGGCCGTTCGTTCAGATCGCGAGTTTGGAGCGATCTACTATGGGCGTCGGACCACAAGATAGTCGGTCACCCAGCGCTTATTCGTTTAGCACGATTGCGCTCCATATTTGGCCGGATAAAGCTGATGTCTGGCAACCCGCTCCCAAGCAGCGCAAGCAGCGGGTTTACCGCCGTTCCGTTTTACCGGTTTGCGCATCGCGTCGTCGATCAAACCGTTGCGTCAGTCCGTCATCGCAAGAAGCGCGAACGTCGCTAGCCAATGCTCACCCATATAATCGTCCGCGAGATGGGGCAGCGCGGCTTGGAGGTGTGCGTGGGCGATCAGGCGGGCCGACGTTGGCTCGGGCAGATCGTCGGCGAGGCGCTGCCAGCACCAAGCCCGCGCGAGGTTCAGGCCGTCGAGATGGGCGAGGCGACCGTCGCTGCGATCGGTGACGACGGCCGGCGTGCGCAAGCAAGCGGTCGGTGCGCCGTAGGGATTGCGGCAGGAAGGCGCCGAGCCACGCCAGAAAATCCGCGCCGAGCACGTCCTGCATCAAGACCGCTTCACACAAAGTCGCGGACAGGAAGTCCTCGCCGCTCGGCTCCCATGGGTGCGCCGCGCGGTCCGCACCAAACCAAAGTCTTGATCGCTCCTCGATCACCCCGACAAGGGCCGCGTCGTGTGTTCTCGCCCACCGCAGCGCGTGGATCAGCGCGAAGGCCGTACTGTCATGCTTGCCGCTACGCACGGGATACAAGAGCTTGGGCAAATAGGCGGCAAAGCGCGCGGCGAAGGCCCGCGCAAGCGGCTCCAGCGCCGCGGCCCATGGCCGATCGGGGCGCAACGCGAGCTCGTCATGCAACGCCAGCAGCCAGCCCCAGCCGTACGGGCGTTCGAACCCGCCGGTCATCGGTCGATCGAGATAGGCGACCTCGCCCGCCACACGGTGCGGCAACAGCATCCGATCCGCCAACGCTTCGATCGCGGCTGCCTGGTCCATCGTAGGGAACAGGCGGGCGAGCCGCATCACTTGCCACCAGCCGTGGACGCAACTGTGCCAATCGAAGCTCCCATGGAAGATCGGGTGCAGCGTCGCGGGGAGCGCAAGATCGGCCGGGCCGTTGAGGACCTGATCGAGCTTGTAGGGCCATTCGCGCGTCAAATGGCCAAGCGTCAGCGTGGCGAACCGCTCGGCGGTGGCAGCATCGAGCATCAGCGAAATCCCAGCCAGTAGAGCAACACGATATTGACCGCCAAGAGCGGCAGCGCGGTCGGCACCTGCGCGCGGATCACCGCGCCCTTGTCCTTCAGGTCGAGCAGGGCGGCGGGCACAAGATTGAAGTTCGCCGCCATCGGCGTCATCAGCGTGCCGCAAAACCCGGCGAGCATGCCGATCGCCGCGATGACTGCCGGGTCGCCGTGATGGCGGCCGATCAGCAGCGGCATCGCGACCGCCGCGAACATCACCGGAAAGGCCGCGAAGGCATTGCCCATCACTATCGTGAAGGCCGCCATGCCAAGCGCGTAGACGAGCACCGCGCCGATCAGGCTGCCCTCGGGGATCGCGGTGCCGGCAATACCGCCGACGACGTGCCCAACACCGGCGAGCGCGAACACCGCGCCGAGGCTCGCCAGCATTTGCGGCAGCACCGCCGCCCAGCCGACACCGTCCATCAGCCGCAGCCCCTCGGCAAACGGCGTGGCGGGGCTCGGCCGGAACCAGGCGTACCCGATCGCCAGCGCGAGCAAAACGCCGCACGTGAGGGCCACCAGCGTGATTTGCTTGGGATCGACCAGCGCGGGCATGGCCTTGAAGGCAAGGGTGCCCAGCATAGCCGTCACGGGAATGACCAAAGCGGGCAGGAACAGCCGATTGCCGCGCGTGGTCGCGTCCGCCTGTCGCTCGACCGCGCCGGTGGTGCCGCGCGCGCCGCGTCCCATCGCTCCAGTGCCCGCGATTGCGACGAGACCAAGGACGAGGACACCATTCCCGATATCGCCGATCCGGTCACCGATTGTGAAGCTGACCGCAAGCAAGGCGTAGAAACAGGCGCTGCCGAAGCGCTTCGGATTGCTGCGATCGGTCGCGCTCAGCCATGCGAACATCGCGAACATCAGCCCGGCAACTTTGTAGATGAAATTCGTGCCGATCATGTGCCACGCGCCAGGCGGCGGTCGAGCCACCACAGGCGGCCCCCATGGATCATCAGCGCCGCGACCGCCGTCGGGATCGCCCAGAGCGACAGATGCAGCGGCTGGATGACGATGCCATAGCCCTCGAGCACCCCCTTCATCAGCAAGATCGATCCAATTGCAATGAAGATATCCTCGCCGAAGAACAGTCCGATATTGTCGGTCGCGGCGGCCAGCGCGGGGATCGCGTCGCCGCCCGGCGCGACGCCTTGCCGCTCCGCCGCCGCCTCGGCCATCGGCGCGACCAGCGGGCGTACGCTTTGCGCCGGTCCGGCGATCGAGGTCAGGCCAAGCGCGGACGTGATCTGCCGGAACACGAGATAGCCGATCAGCAACCGCCCGACCGTCGCGCCCCGCAATGCCGCGATCACGCCGCGCGCGCGCTCCTGCAGGCCATGGCGTTCGAGCAGGCCGATGACGGGCAAGACGATATAAATCGCACTCACGAAGCGGTTGGCGTTGAACGCCTTGCCGAACGCAGCGAGGATCGCGAGCGGAGCGATCCCCGCGGCAAGGCCGGTGACCAGTGCCGAGACCGCCACGACCAGCAGCGGGTTGAAGCGCAACAGGAAGCCCGCGACGATCACCGCGATCCCGGCCAGAACAAGCATCCAATCGCCTCCGAATCCGCCGCCGCCAGGCGTTTCGATGACGAACACGTCTCCCGCCCGCATGTCCACCTTTGCCGTCGATCCGAGGCGATCGATCGATCCGTCGCTGCGCTCGACGCGCGCAGTGCCCACGGCGCCCGCCGACCCGCCATGCAGTCCGAACGGCGGCACGCGGCGGCGATTGGCGAGGATGCAGGCGGTCATATCGGACAGGAACCGAACGCGCCGCAGCCCCCCGTCACCGCCTTTATGCGCCCCTGCACCGCCCGAACCCGGGCGGATCGCGAACGCTTCGAGCAGCACCGGAAAGCGCGTCTCGAAGATTTCGGGGTCGGTCAGGCGGCTGTTGGTCATGTGCGTCTGGATCACCGCCGTGCCGTCATAGCCCGGGCCGGCCCCCGATCCTCCGGCGATCGTCTCATAATATTGGTAGGTCGCGTCGCCGAAGGTGAAGTTGTTCATCGTCCCCTGGCTCGCCGCCATTGCCCCCAGCGCCCCGAATAGCGCGTCGGTGACGACCTGGCTGGTCTCGACATTGCCTGCCACCACCGCCGCCGGGAAGCGCGGATTGAGCATCGACCCTTCCGGCACGCGGATCGTCACGCCGCGCAGGCAGCCATCGTTGAGCGGCACCTCGGTGTCGATCAGCACGCGCAGGACGTATAGCACAGCGGCGCGAACGATAGAGACCGGCGCGTTGAAGTTGTTCGGCCGCTGCTCGCTGGTCCCGGCGAAGTCGATCGTCATGGTCCTGCTTGCGCGATCGATCCAGATGGCGACACGGACGACCGCACCGTCGTCCATCGCATAGGTGAAAGCGCCATCGTCCAGCCGGGCGATCAGGCGGCGCGCCGCGGCATCGGCATTGGCCTGAACATGCTCCATATAGGCGCTGACACCATCCGCGCCGTATTCGTCGGCGATCCGCGCTAAGCCAGCCGCGCCCCGCGTGCAGGCGGCAAGCTGGGCTGCAAGATCGGCGATATTCTGGTCGATGTTGCGCGCCGGATAGCGGCCGCTGGCGAACAACGCGCGCAGTTCGGCTTCGCAGAAATGCCCTTCGTCCACCACCAGCATATCGTCGAGCAACACCCCTTCCTGCTCGACCGAAACACTGTCGGGCGGCATCGATCCAGGCGTAATCCCGCCGACATCGGCATGGTGGCCGCGCGCGGCGACGAACCAGTCCGGCGCACCGCTTCCACCCGACGATCCTGCGGCGAAGACCGGCATGATGACGGTGATGTCGGGCAAGTGCGTGCCTCCGCGATACGGCGCGTTCAGCGCATAGGCGTCTCCGCGGCGGATACCGCGTCCGTCGGCATTGCCACCGCGCGCGGCGATGATCGTGCGGATGCTCTCGCCCATCGAACCGAGATGCACCGGGATATGCGGCGCGTTCGCGACGAGATTGCCCCCGGCGTCGAACAGAGCGCACGAGAAATCGAGCCGCTCGCGGATGTTGACCGACGCGGCGGAGCGTTGCAGCGCGGCGCCCATCTCCTCGGCGATGCTCATGAACAGTCCGGCAAAGATCGCGAGGCGGGTGGGGTCGCTTTGCGTGCCGGAGCTGGCGACGCGTCGGGCGGCGACCCGATCGAGCAGCAGGTTTCCGAGATTGTCCACGCGCGCGCGCCAGCCGGGTTCGACGACCGTGGTCGACATCGGATCTATGATCAAGGCGGGCCCGTCGAGCGTATGGCCGGCGGTCAAGCCCTCGCGCGCCATAACTGGCGTATCGTGCCACGCTCCCGCCATATGCACCGGCACGATGGTCAGCGGTGCGGCGGCATGACCAGGCAGATCGACCAGCATGGTCTCGACCGGCGGACTCTTCGCGACGGCTTCGGCGACGAGACGATCGACGATCAAAGGTTGCGTGCTGGCAAAACCGAATTGCGCGACATGCGCGCCGTCGAAACCGGCGATCATCGTCGCCGTTTCCCCAAAATCGAGCTCGATCGTATGTTCGGTCTGGCCGCGACGGAGGTGGACTCGGCGCTCGACCACGACGGCGTCGGGTGCGACGCCCTGCGCCACCAGCGCTTGCTGCGCCTCGTCCACCAGCATATCGAAGGCCGTGGCGATCGCGGCCTTGTCCGCGATCCCCGCGCCCAGCGTCCGCTCGCGCAGCACGCGGCGATCGGCCAGCCCCATGCCATACGCCGACAGCACGCCCGCGAGCGGATGGATCATCACCTGATCCATCCCCAGCGCGTCGGCGACGAGACACGCATGCTGCCCGCCGGCGCCGCCGAAACAGGCAAGTGTATAGCGAGTGACGTCGTGCCCGCGCGCGACCGAGATTTTGCGGATCGCATTGGCCATGTTCGCCACGGCCACCGCGACGAAGCCTTCGGCGGCGGCATAGGCGTCGAGCGGCAGTTCGGCGAAACGCGCCGCCACTGCCGCCGGGTCGAGCGGCTCGTCGCCCTTCGCCCCGAACAGCGCGGGGAAGAATTCGGGGCGCACCTTGCCGAGCATCACGTTGCAGTCGGTGACGGTCAGCGGCCCGCCACGGCGGTAACAGGCCGGTCCCGGCATCGAGCCGGCGCTGTCCGGCCCCACTCGCAGCCGCTGCCCGTCGAAGCTGCAGATCGACCCCCCGCCCGCTGCCACGGTATGGATGCGCAACATCGGCGCGCGGATGCGAGCGCCCGCGATCAGCGTCTCGGTATCGCGTTCGTAACTGCCGGCATAATGCGACACGTCGGTGGATGTGCCGCCCATATCGAACCCGATGATTCGGTCGAACCCGGCCGCGCGCGCGGTCGCCGCCATCCCGACGATGCCACCTGCCGGCCCCGACAGGATCGCATCCTTGCCGCGAAAGCGTGCCCCATCGACGAGGCCACCCGACGATTGCATGAACAGCGCGTTCCGGCCGAGCGCTGCGTGCAGCCCCGCGACGTAGCAATCGAGCACCGGCGACAGATAGGCATCAACCAACGTCGTATCGCCGCGCCCGATCAGCTTGATCAGCGGCGCGACGCGGTGGCTGACCGAAATTTGCGTGAAGCCGATCGCCGTCGCGAACTCGGCCAGCGCCGCCTCATGCGCGCTGAAGCGATAGCCATGCATCAGGACGATGGCGATCGACCGGAAACCCGCCGCAAAGGCCGCCTGCAATCCGGCCTTCGCCGCGTCGCGGTCGAGCGGGGTCACCACCGTGCCATCCGCTGCGATCCGTTCGTCGATCTCGACGACGTGCGCGAACAGCGGCACGGGACGCGCCAGGTCGCGCGCAAAAATGTCGGCCCGCTCCTGGTGTCCGATCAGCAGCGCATCGCCGAAGCCGCGCGTGATCGTCAGGACGGTCGGCTCGCCCTTGCGCTCGAGCAGCGCATTGGTCGCGACGGTCGTGCCGATGCGCAGTTCGAGCGGCACGTCAACGCGCCCGGTCAGGCGCCGGATCGCCTCGACCGCCGCATCGGCATAACGCTCGGGGTCTTCGGACAGCAGTTTGGCGGTGACGATTTTTCCGCAGGGCTTGCGCGCTACGACGTCGGTGAAGGTACCGCCGCGATCAATCCAGAACTGCCATGGCACCATCAGTCCGTTTCTCATTTCCGCAGTGAAGGATCAAGCGGGAGATCCTTTGATTGCGCCGGCTAGGCCAAGCCGCTTGGCGCATGGGCCGTTTTACCGCAAACTGACGCGATGCTGACCCTGCTCCTCCTCCTCGCCCAGGCGAGCGCACCGCAAACCCCTCCGCTCGCCGCCGCGACCGCGCCCGCCGCGCAGACGTCGAGGTGGCCCGCGCGCGATGCGCAGGTCACCTTTCGCAATTTCCGCTTCAAGTCTGGGGAAACCCTGCCCGAACTCCGCATCACCTACACCACGCTCGGGCAACCGCACCGCAACGCGCGGGGCGAAATCGACAATGCGGTGATGGTGCTCCACGGCACCGGCGGTACCGGCCGCCAGTTCCTCAGCCCGCAATTCGCCGACGAGCTCTACGGACCCGGCCAGCCGCTCGACATCGCGCGCTACTGGATCATCCTGCCCGATGGCATCGGCCACGGCAAATCGTCCAAGCCGTCGGACGGCTTGCACATGCGTTTTCCCCAGTACGATTATGACGATATGGTCGAAGCGCAGTATCGGCTGTTGCGCGATGCGCTGGGCATTCAGCGGATGCGTCTCATCATGGGCACGTCGATGGGTTGCATGCACAGCCTGATATGGGGGGAGACGCATCCCGATTACGTTCGCGCGCTGATGCCGCTCGCGTGCGAGCCTGTGGAGATCGCCGGGTTGAACCGCATGTGGCGCGAACTTGCGGTGGAGGGGATCGAGGCGGACCCGGCCTGGGCCGGCGGCGACTATCGCGCGCCGCCGACGCAGGGCTTGCGAACTGCCGCGAGCCTGCTGTTCGTCGCGGGGGCGGCCCCGCTCTATTTCCAGTCGCAATATCCGCATCGCCAAGCGGCCGAGGCCTTCGCGCGCGAACGGGTGGCGGCATCAATCGCCGCGACCGACGCCAACGATTTGATCTACCAGATCAACGCGTCGCGCACCTACGCACCATGGCCTCGGCTGGAGGCGATCACCGTGCCGACGACCTGGATCAATTCCGCAGACGATTTCATCAACCCGCGCAACCTCGATTATCCCCGGCAGGCGGTCGCGCGGATGAAGGACGCTCGCTTCCGGCTCATTCCGGAAACGGCGGAAACACGCGGCCACGGCACACACACCGCGGCGCGCTTCTGGAAGCAGGATCTGGTCGAACTGCTCCAGCGCACCGAGTAATGCGCCATAATCATCACGACCCAGCCTCCGACGTTTAGCGGCGCGCCGCTCGATCCCTAACGCCGCCACGCGTTCATCTCGTAATTTACGTCGTCCGCACGTGTAAAAACGGTAACGTCACGCAACCGAACCTGTTGAGGCAAACCCGATGCTGAGAGTCCTAGCGAGCTTCCTAGCCCTGATATTGGCGGCGGCGGCGGCGGCGGCGATGGCGGGGCCGGCGATGGCGGCCGACGGAGACAGGCGTGCTTTCCTGATCAAGAATTTTGCACTCGAGAACGGCAAGGTCCTGCCCGAGGCCAAGGTCATGTACGCGACCTATGGGACACTCAACAGCGCGCGCGACAACGTCGTGCTGTTGCCGTCGCACTACATGGCAGATGCGCATGGCTACGAATGGCTGATTGGCCCAGGCAAAGCGCTCGATCCAAAGAAGTATTTCATGGTCGCTACCGAATTGTTTGGCAACGGCAAATCATCCTCGCCCAGCAACACCCCCGCGCCGTTCGACGGGCCGCGCTTCCCGGTCACCAGCATCCGCGACAATGTCGCAGCAGTGCACCGCTTGCTCGGGGATGCGCTTGGCGTGCGGCATCTGCGCGCGATCGTGGGATTTTCGATGGGTGGCGAGCAGGCTTTCCAATGGGCGGTTACGTATCCCGACTTCATGGACCGCATCGTCGTCACCTCGGCGACCGCCAAGACCTGGCCGCATGGCATCGTGCGCCTCGAAAGCCAGATCATCGCGATCGAGAGCGATTCGACCTTTGCAAGCGGCGACTACAAGGTGCAGCCGAAAACCGGCCTCCAGACGTTCGGCGCGATCTGGGCCGGGTGGCTGTTTTCACAAGGGTGGTGGCGCGAGGAAGCGTGGCGCGCCGGCGCGCCCCCCGGCACGACCTTCCGCACCGTCTTCGAGGGGCTCTACAAGGATTTCATTCCAGGTGCCGATGCCAACGATTTGATCCTTCAAATGCACACATGGGAGGCGCATGACGTCGGAACGACCCCGGGCTTCGGTGGAAATGTCAAAAGCGCTCTCGCGTCGATCAAGGTGCCGGTGCTGTACATGCCGTCCGCAACCGACCTGTATTTTCCCGTCGACGATGCACGCTACGAGGCCCGCTTTATCCCGCATGTGACCTTGCTTCCAATCCCGTCGCTCTGGGGTCACACGGCAGGTGCGGCGAGCAATCCGGCCGACGCCGCCGGCGGCGAACTCTCGGTGCTGCTGAAACGCCGCACGGCCGGGCCGCAAGAAGGGCGCTGGGCGTTACCCGGTGGGTTCGTGCGGATCGACGAAACGCTCGAGGACGCGGCGAACCGCGTTTTGCGCGAAAAGATCGGGCTTACCGGCGTGTCGCTGGAGCAGCTGTACACGTTTGGCGCGATCGACCGTGATCCGCGCATGCGGATCATCAGCGTCGCGTATATGGCGCTGTTCGATGCAGCGAGCTTCGCTCGGGGGATGGCGTCGGGCAAGAACCTCGGCACGGCGAGTTTCGCCGCGGACGGCCGAGTGCGCGATGCTGCCGGCACTCCCCTGCCCCTCGCTTTCGACCACGCGACGATTCTGGGCGTCGCGCGCGAGCGGCTGCGCGGCAAGATCGACTATTCGGATATCGGCTTCGCGTTGTTGCCCGAGCGGTTCACGCTGCGGCAGTTACAGGATGTCCACGAGGCGATCCTGTCGGTCCGGCTCAACAAGCCGACGTTTCGCCGGCGCATGCTCGACCGCGGCTGGCTGGTGCCGACCGGCGAGCGCGAGCCCGACGCCTCGCATCGGCCCGCCGAGCTCTTTCGTTACCGCGGCGCGCCGCCGACACCGACGGCGCCCGCAAGTGCTGGGAGGCACGCATGACCTTCACCGACATCGCGACGCGCACCTACGACCATAGCTGGCGGCTCGATCCGATCGTGCGCAGCCTGCTCGACACCGATTTCTACAAGCTGCTGATGGTGCAGATGATCCGCCGCCAGCACCCCGATGTCGACGTGACCTTCGCGCTGATCAATCGCAGCCGCGTCGTTCGCTTGGCCGATGCGATCGACGCGCACGAACTGCGCGCCCAGCTCGATCACGCGCGCACGCTGCGCTTCTCCAAGAAGGAGCTGATCTGGCTGGCGGGCAACAGCTTCTACGGCGAAGCGCGGATCTTCGCGCCCGACTTCATAGCCTGGCTCGGCGATTTCCGGCTGCCGGAATATGAATTGCGCACGGTCGACGGGCAGTTCGAGCTGCATTTCTCCGGGCCGTGGACGCACGCGACGATGTGGGAGATCCCGGCGCTCGCGATCATCAACGAACTGCGCTCGCGCGCTGCGATGCGCGACAAGGGCCGCTTCGCGCTCGACGTGCTCTACGCGCGTGCCAAGGCACGGCTGTGGAACAAGGTCGAGCGGCTGCAGCAGCTCCCCGATCTCGTGGTTTCCGATTTCGGCACACGCCGGCGGCACGGCTTTCTGTGGCAACGCTGGTGCGTCGACGCGCTCAAGGAAGGGTTGGGCAGCCGCTTCGTCGGCACCTCGAACGTACTGCTAGCGATGGATGCCGATCTCGAGGCGATCGGCACCAACGCGCACGAGCTGCCGATGGTCGCCGCGGCGCTCGCGAGCGACGATGCGGAACTCGCCCGCGCGCCCTATCGCGTGCTGGAGGAATGGCAGGCAAGCTATGGCGGCAACCTGCTGATCGCGCTGCCCGACGCGTTCGGCACCACCGCCTTCCTCGCCAATGCGCCCGACTGGGTCGCCGACTGGACCGGTTTCCGCCCGGACAGCGCACCGCCGATCGCGGGCGGGGAGCAGATCATCGCCTGGTGGCAGCAGCACGGCCGCGATCCGCGCGAGAAACTGCTGATCTTTTCGGACGGCATGGACATCGACACGATCGAAGCGACCTATCGCCATTTCCACGGCCGCGTCCGCACCAGCTTCGGCTGGGGCACCAACCTGACCAACGATTTTCGCGGCTGCGATCCGGACGGTGACGCGGCGCTCGCGCCGATCTCGCTGGTCTGCAAGGTGGTCAGCGCGAACAGCCGGCCAGCGGTCAAGCTGTCCGACAATCCGGCCAAGGCGACCGGCGATCCGGCAGAGATCGCGCGCTATCTGCGCGTGTTCGGCGCCGCCGGCCGGACCGAAACCGCGGTGCACGTCTGACCCCACCCCATGTGCCAGGGCAGGACGATCCGATACCCACCCAGACCCAGGCCGCGATCGACGGGAAGGTCTGGCCGCATTTCACAGCATGCGTCGCACAAAAGGCGGCGTGTTCGCGCAGACCGAAAGCACGGCGCTGACCGAACGTCATCCAACCGCCGTACGGGCGGAGCGAGTGCGCCGCGTGGGGGATCCGACGCATCAGACTGTTGCATTGCAAGCGACGTATCGGGCCTCGAGAACGCGAAGATGCCAGATAACCGATGCAGTCGCCGACAACGCCGTGTAGGACAGCGCGCATGACACAGCCGCATCGCCAAACCCGTACTCTGAACCGCCGTAAGTCGAGCGCGACGCGCTACCTCGCTCTGTCGGCGCTGCTCGCTGCAACGCCGGCTATGGCGCAGGATGCGCGCCCGAGCACCGATCTGCCGATGCCGTCGCCGGTCGTGCAGCCAGCGCCCTCCACGCCGCTTCCGCAACTCAGTCCGGCTCAAGCGGCCGCGCTTGCGGCTTTGCTTCAGAAAGACATCGTCGCGCAGGGTCTCGCCGATTCACAATCGATCGACCCGGTCGACAACGACCGTCTTGTCCGCGCCGCGCTGGATCATGCCCATGCCGTTCATGCCGGCCGCCTTGCCGAAGCCGATTTCGATCAGAATTGGGCGATGCGGCCTGCGGTCTATGACCCGCTACCGGCCTTCAAGAATGCGGTCGAGCACGATCGTCTCGCCGCTTGGATCGCTTCGCTGCCGCCGCCCTATGCAGGCTACGATGCACTGGTCGCTGCGCTTGCGCGGTACCGGACGATCGCGGCGGCGGGTGGCTGGGAGCCGCTGAGCGCAGGCGCCGATCTGACGCTCGGCAACACCGGCCCGCGCGTCGCCGCGCTGCGTAAGCGGCTGGCGCTCGAAGATCCGCAAGTGACGTCGTCGGAGGACCGCTTCGACGCCGCGCTGCTCGACGCGGTCCGTCGCGCGCAACGGCGCTACGGGCTCAATCCGACGGGTATCGTCGCCGCGCAAACGCTCACCGCGCTCAACGTGCCGGTCGATGCGCGGCTTCGCCAGATCAAGGCGAACATGGAGCGCTGGCGCTGGTTGCCAGCAGAACTCGCCAAGAACCGCGTCCAAGTGAATATCGCCGCAGCCGTGCTGACGCTGTTCGACGGCGACGCCCCGGTCATGTCGATGAAGGCAGTGACCGGGCGCCCCGGGGCCGAGACGCCGATGCTCACCTCGCAGATCCACAGCATCGTGCTCAATCCGCCGTGGAACGTGCCGTCGACGATCGCGGGGCGCGAACTGTGGCCCAAGGAGAAGGCCCACCCCGGCTATCTGACGCAGCACGGCTTCCGGGTGATCGACACCGGCGATGGCGGCAAGCGGCTCCAGCAATCCTCCGACCATAGCGCGCTGGGGAAGTACAAGTTCGATTTTGCCAACCCGTTCGCCGTCTACCTGCACGACACGCCCGCCCAGGCGGGGTTCGCGCGCTTCGACCGCTTGGCCAGCCATGGGTGCGTCCGTCTCGAAAAGCCCGGCGACCTTGCGAAGCGGCTGCTCGAGGGCACGCCCGAATGGCCGGCGGACACGATCGATGCGACGGTCACCGCGGGCAAGACGGTGCGCGCAAAACTGGCGGCACCCGTTGCGGTGTATCTGCTGTACTGGACGGCGTTTGCGAACGCGGACGGGCAGGTCGGTTTCCGGAACGACCCCTATGGCTGGGACGGAACGCTGGCGACCAAGATTGCGGAACGGTCCGCGCGCCAGGCGATTGCGGCGCGCTGAGGAGATGACACCAATGACCCACAAATTCCCCCTCGCCTTCGCGGCAATCCTGTTGATCGCCGGTCTCGGCGCGTGTTCGCAATCGACCGAGGCGCCGACGCGCGACGAACAGTCCACCGAGACGCCCGCAGAACCGGCCGACGAAGCGACACCGACGGCACCCAAGACGCGCGCGCCCGAGCCCGAACCTACCCCGACCGCCGCCACCAACCTGACGGCCGCGCTGCCGGAAAAGGCCCCCGCAGCGACTGCGCCGGACGAACAGCTGATGGACGATGCCTCGGCCACGGGTATGACGGCACGCACGACGCGCAGCGATCAGACGAACCAGGCTGCTCCGGCTGAGCAGACCCCGAACGACTAGAGCAGAGGGCTATGTAGCGGCGAGCCGGTTGCGGACAGTTTCCGACTTCGGCCTGGCGAGCCGCGCGTCAGATGATCGGCCAACTTAGCGCGATCCTCAGACGTCGATGCCACGGCGATTGGATGACGCGGTGATGCCCCTATATTCCAATCATGTCTCTTCGCGTGCGCGTCATCGATCTGGAAACCACTGGCTCGCGTCCCCCGGCGCACGGCGTGTGCGAAATCGGCTGGCAAGACGTCGCGCTTGGCGCTGACGGGCAATGGTCCGTGACAGACGAACGCGGCGCTAGCTTCGTCAATCCCGGGCGGCCGATCCCTCCGGTGACGATGGCGGTGCACCACATCGTCGACGCGGATGTCGCCGCTGCGGGGTATTGGCAGGACGTCGCGCCCGCCATTCTGAAGCCCGACGGCGGCGTCGTCGCGCTGGCCGCGCATCGTGCGAGCTTCGAACAGCGATTTTGCACCCCGCACGTGTCGGGCGGCGCGCGGTGGATCTGCACCTGGAAGTGTGCGCTGCGGCTATGGCCGGGATCGCCGAGCTTCTCCAATCAAGTCCTGCGGTACTGGCGGATGCCGCACGGGCTGGTCCGCGAGATTGGGTTGCCGGTCCACCGCGCGTTGCCCGACGCCTATGTGAGCGCGCATCACCTTCGCGACATGCTGAATGCGGCCTCGATCGAACAGTTGCTTGCCTGGAGCGCCGAGCCCGGGCTTCTGCCGCGAGTCGTCGCCGGGCCCGAGCGTGGGCGTGCCTGGAGCGACCTCTCGGCCGATGCGCTCGAACAGTTCGCGCGGGATCGAGACGAGGACGTCCGGTTCACCGCGCAGACCGAAGTGCGTCGCCGGGGAAGATACAGCCCGCCCGTGCTCGACCGCCCTGTGCAAGGCAAGCTATTCTGACGCTGCTACGCGTTGAAGTTCAATGCTCCCAGCACTGATAGGCTGGGCGGCGGGGGGAAGAAGAGCCGAATCGAGGGGCGCTGCTCACCGCATCCGCAGGAAGTACGACAGCGCGGTGCGTGCGCTATCCGCGAAGCGATCATAGATGACGCGGGCGACAGCAGCGATGACAGGCTGGCGATCGCGTCCACCGCGCGCAAAGACGGCGACGGCCACGCGGTGGCCATCCGGCATGGTAATGAACCCCACGTCATTCGTGACGCCGTCGAGCGTACCCGTCTTGTCCTCGACCGGGGTACCAGCGGGCAGCATCGCGCGGATGCGGCGCGTGCCCGTCTCGCAGCGTCGCATCAACTCGAACAGGAACGCGCGGCTTTGCGCCGTCAACACCGCGCCACTGTCGAGCTTATGCAACAGCGCGACCATGGCGACCGGCGTAGCGACATCCTTGATGTCGGCCAGGTGACCGCGCTCTCGAAGCAGCTGGTCGATGGTCCGGTCGACCCGGATGCCGATGATGTTATGCGACGAGAGCCACTGCTGGACGGCAGCCGGACCACCGACCGCCGCCAGCAGCTGATCGGCCGCTTGATTGTTACTGCGCACGATCATCAGTTCCAGGACTTTCGCGGCGGGCCGGCCGACGACCATGTCGCTGAGGCTGCGTCGGCCCTGATCGATCTCGGCGAGATAGGTGGCTGCGATGGCGAGCTTGACCGTGCTCGCCATCGGAAACGGCGTGTCACCGTTGATGGCAACGATCGAACCGTCGCGAAGGTCGAGTGCCGCAATGCCATATTCCCCCGGCTTTGCCGCGACCAGCATGCTCAACTGGCGCTCGAGCCCGATAAGCTCAGGCGAACTGGCGGCCGCAGGTGCCGGAACGAGAAGGCTTGCGGCGAGCCCGGAACACAGCAGGTGGGAAAGCGGAAATACGCGCATCGATCGTCCTTGAACCTTGGCCTTGAAAGGCGGGCTCATGCTGAACTGGGAAAACTCTATCCCATCCTATTGCATGTCGGCGACGAGCGGCCAACCACTGCGTGCGCGTTACGCGGCGCGAGGCTTGGCGTCACCGACACCGCGATGCTCAGCGCGCGCTGGAACGAAAGAGCGACAGCGTGGTCCCGCTCGACGTCACGCGCCCGCCCGTCATGCGTGGCGAGCTTCCTGTGCCACTCGCACCGGGAGTGCGCGAGTTCGAGAGGCGGCGCACGGTGACAGATCGTGCCGGTATAATGATCGTGTCGCGCGATGCGTCCGAGGCGGTGATCGCGATCGGCAGCGGCCAGTACCGCTTCTCCACCGCCTGGGGGCGCCTCCAGATCGGCCCAGCGCCCGGACATCGCTTCAGGCGAAGGTCAGCGATCCGCGACGTTCGGCGAAACGCCACCCCTCGCCCGCCACCCGGACGAAACGATCGGTGAAACCGCCGACCAGCGGCGGCGCATCGGGCGCGGTAAACAGAAGCATCGCGCTCGTCGCGGTGGCGGTGTCGCGATCGATGACCGCGACCACGATCGTCCCCGTCAGATGTCGCGTGACGCGCGCCGGACGCGCCTCGAACGCGGCAAGGATCGCGGCACGCCCGATGACCGGCGCATCGGGCGCGGTCGGGCGAGTCATGCTGCCATCCTCGGCGTAGAGCGCGGCGACATCGGCCCATCGTGCTGCATCGTTGAGCGCCGCGTACAGATTGATCAATCGCGCGCAATCCGCCTCGATCTCACGGCGTTCGGTTGCCGAAACCATGGTCATGACAACATCTCTCCAATCCCGGCATCCGCGCCCATTTCGTAAAATCGCATATACGATCTGTACATCAATGCGAAACGCAATCATGGTCGCCCGAACGCATGAGAGGAAGCTTTATGGCGATCGCCACCACCCATGTCGGCAGCTTGCCGCGTGGCCCCGAACTCACCCCCCTCCTGCTCGCCCGCGATCGTGGCGAGCCGTATGACGCCGATGCGTTCGACCACGTCGTGCAGACCGCAGTCGATGCGGCGGTTGCGGCACAAGTCGCGGCGGGGGTGACGATCGTCAGCGACGGCGAGCTCGGCAAGGTCGGCTATTCGACCTACATGATCGAGCGGCTGTCGGGTTTCGGCGGGCATAGCGAACGCATGTCGGCGCTCGACCTCGCGCCGCTGCCCGAGTTGCGCACCAAGCTCGCCCACATCATGGGCTCGCAGGACTTCACGCGCGCATCGTGCATCGGCGAGGTCAAATTGGTGAACCTGCAGCCGGTCAAGGACGACATCCGCCGCTTCCGCACCGCGCTCGATCGCCACGGCGAGGGCACGCGCGCCTTCATGAATGCGGCATCGCCCGGACTGATCACCGCGTTCCAGAAGAACGCCTTTTATCCGAGCCACGAGGCCTATCTCGCCGATCTGGTGACCGCGATGCAGCCCGAATATGCAGCGATCGTCGACGCCGGGTTCCAGCTCCAGCTCGATTGCCCCGATCTCGCAATGTCGCGCCACACCGGCTATCAGGAAATGGACGAAGCGCAGTTCCTCGCGACGATCGAGGCCAATGTCGAGGCGCTCAACGCCGCGACCGCCGATATCGCGCCCGAGAAGATGCGGATGCACGTCTGCTGGGGCAATTACGAAGGCCCGCACGATCACGACATCCCGCTCGAGCGGATCATCGATATCGTGCTCAAGGCGCGCCCGGCGACGATCCTGTTCGAGGCAGCCAATCCGCGCCACGAGCATGAATGGATCGTCTGGCGCGATGCGGCGCTGCCCGATCACAAGATCCTGGCACCCGGGTTGATCGACACGTGCTCGAACTATCTCGAGACCCCCGAGCTGATCGCCCAGCGGATCGAGCGCTTCGCGGCGATCGTCGGCGCCGACCGTGTCGTCGCGAGCACCGATTGCGGGTTCGGGACGTTTGCCGGGTACGGCAAGATCGATCCCGCCGTCACCTGGGCAAAGCTGCGCAACCTGCGCGCCGGCGCGGATCTGGCGACCGCGCGGTTGTGAGGTGGCAGGCTGCAACGGACGGGCTATAGCGCGGCGATGGTAGAGATCGCGACCCCCGTCAAATCGGCGCTCCGCACGCTCGACATCATTGAATATGTCGTCGCGCGCGATCGCCCGGTGGTCGCGCAGGAAATCGCCGCGGCGCTCGTCATTCCGGTCAGCAGCCTGTCGTATCTGCTCACCACGCTGGCGGATCGCGGGTACCTCGCGCGCGAGGGCCGGCGCTATACGCCGGGCCCCGGTCTGGCGCGGTTGCAGACGCGCGCGAACGGCTTTGCGCTCGCCGACCGCGTCGCCCCGCTGGTGCGCGCGCTGCGCGTCCAGCTCAACGAGACCGTCTCTTTCTTCGTGCGCAAGGGCTGGGAGGTCGAGGCACTGGCGACCGAGACCAGCGACCATGCGCTGCGCTACGCGGTGGCGACCGGCGCGCGCACCCCGTTGCACAGCTTTGCGGCGGGCAAGGCGATCCTCGCCGCGCTGCCGGAGGACGAGTTCGAGGTCTATCTCGGCGAGGTCGACCGCGCCGCCTTCACGCCTGCGACGATCACCGCGCCCGATCGCCTGCGCGCCGAGATCGCCGAAATCCGCCGCACGGGCAACGCGCGGACGCGCGAGGAGCATACGCCAGGGATCCAGGGGCTTGGACGCGCGCTGATCGTCGGGGACGATCTGCTCGGCGCGTTCAGCGTCGCCATCCCCAACGTGCGCTTCGACGCGGTGGTCGAGGCGCGCGTTGCGGACTTGCTCAAGCGGACCGTCGCGTTGCTTGAAGCTGCCTGACGACACCGCTCTTTGGGGAGCGCCGGAGCCCGGCCCTCCCCGCAAGGCTCAGGCTGGCTGGCGGTTGCGCCAGCTTTCGGCATAGCTGTCGCGCGCGACTTCCGAATAGGGCGCCGGGCTGACGATCGCCTTGATTTCGGTCTGCACATGGCGCTCGACCGTCGGCTTGCGCGTGCCGCCATCGGGCTCGCCCCACAGCAGCGTCACTTCGGTGCCGGGCTCGGCCATGTCGGCATCGACCATCGCGAGCGTCAGCATGCGCCCTTCATTCGCGCTGTAGCCGATCCAGGTCGACAGCCCGACGAGCTTGCCGTCCTTGAGCACCTGATCGTACGGATGCATCGCATACACCGCCGACGGGAAGTCGATGTATTTGGCGCGATTGTCCTTGGCGAATTGCGAGCTGATCACGCGCATCACGTCTTCGGTATCGAGCGCGAGCGTCACCTTCTTGCGATGCGGCTGCCCGGCCATCGCCTCGAGCGCCTCGCGCCCGATGAAGTCATGGTCGAACTTGACGAACGGGCCGTATCCCAGATCCCACGGCGTCAGATAATAGCCCTCGACGCTGTCGGGGACATAGCTGCCACCGATAGACGCCTTCGCCTCGTAGGAGTTGGTCTTGAGCCATTCGCGAAACGCCTGCGTGCCGGCGCCGGAATAGGTCGCGGGCAGCGGCGACGGGATCCAGCCCGACTCGATCGTGTTCGATGCGTAGGTCCGGCCACCAACGAGCGCGAGCCCGAAGTCCTTGCCCGCCTCGATCAGCGCGTTGCGGACGGTGTCGTAATCCGACCACGGACCGAACAGCTCGTAACCCGGCTGCCCGGCCATGCCGTGGCGCAGCGCGCGGACTTCGGCGCCCGCGATCGTGAGCCGCGCCATGTGGAAGAATTTGAGCTCGGGCGGGGTCTGGCCCATTGCCTTTTCGAGCGTCCGCATCGCGTTCGGGCCCTGCAGCTGGAAGCGATACGAGCGCCGGGTTTCCGGATCGGGCCGCGCCGCGGTCCGCTCGTCGCGCGACACGGTGACGTCCCAGTCGCCCGTCGCGGCATGAAATTCGACCCATTCGATCACCGGCGCGCGGCCGACCAGATTGAACGCATTCTCATCGAGATAGAACAGGATCACGTCGCCGATGACATAGCCCTCGGGCGTGACGGGAACAAACTGCTTGGCGCGATCGGGGACGAAGCCCTTGAAGCTGTTGACGCCGAGATGGTTGAGCATCGCCAGCGCGTCGGGGCCTTCGACCGAAAGATCGACCATGTGGAACGACTGGTTGAACAGCACGCAGGTCTTCGACCAGGCCTGCTGCTCGGCGCGCCAGTTGGAATATTCGGCGGGGACGCCGGGATAGGCATTGGGTCCGGTCTGCTGGTTGCGCAGCAGCGTGACGATATCGCCGCTCATATCGAGCATCTGTTGCAGGGTCGTTTCAGTCATCGGGCTCTCCTTGGGCTGTAGCGGTTTCGACGGGCGTCAGAGCGGGTTTGGCGTCGCGCTGAGCCAGTCGGCGATTGCGGAATTGAGCGCGTCGGGCGCTTCGGCCGGCAGCATGTGTCCGGCGCCATCGACCACGACGAGGCGGGCGTGCGGGATCGCCGCTGCCATCGCCGCGTGCTGATCGGGCGGGCTCCAGCGGTCTTCGCTGCCGCACGCGACGAGGACCGGGCAGGCGAGCTGCGGCAGCAGCGATTCGACCTCGGGACGCGCGAGCAAGGCTGCGATCTGCGCTTCGAACGGCTGCAGCCCGGCCTCGATGCACATCGTGCGGAGCGGCTGCAGCAGCGCGGTATCGGCACTGCGCGCAGGCGCGACCATCGGGGGCAGCCAGGTATCGACCAATGCGGCCATGCCGTGCAGGCGCCCGACATCGCGCAGTGCGTGGCGCTTTTCGGGTTCGCTCGGCAGCGGCAGATGGACGCCGGTGCTGACCAGCGCGAGCCGTGTCACGCGACCTGGCGCGCGCCGCACCACTTCGAGCGCGACTCGCGCGCCCATCGAATGGCCGAGCACCGCAAAGCGCGCGGGCGCCGCGGCGAGCACCCGCTCCGCCATCGCGCCGAGCGTCGCCAGATCGCCATAGTCCGGCGCTGCGACGGCGTCCGCGAAGGCTGCGCGCTGCGCCGCAAAGACGCGCGCATCGCACATCAGACCCGGCAGGAGCAGCAACGGCTCGCTGGGCAACGGTAAGGATGAGTTCGCGTCCATGAAGATTTCATCTATCCGAACCAACGCCATTCGGCTAGGCCAATTTGCCACAGTGCGAGGCACAATCGCGCCCGACCGGAGAGGACGAATGACGACCATCCCCGCCATCCATCCCGCCTGGACGCGGGCGCCGACCGGAATGACCGACGGCTATTCGCTCGAGATGACCGCCAAGGATCGCCCCGCGCTACGCGAGGCGGCGGACCGCATCGCGCCCGATACGCCCGTCGCAATCACCTTCCTCCCCGGCGAGACGATCGACGCGCGGATCGCGGCTGCCGTCGAAGTGCGCACGCTCGGATTCGAACCGATGCCGCATCTGTCGGCGCGTCGCATCGCGTCGCTCGACGAACTCTCCGCGACCGTCGAACGGACCGTCGTCGAAGCGGGCGTCCGCCGCATGTTTCTCGTCGCCGGGGATCCGCCAACCCCGGTCGGCCCGTTCGCCGATACGATGGCGCTGCTCCAGACCGGGTTGTTCGAGCGCAACGGCATCACCGCGATCGGCATTGCCGGGCACCCCGAAGGGCATTCGGCGATGGATTCGGCGACGTGCCTTGCGGTGCTCAAGGCCAAGCGCGACGAGATCGCTGCGCGCGGCATGGCGACGCTGATCGTCACGCAATTCGGGTTCGATCCCGACCCGTTCATCACATGGCTCGAAGACCTGCGCGCGAACGGGATCGATTCGCCGGTGCGGATCGGCGTGCCGGGCCCGGCCGGGATCAAGACGCTGCTGCGTTTTGCCGCGCATTGCGGCGTCGGCGCCTCGGTTTCGGCGCTTGGCAAATACGGGATCTCGCTGACCAAATTGCTCGGCTCGACCGGCCCCGACGCGCTGGTCGATCGGCTCTCGGAACGGCTGACACCGGCGCACGGCCCGGTGCGGCTGCATTTCTATCCGTTCGGCGGGCTCGTCCGCGCGGTCGATTGGATCAAGGCTTATGAAGAGCGCGCCCATGATTGAGACGCTGACGCTTCGCCTCTCCTGCCCCGACCGGCCCGGTCTGGTCGCGCAGGTCGCCGGGTTTCTGGCCAGTGCAGGCGGCAACATCACCGACGCACAGCAGTTCGACGACCGGCTCACGGGCCGCTTCTTCATGCGCGTCGTTTTCGAGATCGAGCGCGATGTGGACACGCTGCGCCTCGCGTTCGCGCCGCTCGCCGCCGCGATCGACGCCGAATGGACGCTGCGCAGCGCGCAGGAGCGCCAGCGCGTGTTGCTGCTGGTGTCGAAGTTCGACCATTGCCTCGGCGATCTGCTCTATCGCTACCGCATCGGCGAGCTGGCGATGGACGTGGTCGGGATCGTCTCTAACCACCCGCAGCGCGCGCTGCATATCAGCATGATCGGCGACATCCCGTTCCATCATCTGCCCGTCACGCCGCAGACCAAGGCGGCGCAGGAAGCGCAGATCAAGCAGATCGTCACCGACACCGGCGCCGATCTGATCGTGCTGGCGCGCTACATGCAGATCCTGTCGGACGATCTGGCGGGGTTCCTGTCGGGGCGCTGCATCAACATCCACCACAGCTTCCTGCCCGGCTTCAAGGGCGCGAAGCCGTATCACCAAGCGCATGAGCGCGGCGTCAAGATGATCGGCGCGACCGCGCATTACGTCACCGCCGATCTCGACGAGGGACCGATCATCGCGCAGGACGCCGAGTTCATCACGCACGCCGATCTGCCCGACGATCTCGTCCGCAAGGGGCGCGATATCGAGCGGCGTGTACTCGCGCAGGCGGTGGGCTATCATCTGCAGGACCGCGTGCTGCTCAACGGCGCGCGCACCGTCGTCTTTCGGTGACCGCATGACATTCAAGGAGCGATGACGATGACCGCACCCGTACCGCCCAGCAGCGACATCCACGCCTATCTCGCCGAGTTCGAGGATATTCCGGGCACGCGCGTCTTCACCGCACGGCGCGCCCGCCAGGGCTATAACCTCAACCAGTGCGCGATGAGCCTGATGAAGGACGAGAACCGCGCACGCTTCCGCGCCGACGAGAGCGCCTATCTCGACGCGTGGAACATCACGCCCGAGCAGAAGGACGCGCTGCTCAAGCGCGACTACAACCGGCTGCTCGATCTTGGCGGCAACGTCTATTTTCTTGCCAAGGTGTTCGCGACCGACGGCATCGGCTTTGCCCAGGCGGTGTCGTCGATGACCGACCTCAATTTCGAGGACTATACCAAGATGATGCTCGCGGGCGGGCGCTCGCCGGTCGGCAATCGCAGCATCAAGGCAAATTCGGGCGACGAGACCGCCCTGAAGGAGACGAACTGACATGGCGCGCATCACCGCAGGCATTGCCACCAGCCACGTGCCGCTGCTCGGCGTCGCGTCCGACCAAGGCAAGGATCGCGACGCTTATTTCGGCCCGATCTTCGCTGGCTATGACTGGACGCGCGCGTGGCAGCAGGCCGAGAAGCCCGACGTCGTCATCCTGGTCTATAACGACCACGCCTCGGCGTTCGACATGAAGATCATCCCGACCTTCGCGATCGGGTGCGGCGAACGCTATGCCTCGGCCGACGAAGGCTGGGGCGCGCGCCCGGTGCCCGATGTCGAGGGGC
The DNA here is from genome assembly GCF_049898305.1 of Sphingomonas sp. PWP1-2. NCBI lineage: Bacteria > Pseudomonadati > Pseudomonadota > Alphaproteobacteria > Sphingomonadales > Sphingomonadaceae > Sphingomonas > Sphingomonas sp. PWP1-2. The sequence continues at coordinate 642,761 of NZ_JAFCXM010000002.1, forward strand.
ATCCCGATCTCGCCTGGCACATCGCACAGAGCCTGGTGCTCGACGAGTTCGACATGACGATCATCAACGAGATGGATGTCGACCACGGCCTCACCGTCCCGCTGACGATGATGTACGGCAAGCCCGCGGCATGGCCGACCAAGGTCATCCCGCTCGCGGTCAATGTCGTCACCTACCCGCCCCCCTCGGGCAACCGCTGCTGGGCGCTGGGCGAGGCGATCCGCCGTGCGGTGGAAAGCTATGGCGAGGATCTCAACGTCCAGATCTGGGGCACCGGGGGGATGAGCCACCAGCTGCAGGGCCCGCGCGCCGGGCTGATCAACCGCGAGTGGGACAATCGCTTCCTCGACGGGCTGACGGGCGAAGGCGACGATCTGCGGCGGATCCCGCACCTCGAATATCTGCGCGAGACGGGGTCCGAGGGGATCGAGATGGTGATGTGGTTGGTGATGCGCGGTGCGCTCGGCAAGCGCACGCGCGCGCTGCATCGCCACTATCACGTGCCGTGCAGCAATACCGCGATCGGCCACCTCGTTCTGCGCCCCGACAATGGCGAAGGGCTCGACATGACGGACGACGGAGCGGACCTGGCAACCGCAGCCGCCTAGCGGGAGTATTGGTCGAACGGCGCGTTCGCTGCCGGAAACGCCTGCCGCGACCACGTCTGCGCGACACGCAAAGCGCGATAGGCTGCGCCGCCCGCGTCGCGCCGCGCGTTTTCGATAGGGCTCTGCGAATACACAGGATTTGTACGTGCGGCAGACTCAGATAATTACCAGGGCTGATCGATCGCGATTATTATAAGCAGTTATTCAAATCGCACAAAGTCGCATATCCTTTGATGACGGTTGTCGGAAGAACGGCCCAAAAGGAGAGAAAGCATGAGAACAGCGCGATGGATCTTGCGGTGCGCCCTGCTGGGCAGCGCGACGGCAGCACAGGCCCAGGTGTCATCCCCGCCCCCCGCCGAGACGCAAGCGAGCGCACCCACCGAATCCGGGTTGCAGGACATCATCGTCACCGCGCAGCGCCGCTCGGAAAGTCTCCAGCGCGCCGCGGTCGCGATCAGCGCCGTGTCGGGCGATACGCTCGCCAGCGCCGGCATCACGCGCCCGACCGAGCTGACCTCGGTCGTCCCGTCGCTCCAGGTCGCGCCCGCGGCGGGCCCGTACGCGCTGTTCTATCTGCGCGGCGTCGGCAATTTCAACGGCAACGCGCTGTCGGACTCGGCGGTCGCGTTCAATTTCAACGGCGTCTATGTCGGCCGCCCGAGCTCGACCACGGGCTTCTTCTACGATCTCGAGCGCGTCGAAGTCGTCAAGGGCCCACAGGGCACGCTCTACGGCCGCAACGCCACCGGCGGCGCGATCAACGTCATCCCCAAGCGCCCCGATTTCGACAAGGCCAGCGCCGAGGGCAATGTCGAATACGGCAATTACAACGCGCTGCGGCTCGATGCCGCGGTCAACGTTCCGCTCGGTGAGAATGTCGCGCTGCGCGCCGCGGGCATCTATGTCCGCCACGACGCCTATATGAACGACGGCACCGACAATCAGAAGGATGCCGGTGGCCGCGTTTCCCTCCGGCTGCGTCCGACCAACACGCTGTCGATCAACCTCACCGCCGATTATTTCCGCCAGCGCGGCCGCGGTACCGGCGCGACGCCGCTCGGGCTCAATCCCGACAATCGCGACGGTTTCTTCTCGCCCGCGGGCCAAGCGTTCGTCAACGGTCAGGTCGACCAGGTGCTCGGCCGCACGATGGTCGCGCAGACGACGCCGCAATTCCTCAACAACAGCTATTGGGGCGTGTCGTCGACGATCGAGCTCAACACGCCCGCCGGCACGATCACCGTCATCCCGGCCTATCGCGAGGGCAAGCTCGATTACCTGTCCTACTCGCCGGGTTTCTACATCCGCCAGGTCGAGAAGGACAAGCAGACCAGCCTCGAGGCGCGGATCGCGTCGGACGAGACGCATCCGCTGCGCTACATCGCCGGGCTGTTCTACTATGACGAGAGCAACCACGTCCCCGGCAGCTATATCAACCAGCAAGCGAGCGTGAACTCGAACGTCGCCGACCAGCGCACCAAGAGCATGGCGGTGTTCGGGCGGCTGACCTATGCGATCGCGCCGACGTTCCGCGTCACCGCGGGCGCACGCTACACCACCGAGGACAAGTCGCTCGATGGCTTTACCACAGCGGCGCTGCGGCTCTGCACGCGTCCGAGCAGCTTCTTCCCGACCTATGTCGCGGGCTGCCCGACCGCGCAGCCGATCGCGGTGTCGACGGCGATCCCGTCGGTCGTGCCGACGCCCAATTTCAACCCGTTCATCGACGGCACGATCACCACGCTCGCGACCGGCACCTATCAGGGTCTGAAGGCTAAGCGCGCCTCGTTCGATCGCATCACCTATCGCGCGGCGGCCGATTGGGACATCACGCCGCGCAACCTGGTCTATGCGAGCTACGAGACCGGCTTCAAGTCGGGCGGCTTTTTCCAGACGGTCGATCGCGGCGTGTTCCGCCCCGAGCGGATCGGCGCCTGGACGCTGGGGTCGAAGAACCGCTTCTTCGACAATCGCCTCCAGCTCAACCTCGAGGCGTTCTACTGGCGCTATCACGACCAGCAGATCAGCCATGTCGTCGCCGATTCGTCGGGCAGCCAGATCCTCGCGACCGAGAATGTCGGCCAGGCGACCTTCAAGGGGGTCGAGGTCGAAGGGCGCCTGCTCGTCACGCGCTCGACGCAGCTGACCGCCGACGCGCAATATCTTGACGCGCGCTACGATTCGTTCGTCTACAGCGCGCCCAACAACAATGGCGGGCGCGACAATGGCACGGCTTGCGCCACGCGCGGGACGCCGGGCGCGACCTATGTCATCGATTGCTCGGGCCGCCGCCCGCCCAACGCGCCTGAGTGGACGATCAATCTCGGCGCCGAGCAGACGGTGAGGCTGGCGAACGACGGGAAGATCGTCGGCAACGTCCGCGCGCATTACCAGAGCCGTACGCTGACCGGCCTCGAGTTCACGCAGGTCGAGTATCAAAACGCGTATTGGACCGCCGACGCCCAGGTCACCTACACTGCGCCGGGGAGCCGCTATTCGATCGGGCTGTTCGTCAACAATGCGTTCGACAAGACCGTGCTGGCGCTCGCGACCCCGGTGCCGTTCACGTCCTATTACGCCGGCGCGCTCCGCCCGCCGCGGACCTTCGGCGTGCGAGCCGGGGTGAAGTTCTGAGAGAGATCGGGCGCCCGCCCCGCTGGTGCGGGGCGCCCGACGAGTGCAATACTCCGCTCGCATCTAGTTGGGCGCTTCCCCGGCGAAGGCCGGGGTCCAGTCGCGAAGGTGGTCGTCTTCGGGCACTGCCGCTGCCATCAGCCGACCGCGACTGGGCACCGGCCTTCGCCGGGGAAGCGCGGCTGTGGTGACGCTGCGGATATTTCCGCGAGTGGAAATCATGGTTCGATAAGCTAGGGCCTCAGCCCTTGACCACGCGCTGGTCGATCACGCCGAACAGCGGTGCGCCATCGACGCCGCGGGCTTCCATCCGCACCCGGTCGCCAAAGCGCATGAAGCCCGTCACCGGGGCGCCCTGCTCGATCATCTCGATCGCGCGACGCTCGGCGATGCACGACGATCCGACCTCACGATAGTCGACATTGGCGACCGTCCCCGATCCGATGATCGTCCCCGCCGGGAGCGCGCGCGTGCGCGCGGCGTGCGCGACCAGCTCGGGAAAGCTCACCGCCATCGCGTCGCCGCGCGCCCGACCGAAGGGCTCGCCGTTCCATTGCACCTCGAGCGGAAGACACACGCGCCCCTCCGCCCATGCCGCGCCCAGCGCGTCGGGTGTCACCGCGACGGGCGCCATGCTGCACGCCGGCTTGGCCTGGACCCACCCGAACCCGGTCTTCATCTCGGGGCCAGCCAGCGTGCGCAGCGACCAGTCGTTGATCTGCACCACCAGCCGGATCAGCGCGGCGGCATCCGCGGCGCTCGTGCCCATCGGCACGGCGGCGGTGATAACGCCGAACTCGCCCTCGAAATCGATGCCATGCGCCTCGTCGGGCAGCGGGACGTCGGCGGTCGGCGCGAGGAAGCAGTGCGACATACCCTGGTACATCAGCGGCAGCTCGGTCTCGATCGGCGGTGCGTTGTACGCGCGCTGCATCAGCACGCCGTGGTTCGGGAAAGCCGACCCATCGAGCCACTGCCACGCGCGCGGCAACGGTGCCTCGAGCGCTTCGCCCGCCAGCGGCGTGCCCCCACCCGCGGCAAGCTCATCGGCGAGCGCCCGCAGCGCCGGCTCGACCGCGTCCCAACGTTCGAGCGCGTCCTGCAGCGTCGGCGCGATCGCCTCGGCACCGGCATAACGCTCGCCATCGGGCGAGACGATAACGAGGCGACCGTCGGGCCGCCCATTGGCAAGCGTGGCGAGCTTCATCGAAAACAATCCTGTGTTGGTAGGAGCCGCCCGGTCAGTCTTCGAAGATCGCGACCGCGCGGGTCCAGCCGGCCGAGCCGGCCTTCACCTTGTGCGGGAAACACGACACGGTGTAGCCGGTCGCCGGCAACGCCTCGAGATTGTGGAGCTTCTCGAGATGGCAATAGCCGATGTCCGCGCCCGCCTTGTGGCCTTCCCAGATCAGCGAGGTATCGCCCGTCTCGGCGACGCGCTTTGCGGTGTGGACGAACGGCGCATCCCACGACCAGGCATCGGTGCCGGTCACGCGCACGCCACGCGATGTGAGGTACATCGTCGCTTCATAGCCCATGCCGCAGCCCTTGCTGACATAATCGGGCTGCCCCAGCGCCGCGCCTGCGGCGGTGTTGACGAGCACGATGTCGAGCGGTTGCAGATCGTGCCCGATGCGCTTGAGCTCGGCCTCGACATCCGCCGCGGTCGCGACATAGCCGTCCTCGAAATGACGGAAGTCGAGCTTGACGCCCGGACGGAAGCACCAGTCGAGCGGCACTTCGTCGATCGTGATCGCGCGCTCGCCGCCGTTCATCGTCGGATGAAAATGCCATGGCGCGTCGAGATGCGTGCCGTTGTGCGTCGTCATCTTGACCGTTTCCGCAGCGGCAAACCCCTTGCCGCCGCGCAACTGCTCCGACGTCAGGCCCGGGAAGAACACCTGCATCCCCGCGGTCGTCTCGTCATGCGTCTCGTAGGTGATCTCCGGCCGCATGAAAGGTGGATCGGTGATGACATCATTGTCGAGCGTGATCGACAGATCGACGAAGCGGCGTGTCATCCGAGCTTCCCTCCCAACGTATCGGCGAACCAGTCGGCGATATAATCCTTGCCGAACGCCATATTGTCGGCGCCGACATGCTCGACCCCGCCTTCGCGCTCGGTGAAGATCTTGAGCTCGCGCTTGGCGGCGTTGGTCAGCTGGTCGTAGCTCTTGTGGGCATATTCGAGCCCGATCTGGCGGTCCTTCTCGCCGTGGGTGACGAGGAACGGCACCTTGATCCGCTCCATCACGCCGTCGAGCGTCATGCCCTTCGATTTCTCGAGAAAATCGTCCATGTCGCTCGCGCCGAACACCCAGTGCACATGCCCCCAATAATGCGGCACGGGGTTCTCGCCCTCGCGGCGCAGGCGCTTTTGCTGGACCTCGGCCCAGTCGTGGTTGGCGCCCCACACCGCGCCCGCGGCAAAGCGCGGCTCGAACGCGACGGCGCGCGGCGTGTAATAACCGCCGAGCGAAATGCCGGTCATGCCGATCCGCTTGGGATCGACCTCGGGCTGCGTCTCGAGCCAGTCGACCCAGGCCGATGCCCAGCGCTCGCTCTCATGCGTTGCGGGAAGGCTCTGCAACCGCAGCGCCTCGCCCGTGCCGGGCTGGTCGACGCTCAGCGTCGAGATGCCGCGCTTGGCGAGCGCTTGCGGGAGCCCCGAAAAATAGAGGAGCTCCTTGGTGCTGTCGAGGCCGTTGCAATAGATCACGCTCGGCCCGTTCGCCGCACCCGGCGCCCGAGTCCAGATCGCCGACAAGGTCTTGCCTTCATACGGAATCTCGACGCGCTCGGCCGATTCCCCGGCGAAGCGCGTGCCCTTCTCGAAGCTGGCGAGTTGGCGCGCATAGGTCTCGGCCTTTCCGGGATGCCCGTGCCCCTGCATCCGCTCGGCCACCGCGAAATAGAGGCTCGCGCGCTTGAGCTTCTCGCCCGCCGAGAAGAGCCGCCCACGCGCCTCGTCTTCGTCGGCGAGGCCGCTCAGCCGCTCGGCCATCGCCACCCACTGCGCCATGAAGGCGGGCGTGCCGGCATCCTCGCCGCGTTCGGCCGCATCGAGCAACGGGGCGCACATGTCGACGATCTCGCCAATCTTGGCGCCGCTCTCGAGCGCGATCGCGAGCGACAGGTTCCAGACATAGTTCGGGAAATATTGGAAAAGTGCCATGGTTCAGACTGCCACCGGCTGGAAGAGACCCTTGTCGGGCGCAGGCTTTGGCATCGTCTGCGGGCCGCCGACGCCGGTGCCCCACTGGTCCATCGTATTCGGCCCAGCCTCGTGCACCGTCGCTTGGTGCGTCTCGAAATCGACCGCCTCGACCTCGGCGGTATATTCGACCGCAAAGCCATTGGGCGTGGTGAAATAGCTGAAAGTGTTGTTCCCCGCAGTGTGGCGGCCTGGCCCCCACTTGATGTCGACATCCTTCTTCCGCAGCCGCGAAACGCCGCGCATCATGTCGTCGATCGACGCGACCTCATAGGCGACGTGGTTGAGGCACGGCGGTCCCGGCAGGAAGGCGATCCGGTGATGGCAGCTGTTGCAGCGCAGGAACGCCATGAAATCGCCCAGCCAGTCGCTGAGCTTGAAGCCGAGCACGTCGATGAAGAACTGCACCGCCGCCTTATGGTCGGGCGAATGCAACACGATGTGGCTGATGTTGCGCGGGATGCCTTCCCATTTGACGATATCGCGCTTGTCGCCGCGCGCGACGCCCGCCGAGACTTCGAACGGCAGACCATCGGGCGAGAAGAAGCGGAAGCCATAGCCGCCGCCGAAGCTCTCGAGCGCCTTGGGCGCGAAGATGATCTTGCAGCCGGCGTCGACGACGCGCTGGTGGAGCGCTGCGACATCGGCATCGGTCTCGGTCGCCAGCGCGATCACGTCGATGCGATTGTCCTCGGCTTCGCGCAGCCGCACGACGTAAAGCTCCTCGTCGCCATGCGTCGCGAGATAGGTCATCCCGTCCTGCTCGGCGACGGTCTTGAGGCCCCATTTTTCGGTGTAGAATTCGCGCTCGGCCGGCAAGTCGACGACGCCATATCCGACATAGCGGATCTCGGTAACACGGCTCATAGTCATATCCTCACGCAGAGCGGCACACTCAGATCGGTTGCGCCGTCAGTTGAAACATTTCGAAAGTGGCCGCCGCCTGGTCGACCATCGGCCCGCGACCCAGCTGTCCGTCACAAATCGCGATCGACGCGCGCACAATGTAGGCACAGCGATCGAACCGCCGCGCGCGATATGCGGCAAACGCCGTCTCGGGATCGGCAGCGCGCGACAGTTCCTCGGCGAGCACGAGCGAATCCTCGATCGCCATACCGGCGCCTTGGCCGAGATGCGGCGTCGTCGCGTGGACCGCGTCGCCGAGCAGGACGACCCGGCCCTTGTGCCACGGCCCCTCGACCAGCAACCATTCGAGCGGACGATAGACCACGCCATCGTCGTCGGTAATCTCGGCTGCAAGCGCCGCGATCTCGGGCGGTGCGCCAGAAAGCTTGTCGCGCATCGCACTGGCGAGTTCGGTCCGCTCGTAGCGCCGGTTATCGGGCTCGGGCGTCGTCACGAACATGTACATCAGGTCGTCGGACAGCGGGACCAGCCCGATCCCGAGCGGCCCCTGAAAGGCGTGCAAGCTGGTAACCTCGGCAGGGCGCGGGAAATTGTAGCGCCACACGCCTTGGCCGGTGAAAAGCGGGGCTGGCGCATCGGGAAATAGTGCGGCGCGCGTCTGCGAGTAGACGCCGTCGGCACCAATTACGAGATCGTAGCGTGCGTTTGTCCCGTCGGAGAAATAGGCGGTGACACCGGCGCCGTCATCATCGAGTCGCTCGGGCGTAACGCCAAGTCGGATCGTGGTGCCAGCCTCGATCGCGCGCTTGCCGAGCACATCGTGCAGCGCGCGCCTCCCGATCCCGAGATTGGCGGGCTGGCCATCGACCAGTTTGTGGCTTGGAATGGTCGCGGCATGGCGGCCGTTGGGGAGGTAGATGTCAACGCTGTCGAACGGAAAGCCCGCGCCGATATAATCCTGCAGGATCCCGAGCGCATCGACCGCGCGCAGCACATTGGCCTGCTGGATGATTCCGACACCGTAAACCGACCACGTCGGATCGCGCTCGACGAGATCGACCGCAAAGCCGCGCTTGCGCAGCGCGATCGCCGCCGTGAGGCCGCCGATACCGCCACCGACGATCAAAATAGTGGCGTTTTCCATCAGCAACTACGGGCCGTTTTAGGCTTCGACGCGATCATTTTTCTCTCTCCTCGACGCGACCATATCGGGCTGAACGTATATGTAAATCTACTTATATTGATCCTATTCTATCAATATAATTGATAGATCGGGCAGAGGGCGCTGCCCCCTGCCCGTCCCGCGCTAGAACCGAAACTGCGCAGACAGACCGATCGTCCGAACCGAATCGAGCCCGAATTGCTGGGTGTAGGACAACATCGGCGTCGCCTGTCCGCGCGCATTGCGGGCATTGGCATCGCCCGAATCCACGCCGATTGCGGTCGGTGTGATCTTGTTCGTGCAATTCTTGCAGAACAGCGCGAGGCGCAGCGCCTTGCCGACCTTCGCACCGACACTTGCTCCGAAGATATCGACCGCGTTAAACGTTGCGCCCGGTGCCTGGCTCACGACGTAGTTGATGCTCGAGCGGTGATACCAATTGCCTTCGATGAAGGGTGCCACCGGCCCTTCGGTCGGGACTTCGTACATCGCCTGGAAGCTCGAGGTGAAGGCCGGCGCCGCGGGGAGCCGCAGGCCCGACGCATCGAAGGTCTGGACCGTCGCGGAGCAGCCGCGCGTGGTCTGCGTGGGATAGCATTGTGCGCCGGCAAAACTGTCGAACTTGGACGACAGGAACGACGCGCTCTGGTTGATGCTGAACCCTGCGAACGGACGCAGCCCGACCGCCACTTCGACCCCCTTCGACTTCACCTTCGCCGCATTCTGGACCAGGAACGACACCGTCACGGGATTGAACGCCTGGACCTGGAAGTTGCTGAACTTGGTGTAGAATGCCGAGACGTTGACGGTCAGACGACGGTCGAGGAAGCTCGTCTTGACGCCGATCTCGCCGGTGTTCGACGTCTCGCCCCGCACGATGACGTTCGAGGTCGCGGTCGGGAAGGAATCGTTGAAACCCGGCCCCTTATAGCCGCGCCCGTAAAAACCGTAGGCCATGATCGTCGGGGTCGCCTGGTACTGCGCGCCCGCCTTCCAGCTGAAATCGGTGTTGCCATAGCTCGCGGAGAACGTCCCGCGCGGACCGCCCAGTGCGGAGAAATAGTTGAGCTGGTTTTGCGCGGTGGTGAAGTCGATATCGTCGCGGGTAACACGCCCGCCGGCAAACGCGGTCAGCCCGGTGGCGATCGTATAGGTCAACTGCCCGAATGCCGCATAGCTCTTGGTTCGCAGCACGTAATTGGCGTCGCTGCCAATCTGCGACACGTTGCTGACGGTGCAGCGCGGAGTCGTGCCGACGATCGCGCCGACGCAGAACGGCGAACCGGCGGCGACGAAGTCGGGCGTATAGCTGTTGCCGCCCAGGTTGCGGCGAAGGCTGAGATCAGACTGGAAATAATACAGGCCAGCCTGGCCGCTCAGCCGCCCCGACGACGGCAATGCGAGCCGCAGTTCGTTGGAATATTGATTATATTTTGCGTGCGATTCGTTGCGGTTGAGCCCGTTCGCCGACAGGTAATCGGTGTCGAAATTCTGGTCCTGCTTATAATACCGCCACGCAAACAAGTTGCTCAATTCCCAGCCGCTGGCGAAGCTGTAGGTCGCCTTGGCCTGCGCGCCACCCGTCGCGAGATCGCGATACTGGTCGCCATCGCCACCAAATTTGAGATTGTTCGGACCCGCGACGATCCCGTCGGCGGCGAGCGGTCCATTGTTGAGGCTGGTCGGCGAGACCTGACGATAGGTGACGTCGGCTATCCCCGCGATGCCGTGGCTCTCGTTATAATCGCCGATCAGATAGAAGGACAACGCGTCGGTCGCTTGCCAGAAATACTTGCCCTTGAGCGAGAAGGAGCGCGCGTTGAGATCATGCCGGGTGCCGTTCCGCGGCGTGCCGACATAGGTCGTGCCGGGCTCCTGGTACGAATAGAGCATGTTCAAACGCAACGCCGAGGTCGCGCTGACCGGGATGTTGAGCGTCTCGCGGGCGATGATGCCAGGTGCCGTGCGGCGGATGCCCGGCGTGGCGCGCGAGGCGAATTCGACGTCGGTTGCGCTCGAGACAACGCCGAGCACCGGACGGGCGGTGACGATGTTGATCAATCCAGCCGAGGCATTCTTGCCGAACAGCAGGCCCTGCGGCCCGTTGAGCACTTCGACCCGCGTCAAATCGTTGAGCAGCGGCGTATTGAGGATCGGTCGACCGAGATTGACCTCGTCGATCGCGGTCGCGACGCTGCTGTCGATCGTGCCGGCAAAGGCGAGCGTGCCGACGCCGCGAACCGAGAAGGTGTTGTCGATGCCGACCTGCAGTGTCGGTGCGGCGCGCGAGATCTGGGTGAGATCGTTGAGGTTGCGCGACGTCAGCGTCTCGGCCGACAAGGCGGTCAGGCTGACCGGAACGCGCTGCAGGCTTTCGCTCCGCCGCTGGGCGGTGACGATGATGTCGCCGGCTGCCGTCGCGTTTTGCTCGGCTTCGGCGCTGGCGATCGTGGAAGGGGTCGCCGATGCTTCGGGGGCAGAGCCTGCCGGCGGCGTCGACGTGGCATTTTGCGCATAGGCCGGTGCTACGAACAGCGGCATCGCGGCAAGCAAAAGTGCTGCTTTGAGTTTCATGACCTCTCCTGTCTTGACCATTTTCTTATAAGATTGGTCTAACTGGTCAGGCCATTTTGCTCAAATTGATTGTTTTTCTCGCAAACGATTTGTACGATTTGTCGTCTGCAGATCAGGAGAGGATGCAACGTGCGGTTCAAGGGTCTCGATCTCAACCTTTTCGTCGCGTTCGAGGCGTTGATGGAAACGCACAATACCGCGCTGGCGGGCGAGCGGCTGGGGCTCAGCCAGCCTGCCGCCAGCGCCGCGCTGGCGCGGTTGCGCGACTATTTCGGCGACCCGTTGCTGCTGGTGAAGGGACGACGGATGTATCCGACTCCCTTTGCCGAAATGCTGCTTCCCAAGATCCGGCAATGCCTGCGCGAGGCCGAAGGCGTCATCACGACGTCGGCGCAGTTCGACCCGGCGACGGCCGATCGCCTGTTTCGCCTGATGGTTTCCGATTATATCCTGGCCTCGGTGATGGCACCGCTGCTCGAAGATCTCGCAACGCGCGCGCCGCATTTGCGCTTCAGCTTCATCCAGGTGTCCGAGACCGCTGGCGAACACTTGCGCCATGCCGAGATCGACTTGCTGATCACGCCGGTCGAATTCGCGGTGGCGGGTATTCCGACCGAACCCTTGTGTGAAGAGACCTATGTCGTCGCCGGCTGGGGACAGCACCCGATCTTCACGGGCGGCATCACGACCGAGGACGTGTTCCGCTACGGCCATGTCTCCGTGTCGATCGGCGGTCCGCGCGGCTATACCGTCGGCGACCGGCGGCTCGATCTGCTGGCGCACCGGCGGGTGATCGAAGTGTCGACGGCGTCGTTCTCGGTCGTGCCGTACCTCCTGGTCGGCACGACGCGGCTGAGCCTGATGCACGAGCGGCTGGCGCGGATCTCGGCCAAGAGCTTCGATATCCAATATCGCCCCCTGCCCTTCGCGTTCGAGCCGCTCCGCGAACTGGTGCAGATCCACGAGACTCGTGTGGCCGATCCGGGCGTCCGCTGGCTGATCGAGCAGATCCGCGCGCAGGCGGCGCGGATCGACTGAGCGACCGCGCCGCTGCGGTTGCGTTGCCGCGGGTTGGACCACGAACGTCGAGACGGCCGCCACCCGCCACAAACGGGCAGCGGCAGCGCGGACGCCGGCGCTGCCCGCGACGATCAGTATTTGACGCTCAACCCCGTGCCACAGGGGCGCGGCGACGCCATCGTCGACGCGGACCGCGCGGATGCTGACCGATCGCCCGATCCGTCGGTGGGGCTGCGCGCCAACGCGGCGCTGTGTCCTTGCTTGCCCGACGCCCGGCATCTCTACCGGAATAGAGTCCAGCGCATTCGAGGCCGCGAGGCATCGGCGTTGGGGGCTCGCTCGTCTTCGAGATGAACAGACGTTGCAAAGCGAGTTCAGGATTGGTTCGGGGGCGACTCACTAGACCGTCTTCATCACTTGAAAGGAGACGTACGATGTTGAAGCAAAAGTTCGCCCTCACCGCCCTTGCGGCTGCCGCCATCCTGCCAATGACCGTTGCAGCACCAGCACAGGCGCAGCGCTACGGCTACAATGATCGTGCGCAATACGAGCGCAATTACGATTACGACCGCGCGCAATATCAGCGCAGCGATACCGGCGGCTATACCGACGGCCGGGTGTATCGCGGCTATGCGCGCCGCAATTACCAGGATTGCCGCCGGTCGAGCGGCACGACCGGCCTGATCGCCGGTGGCGCTGGCGGTGCGGTGCTGGGTTCGGTGCTCGGCGGCGGGACGCTTGGCACGATCCTCGGCGCGGTTGGTGGCGGCCTGCTCGGCAAGAGCCTCGACCAGAAGCACGATCGTTCGCAAAACTATCGCAACGGTTGCTGATCGCAACAGCGCGGCCGGTCGCATGCCTGGCCGCGCGATCGGCATCGCCGGTGTCGCACCGATCGTCCCCGCGCTCGCCAATCTGATCGGCCCATCCCGCGAAATGGAGCGGAGTACGCGAGCGCCGGAGCCCTCAAAGGTGCGGATGATGCGTCCCCGGCGCGATTACATGGCCCCGCGCGCTTGCGCCGAAAGGGGTTGCGGCGAGCCGATCGCGGCATGGCCGGTCGAATGATGGTTGCCAGGACGGCATGGCTCATCCCAAGATGCCAGCATGCTTATATCGCTCGTCGCTCTCGCCGCCGCTGTCGTCACCCCGATCTCGGCCGACCGTATCAAAGCCGATGTCCGGACCCTGTCGTCCGATGCGTTCCTGGGTCGCGGACCGGGCGAGGCTGGCGAAGACAAGACGATCGACCACATCGCCCGACAATTCGCCGCAGCCGGACTGGAACCTGCGGGTGAGCATGGCGGCTGGTATCAGGACGTGCCGCTCATCAGGCTAGATCGACAAGCCGGGGCGACGCTCGCGCTGACGGTCGGGAAATGGCACCGGTCTCTGTCGCTCGGTCACGATGCGACTTTGTCGCTCCGCAACCCTGGCGACACGACGCTCGCACATGCGCCGCTGGTGTTCGCGGGCTACGGGGTCGTCAACGCAAAGCTCGGTTGGGACGCCTATGCCGGCATCGACATGCGCGGCAAGATCGCCGTCGTCCTGGCCAATGACCCCGACTTTGAGGCGGGCCGCGATCTCGGCTTCGAAGGTCGTCGGCTCGCCTTCGAAGGACGCGTGGGCGAGAAGTTCGCAGCCGCTGCCAAGGCGGGCGCTGCCGGCGTCCTCGTGATCCACGAGGATGCGGCCGCCAGCTATCCGTTCCTGCAAGTGGCAAGCGGCGACGCTTTGCCGGCAATGGTCATCGCACCGCTCCCGCCCTCACCCAGCTTCATGCTGTCGGGCTGGCTGCGCAACGATGTCGCTGCCCTGATGCTCAGCCACGCAGGGCTCGATCTCGCGACCCTCAAGTCACGCGCGCGCGACCCAGGGTTCCGCGCCTTCCCGCTCGGCGACGGCAGCGTGGCAGCACAGGGCAGCCTGAAGGCGACGCCGATCGTCAGCCATAATGTCATCGGCAAAGTGCGCGGAACACGTCGGCCGGACGAGACCGTCCTCTACGGTGCGCATTGGGATGCAAACGGACAGAACGGCCCGGTCGCGGGCGACGGCATCCGAAACGGCGCCGTCGACAATGCGACGGGTACAGCCGAGTTGATCGAGGTCGCCCGCGCTTTCGCGCGCGGGCCACGGCCGGCGCGTAGCGTGGTCTTTGCGGCCTGGACCGCGGAAGAGAAGGGGCTGCTGGGGTCCGAGTATTACGCCGCGCATCCGGTCTATCCCCTCGCCACCACCGCGGCGGTTATCAACCTCGATCCGCACGTGGTGCTGCCCGCGGCAAAGGACATCGAGTTGATCGGCGGTGGCCGCGTTTCGCTCGAGGCCGATCTGCGCCGCATTGCCGGGGCCCAGGCGCTCAGCGTCATCGACGAACCTGCGATTGAGGCCGGCTGGTACTTCCGATCCGACCAATTTTCCTTCGCCCGGCGGGGCGTGCCCGCCATCACCTTCCGTGCCGGTCGCGATCTCGTCAACGGTGGCACGGCGACGGGCGCGGCGATCGTGGCCGACTACAATGCAAAGCGCTATCACCAGCCGAGCGACGCGTTTGATCCGGCATGGAGCTTTGCGGGCACCGTCCAGGAGGCGACCGTCGCCTATGATCTCGGCCTCGAGGTTGCGAACGCATCCGACTGGCCGACGTGGAACACCGGTGCCGAATATGGAGCGCTTCGTGCCGCGACGGACGGCGACCGGAAGGCGGGTCGCTAAGCCGGGCACCGATCGGCAGGCATCGCCGGCAACACGGCGTGACCGGGTAGCCACGCCCGACCTTCCGATCGCGCAACCGCGCGTCATTGGCTCGATCGTCATCGGCGCGCGATCCTTGGTGTCGAGCGCCACCATCGTGGCATAGCGCCCGCAGGCCTCGATCCCAAGGCCCCGGTCCAGCTCGGGCCGGTGCTGCCGTCAGCCCCTGCAGCACGACGTGTCGCGCAAGCGCCGCAATCCGCGCAGGCGCCCGCAGGTCTGCCAGATCGACCCAGCCGACCGGTTCGGTCTCCGCCTCATTCTCGTCCAGCGTGCCGCTCAGGCACGGCGTCGCACCGCCGCCACGACCATGGGGTGGCGCATGAGATCGAAAGCGGGCTCCGGACGTTAGCGCCCGATCACCTTGACCAGCGTGCCCAGATCCTGCCCGCTCGGCAGCTTGCCCGACGCGGTCAATCGGCCGGCGGCATCGTCCCAGCGCAACGTCGCGGTGCCGCCGCCCTTGCGATAGGCGTTGCTCACGCCGTCATCGTCATACAGCGTGAAGCTGGTCGAGCGCCCGGGATAGACGCGGATGCTCTCGAGCGGCTGGCGCGTCGCGGTGCTGGGGACGTGCGCGCCCATCGGCACGATCGATCCGGCGCGGACGAACAGCGGGATCGTGTCGATCGGCGCGGCGGCGGTGATCGTCTGGCCGCCAGTATGCCGCTCGTTGGTCCAGTAATCGTACCAGTCGGCGCCCGCCGGCAGATAGACCGACCGGCTCGTCGCGCCTTGCTCGGTCACGGGTGCGACGAGGAAGGCGGGGCCGAACATATATTCGTCGCCCATATCGGTGACCTTGGGGTCGTTCGGGAAATCCATGAACAGCGCGCGCATGAACGGCGCGCCGCTCTCATGGGTGTGATGCGCCATCGCATAGAGATACGGCACCAGCGCGTAGCGCAGCTTCAGATAGTGCGCGAGCACCGGCTCGGCCGCCTTGCCATACTCCCAGATCGCGGTGCCGGGCCGCTGACCGTGGATGCGCAGCGTCGGGGTGAAGGTGTTGTACTCGAACCAGCGCACGAACAGCTCGGGATAATCAGCATAGCTCGGCGACATCGCGGTCGCGCCGGCAGGATCGAGCAGCACGGGGTGCTCGGCCTTGGGGCCATTGGGATACTGCCAGCCGCCCGTGTCGCTGCTCCAATAGGCCATGCCCGACGCGGTGAAGTTGAGCCCGGTCGGCACTTGGCGCCTGAGTGCTTCCCAGGTCGCCTGGACGTCGGACGACCAGAACAGGCAGCCGTTGCGCTGCGTGCCGAGATAGGCGGCGCGGCACAGGATCAGGTTGCGGAAATCGGGCCGGTCCTTGGCCGATCCATCGGCGACGCTGGCGGTGTGCACGAGCGGGAAGAGATTGTGATAGCGATCGCCCGAGCCGATCGCGAACTGATGGCCGTCGGGGACGAGGTCGGGCTCGGTCTCGTCGAGCCAGAACCAGTCAAAGCCCTGCGAGGCGATATTGTCGCGAATGCGATCCCAGAACCAGCCGCGCGCATCGGGATTGGTGCTGTCGAGCAAAGCGCCCGCGCGATCCGAGCGGATCGGCAGCCCATCGACGACGCTGCCGTCGGAATCGTGCAGCAGCCAGCCCTTGGCGGCGAGCATGTTGAAGTAGCGCGACTCCTTCTCGAACCGCGGCCACACGCTGATGATGCTGCGCAGGCCGAGCCCCTTGAGCTTGGCGTTCATCCCCTTGGGGTCGGGGAAGAAGGTGCGATCGATGTCGAGCTGCCCCATCCGGGTCCAGTAGAACCAGTCGAGCACCATCACGTCGAGCGGATAGCCGCGGCTGCGATAGCCCTCCGCCACGCCGAGCAGTTCGGCCTGGCTCTCGTAGCGCGCCTTGCTCTGGATCAGCCCGAACGCGGCCTTGGGCGGGAGCGGCGTCCTGCCGGTCAGCCGGGCATAACCGGCATAAAGCGCGTCAGTCGTCGCGCCGGTGATGACGAAGAACGAGACGCGCTCGCCGACCTCCGATTGCCAGTGCGTGCTGTTGTGCAGCCCGGGCGACACCGTCGTCGCCGACGGGTTGTCCCAGACGATGCCATAGCCCTTGTTGGTCACCATGAACGGCACGCAGACCGTCTCGCCCGCCGGCGCATCGTAATTGTGGCGGCAGTCGATCGTGCGACCGCGCAGGTCGAGCTTGCCGTCCTGGTTCTGGCCGAGCCCGTAATAATGCTCGTCGAGCGGGGCGGCAAAGCTCGCACCGACCTTGAAGGTCTTTTCGCCCGCAACGGTGTGCGGCGCCATTTCCCACCCGGTCATCTGCGTGATGCGGTGCCCGTCGGCGCCGTTCACGCTGATCGACACCGGCGGCAGCGACGGCGCGAAATAGCGCTCCATCTGGCTCGGCGCCTTGGGCCAGGGCTGCGCATCGACGGTGAGCGACAGCGCAGACGAGGCGAACACGTCGCCCGATGCGTCGGCGCGGTGGCTCCAGCCCGATGCGTCGGGCGTGGCATTCGGGCCAGGCCCGGGCGCGGCAGCGGCGAGATCGCGGTCGAGCGCGATCGTCACGCGCACGATGTTGGGAGCATAGGGTTCGATCGCCACGCGACTGCCGTTACGGTCGATCGAGGCGAGCGGGCCGGCGTGCGCTGCGGCGAGCGGGATAAGGGCAATGACGGCGCCGCCGGCCCATTTGGCGAGTGCGCGTTTGCGTGCCGATATCCTTGCCATGTCGCGGATCCCCTGTGTCGCTGCGCGAGGCCGAAGCACGTGCGCCGCTTAGTTCGTTGCGTTCGCTACACTACATCGCTTCGCCGACACCGACGACCGTGCAATGCGACCATAGCCCTGATGACCATCTGCGGCGTGCCAATCGTGGTGGCAACCGCTTCGATGGTCGTTGATCGGGTGCTCCCGGCGCGTGCCCCTCACCGACGGTGTGACCGCAGGTCACGACCTCACGCTCACACCAACGCAGCCGAGGCCATGGTGAGGGCACGGAGGTAACTTCTTCGACGCCTAGCCCGCGCGCTCCGCGCGGGACGGGACGAACGGCCGTTTCGGCGCACCCCAATAGATTGTCCCAAAGCCGCTCGGTAGTCGCTGACTACCGTCCAGAATCGATGAAGCAACCGACACTCGACTCGGCGGTCGTTGTGTCCCTCGTCTGCCTAAAGTCTGCAATCGCGACAATTGGTCTGTTCAAATTTGTCCAGGCCGCCATCGGAAAATATCGTCTCCGACGGCAAGAAAATCCTGAGTTTGCCTATAAAGCATGCACATAGCTGGACATACCATGATACTTGGCAACCCCTTGCATGTGGTCAGGCCATTTGATAGATTTCGCTTCTAACGGGTCCGCAAACACCAAAGAAGTTGCGGTCCGATTTGGGGGGGACACCATGACGATCCTGTGCAATTCCGTGTGCCGTAACGCGTTGATCGCTGTAATGCTCGTTGGGGCCACGCCCGCTCTGGCACAAACCGCCGCGCCGGGCGCACTAACCCAACCATCGCAAAGCGCCTCAGGTGGCCCGACCAGTACCGTCGCACCCGACCCCGACAGCGCAACCGACATCATCGTCACCGCCAACAAACGCGCCGAGAACGTGCAGGACGTGCCGCTCGCGGTTTCGGTTCTGCAGCCTGCGCAGCTCCAGGCAGCGGGCGTACGCGAGTTCCAGGATCTTGGCCGGGTCGCCCCGTCGCTCGTCGTCCGCCCCGCCGAGCATCCGGTCAACGCCAATGTCTCGCTGCGCGGCGTTGGCACCTTCGCGTTCGGGATCGGCGTCGAGCCGAGCGTCGCCGTGCTGGTCGACGAAGTCCCGCTCGCGTTCCAGGCACGCGCCTTTTCCGATCTGCCCGATGTCGAGCGGATCGAAGTACTGCGCGGGCCGCAGAGCACGCTTTACGGCAAGGCGGCGTCGGCCGGCCTGATCAATATCATCACCCGCAACCCGACACCTACCTTCCACGCCCGTGCCAACGCGCTGGTGACGAGCGATCAGGAATATGGCGGCAATTTCAGCCTGTCGGGGCCGATCAGCCCCGAGCTGGGCTACGTCTTTTCGGGCAGCTACAATTATTACGACGGCAACGTCCGCAACGTCTTCAACGGCAAGGACGTCAATGGCCGGCGGACGTTCAACACGCGCGGTAAACTGCGCTGGAAGCCGAGCGACGACATCGCCATCACGCTGTCGGCCAACTATCTCAACGGCAAGACCGACGTCGGCCGTCCCTTCATCCGCGTCGCGCCCAACGCGCTGTTCCGCAACACTGCGGGCCTGACGCCAGCGGTGGTCTTCCCGGGCTTCACGCCGAGCACGCAGAACGACAAGATCAGCAACAATTACAACGCGCGTACCAATTACGAAGGGTATGGCGGTTATCTGCGTGGCGAATTCGGGCTTGGCGATCTGACGCTGGTGTCGATTACCTCGTACGACAAGTTCCAGCTCAACGACTTCCTCGATCAGGACGATACCGCGCTGACCGTGCCGATCGGCAGCAACGTCCAGATCGGCACGTTCAATTCGAAGCTGGTGACGCAGGAACTGCGGCTGCAGTCGCCGGGCGACAAGCCGTTCCGCTACACGATCGGCGCCTATTTCGCGAAGGTCGACTTCAACCGCCCGTTCTATCGTGGGCCGGCCTTCTCGCTCGCCAATTGGTACGCCACGTCGGCCTCGCGCCAGCTTGCGGGCTTCGTCCAGGCCGATTGGGAATTCCTGCCCAAGGCGACGCTGACCGGCGGGCTGCGTGTCCAGAACGAGAAGATCAACTACACCTTCCGCGACATCCAGAACGGCAACGCGTTCTTCAGCGGCGGTGCGGAAGATACCGCCGAGACGCACCGCGTCAGCCTGCGCTACGAATTCACGCCCGACGTGAGCGTGTTCGGGACCTATTCGACCGGGTACAAAGGCCAGACCTACGATCTGACCACCGGCTTCAACGCAAACCGCGCGCTCGCCGGGCCGATCAAGCCCGAGACCTCGCGCGACTTCGAATTGGGCCTGCGGACGCAGTTCCTCAATCGCCGCGTGACGCTCAACGCCACGGTGTTCGATACCAACTTCACCAACCTTCAGGCACAGGGCATCGAGACGCTGCCCGACGGCACGCAGAATTTCCGCCTCGCCAATGTCGGCAAGCTCAACACGCGCGGTGTCGAGGTCGAGAGCACGGCGCGGATCGGCCACGACGTGTCGATCAATGCCGCCGCGACCTATCTCGATGCGCGGATCAAATCGTTCCCGGTCGCGCAATGCTATATCGGGCAGACCGCGGCGCAGGGCTGCACCGGCACGCCAGCACGCCAAAATCTGGCCGGCGCGCGCGCGGCGCAGGCGCCCGAATGGAAGCTGTCGGCGGGTGCGGATTATTCGCCGGCAATCGGCGATACGCTGCGCGGCGTGGCGCAGATCAACTGGCAATATACCAGCACGGTCAACTATTCGCTGTCGCAGGATCCCGAGACGATCCAGAAGGCGTACAGCATCTTCAACATCGGCCTCGGCATCCGCGATGCCAACCGCCGCTGGGAACTGGTCGGCTTCGTCAACAATCTGTTCGACAAGCAATATTTCCCGGCACTGGTGAACACGGCGGGCAATTTCGGTGGTGCGCAGGCAACGCAGGCGATTTTGCCACGCGATTTCCGGCGTTATGGCGGGGTACGGCTCGCGCTGAACTTCTAAAGGTCTGCGGGGGGCGGCCGTTGCCGCCCCCCGCCCGCGTTGCTGGCATCGAACTTGATCAGGGACCGTATGATGCAGCACAAGCTGAAGATCGCGCTCGCCGCGTGTGGTGCCGGGGCGCTCCTTACCAGCGCCGCCCCGGCCCAACGGGCACCTGTCGGAGAGGCGTCGGCGCAGACCGCACAAGCCCGGCCCGGCATCGATGCGCCCGAACTCGCGCGGCTTGGCGCGCATCCGGTCGGGGTCGCGGACGTGGAGTTCGTCCAACCGGCACAGGCCGATCCGCTGACGGGCACAGCGGCACCGACGGTGGCTGACCGGCATCTCCCGCTCAAAATCTGGTATCCCGCCGCAGCAGCCGGACGCGGCACGCTCTATCGCACCGGCCTACCGGGCGAAGACGGCCGCGACGTCGTCTTTACCGTTGCGGGCATCGCCACCTCAGGCGCGCAGGCCGCCGCCGGCCGCTTCCCGCTCGTCATCCTCGCGCACGGCTACAGCAACACCCCCGAAGTGCTGTCCTGGCTCGGCGAGAACCTCGCGAGCAAGGGGTATCTCGTCGTCACCCCGGCGTTTCGCGATCCCTCGATCACGATCCGCACCGCGGCGGCCGCCGCCGGCCCGATCACGCGGCGCCCGCTCGACATCGCCTTCGTCGCTGCCGAGGCGCAGCGGCGCGCGACCGCGGGGCAAGGCCTGTTCGCCAGCGCCGACCCGACGCGGACCGCGCTGATCGGCTATTCGATGGGCGGTTACGGCGTATTGACCGCGGCGGGCGCACCGCTCGATCCGGGGCTCGCGGCGGCGACGCGCGGCGTGCTTGCGCCGTATGTCGCGGGGGCCCGCGCGGCCGACACGCTCAAGGTCGCCAACCTGAAAGCCGTGGTGGCGATTTCCCCGGCAAGCGTGATCCGTGGCACGCCGCTCTGGGCCAAACCCGGCGTCGGCGCGCTCACGGCCCCGACGCTGTTCATCGTCGGCAGCCAGGACCGCACCGTCGGCTATGCGCCTGGCGTGCGCACGCTGTTCGACGAAGCCGTCCACGCGCCGCGCTATCTGCTCACCTTTCGCGAGGCCGGCCACAGCATCGGGTTGATCGCCGCGCCACCGGCGATGCAGCGCAGCTTCTGGGACAAGGACTGGTTCGAGGATGCGGTGTGGCGCAAGGACCGGCTGCTCGCGGTCGAGACGCATTTCATCACCGCGTTCCTCGACCGCTACGTCAAGGACGACGCCGCCAAGGCGAGCTATCTCGAGGGACTCGTGCCCAATTCGAACGACGGCGTCTGGGCCGGGCTGACGCCTGGCCGCCACACCGAATACAGCCCCGGCCCGCCCGCCGCGACGCTGTGGAAGGGTTTCCAGCCGGGCAAGGCGGCGGGCATGAGCTTCGAATTCAAACGCGCCGATTAGACAGAAACGTTGAGGGCCACGCCGCACATCGGTGCAACGGCTCGGGAGCTAGTGCCTTCATGTTGATGACACAGACGATGCGCTGGTTCGGCCCCGAGGATCCGGTCTCGCTCCGCGATATCCGCCAGGCCGGCGCGAGCGAAGTGGTGACCGCCCTCCACGAGGTGGCGAATGGCGACGTCTGGCCGCGCGCCGCGATCGCCGCGCGCAAGACGATGATCGAGCAAGCCGGGCTTGGCTGGAGTGTCGTCGAAAGCGTGCCGGTGCACGAGGTAATCAAGACGCGCGGGCCCGACTGCGACCGCCTGATCGCGCACTATTGCGAGAGTCTGCGCAATCTGGCGGCGTGCGGGATCACGGTCGTCACCTACAATTTCATGCCGCTGCTCGACTGGACTCGCACCGATCTGGCCTGGGCGATGCCCGATGGCGCGCTCGCGCTGCGATTCGAGCTCGAGGCGGTCGCGACCTACGACATCCACATCCTGCGCCGTCCCGGTGCCGAGGGCGATTACGCGCCCGCGCTGGTCGATGCCGCAAGCCGCCGCTTTGCGGCGATGGACGACACGGCGCGCACCGCACTGGCGCGGACGATCGTTGCCGGGCTGCCGGGCAGCGAGGAGAGCTTCACCGAGGCCGAATTCCTCGCGGCGATCGACACCTATGCCGAGATCGGCCGCGACCAGTTGCGCGCCAACCATATCGCCTTTCTCCAAGCCGTCTGCCCCGTCGCCGAAGAAGTCGGCGTGCAGCTGGTCGTCCATCCCGACGACCCGCCCTTCCCGATCTTCGGCCTGCCGCGCACCGTCAGCACCGAGGCCGATGTCGCCGACCTGTTCGCGCGTGTGCCGAGCCGCGCCAACGGGCTGTG
This sequence comes from Sphingomonas sp. PWP1-2, assembly GCF_049898305.1. Classification (NCBI taxonomy): domain Bacteria; kingdom Pseudomonadati; phylum Pseudomonadota; class Alphaproteobacteria; order Sphingomonadales; family Sphingomonadaceae; genus Sphingomonas; species Sphingomonas sp. PWP1-2. The sequence goes on from NZ_JAFCXM010000002.1 coordinate 665,550, forward strand.
CTTCTGCGCGGGATCGTTCGGGGTTCGCGCGGACAATGATCTGCCCGGCATGGTCGATCGGCTCGGCGACCGGATCGGCTTTCTCCATTTGCGATCGGTCCAGCGCGAGCCCGATGGTGCCTTCCACGAAGCCCCGCACCTCGAAGGCGATGCCAACATGGCGGCGATCGTGGGCGCGGTGCATCGGCTGCAGAAGCGGCTCGGACGCTCGATCCCGATGCGCCCCGATCACGGGCACCAGATGCTCGACGATCTGACCAAGCGCACCAACCCGGGCTATTCGCTGCTCGGCCGAATGCGCGGGCTCGCCGAATTGCGTGGGCTCGAACGCGGCATCGCCTTCGCGCGCGCCGACGCGGCACACCCACAGATCACCACAGAGGAGCACTGACGTGCAGATGACCCGCAAGATTCGGTATTTGGTGGCGGCGGTGCTCGTCGGAGCGGCGCCGGTCGCGGCGCAGGAGGTTGCCCCGCAGCCGCTGACGCTGGCGACGGTCAAGACCAGTCCGCTGCTCGCCTCGGCCGACATGCGCGACGGAGTCGATCTGTCGGGGCCGTGGCATTATTCGATCGACCCGTTCCGCTCGGGGCTGGCCGGCTTCCACGGTGAAGTGCCGGGGCTGTCGCAGCAACGCTATCTCGATCTCGACGTCGGCAAGGCGATGCGCGACGACAATCGCGCGCTGTTCGAGTTCGATTTGCCGCACTCGCCCGTCACCACCCTGCCCTCGTCGTGGCTCACCGAGGCACCCGAGCTACGCCATTATCAGGGGCTGATGTGGTACCAGCGCAGCTTCCCCGCGCCGGCGCAGCGCAAGGTGCGCAGCTTCCTGCGCTTCGGTGCCGCCAATTACGCGACCGTCGTCTATCTGAACGGCAAGCCGCTCGGGCGCCACGAAGGCGGCTTCACGCCCTTCGCGTTCGACGTCACCGGACTGCTGCGCGACGGCGACAACCAGATTACCGTCGGAGTCGATTCCCAAGCAACTGCGGCCACCGTGCCGCCGCCCGTCACCGATTGGGAGAATTACGGCGGCATCACGCGCGCCGTGCGGCTGATCTCGACGCCCGACACCTATGTCGACGACGCTTGGGTGCGCATGACGCGTGACGGCAAGCTGGCGGTCGAGGCGCATCTGCGTGGTCCGCAGGCCGGCGACCAGCCGCTCCATCTGCGCATCGCCAAGCTCGGGCTCGATCTGGCAGGGCGCACCGATGTGAAGGGCGATTGGCGCGCGACCGTCGCCGCGCCCCGCGCGCTGATCCGCTGGTCGCCCGAACGCCCGCAGCTTTATGACGTGACGATCGCCGCCGGGGCCGACACGTGGCGCGATCGGATCGGCTTCCGCACGATCGAAGTGCGCGGCACTGACATCCTGCTCAACGGCAAACCGATCTTCCTGCGCGGCATCTCGCTCCACGAGGAGGAGATCGGCACCGAGCCGACCCGCGCGATCACGCAGGCGGCTGCGCGCGCGCTGCTCGGCGAGATCAAGGACGGGTTGCACGGCAACTATGTCCGGCTGTCGCACTATCCGCATTCCGAAGTGATGACGCGGATGGCCGACGAGATGGGCCTGATCGTGTGGAGCGAGGTGCCGGTCTATTGGCTCGTTGCCTGGTCCAACCCCGATACGCTGGCGACGGCGCGCAACATGGTGGCGGAAAACATCCTGCGCGACCGCAACCGCGCCTCGATCGCGATCTGGAGCGTCGCCAATGAGACGCCAGTGACCGATGCGCGCAACACTTTCCTGCGCACGCTCGTCAGCGACGTACGCGCGCTCGACGACACGCGGCTCGTCAGCGCGGCGCTGCTGGTCGAACGCTCGCAGGGTCCGACCGGACCGGTGATGACGATGGCCGATCCGCTCGCCGACGTGCTCGATGTGCTGGCGATCAACACCTATAACGGCTGGTACACGCCCGACCGGCTCGCTGACGTGCCCGGCGTCAGCTGGCGCGTGCCGGCCGGCAAGCCGCTGGTCTTTTCAGAATTCGGCGCCGATGCGCGCGCCGGCTTCCACGACATCGGTGCCGCGCCGCAGAAATTCTCCGAGGAATTCCAGGCCGACTTCTACCGCGCGACGCTGGCGATGGCCGATCGCGTGCCGACGCTGCGCGGCATGTCGCCGTGGATCCTCAAGGATTTCCGCTCGCCACGGCGGCAGAATCCCGACTTCCAGCAAGGCTGGAACCGCAAGGGGCTGATCTCGGAGACGGGCGAGCGCAAGCAGGCGTTCGGCGTGCTGGCGACCTATTACGACGCCAAGGCAACACCCCGCGCGAAGTGACGAGGCCGCGCGAAGCGGCCCTACAGGAGAGCAGAGCATGACCATCCGCACCGCGCGCATCGCCCATTTCGCAGGAGTGGCGGCGCTGGCGCTGGGCCTCCCCGGCCCGACACACGCTGCGACGCCACACCCGTGGATGGCGCGCGCCACGGTTGCAAAACAAGCCGCCGCGCGCGCGGATGCGGCCAGGGAGGCGATCGCCCGGTCGCGTGCGCGTCAGCTCGTCGCGGCGATGACTCTGGCGCAGAAGCTCCAGCAATTGACCGGCAGCGAACCGTCGGTCCTCCCCGAACTCCCCGAATGCTTCGGCGCGCGCCACGTCACGGGGATTGCCGCGCTCGCCATTCCGACCTTCCGCATCACCAACGGCCCGGTCGGGGTCGGCCAGAACGACTGCGTCTCGCGCGACGTCGAAAAGGCGCGCGCAGTTCCGGGCGCGCCGTTCTTTCACCCGTACTCGCACCCGAGCTCGGCGCACGCGACCGCGCTCCCGTCGGGCATGGCGGTGGCGGCATCGTTCGACCCGCGCGTCGCGGCCGACTTTGGCGGCGTCATCGCGACCGAGATGAACAACCTCGCGCTGCACGTCTTCGAAGCGCCGGGGATGAACCTCGCGCGCTTGCCGATCCTCGGCCGCAATTTCGAATATTTCGGTGAGGATCCGTATCTTGCGGGCACGATGTCGGTCGCCGAGACCAAGGCCGTGCAGTCGGCCGGGATCATCGCGATGGCGAAGCATTTCGTCGCCAACGAGCAGGAAACCAACCGGATGACGATCCGTGAGACCGTCGACGACCAAGTTCTGCGCGAACTGTATCTGCTCCCGTTCGAAATGAGCGTGAAGGACGGCAAGGTCGCCGCGATCATGTGTTCGTACAATTATCTCAACGGCCTGCAGGCATGCGCCAACAAGGCGATGCTGACCGGCGTGTTGCGCGACGACTGGAATTTCAGCGGCTACGTCCAGACCGATTTCTTCGCGCTGAAGAACACGGTGCCGTCGCTCGAGGCCGGCACCGATCACGAAATGCCGACGCCGCTCTATTGGTCGCCCGACAAGATCAGCGCCGCACTCGGCCAGCATAGCCTGGCGATCGGCCAGATCGATACCGCGCTCGAACGGCGCTATACGCAGATGTTCAAGGCGGGGATCTTCGACCGCAAGCTCGTCCAGACGCCGATCGATTTCGTCGCGGGCGGAAAAGCCGCGCGGGCCATCGGCACGCGCGCGGCGGTGTTGTTGCAGAATAACGGCGCATTGCCACTGTCGCCAACCGCGCGCAGCATCGCGCTCGTCGGCAAGGCCTCGCAACCCTATGCGCAACAAGCGATCGCGGGCGGCTCGATCCTCGGCAAGGCAATGGGCGCGGGCGGCGGGAGCTCCGACGTGGTGCCCGACTACACCGTTTCCCCGGTCGACGGCATCCGCACCGCGCTACGCGAACTCGGGCGCGGCGACGCGGTGGTCAAGCTGGTGCTGATCGACGATGCCAATGCCAGCGCGACGATCGACGGGGTTTCGGTCCCGTTCGCCAAGGCGCTCGAGACGATCGGGGTGTCGGACTCGGTCGTCGTCATGGCCGGCACCAACGCCGAGGAAGGCGCAGACCGCGCAACCTTTGCCGACAAGGACGGGCACCAGCTGGCGGCAGCGGCGGCGGCGGGCCTGTCGCTCGACTGGTACGTCGCCAAGCCGAGCGCGATTGCCACGACCGATCCCGCAGGCAATACCGCCAAGTCGAGCCAGACCGGGGCGATGCTGCAGGCGATCCTCGCTGCGCGCTCGACCACCGGCGTCGCGATGCCGGCAAAGACCGTGCTCGTGCTCAAGGACAATGCCAGCGTCGCGATGGACCCTGCGTTGCTGGGGAGGCAAGGCCCCGCGATCCTCGAAACGTGGTTTCCCGGCCAGGAAGACGGCAACATCGTCGCCGATCTGCTGTTTGGCCGGGTCGATCCGGTCGGCCGGCTGCCCGTCACTTTCCCCGTCGCGGGTAAGGGATTTCTCGACGAAATCACCGCCGGTCAATTCCCCGGCGTGCGCGATGCAGGCGGCGCGTTCCAGGCCGTCCAATATAGCGAGAAGCTCGCCATCGGCTATCGCTGGTACGACGCCAATTCGCTGGGGAAATGCGCGCCGGTCGCCGGGGTGAACCCCTGCGTGGCGTTCGCGTTTGGCCACGGCTTGTCCTACACCCGCTTCGCGACATCGGCACCGAAGCTCGCCACCGACGCTGCGACGGGCCGCTACCGCGTCTCGCTCAGTGTCAGGAACACAGGGCAGCGTTCGGGGTCCGAGGTCGTCCAGGCGTATGTCTCGCTCCCCGAGAGTGCGGATCGGCTGGGCGTCAAACAGCCGCCGAAGCGCCTCGTCGGGTTCGGGCGCGTCACGGTCGCGCCCGGCGCGACGCAGAGCGTAACGATCACGATCGATCCCGCCGCCAGCCATCATCCGCTCGGCGTCTGGAACAGCGCGGAGCATCGCTGGGTGATCGCGTCGGGTCGCTACACGGTGTGGGTCGGCACGTCGGCGTCGCCGGCCAGCCTCGTCGAAGCGGGCCAGTTCGTTCGATAGGCCCCGGCGCGTGTCCGCTCGGAAGTCGGCGGGCGCTCGCCGGCGGCGGTCAGCCGCCGGCGATGCCGCTTAGGGGGTCTTCGGGTCGAGGCCGTGCTTGCGCAGCAGCGGCGCGACTTGCGGGTCGTGTCCCGTCATTGCGCGGAACATGACCGAGTAATCCTCGGTATGGCCGCGCGACAGCACCAGATCGCGGATGCGCTGTCCGTTCGCGCGCGTCATCCCGCCATGCTGGACGAACCAGTCGTAGACATTCTGCTGGATCATGTCGGTCCACAGATAGGCGTAATAGCCCGCCGCATAGCCCGAGCCCCAGATGTGCGCAAAATAGCTGGAGCGATAGCGCGGCGGCACATGCGCCACGTCGAGCCCGGTCGCGCCGAGCGCCTTGGCCTCGAACGCATCGACGTCGCTCAGCACCGCGGTCGCCGGGACCGAATGCCACGCCATGTCGAGTTGCGCTGCGGCCAGCGTCTCGCCGAAGCTGTAGCCCTGGTTGAAGGTCTCGGCGCGCTTGATCTTGTCGACCAGCGGCTGCGGCATCGCCGCCCCGGTCTGATAATGGTGCGCGTAATGCGCGAGCACGCGCGGCTCGAGCGCCCAATGCTCGTTGAACTGCGAGGGGAATTCGACGAAATCGCGCGCCACCGCGGTGCCCGACAGCGTCGGATAGGTCTGGTTCGCGAACAGCCCGTGCAACCCGTGGCCGAATTCGTGGAACATCGTCCGCACGTCGCTGAACGTCACCAGCCCCGGCTGGCCGGCCGCCGGTTTGGTGAAATTGGCGGTGTTCGAGATAACCGGCTTGGTTCCGAAGATCTTCGCCTGCCGAACGAAGCTGTTCATCCACGCGCCACCCGACTTGTTGTCGCGCTTCCAGTAATCGAAATAGGCGAGCCCGAGCGGCTTGCCGTTTTCCTCGAACACTTCGTAGACGCGAATGTCGGGATGATAGGTCGGAATGTCGCTACGCCGCTTGAAGGTCAGCCCATAAAGCTGGTTGGCGGCGTAGAAGATTCCGTTTTCGAGCACGTTCCAGATCTCGAGATACGGCTTGGTTTCGTTGAGATCGAGGTCGAACTTCGCCTTGCGGACCTTCTCGGCGTACAATTCCCAATCCCACGGCTCGAGCTTGAAGCCCCCCTTCTCCGCGTCGATCGCTTGCTGAAGTTCACCGACCTGGGCGGCCTGCGCCGCAGCGGTCGGAGCATCGAGCGCATCGAGGAAGCCGCGCGCCGTGTCGGCGGTCTTGGCCATCTGCTCCGCAAGCGAATAATCCGCCCAGGTCTTGTAACCGAGCAGATTGGCCTTGCGCGTGCGCAGCGCGATCAGCTGGAGGATCGCGGCGCGCGTGTCGTTCGCGTCGCCCTTTTGCGTGCGCGTCCAGCTCTGGTCAAACAGCGCCTTGCGCGTCGTGCGGTCGCTCAGCGCCTCGAGCGCGGGCTGGCCGGTCGTGTTCTGGAGCGGCAGGAGATACTTACCCGGCAGCTTGCGCTCGGCGGCGTCGCGCGCTGCCGACTGGACCTCGCCCGGCGACATCCCGGCGAGCTTGGCCGGATCGTCGACCACCAGCGCCCCGGCCTTGGTGCCCGCAAGCAAGCGCTGGCGAAACGCGATACCGGCCATCGAGATCTGCTTGTTGAGATCGCGCAGCGTAGTTTGATCGGCCGCCGACAATTGCGCGCCGGCGCGCACGAAGTTCGTATAGTATTCCTCGACGAGCATCGCTTGCTCGGCGTCCAGCTTGAGCGACGCCTTGCGGTCGTACAAACTCTTAACGCGGGCAAACAGCTTGGGATCGAGGAAGATCGTGTCGCCATAGGCGGCGAGCTTGGGTGCCAGGACGGCTTGGGCGGCCTGCAGCGTCGGATTGGTGTTTGCCTGCGCGACTTGACCGAACGCAGCTTGCGCGCGCGCGAGCATCTGCCCCTGCCGTTCCATCGCGATTATCGTGTTGTCGAAGGTCGGCGCGGCGGGATTGTCGGCGATGGCGCGCACTTCGGCGAGGCTTTCGGCGATCCCCTGCTCGATCGCGGGCTGGTAATCGCCGTCCTGGATCTTGTCGAACGGCGGCGCCTGATACGGCAGCGTGCTGCGCTGCGCGAAGGGATTTTCGGCCTGCGCGGGCGCGAAGCCGATCACCGCGGCAACGGTAGCAAGCAGGAAAACATGGCGCATCTTCAGTCCTTTCGGGATGCGGCGAGCCTAGCGAAGGCAGCCGCAGCGTGTCGACCCCGGGCGATCATCCCGCCCGGCGTTGCTCAGCCGGCATAGGCCTTGATCAGATCGAACAGGTAATCGCGCCCCGAATAGACCGCCTTGACGATCGCGCGCTCGTTGAGGCCGTGCGTGCCGTTGCCGTCGGGGTCGCCGTAGGTGCCCGGTGGGCCATAGACCGGGATGCCGATCGCCTCGAAGAAGATGCCGTCGGTCGCGCCGGTCGACATCATCGGGCTGAGCGGCACGCCGGGATAGTATTTGGCGAGCAGCGTCCGCGCGGGCTCGACGATTTTCGGGTCGAGCGGCACTGGCTTGGCGACTGGCCCGCGGCTGTCGGTCTGCTTCACGCTCAGTGCGGGATCGGCGATGACCGCAGCGATCTGGTCGCGCACCGCGTCGGGCGAAACGCCGGGGAAGATCCGGCAATTGATGTTCGCGCCGGCACGCTGTGGCAGCGCGTTATTGGCATGGCCACCGTCGAGCAGCGTCGCAACGCAGGTCGTGCGCAGCATCGAATGATAGCTCTTGTCGGTGTCGACCGTTGCCAGCGCCGCGGTATCGGCGGGATTGGCGGCGAGTGCGATCATCGCACGCCCCATCGCGTCGCCGCGCGCGGCGCCGGCGGTGCGGAAATAAGCCTTGGTCGTGTCGGTCATCATCACGGGGAAATCATAGGCGCGCAGCCGGACCATCGCGTCGGACAGCTGGTAGATCGCGTTTTCCTTGACCGGTGCCGAGCTGTGCCCGCCCGGATTGGTCGCCTCGACGCGGTAGTTGATCGCGGTCTTCTCGCCGACATGGAGCGTCGAGATGACAAGCTTGCCGTGCCCGTCGCTGCGCCCGCCGCCGCCTTCGTTGAGCGCGAACTCGGCAGCGATAAGCTCGGGCTTGTTCGCTGCGAGCCACGACGCACCGTTGAATGCCCAGCTCGTCTCCTCGCCACACGTTAAGGCAAGCTTGATCGTGCGTTTCGGCTGGTATCCCTGCTGCTTGAAGCGGATCAGGCTATCGACCCAGATCGCGTCGAGCGCCTTCATGTCGGCGGTGCCACGGCCATAGAAATAGCCGTTTTCCTCGATCAGCGTGTACGGATCGCGCACCCAATCCTCGCGCTTGGCGACGACCACATCGATATGGCCGAGCAGCAGCATCGGCTTGACGCTCTTCGCGCTGCCCGGATAGACGACGACCAGCCCGCCTTCCTTGGGATGGTCGGGGACCGAAAAGGGGGTGATCTGCGCATCGGCGAAGCCCGCCGCCTTGAAGCGCGCGGCAACCTTGCCGGCGAGCACGGTGCAGCTGCCCGTCGTGATGCTGGTGTCGGTTTCGACCATTTCCTTGTAGAGCGCGCGGAACGCCTGCTGGTCGGGCCGCAGCGTTTGCGCCGCGCCGGGCTCCGCCGCAAACAGGCTCGTCAGCGTCGCCAGACCGATGGCGATCGTCGCGGCATTCTTCATCGTGCTTCCCCGTGTCTGGCGTCCCTTGGCGCACACTATGCGCAGACAAAGGGCAATCGGGAAGCCTTGGCGGAGCGATCTTTTACGCGGGCGCGGATCGGTCCGCGGCGGTGTCCCCCCGCCCCCGCGGCGTTTCGATGCCGAAGCTGCGGCCTGGCTGCATCGCCCCGCTCGACGCGCGCGTCGCGGACCAATTCCCGACGTTTTCCCCGGCGTCCCAACACTTCCGCAACACTGCGTTACAAATGCGGCCGATGCGCGTTGATGCGATCGCCACTCACCGAGGTCCGCCTGACGATGCCCCTGCCTACCGACCGTACCGCCGTTCTCGAAGCCACACGCACACTGAAGATGGCGCGCTCGGCGCACGCCTATGTTCGCGGAAACACCACCAAATTTTACGAATGGCTCGCGGACTCGCCTGCCTCGCGCCGCGTGCCCGAAGGTCCGGCGATCTGGATTTGCGGCGACTGCCATCTCGGCAATCTCGGCCCCCTCGCCAATGGCGACGGGCGGGTCGAGATCCAGATCCGCGACCTCGATCAGGCCGTCATCGGCAATCCCGCGCATGATCTCATCCGGCTTGGCCTGTCCCTGGCGACTGCTGCGCGCGGGTCGGATCTGCCCGGCGTCACGACCGCCCGGATGATGGAAGAAATGATCGATGGCTATGCCGCCGCCATTCACGATCCGACCAGCGGCGACCCGGGCGTCGAGCCCGAGGTCGTCCGCAGCATCAAGCGTGCGGCGCTGGGCCGGCGCTGGCGGCATCTCGCCAAGGAGCGGCTCGAAGCGATCGAGCCGCGCATACCGCTCGGCAAGAAGTTCTGGGCGCTGGCGGCAGACGAGCGTGCCGCGCTCGAACAGCTCTTCGCCGATCCTGCCGTCGAGCACCTCATCCTGTCGATGAAGGGCAAGCCGGCTGATCGCGAAGTGCGTTTGGTCGATGCCGCATATTGGATGAAGGGCTGCAGTTCGCTCGGGCTGCTCCGCTATGCCGCGATCGTCGGGATGAAGACGAGCAAGGGGCGCTGGTCGTACGCGCTGGCCGACCTCAAGGAAGCAACCGCGCCAATCGCACCCGCCGCCGCCGACGCGGCGATGCCCGCTGACAATGGCGACCGCGTCGTTGCCGCGGCGCGCGCGCTCTCGCCGCATCTGGGCACGCGGATGAAGGCGGTTCGCATGCTCGGCCGGTCGCTGTTCATCCGCGAACTGGCGCCGCAGGATCTCAAGCTCGAGGTCGACCAGTTCAACCATGCAGAAGCCGTTCGCTCGGCGCGCTATCTCGCCTTCGTCGTCGGCAAGGCCCACGCCCGGCAAATGGACAGCGCGACGCGCGAGGCGTGGATCACCGTGCTCGAGGCCGACCGTCGCGGTGCGATCGACACGCCGTCGTGGCTCTGGGAAAGCGTCGTATCGCTCGCTGGCAGCCATGAGGCGGGCTATCTCGACCATTGCCGTCGCTATGCGCTCGCCGCCTGACGCGTCGATTTCGCGCGATGTGCGTTGCGACTTCACCAAGGAGATTCCGATGCACGCGAATGACGACGAGAAGTATATGCGCATGGCGATCGAGGTCGCGCGGTCGAAGGGTTCGGACCCATCAACCTCGCCGCTCGGCTGCGTAATCGTGCTCGATGGCAAGGTCATCGCAGCCGAGCGCAACCAGACGCACGAACTGCCCGATGCGACCGCGCATGCGGAAATGATGGCGATCCGCCGAGCCTGCGAAGACACGGGCGAACTCGAACTGCGCGGCGCGACGCTCTACTCGACGCTGCAGCCGTGCGGCATGTGCACGATGGCCTCGATCTGGTCGAAAGTCGGGCGCGTCGTCTTCGGGGCGGGCCGGGACGATGTCCACCCGATGTATTTCGAGGCGCGCCACGTCGATACGCTGGGTTTCATCCAGGATGCCTATCGCGACGACATCACGATCGAGGGCGGCTGCCTCGCCGACGAATGCGCCACCCTCTATTACGGACCCGACGCGACCCTCCCCGAGGAAGAGCAGGCAAATCTATGAGCACGGCGCCCCTCATCGACGTGAATACCGCCAGCGCCCAGGAACTCGACCAAGTGCCGGGATTGCAAGGCCACGGATTCGAGATCGTGCGCTATCGCGGCGAGCGTGGTCGATTTACCGATCTGCGCCAGCTCGACGAGGTGCCGGGCCTCACCGGCAAGGCCGATGCAAGCAAGGCGGCTCTGACGGTTGGCGGCGACTGAATCGCCGTAGCCGACAGCGATTCAGCCCGGCGTTTCTGAGCAAGCTGCCACAAGACCTTTAGGGCTGCGTGACGCGAGTCTGATAAGAAGCGATTGCGTGTGGAGCCGACCTTGGCCAATCAGCCTTTGGACGGATCGTTACACGACGCAATTGGGAAGACATCGCGTGGGCTTGGACAACAAGGCATTCTGGCGCGTCGCTGAGGCAACCCGGATGAGCGTACTCATCGACGCCGACGACTATTTCAAGAACGCCCGGCTCGCGATGCTTCAGGCGCGTCGTCGGATCATGCTGATCGGCTGGGATTTCGACGCACGCATCCACCTCGTCGGATCTGACCGTGAAGCCGGCGAGCCGGAGGCGGTCGGCGACTTCATCTATTGGCTCGCCGAGCGCAATCCCGAGCTCGAGATCTTCCTGCTGCGGTGGGACGTCGGCGCGCTCAAGACGCTCGTGCGCGGCTCGAACATCATCACGCTGGCGCGGTGGATGCAGCATCCGCGGATCCATACCAAGCTCGACAGTTTCCACCCGACCGGCGGTTCGCACCACCAGAAGATCGTCGTGATCGACGATTGTTTCGCATTCTGCGGCGGGATCGACATGACGAGCGAGCGGTGGGACACGCGGCATCACCGCGATGTCGAGCCACGCCGTGTGCTGGCCAATGGCAAACCCTATACGCCCTGGCACGATGCGACGACCGCGTTGCAGGGCCCCGTTGCGGCGGCGCTGGGCGAGCTCGCCCGCGATCGCTGGGAACATGCCGGCGGGCACCCGCTCGACCCGGTCGAGGCGGCCGATACGCCGGGGCGCTGCTGGCCCAAGGGGCTGGCAACCGAGTTCGAGCAGGTTCAGGTCGGGATTGCCCGAACTTCGCCCGACATGCCCGACTGCCCCGAAATTCGCGAGATCGAACATTTGTTCGTCGCGCAGATCGCGTCGGCGAAGGTCTCGATCTATGCCGAAAGCCAGTATTTCGCGTCGCGCAAGATCGCCGAGGCAATCGCGGCGCGGCTGGCCGAAGCCGATGGTCCCGAGATCGTGATCATCAATCCCGAGCACGCCCAGGGCTGGCTCGAGCCGCTCGCGATGGACACGGCGCGCGCGCGCCTCGTCGCTGCGCTGAAGCAGCGCGACCCCCACGGCCGGCTCCGGCTGTACCATCCGTTCACGGAGAAGGGCACGCCGATCTATGTCCACGCCAAGGTGATGATCGTCGATGGGCGTATGCTCCGGATCGGATCGGCGAACATGAACAATCGCTCGCTTGGCCTCGACACCGAATGCGACGTGACGATCGACGCCGGCGACGAAGGCGCCGATGCCATTCGCGCGATCCGCGATGGCCTCATCGCGGAGCATCTCGGCGTGTCGGTCGCCAAGGTTGCCGCGCGGATCGACTCGAGCGGCTCGCTGATCGCGACGATCGAGGCGCTGCGCGGCACGGGCCGATCGCTGCGGCCGTACGAAATCCCCGATCTCAGCGAGGTCGAAGCTTGGCTCGCCGACAATGAGGTGCTCGACCCTGAAGACCCGTCCGAAATCTTCGAAAGCGTCGCCAAGCGCGGACTCTTTCGTCGGCTTCGCCATCCGTTCGGGTGATGTGGCATGCGGTTTCCCGGCTGGCGCTTCCCGTACCCGGGGCTTCGGCCCTGCTTGCAACGTGGCGCGAGATCTTAGCGCGTGACGCGGCGTCGCCATCCCCCGAAAAGGAGCTCCCATGGACTTTGACGATGTGATCCTCGGACGGCGCAGCATCCGCGGCTATCGCCCCGACCCGGTGCCGCGCCCGCTGATCGAGGAGATCCTGACGCTGGCGATGCGCGCACCCTCGTCGATGAACACCCAGCCCTATCATTTCTACGTCATCGGCGGCAGCGCGCTCGATGCGATCCGCGCCGGCAACACCGAACGGATGGTGGCGGGAATCCCGCAGTCGCGCGAATTCCGCACCGGGACCGCGTTCGCCGGCCCGCATCGCGACCGCCAGATCGGCGTCGCCAAGCAGCTCTTCGCCGCGATGGGGATCGCGCGCGACGACAAGGATGCGCGGCAGGACTGGGTGATGCGCGGCTTTCGGCAGTTCGACGCGCCGATCTGCGTCATCATCACCTACGATCGCGACCTCGCCGAGAGCGACGACACCGCGTTCGACTGCGGCGCAGTCGCGACCGCGCTGGTCAACGCCGCCTGGTCGCGCGGACTCGGCACGGTGATCAACAGTCAGGGGATCATGCAATCCCCCGTCGTGCGCGAACATGCCGGGATCCCCGACGATCAGGTGATCATGAAGAGCATCGCTCTGGGCTGGCCCGACGCCGAATTCCCCGCGAACGCCGTCGTCTCCGAGCGCCGATCGGTCGCGGACGCCGCGGTTTTCGTCGGATTCGGGGAGTGAGCCGCGCTCGGCCGGCCGCTGCGCCCACGGCCCGCAGTTAACCCCGCATTTGCGGTCTTTGCGCCTCGCATCCACCGATTTTGCGCACAAACCGCACCGAATCCGGGCGCTGTCCGTCACACACCCACTGGTCATGGCGCGGATCGCTCGTTAGGGCGCCGGTTCCCTTTCTTCTGCAGGACATGTCTCATGAACAATGCCGACCTGAACGAAAAAATCGCCACCGCACACGGCATCCCCAAGACCGACGCCAAGGCTATCGTTGATAGCGTCTTCGCAGCGATCACCGAAGCGGCGCAGGCCGGTGAAGAAATCGCGCTTGCCGGGTTCGGCAAGTTCAAGGTCAAGGACAGCCCCGCACGCGAAGGCCGCAACCCTTCGAACGGCGAGACGATCCAGATCGCAGCGTCGAAGAAGCTCGGCTTCGCGCCCGCCAAGGCGCTCAAGGATGCGCTGAACGGCTGATCCATCGGCGCGCATCGGGATTCGACCGGATCCCGATGCGCGAACGGGGTGCAGGTCGCGGCGGCACCATGCTCCGCGACTTGCAGCACCCCCGCTTGCTCACCGCCCGCCACCAAAGCGGCGGCGCCTCCCTTCCGCTTAGTGCGCGACCGAGTCGTGGACGCCGATGCCGGTTTCGGACCGCAGGCGTTGCGCTGGGTAAGCCGCCCGGTCGATCGCCGCGCGCGGTGATCGGTCGAGCGTCGAAATCAACCAGATCGCGAAGAACCCGGCCGGCACCGAGAACAACGCCGGCGAGCTGTACGGGAAGATCGCGTGGTCGAACCCGAACACCGCTACCCAGATCACCGGCGACACGACCGTCAGGCCGAACGCCGCGAGCAGGCCGATCGCGCCGCCCCATGCCGCGCCCTTGGTGGTGCAGCCCTTCCACAGCAGCGACATCACCAGCACCGGGAAATTGCCCGACGCGGCGAGCGCGAAGGCGAGGCTGACCATGAAGGCGACGTTCTGCTTTTCGAACACGACGCCGAGGATGATCGCCGAGATCCCGAGCAGGATCGTCGTGATCCGCGACACGCGCAATTCCTTGACCGGATCGGCATCGCCCTTGCGGAGCACGCTCGCATAGATGTCGTGCGAGATCGCCGACGCCGCCGATAGCGTCAGCCCCGCCACCACCGCTAGGATCGTCGCAAATGCGACCGCCGAGATGAAGCCGAGGAACAGATTCCCGCCGATCGCATGCGCGAGGTGCATCACCGCCATGTTGTTGCCGCCGCGCAAGAGCCCGTCCACGCCGACATAGTCCGGGTTGAACGAGATCATCACGATCGCGCCGAATCCGAGGACGAAGGTCAGCGCGTAGAAATAGCCGATCCAGACGGTCGCCCACATGATCGACTTGCGCGCCTCGCGCGCGTCGGGAACGGTGAAGAAGCGCATCAGGATGTGCGGCAGCCCGGCAGTGCCGAGCATCAGCGCGAAGCCGAACGATAGCGCCGAGATCGGATCCTTGATGAACCCGCCCGGCCCCATGATCGCACGCCCCTTGGCCGCCGCATCGGCGGGTGAAAGACCGCTCTCGAGCGCCAGCCGCGTCTTGATCGCGACGGCGCGCGCGAACAGCGTCTCGAACGAGAAGCCGACATGCGCCATCACGCCGAGCACGAGGAAGCTCGCACCGCACAGCAGCATCACCGCCTTGATGATCTGCACCCACGACGTCGCGCGCATCCCGCCGAACAGGACGTAGATCATCATCAACCCGCCGACGACGGTGATCGCATAGAGATACGGCAGACCGAACAACAGCTGGACGAGCTGCCCCGCCCCGACCATCTGCGCGATGAGATAGAAGGAGACGACGAGCAGCGTGCTCAGCGCGGCGAAGCTGCGCACCGGGCCCTGGAGGAAGCGGTACGAGGCGACGTCGGCGAAGGTGAACTGGCCGAGGTTGCGCAGCTTCTCGGCCACCAGGAACAAGACGATCGGCCAGCCGACGAGGAAGCCGATCGCGTAGATCAGCCCGTCATAGCCATCGTTGAAGATCTGCGACGTGATCCCGAGGAACGACGCCGCCGAGCAATAGTCGCCCGCCATCGCCAGGCCGTTCTGGAAGCCGGTGATGCCGCCGCCGGTATAGAAATCGGAGACCGTTCGAGTCCGCCGGGCCGCCGCGCCGGTGATGAACAGCGTGATCCCGACAAACCCTGCAAACATCAGGATCGCGGTCCAGTTCGTCGGCTGACGCTGGATCGCGCCGCCGATCGCCGCGGTCGCGCCGGTTGCCCAGCCGAGCAACGCAAGCAGGCCGGCGGTCCACCACAGGTTGCGCGTCATGCGGCGACGCTCGCGAGCAGCTCGGCGAGCCGGGCGTCGTATTCGCCGTTCGCGCGCCGAACATAGACCGCGCAAATCGCCACCGTGCCGATCAGCATCGCCGCGCCGAGCACCACCGCGAGGCTGATCGTGCCGCCGCCGATCGGCTGCGCCATCAGCGGCTTGTCGAACGCGATGAGCGAAATGAAGCTGCTATAGACGATTACGGTGATCGCGGTGAGCGTCCACGAAAAGCGCTGCCGGTCGCGCACGAGCGCGGCGTATCGCGGGTCGGCGGCAATGCGCGCTTCGAGCGCGGCGTCGGATTGGGGTGATGCGGGCATGGCGCATCATCCACAAGGATGCGCCGCTTGGCAACGCACCTTACGGCGTAAACCGCCAAGACGTCACATCTTCAATGCGCGGTCATAGCCCGTCAGCTCGAGATAGCCGCGCCCGCCCGTCGTCCGCACCGCGCCCTCCCAATAGACCGGCAGACCGCTCCGCCGCGCGTCGAGTTCCTGCGCCGCGAACAGCGGGGTGAGCGGCCAGCGGTGCACGCCGTCGGGCAACCGCACGCTGAGCTCCTGCGCGACCGGATAGACCGCGCCCGTCACAGGGCTGCGCCACCGTGCCACCGGGCGGAACGCCACGTCGCCCGGCGCGAGCACGACCGTCGTGCCGTCGGCGCGGCGCAGCGATCCCCCCGCCCATAGCGTGCCGCCCGTCTTGCGCCTGATGCGGAACGCCATCAGCGCGCTGCCGTCATCGAAGTTGAGGCCAGTCCAGTCCCAGCCCTGCGCCTCGCCCTGCAGATAGTTGGACGACCATTCGCGATCGAGCCACGCCTCGCCGGTCACCGCGACCGACTTGGCGCCGCGCCGCACCTGGCCCGAGACCTTGAGGTGCGGGATCGAATAATAATAGCTCGCTGCACCAGCTTCCGGGCCCTTCCGGCTATAGCCCCCCGCGCCCTGCGGCAGCGGCGGCTGGGTCGGCGCGAAGGCGAGCGCAAGCGCGAAGTCGCGCGCGGCCACCTGCGTCGCCCAATGCCCGTCGGTGCTGCGGCGGAGCCGCCAGTCGCGGATCGTGACATCGGCATCGGCGGGGCTTGCACCTGCAAGGCCAAACCCGGCGCGGGCGGAGCGCTCGCCGTGGAGCAAGCGCCCGATCCGCGGGTCGGACAGCGCGGCATGGGCGAAGAGCACTTGCCCGGCGGCAAAGCGGCTCGGATTGGCCGGATCGACCGGCGGCCGCGTGCGGAAGAACGTGACCTGGAAGCCGAGATCGGCGCCGTCGGCGGTGCGCAGCCAGCCCGTCACGTACCACCATTCGGTGCGGAACGGCGGATGCGCACCGTGATCACGCGGGAAGCGCAGCGTGATGCCAGGCTTCACCACGGGATAGGGCGCCGGCGCTGACGCGGTCAGGCTCGCCGCGGCGAGCAATGCGATGGCCGGGGAGACACGCATCACCAATCCTCCCGTACCGATTGCACCGCGCTGCGCGACGTCGCGCGTCGCCCTGCCAGCAGCGCGGTCACCGCCGCTGCCCCGGTGAGCGCGGCCGCCACCGCGACCAGCGTCCCGACAGGTACGCGCGTCGCCATCGTCCAGTTGAACGATTGCGGGTTGATGACATGGATCAGCACCTGCGACAGCACGAGACCGAGCCCGATCCCCGCCAGCGCACCCGTCAGCCCGACGATTGCCCCCTCGGTCGCGAGCATCGCCCCGAGCTGACGCCGCGTCAGGCCAAGATGGCGGAGCATCCCGAACTCGCGCTCGCGCGCCAGCGTCTGCGCCGACATCGTCGCCGCCACGCCCGCCAGCCCGACCAGGATCGCGATCGCCTCGAGCAGATAGGTCACGGCAAAGCTGCGGTCGAACAGCGTCAGCGCGAAGCGGCGCAGCGTCGCCGGCTGCGTGATGTCGACTTGATCGCGCAGCGCCGGGCTCAGCCGCGCGCGCAGCCGCTGCATCACTGCGGCAGCGTCGCTGCCCGGCTCGAGCGTGACCGAGGCCTCGTCTCTGCCGGTGTCGCCGGTCAAGCGCTGATACGCCGCCGCATCGATCAGCACCGCCCCGCCTTGGCGGGCATAGTCGCGCCACACTCCCGCGACCGCAAAGCGCGTGCCGCCGCCGATCGGCAAGCGGATCACGGCGCCGGGGTGCCAGCCGTAAAGCCGCTCCGCCGGTTCCGACACCCATATCGGTGGAACACCCGCCGGAAGTGCGTCGGCGCGCGCGATCAGCACCAACTGCCGATCCCCGGCGCCGGGCGTTGGCCGCGCGACAAGCGCGATCGGGGGACGATCGGGCGCGATCGTCAGCTGGAGCTGTCGCCCGAAGGCGAGACGCGCAACGCCCGGCGTCGCGGCGAGCGTCGCGCGAGTCGCAGGGTCGAAGCTCGCGCCGGCATTGGTGCGCATGTAGAGATCGGCGCTGAGCACATCGCCGAGCCAGTCGTCGACCGCGCCGCGGAAGCTCGTCACCATCGTCGCCATCGCAATCATCAGCGCAGTCGAGGCGACGATACCGCACAGCGCTGTCGCGGCCTCGCCCGGCGCACCGTGCAAATGCCGGATCGCAAGCTGGCGCGGCACCGTTCCGATCGCGCGCGCGGCGAGCGGCGCGAGCAGCGCGCGGGCGAACCACGGCACGCCCGCTATGCCACCGGCGAGCAACAGCGCCATCCCGGCAAAGCCGAACACCGGCAAGTGCGCGACGGGCGGCAGCAGCGACACCGCGCCGCCCGCCAGCAACAGCGCAGCGGCGGGCCACCACGCCACGCGCTGCCGCGGATCGAGCACATCGCCGGCGTTCTTGAGCGCCGCGGCAGGCGCCGCGCGCGCCGCCAGCCGCGCCGGCACCGCGCTCCCGACGATCGCCGCAAGCAGGCCGATCGCGAAAAAGCCGAGCGCGGCCCAGGGCTGGAACACCACCCCTGCCCCGGCCCCGCGAAAATACCCGGCGCCCAGATCGCCGCCGAGCCACTGCACCGCGGCCCAGGCAAGGCCATAGCCTGCCGCAAGCCCGAGACCCGATCCGATCACGCCGATCGCCACGCCCTCGGCGACGACCGCGGCGATCACCCCGCCGCGCGGCATGCCGAGCGTGCGCAGCAACGCGAACGCGCGCTGGCGTCGGACGACCGACAGCGACTGCGCCGAATAGACGAGGAACCCGCCGGTCAGCAACGCAACGAGCGCGAGCATGTCGAGATTGACGCGGTACGCGCGCGACAGCGCGTCGCCCTGCGAACTCTGCGCCTGCGCGGTCGAGACGACGGCGTTGCCTGGCAGGAGCGTGGCGAGCGCACCTTCCGCCGCTGCGCGATCCGCCACCGCCACGTCGAGCCGATCGAGCCGTCCGATCCGGTCGAACTTCCACTGCGCCGCGGCGATGTCGACCACCGCGACCGCACTGCCGTCGGCCACCCCCGGCAGCGTGCCCGCAACCCGCAGCGGAACCGCGCGTCCGTTCGCCTCGACCGTGACGACCGCACCCAGTTTCGCTCCGCTCCGCTCGAGCGCGGTGCGCGACAGGAACACGCTCGCTTCGTCGAAGACATCGCCGCCGACCCCGTTTGCCGCTTGCGCACCAACCCCGATCAGCGTCGGCGTCACCGCAGCGGCGCGGAGAATGTCGAGCCCCAGCAGCGTCACGCGTGCCGTCCCGATCCGCGCGTCGAGCTGGACAACCGGACTTGCGTCCATAACGCCCGTCGCGCTCGCGACGCGCGGGTAGAGGCGTTCGTCGAAGCCGAGCCGGCTCGTCGCCTTGACGCTCAGGTCGGCGCTGCCATTGACCCCGCGTACCGCGCTGTCGAACGACGCCAGCGCCGATCCGTTGACGAGATGCACCGCAAAGCCGAGCGCAACGCCCACCGCGATTGCCAGCGCGGTAACGAGGAAACGCGCCGGGTGAAAGCGCCACTCGCCGCCGATCAGCCAGCCGAGCGCCCGCCGTCCCGACCACAGGCCGGGCTCAGCGCGCACGCGCGACCAGCCCCTCGGCGGTGAGCGTCAGTACGCGGTCGGCAATCGCAGCAGTGGCATCGGAATGCGTGACCATGACCGCCGCCGCACCGCGATCTCGCGCAGCATTGGCGAAGAGCGTCAGGACGCGCGCCGCGGTTTCGGGATCGAGGTTGCCGGTCGGCTCGTCGGCGAGGATCAGTGCCGGGCGGTGGACGAGCGCGCGTGCAATCGCGACGCGCTGCAACTCTCCGCCCGACAGATCCCGCGCATAGCCTTCGCCGCGCCCGCCAAGCCCGACCGCGACGAGCATCGCCTCCGCCTCGGCCTGCGCCGCCGCGCCGTCGGCCGACACCAAGGCGAGCGGCAAGGCGACGTTCTGGCGCAAGGTCAGATAGGGCAGGATGTGGAAGGCCTGGAAGACGAAGCCGATCCGCTCGCGCCGCAACCGCGTGCGCGCCGTCTCCCCGAGCGTGCCGAGCACGACACCCTCGATCGCCACTTCGCCGGTATCGGCATCGTCGAGCCCGGCGAGGATATTGAGCAACGTCGATTTGCCGACACCCGATTCGCCGGTGATCGCGACGATCTCCCCCGCCGCCACCTCGAGATCGAGCGCATGAAACAGCGATCGCGGTCCGGGAACGCTTTTCGCGAGCGCGCGCACCGTCAGTAGAACAGGATGGGCCATCCGCCCTTGTCGCCGCTTGCCAGGGCGGCGACAAGATCAATCCTCGTCGGTCGGTCGCTCCGACCGATGCCTCAGAAGCCGTATGACAGCCGCAGATAGCCGAACTGGCCGGGGACATCGTAGGTCGTCGCATCGAAGTTCGCGCCGTCGCACGTGATGCAGACCGGCGGCTGCTTGTTAAAGACGTTGTTCACGCCCGCCACGAGCTTGAACTTCTGCATCCATGCGGGCGACAGATACAGCTGGATATCGCCGTAGAAGGTCGGCGTCATCCGGTGTTTGGTCGCATTGTTCTCGGTCACCGCGCTGATGTAACGGCCGGTGAACGACGCCCCGAATGCAGGCGTCGCAAAATCGACCGTCGCATTGAGCTTGAAGCGCGGGAACGCCTGGTCGACCGAGAGGCAGCGCTCTTTCCCGACGCATTGCTGCAGGCCGGTCGGCAGCAGCGCGTCATACTTCAGCAGATACGCGGCGTTGACGCTGAGCCCGGCGGTTCCGCCGTGGATCTGCGGCGTGCGGTAGAGGAACGTGCCGTCGAGCCCGTCGGTCTTGATCGAGTTGAGGTTCTGCAAGACAGCCCCCACCGATGCGATCGTGCCCACGGTCGTGCGCTTGACGAGCGCACAGCTTGGCGCATCGGCATTGAACGCGCAACGCGACAGGATCAGCGACGCGGGCGCCGAGTCGATCGCGTTGCTCAAGCTGATCGCGTAATAATTGACCTCGAGACTGAGCACGCTGGCGATGCCGCCCCGCGCCCAGGACGGGCTGTACACCCCGCCCGCGGTCCAGGTCACCGCGGTTTCCGGCTTGAGCTTGACGTTACCCCCGGAGAACACGCCGATCTGCCCGGCGGGCTCGGCATAGCTGCCATTTGCGGGCACGCCATTGGCGATGCAGTTCGCTTTCACGGTCGCGTTCGTCTGGAACGATCCGCCGAGCCCGCTGGTGCACGGATCCTGGATCGTCTGGTCGGATCGCGACGCGCCGGCGTAGAGCTCGCCGATGCTCGGCGCGCGCAGGCTCTCGGCATAGCCGCCGCGCAACAGCAGGTCTGCCGTCGGCTTCCACAAGACCGATGCGGTGAACACGGTGTTGCTGCCGAAGGTCGAATAGTTCGAATGGCGCACCGCACCGTCGAATTCGAGCTTCTGGAAGAACGGCGTGTTGGTGAGGATGGGCACGCGCAGCTCGCCGTAAATCTCGTCGACGTTGAAGCGGCCGCGGCTTGGCTGGGTCGGGACGTCGGCGCCTAGCCCGGCAACGATCACGGGATCAGGATCGTAGCTCGCGCCCTGGTCGCGATGCTCATAGCCGATCGCCACGCCGACATCGCCCGCAGGGAGCGTGAACAGCGCACCCGACAGATTGGCGCTGAAATCGTTGAGCTCCTGCTGGCTCTTGTCGCGCTGGTCGAAGGTCACGAAGGAGAGCATCGCCGGGGTGATCGAACCGGCCCCGCCGACCGTCGCGCCGCCGAAAATGTTGAACGGCACGCACGCCCCGGTGCATTGCGACACCGGCCCGAGCGCTTGCGCGAGCTTGGCGGCGTTGACGTTGCCGGTGAAGAGCTGGTGTGCGTCGTTGAGCCCGTAGACCGCGTTCGCGTCCCAGAACCATTTATGGTCGCCGATGTGGAACGAGCCGTCGAGCGTCACCGTGCCCGAGAAGGTATCGACATCCTGCGTGAAGACGCGCTGGCCGCCCTCGACGAAACGCCGGTTGATCGCGACGTAGTTCGCCGGGCGCCCCGACGGCGTACCGTCGAGGTTGACGCCCGATGAAAGCGTGACGCCGAACGGGTTGAACGGGTTGCTCGCATCGACCGAGATCCGGTCGAGCAGATTGCCGTTGCCAGCGCCCGGTCCGATCACGAGCGGAAGGAACGCCGCCTGGGTCCGCGAATGCCGGTGGTTGTACACCAGCTTGACGCGCATGTTGACCGCATCGCTCAGCGCTTGCTTGAAGTTGAGGAACCCGCCGTAGCGCTCGGACGGCGTCAGCAGATAGTTGAACGGCGCGAAGTTGAAGCGGTCGGCATCGGTGAAGGTCTTGAAATCGGCAAGCGTCGCAGTGCGGCCGATCACTGGCGCCCTGAGTGTCAGGTTCTGGCCGAGCACACGGTAGCGCCCGAGTGGCGGCGAACCGCTGCATCCCACCCCGCCGCTCGCGGCAAAGGCCGGGTCGGCGCACGAGACCGCACCCGCCGACGGAAATTGCGAAATCGCGCGGTTGGCGGTGCTGACCGCTTCCTGCTTGGTGTAATAGCCGCCGAGCACCACCGACGTCCCGCTTTCGGGCTTCTGGATGCCGTAGCTTAGCTCGTAATTCTGCGTGTGGCCGTCGCCCTGGCGGAAGGTGCCGAACTGGGCGTTGGCCCGCAGACCCTTCTGGTTTTGCTTGGTGATGATGTTGACCACACCCGCCACAGCATCGGTGCCGTAGAGCGGCGAAGCGCCCGATTGGAGCACTTCGATCCGTTCGATCGAGTTCATCGGAATTTCGTTGAGATCGACCGACGCCGGGATGCCCCCCGCCGACGATCCGTTGACGTAGCGCAGGCCATCGACGAGCACTAGCGTCCGCTTCGCGCCGAGATAGCGCAAGTCGATCTCCGCCGCGCCCGAGCTCACGCCGGTGCCATCGGGCGGGCCGCCGATATTGCCGGCATTGTTGACCTTGGTGTTGAGACCACCGCCCGCGCTCGGCAAGCGTTGCAGCACGTCGGCGACCGAACTGAGGCCGGTCCGCGCGATCGCGGTCTGATCGACGGTGATGACCGGCTTGTCTTGGTCGAGCGGACTGCGGCGAATGCGCGATCCGGTGACGACGATGTCCTGATCGGACGCCGACGCTGCGCTGTCCGGCACGGTCTGCGCCGATGCCGGTGCGACCGCCAGCCCCGCAGCGAGTGCGAGCATGGCACCACTTGCATAGCATCGCGACGTCAACTTTTGCATGATTCGATCCCCCGTTAGTCGTCTTCGCGACATCCTCTCCGGATCTATGCGACGAAACTGAAACAATCTGTCGTAGGGTGGCAAGGCGCAATCTGCCCGGATCGGCCTTTTCGCCCGATATTGTGATAAATGAGAGACAGTCGTTACGGGTGGTGACTCTGGCAAAGGTGATACCGGCGCAGCGCGCGCTTCCGCTTTCCGGTGCAACGCGGATCTGTCCTTATCGGGACGGCGCATACGGTCGAGCGTCGCGCAGTTGCGCTGCGAGAGGTGCGCGATACAGTGCGGCGATGACCCTGCGCACCCTCGCTTTGCTCGCCGCGCTCCTCGCGAGCGCCACCCCCGCTTTTGCCAAGCAGACGATCGACCCCGCCCGCTTGACCGAAACGGTCAAGACGCTCGCGTCGGACACGTTCGAGGGCCGCGCGCCCGGGACGGCGGGGGAAGACCGAACGGTCGGCTATCTCATCGCGCGCTTCCAGGCGCTCGGGCTCGAGCCCGGCGGCCCCAACGGGCAATGGGTGCAGACGGTGCCGTTGCTCCATACGCGGCTGGGAACGCCGAGCGTGCTGCGCTTCACCACGCCCAAGGCAGCGGTCGCGCTCGAACAATCGCGTTCGGTCTATGTCTCGACGATCCGGCCCGACGATGTCTCCACGATCGCCAAGGCCCCGCTGGTCTTCGTCGGCTACGGCGTCACCGCACCCGAGCGTGGCTGGGACGATTTCAAGGGCGTCGACGTGAAGGGCAAGGTGCTCGTGTTCCTCGTCAACGACCCCGATTTCGCCGCCAAGCCGGGCGATCCCGCGGCGGGCAAGTTCGGCGACCGCACGATGACCTATTACGGGCGCTGGACCTACAAGTTCGAGGAAGCCGCGCGGCACGGGGCGATCGGTGCGCTGATCGTGCATGAGACCGCGGGCGCCGGATATGGCTGGAACGTCGTGATCAGCCCGGGCGGCGAGAATTACGACATCGCGCGCAAGCCCGAGGACGTTACCAGCCTGCGCTTGCAAGGCTGGATCGCCGGCGATGCCGCCAGCGCGCTCTTCACCGCAGCAGGGCTCGATCTCGCCGCGCTCGAAGTCACCGCCCGAACCTCGGGTTTCCGACCGGTGCCGCTGCCCGGCGTGACGCTCGATGCGAGCATCCCGGTCACCCACGAACGGATCGACAGCCATAACGTGCTCGCGCGGATCGCCGGCACGAAGCGCCCGCAGGAAAGCGTGATGTTCGGGGCGCACTGGGATGCGTACGGCAAGGGCCCGCCCGATGCGCAGGGCCGCGTCTATCGCGCCGGCGCCAACGACGATGCGCTCGGCATCGCCGGGCTGCTCGAGATCGCCCGATCGATCAAGGCCGGCCCAGCGCCCGATCGCAGCGTCGTGTTCGCCGCCTGGACCGCCGAGGAGCGCGGGTTGCTCGGATCCGAATATTACGCCACCCACCCCGTCTTCCCGCTCGAAACGACCGTCGCCAACCTCGCGATCGATATCCTCCAGACCGCGGGGGCCGGCAACGACGTGGTGCTGGTCGGCAAGGGGCAGGATACGCTCGAAGACGATATGGCGCGCGTCGCGGCGACGCAGGGCCGCCGCATCACGCCCGAAGGCTTGCCCGAACGCGGGCTGTTCTACCGCGCCGACCATTTCTCCTTCGCCAAGCGCGGCGTGCCGGTGTTGCTCATGATGGGAATTGCCGGCGCGACCGACCTCAAGCAAGGCGGCGTCAAGGCCGGCCAAGCGTGGATCGATGCCTATACCGGGCAATGCTATCATCAGGCCTGCGACCAGTGGAGCCCCGATTGGAACCTCGCCGGTGCGGTGCAGGACATCGGGTTGATCGGTCAGATCGGCGACGAACTCGCCCACACGTCGCGCTGGCCACGCTGGAAGGACGGATCCGAGTTCAAGGCGGTGCGCGATCGAAGCGAAACGCTGCGGCGCTGATCCGGCACGTCCGCGTTCCGGTGATCTGCGGTATTGGCCGTCCGTATTGGGCTGCCGCATCGGACAGTCGGGTCCGCCGCCCAGGTCAGAGCCCCGCGTTCATCAATATCGACGCTCATCGATTTCCTTGCCCGGTTCGCGAGCGGTCCAAAGTGATGCGGCGATAAGGCGGTTATCGATCGCTCACCGGGGATTGCGGCGGGTCCGGCTCGCGCGGATGGGCTGCCGGGCGTTCGCGCAAAGCCCACATCGTCGCCGCGGTAACGCCGATCACAGCCACACCCGACACCCCACGCCCTCGCCGCAACAAAGCGAGCCCGAGCGTTGCCGCGGCCGACGGCACCCAGCCGACTTTAGGCAGACCGATCATCTGTGCCGCGAGCACCGCGCCACGGCTCGCGACCACGTCTCCGACCCCGCTCGGTTTGGCCGCCGTCAGGCCCCCGGGCGATGCATCGGGGATGCCGTCATCGGCGACATGATCGGCGACCCAGGCGCCACGCGCCCCGAGTGGCGCATCGGCCGTGGTCGTATCCGTGGCGGTCTGATGCTCGAGCTCGGCATTGAGCTCGGCTCCGAACAACAGGATGTAGCTCGAGAGATAGAGCCAGGTCAGCGTCACCACGACCGTACCGAGCGAGCCGTAGGTCGCATTGTAATTGCCGAAATTGGCGACGTAGACCCCGAAACCGACCGTCAGCGCCAGCCACATCAGCGCCGCGAACAGCGAACCCGGCGTCAACCATATCCAGCGCGCATTCTGCCGCGACGGGCCATAGCGGTACAGCGTCGCCGCCGCGCCCGCCCCGGCCAGTGTCAGCAGCAGATAGGCGACGAGCTTCCCGAGCACGACGACCGCATCGGGCGCCTGCGGAAGCACCGCCTGGAGATAGCCGAGCGCCGCGACCGCGACCAGCGCCAGGATCGCCACAAGCACGGCGGCGGCGGTGATGCCGAGCGCCAGCACATTGAGCCGGACGAAACCGCGTGCTTCCTGCTCCTCATACACGACATTGAGCGCGGTGATCACGGCGCCCGCCCCATTGCGCGCGCCAAACAGCGCGAGACCGACCGCGAGCAACAAGCCGAAACCCTTATTGCCGTCGGACGTCTTGACGACGTTCATCAGCTGTTCGCCGATCAGCTTGGCGACTTCGGCGGGCATCACCGCCATCAACTGCTTCATGTTGTGCATCACGGTCGAAGGCTCGGCGGCAATGCCATAGATCAGCACGATCGCGCCGAGCAGCGGCACGAGCGCAAGAAAGCCGTAAAAGGCGACGCCAGCGGCGATCAGACCAATATTGTCGCTCCCCGTTTCGGCCCAGGTGCGCTTTGCGACGCTGAGCCAGGCCTTTGGTGGCATCTGCCACGGGGTGGTGGCGTCATGCCCTTGCGCGTTCAATAGCTCTGCCCGTTCCCAGCGCCCGATCATGCGACGCGGTGCCTGAACACCTGCCTTCCACTAGCGTTCCCGCGCGCCACTCGGACCCGCAATTTCGGCACGCTTCCCGACAGCTTTGTGTTTCCGCACCATTGCTGGCGCGTTACATTGCATGTCTGCGCGACGACGAAGCGTGTTGTCGCGTTGAGCCACCGTACCTCGATCGGTTAGCACCGCCTGAGCTGCCGTCTCGCCCACCGTTACCTCACCTTGGTTTTGCCCCGCCCCGAACATCCGCGCGTTC
This sequence comes from Sphingomonas sp. PWP1-2, assembly GCF_049898305.1. NCBI lineage: Bacteria > Pseudomonadati > Pseudomonadota > Alphaproteobacteria > Sphingomonadales > Sphingomonadaceae > Sphingomonas > Sphingomonas sp. PWP1-2. Next base: position 692,289 of record NZ_JAFCXM010000002.1, read on the forward strand.
GCGGGCCGACAACCACTCGACAATCACCCGACAATCACAGGGAATACCATGCCGTCAGGACTCGTAGCACTGCTCGACGATGTCGCCGCGATCACCAAGCTCGCCGCCGCGTCGCTCGACGACGTCGCCGCCGCAACGGGCAAGGCCGGCAGCAAGGCGATGGGCGTGATCGTCGACGATGCCGCGGTGACGCCGCGCTACGTCGCGGGCTTCACCGCCAAGCGCGAATTGCCGATCATCGGCAAGATCGCGCTCGGGTCGCTGCGCAACAAATTGCTGATCCTGCTTCCGGCGGCGCTGCTGCTGAGCGCCTTCGCGCCGTGGCTGGTGACCCCGCTATTGATGCTCGGCGGCGCCTATCTGTGTTATGAGGGGACCGAGAAAGTCGTCGAGGCGATCTTCGGCGGGCATGCGGCCGAAGCCGCGCCGGTGGAAGGCGACGCCGCGACGCTGGAGGCGCAGAAAGTGTCGGGCGCGATCCGCACCGACTTGATCCTATCGGCCGAAATCATGGCGATCGCGCTTGCCGAAGTGGCGTCCTCGCCGATCATCACTCAGGCGATCGTGCTGGCGCTGGTCAGCGTCGCGATCACGCTCGGGGTCTACGGCGTGGTCGCGCTGATCGTGAAGATGGACGATATCGGCCTGTTCCTGGCGAGACGGGAGGGCGCAGTTTCCCGCGCGGTCGGCCGCGGGCTGGTGATCGGCATGCCGATATTGATGCGCGTCTTGGCGATCATCGGCACGGCAGCGATGATCTGGGTCGGCGGCGGCATCCTGGTGCATGGGCTCGAGACCTTCGGGGTGAGCGGCCCGGCGCATGTCAGCCACGCCTTCAGCACGGCCGCGGCCGCGCTGCCGGCGATCGGCGGCGTGGCGAGCTGGACCGCGGGCGCTGCCTTCGCGGCGGTGGTCGGCCTTGTCGTCGGCGGCGCGATCGTGCTCGGGCATTCTGCGGTGACGCGGCTGCGCGGCGGGCACGCATAAACCGCGCGGCAGTTTCTTACGGAGCGATCCGCACCGTTGCGCGTTACGGCCCCGCAACGACAGATTTCGTCGCCTTGCCACCGCATTGCCCCGGCTAAGATCTTTGGAGGACCAGACAATCGCGATCGATCGACAGCGCGTTGAAAACGGCGGGCTTATTCTCTTTGTGACCGCGATCTCGGTCGGACTGGTACTGGTCGTTTCGAGCTTCCTCGGCGCGCTGCTGTGGTCCGCGCTTGCCGCGATCCTGTTCCAGCCGCTCTACCAGCGCTTGCTTGGCTATTGGCCGGGACGCCGCAATCGCGCCGCCCTGGTCGCGCTGCTGATCATCACCGTCGCGATCGTGCTGCCGTCGTTGATCGTGAGCAGCATGGTCGTCGACCAGGCAGCGGGCGTCTATACCCAGATCCGCTCGGGCCAGATCAACATCGCGTCCTATTTCGAAAAGATCCACGACGCCCTGCCGATCCGGCTCCAGCAAATGCTCGACAGCGCCGGGTTCGGCAGCTTCGAGCGCGCGAAGACCCAAGTCGTCGAGGCAGTGAGCAACAGTGCGAGCCTGCTTGCCGGGCGCGCGCTCTCGATCGGCGCAAACGCCGCGGCGTTCCTGCTCGCATTCGGCGTCGGGCTTTACGTCACCTTCTTCCTGCTGCGCGACGGCGAGCGGCTCGGCCCGGCGATCGTCCGCGGCCTTCCGCTCGAGCAGAGCGTCGCGACCCGGATCGCCGACCAGTTCGTTTCGGTCGCACGGGCGACGATCAAGGGCTCGGTCGTCGTGGCCCTGGTGCAAGGTGCGCTCGGCGCCGCGACCTTCTGGATCGTGGGGCTGCCTGCAGCCTTGTTGTGGGGCGTGTTGATGGCGATCGCCGCGCTGCTGCCAGCGATCGGGCCGACGATCATCTGGGCGCCGGTGGCGGTCTACTTGCTGGCCACGAGTGCATATTGGCAGGCCGGCGTGGTCGTCGCGTCTGGCATGCTGGTGATCGGCCTGGCCGACAATATTCTGCGGCCGATGCTGGTCGGGCGCGACACCGGCATTCCTGATTGGCTCGTCCTGGTGACGACGCTGGGCGGCGTCGAGCTGGTCGGCCTCAGCGGGATCGTCGTCGGCCCGATCGCTGGCGCGCTGTTCATCACGGGCTGGAGCATCCTGACCGAAAAGCGCTTGGGCGATCCAGCCGGAACCGACGGCGCGCCAATTCGCGACGATGCCCGCGCCCGCTCCTGACGACGATCGCGCCGGCCCGACACGACCGTGAAAAGCCCGGAGGTGCCGTTGCCGTCGAACACCGTCGGTCCAAGACGCCGTGCTGCGCGGCATCCAAATCGTTCCATGTGAGTTGTCATGCGATGACCCCAGCCCCCCTCCCCCGCGCCGCGGCCCTGATCGTCAACGCGCATTCGCGGAGCGGGCGCGATCTCTTCGTCGAGGCGAAGGCCAAGCTCGAGGCGGCGGGGATGACGCTGACCGAAGCCCATGCGGTCGAGGACCCCGACGCGCTCGCCGAAACGGTCCGCCGCGCGGTGGCGAACGGCGCGCCGATGGTGATTGTCGGCGGGGGCGATGGCACCTTGTCAGGGACGATCGACGAACTGATCGGCCAGAGTTGCGTCTTCGCGGTCCTGCCACTCGGCACCGCCAACAGCTTTGCGCGCACGCTCGAGTTGCCGCTCGATCTCGACGGTGCGATCGCGGTGATTGCCGATGGCATGCGTCGGCGCGTCGATCTGGGGATGATCGACGGCGACTATTTCGTCAACGGCGCTTCGATCGGCCTGCCCGCCTTGATCGGGCAGACCGTGCCGCATGCGCTGAAGCGGTACCTCGGCCGTGTCGGATATCTCCTCTGGGCATTACGCTGCTCGATCCGCTTCCGCGCGTTCCGGCTGATGATCGACGACGGGATCGTCGAGCGGCGGATGTGGTCGACCGAGGTCCGCATTCTCAACGGATGCTATCATGGTGGTGTCGAACTGTCCGACAACGCAAATCTGGAAAGCGGCGAGATCGTCATCCAGGCGGTCGTCGGTCGCAGCCGCGCGCGCCTTGCCGCCGACTGGTACGCCAAGTTCTTCCGGCTGCGTGACCGGCAGGCGCACACGCGCGAATTTCGCGGCTGCACCTTTCGCATCGAGACGACGCCGCGGATGAAGATCTCGATCGACGGCGAAGTCCTCGCCAAGACCCCAGTCGTTGCCAAGATCGCCGCGCAGGCTGTCGAGATTGCGGTGCCGCGCGGCGCTGCATTTGTCTGATCCGGTCGGCGCTGAGAACCAACCGTGGAAACGATCGGCTTTGGCGGCGGCTGTCATTGGTGCACCGAGGGCGTATTCCAGGCGCTGCGCGGTGTCGCACAGGTCGACCAGGGCTTCATTCGGTCGGAAGCCCCGTGGGAGGCCGCGGCGGAAGGCGTGATCGTCGGCTTCGATCCGGCGGTCATCAGCTTGGCGACGCTCATCGAGGTCCATCTCAGGACGCATTCGGCCAACGGGACCTACTCGCCGGGCGGCCGCTATCGCAGCGCGGTCTATGTTTTTACAGCGGAGCAGCGCGCAGTGGCCGAGCGCGCAATCGATCAGTTCGCCAGCGCTTCGCGAGAGGCTCCTCGAACGCTGGTGCTTGCCTTTGTCGGCTTCGAACCGTCGGAGGCGCGCTATCGCAATTATTATCGGACCGACCCGCAGAGGCCGTTTTGCCGCCGCTATATCGACCCCAAGCTCGATTTTATCCGGCGTCAATTCGCCGACAACGCGCTTCCTGAAGCAGCGGCGGCGAAGGCAGACCTGGCTCCGCCGCGAACCGAATAAGGCGATCGTCGTCAGTTCGTCACGCTAGGCGCGAAGCAGCACAATTGCGCCTGGCGAACGACCTGTGTCTGGCGGGATCCGCCATCTTGTGGCGGCTCGCACCGACAGCCGCTTTGCGCCCGCTGCGCTTGCAGGTGTATTACTCGCATGGCACACGACTTGCAGAGCGACCAGTACGCGGCGCCACGGACGGCCGCCGCAACGGGGAGCTTGGATATGACGGGTATCACAACGATCACGCTTCTTGCCGCTGCGGTATTGCTGACGGGTCAGCCACCCGCGGCCACCGCACCGTCGGGTGCCACGACGACCGAGGACTACCGCGTGCGGTATGACGCGCGGCGCGACGTGTATTGCATCCGCTTCTTTGCCGATCCGCCCGCTGCCGATCCGCATCCTGGTCCATCGATCGACACGTGCCAGTCCCGCGACGCCTGGGCGCGCGAGGACGTTCGCATCGACCGGCAGCCGCCGTCTGAGCCATCGTGATCGCTGTCGCCTCCGACCCAGCCCGGCACCATGGTTTGCGCGCTGGGCGGACGATCGTCCGTAGAGTCACGTAGAGCGACAGCGCCCCGTCCGGCGCAATATGGCGCCTCCAACGGGGGCCGCCATGATCAAGACACTTCTCGCAATTGTCGAAGGGCCCGCCCGGAAATCGGGTTTCATCGACACGGTTCTGACACTCGCCGCGTTCCGGCAAGCGCATGTCATCTTCGACGTGCTGACCGCGGCCCCGCTACTCTCGGAACAGCTTGCGCCGCTTGGGACGCTCTACACCTTGCCCGGACAGATCCGGCAGCTCGCGCAAATGCACGCCGATAGCGTCCGCGCGATGCTGCCGCCGGGCGCGCCTGCCGAGGTCGTCTCGCATTTCGACGATGTCGGCTGGATCCCGGGCGACGTCCGCGCGACCGCCCCGCTTGCGGATATCGTCGTCTTTGGCCCCGCCGAAACCTGGTCGATCGACTGGCTGCGGCGCCGCACGATCGAGACGATCCTGCTGTCGTCGGGCTTGCCGCTGCTGCTGCTTCCATCGGGGCGGTCGCTTCGCGCGATCGACCATGCGGTGTTCGGCTGGAAGCCGGGTCCTGCGGCGATGCGCAGCTTGCACCATTTGATCCATCTCGCCGCGCCCGGCGCCCGCATCGATGTCGTCTCGGTTGAGCACGGCCTCGACGACCTCGCCGAGACCGATCTCGCACCGGTCGTCACGCTGCTCGAGCGGCATGGTTTTTCCGTGACGGGCCATGCGCTCGATCGCTCGGAGAGCGCGCACGACACGCTCACCGGCTTCGCCCTCGAACATGGGGCCGATCTGCTTGCGGTGGGTGGCTTCGGACACGCCCGCGTCCGTGAAATCCTGCTCGGCGGGGTGACGCGCAGCCTGATCGCCGACCCGCGCCTGCCCGTCCTGATGGCCCATTGAATGCGGCACGCAGCGTACGACACGATCACAGGACGCGGGCAGACCATCCGCGCCGACGATTGCCACGCGTTACGGCGCCAGATGCGATGACCGTCCCACCACGCCACCCCGGCCTTTCAACGGCCGCTGCGGCCGAGCGCCTGGCGAGCGACGGCCCCAATGCGCTGCAAAGCGCTGGACGGCGATCGATGCTCCGCATCGCGCTCGACGTGTTCCGCGAGCCGATGCTCGTCCTGTTGCTCGCGGGCGGCATCGCCTATCTGCTGCTCGGCGACCTCACCGAAGCGCTGATCCTGCTCGCCTTCGCGACCTTCTCGATCGTCGTGACGGTGGTCCAGGAGACCCGCACCGAACACGTGCTCGACGCGCTGCGCGACCTGTCCGCGCCGCGCGCGCTCGTCATCCGCGACGGGGTTCGGGTCCGGATCGCGGGCCGCGACGTGGTGCGCGACGATCTGCTCGTGCTCGAACAGGGCGATCGCATCGCCGCCGACGCGATGCTGGTCGAGGCCGCCGATTTGCAGGCCGATGAATCGCTGCTGACGGGGGAGTCGCTGCCCGTCGACAAGGTCGCCGGCAGCGAGCAGGATACGGGCGCGGCGCGGCGTCCGGGCGGCGACGACCAGCCCTACGTCTATTCGGGTTCGCTGGTGACGCGCGGCAGCGGCATCGCGCGCGTGCTGGCGACCGGGCCGCGTAGCGAGATCGGCAAGATCGGCCAGTCGCTCGCCACGCTCGAGACCGAAGCGCCGCGGCTGCGGCGCGAGACGACGCGGATCGTCACGTGGTGCGGGATCGGCGGCGGCGCGGTCGCGCTGCTCGTCGTGCTGCTGTACGGGCTGCTGCGCGGCGGCTGGATCGATGCGGCGCTCGCCGGGATCGCGATCGGCATGTCGATGCTGCCCGAGGAATTCCCCGTCGTGCTGACGGTGTTTCTCGCGATGGGGGCTTGGCGGATCGGCGCGGTCGGCGTGCTCACGCGGCGCGCCGCAGCGATCGAGACGCTCGGATCGGCCACCGTGCTGTGCACCGACAAGACCGGCACGCTGACCGAGAACCGGATGTCACTGACCGAGCTCTGGCTGCCGTCGGGCGAAACGTTCGCACTGCAGCCCGATCTTGCGGTCGGCGCGGCGTATCATGATCTCCTCGCCACTGCCGCACTCGCCAGCGCGGCCGAGCCGACCGATCCGATGGAACTGGCGTTGCACAGCGCCCGCGCGGCGAACGCGACGACCGCGTCGCTGCCCACAGGCGCCTTGGTCCATGCCTATGCGCTGCGACCCGATTTGCTGGCGATGTCGAACGTCTGGGCGGATGGCGATGCCTTGACGATCGCGGCCAAGGGCGCGCCCGAGGCTATAGCTCGCCTGTGTCATCTGTCGGCGGCCGAACTGGCGGCGATGACGGCCGCTGTCGAGGCGATGGCGGTTCGCGGCATCCGCGTGCTTGCCGTCGCGCGCGCGACGCCGAAAGACCGGGATTGGGCCGCGACCCAAAGCGACTATGCCTATGCGCTGACCGGCCTCGTCGGCCTTGCCGACCCGATCCGAGCAAGCGTCCCAGAGGCAGTCGCCGAGTGTCGCCGTGCCGGGATCCGCGTCGTGATGATTACCGGCGACTATGCCGCGACCGCGCGCTCGATTGCGCGCCAGGCCGGGATTGCCGAAGGCGACGTGCTGACCGGCGACGATCTGGCGGCTCTCGACGACGCGGCGTTGGCGGAACGCCTGAAGTCGGTGACAGTGTTCGCGCGCATCATGCCCGAACAGAAGCTGCGGATCGTCGAGGCGTTCAAGGCGGCAGGCGAGATCGTCGCGATGACCGGTGACGGGGTCAATGACGCGCCCTCGCTCAAAGCCGCGCATATCGGCGTCGCGATGGGCAAGCGCGGCACCGACGTCGCGCGCGAAGCGGCGGCGATCGTGCTGATCGAGGACGATTTCGGATCGATCGTGCAATCGGTACGGCTCGGACGACGGATCTACGACAATCTCCGCAAGGCGATGGCGTTCATCTTCGCGGTGCACGTGCCGATCGCCGGGCTTGCGCTGCTGCCGCTGTTCGCCGGGCTGCCGATCCTGTTCGGGCCAATCCACATCGCCTTGCTCGAAATGGTGATCGATCCGGTCTGCGCCCTGGTGTTCGAGGCCGAGCGCGACGAGGACACCATCATGCGGCGCCCCCCGCGCGATCCCGCCGAAGCGTTGTTCTCGCTGCCGATGATCGTGTGGAGCGTCTTTCAGGGCGGGCTGGCGTTCGCGATGCTCGGAACAGTCTTCCTGGTCGAGCACCGCTCGGGAATGGGCGAATTCGAACTGCGCGCGCTGATCTTCTTCGCGCTGATTGCCGAGATCGTCGCGCTGATCCTGGTCAACCGCTCGTTCGGCGCTTCGCTGCGCGATGCCCTGACGCGGCACAACGCCGCACTCCGCTATGTCGCGGGCGCGATCGTGGCGGTGACGGGTTTGATCCTGTTCCTGCCAAGCGCGCAGGCGCTGCTCAAGTTCGGATCGATCGGGTGGCGCGACATGGCGCTGGCGATCGGCCTGGGCTTGCTGCTGCTGGTCTTGCTCGAGGCGTGCAAACCGTTCGTGCGCTCGGTTACGGCGCGGCTGGCGGCGCGGGCATGACCGGGTGCCCCGCAGCCGCAAGCTGACGGACCGCTGATCGCTCCGAACCGAGTATTCGCACTCGGTATCGATCCGGCGCTGGTGTAGGGGAACCGAGCGCGCCGCCCATGACGGGCGGCGCAGGCACGGATCCAGAGAGACGCATGGCTCGCAAGCACTCGAAACACGGCGGTTATGAAGACCCGATGGGCGAGGAAGAAACGGTCGAGGTGGCACCGCCGTGCTGGCTCTGCGGTCGGCCGACCGGCAAGACCATCGTCTGGCACCATCCCGTCCCCAAAAGCCGCGGCGGTCGCGATGTCGTGCCGATGCACCCGATCTGCCAGCAGACGGTGACCGCCAACTTCACCAATTCCGAGCTCGAGCGGCACGGCATGAACGCCGAGGCATTGCTCGCCGAACCTGCGGTGCGCAAGTTCGTCGATTGGGTCGCGAAGAAGGATCCCGATTTCACCGCCGGCACGACGAAGAAGCAGCGCTGACGGGGGATCGTTGCAAGGCGGCCGGACCTGCAGCGCGCGTCCGACCGGACCACCAGCTCGACGCGCGATGCCGCTGGTACACGGCTAGCCCCTGCGATGGCGCGCCAAATCGCCCGCCTGCCGGTGTTTTGGAAGGCGCCAACGGAGCGGAAGGAACGCGGGCGCGTTCAACCACGATGACCATCGAACACCCATCGACCGCGGCCAAGGCAAACCCGCTGGCCGGGATGCCGCCGCGATGACCTACGCTCAGGGTCTGTCCTTCGCCGTGATTGGCGGCGCGGTGGCGATGTTCGTGTGGGGCCGGTTTCGCTACGATCTCATCGCGCTGGTCGCCTTGCTGATCGGCATCGCGACGCGGGACGTCCCCGTCAAACAGGCGTTCAGCGGGTTCACCAGCGATGTGGTCGTGATCATCGCCTCGGCCCTGATCGTCAGCGCCGCGATCGCGCGCTCGGGCGTGATCGAATGGGCTGTGCGACCGCTGATGGGGCGGCTGCACAGCACCGCGACGCAAGTGCCCGCGCTCGCCGGGACGACCGCCTTGCTGTCGATGCTGACCAAGAATGTCGGCGCGCTTGCGATCATGATGCCGGTCGCGCTGCGGATCGGCCGCAAGACCGAGACCTCGGCATCGTCGCTGTTGATGCCGATGGCGTTCATGTCGCTGCTCGGCGGCCTGGTCACGTTGGTCGGCACGTCGACCAACATCATCGTCAGCCAAGTGCGGCAGGACACGCTCGGCAAACTCTTCCAGATGTACGATTTCGCGCCGGTCGGGCTCGTGCTGACCGCGCTCGGCTTCGTCTTCGTGAGCTTTGGCTGGCGGCTGCTGCCACGCGACCGCCAGGGACGCGGCGGGTTGGACAGCATCGCCGCCGAAGCCTCTTATGCAACCGAAGCGAAGGTCCCCGAAAGCCTTCCCGAAGGCATCGCGACCGTTGCCGACCTGGGTCTTGCCGATGCGGGGGTAAAGCTGCGCGGGATCGTCGGGAGCGATGGTCGTCCGCATGCGGCTTCCAACGACGCCACGCTGACGCCGGGCACCAGCCTGGTGCTCGAGGGCGATGACGAAGCGCTCGACCGGCTGTTCACGCGCGTGCCGCTCGATCAAGCGCGCGACGTCAAGCAATTGTCGAAGGACGAGCCCAACGAGGAAATGCGCACCGTCGAGGCGGTGATTCAGCCAGGCTCGTCGCTGATCGGCGATTCCGCCGAACGCGCGCGGCTGCAGGACCGGCACGGCGTCCAGTTGCTGGGGGTCGGCCGTAGCGATGCGCGGATCACCGAGCGCTTGCGCGACATTCAGCTTCGCGCGGGCGACGTGCTGGTGCTGCGGGCTGGTGAGAACACCTTGCCCGAGACGATGACCGAGCTCGGGCTGCTCCCGCTGGTCGAACGAATGGTCAAGCTCGGCGACCGGCGCCGGCGCTATGTCCCGGTGATGATCCTCGCCGTGGCGATGGTTCTGGTCGCGCTCAAGATCGTGCCCGTGGTCGGCGCGTTTTTCGGGGCGGCAGTGCTGATGATCGTGGTGGGGGCGCTGTCGACGCGCGAGGCCTATGGCGCGCTCGAGCCCGAAGTGCTGGTTTTGATCGGCGCGTTGACCCCGCTCAGCGAAGCCGTGCAGCATAGCGGCGGCACCGGCCTGATCGCGCATGCGCTGTCGGCGATGTTGCTCGGCATCCCGGCGATGCTCGCGCTCGGCGTCATAATGGTCGCGGCGATGGCCTGCTCGCCTTTCCTGCACAACGCGCCGACGGTCCTGGTGCTCGCGCCGATCGCGGTCGGCGTGGCGAGCGGCCTGCACCTCAACCCCGACCCCTTCCTGATGGCGGTAGCGACCGGCGCCGGCTGCGATTTCCTCACGCCGATCGGGCACCAGTGCAACACGCTCGTCATGGGCCCCGGCGGCTATCGCTTCGGGGATTATTGGAAGCTCGGTTTGCCCTTGTCCGTACTGGTGATCCTGGTCGGGACGCCGCTGATCGCGTGGGTGTGGCATCTGGGCTAGCGCACGGTACGAACCGCCAAAACCCGCGGATTTGTTGACACATGCCGACCGCGTTGCAAAGGGTTGCCATGCCTAGCCCTCAGAGTCGCACCGTCTCGCTCCCGTCCGAGCTTGAGCAGTTCATCGAGGAGCGCGTCGCGCTCGGCGCTTACGCGACGGCCGACGCGGTCATAAGCGCCGCGATCGCGCGGCTGCGCGACGAGCGGTCAGTCGACACGAAGGCAACCGCCCCATGGCTGATCGGCGGCGGAAGCTGCGGGGCGATGATCCGTGAGCGCGACTGGTCGCCGACGCCGCTCGGCGGCCTCGCCAGCTGGCCGGGATCGCTCCGCGCGACGGTCAACAACATCGTCAATTCGCCCGTCGCCAAGGTGCTGATGTGGGGCAGCGAGCACGTCATGCTTTACAACGATGCGTATAGCGTGATCGCCGGCGACAACCATCCGCGCGCGCTCGGCGGCACTGTGCGGGAGATCTGGCCCGAGATCTGGGACTTCAACAAAGCGATGTTGGCGACCGGGTTCCGCGGCGAAGTCCAGTCGCTCCCCGACCAGTCGATGGTGCTCAATCGCTACGGGAAACCCGAAACGGCGGTGTTCGACCTGTTCTACACCCCCGTCTATGACGATCACGGCGCCGTCGGCGGGGTGATGTGTACCGTCCTCGAAAATACCGAGAAGGTCGCGGCGCAACGCCTGCTCGCATGGCGCGAAGCCGAGCTGCGCACCGTCACCGACGCGATGCCGATCCTGATCTCGTATATCGATCGCGACCTGATCTATCGCTTCGCCAACAGCTATTACGAAACCTGGACCGGCCGGCCACGCAGCGAGATCATCGGCCGGTCGATCCGCGAGGTGATGGGCAACAAACTCTACCTCCGGCGCGCGCCGATGATAGCGCGCGCGCTCGCTGGCGAGGATATCACCGTCGACGACGTGATGCCGCATACCGACGGCCCACGGCGCGCGGAGATCCGCTATATCCCGCGGATCGAGGCCGACGGGTCGGTGCCGGGCTTCCACGTAATGGTGTTCGACATCGAGGAGCGCGTCCGCCGGGCTGAGGCGCTCGAGCGCGAGGCCGCGCATCGCGCGCGTGCCGAGGGGCAACTGCGCCATCTCAACGAAACGCTCGAAGCGCGCGTCATCCAGGAAATCGAGGAGCGTCGCCAGACCGAGGCGGTGCTCGCCCAGTCGCAGAAGATGGAGACGATCGGCAAGCTCACCGGCGGCGTGGCGCACGATTTCAACAATCTGCTGCAAGTCGTCTCGGGCAATCTGCAGCTGCTCGCCTTCGACGTCGCGGGCAACGCGCGTGCCGAGAAGCGCGTGACCAATGCGATGGCGGGCGTGTCGCGCGGTGCCAAGCTTGCGGCGCAACTGCTCGCCTTCGGCCGCCGCCAGGCGCTCGAGCCCAAGGTCGTCAATGTCACCCGCTTCGTGCGCGGAATGGACGACATGCTGCGCCGCGCGATCGGCGAGGGCATCGAGATCGAGACGATCGTCGGCGGCGGGCTGTGGAACACCTTTGTCGATCCGGCGCAGATCGAGAATGCCTTGCTCAACCTCGCGATCAACGCGCGCGACGCGATGGACGGCCAGGGCAAGCTGACGATCGAGCTCGGCAATGCCAGCCTAGACGATGCATACGCCCGGACGCATGCCGAGGTGACACCCGGCCAATATGTCATGCTTGCGGTCAGCGACACCGGTACCGGCATGTCACCCGACATCATCGACAAGGTGTTCGAGCCGTTCTTCTCGACCAAGAGCGAGGGCAAGGGATCGGGGCTTGGGCTGTCGATGGTCTACGGCCTCGTCAAACAGTCGGGCGGCCATGTGAAGATCTATTCGGAGCTCGGCGAAGGCACGACGATCAAGCTGTATCTTCCGCGCGCGATGGCGTCGGAAGATCTCGAGGTCGCGGCGACCGCGGGGCCGATCGTCGGCGGGACCGAGACAGTTCTGGTGGTCGAGGACGATGACGAAGTCCGCGCGACGGTGGTCGAGATGCTCGGCGAGCTTGGCTATCAAGTGCTCAAGGCGGTCGATGCCGGCAGTGCGCTGAGCGTGATCGAGAGCGGCATCCCGATCGACATGCTGTTCACCGACGTCGTCATGCCCGGCCAGCTGAAGAGCCCCGAGCTCGCGCGCCGCGCGCGCGAGCGGCTGCCCGATCTCGCGGTGCTGTTTACCTCGGGCTATACCGAGAACTCGATCGTTCATGGCGGCAAGCTCGATGCCGGGATCGACTTGCTGTCGAAGCCCTACACGCGCGAGGCGCTCGCCCGGAAATTCGAGCAAATGCTCGCCGGCCAGCGCGCGCGGCGCGGGATCGCCGAGCCCGGTGCAACCCCGCTGCCGCCCGCCGATCCGGCCTCATCGGCCCGGCCGATGGTGTTGCTCGTCGAGGACGACGCGATGATCCGCGCCGATACCGCAGCGATGCTCGAGGCGAGCGGCGTCGGCGTCGTCGAGGCGGCGAGCGCCGAGGACGCGGCGATGGCGCTGCAGACCGCCGCGATCGACGTGCTGGTGACCGACGTCAATTTGCCGGGCGTGTCGGGGCCCGAGCTCGCATCGCGCGCGCGGACGCTGCGGCCGACGGTCGGGATCGTGTTCGCCACTGGCGATGCCGAAGCCGTGGCGGGGCTCGAGGACGCGCGAACGATCGTGCTCGCCAAGCCGTATGACGCGGATGCTCTCAAACGTGCGGTGCGCGTGGCACTGGGCAGGCCCGAGCTCGTCGCGCTCGACGCCCCCGCTGCGGCGGAGCGCACAACGACAGACTAATGGTTGCGGCCCTCGATTGCCGGCGCGCTGGTCGCGACCGACCGGCATGGCGCGCAGACCATCGAAGGAACCCCGCGGCGGTCGACACGCTGTTTGCGGAGATCCTGTGCGATCAACGGCACTAGGCCATCACGGTGTTGCGCGTCGCAACGGCGACGTCGTGGCGGTTCGGTGTCTGGTCGCTCGCCGATGCAGGGCGATCGCGCGAGATTCATCGTCTGGTCGATCTGATGCAGCGGCTTGCGGCCGCGCCCGACCTTGCCATGCGCTGAGCGGCGCACGCCTCTCGACGAGGGCGCGAGGACGCCGCTGACAGCGCCCCGCGATACCGCTAGCGAAAGGCGTCCGCCGCGCCGATGTCGGCGCGTGGCGAATGCGGGTGAAGCATGATCGATTTCAAGACGGCGCTCTGGTTGACGCTCGGCGCGCTGCATCTCGCGGTGATCGTGCGTGCGATCCTGCTCGAGGGCCGCGACGCCTATGCGCGCGCGGCGTGGCTGCTGCTGCTGATCGCGCTGCCGGGGATCGGGACGGTGCTCTATCTGCTGTTCGGCGAGCCGTGGATCTCCACCGCGTTCAAGCAGCGCGCCCGCGCGGCGTACACGACGCTGTTGCCCTACGCGCCGTTGGCGCCGACGCCGATACTGTCTCCCGCGATGGAAGGCGCCTTCCGGACGTGCGAAGCGACGAGCCGGTGGCCGGTGGCAACTGGCAATACGGCGCAAGTCGCATCGGGCGCGGATGCGGCGATCACCGCGATCGTCGCCGATATCGATGCCGCGACGCGGACGGTCCATTTGTCCTTCTACATCTGGCTCGGCGATAGCAACGGCACCAAGGTCGTCGACGCCGTATGCCGCGCCGCGCGCCGCGGCGTCGCATGCCGGATCGTCGCCGACGCGATCGGCTCGCGCGCGCTGATCCGCTCGCGACAGTGGACTGCGATGCGCGACGCTGGCGCGCACGTCTACGCTTCGCTGCCCGTCCCGCTCGGGCTTGGCGTGCTTTCCGGGCATCGCACCGACTTGCGCAACCACCGCAAGATCATCGTCGTCGATGGCGGAATCACGTGGTGTGGCAGCCAGAACTGCGCCGATCCCGCCTTTCTCCCCAAGCGCCACTTCGCGCCGTGGGTCGACATCCTGATCCGCTACGAAGGCCCCGTCGCGCGCCAGGCCGAGCTGATCTTCGCGTCGGCGTGGATGGCCGAGACCGGCGAGGACATGCGCCCCGTGCTCGCAGCCGCCCCGCCTGCGCCGCGCGCCGACGGCTTCCCGGCGATCGCGGTCGGCACCGGCCCGCTGTCGCCCCATGCGACGATGACCAACATCTTCGTCGCGGTGCTCGCGGCGGCGCGCGAGCAAGCGGTGATCACCACCCCGTATTTCGCGCCCGACCCGCCCTTGCTCAACGCGATCATCGCGGCCGCGCGGCGCGGGGTGCAAGTCACGATCGTCTTTCCGCAGCGCAACGACAGTCGCATCGTCGGCGCGATCAGCCGCGCCTATTACCCGGTGCTGGCGCGCGCGGGCGTGCATATCCACGAGTTTCGCGGCGGCCTGCTCCATGCCAAGACGCTCGTCGTCGACGAGGCGCTTGGGCTCGTCGGGTCGGCCAACATGGACCGCCGGAGCCTCGACCTCAATTTCGAGAACAACGTGCTGTTCGAATCGCCCGCACTGGCGGCCGAGGTCGGCGCGCAGCAACGCCGCTGGCTCGCCGCTGCGACCGAAATCGATCATGGTGGCGTCGCCCAGCGATCGCTCCCCCGCCGCTTCGTCGACAATCTGCTGACGATGGCGGCGCCGCTGTTCTGACCGCGCCCGAACAGGGATCAGGGCGAAACGACGCTTGCCTTCACCCGCTCGAGCCCGACAGTGTCGTCGATCCGCCAGATCCTGACGGTATCCGCCCGGGGACGATGCGCCGGGAACACCGCTTCGACGATGCGAAGATTGGGTTCGACGGCGGCAGATGGCTGTCGTCGCGGCTGTTGCTGCGCGGCTGGCAGACGGGCCGTGCGCGCAAGACCGCGATGTTTGCCTGCGCGCTGTTCGCTCAGCCGATCGCGTTGGCCGCGCAGGCGCCCAGTATGTGAGCCGCGGTGCTGTCGATCGGCCTCGCGTGCGCGGCTCATCAGGGCTTTTCGATCAGCGTCTATGCACTGCCGGGCGACCTGTTCCCGCGCGGTCGCGCCGTTCGGTGATCGGGCTTGGCGGGCTGTCGGCGGGATGATCATGGCGAAGTTCGCCGGGACCATCCTCGATATGCTCGGCAGCTATCAGCCGATCTTCCTCATCGCCTCGTGCGCGTATAGCGTGGCATTCAGCGTGATCCCCTTGCTCGTTCCGCGCTATACGCCGGTTGCAGCGGAGCGGACCGGGTGACCGCCACTGACCAACCGGGAGACCGCTCGATGCTCATTCGCTCGCTTACGGCGTTGCTCGCGCTGAGCGTGCCCGCGCTCGCCACCGCCGCTCCGGCCTGCACCGCAAGCTGGAGCGCGAGCTGGGCCTCGTCGCAGCGCGATGCCGACCCGGCCGAGACCGGCATCGCCGCCAAGCTGCGCGATGCGACGCTGCGCCAGACGGTCTGGCTCTCGCGCGGCGGCAAGCGCGTGCGGATCCATCTGTCGAACCTCGTCGGGACCGCCCCGCTGACGATCGACTCGGTGCACGCGGCGCTGGCCGAGGCGAGCGGTTCGCCGAGCAT
Source organism: Sphingomonas sp. PWP1-2 (assembly GCF_049898305.1). Lineage (NCBI taxonomy): Bacteria > Pseudomonadati > Pseudomonadota > Alphaproteobacteria > Sphingomonadales > Sphingomonadaceae > Sphingomonas > Sphingomonas sp. PWP1-2. The sequence goes on from NZ_JAFCXM010000002.1 coordinate 708,149, forward strand.
CCGCGCCGGCAGCGACCATGCCGTCACGTTCGGCGGCCAATCCCAAATCAGCATACCGGCCAGCGCCGACTACGTTTCCGATCCGATCGCGCTCGAAGCTCCCGACCGCGCGACCCTGTCGATCAGCCTCCATCTGCCCGAAGCGCCCTCCGCGGTGACCAGCCACCCGGGCTCACGTACGAGCAGCTACATCGCCGCGGGCAACCATAGCGGCGACACCACGCTCGTCGGCGACCGCGTCGAGCATTGGTATTTCGCATCGGGTGTCGATGTCGCCGGCTGCGGCAGGACGATCGTCGCACTCGGCGATTCGATCACCGACGGGCACGGCGCCACCACCGACCGCGACGATCGCTGGACCGACGTGCTCGCGGCGCGGCTTCCCGCTGGATCGGGGCTGTCGCTCGTCAACCACGGGATCGGCGGCAATCGCGTGCTGCGCGACGGGCTCGGCCCCAACGCGCTCGCCCGGCTCGACCGCGACGTGCTCGCGCAAGCCGGCGTGCGCTATCTGATCGTGCTCGAGGGGGTCAACGATCTCGGCGTCCTGACGCGCGATCACCCGGTGTCCGCGGCCGAGCATGCCGCACTCGTCGCCGAGCTCGAGCAAGGCTATCGCCAGATCGTCGCGCGCGCGCGTGCCCACGGGATCAAGGTCATTGGCGCGACGATCCTGCCCGATGGCGGATCGGCCTATTATCATCCCGGCACAGCGGGCGAAGCCGATCGCCTCGCCGTGAACGCCTGGATCCGGACGTCGGGCGTGTTCGACGCAGTGGTCGATTTCGACGTGGTGATGCGCGATCCCGCCAACCCCGCCCGGCTGGCGGCGGCATTCGACTCGGGCGATGGGCTGCACCCCTCGGCCAAGGCCATGCCCGGATGGGCCAGGCGATCCCGCTTGCGCTGTTTCGCTGAGGCGACGCCGCGTCGCCGCGGGCACCGTGGCGTCGAGCATCTCCGCGACCTTGTGGCCAAGCGTGGTTGCGACGCGCAGCACGCCGACGAAGCCGACCGCCGTCCGGCATCGCTGTCAAATCGCGCGCCAAACGACACCGTCGGCATCGATCCCGACGGTCGGCGCCGCGCGGACTGCGGAGCCTGGGTCCGCTTCTTTCCACCGCGATATCCGCCGACGAAATCAGTCGCGGTGCAGCCAGCGCCTGTGGCGAGCGCGTTTAGCCTCATAGAGCGCGGCATCGGCGCGACGCCACGCCGCATTGAAGCGCTCGACCGCAGTTGCGCCATCGTCCGCCTCGTTCGTCACCGCCCCTACGCTCGCGCTGATCGATACCGTGACGCCCGCGCTCACCATGGCGCGATTGAGCGCTGTCTCGATCCGCTCGGCGACGGCTGCGACGCGGTCGTCGGTCGATTCGGGCAACAGCACTGCGAATTCGTCGCCGCCGAGCCGGGCGACATGATCGGTCGGCCGAACCGCATGGCGCAGGCGCTCAGCGACCTCGACCAGCACGGCATCCCCGACCGAATGGCCGAAGCTGTCGTTGATCGACTTGAAGCGATCCAGATCGATCGCCAGCACGCCGAGCGGCAGGCGCAATGCGGGGTCGGCAAGGCATTGGTCGAGGCCCCGCCGATTGAGCAGCCCCGTCAAGGGATCGGTTCCCGCTTCGGCTTCGGCCTTGAGTTGGCGCTCACGGTCTTCCGAGACGTCGATCGTCACGCCGACGATGCGAAGCGGGCTGCCGTCTGGCGCGCGCAGCAAGCGGCGGTCGCACCGCATCCAGCGCGGTCCTGCGATGGTCTGCAACGCATATTCGACCGACGTCTCGTCGATCGTCCCGTCGAGCAACGCCTGGACCGACGCCGCCTCGCGCGTGGGGGGCAGGATTCGCTCGGCGTAATCCGCGAGATCGGAGGAGGCACCCGTATCGCTGCCGGTGACGAAACGCTGGAACGACGGCGACATCTCGAAACGCATGCTTTCGACATCGATATGCCAGAAGCCGCCGCGCACCGCTTCCATCGCCAGCATCAGCCGCGCGGTGATCTCCTGCTGCTCGCGTTCGGCCGTGCGGCGTTCCGAAACGTCTTCGATCTGCGCGATGAGCCGCACCGGGGCGGCGCCGTCCAGCCCCCGCACCGCGGAGACGGCAAGCGTCGTGTGGACGACTTCGCCATCGCCGCGCAGATAGCGTTTGTCCATGCGATAGCCGGCGCGCCGTCCGGCGACCAACTGGCGGAATTGGCGATCGTCAGCCGCGACGTCATCGGGATGCGTGATCGCACGAAAATCGGTTCCGGTCAGCGCTTCGCTCGACCGGCCCAGCATCGTCGAGAAGGCCTCGTTGACGCGCTCCATCCGCCCATCGACGTTGATGACGACCATCCCGATCGGGGCATGATCGAAGGCATCGTCGAACATGCCTTCGGTCTCGACGATCCGCGCCTCGAGATCTTCACGAACGCTGATGTCGGTAACGAGCGCGACGACGCCAAGCACGCACCCGGCCGGATCGATATCGGGAACGTAGCTGCCTTGTACGCGGCGCGCATTGTTCCCGTCGAACAGCGTATATTCGGCAGTGACCGTCTTGCCCTGAAGCACTGCCTCGAGCCGCATTTCCACGCTTTGATAGTTCGCCTCGCCGACGATCTCGCGGCACGTCCGGCCGATGATCTGCGCGGGTTTGAGACCGCGCCACGTCGCATACGTCGCATTGGCATAGCGATACCGCAGGTCGGGTCCGAAATAGGCGACGAGCCCCGGCAACATGTCCAGCAGGCGGGAAGCGGGCGGCAGCAGCGTTTGCGTGGGCCATATCGTATCGAGGTCGAACTTGCTCATACCGTTGCATAGAGCCTGTTTCCTTAACTGATCGTACTCGTGCTGGATGCCGACGGCGCTTGCCAGCGCGGTGCGCGAGCGATGCCGCGAGCAGCGGGACGATCATCGCAGTTCGGTCCATCGACAAGACCACCGAGTGACGGGTGGGCGTGCGCTACGCCAGGATCACTACCGAACGCTGCCAGCGGCCGGCCGGATCGCGCCGCGCGTCATTTGCGTCCCTTGACCCCGAGCATCGCGATGCCCCCAGCCAGCGACAAGGCGGCAAGCGTCAGCAGCAGCGGAGCGAAGGACTGCGGGGTCGCCAGCCCCCAGGCCAATGCCGGCCCGATCAGCACTGGTGCCGTGTTCGACAGGTTGATCAGCCCCAGATCGCGTCCGCGCCGTCGTGGGTTTGGCAACAATTGCATGACGAAGCCGATCTGCAGCGTCAGAAAGACCGACCAGCCGATCGAATACAGGCCGAAGCCGATCGCCGCGACGGCCCATCCCTGCGCGCCCGCCATCACCACCAGCCCCGTCGCATCGAGCAGCGCCGCCGCGACGAGGAAGGGCTTGCGGCGTCCGATCCGGTCCGACCAGCGGCCGAGCACGAGCGCGATCGGCAACGGCACGATATTGGCGGCGAGGATCAGCCCGCCGACCTCTACCGGCACGGTGGCGCGCGCGGACGGCGCGACGAATTGCTCCATGAAGAACAGCAGGTAGGCAAACAGCACATTGCCCGCGATCTGGACGAGCAGTCGCGCAATCCAGGCAAGCCCGAGGTCGCGCGACGACGCCGCGACGGTCCGACCGCCGGGCTGCGCGGTCGGTTTGGCGGACGTCGCCAGCAGCGGGATGAGGCACAGCGTCGCGATCACCCCGATCGCCGCGAGGCGAAGCCCCAGTCCCGGCGCGGTCCAGGCGATCAACAGCGGGCCGATGGCCGCGGCAAACGGCTGCGCGGCGCCGAGCAAGCCGCTCATCACGCCCTTCTGCCGATCGAGGCTCTCCTCGGCCAGCAACGCGACGAGCGGCGCGAGCGCGGCGTTGAGCGCCACCTGAAACACCATCACCGCGACGACGAGCATTTCAGGCGTGCGCGCGACCGCGATGCCGGCGTACGAAGCGAGCGTCGCGATCAGCCCCGCCGCGATCCACGGCCGCCGCCCACCGCCGCGTTCGAGCGCGCGGTCGCTCAGCCAGCCGAAGACGATCCCCGACACGCTCGCCATTACCGCCCCGGCGATCAGCGCCGTCGCGAGCACGCCGAACCGGGCGTCCCCCGCGATCTGCTCGACCCGCAGCGGCAGCAGCAGCGTCAGCAGCGGGAGATAGGCAACGACGCATCCGGCATAGCCGAGCGCACCCAGCACCGGAACCAGCAGGGTCGATCGCGCGGCGCGGCGAGCGGAGAAGAAGCGGTCCTGATACACGGTCATACGCGCGACGCTTAGGACGTAGCACCCGCCACGGCCAAGCGTTTGAACGCGGTCAGCGGCGCGGTGCGGTCGATTGCCGCAGTTCGAGCTTCGCCGACACGATGATCGGCTGCTCGGGTGCCTCGCGTCCCGCAAGCTCGCCGATAATGAGTTCGACCGCGCGCGCGGCCAGATCGGCGATCGGCTGGTCGATCGCGGTGAGGGGCGGATGCGTGAAGCGGACGATCGGGGTGTTGTCGAAGCTGATCAGCGACACATCGTGCGGCACAGCGATCCCGCGCTCGCGGCACAGTTCGAGCGTGGCGAGCGACATCTGATCGTTGCTGGCGATGATCGCGGTCGCCGGCTCGGCCGCGTCGAGCAATGCCGCCGCTGCGGCCCGGCCCGACGCATAGCCGAAATCGCCGCGGGCGAGTAGATCGTCGGCGAGCCCCGCCGCCGCCATCGCCGCGCGCCAGCCGTCGATGCGCCACCCGCTCAACGTGTATTCGGAAGGGCCGGCGATGAAGCCGATCCGCTGATGGCCAAGCGCAATCAGGTGCTTCGTCGCCAGCTGTGCCGCGCGCTCGTCATCCATCGTCAGCGCGAAACCCGCGCCTGCGCGCCGCGAGCCGATCCGCGCGAAGCTGATCCGCTGCGCCTCGAGCAGGTCGATGATCAGCGGATTTTCCGAATGCGGCGGCGTCAGGATCACGCCGTCGGGCTGGAGCGCGGCGATCGCCCCCATCAGCTCGCGCGCGATATGGTCGCTATGCGTGTCGACCAGCTCGACGATCATGCGATAGCCGTAGGTCGCGCAAGTCAACATGCCGCCAAGCAGCATCTGGTCGACCCAGTCGGTTCCCTCACGCGCGCGCCAGTCGGCGATCGTACGCTCGCGGTCGTTGAGCGCGACGATCAGATACGAGCGCGAACCGCCCATCCGCTGCGCCGCGATCGAGGGGACGTAGCCGAGCCGGTCGATCGCTTCCTGCACCCGCGCGACCATCTCGGGCCGAACGCCGGCCTCCTTGTTGACGACACGGCTGACGGTCTGCAGCGACACCCCTGCATCCGCCGCGACATGCTTGATCGTGACGGCCTGCCGTCTGCGCGCCATCCCGCTCAGCCGCCGCAATATTGCGCGACATAGTCGGCATGCGCCGGCAACCCGGCGACGGTGCGGGCGACATTCTCGCGCAGCGTCCCCAGAAACCGCGCCAGTTCTTCATCGGGCAATTTGTCGGCGATCGGGTGATAGGCGGCAGGCTCGATCCCCTGCCCCAGCATCACTTGCACCCAGCTATTCTCGGCGAACAGTTCCTCGTTGCGCCGGAACACACGGCCGGTCTCGCGGAACAAGGCGATCTTCTGTGCCAGGCTCTCGGGCACCTCCATCGCCGCACATTGCCGCCAGAACGGGGAGTCGCGGCGGTTGGTCGCCTTGTAGTGGAGGATCAGGAAGTCGCGGATCTGCTCCATGTCGGCGAATTGCTGGTCGTTGAATTCGGCCACGTCGCGCGGCGAGATCGCGCCGCCCGGCATCATCCGGATCAGCCGCAGGATCGCGCGCTGGATGAGATGGATGCTGGTCGATTCGAGCGGCTCCATGAACCCGCCCGACAGCCCGATCGCGACGACGTTGCGGTGCCATTGCCGGCGCCGCGCGCCGGTCACGAAGCGGATGTTGTTCGGCTCGGTCAGCACCGTGCCCTCGACATTGCCGAGCAGGCGCTCGAGCGCGGCGTCGCGGTCGAGGTAGCGGCTGCAATAGACGATGCCGTTGCCGGTGCGATGCTGCAGCGGGATGCGCCACTGCCAGCCCGCATCGTGCGCCATCGCGCGCGTATAGGGAACGGGTGGCCGGACGTTCTCGGTCTGCACCGCGATCGCCGAGTCACACGGCAGAAAGTGGCTCCAGTCGTCATAGCCGGCGTGCAACGCCTGCTCGATCAGCAGCGCGCGAAAGCCGGTACAGTCGAGGAACAGGTCACCCTCGACGACCACGCCAGATTCCAGATGCAGCGCGGCGACGTCGCCGGTCTCGCCATCGAGCGCGACGCGCGCGATCTTGCCTTCGATCCGCCGCGTGCCGTCACCCTCGGCCATCCGTCGCAGGAATTGCGCATAGAGCGAGGAATCGAGCTGATAGGCGTAGTTCATCCGCTCGTCGGGGAGATGCGCGAACTTGCCCTCCATCGCGGCGACCAGCTCGAGGCAATAGGCGTCGTAAGCCGCGTCATGCCCGCGCTCGCGGCCGTTCATCCAGAAATGCTGGAAGCCGGCCGACCAATGGTCCTGCCCGGTCGTCCCGAACGAGTGGAAATACCGGTCGGTCCCGTCCTTCCAGCCATCGAACAGGATGCCGAGCTTGAAGGTCGCCTGCGTCGCGCGCATGAAATCGGCCTCGCCGATGCCGAGCAGCCGATTGTAGGTGACGAGTGGCGGGATGGTCGATTCGCCCACCCCGACGGTCCCGATCGCATCGGATTCGATCAGCGTCACTTCGGCGGTGCGGCCCATCGTCCGCGCGATCGCGGCGGCGGCCATCCAGCCCGCGGTTCCGCCCCCGGCAACGACGATACGGCGTGGGCTGGCAATCATTGGCTGAGGTTCCTGAGCAGGAAGGCGCGGATGCGGTCGGCGCTTTCCGGGGTGAGCGGGGCGAGGATGCTGCGACCCGCGTCCGGAATATGCGCGGTCACGTCGTCGCCGTTGTCGAACACGTAATAGTCGAACAGGTCGCGCCAATGCTGCTTCTGGTCGGCGGGCAAATCGCGGATCGCAAGCAACGCATGGTTGAGCGCATCCTGCGGCGAGCCCATCCAGCGCGGCGTCTCGCGCCACCAATAGTTCACCAGCACATTGAAATCGGCGAGCCCCTCGACGTGATGCCACCACAGCGCGGGGATATAGAGCGCGTCGCCCGCCTCGAGTTCGGCGACCTGGGCGTGCGCGAGCGCGTCGGGGAAACGCGGGTGCAGCTGCGCGTCGGGCGCGTGGAAATCGACCATGCTGATTGCGCGCCCGGCAGGCGTATTGTCGATCGGCCCGAGATGGAGATTACGGAACTGCTCGCGCGGGAACAGCGTGAAACGCCGCCGCCCCACGCCCACACACGCCAGATTGTTGGGCAGATCGTTATGCGCGGCGATCCGCGTCCTGGTGCCGATCCAGATGCTTGCAAGACACGTCCGATCGCCGAGATCGACATGGTTCGCCTCATACAGACCCTTGAAGAACTGGTGCATGTCGATCGAGGCGAGATAGACCGGCGGCGCCCCCGCCTTGCCTTCGATCGCGTCGATCCGCCCGAAGATGTCGGGCAGCTTGGCGCGCAGCGTGCGGAAATTCATCGCCATCGCCGCATCGTAGAACAGCCGGCCATCGCCGCCGGGCTCGCCGATCGCGACGGTGAAGGCGGTGTCGCGGTGGTGACGCAGCAGATAAGCGCGCGCGTCGCGCGACGAGCGGCGCCCCGCCTCGACCAGCGGCCAGTCCTTGACCAGCCCGCGCACGACGAACGGCGCATCGGCCGCGCGCAGCCGCGCGTCGAGCTCGGCCGCGTCGGCGACCTCGACCTCGGGCACGGACGCGAGATCCTTGAAGACGCCGGGGACGGCTTCAGCCACGCAGGTCGCCCCGTCGGCTCTTGCGCTCGACCAGCTCGGCGACGTTGGCGAGCGAAGCGAGCGCCATGAACACCGGCAGCAGATGCCCGTCGGCGTGGAGTTCCCCCAGCGCCACGGCGTCGAGCTGCTGCAGCCGTTCCTCGGCGATTCCGTGATAGCCGACCAGCCGGTTGGTGCTGCCGTCGGCGAGCGTGATCTCGAGCGTCAGCGGCTCGAGCAATTCGTGCCGCGCGAGCGCAGCAAAGAAGCCTTCGCTCGCTTGCCAGCCGGCATCGAGCTCGCCGAGCTGGGCGGCGATCGTCTCGAGATACGGCGTCGCCCGGCCGAGATCGTCGAACACGCGCACCCCCTCGCCGCCGGTCGCGACGCGGGGATGGTCGAGGTCGAGATGGATCTGCTTGTCGCCGCCCTCGGTCGCGGGATGCCCGATCAGGAAGGGCTGGATCTCGAGCGCGAGCGGACGGTAGCGGGCTTCCCACCGCTCGCCAGCGAGGAACAGGTTCTCGCCGGGTTCGAACCCGAACATCGCGAGCGCCTGGAAACGATCGCGCTGTGGGGTGAGACGAAACAGGATCGGATATTCGTTCTGCACGCGCCGAAACTCGCTCGGCACGATCAGGCACGACATCACCGCGTCGCCAAGCGCGGCACTACGCTCGGAGGTGATGCGGAGCGTTCGGTGATCGTCGCTGGTGAGCAGGACGTGGTTGGCCATCAGTTCATATGCTCCATAGCGATCGGTTGAGATGCCGCCCGGCACGCGTCGAGATACGCGCGGATCGGCGGCAGCGTCGCGACCATGCCGCGCGTGCGCTGGGCGATCGGGGCGAACGACGGTAGCGGACCGCCACGCAGCGGGCCGGGATCGGGGACCCGTGCCCCCATGCCGTACAGGATATACTGATAGCTCGCCGCCGGAAACAGCTCGTCGACCATCGGCAGATCGGCGCGCGTCGGCGGCCGGTGCTGCCACAACGCGAGCAGTTCGGCGAGGCGCGGCGGAATTGACGCCGGATCGCGGTGGTCCTGCCAATACCGCCCTTCGCGTCGGCTGAGCACGTAGTGCAGCTTGAGGAATTCGACGATCCGGTCCCAGCGATAGCGGAACAGCGTGTTGAAGCGCGCCGCCGTCAGCGGCATCGTTTCGTGCGTCGGCCAGTCGTCGAGCAGCGCGTCGAGCGCCAGCTCGATCGTCACGATCGCCGACGCCTCGAGCGGCTCGAGGAACCCCGCCGAGAGCCCGATCGCGAGGCAATTGCCGGTCCAGAAGCGTTCGCGGTGGCCCGAGCGGAAGGTCAGCCGGCGCGGCGTGATCTGTTCGGCGCTGCCAAGATATGCGCTCAGCGTTTCCAGCGCGGCGTCGTCGCTCATGTGCGCGGAGGAATAGACGCAGCCGACACCGCGCCTGGTGGGCAAGCCAATGTCCCAGATCCAGCCCGCCGCATGCGCGGTCGCGTCGGTCTGCGCGGCGATCGGGCTGTCGGCGGCGACCGGAACCTGCACCGCCAGCGCGCGATCGTTGAACAGCACGTCGCTGCGGTCGATGAACGGCACGTCGCCTACGAGCAGCGCGGCGTGGCCGGTGCAATCGAGGAACAGATCGCCTGAGACCGCGCCGGTGTCGCGGGTATTTACGGCGATCACCTCGCCCGTCGCCGTGCGATCGACACCGATCACATGATCGCGCACGTGCCGCACGCCAAGCCGTTCTGTCGCATGCCGCACCAGCAAAGCCGCGAGCTTGCCCGCATCGAGATGATAGCCATAGTTCAGCGCGCCCGCATAATCGGGCATCGATCGCTGGCGTGGCGCGAGGCACTGCCCTGCAACCTGCGATTGCGGCGTGACCACGTCGGCGAACGCGGCACCCGCGGCTTCGGCCTGCCACGCGGCGACGAGCGCGCGCGCGTCGGCTTCCAGGGGCGGCGTGAAGGGATGGAAGTAAACGTCGTCCGCCGCGCCGGTCGCCCAGCCGTGGAAGCGCGAGCCATGCTTGAACGAGGCATCGCAGGCGAGCAGGAACTCGGCCTCGCCGATCCCGATCCGCTCGAGCGTCGCGCGCATCGTCGGCCACGTCCCCTCGCCCACCCCGATCGTCGCAACGTCGGGAGATTCGACGAGGGTCACCGTGATCGGATGCGCCGCGGAGGGCCGCGCCGCCGCGGCGATACGACACGCGGCAAGCCAACCGGCGGTACCGCCACCGACGATGACGACTTTAGAGATGGCCGTATCCAATTGGCCCGTCCTGTTGCGGGGTCCGTACTCGGGCCCGGTTCGCTGACGCTTGTGCCGCGTGGCCCTGGAAAACGCCACCCTCGCATCGCGAGGGTGGCACCAGTTGCTAGAAGGAGATTCGCGCCCCCGCCGAATAGCGTGGATCCTGCTTGGTCACGAACGTGACATTGCGGTCCGAGCGGAGATGGCCGCTGCGATTCTCGCTGTTGACGTTGATCCCCTCGACGAACACCGAGATGTTCTTGGTGATCGCGTAGCTCGCGCTGACGTCGAGCTGGCCGTAGGTATTGACGTAGGTCGGGTTGACGCCGGCCCCCGCCAAATACCCCTTGCGCCAGTTATACGCGGCGCGCGCCTGCAGCCCGTTCTTGTCGTAGAACAGCACTGCGTTGGCGCTGTCCGAAAGACCCGTGATCGCGAACTGCGGCACGCTCGACGGCAAGCGGTTGTTATAGTTCTGATTGCCGCGGACGATCGTGTAATTGAGGATCGTGCCGAACCCGGTGTTCCAGAAATTGTGCTGGATCGCGAATTCGAAGCCGTCGACACTGGCGGTCTGCGCGCTGTTGAACGGCGTCTGGATCACGAAGTTGACGAGCGGATCGTTCGCCTGCGCAACGATCGTCCCATTGACCACGCCGCCCGGATAATTGGCGCCGATATAGTCGCGGATCTGGGCGAAGGTCGCATTCGCTCCGAGTGCATTGAGCGCCGCCTGATACCGCGGACCGTTCTGCGTCACGCCGTTGAACGTCGTCGTCGGCGAAGTAATGCCCGGGATCGTCTGATTGACCACGGTCGTGCTGATATAGTTCGACACGTTCTTGTGGAAATAGCCGACCGAGATGTAGCTCTCCTTGGTGTAATACCATTCTGCCGACAGATCGATGTTCTTCGACTTGAACGGGATCAGATTGGGGTTGCCGACCGAGCCGGTACCACCGCCGACCCGGAACAGCTGATCGAGCCGGCGACCGCCCTGCAGACTGCCATAGTCCGCACGGGTGATGGTGTGGCTGTACGACGCCCGCAGCTTGATCGTGTCGGTCGGCTCGATGTCGAAATCGACCGACGGGAGCCAGTTCTGATAGCTACCCTTGAACGACGTGAAACCGTTGCCGTTGAACAGGATGTTGAACTCGTTCTGCGAATTCTGCCGCGCGCCCGATGGGTTCGGCACGAGCGCGGTCGCGCTGACGTCGGTCGTTTCGTAGCGCACGCCACCGATGATGTGGCCGGGCACCGAGAACACGTCGAACTTGCCGTTGAACTGGAAGTACGGCGCGATCGTCTTCTCGCGGACGCGTGAATCGGTGGTGTACGGAAGCAGGCACTGGCCGGCCCCGCCACAGATCTTGTACGCCTGGTCGAGCAGCTTGACGACGCTTGGCAGGTCGAACGTGTAGAACGACTTGACGATGTCCGCAGAATTCGCGCCGCTGATCCCGGAGAACTTGTCGGGAATGCTGGTCAGCGTGAACAGGCTGTCGGGCAGCAATGCCGCCGCCGCCGCGCGTTGCGCCGCGCTGTCGCCGCCGGTTCCGCCCCACGTGTCGTTCTGCAACACGCTATAGGCCGAGCGGACCTTGTTGTCGGTGTATTGCACGCCCCAGTCGAGGCTTTCGAGGAAGCCGTGGCTGTGATCGTAATGCCCCTTCAGCTGGATCTGGTTGATCTCGTCGCGGAAGTAGGAATTGCGGAAGGCGTTGCCGGTCGGGACGATGTTCGCGGCATTGAGCGGATCGATGCCCGAATACATGTTGTACGAGATGACAGGCAGCTGGTTCTGGAAGTTGATCGTCTGGTTCTGGACGCCGAATACCGCGGTGCCGACCGAGTTGCTGTTGCCGTACGGGCTGTTGGGCTTCGACGTCGCGGTCGAGTGATTGACGTCGAGCACGACGGTGACCCCGCCCGGCCCCTTCCAAGTGAGGTTGCCGCCGATCGCCTTGTTCTCGCTGCGCGCCGACGTCTGCGACGCCGAATACGCCAGATCCTTGGTCTCGCCCGCGCCGAACCGCTCGGTGTAGAAGTTCGGGCCCGCGACAGGGCCGTTGGTCCACGAGCTCGACGTGTCGTTGTGGTTGTACCAGATGCCGACGCTGTTATCGCGAATGTCGACGGTGTTGCGCGAATAGGTATAGTCGAACGTCGCGGTCAGGGTGTCAGTCGGCTTGAACTGGAGAACCGCCTGCCCGTTGATGCGCTGGCGCTTGCCGTTGACGACGTCGTAGCCCGCGTTCTGCGGCACCTGATAGACGTCGGTCGCGCCCGGGCGATTGGCGATGTTGGCGGCGCGCGGGTCGCCTGGTTGCGCGAGCGAACCCCAATTGTTCTCGGCACCGAGATAGCCGTCGCGGAAGCCGACATTGGCCTGGTTCGCGCTGAAACGCCGCTCCTGGAACGAACCGAGGATGAGCACGCCGATACGATCGTCGGCGAAGGTGTCGGAGAAGATGCCCGAAACTTCGGGCGTCACGTCCTTGCCGCCATTCTGCGACGTGTCGACCACACCGCGCGCCGACAGCGAGCCGCGCATCCCCGGCTTGTCGAAGGGACGCGGGGTGCGAATGTTGATCGTCGAACCGATGCCGCCCGACGGAACGCTCGCGCGGCCCGACTTGTAGACTTCGAGCGCGGCGACGCCCTCCGAAGCGAGGTTCGCGAAATCGAACGAGCGCGAGACCGGCGCGCTGTTGCCGTCGCCGATGGTCGAGGTCGCGAGCTGGCGGCCGTTGAGCGTGACGAGATTGTACTCGGGGCCGAAGCCGCGGACGGTGACGAACTGGCCTTCGCCGTTCGATCGGTCGATCGACACGCCAGTGATGCGCTGGAGCGATTCGGCCAGGTTGGTGTCGGGGAACTTGCCGATATCCTCGGCCGAGATCGCGTCGACAATGCCCTGCGCGTTGCGCTTGAGGTTGATCGAGCTGCGGAGCGAGGCGCGGATGCCGGTGACGACGATATCGCCGCTCGCATCGGTCCCGTCTGCGGTCGCGGTGCTCTGCGTCGTCGCGGTGCCGGTAGGCGCGTCCTGTGTGGTCGACGGACCGGTGTTGCCCATCGTCGATGCCGCGTCCTGCGCAACGGCCATCATCGGATAGCCCGCGAGCGCGAGCGTCGATACGCCAAGCGCCAAACGCGTCGCCAAACGGCTGCTAAAGCCCCCCATCATCATCCTCCCTGAGCGGCGCGTTACCCCTGCGCCCTCTTGATTTGAGAACGTTCACTTGTTCCGCAGCAAAGCGATTGTCAAGTCGACGAACTGGCGGAAACGGGTGGTTGTGAACGTTCCCGGGATGTGCTGTCTAGGCACCGCAGGCGGCGGCACTGCCACGCGGGGTAGCCCGCGTCGGCGAGGGCAGCGCGCCAAGATCTGGGAGGATTTCTGAAATGGCGAAGACGATTCACCGCTGGCTGCTGGGCGCAACGCTGCTTTCCGGCATCGCCTGCACGTCGCCCGTCGTCGCGCGCCAATCGCCCGCGAAAGCTGCGGCGCAGGACGCGCGCGCGCGTGCGGCGGCGATCGTTGCCAAAATGACACTCGACGAGAAAATCGCGCTCGTTCACGGACTCTTCCCGCCAATGGCCAAGGGCAAGACGCCAAACGAGCTGATTCCGTCGGCCGGCCATATCGATGGCATTCCGCACCTGGGTGTTCCGCTGATTCGCGAAAGCGACGCCTCGCTTGGCGTCGCCAACCAGATCGAACAGCGCAAGGGCGACGTCGCGACCGCCCTCCCCTCGAGCCTCGCGACCGCGGCAACCTTCGATCCCGCGATCGCGCGGGCCGGCGGCGCGATGATCGGCGCCGAAGCGCGCGCCAAGCGCTTCACCGTGCTGCTTGCCGGCGGGGTCAATCTGACACGCGATCCGTGGAACGGCCGCAACTTCGAATATCTCGGCGAGGATCCGCTGCTTTCGGGCATGCTGGCGGGCGCCCACATCGCTGGCGTCCAGTCGAACCACATCGTTTCGACGGTCAAGCATTTCGCCCTCAATTCGCAGGAAACCGGCCGGACCGTCGTCGACGCCAGGATTGGCGAGGCGGCGCTGCGGATGAGCGACTTGCTCGCCTTCCAGATCGCGATCGAGACGGGCAAGCCCGGCTCGGTGATGTGCGCGTACAACAAGGTCAATGGCGACTGGGCGTGCGAGAATGCGCATCTGATGAACGACGTGCTCAAGCGCGACTGGGGCTATCGCGGCTGGGTGATGAGCGATTGGGGCGCGGTGCATTCGACCGCCAAGGCGGCGAACGCCGGGCTCGATCAGGAATCGGGGCAGGAACTCGACCGCGCCATCTATTTCGGCGATCCGCTTAAGACCGATATCGCCGCCGGCCGCGTGCCGATGGCGCGGCTCGACGCCATGGTGATCCGCTATCTGACCGGGCTGATCGAGACCGGCGCCTATGATGCGCCCGCCGATACCGCGCAGCCGATCTCGTACGACGCGCATGCCGAAGTCGCACAGCGCGCGGCCGAAGCCGGGATCGTCCTGCTCAAGAACGAGGGCAACCTCCTGCCGCTTTCCCGCACCACGAAGCGCGTCGTGCTGATCGGCGGGCGTGCCGATGTCGGCGTCCTGTCGGGCGGAGGATCGAGCCAGGTGCGTTCGGTCGGCGGCGCGCCGGTCGAGATCCCGCTCACCAGCGGTGCCGCGTCGTCGTTTGCGCGCATCACCTGGCACGCCTCCTCGCCGCTGCTCGCGATCCGCGCGGCGATGCCGCAAGCGCAGGTCACATGGATCGATGGCCGCGACCCGGCCGCCGCCGCTGCCGCCGCCAAGGCTGCCGACGTCGCAATCGTGTTCGCGACGCAATGGGCGACCGAGGCGCAGGACGTCGCCGACCTTTCGCTGCCCGACCGGCAGGACGACGTGATCGCCGCGGTCGCCGCCGCGCAGCCCAGGACGATCGCGGTGATGGAAACAGGCGGCCCCGTGCTGATGCCGTGGCTGTCGGCGGTGCCAGCAGTCGTCCAGGCCTGGTATCCCGGCCAGCGTGGCGGCCCCGCCATCGCCAACATCCTTACCGGTCGCGTCAATCCATCGGGTCGCTTGCCGATCACCTTCCCCGCCAGTGCAAGCCAGGCACCGCGCGCCGCTCCCGTCGGGCTCGACCGCCTGACCAGCGCCGAGGCGCAGGCCGCCGCCGACCCCGGCCATGCCAGCGACCATCAACTGGCGAGCTTCCCGATCGAGTACACCGAAGGTGCCGATGTCGGGTATCGCTGGTATGAAAAGACGCGTGTCACGCCGCTCTTCGCGTTCGGATACGGGCTTAGCTACACGCGCTTCGCCTATCGCAACCCGGTGGTGACGGGCGGCGCCAAGCTCAGCATCAGCTTCGAGGTCGTCAATACCGGACGCGTTGCGGGCGCCGACGTGCCGCAGATGTACGTTACGCGCGACGGCACCGCGGTGCCGATGCGACTCGCGGCATTCCAGCGCGTGACGCTGAAGCCGGGCGAGGCAAAGCGCGTCACGCTCGTCGCCGAGCCGCGGATCCTCGCGGATTACGATCCGGCGCTGCCCGGCTGGCGGGTCGCGGGTGGCCGCTACCGGGTGGCACTGGCGCATGATGCGACCGATCGCGCGCTTGTTTCGACCGCGAACGTGACCGCGGCGACGATGAAACCCTAACCGACCGACAGAAAGGCGGTGACCGTCAGCCTCCCGTCCGCGGGATCGCCCGACAGCAATGCGTCGGGCGCGATCGCGCCGCTGTGGAGCAGATAGCTCGGGTAGACGAGCGCGCGGTTGTAGCGCGCCTCGATTTCGAGGGTGCGCTCGAACAGCGGCGTATCGCCCGTGACATAGCGCGCGGGCGGCACGCCGCCGTGGCGGAGCTCGGCCTCGAGCTGGCCGAAGAAGATCGGGGCGCGTTCCTCGTCGATCGTCTCGAACCCGGTCGAGCGATGCCGGAAGAAGGCGGTCCCGTCGGCATGGTGCGGGGCGAGATAGTGGACCAGCGCGATCCGGTCGGCGCCGAACGCGTCGCAATGCGGCAAGCGCTGGCGGATATCGAGCGCTGCGGGCGGCGTCGTGACGATCGAGAAGCTCGCGTCGATCAGGTCGACCGCACCGCCGCGCCCGAGCACCGGGCCGAGCACGCTCGCCAACACCGCGAGGTGCGTGGGCACATACGCCGGCGGAAGCGCCGCGCGGATACCCGGGTAATGCTGCGCGGCAGGACCAAAGCTCGCCGCGATCGCGGCCGCGCGCAACGCATCAGGCTCGGCGGAAAAGCCGTCGATCACCACCACCGGCTGCGCCTCGCGCCCGACGCGGTGGACGGTGATCGCGGGTTCGCTCACGGTGCGCGCCAGTAGCGGACGTAGTCGACCGACATGCGCTGCGGCAGCGCGGCATCGTCGATTCCCTTGACCCCGCCCCAATCACCGCCGACCGCGAGGTTGAGGATCAGCCGATACGGCACAGTGAACGGCCAGGCGGCATGTCCGCCCGGCTGATCGTCGACAACGCGCATATAGCCATGGCCGTCGACGCCGATCGTGATCGAATGGGGCTGCCAGTCGAGTTGATACCGGTGATAGGCGGAGCACGCGCTGGCAATGCGGGTTTCGGCGCCGCGCTGCGTACCGCGTACATGATTGAACGCCCCGCTATGCACCGTGGCATGCACCACGCGTGGCTGCCAGCCGACCATCTCCATCAGGTCGATCTCCCCCATATCGGGCCACGTTCCGCTCTGGGGCAGCAACCAGATCGCGGGCCAGGTGCCGCGCCCGCACGGCAGCTTGGCGCGCACTTCGTAAAAACCGTAGCCGAGCGACTCGCGGCTGACGAGCTTGGCCGAGCTGTATGCCTGCCCACCCCAGTCGGGCTCGGCGCGCAGCGCCTCACGCCGCGCCTCGATCACCAGCGCCCCGTGCTCGATCCGCGCATTCTCGCGCCGGTCGGCGGCGTAATATTGCTTCTCGTGATTGGCCCAGCCCTGCAGGTTGCGCTCGGTGTCGAAACGCCAGCGGGTCTGGTCGATCTTTTGGTTGAACTCGTCCGCCCAGACCGGCGGCGCCACGGGCGCGCGCATCGGCACGTCGATCGAATAGTTGGTCGCGGCCAGGCTGACCGCCTGTGCCAGCAGGATCGCTACAGCCGTCATCGTGTCACCTCGTCCAGCACAGATCGAGCTCCCGTCGTCGTGTCTGCAAGCCCTTTAAAGCGCGGAGGCGACTGAAACCAGCGCATCGGCGAGGGTCACGCGCGCGCGACTAAGCGTCGGACGCGAAAACGCCGTAGCGCGCGCGCCAGGCGACGACTTCGTCGTGGAGTTCGGCGGGTGCGGGGTCGCCCGAGAGGACGAAGCCGGCAATTTCGGCGTCGGGGTGCATCAACATCTTCTCGGACCCGTCGCTGAACCAGACGGGGACCAACCGATCGCACACGCTGTCGAGCACCGCGGCGGCCATGCCGTTTTCGATCGCGTTGCTCCCCTCGAGCGCGCGGACGGTGATCGACACGCCTTCGAGGCAGTTTTGCGGGTGCTGGACGAAGGTGAGCGAGACGAGCAGGCCCGATCGGTCGGGGCGCGCGTCCTCGGGCATGCGCGCGACGCGCCGCCACGCGCAGAACCAGGTGCGGCAGATACGGGGGCGCACGGCGTGGATGCCGCATCCTAGCGTCGTAAGGTGAACGCACGGCGTTCCCGCGGGCTTTGCGAACTCGGGCGTGTTGACCGTGAGAACGGTGCAACACGCGGTGCAATCGCCACACGCGCGGTCGGCGAGGACCGGGCCGAGCAACGTGGTTTCCAAGTCGGGGTCTGTCTCCACCCGACGGGAGTGCCGCACGACGGCGTACGCCGTCAACCATCGTCGGTCGGCGAGGAGCTGTTCCGCGATGCGGTGCGCGCAGCTGGAGCGGGCGTCGGCAACTGCGCGCGTCCGTCCTCCGCCCGGGTACACGCGCGCGCGCGGGGACAGGGCGGCGGGGCTAGCGTTCGCCGAACAGCTCGCGCTTTGTCTTTTCGAGCTCCTCGGCATAGCGCCGCCGGACGAACGATTCCGACAGGATGCCGAGCACCGCGCGATTGTCGTCGAGGACGGCGAGTTCGTCGGCGCCCGATGCGTCGAAGCGCCGCATCACCTCGGCAATGTCCATTCCCGGCGTCAGCGCCGCGTCGACGTTGATCGCGAGCTGGCCGACCGCGGCGTGGGTATCGAGGCCCTCGGCATAGGCTGCCGGCGTCTGGACGATGCCGGCGTAATGCGTCGCGCCATCGACCAGCACGGTACGGCTCGACGATCCGAGCGGGACATGGCTGCGGAACGTGCCAAGCGGCGTGTCCGCCGCCACCACCGCGACGCCGCGCCGCATCATCTGCCCCGCGGTCAAGGTCTTGACCCACCCGACGTCGCGCGCGCTCTTGATCGTCTCGCCGCGCAGATGCAGCCGCCAGGTCGAGAAGCTGTAGCCGAACGTCTCGCGCACGATCGTCGAGGAGACCAGCGCAGCCGCCAGCACAGCGCCGGTCAGCGCGAAATCCTGCGTCGCCTGCAGCACGACCATGGCCATCGTCATCGGCCCGCCGACCACCGCGACCGCAAGCGCTGCCATCCCGACGAGCGCGGCATTGCGCGGATCGACGACATCGTGGCCGATCGCCAGCGCCAATCCACCTGCGAACAGATGACCGACCAGCGTGCCGAGAAACAGCGACGCGAAGAACAGCCCGCCGCGGAAACCGAAGCCGAGCGACACGATCGACGCCGCGCATTTCACCAGCAACACCATCAGGATGAGCGTCAGCGGCGCACCGAGCGCGAGATCGGCATGGAGCGCGCCATGCCCCGCCGACAGCGCCTGCGGCGAGATCATCGCGATCGGGATCAGCAACAGCCCGCCGATCGCTGGCCGTGCCCAATCGAACAGGGGCAGCCGCCGCGTGCCCGCCTCGACCAAGGCCACCGCGCGCATCAGCACGATCCCGAGCCCCGCGCAGATCGCACCGAGCCCGGCATAGATGAGGTAATGATGCGTCTCGGTCGGCATCGTCGCAGCGTCGATGACATAGGGCTGCGCGCCCAGGCCTTGCGCGACCAAGGTCCCCGCGAGCGCCGCTGCGACCACCGGCGCGAGCGCCGACGGCGTGTACGCACCGATCACGATCTCGAAGGCGTAGAAGGCACCGGCCAGCGGCGCCCCGAACGCGGCGCCGATCGCCGCCCCCGTGCCAGCGCCGACAAGATTACGCAGATCGGCACGCCGCAGATTGAACGCCCCGCCCGCGAGCGACGCCAGCGCGCCGCCGAGCTGGGCGTAAGCCGCCTCGAGCCCGACCGACGCACCAAATCCGTTCGAAATCACCGTCTGGCCCGAAATCACCAAGCTGTCGCCGAGCGTCATCCGCCCGCCATGGAGCGCATTCGCCTCGACCGCGTCGACCAACCGCCGCCGCCGCGCGCGCACGCCCCAGGAGAAGGCAGCGAGTACGAGCCCGCCGACCGGGAGCACGAGCAACGCAGCCAGCGGCAGGGACGGTACGGCGCTGAGCCGCTGGCCCGGCGGCAGCCCGAACAGGATTCGCTGGATCGTCCGCGCCATCGTCCCCTGGACGACGCTCAGCAGACCGGCCCCCGCCCCCACGATCGTCGCGAGTACGATGAACATCGCTTCGCTCGCGCGCACGCGGCGGCGAAACCATTTCAAGAGGGCTACGGCGCGCAGGGGATGTCCTTATCGACGGAATCGACCCGCGCCGACGGCCTGCGCCGTCGCGGGTCGATCAGGCTTAGCGCTTCAGGCGCGGGATGCCGATGAAGTCGCGCTTGCCAAGCTTGACGCCCTGCGCGCGCAGGATGGCGTACGCGGTGGTGGCATGAAAATAGAAGTTCGGCTGCGAGAAGGAGAGCAGGAAATTGGCGCCCGTGAACGGCATCCGCGTCTCGCCAAACGCGAACTCGGTATCGCTGTCGGCCAGCGCATCGAACTCCGCACGGTCGATCGCTTTCAGGCTCGCGATGGCGTCCTGCACGACGCCGTGGAGGCTCGCGAAGTCGGTTGGCCAGGGCTTCATATCCGGGGAAAAGGTGCCCGCGCGGACGCCGTCGATCCCGCCGATCGAATGCGCCGCGCACGACTTAACCTGATAGCCGAACGGCAGCATGTCGGGCGCGAGGCGGGCATCGATCAGCTCGGCCTCGGAGGTCCCCTGCTCGGCGCAGAACGCCGCGGCCTTGTCGAGCAGCGCGTCGATCGCCCCGAGGATCTGAAGGTTGGACGGCACCACGGCATCGTATAGCGAAAAGGTCATCGTCCGGCTCCCATTGCGGTCGGCGCCTTATGCAGCGTCGGGCGCTGCGGGTCCACGTCCGTTCTTGACCCGGTTCAACCTCTTATAATGGCAGGCCGACGTAATTCTCCGCCACCGCCGTCTGCATCGCGGTCGAGCTGGCGAGATAGGCGAGCTCGGCGGATTGCATGCGGTGTTCGAACGGGCCGTCCTCGGGAAAGCGGTGCATCAGCTTGGTCAGGAACCAGCTGAAACGCTCGGCCTTCCAGATCCGCGCGAGCGCCTTGGCCTGATAGCCGTCGAGCCCGCTATCGTCGCCGCGCCGGTAATGCGCGATCATCGCCTGGCTGAGATAGGCGACGTCGGACGCGGCGAGGTTGAGCCCCTTCGCACCCGTCGGCGGCACGATGTGCGCGGAGTCGCCGGCAAGGAACAGCCGACCGTAGCGCATCGTCTCGAACACATAGGAGCGCAGCGGCGCGATCGACATTTCGAGCGCAGGCCCGCGCGTCACCGGGCCGGCGGCGAGCGGCGCGAAGCGCTCCTCGAACTCGTCCCACAAACGCGCCTCGGGCCATTGCTCGATCCGGTCGGTCAGCGGCACCTGGATGTAATAACGGCTCCGCGTCGGCGAGCGCATCGAGGCGAGCGCGAATCCCTTGGGGCCGTTGGCGTAGATCAGCTCGGGATGGCATGGCGGCACGTCGGCCAAGATGCCGAGCCAGCCGAACGGATAGACGCGCTCGAACTCGCGCCGCTCGGCCATCGGGATCGCTTTGCGCGACGGGCCGTGAAAGCCGTCGCAGCCGGCGATGAAATCGGCCTCGATCCGCTGTTCGACGCCGTCGACGCTGAAGGTCACCGCCGCCCGGTCGTCGGTAAGATCATGCAGCGCGACATCCGAAGCACCATAGACGATCTCGATCCCGCGGGCCGGCGCCGCATCCATCAGGTCGCGCGTCACCTCGGTCTGGCCGTAGACGGTGACGCGCTTGCCGGTCAGCGCGGCGATGTCGATGCGGATCAGATGTTCGCCATCGGCGAGGTTGAAGCCATCTTCGACCATCCCCTCGGCGGTCAGTCGCGCGCCGAGCCCGAGCTGGTGGAGCAGATCGGTCGTGCCGCGTTCGAGCACCCCGGCGCGGATCCGTCCGAGCACGTAATCGGGCGTCTGGCGCTCGATCACGATCACGTCGATCCCCTCGGCGCGCAGCAGATGCGCGAGCAGCAGCCCGGCGGGTCCGGCGCCGATCACCGCGACCTGGGTGCGGCGCGTGGTCATGACGCGAGCTGACGCTCGAGCTGGTCGAGGATGCGGTA
Source organism: Sphingomonas sp. PWP1-2 (assembly GCF_049898305.1). Taxonomy (NCBI): domain Bacteria; kingdom Pseudomonadati; phylum Pseudomonadota; class Alphaproteobacteria; order Sphingomonadales; family Sphingomonadaceae; genus Sphingomonas; species Sphingomonas sp. PWP1-2. Next base: position 729,809 of record NZ_JAFCXM010000002.1, read on the forward strand.
GCACGGCAGCACCTGCGCAACGCTCGCATTGGGCTCGCGCCCCTCGCGGATCGCCGCGACGAATTCGCGGTCCTGCAGCTCGATGCCGTTGCTCGACACCGCCACGCCCGACAGGTCGATCGGCTCTTCGCGCCCCGTCACGAGATCGTCGTAGCGCGCGATCCAGGTGCCGTTGTCGCAGATGTAGCGGAAGAAGGTGCCGAGCGGCCCGTCATTGTTGAAGCTCAGCGACAGCGTGCAGATCGCGCCGCTCTCGGCCTTGAGCTGGATCGACATGTCCATCGCGATGCCGAGCTCGGGATGGAGCGGCCCGGCGATCGCATTGGCCTGGACGATCGGCCCCGCCTGATAGGCGAACAGGTCGACGGTGTGCGCGGCGTGGTGCCAGAGCAGATGGTCCGTCCAGCTGCGCGCCTCGCCCTTGGCGTTCATGTTCTTGCGGCGGAAGAAATAGGTCTGCACGTCCATCTGCTGAACGGCGAGGTCGCCCGCGACGATCTTGTCGTGGATATACTGGTGCGACGGGTTGAAGCGCCGCGTATGGCCGACCATCGCGACAAGCCCGGTTTCCTCGGCCTTAGCGAGAACGGCTTCGCCATCGGCGAGGCTGTCGCACAGCGGGATCTCGACCTGGACATGCTTGCCCGCCACCATGCACTGGATCGCCTGCTCGGCATGCATTTGCGTCGGAGTGGCGAGGATCACCGCGTCGAGCCCGGGCTGTTCGAGCGCTTCGCTGAGCTCGGTACAGGCATGCTGCACGCCATATTTGGCGGCGACCGCCTGGGTCGGCTCCAATCGGCGGCCGACGATCGAAACGACCTCGACTCCGTCGATCTTCTGCAGGGCGTCGAGATGCTTTTCCCCGAAAGCGCCGGCACCGGCGAGGGCGATCTTCATGGCAATGGCTCCAGAACGATATGGCCGACGGCGGTGTTCGACGCCGGAACGTGATAATGACGGTGCAGTTCGCGCACCTCGGGGCCCAGCGCGCCGCGCATGATGAGCCACATGACGAGTTCGATCCCCTCGCTCCCTGCTTCGCGCAGATAGTCGATGTGCGGCATGTGCCGCAAAGCGGCCGGGTCGGCGGTGAGCTTGTCGAGGAAGGCGGTGTCCCATGCCTTGTTGATCAGCCCGGCGCGCGGGCCCTGGAGCTGGTGGCTCATCCCGCCGGTGCCCCAGATCTGCACGTTGAGATCCTCGGGGTAACTCGCCACCGCCCGCGCGATCGCCTCGCCGAGCAGCCAGCAGCGATTGCCCGACGGCGGCGGATAGGTGACGACATTGACCGCGATCGGCACGACCTTGACCGGCCAGGCATCGACCTGCCCGAACATCAGCGACATCGGCACGGTCAGCCCGTGGTCGACCGCCATCGCATTGATGATCGTCATGTCGAATTCGTCGAGGATGCAGCTCTGCGCGATGTGCCAGGCGAGATCGGCATGGCCCTGCACTTCGGGCACCGGGCGCGGGCCCCAGCCCTCGTCGGCGATCGGAAAGCTCTCGGCACAGCCGATCGCGAAGGTCGGGATGAAGGTCATGTCGAACGCCGAGGCGTGGTCGTTATAGACCAGGATCACGACGTCGGGCTTGGTGTCGCGCTCATAGGCCCGCGCGAACTCGTAGCCGGCGAAGACCGGCTGCCAATAGGGCTCGTCTGCCTTGCCGTTGTCGAGTGCGGCGCCGACTGCGGGGATGTGGCTGGTGGTAATGCCAGCGGTGATGCGGGCCATGTCAGTTCTCCGCCGTCGGCGCGTTGGGGATTTCGGCGGCGATCTCAGCCACCTCGGCGAGCGCCGCTTGCTCGGCATGCGAGCGCAAGCCCTCGGGCGAGCGCCCGCCGCCGAGCATCATCGCGGCATATTCCTCCTGGCTCATGCCGGTCATCGTGCCGGCGGCATATTGGAAGCTCTTGCCGTCGGTGGAGAAGATCTTCGCCAGGAAATAGATGTTCCCCCCTACGTCGAGCATCGCGTTGTAATCGCGCGCCAGCACCGCCGCCTTTTGCCCGTCGGTGAGCGGCCAGGCGTCGAGATAGGCGCGCTCGTCGGCCTTAAACCGTTCGCGATTTCCGGCCTGCATCAGGCTGAAGGCGAACTGGTTGAGGTGGAAGCCTTTACGCGCCCGCGCCGCGGTGTAGACGCGCGTGCCGGGGATCGTCTCCAGCTCGGCGAGATAGGCGTGAATGTCGCGTGGTGCCGTCATGCCCTTGCCGCCTCGGCGGCGATCAGGCGGCGGATGATCTGCCGCGCGCGCGTGCCGCCCTCGTCGATATTGTAGGCGTTGAGCTTGAGATCGGGGTTGAGCGCGATCGCGCGCTGCTGCGCCTCGAGGATTTCCTTGTCCTCCAGGAACACGCCGCCCTGTGCGCGCTTGAAGCGCGCGGTGAAGCCGGGATCGTCCTGGTCGAAGCTGCGCGCCATGCCCCAGAAATAGTGCATCGTGCCTTCGCTCTCGGGGGTCATGCAATCGACCACCATCCCGCGCACGCCCTGGTCATGGCTCTCGAGCGTCGCGCCCGCGCCGACCGGCGCCACGCCGACGTCGATCATCACCGAGGAGGGCGCGAGGAATTCGCAGATCTGCCAGCGGTCGACCGGCCCCGGCTGCTTGAGCGCGCCGCGCCAGAAGGGCGGCGCATCGACGCCCGGCATCCAGCGCGCGACATAGGCGCGGTCGCCCTCGACGCGGGTCTGGAGCGGCGCTTCCATCAGCTCGGGCTGGCCGATCGAGCCCGAATGGACGTGCGTCTCGTGCGTCAGGTCCATCAGATTGTCGATCATCAGCCGGTAGTCGGCCGCGACATGATAATAGCCACCGTCGAAGGTCCAGCCCGGCGTCGAGCATGGCCACAGATCGGGGATCAGCGCTTCATCGGCGCGGGCTTTGTCGCCGACCCACAGCCACACGAAGCGATGCTTCTCGGCGACGACATAGGTCTCGGCACAGACGCGCGTGTTCACGCGGTCGGTCTTGAGCGGCATTTCCTCGGCGACGCCGTCGGGGCCGAGCTTCAGCCCGTGATATTTGCAGCGGATCGAATCGCCCTCGCGGATCCCCATCGACAGCGGCAGCAAGCGGTGCGGGCAGGCATCGCGCATCGCCACCACCTGCCGGTCGAGCTTGCGATAGAGCATGATCGGCACGCCGCAGATCGTGCGCGCGAGCGGCTGGTGATCGACTTCGCTGTCCCAGCCGGCGACGTACCAGGCGTTGGTGACCCAGGTGCTCACAGTCCGCGCTCCTTCAATTTGGCATCGAGCCGTGGGAAGACGCGGCGCGCATTGCCCGCAAAGATCGCCGCGCGATCCGCCTCGGGGATGGCGAGCGCGTCGACATAGCGTTTCGTGTCGTCGAAATAGTGGCCGGTCTGCGGATCGATCCCGCGCACCGCGCCGACCATCTCGCTGCCGAACAGGATATTCTTGCTGTCGATCACTTCGGCCAGCAGGTTCACGCCGGGCTGGTGATAGACGCAGGTGTCGAAATACACGTTGTTCATCAGATGCGTCGCCAGATCGGGCTGCTTGAGCATGTCGGCAAGCCCGCGATAGCGCCCCCAATGATACGGCACCGCGCCGCCGCCATGCGGGATGATGAAGCGCAACGTGGGGAAATCGCGGAACAGGTCGCCCTGGATCAGCTGCATGAACGCGATCGTGTCGGCGGCGATGTAATAGGCGCCGGTCGCGTGCATCGCCGGATTGCACGATCCCGAGACGTGGATCATCGCGGGCACGTCGAGCTCGACCATCTTCTCGTAGAACGGGTACCAGAAGCGGTCGGTCAGCGGCGGCGCGGTGAAATGGCCGCCACCGGGATCGGGGTTAAGGTTGCAGCCGATGAAGCCAAGCTCGGTAACGCAGCGCTCGAGCTCGGCGATCGAGCCGGCCATGTCGGCCTGCGGGTTCTGCGGCAGCATGCACACGCCGACGAAGGTTTCCGGGTACAGGTCGCAGACGCGCGCGATCAGGTCGTTCGACACCTGCGCCCATTGCAGCGCGATCCTCTCGTCGCCGACGTGCGGCGCCATCGTCGAGGCGCGCGGGCTGAAGATCGTCATGTCGGCGCCGCGCTCGCGGATCAGCTTGAGCTGGTTCGCCTCGATCGTCGCGCGGATCTCGTCGTCGCTGATAGCGGGGTAGGCCGGGACCGGAGTGCCCGCCTTGAACGCCGCGGTCTGTTCGGCGCGCCAGGCATCATGCTGAGGTGGGGCCGTGGTGTAATGGCCATGGCAGTCGATCACGAGGGTCATGCGGCACATCCGAAAGCAGGAGAAAGCCGCGCGTTGAGGAGCGCGAGCGTGGAATCGAGGGTGTCGGTGGGGGCGACGCCGAGTGCGCCGATCGCGCGCTGACGCTCGGTGGTGGCGCGCGCCATCGCCGAGCCGGTGCGGAGGCCGTCGAGCGTCTTGACGACTTCGACCATTTCCTCGGCGCGGCGGCCGCCATGGACGATCATCCGTTCGAGATTGTAGGCGCCGCGCTCGGCCCAGGGCCGCGCGCGTTCGCTCGCGTCGAGCGAGGCGAGCACTTCTTCGCGCACCCCCGCCGCCTCGGCGGCGAGCAGGCATTCGGCGGTGAGCGCCTCAAGGCCCTTGATCATCACCGAGCGGATCATCTTGATCGCACTTGCGGCGCCGATGCTCGCGCCGACGATGCGGACGTTGGTGAAGCCGATAGCGGTCAGCGCCTCGGCGCCCGCTTCGGCATGGGGGCCGGCCACAAGCAGCGGCACCTTGCGACCGAGCGGATGCACCGGCGCCATCACCGCCACGTCGACATAGCGGCCACCGGCCTGCTCGATCGCGTGCGCGGCGTGCCGCTTGGTTTCGGGGGCGACCGAGTTGAGGTCGCAGAACAGCGCGCCGGGAGCGATCGAACGCGCGGTTTCTTCGGCGGCAGCGCGCGCTTGGTCGGCGGTGACGAGCGACAGGATCACCGCCCTGCCCTCGACCGCCTCGCGGTTGGTCATCACGGCTTCTGCATGCAGCGTGGCGAAGTCCGCCAGTTTGGCGGCGCGCGTCGCGGGATAGGCGAGCTCGCGGTCATATCCCGATGCCGCGAGGCCACCGGCGAAGGCCATCGCCGCCTCTCCAAAACCGATGAAACTGGGATCTTGCGTCGCCATGCAGCCGTGGTGGCAAAGCCGCGCCCGCCCCGCCAATCACAATTGCACGCTGCTATCGGTTTTCCGGAAGTCTCGTTTCTCCGACCGCTGCATGGAGCAGCTGGAGGAAATGCTCCTGCTCGGGCGTGGGCCGCCAATTCTGGCGCACGGTAAGCCCGATCGTCCGAACGGCGTGGTCGATCGGAGCCCCGATCTGAGACAGCACGCCGGTCGCGAGCTCGGGCGCGACCTGGTCGGGCGACAGCAGCGTCAGGAAATCGCTGTCGCGCAGCACGCCGCGGATCACCATCACCGATCCGCATTCGATCAGGGCTTCGGGCACAGCGCCGCCAGCGAACAAGCCCTGCCATAACGCGCGCAGCGGTGATCCGTGCGGGGCGGCGATCCACGGATAGCGCAGCAGGTCGGCGGGTTCGGGCGTGCGGCCGGCGAGCGGATGATCGACACGCCCGACGATCACCAGCCGATCCTCGAACAACGGCGTCTGCTCGAGCCCGGCAGGCGCGACGTCGCGCAAGGCGCCGATCATAACGTCGATCTCGCCATCGAGCAGCGGCTCGACCAGTTCGCGCCACGATCCCTCGCGCACGTCGACAGTAACCCGCGCCTCGCTCCGCGCGAACGCCGCGATCGCGTGCGGCAGGACGAGCGCGCGGCACAAGGGCATCGCGCCGATCGCTATCCGCTCGGCAGCCCCCTCTGGCAGCGCCTCGACCAGCCCGGCGGCGAGTTCGAGCACCGCCAGCCGCGCGCCGCGCGCAAGGCGTCGCCCCGCATGCGTCAACGCCACGCCGCGCCCGCGCCGCTCGACCAGCGGCACGCCATACAGGCTCTCGAGATCGCGCACCGCGCGGTGGACCGCGGGCTGCGACTGCCCCTGCTGCAGCGCCGCCGCCGCGAAGCTCCCAGCATTCGCCAGGGCAAGGTATGCGCGCAGCTGCGTCGCGCTGATCAGCCGTTCGGGCCGCGCGAACCCTCGCGCGCCGCTGCGCGCACTCGCCCGCGACGCTTCGGCGAGCCGCGCATAGGCGGCGCGGATTCGCACCACCAGCGCGGCGCCCAGCGCGGTCGCGCTCACGCCGTCGGCGCGGCGATCGAGCAAGGCGACGCCGAGCTGCCGCTCGACCTTGGCGATCCCCTGCGTCAGCGCCGGCTGCGACAGATTCTCCGCCTCGGCGGCGAGGCTGATGCTGCCCAGTTCGGTCGCGGTCGCCAGCGCGTGGAGGTGGCGGAGATTGAGGTCGAGCGGATCGTACGCCATACCCTCTCATAGTATAATCTTATGGCCGTGCACGAGATTTGATTTGGGGGTTTCGCCGGCGCCGGGCACTCCGACGCCGCAAGGAGAGTGAGCATGGCCGGACGCGTGGTACGCGAGATTTCGCGAGTGGAGCAGAGCGTGATCGATGGTCTCGCCCATGCCGGCGTGGCGACGGTGCACGAGGCGCAAGGGCGCATCGGCCTGCTCGCGCATTACATGCGCCCAATCTATTCCGGAGCGCGGATCGCCGGGTCGGCGGTCACCATCTCGTCGCCGCCGGGCGACAATTGGATGCTCCACGTCGCGATCGAGCAATTGAAGGAGGGCGACATCCTCGTCCTCGCGCCGACCTCGCCGTGCGTCGACGGCTATTTCGGCGACCTGCTGGCGACCAGCGCGATGGCACGCGGGTGTCGCGGGCTGGTGATCGACGCGGGCGTGCGCGACGTGCGCGACCTCAAGGACATGGGCTTCCCGGTCTGGTCGAAGGCGGTGTTCGCGCAAGGGACGATCAAGGCGACCTTGGGCTCGGTCAACGTGCCGATCGTCTGCGCGGGCGCGGCGATCGAGGCGGGCGACGTGATCGTCGCCGATGACGACGGCGTCTGCGTCGTCAAACGCGCCGATGCGCCCGCCGTGCTCGAGGAGGCGCGCAAGCGCGAGGCGAACGAGGAATCGAAGCGCCAGCGGCTCGCGGCGGGCGAACTCGGGCTCGACATCTACGACATGCGCGGCAAGCTCGAAGCGCTGGGGCTGCGCTATGAGTGATGGCGTGCGCTGCATGTGGATGCGCGGCGGCACGTCGAAGGGCGCGTTCTTCCTCGCCGACGACCTCCCCGCCGATCCCGCGGCGCGCGACGCGTTGCTGCTGCGGATCATGGGTTCGCCCGATCCGCGCCAGATCGACGGCATGGGCGGCGCCGATCCGCTGACCTCGAAGGTCGCAATCGTGTCGAAGTCGGCGCGCGAGGGCGTCGACGTCGACTATCTCTTCCTCCAGGTGTTCGTCGATCAGCCGCTCGTCAGCGACAGCCAGAATTGCGGCAACATGCTCGCCGGTGTCGGCCCGTTCGCGGTCGAGCGCGGGCTGGTGACGCCGAGCGGCGACGAAACCCGCGTCGCGATCTTCATGGAGAATACGGGACAAGTCGCCGTCGCCACGCTGCAGACGCCGGGCGGCCAGGTGCGCTACGATGGCGCTGCCGCGATCAGCGGCGTCCCCGGCACCGCCGCGCCGATCTCGCTCGCGTTTCGCGATACCGCCGGATCGTCGTGCGGCGCGCTGCTGCCGACCGGCAACGGCGTCGACACGATCGACGGCGTTCAGGTCACGCTGATCGACAACGGCATGCCATGCGTCGTCTTCGCCGCCACCGATGTCGGCGTCACCGGCTATGAAGATCGGGAAACGCTCGACGCGAACGACGCGATGAAGGCGAAGATCGAGGCGATCCGGCTGAAGGCCGGGCCGCTGATGAACCTTGGCGACGTCACCGAAAAGTCGGTCCCCAAGATGATGCTCGTCGCAGCCCCCAAGGACGGCGGCGCGATCGCGGTGCGCTCGCTCATCCCGCACCGCGTCCATGCCTCGATCGGCGTGCTTGGTGCGGTGAGTGTCGCGACCGCGTGCCTGATCGAGGGTTCGCCCGCCGCCGCGCTCGCGCACGTGCCCGAGGGCAACACCAAGACGCTCGGCGTCGAGCACCCCAGCGGCGTCACCGAATGCGTCGTGACGATCGACGCCGGCGGCCAGCCAATCGAGGCGGGCATGCTGCGCACCGCGCGCAAATTGATGGACGGAGAGGTTTTCGAATGAGCCGCACCAAGACCTGGGTCGATCAGCCGAGCACCCCCGCCTACGCCCCGCCCCCCGGCGCGATCGACGCGCACGTCCATGTCTTCGGGCCCGAGGCCGACTTCCCGTTCAGCCCCAAGGCGAAATATCACCCCGAAGACGCCACGCCCGAAATGCTGTTCGCCCTCCGCGACCAACTCGGCTTCGCGCGCAACGTGATCGTCCAGGCGAGCTGCCACGGCACCGACAATGCCGCGACGTTAAACGCAATCGCCAAGTCCGACGGCGTAGCGCGCGGGGTCGCGGTGGTCAGCCCCGATATCGACGATGCCGAACTGCAGAGGCTCCACGACGGCGGCATCCGCGGCGTCCGCTTCAACTTCCTCAAGCGCCTCGTCGACGATGCGCCCAAGGACAAGTTCCTCGACATCGCGCGCCGCATCGCCCCGCTCGGCTGGCACGTCGTCGTCTATTTCGAGGCCGATATCCTCGAGGAGCTCGAGCCCTTCCTCGCCGCGATCCCGACGACGATCGTGGTCGATCACCTTGGCCGCCCCGACATCGCGCAGGGCCCCGGCGGCGCCGACATCACGCGCTTCGTGCAGCTGCTCGACGACCACCCCAACATCTGGACCAAGGTGTCGGGCGCCGAACGCCTCTCACCGCAGGGCCCGCCGTTCGACGATTTCGTCGCGGTGATCCGCCCGGTGGTCGAGCGCTTCCCCGACCGCGTGCTGTGGGGCACCGATTGGCCGCATCCGAATATGGAGCATCGCATCCCAGACGACGGCACGCTGGTCGACGTCATCCCGCGAATCGCTCCTACTGCCGAGTTGCAGCGCAAGCTTCTGGTCGACAATCCGATGCGGCTGTATTGGCCCGAGGAATTGGGCTGACCCGCCCGTTGCATTCGGAGCTGCCATGACCTTGCCGACCCGCACGATCGGCCCGTTCACCGTCTCGGCGATCGGACTCGGCTGCATGAACCTCAGCCATGCTTACGGCGTGCCACCGAGCGCGGAGGACGGCGCGCGGTTGCTCAACGCAGCGCTCGATCTCGGCTACACGCTGCTCGATACCGCGGCGCTGTATGGCGGTGGCGAGAACGAGCGGCTGATCGGGCGCGCGGTGATGCATCGCCGCGCCGAATTCACGCTGTCCTCGAAATGCGTGCTTGATCTCGTCGACGGCAAACGCATCCTCGACGCAACGCCAGCCGCGATCACGCGCACGCTCGACGGCGCGCTGGGGCGGCTCGGGACCGACCATATCGACCTCTATTACATGCACCGGCTCGACCGGAAGGTGCCGATCGAGGAGTCGGTCGGCGCGTTGGTGCGGGCGAAGGAAGCGGGCAAGATCGGCGCGATCGGCCTGTCGGAAATGTCCGCGCAGACGATCCGCCGCGCGCACGCCGTTCACCCGATCGCGGCAGTGCAATCCGAATATTCGCCCGCAGTGCGCAATCCAGAGGTGGCGGTGCTCGATACCTGCGCCGAGCTCGGCATCGCGCTCGTCGCCTTCTCGCCGGTGGCGCGCGGGCTGCTCGCGGGCGCGGTCCGCGACGACAGCTATGCCGAGGGTGACATCCGCCGCCCGATGCCGCGCTTCGTCGAGCCGCTGCTGTCACAGAATCTGAAGACCGTGGCGGACTTCGACGCGCTTGCCGCGCAGGCGGGGCTGACGCCCGCGCAACTCGCGCTCGGCTGGGTGCTGGCGCAGCGGCCGTTCACCGTGCCGATTCCGGGGACGACCAGTCTGGCGCATCTCGCCGAAAATCTCGCCGCGGCAGAACACCCGCTCGCCGCGGATCTGGTCGCTGCGGTCGACCGTCTGTTTCCGGCGGGGGCGCTCAAGGGCGCACGCTATCCCGCGGCGATGCAAGCGCAGATCGATACCGAAACCCTGCCGGGCGAAGAGCTCGCGGCCTAGGCAGGGCGTATCCCGGCGGCCGATGATCGCCGGCCGCGCGAATGACCGATTGGCAATCCGTCGCGCCGCAGCTACAACCATGATCGGGAAGCGTTTTCGCGTCCCGATGATCGCGCCGGTGCCCCGCGAGGGGCTTGAATGGGAATGCGGTGCGGGGTTCGCCCCAAATCCGCGGCTGTCCCTGCAACTGTGAGCGGTGAGCGACGGCGTCAGGCTCCACTCAGGAGCAGCCACTGGGATACCGCATCCAGCGATGCGCTCCTGGGAAGGCGATGCCCGAGCTTTGACCCGCAAGCCAGGAGACCTGCCGGCGATAAGGTCGCTCTTGCTTCGGCCCAGGGGATGGCTGCGGCACGGTTCTCCGTCTGAGCGACGAACCTGTGTGGCTGGGGCCGCATCGGTGTGCGCTTGCGGGGGGCTTTCGGCGCCCATCGAAGGCGTGCGCCGACCGACATGAGGTCCCCGCCGGTCGTTGCCAGAGCCGTGGGAATCCCGATGTCCGATCTTACGAAAATCCCCGTTACCATCGTCACCGGCTTTCTCGGCGCGGGCAAGACGACGCTCATCAGCCATCTGATCCGCCAGTCGGGCGGTCGCCGGCTCGCTGTGATCGTCAACGAATTCGGCACGCTCGGCGTCGACGGCGATATCCTCAAGGGCTGTGCGATCCCCGATTGCCCGGCGGAGAATATCGTCGAACTGGCGAATGGCTGCATCTGCTGCACCGTCGCCGACGATTTCATCCCGACCGTCGAGACCCTGCTCGCGCTCGACCCGCGACCCGACCATATCCTGATCGAAACCTCGGGGCTCGCATTGCCCAAGCCGCTGCTCAAGGCGTTCGACTGGCCGGCGATCCGCTCGCGGATCACCGTCGACGGGGTGATCGCGCTCGCCGATGCCGAGGCGGTAGCCGCCGGGCGCTTCGCCCCCGATCTGGCGGCACTCGATGCGCAGCGCGCCGCCGATCCCAGCATCGACCATGAGACCCCGCTGTCCGAAGTGTTCGAGGATCAGCTCGCCTGCGCCGACATGGTGCTGCTCACCAAATGCGACTTGGCCGGTGCCGAGGGCATCGCTGCGGCGCGCGCGGTGATCGCCGCCGAGACGCCGCGCGCGCTTCCCGTGCTCGAGTTGATCGACGGCGTGGTCGATCCGCGCATCGTGCTCGGCATCGGCGCGGCGGCGGAGGACGATATCGCCGCGCGCCCGTCGCATCACGATGGCGAGGACGAGCACGAGCATGACGATTTCGACAGCATCGTGCTCGACTTCAGCGAGATAACCGCGCCCGATGACCTTGCCGCGCGGATCGAGACGCTCGGCGGCGGTGGCGAGGTGCTGCGCGTGAAGGGCTATGCCGCGGTGGCGGGCAAGCCGATGCGGCTGCTGGTCCAGGCGGTGGGCGCGCGCGTCCGCACGCATTACGACCGGCCGTGGCGCAGCGACGAGCCACGCGCCACGCGCCTTGTGGTGATCGCCGAGCGCGATCGTCTCGACCCCGCAGCGATCCGGGCGGCGCTGCAGGGCTGACGCCGCGATGCACGTCATCTTCCGCGAAACCCACGGGTTGGAGGAGAGCGCATCGCCGCGCGATCTGGGGCAGGACGCCGCCGATCTCGTGCTCTTGTCGTTTTCCGACAGCGATCTCGGCGCGTTTGCGGCCGGGTGGCGCAGCGCCGTGGCGGATGCGGGCGATGCCGCGCTGCCGAGCGTACGGCTCGCCAATCTCGCCGAGCTGACGCATCCGCTGTCGGTGGATACCTATGTCGAACGCACCTTAACGGGTGCGAAGGGTATCCTGATCCGGCTGATCGGCGGGGCGGCCTATTGGTCGTATGGCCTGCAGCAGGTCGCGGCGCTGGCGCGGCGCGAGGGGATCGCGCTGGCGGTGATCCCCGCCGACGGGCGCCGCGACGAACGGCTCGAGGCCGCCTCGACGGTGCCGGTCTCGACGCTGCATCGGATCGCGCAGCTGTGCGATATCGGCGGCGCGGCGGCGGCGCAGGCGGCGCTTGCGCAGTTCGCGCTGGCGTCAGGCTGCTATGTCCGGCCGGTCCACGGCGCACGCGCGATCGCGCCGGTCGGGGGGTGGCAGGCGGGGCGCGGAATCGTCTGCCCCGCAGCGTTCGCGCTCACTGCAACGCGGCCGCGGATCCTGATCGTCTTCTACCGATCGTATCTCACCGCCGCCGATCTCGACCCGATCGCCGCGCTGCAAGCTGGGTTCGAGGCGCGCGGCTGCGACGTGTTCGCGCTGTTCGCGCCGTCGCTCAAGGACCCGGAAGCAAGCGGCTGGCTGCGGCGCTGGGTCGCGAGCCTCGCGCCTGCCGCGATCATCAACGCGACCGCGTTCTCAGCGCGCGATGACACCGGCACCACGCCGCTCGATGGGGCGGGCGTGCCGGTGTTTCAGGTTGCGCTCGCGACATCGGATCGCGCGGCCTGGGCAGGCGCGCAGCGCGGGCTGTCGCCGGTTGATCTGGCGATGCATGTCGTACTGCCCGAAGTCGACGGTCGCCTGTTCGCAGGCGTCGCGAGCTTCAAGGACGACGCGCCGTTCGATCCCGACCTTCAGTTCGCCCGCCGCGAACATCGCGCCGATCCCGCACGGGTCGCTGCCATCGTCGCACGGGTGCTCGGCTGGATCTCGCTCGCGCGCACCCCGGCGGCGGAGCGGCGGCTGGCGATCGTCGTCTCGACCTATCCGGGCAAGACGCACCAGATGGCGCATGCGGTCGGCCTCGACGCGGTAGCCTCGGTCGCGGCGATGCTGGAGGATCTGGCTAGGGCCGGCTATACCACCGGACTCGGCCCCGCCGATCTGCCAGGCCTGCTCGCGACGCAGAGGCTCGACTGGCCGGTCGCGGACTATCGTGCGGCATTGCTCGGGCTACCGGCGACGTTGCGCGAGGATCTCTTCGCCGCGTGGGGCGAGCCGGAGGGCGACCCTACCGTCAGCGAAGGCCAGTTTCGTTTTGCCGCCTATGCCAGCGGCGAGAGCATCGTCGCGCTGCAACCCGAACGCGGGCGTGCCGCCTCGCGCACGGAAGAATATCATGACCTGTCGCGCTGCCCGCGTCACGGGTACGTCGCCTTCTACCTCTGGCTCCAGGCGCGGAGCACGTACGCGCTGGTCCATGTCGGCGCGCACGGCACGCTCGAATGGCTGCCGGGCAAGGCGGTTGCGCTGTCGGACACCTGCTGGCCCGAGGCGCTGACCGGCGCGCTGCCCGTGATCTACCCGTTCATCGTGAACGATCCAGGCGAAGCGGCACAGGCCAAGCGCCGCATCGGCGCGGTGACGATCGGGCATGTTCCCCCGCCGCTCGCGCGCAGCGGAGGCGGCGCGGGGCTCGGTCGGCTCGAGGGGTTGCTCGACGAATTCTCCAACGCCGACGGGCTCGATCCGCCGCGACGTGCGCGGCTGCGCGGCGACATCCGCGACGAGGCGCGCGCGCTCGGGCTCGACGGGGTGCTCGGCCTCGACGCGGCGCGCTCCGATGCCGAGGCGATCACCCGGATCGACACCTTCGTCTGCGACGTCAAGGACAGCCAGTTCGGCGACGGGCTGCACGTCTTCGGCCGCGAGCACCAAGGTGCGGCGGAGCGCGACGGACTGCTCGCCGCGCTCGACGGGCGCCGCGTGGCGGCGGGGCCATCGGGCTCGCCGTGGCGCGGACGAAGCGACGTCCTGCCGACCGGACGCAACCTTTATACGACCGATCCGCGCGCGGTGCCGTCGCGCTCGGCGCATGCGCAGGGCGTGCGGCTCGCTGACGAACTGATCCGCCGCCACTTGCAGGATCAGGGCGACTATCCGCGCGCGCTCGTCGTCGACCTGTGGGGATCGGCGACGATGCGCACCGCGGGCGAGGAGTTCGCGATGGCGCTCCATCTGCTCGGCGCAGAGCCGGTGTGGGACATGGGGTCGGAGCGCATAACCGGGGTCGAAATCCTGCCGCTGCTGTTGCTCGACCGGCCGCGGATCGACGTGACGCTCCGCATATCCGGCCTGTTCCGCGATGCTTTCCCGACGCTGTGCGTTATGTTCGGCCAGGCGGTGCGCGCGATTGCCGCGCGCGACGAGCCCGCCGATCGCAACCCGTTCGTGGGCGCACCGGCCGCTTCGCGCGTGTTCGGTCCCGCGCCCGGTCGTTATGGCGTCGGCCTGGGCGACAGCGTCGACACCTACACGCCCGAGGCGCGCCGATCGGCTGGCGAAGCGTGGCTCGCCGCTTCGTCGCACGCCTTCGATGGCGAGGCCGAACGCGCGGATTCCGCTGGCATCCGCGCGCGGGTCGCTGCGGCCGATCTGTTCGTCCATCTCCAGGACCTGCCCGAAACCGACCTGCTGCTCGCCGCCGATTATGCCGCGCACGAAGCCGGCTTCGCCGCCGCGCAGGCGGTGACGGGCGGGAATGCGGCGGCCTATCACCTCGATGCGACCGATCCCGATCGCCCGCGCGCGCGGCCGCTTCCCGAAGAGATCGCCCGCGTCGTCCGCGCGCGTGCCGCGCATCCGGGCTGGATCGCCGGGATGATGCGCCACGGCTATCGCGGTGCAGCCGAGATCGCGGCGACGCTCGATCATCTCGGCAGCTTTGCGCATCTCGCGGGCGCGGTGACGCCCGAATCGTTCGACCTCTATTTCGACGCGACGCTGGCGCGCGACGATGTTCGTGCGTTCATCGCGGAGGCCAACCCGGGCGCGCTCGCGGCGATGGAGGCGCGCTTTGCGGCGTTGCACGCGGCGGGGCTGTGGCAGACGCGGCGCAATTCGATCCTCGCGCAACTGGACGGCGCGGCATGAGCGCGGTGCGTGGCTGGTGCCCGACCGCGTGGCGGCCGATGGCGGCGGGCGACGGCCTGCTGGTGCGCGTGCGGCCGCGGCTCGGGCGGCTCGATTGTGACCAGATACTCGGCCTGTGCGCGGCGGCGGTGCGG
Source organism: Sphingomonas sp. PWP1-2 (assembly GCF_049898305.1). Classification (NCBI taxonomy): domain Bacteria; kingdom Pseudomonadati; phylum Pseudomonadota; class Alphaproteobacteria; order Sphingomonadales; family Sphingomonadaceae; genus Sphingomonas; species Sphingomonas sp. PWP1-2. The sequence continues at coordinate 744,880 of NZ_JAFCXM010000002.1, forward strand.
TATGGCAACGGCCAGATCGACGTGACCAACCGGGCGAATTTGCAGATCCGCGGGGCTACCGACTCCAGTTGGGAAGCGCTTGTCGCCGCGCTGGTGGACCTGGCTTTGGTCGATCCCGATCCACAGCGCGAAGCCCGCCGGGCGATCCTCGTCGCGCCCAACTGGCAGACAGGCGACGACACGTATCGCATCGCGACCGAACTCGAAGCGCGCCTCGCAGAACTTCCCGAGTTGCCGGGCAAGGTCGGCTTCGCAATCGACGCTGGTGCCACACCGATCCTGACGACCGCGCCCGCCGACTTTCGCATCGAACGCGCCGCCACAGGCCGTCTGATCCTGCGAGCGGAAGGCCGCGAGACTGGCGTTGCGATCGCGCTCGGCAAAGAAGTCGATGCGCTGATCGCGCTCGCCCAGTGGTTCGTCGCCACCGGCGGCGCAGAGGCCGGTCGGATGGCGCGCCATACCGCACCGCTCCCCGACTGGGCCGCTGGCGGCGATCATCCCGCCCCACCCGCAGCGCCGCTCGCCCCCGGCCGCCATCCGCTCGGGGCCGGGCAGCCGCTTCCGTTCGGCCGAATCGATGCCGACACCTTTATCGCGATGCTCGCCACCTTCCCCGCCAGCGCCGTCCGCACCACCCCGTGGCGCCTCCTGCTGATCGAAGGCGCAACCCACGTCCCCGCCCGCGACCCGCTCGCCGCGACCGACGCCTGTGTCGGCGCACCCGCCTGCCCGCAAGCCAGCGTCGCGACGCGTGACCTCGCCGCCCGGCTCGCCCCGTTCGTCGCCGGGCATCTCCACGTCTCGGGGTGCGCCAGGGGCTGCGCGCGCGCGGCCCCCGCCGCCGTCGTGCTGACCGGGCGTGACGGGCGCTACGACCTCGCGTTCGACGCCCGCGCCGGGGCGCCGCCGACGCGCGCGGGCCTCGACGTGCGCCAGATTCTCGACCATTTCGGAGCCGCCTGATGCCGCATGTCTATGAGACCGATGGCGCCGCAATCTATCGCCAGTCGTTCGCCACGATCCGCGCCGAAGCCGCGCTGTCGCGCTTCGACCGCGACGAGGAGCCGGTCGCGGTGCGGATGATCCACGCCGCCGGACTAGTCGAGCTCGCAGCCCACATCCGCTTCTCGCCTGGCTTCGCCAGCGTCGCGCGAGCAGCCCTACAAGCCGGCGCGCCGATCCTGTGCGACGCGCGCATGGTGACCGAAGGGATCACCCGCGCCCGCCTCCCCGCCGACAATCCCGTCATCTGTACGCTCCACGCGCCCGAGACGCCCGAGCTTGCCCGCGCGATGGGCAACACGCGCTCGGCCGCCGCGCTCGAACTGTGGCGCCCGCATCTCGCCGGCGCGCTGGTCGCGATCGGCAACGCGCCGACCGCCTTGTTCCATCTGCTCAACATGCTCGAAGACCCGACGTGCCCGCGCCCCGCCGCGATCATCGGCTGTCCGGTCGGCTTTGTCGGCGCGATGGAGTCGAAGGCGGCATTATGGGCGGAACAGCCGGTGCCGTGCGTCATCGTCGAGGGGCGGATGGGCGGCAGCGCGATCACCGTCGCCGCGATCAACGCGCTGGCGAGCCGCGCCGAATGACCTGCGGCACCATCCACGGCGTCGGCCTCGGCCCCGGCGCGCAGGATCTGATGAGCGTACGCGCCGATCGGCTGGTGCGCCAGGCGCGCCATATCGCCTTCTTCCGCAAGGCCGGACGCCCCGGCCATGCGCGCTGCATCGTCGAGGGGATCCTGCGCGACGACGCGGTCGAATTCGCGATGGAATATCCCGTCACCACCGAGATCCCGCTCGCCGACCCGCGCTACAACGCTCAGCTGAGCGGCTTCTATGCCGAGTGCGCCGGACGCCTCGCGACGCTGGCGCAGGGCGGCGCGGATGTCGTCGTGCTGTGCGAGGGCGATCCGTTCTTTTACGGGTCGTTCATGCACCTCCACAGCCGCCTGACCGGACTCGTGCCCGTCCAGGTCGTCCCCGGCATCACCGGCATGTCGGGCGCGTGGACCGCGAGCGCGAGTCCGATCACCTGGGGCGACGACGTGCTGACCGTGCTGACCGCGACGATGCCCGAGGCCGAGCTCGCGCGCCGGATCCGCGATACCGACGCGCTGGTGGTGATGAAGATCGGCCGCCACCTCGGCAAATTGCGTCGCGCGGTCGCCGCTGCGGGACGCGAGGATGCCGCCTGGTTGGTCGAACATGCCGCAATGCCCGACCAGCGCATCACGCGGCTGGTCGATGCGGGCGCGGTCGCCCCCTATTTCGCGATCCTGCTGATCCACGGGCAAGGGCGTCGGCCGTGACCGGCTGGCTCGCCATCGCCGGGCTCGGGCCCGGCGACGCGGCGCTGGTGACGCCCGAGGTGAGCGCGGCGCTCGCCGCGGCGACCGATGTGATCGGCTACATCCCCTATGTCGCGCGCGTTGCGCCGCGCGACGGGCTGACGCTGCATCCGTCGGACAATCGCGTCGAGCTCGAGCGCGCGCGGCACGCGCTCGAGCTCGCGCTCGCCGGGCATCGCGTCGTCGTCGTGTCGTCGGGCGATCCCGGCGTGTTCGCGATGGCGGCGGCGGTGTTCGAGGCGATCGAGCAGGGCGCGCCCGAATGGCGGACGCTCGATGTCCGGGTGCTTCCCGGGATCACCGCAATGCTCGCCGCCGCCGCGCGCGCCGGGGCGCCGTTGGGCCACGATTTCTGCGCGATCAACCTCTCGGACAATCTCAAGCCGCAGGCGATCATCGATCACCGCGTGCGGCTCGCGGCGGAGGCCGATTTCGCGATCGCCTTCTACAATCCCCGCTCGAAGGCGCGGCCCGACGGGTTGGTTTCGGCGCTGGCGATCCTTCGCGAGACCTGTGCCGACGCGCGCCCGGTGCTCTTCGCGCGCGCCGTCTCGACGCCCGACGAGCAGCTCGAGGTCGTCGCGCTGCCAGAGGCTCGCGCGGAGATGGCCGACATGCGCACGGTGGTCATCGTCGGCTCGAGCCGCACGCGCATGATCCCCGGAACGCGCTTCCTCTACACGCCGCGGTCGGCGGCATGATCGATCCAGGCCAGCACCGCGGCGAAGTCATGGACCTCGGTCCGTTGGGGCAAGGGCGGGCGATCGATCATCACGACCGGCACGCCCAGGCTGCGCGCGGCGATCAGCTTCGCCTGCGCGCCGGTGCCGCCGGCATCCTTGCAGACGATCAGATCGATCGCGTTCTCCCGCAGCAGCGCGACATCGCCAGCGAGCGTGAACGGCCCGCGATCCACCACCAGGCCGTAATCGGGCAACCCAACGGGCTCGGACGGGGTATCGACGAAGCGGAGCAAGTAGCGATGCTGCGGTTGCGCCGCGAAGGCCGCGACATGCATCCGCCCCAGCGCAAGCATCACGTTTCGGGGTGGACCTGCAAGGGCAGCGACCGCCGCGGGAATATCGGCGACGCGGATCCAGCGGTCGCCATCCTCTTCGACCCAACCGGGACGGCTCAGCGCGATATGCGGAACGCCCGCTTGCGCCGCTCCAGTGACCGCGTTCGCGCTCATCTGCGCGGCGAAGGGGTGCGTCGCATCCACCAGATGCGTGACCCGAGCTTCGCGCAGCCACGCCACCAACCCAGCAACCCCGCCAAAACCGCCGACCCGCACCGCCACCGGTTGCGGCTTCGGGCTGGCGACGCGCCCGGCATAGCTCAGCGTCGCGGGCACGCCGCGTTCGGCGAGCGCGGTCGCAAGTGCGCTGGCTTCGGTCGTGCCGCCAAGGATCAGGATGTGCGTCATGGCTGAGGGTGTCGGCAATCCGTGGCTGACGATCGTCGGGATCGGTGAGGATGGACCGGCAGGCCTGTCCGCGGCAAGCCGTGATGCGATCGCGCAGGCCGATTGGCTGACGGGGGCGGCGCGGCACCTCGCCTTGCTCGCCGATCCGGGCTGCGAAACGGCATGCTGGCCGGTCCCCTTTGCCGACGGCATCGCGCCGGTGCTGGCGCGGCGTGGGCGCCGGGTGGTGATGCTCGTGTCGGGCGATCCGTTCTGGTTCGGCGCGGGGTCGGTTGTCACGCGGCAGCTGGCGCCGCACGAATGGGTGGCGCACCCTGCCCCGTCGAGCTTTGCGCTCGCCGCCGCGCGGCTCGGCTGGGCGATCGAGGAGACGCAGTGCCTCGGCCTCCACGCCGCGCCATTCCAGCGGCTGCGCCGGCATCTCGCACCCGGCCGCCGCGTGATCGTCACCCTCCGCGATGGCGGAGCGGTCGCCGCGTTGGCGGGCTACCTGACCGGGAGCGGCTTCGGCGAGAGCGCGCTGTGGATCCTCGAGGCGCTCGGCGGTCCGCGCGAGCGCATTCATCAGACCAGCGCAGCTTCAGAAGCGTTCGCCGACATCCAGCATCCGGTCGCTGTCGGCATCGAGGTCGCTGGCGAGGGTGCAGTATTGCCAGGGGCCAGCGGCCGACCCGACGACTGGTTTGCGCATGACGGGCAGATCACCAAGCAACCGATCCGCGCGCTTACCCTCTCGGCGCTCGCTCCGCGTCCGGGGGAATTGCTGTGGGACATCGGCGCCGGATCGGGGTCGATCGCAATCGAATGGCTGCTCTGCGCCGCATCGATGCGCGCGCTGGCGTTCGAAGCCGACCCGTCCCGTGCCGCCCGCGCGCGCGACAATGCCGCCGCGCTCGGCATGGATCGGCTGCGCGTGATCGAGGGTCGCGTGCCCTGTACGCTCGCCGGCGAGCCGATCCCCGACGCGGTCGTGATCGGCGGCGGGCTTTCCGAAGCGTTGCTCGTGTGGCTGTGGCAGCATCTGCCATCGGGTACGCGGCTCGTCGCCAACGCCGTCACGCTCGAATCCGAGGCGCTGCTCTCGCAGTGGCAGCGCGATAAGGGCGGCGACTTGCTGCGGATCGAACTCGCGCGGGCCGCCCCGATCGGCACTCGGCGTGGCTGGCGTTCGAACTATCCCATCGTGCAGTGGAGCGTGACGCTATGATCGTCGCAGGCTTCGGGTATCGCACCGGTGCGCAAGCGGACTCGCTGAGCGCTGCGTTTGACCTGGCGCGCGCCGGACATCCGCCGGTCACCGCGCTCGCGGCGCCATCCGACAAGACTGCGCTGCTCGCCGCGCTCGCCGAAGCGATGGGCATCCCCCTGATAGCCGTTGCACCGCCAGCCTTGCGCGCCACGCCGACCGCGACCCAATCCCCCGCCAGCCTAGCCGCGCGCGGCGCGGGCAGCGTCGCGGAAGCCGCCGCGCTCGCCGCCGCAGGCCCCGGCGCACGCCTGATCGCGCAGCGCCATATCTCCCCCGACCGCATGGCCAGTTGCGCCATCGCCGAAAGATCCGATCCATGACCGTCCATTTCATCGGCGCCGGCCCCGGCGCGCCCGACCTGCTCACGCTGCGCGGGCGTGACCGTATCGCCGGGTCGCCGGTCTGCCTCTATGCCGGGTCGCTCGTCCCGCAGGCGCTGCTCGACCATTGCCCGCCGGGCGCGCGGATCGTGAACACCGCGCCGCTGTCGCTCGACGCGATCGTCGCCGAGATCGCGGCGGCGGATGCGGCGGGCCAGGACGTCGCGCGGCTCCATTCGGGCGATCTGTCGATCTGGTCGGCGATGGGCGAGCAACTCCGCCGCCTGCGTGCGCTCGACATTCCGTTCACGATCACGCCGGGCGTCCCCGCCTTCGCCGCCGCCGCGGCCGCGCTCGAGGCCGAGCTGACGCTGCCCGGCCTGACGCAATCGGTCGTGCTGACGCGCACCCCAGGCCGGGCGAGCACGATGCCGGCGGCCGAACGCCTCACCACTTTCGCCACCACCGGCGCGACGCTCGCGATCCATCTGTCGATCCACGCGCTCGACCGCGTCGTCGCCGACCTCATCCCCGCTTATGGGCCGAACTGCCCGGTCGCGATCGTGTGGCGCGCGAGCTGGCCCGACGAGCGGATCGTCCGCGCGACGCTCGCGACGATCGCACCGGTAGCGGCGGATGGCCCCGAACGCACCGCGCTGATCCTCGTCGGCCCCGTGCTCGCGGCGGACGATTTCATCGAAAGCAGCCTCTACGCTCCCGGTTACGACCGCCGCTTCCGCCCGCAAAGCGCCACCTCGCCCTTCAGTGAGCCCGAGGCATGACCCCCGGCCTGATGATCGCCGCACCCGCCTCGGGCACCGGCAAGACGACGGTGATGCTCGGCCTGCTCCGCGCGCTGCGCGACGAGGGGCTGAGCGTCCAGCCGTTCAAGAGCGGCCCCGACTATATCGATCCCGCCTTTCACCATGCGGCGAGCGGCCGGCGATCGTTCAACCTCGACAGCTGGGCGATGCCCGAGGCGATGCTCCACCGCCTCGCCGCCAGCGCGTGCGACGCCGATCTCGTGCTGGCAGAGGGATCGATGGGGCTGTTCGACGGCGTCGCGGCGGCGGGCGCGACGGGCAACGGCGCCAGCGCCGACATAGCGCGGCGGATGGGATGGCCAGTCGTGCTCGTCATCGACGTGTCGGGCCAGGCGCAATCCGCCGCCGCGACCGCGCTCGGCTTCGCACGCTACGATCCCGATCTGCGGATTGCAGGCGTGATCCTCAACCGCGTGGCGAGCCCGCGCCACGACCGGCTCGCGCGCAGCGGGATGGCGGCGGCAGGCATCCGCGTCTTCGGCGCGCTCCCGCGGCGGAGCGACCTCACGCTCCCCGAACGGCATCTGGGGCTGGTGCAGGCCGGGGAACATGCCAATCTCGACGCGCGCATCGCGCAGTACGCGACCTTCCTGCGCGAGCATGTCGACCTCACCGCACTGCGCGAGTCCGCCACCGCCAAGCCCGACACCACCGCTGAGACCTGGCGTTTCGCACCCCCCGCACAGCGCATCGCGCTCGCACAGGACGCTGCGTTCTCATTTACTTACCCGCATATCCTCGATGCGTGGCGTAACGCGGGCGCGGAGATCCTGCCCTTCTCGCCACTCGCCGACGAGGCGCCCGACGCCAGCGCAGACCTCGTCTGGCTGCCCGGCGGCTACCCCGAGCTCCACGCCGGTCGCCTCGCCGCCGCTTCGACCTTCCACGCCGGCCTCGCCGAGCATGCCCGCACCCGCGCGATCCATGGCGAGTGCGGCGGCTATATGGCACTCGGCGAGGCGCTGATCGATGCCGACGGGACCAGCCACCGGATGGCGGGGCTGCTGGGGCTCGTCACCAGCTATGCGCAGCGCCGGATGCATCTCGGCTATCGCCATGCCACGCTGCTCGCACCGATGGCGGGGCTGCCCGGCGGCACGGCGCTGCGCGGCCACGAATTTCATTATTCGACGATCCTCGATCAGCCCGACGCCGCACTCGCGCATGTCGTCGATGCCGAGGGCACGGCCGTCGCCGAATCCGGATCGTATCGCGGGCGCGTCTCGGGAACCTTCTTCCACCTGATCGCGCCCGCGCAATGACGGGCTTCGTCTCCTTCGTCGGATCGGGCCCGGGCGATCCCGAACTGCTGACGCTCAAAGCCGTCGCGCGGCTGCAGGCGGCCGATGTCGTGCTGTTCGACGATCTCTCGTCGGGTCCGCTGCTTGGCCATATCCGCCCCGGCGCCGAGCTCGTTGCAGTCGGCAAGCGCGCCGGACGCGCCTCGCCGAGCCAGGCGCATGTCTCCCAACTGCTCGTCGATCATGCCGCGACCGGCGCGCGTGTCGTCCGGCTCAAGTCGGGCGACCCGGCAATCTTCGGTCGGCTCGAGGAAGAGATCGTCGCACTTCGCGCCGCGGGGATCGCGTTCGAGATCGTCCCCGGCGTCACCTCCGCCTCGGCTGCTGCCGCCGCGGCGGCGATCCCGCTGACGCGGCGGCTCAGCGCGCGGCGGGTGCAGTTCGTCACCGGGCACGACATCACCGGCGGCCTGCCCGGCGCGTTGAACATGGCCGCTCTCGCCGATGCCGAGGCGACCACGGTGATCTTCATGCCCAAACGCACCTTCGCCGCGCTCGTCGCGCGCCTCGTCGAGCACGGCCTGCCGCCGACCACCCCCGCCCTGCTCGCGGAAAATGTCGGGCATCCCGATCAGCGGCTGCTCCGCTCGACGATCGCAGCGCTGGCGGAGAGCCTCGCTACCGACATCGGCACCGCGCCGGCGCTGATCCTCTATGGCCCGCTGATGGAGGAGGATGCGCCGTGATCGAGCTCGATCTGATCGGCATCGGCACGGGCAATCCCGATCACCTTACCCGCCAGGCCGAGGCGGCGATGAACGCCGCCGACCTGATCCTGCTGCCGCGCAAGGGCGACGCCAAGTCGGACCTGATCGACCTGCGCCGCACGCTCTGCGCCACCGCGCTGACGCAGCCGGTGCGGATCGTCGAGTTCGACCTGCCGGTCCGCGCTGCCACAGGCGCGTATCTCGCCGCGGTGGGCGATTGGCACGATGCGATCGCCGCGACCTGGACGGCGCAGATCGCTGAGCACCTGCCGCAGGGCGGTCGGCTCGCGTTGCTCGTCTGGGGCGATCCCTCGCTCTACGACAGCACGCTGCGCATCGCCGAGCGGCTGCGCGCCGGCGGCATGGCGCTGCGCGTCCGGGTCATCCCCGGCATCACCAGCCTGCAGGCGCTGACCGCCGCGCATGCGATCCCGCTCAACACGCTCGGCGCGCCCGTTGTCATCACCACGGGTCGACGGCTGCGCGAGCATGGCTGGCCCGAGGCGGCCGACAGCGTCGCGGTGATGCTCGACGGCGATTGCTGCTTCACCACGCTGGCGCAGGAGGGTGTCGCGATCTGGTGGGGCGCCTATCTCGGCATGCCGCACGAGGCGCTGATCGCCGGCTCGCTTGGCGACGTCGCCGACGGGATCGTGGAGCGCCGCGCGGCGTTGCGCGCCGAGCATGGCTGGATCATGGACATCTACCTGCTGCGCCGGACAGCACTGCCATGACGCCACCGGTCTTCGACGCCGCGTTCGTCGCGCGCCTGGACGACCTGTTCCGCTGGCGGCGCGACGTCCGGCATTTCGATACGCGGCCGATCCCCGAACGCGATCTGCACGACCTGCTCGCCACGGTCGCCCTGGCGCCGTCGGTCGGCAATGCGCAGCCCTGGCGGATCATCCGCATCCGTTCACCGGCGTTGCGCGACCGTCTTGCCGAGCATGTCGATACGGCCAGCCACGCCGCGGCCGATCGCCTCGTCGATCCGGCGCGCCGCGCGCACTATTCCACGCTGAAGCTCCACGGCCTGCGCGAGGCCCCCGAGATCCTGGCGGTGTTCAACGCGCTCGATCCGCTGGCCGGCCACGGCCTTGGCCGCGCGACGATCGCCGAGACGTTGCGCGACTCCACCGTCACCGCGATCCATACGCTCTGGCTCGCGGCGCACGCGCGCGGCTACGGTCTCGGCTGGGTGTCGATTCTCGACGCCGACGTGGTCACAGTGCTGCTCGACGTGCCGGCGACTTGGTCGTTCGTCGCCCTGCTGTGCCTCGGCACGCCGCTCGCCCCCTCGGATATTCCCGAACTCGAGCGCCGCGACTGGCAGGCGCGCGAACCGCTCGCCGATCGGCTGTTCGAACGCTGACACCGCTGCGCGCTTGCCCGGGAGCGATCGTTTCGATACGCCATCAACCGAGGCGAGCGGTCGTGAAGATAGCCCGTCTCGTGACTACGCTGGTGTCCCGCAAGGGACTTAAAAGGGAACGCGGTGAGGGGGTTACCCCGAAGCCGAGGCTGTCCCTGCAACTGTAAGCGGCGAGCGCGCTGCACATCGCTCCAGGTCCATCGGACGGGGGCAGCCACTGGGACGGACACGCTTGCGTGATCGGCCTGGGAAGGCCGTGCAGCGTGGCGGTGACCCGTGAGCCAGGAGACCTGCCGGCGTGGGTCGCTCTTGCCTTGGTCCAGGGGATGGCCGCGGCACGGTGAAGTCCGTCGAGCGACGAAGGTGCGGGGGGCCGCACGAGCAGGCGTGCCGGTCGCGATGGCGTCCGGGCGGCACGACTGTCGCCGTCGATACGGAAGGCCCGCCGGTTTCGTCCGACGCCGGGGGACGTTTCATGCGATTTCGATCGTTCTGCGCCGATCGGGTACCGGCCGCGCATCACTCCAGCGCGCAGCGGGCGGCCCGATGACCGGGCTCCAGCCAAGCCGCAAACGGCGTTTGCGGGCGCGCATCATCGCGCTGTTCGCGCTGCTTCTCGCGGCGAATATCGGCGCGTGGATCTGGGCCGGCAGCTTGTTCCACGCCGCCCCTGCCATGCTCGGCACCGCGCTGCTCGCCTGGACGCTGGGGCTGCGCCACGCGGTCGATGCCGATCACATCGCCGCGATCGACAACGTCACGCGCAAGCTGATGCAGGACGGCACTCGGCCGATCAGCGTCGGCCTGTGGTTCGCGATCGGGCACAGCGCGGTGATCCTGATCGCCTCGGTCGCGATCGCCGCCACCGCCAACGCGCTCGCGCAATTCGAGACGCTCAAGGCCGCGGGGAGCGTCATCGCGACGATCTTCTCCGCCGGCTTCCTCTTCGCGATCGCGGCGATCAACCTCGTCATCCTGCGCTCGGTCTGGAAGACCTTCCGCCACGTCCGCGATGGCGGCAGCTACGACGCCGACGATCTCGACGTGCTGCTCGCCGGCAAGGGGCCCCTCTCGCGCCTGTTCCGGCCGTTGTTCCGCTTGATAACGCGGCCGTGGCACATGGCGCCGCTCGGTTTCCTCTTCGGCCTCGGCTTCGATACCGCCACCGAAGTGGCTATCCTCGGGCTCTCGACCGCGCAGGCGGCGCACGGCTTCTCGTTTGCCGCGGTGCTGGTGTTCCCGGCGCTGTTCGCGGTCGGGATGGCACTGGTCGATACCGCTGACGCCATCCTCATGCTCGGCGCCTATGAATGGGCGTTCGTCCGGCCGATCCGCAAACTGTACTATAACGTGACGATCACTGCGGTCTCGGCGCTGGTCGCGGTGATGATCGGCGGGATCGAGACCGCCGCCTTGCTCGCCGACAAGCTCAACCTGTCGGGCGGGGTGTGGGACGTGGCGACCGGGCTCGGCAGCCACCTCAATCTGCTCGGCTTCTGGATCATCGGCCTGTTCGCGAGCGCCTGGATCGTCAGCTTCCTAATCTATCGCTGGATGCGCTTCGACGAGATCGCGGTCTACGAGCCGCCCCCCGCGCTCGCCCCGTAGCAAGGCTTCAAGCGGCCTTGCGCGGGGCCGCCTCAGCCTCCGCCATCCAGTGCGGGATATGCTGTGCGGCGAGCATCGCCTCGGGTGCGATCCGGTCGGCGACGACCGCAAAGCGATCGCCATCGACGAGCACTTCGGGCACCAGCGCGCGGCAATTGTAGGTCGACGCCATCGTCGCGCCATACGCCCCGGCGGTGCGAAACACGGCGAGGTCGCCCGCCGCCACCGCATCGATCTCGCGCCCCATCGCGAAGGTGTCACCACTTTCGCAGACCGGGCCGGCAATGTTGGCGGTCATCCGCTGCCCGCTCGGCCGGACCGCTACAAAGTCGTGGAACGCGTCATAGAGCGCAGGCCGCGCAAGATCGTTCATCGCAGCGTCGACGATGACATAGGGGTCGACTGCGCCCGGCTTCACCCACAGCACTTCGGTCAGCAGCACGCCCGCGTCGCCGGCGATGAAGCGGCCAGGCTCGAACAGCAGCGTCACATCCCAGTCGCGCGTCACGCGCGCCACCATCGCGCCGTACGCCGCCGGGCTCGGCATTTGCTCGCCCGGCCGGTATGACAAGCCAAGACCTCCCCCGAGATCGACGTGCGTGATCGTGTGCCCCGCCGCGCGCAGCCGCGCCACAAGCTCGCCGACGCGCGCGTAAGCGGCTTCGAGCGGCGCAAGATCCGACAACTGGCTGCCGATATGGATCGCGATCCCGCGCAAATCGAGCCCGTCGCACCCGGCGAGACGCGCATAGATCGCCGCCGCATCGTCCAGCGCGACACCGAACTTGTTCTGCTTGCGGCCGGTCGAGATCTTCGCGTGGGTGCCCGCGTCGACATCGGGGTTCACACGCAGCACTGCGGAGGCGCGCACGCCGCGCGCTGCCGCCATCGCGGCGAGGACCACGCCTTCCTCTTCGAGCTCGAGGTTGAACTGCCCGATCCCGGCGTCGAGCGCGGCGGCGAGTTCGCGGAGGGATTTCCCCACCCCCGAAAAGACGATGCTCTCAGCTGGCATTCCTGCGGCGCGTGCATGCAGCATCTCGCCCGCCGAAACGATATCGGCGCCATAGCCTTCCGCGGCGAGCAGCTTTAGCACCGCAAGGTTGGGATTGGCCTTCACCGCAAAGGCAAGCTGCTTGCGCGGCACGGACGCCAGCCCGGCGCGGAACGCGCGCGCGGAGGTGCGGAGCGCGGCGGTCGAATAGACATAGGCCGGGGTGCCGACCGCGGCGGCGATCGCCGGCAGCGCGACGTCCTCGACATGGAGGACGCCGTCGCGACAGTCGAAAGGAAGAGGCATGGCAGTCCGTTCTGGAAAGGGTCGTGTGGAGACGCGGGGATCAAGCGTTGCCGTCGTCGGTCCGCTTGTGCCGTCGGTCGCGGATCGCCTGCGCGAGCAGGCGGTGCCGGCTGCGCTCGACACGCAGCGCGGCGGGGACGCGCCTCCCCTGGACGATGAGGACGAGCCCGGTGAGCGTCAGGATGAATGCGACGAGGCTCGCCGCCGCCTGCGTGCCATCACCATCCGCCACCCGGACGCTGGTGGCGAAGACGACCAGCGCGACGCCGAGCCCACGCCAGAGGAGATCGCGCTGCGTCATGCCGCGATCCGCGGCGACGGGTGATCCGCGATGACCGCGTGGCCGGCGCACAGCGCGGTCCGCTCGGCGCGGACTGCGGCTTCGCCGTGCGTCCGGTCGCAGCCGTGCCACAGCACGATGTCGGCCGGAAAATCGCATTCCGCGCCTAACGCCGCAACGGGATCGCCGCGTTCGAAGATGATCCCGATCGCCGGGTCGCGGACTGCCGCGGCGGCAACCCTGGCGCGCCCGATCAACGTCGGAGCGGCGTCGATGCCGCGCGCCTCGATCGCGGTGAAGCCGAGCGCGCGTGCGAACCGCACCGCGCACAGCAGCAGCGTCCCCGCCCCGCAATCGACATCGACGATCCGCACGCTGCAGCGCTTGGCGGCGCGCAAGGCGGCGAGCGTCGCTGCAACCTCGGGCCAGCGCGTGTCGCGGCAGCGCGGGCGGCGCGGGGCAGCGACGATGCGTTTGCGGGCACTGCGGTGAAGGCAGGACGGGCCATCGATCGTATGTTCGGCAGCATAGGTCATTGCTGTGCACCCGAAAGCGCATTGCGGCGGGAGATCGGGCGCATCAGGCGGCCTTCCGATGATCGCGCGCGGTTTCCCACGGCTGAACCGGCGCAAAGGAAATCCTCGCGACCAGCGGAGACGCCGCCATAACGATCACGGCGCCCGCAAAGGCATGCAGCTCGCTGCGCGCAAAACCGATCGCTGCGGCACGCGACACGAAGCGGCCTTCGAGCGCGCCGCCGCTATCCTGCACCAGCCAATGGCCGGCGCAATCCTGTCCAACTTTCAAAACCGGGCACGCTTGGTCGGGCTCCGGGTTGAGTGATGCTGTCATGTCTCGACTTCCTCATGCGGACCATCCCAGAAACCGATACCGCCGAAGCGACGCTCGAGAGCGGATGTCCTTGCAGGAAGCCAAATAGCGACTCCGCGCATAAAGGCGCGAGACTGTTTGGGCGGCAAACGCGTAGAATCCGCGTAATCCCCGCCGCATGCTTGCATCCGTCGAAGCCCGCACGGGCTGGTAGTCTCGTCCTATGGCGCGGAGCCCCGAACACGGATTTTGCGTATCAGGATCGCATGATCGCGCGGGTCTGCGGCGGGTTCGTTGCCGTGGGCTGCCCCCCGAGGCAGCCTCGGTCCGAGGATGCCGATCCGGAGCTCTGAAAATCCTGCATCGGGCCGAGAATGGCTGACGACATCAGGGAATTCGCGTCAAATGATCGCTCCGATCAGTGTGATCGGAAAATGGCCCGAGATAGGGCACAAAGTGCGTGGCTTATCCTCCTGTCGGCGGTAGAACAGCCCACAGGAAATGGGCGCACACTCGGTATGGCACAAACGTTGGAACTCCCGTCTGCCCCGAACCGCCACATCCGTCTTGTCAAAGATAGCCCGATTCCGTCAGTGATCAGTGATCCGCGATTGCCCGACAATCCGATCGTCGCCTGCAACGATGCGTTCTGCGATTTGACCGGATATCCGGCAGATCTCGTCGTCGGACGGAACTGCCGTTTCCTCTCCGGCCCCGCGACCGAACCCTGGCTGACCGAGGAAATCCGGCGCGGGGTGCGCGAGCATCGCCCCGTGCTCGTCGAAATCCTCAACTATAAGCGCAGCGGCCAGCCATTCCGCAATGCCGTGCTCGTCGCGCCGATCTATGACGAGCAGGACGCGTTGCTGTATTTCCTCGGATCGCAACTCGAGATCGACGCCGGCGCGGCAAGCCCATCGAGCATGCGCCGTATCCGCGCGGCGGAAATGGTCAAGGCGCTGTCGCCGCGGCAGGGCCAGGTGCTCAAGCTCGTCGCGAACGGCCTGCTCAACAAGCAGATCGCGGCCGAACTCAATCTGGCCGAAAAGACGGTCAAGATGCACCGTGCCATTCTGATGGATCGCCTGGGGTTGAACACGACCGCAGACCTTATCCGCCTCGCTGTCGAGGCTGGCCTGTAATACCGCGTTACCCCGGTACGGCACAAAGCCCGTATCGCCGCCGCTACCGGCTCATTCTAGGAAAGTGGGGTCGCCACAGCGGCATTGCCGCACCCGTTCAGCCATTCGGTGTGCGGTCAGGGTTACCCTCGCCCGTGTGGTGCTGCTGTGGCGACAAATCTGGAGATGAAGGGGCGCTCCGCCACGACTGAGCGGCATCCTGAATCCCCCCCCTGCCCGGCGCATCCGTGCCGCGTACCCTTGCGACGGAGATTCCGATGGATATCGTCACGCCCTTTCAATTCTCGCTCGTCTACAATGCGTTCTCGTTCACCTTCGCGGCGATGGGCGCCGCGACCGCATTCCTCTGGCTCAGCCGCGGGCAAGTCGCGCCGGCCTATCGCACCGCGCTGACCATTTCGGGGCTCGTCACCGGAATCGCCGCCTATCACTATTTCCGGATCTTCGAGAGCTGGAACACCGCCTATACCTTCAAGGACGGCATCGTCACCGCGACGGGCTACGCGTTCAACGATGCGTATCGCTACGTCGACTGGCTGTTGACCGTGCCGCTGCTGCTGATCGAACTCGTGCTCGTGATGCGGCTGTCGCGCGAGGAGACGTCGTCCAAGGCGATCCGCCTCGGCTCGGCGGCGGCGCTGATGATCATCCTCGGCTATCCCGGTGAGATCGCCAGCGACATCCCGACCCGCGCGATCTGGGGGACGCTGTCGGCGATCCCGTTCGTCTACATCGTGTGGGAATTGTTCAGCGGCCTCGGCGCCTCGATCAAGCAGCAGCCTGCCAGCGCACAAGGTCTGGTTCGCAAGGCGCGCCTGCTGACCTTCGCATCGTGGGGTTTCTACCCGATCGTCTACATGGCACCGTATGCCGGGCTGACCGGCGGCAACGTCACCACGACGATCCAGATCGGGTATACGATCGCCGATATCGTCGCCAAGGCCGGCCTCGGCATCCTGATTTTCCTGATCGCGGTCCGCAAGTCGGAAGCCGAAGCCGACGGGCATAAGGGCTATGCTGCCTGATCGCATGACGGCGCTTGCCCACCCGCACCCGCCATCGGCTCGCCGTGCCCCTCCCGGGCGCGGCGATGTCGTGTATCCAGCCTATTGGGTCGCGGCGGCCGGACTGATCGGGATGACGCTGATGGGCGTTCCGCTCACGCAAACCGCCGCCGCGCTGGTCTTTATCGCGGGCGGGCTCCCGCACGGGGCCTATGACATCGCGCTGTTGCGTCGATCGGTCGCACTCGACCGCTCGGGGCTCTGGCTCGCAATCGGCGGATATGTGGCGATCGCCGTGCTGATGGTCGCGCTGTGGATGACGCTGCCGCTGGTCGCTCTTGTGGTGTTCCTGGCGGTCGCATCGGTCCATTTCGGCGAGGATTGGCCGATGCTCGAAGAGCCGCTGCTGCGGTTTGCCGCGGGCGCCGCGGTGATTGCGGCGGCGACGCTTGGTCATCCCGCCGAGGTGTCCACGCTGTTCGTCGCGATGAGCGATCCGCGCGCGGCGGTCATTGCGCAAATCATCACCGCCGCAGCGCCGGTCGCGCTGCTCGTCACCGCGGTCGGCGTCGCGCTTGCGTGGCGCGATGGCAGCCGCCACTGGGCTGCGGCGATGAGCCTTTGCCTTGTCCTGCTCGTCATCCTCCCGCCCGTCGCAGGCTTCGCGCTGTTTTTCGTCTTCCTCCATTCGCCGCGGCACTTGGCGCAGACCCGTTCGGCCTTACATGACATGCCACTAGGGCGCTGGATCGGGACTGGCGCTTTGCTCTCCGGCCTCGCGATTCTTGGGTGGTGGGGCCTGCGTGGCTTCGTATCGTCCCACGTCGACGCAAGCCTGGTCGCGCAGGCGTTTCAACTGCTAGCGTCGGTGGCGGTGCCGCATTTGTTGCTCTCGCGCTGGATCGAAAGACGGCTTATCGCCGTGCCTTACTCTCACGAAAAGACATCGACCCCATGACCCGTCGTACTGCGATCGTAATTGGCTCCGGCATTGGCGGCATCGCGTGCGCGATCCGCTTGCAGAGCCTCGGCTTCGACACCAGGATCGTCGAACAGCTCGATGATGTCGGGGGCCGCGCCTATGTCCGGCGCGCCGAGGGCTTCACCTTCGACATGGGGCCGACCGTGCTGACCGTGCCGCATTTCATCGAGGAGCTGTTCTCGCTTGAGCGCGATCACGCGATGCTGGCGCAACCCGACTTTCCCGCCGAAGTGCTTGCCGAAAAGCGGATTCTCGAAGGTATCAGCGGTGGGCCCAACACCAGCCGCTATCTCGAGATCGTCCCCGTCCTGCCCTTCTACCGGATCTATTTCGACGACGGCACTTTCTTCGATTACGACGCCGACCCGGTCAACGTCCGCGCGCAGATCGCCCAGCTCGCGCCCGAGGATCTCGACGGCTACGAACGCTTCCACGAAGCCGCGCGTGCGATCTTCCAGCGCGGCTTCCTCGAGCTCGGCTACACCTATTTCGGCAGCCTTGGCTCGATGCTCGGCGTCGTGCCCGACCTGCTCAAGCTCGGCGCGGTCCAGCCGCTATTCTCGCTCATCAGCAAATATTTCAAGAGCGACAAGATGCGGCAGGTGTTCAGCTTCGAGCCGCTGCTGATCGGCGGCAACCCGCTGAAGGTGCCCGCGATCTATGCGATGATCCATTTCGTCGAAAAGACCTGGGGCGTGCATTTCGCGATGGGCGGCACCGGCGCGCTGGTGAAGGCGATGGTGACCAAGTTCGAGGAGCTCGGCGGGACGGTACAGCTCAACGCCGAGGTTGCGCGGATCGACGTCGAGAAGCGCGGCAGCAAGCGCGTCGCGACGGGCGTGACGCTGGCGTCGGGCGAGCGGCTCGCCGCCGATCTCGTCGTGTCGAACGGCGATTATGCGACGACCTATCTCAAGCTGATCGACAAGGCGCATCGGCGGATCAATCGCGACGCGGTGGTCAAGTTCCGCAAGCAAAGCATGTCGCTGATGGTGATCTATTTCGGCTATCAGAAGCGCGACGGCGATCCCGACCTGCGCCACCACAACATCATCCTCGGCCCGCGCTACGAGGAACTGCTGACCGACATTTTCGAGCGCAAGATCCTCGCGGAAGACTTCTCGCAATATCTCCACATCCCGACGATGACCGACCCCAGCCTCGCGCCGCCAGGGCATCACGCGGCCTACACGCTGATCCCCGTCCCCAACACGCTCGGTGATGTCGACTGGGACGTGGTAGGCGAGGCCTTCGCGCAGAAGGTGCTGACCTTCCTCGACGAGCGCGGCTATATCCCCGACCTCGGCGAGCGGCTGGTCTATCAGAGCTTCGTCACACCCGACTATTTCGAGCAAGTGCTCGGCGCGTATGCCGGCAACGGCTTCGGGGTCGAGCCGCGGCTGACGCAGACGGCTTTCTTCCGCCCGCACAATCGCAGCGAGGACATCACCAACCTCTATCTCGTCGGCCAAGGCACGCAGCCGGGCGGCGGGACGCCGTCGGTGATGATGTCCGCGAAGATGACCGCGCGTGAGATCGCGCGCGATTACGCGATCGATCCGGCGATCGTCGCGGGCGTCCCGGCAACGCGCTAGGCTGGGCCGATCCGGTCGGCGAGCATCCGGCCGGACAGCCACGCGCTTTCGATCCGCGGCGCGAGCAGCCAGTCGCCGACCGCGCCGATACGCTTAGCGGGATTCCACAGCGCCCCGTGCTGTGTCGCCCTGACGCGCGCATAGCGCCAGCGGTGACCGATCCGGACGGTGGGCGGGGGCAGTGCGCGCGTGGCTTGGTCCGCCAGCGCGGCGAGCAAAGCGTCTACGACGCTCTCGGCCGCATCCTCGAGATGTAGGCGGGACCAGTCCGGCGTCGCCTGGAGCACCCAGGCTTCCCCGGCGCCGCGTCCGGGCTTGGCGCTGTTGCGGGCCGCCCAGCCAAGGATGCCGGTGTCGCGCAGAATGTCGGTTGCTATTGCGATCGGTTCGTCGAACGCCACCATCGCGGTCCAGCACGGTGCCGACGGGCACGCCTGCGCCATCGCCGCCATCGCTGGATCATGCGCGACCAGCAGCGGTGCGGCCTGCTCGGCAGGCGTCGCGATCACGACCGCGTCGAACGCCAAGTCCGAAACCGGGTCGAGCTTCCAGACCGCGCCGTCCTGGCGGATCGTGTCGACCTTCGTGGTCCAGTGGACGTCCAACCGTTCGGCGATGGCCTTGACCACCGCGCTCATCCCGGGCGTTCCGACCCAGGCATCGTCGCCCGCGCTCGGCCATGCCGCCGTGACGTTCGCGGCGGCCCACTGCGCGACTTGCGCGGCAAAGGCGGAGTCGCGTGCCGTGAAATATTGCGCGCCGTGGTCAAAGGCGACGTCGCCGTCGGGTCCGGGCGCGCGCCGCGTCGCCATCCGCCCGCCGGGCCCGCGCCCTTTGTCGAACATCAGGACGGTGTGGCCGCGGGCCTGCAGCGTTTCAGCGCAGGACGCCCCTGCGATCCCTGCGCCGACGATGGCGATCTTCATTCGAGTTCCCGTCCGATAGGCACGACGTGTGACACCGGCGACGCTATAAAGACCAAGCGCCGCCGGTGTCGACGGTCAGGCCTTGGGCAAGATCACGGCGTCGATGACGTGAATCACGCCATTCGTGCACTCGATGTCGGCGGTGACGACCTTCGCGCCGTCGACGGTCACGCCATTCGTCCCATCGATATGGACGGTCGCACCGCCGGCAGTGGCCGGGTCGAGCACCTGGCCGGCGACATCAGCCGCCATCACCTTGCCGGGAACGACGTGGAGGAGGAGGATCGCGGTCAGCTGGTCCTTGTTCTCGGGCTTGACGAGCGTCTCGACGGTCCCTGCGGGCAGGGCTGCGAACGCGTCGTCCGACGGCGCGAACACGGTGAAGGGGCCGGCCCCTTTCAGCGTCTCGACAAGGCCAGCGGCAGTCACCGCGGCGACCAGGGTCGAGAAGGAACCCGCAGCAACGGCGGTATCGACGATATCGTGGCGTGGATCGGTCATTATGGAATCCTTTGGCTGGGCCGGTGTCGCGCCTGAAGTCAGCGCATACCGCCTCTTGCGAGTTGGTATCGCTGCGCTCCGACGCTGCGTCGCCTTCCCATAGTGACAGCGGACTCCCAATACGGGCTTTGGCCCACCTTGGCGTTCACCTCTCCGATGATTGCCCCACATATGCGATCCCGCCGTCCCCTTGATGCTGCTGCGTTGGGTGAAGGGGCGGTCACGCGGTGCAATCCGTACGCCCCTGTAACACCACGAGTGCGCGATGCCGCGCGCATCGCGTTCCCGCTCAGGAGAAATAGCTCTCGAACGCGGCCTTGCTGAGATTGTCGAGCGTAGCCGATCCGCCGATCGGCACCGGTGCGATCAACCGTCGGTGTGCATCGCCAGGCCATGACGGACGAGGATTGCCTGCGGGTCCGCATCGCGACCGCGGAAGGCGCGGAAGCTGTCTGCGGCTGGACGACTGGCGCCGCGCGAAAGCACCTCTTCGCGAAACAGAGCGGCGGTGGCGCGGTCGACCAATCCTGCCTCCGCAAAACGCTGGAACCCGTCCGCCGCAAGCACTTCCGCCCACAGATAGCTGTAATAGCCCGATGCATAGCCGCCGGCGAAGATATGGGTGAAGCCGTGCGGAAAGCGGTGCCATGCCGGTGGGCGGACCACTGCGACCTCGTCGCGCACCGCCTCGATCACCTCCATCGGGTCGCTGCCCAGCGTGCCCAGATGCAGCAGCAGGTCGAACAGTGCGAATTCCACCTGGCGGACGACGAACATGCCCGACAGGAACCGGCGCGCCGCCACCAGCGTGTCGAACACCCCGCCTGGCAACGGCGCACCGGTTTGGTAATGGCCCGACATGCCGCTAAGCACGTCGCGGTCCCAGGCGAAATCCTCCATCAACTGGCTCGGCAGCTCGATCGCATCCCATTCGAACCCGTTGGTGCCGGCAATGCTGGGACGATCGACGCGCGTGAACAAATGGTGCAGGCAATGCCCGGTCTCGTGCAGGAAGGTGACCACTTCCCGGTGGCTGAGCAGCGAGGGGCTTGCTTCGGTTTTCGGTGCGAAGTTGCAGACGAGATAGGCAACCGGCACCTGTCGGCTGTTGCCATCCTTCAGCCGCGGACGCGCCTGCGCCATCCACGCGCCGCCGCGCTTGCCGCTGCGGGCGTGCAAGTCGACATAGATACCGGCGATGACCGCGCCATCCTCGTCCGTCACGTCGTAATAGCAGGCATCGGGATGATAGACGGGCACGTCGGCGCGCGCGATCATGCGGATGCCGAACAGACGATTGAGCAACTGCTGCCAGCCCGCGATGACGCGTTCGACGGGAAAATAAGCGCGCACCGCCTGCTCGTCGACGGCATAGCGCGCGGCGCGCAGCCGATCCGAGACATAGGCCAGATCCCAGGGTTGAAGCGCCGCGATCCCCAGATGGTCGGCGGCGTACCCCGCCAGCTCGGCATATTCGCGGGTCGCGGCAGGCTTCGCCCGGCGGCCGAGATCGCGGAGAAAAGCCAGCACCGCGCAGGCGTCGGGCGCCATCTTGGTGGCCAGCGACCACGCGACCGGATCGGTGAAGCCGAGCAACCGCGCACCTTCGCGCCGCAGTTTCAGGATCGCCGCGATCCGGCCCGAATTGTCGAACTGCCCCGCATGCGGTCCCTGATCCGATGCGCGCGTGCCAAATGCGGTATACACCCGCTCGCGCAGGCCGCGGTCCTCGGCGAACGTCAGGACGGCGTTCACGCTCGGCATCTGGAGCGTCACGACCCATCCGGGCAGTCCGCGCGCGGCGGCCGCGGCGGCGAACATCGCCGTGTCGGCCTCCGAAATGCCGGCCAACACGGCCGCATCCTCGACATGCTCGAACCAGGCGTCGGTCGCATCGAGCACGGCGTTGCCGAATGCGGTCGACAGGTGCGACAATTCGACCGAGATCGCCGCAAAGCGCGCGCGCTCCGCTGCCTCCAACGCGACGCCTGCCAAGGCGAAATCGCGGATCCTGTGCTCGACGGCGGCGCGGTCGGGATCCGCCAGCGCCGCGAATTCCGGGGTTGTGGTGAGCGCGACGAGCACTGCATACACCGCCTGATTCTGCATCACCTGCAGGCTGTTTTCGACCAACCTTTCCTGCCCGGCCACGAAAGCGGCGCGCAGTTCGGGCGTGTCGGCGACAGCGTGCAGGTGCGAAACCGCAGACCAGACCGCCGTGATCGCAGTGTCTGCCCGCTCGAGCGGCAACCATGCCTCGGCAAAGCTGCTCGGCTGCGTCGCAACGATCCGCGCAACCACCGCGCGATGGTCGGCAATGACCTTGTCGAGCGCGGGCGCAACGTGCTCCGGCCGAATCTCGCTGAAACGCGGCAGGTCCAGCGTGTCGAGCAGAGGGTTCGTCATCGTTTCATCCACTTCAGGTTTCAAACCATCAACGCGGTATCGACGCCGGCGGCGGCAATCGCACGGGCATTATTTCCGGCGAGGAAGGGCTCGACTGCCAGCTACGCTGGTGGGCACCAAAGCTCCACCCGGGTGTTTCAACCTGATGACCATCTCCGAGCCCATCGACGCAAAACATGCCGCCACGCACGGACGTGCGCTTTTGCGGATCGCCGTTATCGCGCATCTTCGTCATCCGATTGCAATGCCGTTCATGGGCGGCATGGAAGCGCATTGTCATCAGCTCGTCACAGCGCTGGTCGCACGCGGCCATGAGGTCAAACTGTTCGCCAGCGGCGACAGCGACCCCGCGCTGCCGCTTCACCCCATCGCCGAACGCCATTACGAGGCCGTGCTGCCGTGGGCGCAATGGCACGGAACACGCGACCTCACCGCATTCCAAGACGTCGCCTTCGGTCACGCCTGGGACGAGATCGCCGGAGGGGACTTCGATATCGTTCACAACAACACGATGCACCCGACGTTGCACGTGCTCGCCAAGCGCGATCGCAAACCGATGGTGACGTCGCTCCACGTTCCTCCTTTCGCGGGCCTCGCCGACTCGATCGCGGCCAATATTGCAGCCTGGATGCTTCAGACGACCACGTCTCGGGCGCATCTGGCCACGTGGTGGACTACCCCGCCCGACACAGCCTCGGTCGTCCATAACGGCATCGACACCGCACGCTGGCAATTCCGCTCGACCGGCAACGGTCGGGCGGTCTGGGCGGGGCGCATAACGCCGAACAAGGGCACCGCCGTCGCGCTCGAGGCGGCGCGTCTGGCCGGCATAGGCCTGGACGTGATCGGGCCGATCGACTGCATGGATTACTTCACCGATCACGTCGCACCGCTGCTCGACGAGGCCCGGGTCTATCATGGCCATCTGGGCGGCGAGGCGTTGGTCAATACGATCGGCGCGGCATCGGTCTTGCTCTCGACCCCGATGTGGGACGAACCGTTCGGCCTCATCGCCGCGGAAGCGCTCGCGTGCGGCGTCCCCGTCGCAGCGCTCGATCGCGGGGCGATGCACGAAGTCGTGGGCGATTGCGGCGCGCTCGCGACCGACGCGGCGACGCTTGCTAAGGCTATCGGTCGCGCCCGAGCGTTTCCGCGCGCCGCATGCCGGGACCGCGTGACACGCGAGTTCTCGCTGACATCGATGCTCGACGGGTATGAAGCCGCCTATGCCGCCGCGATCGCGGGCGCGCGCGCCTCGAGCTGCGCCAGCACGACCGAGGTGCTCGCATAGGGCTGGTCGGCCTGCTGACGGGTCAGCGCCAGATCGTCCTCGCCGACTTCCCGCAAACGAACATGCTCGCCGTCGCGCAGCGTGATCAAGCCCATCAGCGTGAACGCCTTGAGCCAATGCTCCATGGTGAAATGCCCCCATTTGTCGCGGAAGCGCGCGGCGTTGGCGATCACGCTGTCGATATGGTGGACGGGCGGCATGTGGTGCGGGTGGTATTGATGATAGACTCGCGCGCCGCGCACCCAGTTGATCGGCACGCCCGCGGTCATCGCGACGCGCCCGAAATCGGTGTCCTCCCCACCGTAACCGACATAGCGTTCGTCGAAGCCGCCGAGTGCGACAAACGTCGCGCGCCGCATCGCGAAGTTGAGCGACCAGAAACAGCGATAGTCGGTGCAATCGCCCAGCGCCTCGACCGGTGGCCCCGCCCGGTCCGAATGCTTGACCCCGATCGCGGCGAACCGGTCGAAATCGAGCCCCTCTGCGGTGGCGCCCGACGGCAGGTACAACACCTCCCCCATCAGCACGGCATCGACCGATCGCAACTGCGTGCCATAGTCCGCGACGAGCGAAGGCTCGGGAATGCAGTCGACGTCGAGAAAGATCAGATGCTCACCGTGCGCTGCCTCGGCGGCGGTATTCCGCGCCGATGCCAACGGGATGCCGTCGGCCCCCATCAGGATCTGCCGCACCGGAAACCGCGTCTCGGGCAAGTCATACGCTTCGCTTTGCATCACCGCGATCACCAACTCGTCGGGCGTTTGCGTCTGCAGATCGAGGGCGCGGACGACGTTGACCAAATGCGCCGAGCGACCATGGGCGAGCGTACAGATCGAGACGGTCATGACAGGCTTTCACAAAGGAGCTGATCGACAGGGGCGAGTTCGGGCGATGCCGCGACCCGGGGCCGCGTCCAGGCCGAGTCCGCGACGCGCGACAGCCATGCGGCGACATCCTGTGCCGCGTTGGAGTCGTAGAGTGCGCGTTGCCGCGACAGGTCGAGCGACGCAGCGTGCGCCCAGGCCTGGGTCCAGGCGCCGACATGCGACGGCCAATGCTCGAGCATGGTCGCCGCGCCGGCGTGATCGAGCATCCGCGCCTTCCACAGCTGTTCGTCGAAATAGCGCCATTCGGGCACGACGATCCACGGGCGCCCGACCGCCGCTATCATATGGACCGTGGTATTGCCGGCCGAGGAGACGACGCGATCCGCCGCCGCGATATACAGCGCCGGCGTATCGACCCACCCGAGATGCCGGAGGTTCCCCGGCGCCGTCGCGTGCCACTCGTGTTCGACCGACCCGATCGTCAGCCAGAGCGCGTCGGGCTCGGCCCGCGCGCCGAGCGTGAGCGGGGTCGCGGGCGTGCCGCTACCCCCGCCCCCGGCGATCACGACGACGATCTCGGCATCGAGCGGCAGGCCAAGCGCAGTCCGCGCAGCGTCGCGCTCGATCGTGTCGACCGCAACCCCAACGCCCGGCGCATAGTGCGTCTTTGCGAGCATCCACGCCGGCCGCCCCGGCTGTTCGAGCGTCGGCGCATAGGGTGCCAAGATCCCCAGCGCCGATTCATACGCCGCCATATGCCCCGGATCGTTACGGTCGCCGTGCTGGAGGACGCTTATGCACGGAACCGACGCGATCCGGGCGAGCTGCGCGAGTTCGGCCGATACGTCGGTGATGAACAGTGCAGGCTGGGCGGTATCGAACCACGACGCGATGACCGCGACTGCTTGCGTGATGCTCCTCCAGCCGAGCGGCGCGCAATGGAAGTTCGCGGGCGTCGGTACGTTTGCCAAACCGGCCGGCTCATCGCCGACCGCTTCGAACAGCGACGGGATCGTGCGCACCGTGACGTTCGCGGCGAGCGGCGGGAAGATGTCGGCGCGCGCCGAGAACAGCACCACCGGACGGTCAGCGGGCAAGGCATTGACGATCGCCGCAGCGCGCTCGGCATGGCCGCGCCCCTGATGATGGACGAAATAGCCGATCGGCCGCATCATGCCGCGCGCGCCATGGCAAAGGCGCGCATACCTTCGACGACGCCGGCGGCATGCGCGCGGCGTGCGAGATAGATCGTCGGACGCCCGATCAGTTCGGCAAGCTCGGTGCTGTAATTGGCGACGAGGATGCCGTTCTGGCACTGGGCGAGCATATCGAGATCGTTGCCGCTATCGCCGGCGGCATAGACCTGATCGGGTGCGACCCCCAAGGCGCGCGCCGCCCATTGCATCGCGGCACCCTTGCCGGCGCGCGTCGGAACGATGTCGAGCAACCGCCCGTGACTGTGGATCACGCGCACCGGCAGATCGGCGACCGCGCTGCGGATGGCAGCGACCACTGCGGGCTCCTCGGCGAAATAGCTGCGCTTGTGGCGGCGTTGCTCGACTGCCGGCTGGCGCTCGACGCCAGCAAGGCCCGAGACGCGCGCATCGACCGCCGCCGGATCCCAGCCGCGATCGATGTGCGCGGCATAGTCGGCGTCCGCGACGAGCCGCGCGCCGTGGCGCCAGTAGATTTCAGCGCCGACCGAGGTGATCAGGACGTCGGGCGCGGGTTGCCCCCATTCGCCGAGCAAGCGCTCGGCTACCTGCAGCGATCGTCCGGTCGCGACGCCGAAGGCGAGATTGGGTTCAGCCTCGAGATACGCCGCCATGCCGAGTGCGCCGACGGTGCACCCTGTCAGCGTATTGTCGATATCGCAGAGCAATAAGCGCGAGGGGCGCGGTTTCGCCGGGGCGACCGTGGCAAGACCCTCGACGATCGCGACGAACCGCGCCGCATAGCCATGCCAGTCGAGCGCCCGCGCATTTACGCGTCCGGCGCTCGACGCCCGCGCCCATGCCATCTCGTCGTCGAGCAATGTCGTGATCGCAGCCGCGAAGCTCGCGGGATCGCGCGGATCGGCGACCAAGCCGTGGCCCAATCGCGCGACGATGTCGGCAGGACCGCCGTGACACGTCGCCACCACCGGCAGCCCGTGCAGCGCGGCTTCGGTCAGCGTCAGTCCGTAAGGTTCGGTCAGCGCGGGATTGACGAAGATGCCCCGCGTTTCGCGGGCAAGCGCGTAAAGCGCGGCAACATCGTCGGCGGTATGGCGCTTGGGCAGCGCCAGCGTCCCGTAAAGATCGTGGCGGTCGAGTCCGGCCAGCAGGCCCGCGATCACGCTGCGCTGTTCATCCTCGCCGGTGTGGGGGCCGTCGCGCAGCCCCGCGACGATCACCAGATTGGCGCGATCGCGCAGCCCGGCATCGCCGGCGAAAAGGTCGATCAGCCCGCCGAGGTTCTTTTTCGCGACCGGCCGCGCGATCGCGAGAATCATCGGCTTGTCGGGATCGCGCAGGAACGGCACGATCAACGCGCGGGCGCGGGTCAGATCGCTTGGCGTGGTCTGCGCGAGCCCGGCCCCGGGCGGGACACAATGGATCTTTGCGGGGCACGCCGCGGGATACGCCATCAGCTGCCGCTCGGCTTCGTCGCGCGACGATGCAATAATCGCATCGGCGGCGGCGATCGCGCGGTTCTCCTCGGCGATCCGCGACGCCATCGCCTCGCTAAGCCCCGTCGCATGGTTCGCCTTGTCGATGCCGAGCGAATGCGCGGTGTAAAGGAACGGGATGCCGAAACGATCGCGCACCGCCGCAGCGACGTCGGCCGCATCGGCGAAATGGGCATGGATCACATCGGGGCGCCGGTCGAGCGTCGCGATGTGCGCGATCAACGCCTCGGCGAAAGCGGGACGATCGGCCGCCGCAGCGCCCTTGCAGAGATACTGCCGATCGGCGGTTCCGATGCGACGGATCGCGAGTTTTTCGGTGATCGGCTCGAACGGGACCGCATAGGCTGCACCTAGAGTCCCGTCTTCGATCAAGCGCGTGAGGATCTCGACCCGGTCGACATCGCCGCGTTGCGCCAACGCCTGGGCGGCCCCCAGCGCATAGGTAATATGTCCACCGGTATCTTCGGTCAGGCCGAATTCGATGGGCGGGCCTTTAAGGCACCCGCCAAGGGCAATCGACATGATGAACAAGGGACGCAAAACCTCAAGTCACGGGATAGGTGCTCCTGCCGGAGCCGACCGCATTAACGCAGGGTTCATGGTGTGGTTGCGGATGCAAACCCCAATTGCCCTGGATTTTATATTGATTTGCATCAGCGCGAAGGCTCCTACTCTTTAGTGGGCGGGTATTTCGACGCATGACATCGCACTGCACTCACGGCCTGAGGCGTCGAATTCCCGCGACACGCGTTCAGCGGTGATGTGGAGGTCGAGAATGCGCGCAGAAAATAAAATACCCAGAAGACCTGGGCAGAGTGGCATCGTCGAAATCGGGCACGATTGGATCCTTCGGACCGCTGTCATTTTCCCCGCGTCAGGTCGGCCATGCAAAGTCTCATAGCGATCCCGACCTACCAGCGCGCGCATCAGATCGTGCGTGCCGTCGAAGCGGCGTTGGCGCAGTCGCAGCACGACGTCAGCGTCGTCGTGATCGACGATGGATCGACCGATGAAACCCAAGCCGCGTGTGCGCAGTGGTTCGGCCACCCCCGCTTCGGCTACATCAAGCTCGACCGGAACCTCGGCACGGCGGCCGCCAAGAATGTCGCGCTTGCGCTGCTTGCGTTCGATGCGATCACCTTCCACGATTCCGACGACATTCCGCATATCGACAAGCTGCTCCGCCAACAGCGCACGCTCGCGCGCTCGGGTCTCGTCGCTGCCGATTGCGCGCCCTGGCATCTTGCAGGCGGCGGCCAGGTTGCGGATGCGCCGGCCGAACTCGACTTGGTGCTGACCGCACATCGCTTCGTCTCCGCGGATGGTCGCGCGGCGCGGATCGCCCGCACGCTGTCGCTGGTCGAGGATTTCTTCCCCAATCTGCAATTCTCCGCAGGGCCGCCCGGCGCCTGGGTGTTGATCAACAGCGGGCTGTTTCGGCGTGATCTGTTCACCCGGATCGGCGGCTATGCCGAGAGCGTCGAGGAAGATCGCGACCTGCGGAACCGCGCGCTGATGGCGGGCGCGCATATCTGGTTCATCGACGATGTCCTGCTCGACAAATACGAGCAACCCGATAGCCTGACCGCAGCCACCGCGACGGGCTATGCGAGTGCCCGGCGCAGGGACGATCGCACGGCCTTGTGGCAGACGATCGCCGACTGGCGTCCGGGAACCACGCCCGCGCCGGTCCCGATCAATCTCGCCGACATGGGCATTGCGTTCGCGTCTCTGCCGCAACCCCTGGTCGTTGCGAACGACATCGCCCTGACGCCCGCGACGCGCGTCCGGCTCGACGCCATCGTGGCGAGGCTCGCATGACCGCATCGCTGCTCGTCATAGCGCCGCATGCAGATGACGAAATCCTGGGCGCGGGGGCGATCATGGCGCGCGCCGCGCAGGCCGGTGCGCGGGTTGCCGTCATCGTCGCGACCGACGGCGCGGCGTCCGACCCCGGGCGCGACGCCACGACCTTGGCGAGCCTGCGGCGCGAAGAATGCCGGGCCGGGCTCGAGCGGATGCTGGGATATGTCCCCCCGCTCCTCTTCCTCGACCAACCCGATGGCGGCCTGTCGAGCACCGCGATCCCCCGCCCCCGAATGGCCGCGCTCGGGGCATTTGTCGCTGAGGCGGCGCCGGATACGATTCTCGTCACCGATCCTGCCGACGGGCACCCCGATCACAAGGCCGCGTTCGGCCTCGCCAGCCGCATCGTCGGCTCGGGTACCGGCCGGGTGCTTCAAGTGATGCCGGTGAGCCAGCGAGTCGATCGCCGGTTCGACCCGACCGGCTATGACGCCATCCCGGTCGGGGATTTCGCTGCGCGCAAGCGGGCAGCCCTCGCCTGTCACCGGAGCCAGCTCGACCCGGTTGCGGGATTTTCGCTCGCGCCCGACATTTGCGACGCGTTCACCACGGTCGAATATGTGCGGACCGCCTATGACCGCCTCGACCGGAGCAACGACGCGATCCCTGCCGCGCATTTCGATTCGCTGTTCACGCAGTCGCCCGACCCGTGGCGCTATGACAGCGAGCCCTATGAGCGCGATCGTTTCCAGCGGACGGTCGCCGCGCTGGCCGGGCGTCGGTATCGCTCCGCGCTCGAACTGGGCTGCGCGAACGGCGCGCTGACCGAACAGCTCGCGCCGCTGTGCGACCGGTTGCTCGCGACCGACGCTTCGCTGGCTGCGCTGAGCGCCGCGCGCGATCGCATCGGTGCGCGCGCAAATGTCGTCCTCGAGCAGCAGACGATGCCGCAGGACATGCCCGAGGCGCGCTTCGACCTGATCGTCGCGAGCGACATGCTGTATTATCTCGGCCTCGACGGCGTTGTCGCGCTGATGGCCGCAATCGAACGGTCGGCCACGCCCGATGCGCGCGTCTTTTTGGCCAGCTATCTCGGCGAGACCGAGACCATCATAACCGGCGAGATGGCCGCCGAGATCGCGATCGCGCACCTTCCGGGCTGGACGCGGATCCACGCCGAACGCACCGATCGCCTCAGGATCCACGTGATGGCCCGGGTATGATCAGCGATATCGTCTCCATCGCGATACCCGCTTACGATGAAGCCGACCGGATCGGGCGATGCCTCGACTCGCTCGCGGCGCTGGACGATCCCGGGCCGATCGTCGCGGTCGTCGTCGCCAACAATTGCAGCGATGCGACCGCCGCGATCGCGCGCGCGCCGCGCGCAATCCAAGTCGAGGTCGTCGAACACGCCTTCGCCGAGCACGAACGCGGCGCCGGCGCGGCGCGGCGCATGGCGATGGCGCAGGCTGCGCAGCTTGGGACGATCGTGCTCACCACCGATGCCGATTGCGTTGCCGATCGCGACTGGGTCCGCGCGCATCGCGCGGCCTTTGCGCGCGGCGCCGATGCGGTGGCGGGGCGGGTCAGCGCGGACTGGTCGGAATTGTCGCTCCACCCCGCCCCCGCGCTGCGGATCGGCGAGCTCGAATGGACCTATCTCGGCCTGATCGCCGAGGCTGAGCCGCTTTTCGATCCGCTCGCGCACGACCCCGCCCCCCGCCACGCCCAACGCTGCGGCGCAAATCTCGGCATAACCCGCGCGATGCTCGAGCGGGTCGGCGGAGTGCCCGCGCTGGCGACCGGCGAAGACCGCGCGCTGCTGGCGGCGGTCGAGCTGGCGGACGGTCGCATCCGCCACGATCGCGCGCCGCATGTCACGGCATCGGCACGCCTGGTCGGACGCGCCGGAGGGGGCATGGCCGACGCGCTGCGCCTGCGGCTGGCGGCTGACTATCTGTGCGATAATCAGCTCGTGCCTGCCGATGCGCTGGTCGCGATGTGGCGAGCGCGTCATGCCGCACGCGCCGCATGGCGGGCCGATGCGACGGATCGATCGACCTTCGGCGCCGCGTGGGCGGCGACCGTGCGCAAATCGCATATCGCCCCCCGGCTGCGCCCGGCCGACCTCCCTGCTGAAATCGACCGCCTGCGCGACTGGATAGCCTCGAATGCCTGAGACGATATTGGCGGATGATCTGCTCGCGGCGATCCGCGCCGGCGACGAAGCGCTCGATCGCGGTTTGCGCGGGCCGACACGCGAACTCGCGCTGCTCGCCGACGCCGGTTTGCTCTCGGCGCCCTTGCCGGTGGATCGCGGTGGCCGCGGCTGGGGAACGAGCGCGCCAGGCGCAGAGCCGATGCTCGCGTCGTTGGCGACGCTGGGCGGCGCCAGCCTCCCGCTCGCGCGGATCTACGAAGGGCATGTCAACGCGATCAAGCTCGTCCTGCGCCATGGGGACCGGAGCCAGCAGGACCGGGTCTGCGATGCGGTCGTCGCGGGCGCGATCCTGGGCGTCTGGGGTGCGGAGCGCGATCAGCCGGTCAGCATCGACGCCGACGGGCTGCTGACGGGGGTCAAGACGTTCGCCTCGGGGCTCGGCGACGTGACGCTCGCCATCGTCACCGCGTGTGTCGCCGATGGGTTGCGGATGGTGCTGACCGACGCCACCGATCCCGCGCGCGGCGAAATCCTCGATTGGGACGTTGACGGCATGGTCGGCAGCCAGTCGGGCCGGTTCGAGTGTACGGGGCTCCCGGCGGGGCCGGCAGACTGCCTCGGCGAAGTCGATGCGCTGTTCATCGAGCCCGATTTCAACGGCGGAGTGTGGCGGTTATGCGCTTGCTATGCCGGCGCGATGGAGCGGTTGGCGCGCTTGACCTCCCGCCAGGTGGACCGGACAGGCAGTCGCGGCGACCCGCTCGCCGCGCATCGGCTCGGGCATCTTGCGATGGAGGCGAAGGGCGCCGCATTGTGGGCCCGTGCCGCCTGCCTCGCGGTGGAAACCCCGCAAGCGCCTCGGGGCGAGGCGGTGGCGACCACCTTGTTCGCGCGCGAAGCGATCGAGCAAGCCGCAACGCGCCTGTTGGCGCTGGTCGAGCGCATCAACGGCACCGCGATGCATCGCCGCGGCAGCGAGATCGGTCGGCTGTCGCGCGATCTTCGCCTGTATCTCCGCCAGGCCGATCTCGACGGGAAACTACGCGTCGCGACGGCGGATTGGTTCGTCGCTTAGCCAAAATCGAGCTGCCGGCCGGACCTCGGCGCGGTCGGGATACCGGTCACGGTGCCCTACGTAAGACCAGCCGACAAAGTTCGATGAAGCACTCGAGGCAGCCTTGCCAAGCGTGCACTAGCCGCGGT
The DNA here is from genome assembly GCF_049898305.1 of Sphingomonas sp. PWP1-2. NCBI lineage: Bacteria > Pseudomonadati > Pseudomonadota > Alphaproteobacteria > Sphingomonadales > Sphingomonadaceae > Sphingomonas > Sphingomonas sp. PWP1-2. Next base: position 776,972 of record NZ_JAFCXM010000002.1, read on the forward strand.
CCGCAACTCAATACGAATCTGCGCTATGACGGGAATGTCACGGCGCGCCCCGGTCTGCTGCCGCAATCGGCGAGTGACGGCGGGCGCGTCAGCCTGCATGGCGATTGCAAGACTTTCAGGGAGGATTCTACGATGAGCTTCTGCGACGCGGTATGGGAAGACGTTGCCCCGCTGCGACAGTCCATCCTCGTGCAGCCGTTTCTCGCAGAACTCGCCGACGGATCGCTCGCGCCCGACAGCTTTCGGCATTACATCGTGCAGGACAGCCTGTATCTGGCCGAGTACGCACGCGTCCTGGCGATCGCCGCGGCGCGCGCGCCCAGTGCTGCGGCTCGGCTCGAATTTTCCGACGGTGCCAAGGTTGCGGTGCAGGTCGAGGAAATCCTGCACCAGACCTTCTTCGAACATTTCGATATCACCCCCGCAATGGTGGCCATGAGCGAGCCAAGCCCGGTATGTCTCGGCTATACCGGATACCTTGCGAGCCTCGCTGCCACGCGGAGCTACGAGGAACTGATCGCCGGGATCCTGCCGTGCTTTTCGGTGTATTGGGAGGTTGGATGCGCGATCAAATCGATCGCCGGATCGCCCAATCCGTACGAGGCGTGGATCACCACCTATGCCGACCCCGGGTTCGGCGAAGCAACGCGTCGGGTCAGCGCTTTGGTGGACCACGCCGCAAGCCTTGCGACGCCATCGGTCCGCGCGGCAATGGCCAAGGCTTTTCGCACGGCCACCCGCTACGAATGGATGTTCTGGGATTCCGCCTATCGGCAACTCGACTGGCCGATATAGCATCTCGATTACGCCCGCCCCTTGGCGTCGATACGCCCTTCACCCCGTCTGAATCTGTTCGCTGACCCCGACCATCTGCCAGCGCTCGGCCGCGTATTCTGCTGTTCTACGGTTCGCTGCGTGCGAAATCGACCCGCCAAAGTGCTTAGCCGGGCGAGGTAGGGCCTTCCCGCTCGCTCCGGTCGCGGCCGGCGCGCTGCCAAGGCCAGCAGCCTTCGATCTCGGTCTCGAGCGAGAAGCTGAGAAAGGTCCGGATCACGATGATGCCGCCGAGCAGCGCGACGCTCTGGACGGTGAGCGGTGCGGTAATCGTCGAGATGATGTCCGCTCCGACCAGCAACTCGAGCCCGAGCAGGATGCCGCGACCGAGGTTGGACCTGCAATCCTGATAGGCGGCCTGCCACTGGCCAATGCGCAATCCCGATCGCACGAAGAGGACCGCCGCCAGCGCGACCCCGCCGATGATGATTCCGACGCCGACGAGTTCGAGCAGCTTGGCGAGCTGATCGACGAAGGCGTGCGCCCCTGCGGTGTTCATCCCATACCTCCGCGCGCTTGCAGGTCGCGCCTTTCGAAAGACCGCGTCGCGCTCACCCTTCGATTCCCCGTTCGCGTGCCCAGACGATCGCCGCACTGCGGCGGTTGACGCCAATCTTCGCGTACAACCGCGCCACATGGTTACGCACCGTGTTGCGCGACAGCGCGAGCTTTTCCGCGATGCCGCTATCGTCGACGCCCTGGCAGATCAGTTCGAGCACCTCTCGCTCGCGTGGGCTGATTTCGGCAGCATCCTTGCGCACCAGTGCTGCACCGCGCGGGCCGCGGAGCGTCGCCAGCTTGTCCATGATCGAGCGACTGAGCCAATTGGCGTCCTTCATCACCGCCTCGATCGCCTCGACCAGTTCCAGCTCGCTTCGCCGGCGGGCGCTGATGTCCTGGTAGAGCCAGAGCACGCACTCGTCGCTGCGCACGCTGATCCGTTCGGCCGAGACGATGCAATCGACCGGCGCGCCGTCCTTGCCGATCACGCGGACGTCATGCCCGCGAAAGCCGCTGCGCGACACGATCTCCGCCTCCAGCCCCTCGCGCTGCGCGGCGTCGTTCCAGAGCTGCAGGTCGTCCGCGACCCTGCCGATGGCATCGTGCCCGGAATAGCCGGTCAGGCGCCGGAACGCGTCGTTGACGTTGATGATGCGATAGTCGTCGCCCTTGGTCACCACCATCGCGACGGGAGCCATGTCGAACACCGTCGCGAAATGCTGCTCGCTGGTCTCAAGGGCACGCTCCGCCCGGCGGCGCGGCTCCAGATCGGCGAAGGTGAACAGCAGGCACGGGTCGTTTTCGACTTCGATCGGCTGGCCGGCAAGGATGACGAGCTTGGTCGATCCGTCGGCGAGCGGCAGCTCGGCCTCGAGCTGCGGGATGACCTTGCCCGCCGCGACGCAGTCCTTGACGTGTTCGCGCCGATCGACGTTGGCCAGCAGGTCGAGCTCGAACAGGCTGCGACCGACGATGTCGCCGCGATGATATCCGCCGAGATCGAGAAAGCCCTGATTGGCGCGGACATAGCGCTGGTCCGACACGCGGACGATGATCGCGGGTGCGGGATTGGCCTGGAACATCGCCTCGAAGCGGTCCTCTGCGTCGAAGCGCTCCGACACGTCGTGGATGACCAGCGCCAGGCAGTCGGGTTCGCCGCCATCGTCGTCCATCGCGACGTCGCGCACTTGATGGACCCAGCGCGGCGTGTTGCTGCCGAGCGGCGCGACCTCGACGATCAGGTCGGGGAAGCTCTCGCCCGCGAGCAAGCGCACGAGCGGATATTCACGGCGCGCCAGGCGGCGCTGGTCGCGGTAGCGCAGGCAGAAGCGCTGCGCATAATCGTCCGCCGTCGCGCCCAAATCCTCGAACCGGTCGATGCCGTGCATCTCCAGCGCTGCGGCATTGGCGCTGAGGATGACGCCGGTCGGGTCCATCAGAATGACGCCGGCGAGCAGACTTTCCATCAACTGCTCGAGATGATGGAGCGTGGGACCGTGAACGGGGTGATTTGCGGAAGGGCTCATCGTGTCGAAGCGCAACACAGCGCTGCAAGTTCCCTCGCCAGCGCGGCAATCTACCAATCGTGCTGATGCGAAACAACCAAGCCGAGCGGTGGCTGCGGAAGGCGGAACCGGAACATCGACGCCTTCCCCTTGGTTTTAGTCGCCTTACCAAAACTGGAGGGCTTTACCTATGAACCTTATCATTCTTCTCGTCGTCGGAGGTCTCATCGGCTGGGTTGCCAGCATGATCATGCGGACCGACGGCCAACAGGGAATCATCCTCAACGTCGTCGTCGGGATCGTCGGCGCGCTGCTCGCCGGGTTCATCATCACTCCGCTCATCGGCGGCGCGTCGATCATGGATGGCGCCATCAATATCCAGTCGATCCTGGTGTCGCTGCTCGGCGCGGTCGTGTTGCTTGCGATCGTCAACCTTCTTCGTCGCGGCACCGTTCGCTGAGGGACAACGCGGCGATCCGGCTCCGGATCGCCGCGGCATTTTTAGGATCGCGGTGCAGTCGGCACTGATCACAGGAGAGCAATTGTGAAGCGCATCATTTTCGCCGCCGCCGCAGTCGCGGCATTGTCGTCGAGCGCGTTCGCTCAGTCCGGGCATCCCGGATCGCACAACTCAGCCATCAAGGACAGCGACGTCGGTCATGTCGCGACCCCGGCAAGCGGCAGCAATTCGTTCACCGAAGCGCAGGCCCGCGGTCGGATCGCCAAGGCTGGTTATGCCGGCGTCTCGAAGCTGGCGAAGGACCGCGACGGCGTCTGGCGCGGCGTGGCGATGCGCCATGGCAAGCGGGTGCAAGTCGGGCTCGACTACAAGGGCAACATTACAACCCGCTAAGCGACACCTTCAGGAGAGACATCATGACCAAGACCATCACCCGCCTGTTTGATAGCTATGCCGACGCGACCAATGCGGTGAACGAGCTCGAGCGGCTCGGCGTCCCGCACGACCACCTCAGCATCATGGCCAACTCGCGCGACCATACCGACCGTGACGGCACGACCGGCATCGACGACGTCAATGACGACGGTGACGTGACGCGTGGCGCCTCGACCGGCGCGCTGCTGGGCGGCGCGGGCGGCTTGCTCGCTGGCCTCGGTCTGCTCGCAATCCCAGGCCTGGGTCCGATCGTGGCGGCGGGCTGGCTCGCGTCCACGGCGGTCGGCGCTGGGATCGGCGCGGCCGGTGGCGCAGCAACCGGTGGGGTCGTTGGGGCGCTGAAGGAAGCGGGCCATACCGACGAAGAGGCAAACGTCTATTCCGAGGGCGTACGCCGCGGCGGCACCTTGGTCAGCGCTCGAGTCGACGATGCGCTCGCAGCCGATGCCGAGGCGGTGCTCGAGCGAAACAAGTCGGTCGAGGCCACCACGCGCGGCGCCGCCTATCGCCAGTCGGGCTGGAACAGCTTCGACGACACGGCGCCCGCCTACACCGACGACGACGTTGCGGCCGAGCGCGCGCGCTACGGCAACACGTCGAGCCTCTGATCGCGCAGACGGTCCGTCCTTTAGGGGACGGACCGTACTTGCAGCACCAAGCCCCAGGCATGTCCTCTTGGTCGTGCTGAGCAGCGTCCCGCTACCAGTCCGCCCCCTCACCCTGTTGGGGCGTTTGAAGCTGGTCTGCTTTGCGTCGGCCTCTGACCCGCGATCAAATATGGCGTTTCTCGTCTCATCGCGCAGTCGAGATCGAGTGCCGTGGCGCCACAACTGCCGTTAGGCCTGTCATGATCTTTCGAGCGCATGGCACTTGCGCGAACCCGCATTCCAGGCGCAAAGACAGGTCGTGGTGGGGTGATGGTAATGCGAATTTCGGACACCGTGTTGTTGCCGCGCCCTAGCGACGATCGCGTCGCGGATGCTGATTTCGACTCAGGTGGCATCGATCGATCGTCTCTGCTCAAGACGATCGGCGCGCTGACCCCCGCCGTCGCGCTGGCGGCATGTGGCGGCGATGGCAGCTCCAGCGCATCCAGCAGCAGCCCGCCGCCCCCGATCGTGGTGGCGCAAGCAATCACGTCCAGCCAGGCGAGCCGCTTTCTAGCGCAATCAACGATGGGTGCGACGCGCGCCATGATCACCGAGGTCGTGTCGTCCGGTTTCGATGGCTGGTTGACTGCACAGTTCGCGAGAGCCCGGACGACGACGCATTGGGACTGGCTGGTCGCAAACGGCTACAACGCCGCCGCCAACGTCAATAGCCAAACCGGCTTCGATCCGACGATGTGGCGTGGGATGATTTCCGACCCCGACCAGCTGCGCCAGCGCGTCGGCATGGCGCTGCTCGACATGCTGGTGGTCGGCATCGACGGGGTGAACGTCAACTGGAAGGCGTTTGCGACGGCCGCCTATGTCGACGTGCTGCTCGACAACGCCTTCAGCACGTATCGCCAGATCCTTGGCGCGATCACCACCAATCCCGCGATGGGATCGTTCCTCACCTTCCTCGGCAACCGCAAGGCCAATGCGGCGACGGGATCGCAGCCCGACGAGAATTACGCGCGCGAGCTGATGCAGCTGTTCACGCTGGGGCTCTACCAGCTCAACATGGACGGCAGCATCAAGACCGCGAACGGTGCCCCGCTCGAGACCTATACGCAAGCCGACGTCTCGGGCCTCGCGCGCGTGTTCACCGGCCTCTCGCTCGCCTCGAGCAGTACGACCACGCCCGATGTCTACCGAACCCCGCTGGTGATGAACGCGGCGCTCAACGAGACCGGGAGCGCCAGCTTCCTGGGCACCAGCGTGTCGGGTGGCGGCATGGCGGCGGTCAACGCCGCGCTCGACACGATCTTCGCGCATCCCAACGTGCCGCCCTTCGTCTCGAAGCAGCTCATCCAGCGATTGGTCACGAGCAATCCCTCGCCGGGCTATATCGGGCGCGTGGCGGGAGTGTTCGCCGACAACGGCAAGGGCGTGCGCGGCGACATGCAAGCGGTGCTCCGCGCGATCCTGCTCGATACCGAGGCGCGCAGCGACGCCACACTGAGCGCGACCGCCGCGGGCAAACTGCGCGAGCCCGTGCTGCGACTGACGAGCTGGGCGCGCGCTTATGGCGTCACATCGCCGTCTGCCGCCTGGGCGATCGGCGACACGTCGAGCACGACGACACGGCTCGGCCAGGCGATGGGCCGCAGCCAGACGGTCTTCAACTGGTTCCGCCCCGGCTACACCCCGCCCGACACCGCGATCGCCACCGCCGGGCTCGTCGCGCCCGAGTTCCAGATCACCAACGAACAGTCCGTCGTCGCCTATGTCAATTTCATGCAGACGCTCGTCGCCAGCGGGATCGGCGACGTGAAGGCCGACTATACCGATATCCTGACCAAGGCATCAGATAGCGCAGCGCTGGTCGACGAGGTCAACACGGTGCTGGCGGCGGGGCAATTGTCCGCGACCACCATCGCTTCGATCAAGAGCGCGGTGGATAGCATCGCGGCGACCGCGACCAACGGAGCGAGCACCCGTGTTCAGATCGCGATCCTCCTGGCGCTTGCGTCGCCCGATTATCTGACGGTGAAGTGATATGAGCGTTTTCGATCACGATGAGTCACGACGCGCATTCCTTCGTCGGTCGGCGCAATTGGGGCTAGCGGGCGTTGCGACACCCTTCGTGACCAGCCTGGGCGCGATCGGCGAGGCCGCGGCGGCGACGGCGGGCGATTACAAGGCGCTGGTCTGCATCTTCCTGTACGGCGGCAACGATTACGCCAACACGCTGCCGCCCTACGACGCGGAGAGCTACGCACTCTATCAGGCGCAGCGCTCGAACATCGCGCACGCCCGCGATGCGCTCGCGGCGACCGCGCTCAGCCCGACCAACAGCCTCGGCGGGCGGCAATATGCGATGGCGCCGACGATGGCGTCGCTGCTCCCGGTGTTCAACGCCGGCAAGATGGCGGTCGCGCTCAACGTCGGCACGCTCGTCCAGCCGACGACCAAGGCGCAGTACAGCGCCGCCTCGGTCCGGCTGCCGCCGAAATTGTTCAGCCACAACGACCAGCAAAGCTATTTCCAGGCATCGAGCCCCGAAGGCGCGACCTCGGGCTGGGGCGGGCGGATGGACGATCTGTTCGAAAGCGGCAACGGCACCGCGACGCTGACGTGCATCAACGCCAGCGGCAATGCGGTGTACCTTGCCGGCAAACAGGCGATCCAATATGCGATCGGCACGGGTGGCCCGACCGCGCTGATCAACAATGCGACGAGCCTATACGGCTCGACCACCGCCGCGTCGACGCTGCGCACGCTGATGACCGCGTCCTCAGGCAACATCCTCGCCAACGAACACGGCAAGGTCAGCGCGCGGGCGCTCAACCTCTACAGCCAGGTCTCGAGCGCGCTGGCGAGCGCACCCGCGGCGAACTTCCCGCTCTTTCCGACGACCAACTCGCTCGCGCTGCAATTGCGCATCGTCGCGCAGATGATCTCGGTGTCGCAAACGCTGAGTGCGAAACGGCAAGTGTTCTTCGTTTCGCTGGGCGGCTTCGACATGCACCAGAACCTCGCCACCGCGCATCCGACGCAGATCGGGCTCGTCGCCGATGCGATGCGCGCGTTCTACGACACGACCGTCGCGCTGGGCGTGTCCAACCAAGTGACCGCCTTCACCGCGAGCGATTTCGGCCGCACGCTCGTGTCGAACACCAGCGGTGCCGATCATGGCTGGGGGTCGATGCACTTCGTCATGGGCGGCGCGGTCAACGGCCGGAAGATCTACGGCACCCCGCCGGCGATCGGCAACGGCACCGCCGACGATGTCGGACAAGGCCGCCTGCTGCCGACGATTTCGGTCGATCAATATGCCGCGACACTCGCGAGCTGGTTCGGCGTGTCGGCCGGCGCCATGCCGACGGTGTTGCCGAACATCGGCAATTACAATCCGTCGTCCTGGAATCTCGGTTTCGTCTGATTTCAGCGTAAGACTTGCGGCGTCATCGTGGAGCGAATGCCTGCCACTTGACCCACAAGCCGTCTCTCCCGACTGCATTTCCGCGCCAACTTTAGACACGCACTCATCGGTCGCGCACGTCGGTCTCTTCGACGAGCCGGTGCCGGCGCCGTTAGGCTCGGATCGAACTGCTCGCAGCATCGAGAGGGAAACATCGAGTACCCCTGCCAACCCAGGTACCGATTGTGTATCGGGTGGGTATGCAGATGACGTTATCCCCTTCCCGACCCCGGTACGAAGCGGCCAGCATGTCGTCCCGGAACGGTTGAATGGCGCTCGGCGTCAGACAGGGTCGTGGCGGTGTTCCGCCCCGGCCGACCAGCTGGCGCGAGCGGCTCGGTGCGTTGCGCAACCTGCCACCGTTCCTTGCAATGGTGTGGGACAGCAGTTGGCAGCTGACCGCCACGACCGTGGCCGTACGGTTGGTGCGTGCACTGCTTCCGGTGGCGACGCTGTTTGTCGGCAAGCTCATCATCGACGAGGTCGTGCATTTAAGTCACCTCGCGGTTCGCCCCGATAGCCTCGCGGGTTGGCTGGGCTCAGGTCTGCTCGGCCGGCTCGAGGTGCTGCTGCTGGTCGAGTTCGCTCTGGCGGTCGCCTCCGATCTCCTCGGCCGGGCCGTCTCGTTGGTCGACGGGCTGCTCTCCGACCGTGTCAGCAACGACGCGAGCGTACGGCTGATGGAACACGCCGCCACCCTCGATCTCGCCGACTTTGAAGACGCGGCCTTCCAGGACCGCATGGATCGCGCGCGCATGCAGGCGAGCGGGCGCATGTCGCTGATGGGGCAGCTGTTCGGACAGGTACAAGACATCGTCACGGTATTGAGCTTCGCCGCCGGCCTGGTCGTCTATGCGCCGTGGCTGATCGTCCTGCTCGCCATCGCACTGGTGCCCTCGTTCCTCGGCGAGGCGCACTTCAACGCGCTGAGTTACGCGCTCAGCTATGTCCGCACGCCGCAGCGCCGCGAGCTCGACTATGTCCGACAGGTCGCCGCAAGCGCGGACACGGCCAAGGAGGTCAAGATCTTCGGCCTCAGCCCGTTCCTGATCGACCGGTATCGCACCATCTCACGCGACACCTACCAGGCGAGCAGACGGTTGGCGCTGCGCCGCGCAGTCTGGGGCTCCGGCTTCGCAGCCCTCGGCACGATCGCCTATTACGCCGCCTACGCCTACATCGCCTGGCGCGCGGTGAGCGGGGTCATCACGATCGGTGACCTCACCTTCCTCGCTGCCTCGTTCCTGCGACTTCGTGGGCTATTGGAAAACTTGCTGACCGGCTTTTCCTCGACCGCTGGGCAGGCATTGTACATCGACGACCTGTTCTCCTTCTTGCGGACGGAGCCGGGCATCCGCTCGCCCGCAGGAGCGCTGCCGTTCCCCGATCCCGTCCGGCAAGGCTTCGTTTTCGAGGATGTGGGCTTCCGCTATGCAGGTGCCGAACGATGGGCGGTGCGGCATCTGTCGTTCACGCTAGCGCCGGGCGAGGTGCTGGCGTTGGTCGGCGAGAACGGGGCTGGCAAGACCACCCTCGTGAAGCTGCTCTCGCGGCTCTACGATCCTGTCGAGGGCCGCGTCCTGCTCGATGGACGCGACCTGCGCGACTACGACCTCGACGGCCTGCGCGCCGCGATCGGCGTGATCTTCCAGGACTTCGTCCGCTATAATCTGCCCGCCGCCGACAACATCGCGGTCGGCCGCATCGAAGCGCGGGGCGATCGCGCGCGGATCGAGGCTGCGGCATCCGCCGCGCTCGCCGATGATGTGGTTGCCAACTTGCCGAACGGCTATGACCAGATGATCGGCAAGCGGTTCCAGGGCGGCGTCGACCTGTCGGGCGGCGAGTGGCAGAAGATGGCGATCGCCCGCGCCTATATGCGCGACGCCCAAGTGTTGATTCTCGACGAGCCCACGGCGGCGCTTGATGCGCGAGCGGAATATGAGGTGTTCCAACGGTTCCGCGAGTTGAGCGCCGGACGCTCGGCCGTGCTGATCTCGCACCGCTTCTCCAGCGTGCGAATGGCGGATCGGATCCTCGTCCTCAGCAACGGTCGTGTCGAGGCATCCGGGACCCATGGCGATTTGCTCGCTGCCGGCGGCCGCTATGCCGAGTTGTTCGAACTCCAGGCCGCGGGCTATCGGTGACGGGCACCTGCCCGAATTCCAGTACCCGGCACTCCGCGTTGGCGGCACCTTGAACCTTATGCGCTGAATGGGGCCGCGGCGGCCTATGTCCTTCTCCCTCACGCTGGCGAACGAAATTGCGTTGCGGGCGACAGTGCCGAGCGGCTCATCCGGCTCCGACAGCGCAACCTTGCCATTCCTGACTGCGTCCCACGGCGGCGGTTGCGGAATGCGCACTCCCCATAGGCGTTTCCTCCTCTACGGGTTTTATCGATAAACCACAGCGACTTAATCTTTCTTGGCCAGTTCGGTTTTTCGTTTTGCAGGCTCGGTTCGGTTTCGGGCGGCGTTACGCTACGTTAGCCGCGTCACATCGGGGCGCACCGGGCGAACCATGCGACTTTCCTCACGCAGATCCGCTACGCGCGGCCGCGCCGGAGTTGCGAACGTCAGTTCTCTGTGGAAATGTCGCTTCATGACCATGACCGGGGTTCACGACCCATATCTCGTCTCCCTGTCGATCGTGATCGCGATTATCGGATCGTTCACCGCGCTCAGTCTCGCGAGCCGGATCCGGCGCTCGAGCGGCCGTTCCCGCGCCGCTTGGCTCGCGGCGGCTGCGGCTGCGCTGGGGGGCGGGATCTGGTCGATGCACTTCGTCGCGATGCTCGCATTCAGCATGCCCGGCATGTTGATGCGCTACGAGCTCGCCCCGACGCTGCTCTCGCTATGTCTCGCGATCGGGTTCACCGGCGCGGGCCTGGCGATCGTCGATTGGCAGCGCGCGTCGGTTTCCAGAATGCTTGCGGCGGGCCTGTTGATCGGCACTGGCGTTGCTTCGATGCACTATCTTGGGATGGCGGCGATGCGTATGCCCGCGACCCTGAGCTACGACGTGCGATGGGTTGCCGTTTCCGTTGCGATCGCGATCGTCGCTGCGACATTGGCGGTCTGGCTGGCGGGTCGCGATCAGCGATCGGGCGGCCGCGCGGGAGCCTCGGTCGTCATGGGGTTCGCCATCGCCGGCATGCATTACGCCGGAATGTACGCAGCGCCGTTCACGCGGTCGCGCGGCGTCGGCGAGGCGAACGGGCTTGCGAGCCTGGGACAGGCGTACCTGGCGACCGCGATCGGCTTGGTCACGCTGTTCGTTCTGCTGCTCGGGCTCGCGGCGGTTTGGGTCGAGCACCTTTTGCGGACAAGCGCCGAGCGCGAGGAACGCCTGCACTTCTTCAGCGAGCTCAACGACCGGCTGCTCCGGTCGTCAGACGCGTGGCATGCGATGAGCGCCGCCTCGGAATTGCTCGGACGCAAGCTGAGCGCATCGCGCTGCGCCTATGCCGACGTCGATCGCGACGGCGACCGGTTCTGGATCCGGAGCGACTATACCGCGCCGGGACAGGAAAGTTCGGTCGGGGCATACAGTCTCGACCTGTTCGGGCCCCGCGCATCGCAGAACCTTCGCGCCGGGGAGGCGGTCGTCTTGCGCGATATCGCCCGCGAACTTGAGCCCGGCGGTGGGCGCGAGATGTTCCAGGGCATCTCGATCGACGCGATCATCTGCTGCCCGCTGATCGGCGGCGACGGTCGGCTTTCGGCTATAATGGCGGTGCATCAGGACCACCCGCGCGATTGGACCGCAAACGAGATCCTGCTCGTCAAAGAGGTGGTCGAGCGGTGCTGGGCGCATGTCGGGCGGATCGGCGCGGAGGCGCGGCTGCGGGAAAGCGAGGAGCGCCTGCGGCTCGCGGTCGACAATGCCGAGATCGGCTTCTGGGATCTCGACGTCGTCAACGACGCCTTGGTCTGGCCGCCGCGCACCAAGGCGATGTTCGGCATCTCACCCGACGTTCCGGTCACGCTGACGGACTTTTACGAAGGCCTGCACCCCGAAGATCGCGAACCGACCGCCGTCGCGTTCACGGCGGCGATCGATCCCGGCCAGCGCGCGCTCTACGACGTGGAGTATCGCACGGTCGGCAAGGAGGACGGGATCGTTCGCTGGATCGCCGCCAAGGGTCGCGGCGTCTTCGACGAAACGGGGCGCTGCCTCCGCGTCGCGGGCACGGTGGTCGAGATTACGGGGCGTAAGCGGGCCGAGGAAGCGCTGCGCGAGCTCAACGCGACGCTGGAAGCCCGCATAGCGACGGCGCTCAAAGACCGCGAGGAAGTGCAGGAGGCGCTGCGCCAGAGCCAGAAGATGGAAAGCATGGGTCAGCTGACCGGCGGCGTGGCGCATGATTTCAACAACCTGCTCGCGCCGATCATCGGCAGCTTGGACCTGCTCCAGCGCAAGGGCGTCGGCGGGGAACGCGAGCAGCGTCTGATCGCGGGCGCCATGCAATCGGCGGAGCGCGCGAAGATCCTCGTTCAGCGATTGTTGGCGTTTGCGCGGCGTCAGCCGCTCCAACCCGTGGCGGTCGACATCGGCAAACTCGTGAGCGGGATGGGCGAGCTCATATCGAGCACCACCGGCCCCCAGGTCCATGTGGTGATCGACGCAGGCGCCGACCTACCCTGCGCGCGCGCCGACCATAACCAGCTCGAAATGGCCATCCTAAACCTCTCGGTCAACGCGCGCGACGCGATGCCGGATGGCGGCACGTTGCGCCTGTCGGCGAGCACTGCGGCCATTGGGCAAGGCCACCGCTCTGGTCTCAACCCCGACCGCTATCTCTGCATTGCAATCTCGGACACCGGATCCGGAATGGACGAGGCAACGCTCGCGCGCGCGACCGAGCCGTTCTTTTCCACCAAGGGCGTGGGCAAAGGGACCGGCCTGGGCTTGTCGATGGTCCACGGACTGGCGTCGCAGCTCGGCGGCGCGCTCACGCTGCACAGTCAGACCGGCGTCGGCACGACCGTCGAGCTGTGGCTCCCGGTGAGCGCCGGGGAAACACCAGTCGAGCTGGCCGTCGAAAAGATCGTTTCGCACGTCGCCACCGGCACTGCACTGGTCGTCGATGATGAGGATTTGGTGCGTATGACCACCGCGGACATGTTAATCGATCTGGGATATCACGTCATCGAGGCAAGCTCGGGCGAGGGAGCGATGCGGTTGATCGGCGCGGGCGTTCGATTCGATGTGCTCGTGACCGACCATCTGATGCCGGGGATGACGGGCACCGACCTCGCTTACGCCGTGCGCGACCTGTCCCCGGAGCGCCCAGTGCTCATCGTCTCGGGTTACGCGGAAACAGCCGGGATCGACGCCACCCTTCCGCGGCTTACGAAACCGTTCCGCAGGGACGACCTTGCAGCGGCCTTGAGCCAGTTGAGAAACTGAAACGGGCGGCGCGGCCCCAGGACGACATCCACGTGGTCCCGAAGCTGCGCAACCCCGGCCACTTGTCTCGCTCCTGTTTTGCGCCGAACCGACTGCGTCCTCCTGTTCGGGCTTCATCTGGCCGGTGTCAGGGATTACCGACGGGGGATGGGCTTCGGCTTCGCCGACGGGTTTGCGCCGGACGTTCTCGTACAGAGCCAGGTCATACGCGGCCAATGTGACCGCCGCCGCCGATCGCGGGTAGATTTCGTCACCTCGCGCTGGAATTTGCGCGCGAACTTGCGCTGCCGCATTTCACCGTGCGGTTCCAAAACCTTCTGTATCCTGGTGTCCACGAAACCGGCACCAGCTGAGCGCGCCGGTCCCGGCCCTGCTGCAATGCCAGCTTGGCTCCCCCGCGGCGATGCCACGTAACCGCGAGGACAAGCCTCGGATAGCGACCTGGCGACAGCAGCTTCTTGTCATTGTCCAATACGTAAATCGCCAGAGCTTCGAGCGGTTCGGGCAGACGAACGCATAGAGGCTGTCGCTGAGTGCCATGGGGATATCTCCTGCATGGATGCAGCATTGGATCCTCAAAATATCCCAAGAAACTCAGCATCATTGGCCAAAAACGCGGCCAAGCGCGCGCGGCGAGCGGCGACGAATTGGCGACAAGCCACGGAAAGCAGGTACAAAAAAACCGCCTCGGAATATCCTGAGACGGTTTGGTATGTCGGTGTGTGGTTGCGGGGACAGGATTTGAACCTGTGACCTTCAGGTTATGAGCCTGACGAGCTACCGGGCTGCTCCACCCCGCGCCAGGGTAGATGACT
>NZ_JAFCXM010000003.1:0-539858 GCF_049898305.1 Sphingomonas sp. PWP1-2
GGGCGGTCCCTCCCCCGCCCCCCGCCCGGCGGGGGGGGGGGGGGGGGGGGGGGGGGGGGGGCGCCCCCCCCGTGACTGCGGCCGTTGGTCTCGGTGAGACCCGGCCCCACCCCCAACCCCTCCCCTGAAGGGGAGGGGAGCAGCATCACTTAGTGCACGAACCGCGCGACCACGTCGCGATAGCTGCGCGACACCTTCACTTGCGCGTTCGACTGCAACACCAGGAAGCACTCCCCATTGGTGTGCGGCTTCACTTCCTTGACCAGGTCGAGGTTGACGATCGTCGAGCGATGCACCCGCTGGAACCGCCGCGGATCGAGCCGCTTCTCCAGATCCTTCATCGTCTCGCGCAGGATCAGCGTGTTGTCGCCGGTATAGATGCACATGTAATCGCCCGCGGCATCGATCCGCTCGATCGTGTCGACATCGACGCGGAAGATCTGCCCGCGATCCTTGATGTTGATCAGCTTCTCGAAGCGGTTGGCCGAAACCTGCTCGCCGCCCTCGGCAAGGTTCTCGACCGAATCGGGCGCGATCTCGGCGATCACTTCCTTCAAGCGGTCGACTTCCTCGACCCCGCGCTTCTCGGTCAGCCGCTGGCGCACCCGGTCGAGCGTGTCGGCGAGGCGCGATTCCTCGACCGGCTTCATCAAATAATCGACCGCGTCGGTCTCGAACGCCTTCAGCGCATGGTCGGAATAGGCGGTGACGAACACGAACAGCGGCGGCTCGACCTCCATCAGCCCCTGAACGACCGAGAAGCCGTCGAACCCCGGCATCTGGATGTCGAGGAAGACCAGATCTGGCTTGTGCGTCTTGATCGCACGGATCGCCTCGCGACCGTTCATGCAGGTGTCGACGATTTCCACGTCTTCGTGCGCGGCAAGGCGCAGCGCGAGCCCCTGGGTAGCTAGTTTTTCGTCATCGACGAGGATGGTGCGGATCGTCATGCAAACTCTTTCTTCGGTTCCTCGAGCTGGAACGGGATTTCAATCTCGACCCCGAAACCGCCCCCCGGGATCGATCGCGTCTCGAATTTGTGGTCCGGCCCGTAAGCCTGGGCCAGCCTCTCCCTGATATTGGCAAGGCCAACCCCGGTTGAAAGAGCCTGGCTTGGAGAAACGCTCTGCCGCGCCTTTGTTTCGTTCAAGCCGGGGCCGGTGTCGGATACGACGATCTGCACCCGATCCCCGGTGAGCCGCGCGGTAACCGCGATTTCGGCGCCATCTTCCTGCGGGGTCACCGCGTATTTGATCGCGTTTTCGACGAGCGGCTGGAGCAGCAGCGACGGCAGTCGCGCCTTGGCGACGCGCACATCGACGTCGAAGGTCGGTCGCAACCGCTCCTCGAAGCGCATCTTCTCGATCTCGAGATACAGTTTCAGCGTCTCGAACTCCTGCTGCACCGTGACGTGCGCGGTCGGCTCGTTGGCGAGCGTGTAGCGCAGGAACGACGACAGCCGCCCGAGCATCGCATTGGCGCGCTCGGTTTCCTTGAGCAGCACCAGCGTCGAGATCGAATTGAGCGTGTTGAACAGGAAATGCGGGTTGAGCTGATAGCGCAGCATCGCGAGCTGCGCCGCCGACGCGGTGTTCTCGAGCGTGGCGAGCTGGTCGATCTGATCCTCGACGATCAGGTAGAAATTGATCCCGAAATAGAGCGCGGTCCACCCCGCGAGCACGGTGAAGTTGAGGAAGATCGTGCCGAGCACCAGGCTGATGTTGAGCCCCGGGCTCTGCAGCTTGATGAACGAGAAGGAGAAGGCGTCGAGCACCGCGTAGAGCAAGGTCGCGGCGGCGAGCGTGATGATCGTCAGGATCGCCATCGCGAAGCGCGGCTGGCGGCGGTAATAATGGTACACCGTCGCGAGCAGCAGCGTGATGCTGTAGCCGACGATCGACTCGATCACGACAGGCACCACCACCGACACGTCGGCGGCATTCGACACGCTCGAGACGCCGCGGAGGATGAGGTAGCCGGTCCAGCCGGCCGCTTGCAGCGTCCAGAAGGCGCGGCCCTTATCCTCGAAGAAGGGCCGCGAGAAGATCGCGGGTCGGGTGAAAAGCGGCATCCGGCCGTCTTAGCCCGGCTGGGCGCGTTGCGCAAAGCACCCGTCACCCCGGGCTTGTCCCGGGGTCCACCGCGCCGCATATTCCGCGGGCTGTGTCCACGAGGCACGGTGGACCCCGGGACAAGCCCGGGGTGACGATAACACCGTGGAGAGCATCATGAACGACCAGCCCGACCGCGCGCAGTTCACCGCGATGGAGCACGGCACCCAGGCCGACTGGAGCCTGATCGCCGGCCATTTCGGCCAATTCGCCAGGACGCTCCCCAATCGCGTGCTGACACACCTCAAGCTGCTCGACGGCGACTATGGCGGCTTCCCGGTCGACCGGCTCGAACATTCGCTCCAGACCGCGACGCGCGCGCACCGCGACGGGCGTGACGAGGCCTATGTCGTGATGGCGTTGCTCCACGACATCGGCGACACGCTCGGCACCTACAACCATCCCGAGATCGGCGCTGCCATGCTGCGCCCGTTCGTGTCGGAGGAAGTCCACTGGATCGCCAACACCCACGGCGTGTTCCAGGGCTATTACTTCTTCCACTATATCGGCGGCGACCGCGACTTGCGCGAGCAATATCGCGGGCACCCGCATTTCGAGGCGTGCGCCGAATTCTGCGAGAAATACGATCAGGCGGCGTTCGACCCGACCTATGACAGCGCGCCTTTGTCGTTCTTCGAGCCGATGGTCGGCCGCGTCTTCGCGCGCCCGATCCAGTCGCTCTACGCCAAGGCCGCAGCGGAAGCGTGAGGCCCAAACGAAAACCGCCGCCCCCTTGCGGGGACGGCGGCCGTCGTGACGAACTGTAAGAAGGCTTAGAGCCCGATCACCAGCGAGCCGGTGATCGACCGCGGCGTGCCGATGACGGCATTGCCGATCGAGTAGCGGTTCGGCAGGCCGACAAAGCCGCCCGAGCCGCTCAGGCCGCCGATATAGACCTTGTCGAACAGGTTGCTGACGTTGACCTGGAAGAAGGTCTTGCGGTTGTTGCCGAGCAGCTGGCCGATGTTGATGCGAACGTCGAGGTCGACGATCGTGTAGCTCGGGATCTTCGCACCGTAGATCTGGTTCTGCGATGCCACTGGGCACAGCCCGCCCGAAACGGTGCCGGTGCAGGTGTAGACCGGCAGGTTCTCGTCGTTGACGAAGCGCGAACCGGTGTACTTGGCCTGCGCGCCGAGATCGAAGATCCCGACGGTGCCCTGCAGACGACCGCCGCCCATCCAGGTCGGCGCGCCGCCCTCGCGCTTGCCCGCCGTCTGGAAGTAGTTGATCGTCGTGCCGGTACGACCCGCTTCGAAATTGTCGCGGATCTTCGAGTGCAGGTACGAACCGAACAGATACGCGGTCAGGTTGCGGACCGGCGTGTACGACACCGAGCCGTCGAAGCCGTATTTGTCGACCGTGCCGAGGTTGCGCGACACGCTGGCGTCGCTCTCGACGTCATAGATGGTGACGGTACGGTTCTTGAACTTGGTGTACCAGCCAGCGATCTGCGCCTGGACCTTGCCCGTCGTGTAGCGTGCACCGAGTTCGTAGCTGTCGGTCGTCTCGGGCTTGGGCTTCGACTGCGGCGAACCGTCGGCATAATAGAACGAGCTGTAGAGGTTGTCCGTGCTCGGCACCGACAGACCCTGCGAGAAGCTCGCATACATGCTGATCGCGTTGGTGAAGTTGTAGGTCAGGCCGACATTGGGCAGCGCGCGGTTGTAGTTGCGGATGCGGTTCTGCGGCGGCGCGAAGCCGACGACGCACGCCGAGGTCAACACCGCGCACGACGTACCCGCGACGACCGGACGGTTGACGCCGTTCACCGTCGTCACGCCCGGCGCGAAGTAGGTGTATGGGTTCGCCGCGGCATAGGCCGCCGTCTGCGTCGGCGAGACGCACGACACGTTGGTGTTGGCAGCGACCGTGAAGCAGTTCTGCGTCAAGTCGCGGCGGAAGAACGTGCCACGCACGCCGAGCGTCGCGACGAGCTTGTCGTCGAAGAACTTGCCGCGATATTCGGCCGAGACCTGGTTGAGGATCGCGAGCGACTTGCGGTTGCGCTTCTCGATCAGCGCGCCGTTCGCGTCCTTGACGCCGTTATTGACCGGGAACACGTCGAGCGGGGTGCCGTCGGTGTTGAGGAAGCCGGCTTCGCCCGTCTGGCGATGGCGGCCATAGTCGCCGGTATAGGCGATGCGGACGCGGTTGTTCTCGTCGAACTCATAGGCGAGACCGGCGACGCCGACGAAGCGACGCGTCTGCGTCTGGCTCGGCGCGATTGCGAGAACGCTCGTGGTCGGGCTGATCACGCCGTCGCCGTTGAGATCGCGACCGGTGTAATAGCCAAAGCCGCCGGGCGCGCCGTTACCCGTGTTGCCCGTGGTGTTGATCACGCCGAGGACGCTGTTGGGGCCGCACGTGCGGACCGTCGCGCTGCCGAGATTGCCGCAACCTTCGAGCAGCGACACCGTGCCGCCGCCATTGGCCTTGACGTACTGGTAGCTGGCATCGAGCGTGAGCACGAGCTTCGGCGTGAGCGTGAAGCGCGAACCGAAGCGGACGTTGCCGGTGTTCGACGGGTTGAAGCGACGGTCGAACTCGGTGCCGCAGGCCGCGCCGGCGGTCGCGCCGGTCGGCGTCGGGCCACCGATGACGCACGGATAGTTGATGTTGTAGAAACGCTCTGCCCCGGTGAGGGGGGCGCGGTTCGAGGAGTTCGGACCGACGACGCGTGCGAAGGCGCCGTTGGTCAGATCGTTGCGCAGCGGCACCGAACCGAGGAAGTTGTTGCGGTTCTCGTTCCACTGGCCGGCGAGCGACAGGAAGTCGCCATTGTCGCCGAGATCCTTGAAGATGCGCGCGTTATACTGCTGCTTCTTCAGGCGCGAATAGTTGCTGAAGGGGTTGTCGGCGCTGATGCTCGACCCCGTGAAGAACGCGCGGACGCCGGTGTGCGCGATTTCGCCGGTGTCGACCGAGCCGTAGACGCGGAAGATCGAGCGGTTGAGCGGGTCGCCCTGGCCGAGATACGTGCCGTAGGTGCCGCTCATCATCGCGCTGAAGTCTTGCGTCGGCTTGCGCGTGCGGATGTTGACGGTGCCGCCGACGGCCGAAGCGGTCGGGCTGTCGACGTCGGTCGAGCCGAGGTTGACGCTGATCGAGTCGAGCGTCTCGGGATCCTGCTGCTGGTTCGAATAGATCGCGTAGTTGCCGGTGTCGTTGAGCGGGATACCGTCGAGCGTCTGCGAGATGCGCGAGCTGTCGAAGCCGCGGATCGTGAAGGTGCCGCCGGCGGCGCCGGTCGCGTCGTTGTTCTGGAAGCTGACGCCGGGGACCAGATTGATGATCTCGTTGACGGTCTGGCCCGGACGCTGGCGGCTGATCGTGTCGGCGCCGACGGTGATGCGCGTCTTGGGGACGTCGGGAACGGTGATGCCGCCCTTGCCGGTCTTCGTGCCGGTGACGACGATGTCGGTGCCCGCGTCAAAGTCGGTCGAACCCGACGACTGCGCGAAGGCTACGCCCGGAATCAGGAGCGCGGCAAACGCCACGCCAGTGAATAGCTTCGTGTTCATGCTCGTTCCCCACAGAATATCGTGATCGTCGGCGTTCGGCCTCTAGCCGTCACGCTCCGTCGACCGGAGCCCCTGCACGCGTTATATTTCTGTTCAATGACAAGTCATGCAGACTGTTCATCTTCGGTTAAAAACGGTTGGGAACCGTTGCATATTAGCATCACAGGGTAACCGACGGGGCGTCCGGGACTTAGCGGGCAGCGGCGACGATCTCGGCCCAACCTGCTTCGTCGATCACCGTAACTTTCAGATCCGCCGCCTTTTTCAGTTTCGATCCTGCGCCAGGCCCCGCGACGACGAGATCGGTCTTGGCCGAAACCGATCCTGCCACGCGCGCACCGAGCAGTTCGGCCTGCGCCTTGGCCTCGTCGCGACTCATCGTCTCGAGGCTGCCGGTGAACACCACGGTCTTGCCGCTGACCGGCGACTCGCGGGTCTGATGGACGACGTCGGTCGGCGTCACTTCGCGCAGCAGCGCCGCGACGACGTCGCGATTGTGCGGCTCGGCGAAGAACTCGATCAGCGCGTCGGCGACTTCGGGGCCGATCCCCGCGGTCTCGATCGCATCGGCGAGCACGCGCCCGCGACGCACGACGAACTTCGCCTCGGTCTCGCCGAGCGCGGGCACCGTCGCTTCGCGCACCGCAAGCACGCGCGCGATCATCTCGGCGAACGCCGCATAGCTGACATAGCGACGCGCGAGGTCACGCGCGGTGATCTCGCCGACATGGCGGATGCCGAGCGCGAACAGGAAGCGGTCGAGCCCGATCTGGCGCCGCAGATCGATCGCCGCGAGCAATTTGTCGACGACGAGCTCGGACATCCGCTCGCGCGTCACCAGCTGGGCGCGGTGTTCGTGGAGCCGGAAGATATCGGCGGGCGAGGCGATCAGCCCGTCGCGGAAGAATTCCTCGATCCGCACCAGCCCCAGCCCGCTAATGTCATAGGCGTGGCGCGAGACGAAATGGATCAGCCGCTCGACGCGCTGCGCCGGGCAGATCAGCCCGCCGGTGCAGCGCACGACGACCTCGCCTTCGCCGCGCTCGGCGAGCGAGCCGCATTCGGGGCAGGTCGTCGGGAAGGCGAAGGCGGGGCGGTCCTCATCGCACGTCAGCACCTCGACGATCTGCGGGATGACGTCGCCCGCGCGCTGAAGCACGACGCGGTCGCCGACGCGCGCGCCGAGCCGCTCGATCTCGTCGGCATTGTGCAGCGTGGCATTGGTGACGACGACGCCGCCGACCGTCACGGGCGCGAGCCGCGCGACCGGGGTCAGCGCGCCGGTGCGACCGACCTGGATGTCGATGGCTGTCAGGGTGGTCTCGGCGCGCTCGGCGGGGAATTTGTGCGCGATCGCCCAGCGCGGGGTGCGCCCGACGGTGCCGAGCCGCGCCTGCCAGTCGAGCCGGTCGAGCTTGTAGACGACGCCGTCGATGTCGAACGGAAGGTCGGCGCGCTGGTGCTCGATCGCGCGGTAGACGGCGAGCGCGGCGTCGGTCGTTGGTGCGTGCGCGAAACCGCTCGCGACCTGGAAGCCCCAGTCGCGCAAGGCGGCAACGTTGGCGCTTTGCGTCTCGCCGGGGAGCGCGCTGGTTTCGCCCCAGCCCCAGGCGAAGAAGCGCAGCGGTCGCGTCGCGGTGACCGCGGCGTCCTTCTGGCGGAGCGACCCGGCGGCGGCGTTGCGCGGGTTGGCGAACTGGCGCGCGTCCTTGCCGGCGGCTTCGGCCTCGGCGAGCAGCCGGGCGTTGAGGCCGGCGAAATCGGCCTTTGCCATATAGACCTCGCCGCGCACCTCGAAGATGTCGGGCGCGTCGGCGGGGAGGCTCTGCGGGATGTCGGGGATGTGCGCGACATTGGCGGTGACGTCCTCGCCGACCTGCCCGTCGCCGCGGGTCAATGCCTGG
The DNA here is from genome assembly GCF_049898305.1 of Sphingomonas sp. PWP1-2. Classification (NCBI taxonomy): domain Bacteria; kingdom Pseudomonadati; phylum Pseudomonadota; class Alphaproteobacteria; order Sphingomonadales; family Sphingomonadaceae; genus Sphingomonas; species Sphingomonas sp. PWP1-2. The sequence continues at coordinate 7,540 of NZ_JAFCXM010000003.1, forward strand.
ACGAGCCGACGCTGTTCGTAGCGCAGCGAGCAGGACAGGCCGTCGATCTTGGGCTCGGCGGTGAGCTCTATGGGCGCGTCGTCGGGCAGCGCGAGGAAGCGCCGCACGCGCGCGACGAATTCGGCGACGTCCTCGTCGGTAAAGGCATTGTCGAGGCTCGTCATCGCCCGCGCATGCGCGACCTTGGCGAGATGCGCGGCGGGCGCGGCGCCGACCTGGAGCGCGGGCGAATCGGCGCGGATGAGCTGCGGGAAGGCCGCCTCGAGCGCGGTGTTGCGCGCACGCAGCGCGTCGAAGTCGGCGTCGCTGATCTCGGGCGCGTCCTCGGTGTGATAGCGCGCGTTATGATAGGCGATCTGCTCCGCCAGCCGCGCGAGTTCGGCGGCGGCTTCGGTTTCGGTGGCGGGGAGGGGAGCGCTCATGCGCTTGGCGTTACCGGAGAGCGGGGGGCGGCATCAAGGCGTGGCGCGACGTAGAGAGAGCGAATGGCGGGAATTGGTGGGAACCTGCCGCTAGCGGCTTCGGAATATTCCGTTGATGACAAGGTTGATCATCCAACCGAAAGCCACGGCCGTCGCAGCGATGACAGCGAGGCCAGAGACGAGGGGCCAAAGTACGCCGGCGCAGTGAGCAGCTTCATCTGCACAAACAAGACTGCCACCCACGACGCTGATAGCAACCCACGCAAGCGCTAGCGGCCCCGCAATGAAGCAAGCGACTGCCACGCCCCAGCTCCTGCCTCTCTCATTGCGATAGCTCATGGTCAAAGAATGCAGCGGACGCTTAATGTCCGCAATTGGGCGAAAGCGGACAAGGCGCTGTCCTACACGTCGCGTTCATGATATGTACCGGAACGCTCTTTGAAATCGTCGGATCTGCCCAATTGCATTCATGCAAAAACGGAAACGATCGCCGCTGTATATACCGCGTCTTGGGGTCAATCGAGTCAAGCACGCGACACGCGCTTCCGCGGGTCGCGATGGCCGGACGGGGTCGCTAACGGCGGTCCGCCGCTAGGGGGTCACGACCTCGTCGTCATCCTCGGTCATCTCGGCGGCGAGCTTGGCTTCCTCGTTGGTCGATTTGCGCTCGGCGGTCTTTTCGGCGCGGGTCGCCATTTCGTCCCACGCCTTGGCGGCGCGCAGATGGCGCGTGCGGACGTTGTCGAGCGTGGCGGTGGCAGCTTCGGACTCGGCCTGGCGGGCGCGGTCGCGATAGAAGATGGCGGTGGTGTTCGTCGGAGGTCTCCTGAGCGAGGGAGGGGCCACATAAAAAGGGGTGCCGCCGGCTGGCGACACCCCCAAACGCGTCAGGCCTGGGCGAGACGGACGGCCGAGACCTTGCCGCGGCGATCCTCTTCCAGCTCGTACGAAACGCGCTGGTCGCGATCGAGCGTCGCCATGCCGGCGGCTTCGACCGCGCTGATATGGACGAACGCATCGCCGCCGCCGCCCTCAGGCGCAATGAAACCGTAACCCTTGTCGGCGTTGAAGAACTTAACGGTGCCGATAGCCATAGTGTATTCCTTAGTGCCGGATCGCCGCGCAGATCATGCGAAAGCGCCGGAGTGGGGCCGAGATCAAAGACGGATGCGACGTCCGGCCCCGGCCGGCGCATCCGATGACGGTGTCACCCGCGCGCGGTGGGTCCGCAGCGGGCTGAGTGACGAAAGGGGATGAACAGAGAAGCCAAAATGCGCGTCCGGTGCCAATCAAGCGGGAGCGCAGGGGGTCTCTCAGTCGCGAAAAAGCTTGTACGGACTCGCGCGATGCAAGGGCTATAGCAGGTCGTTACGCAAAAGTCGCGCGCTATACAGCACCGGACGGGCGCGCTAGCCTTTGCGCATCCGGGATGGGGTTTGCCGACATGATCTTGCCGCTGCTCGTTGCATTGCAGACCGCCGATTCCCCCGAGCCGCAACGCACGGCGCGCGCGAGCGTCGATCTCCCGGCGGCCTGGCATCCCGGCGGCTGTTCGAGCACCGAGCCGTCGCGCGACATCGTCGTCTGCGGCAAGCGCGACGCGGGCGAACAGTATCGCGTCCGGCCTCTGCCCGAGAAATATGCCGAGGTCGGCGGGCCCGGGATCGGGGTCGATCTCGGCAAGGGCGCGCGGGGGAACCTCCATACCGAGCCTGGCGCGACGATCGACGGCAAGCTCGCAAAGCGGATCCTGTTCACGGTGACGATGCCGTTTTGAGGGGAGCGTCCTCCTCGATAGCCGTCACCCCGGCCCTGTGCCGGGGTCCACCGTGCCGCGCATCCTGCCCACGCAGCACGCGTGGGACGGTGCGCCCCGGCACAAGGCCGGGGTGACGACGGGGGAGGGCTTCGAGGAGTTCCTCAGGCGGTCTCGATCAACCGCTCGGCCTGCGCGCGCGCCTCGGGCGTGATCGTCGCGCCAGACAGCATCCGCGCAATCTCCTCGCGGCGCTGCGCGATGTCGAGCGCGGTCACGCCGGTCCGCGTGACCGCGCCGTCGTGGCGCTTGGCGATCAGCAGATGATGCCCGCCGCGCGCCGCGACCTGCGGGCTGTGCGTGACGACGAGCAATTGCGTGGCATCGGCAAGCCGCGCGAGCCGCTCGCCGATCGCGCTCGCCACGGCACCGCCGACGCCGCGGTCGATCTCGTCGAAGATCATCGTCGCAGCGCCGCCCTGCTCGGCGAGCGCGACCTTCAGCGCGAGGATGAAGCGCGACAATTCGCCACCCGAGGCGATCTTGACGAGCGGTGCGAACGGCGCGCCGGGGTTGGTCGAGATCTCGAACTCGACACGGTCCTTGCCTGCCGCCGACCATGCTTCGGGCGGAGCGGGCGCAACAACGGTGCGGAAGCGCGCGGCATCGAGCTTGAGCGGGACGAGTTCGCCCTTCACCGCAGCATCGAGCTGGAGCGCGGCGGCGGTGCGCGCCTTGGTCAGCGCGGCGGCGGCGGTGTCATAGGCGGCGCGCGCCTTGGCCAGTTTCGCCTCGAGCGCGGCAAGCCCCTCTTCGCCGGCCTCGAGCGCCGCGAGCTTGGCTTCGAGCTCGCTCGCCAGACCCGCCAGCTCGTCGGGCTGGACGCGGTGCTTGCGCGCCATTGCGCGCAGCTCGAACAGCCGCGTCTCGTCATCCTCGAGGCTGGCGGGATCGAACCACAGATCGGTCTTCGCCTCGCGCAGCTTCTCCTCTGCGACCGCGCCCTCGATCACCGCGCGGTCGACCGCAGCGAGCGCGTCGGCAAGCGCGGCATGGTCCTCGGCGATGCGTTCGAGCACGCGCGCCGCCTGGCGGAGTTGGGCGAGCCCGCCATCCGATCCCTCGAGCCAATTCTCGATCGCAAGCAGATCCTCGGCGATCTTTTCCGAGCGCTGCATCGTCCGGCGGCGATCGGCGAGCGCTTCCTCCTCCCCCGGCTCGGGCGCGAGCGCGCGCAGTTCGCCGACGGCATGTTCGAGCCACTCGCGGTCGCGCGCCGCGGTGTCGATCGTCGCGCGCGCTTCGGCGAGCGCCGCCTCGGCATCGCGCAGCGCCTTGTAGCTGGCGGCGGTCGATCCCGCCGCAACGCGCCCGAACGCGTCGAGCAGCGCACGATGACCGCGCGCGTTGAGCAGCCCGCGATCGTCATGCTGCCCGTGGATCTCGACGAGATACGGCGCGAGTTCGCGCAGCAGCCCGGCAGACGCAGGCTGATCGTTGACGAAGGCGCGGCTGCCGCCATCGGCCTTGACGATGCGGCGGATCATCAGCGGCTCGCCGGGATCGAGCTCGAGCCCGTTTTCGGTAAGCAGCGCCACGACCGGGCCATCCGGCGCGGGGGTGTCGAAGGTCGCGGTGACGATCGCCTGCGCGGCACCTTGGCGAACGAGGCCGGCTTCGCCGCGCGCACCGAGCGCAAGCCCGAGCGCGTCGAGCAGGATCGACTTGCCCGCGCCCGTCTCGCCGGTCAGCACGCCGAGGCCCTGCCCGAACTGCAGGTCCAGCGCTTCGATCAGCACGACGTCGCGAATGGCCAGGGAGATCAGCATGGGGTCGCCTTGCCCTTTAGCCGAGTTGACCGCGTTCCGGTAACGTTCTTTTCAATCGAACCGGCGCCGGTGCGACTCAGTTGCCCGGATTGGGGTTGCCCGGGTTGGTCCCCGAGCCGCCGCCGATCGGGGCGGCTGCGCTGGTGTCGCGCTTGATGTCATTGCTCTTGCCCGGAATCGAATCGGCGACGCTGGTCCGGTCGGCAACGATCTGCTGCCCCGGCGCGAGCGCGGCGACGTTCACCGGGGGATGCTCGTTGCTGAGCTTGTAGGCGCGCTCGTACCACTGCGTGCCGGGATAATTGGCACCGAGCACGGCGGCGGACTTGCGCGCCTCGTCGGGAACGCCGAGCGCGAGATAGGTCTCGGTCAGCCGCATCAGCGCCTCGGGCGTGTGCGTCGTCGTCTGGTACTCCTCGACGACCTTGCGGAAGCGGCCGTTGGCAGCGAGCCACTGCCCACGCACTTCGTAGAAGCGCCCGATCTCCATTTCCTTGCCGGCGAGATGGTCGCGGACCAGATCGACCTTGAGCCGCGCATCGGCGGCGTAGCGCGTGTTGGGATAGCGGCGCATCAGCTCGCCGAGCGAATCGAGCGCCTGCTGCGTGATCTTCTGGTCGCGCGTGACGTCGCTGATCTGCTCGTAATAGCCGAGCGAGACGAGGTAATAGGCATAGGCGGCGTCGCGGTTGCCCGGATGCACCGTCAAAAAGCGCTGCGCCGACTGGATCGAGGCGGTGTAGTCATGCGCGAGATAGTAACTGAACGCGCTCATCAACTGCGCGCGGCGCGCCCATACCGAATAGGGGTGCTGGCGCTCGACTTCGTCGAACAGCGCGGCGGCGATCTTGTAATTGCGCTGGTCGAGCTGCTTGCGCGCTGCCGTGTAGAGCGTGCCGACGTCGCGCGCGACGTAGGGGATGTCGCCCTTGGTCCTGTTGCGCGCGCACCCCGTGGTGGTGAGCGCGGTCGCGGCGATCAGACCGATCGCGAGGCTGCGGAGAAAGGGCGAGCGGGGCAGGGGGGTGCGCATTGGTGCCAGCCTTAGCGCAACCGCCGACGCGCGAACAATCCTTTTAACACGCACGGATCGCTTGGACGCGACGATGCGTTGGCATATGAGGCACCGACAGGAGAATCATCACCGTGACTGCCACTTTGCTCGCCACCAAACGCGTCGAAAAGCCCTGGGGGCGTCATACCTTGTGGCCCGGTTTTGCCGATCCTGCGCCCGGTGGTGAAAAGGTCGGCGAAGTGTGGTTCCAGACGCCGCATGCGGGCGAGCCAGAATTGCTGATCAAATATCTGTTCACCAGCGAGAAATTGTCGGTGCAGGTGCATCCGGATGACGCTGCCGCGCAGGCCGCGGGCTATCCGCGCGGCAAGGACGAAGCGTGGCTGATCCTCGCCGCCGAACCCGATTCGACCATCGCGATCGGGACGCTCGAGCCGATGACGCACGAGCAGTTGCGCGCCGCCTCGCTCGACGGCTCGATCGAGCATCTGCTCGATTGGAAGCCGGTCAAGGCGGGCGACTTTTACTATAACGAGGCCGGCACGATCCACGCGATCGGCGCAGGGATCACCACGATCGAAGTCCAGCAGAACGTCGATCTGACCTATCGCCTGTACGATTATGGCAGCGACCGCGAACTGCATCTCGATGCCGGGGTCAAGGTGTCCGACCCGGTGCCGTTCGTGCCCCTGCCGACCCCGCCCTCCGACGGCAAGGACCACCAGATCCTGTCCGAAGGCCCCAAGTTCGTCACCGAGCGCTTTGCCGGCGGCCACCGCGTGATCGATCTGCCCGCTGGCGTTCCGGGCTGGTTCGTTCCCGTCGCGGGTTCCGGCACGGTCGACGGTGTCGCGTTCAAGGCGGGCGAGTGCCTGTTGCTCGAGGGCCGCTGCGAGATTTCGTCCGACGCCGAGAGCGATTTGCTGCTCGCCTATCCGGGCGATAAGCGCATCTGATCGATCGCGTCTCCCCTCGCGGACACGCGAGGGGAGAAGACCTTTACACTCTCGTGCTAGCGATGCGGCCATGCTCCGTGTCCTCACCCTCTCCACGCTGTTCCCCGATGCGTCGCGGCCGAACTTCGGCATTTTCGTCGAGCGGCAGACGTTGGGACTGGCGGCCCATCCGGACATCGATCTCAGGCTGGTCGCGCCGGTCGGGCTGCCGCCGTGGCCGCTGTCGCGCCATGCTCATTATGCTGCGCTATCCGCGCTTCCCGAGCGCGAGACGTGGAAGGGTCTCGCGACCTATCGCCCACGCTTTACGACGCTACCGGGGACGGCGGGGCGATTCCATGCACGCGCGCTGACCAAGCGGCTGATCCCTCTGCTCACCCAGATCCGCCGCGACTTCGCCTTCGACGTGATCGACGCCGAGTTCTTCTTTCCCGACGGTCCCGCCGCGGTGGCGCTCGGCCAGCATTTCGGTGTGCCGGTGTCGATCAAGGCACGCGGCGCCGATATCCACCATTGGGGCACCACACCCGCCACCAACGCGCAGGTCGTGACGGCCGGGCAAACGGCGAACGGCGTGCTGGCGGTATCGCAGGCGATGCGCGCCGACATGATCGCGCTTGGTATCCCGGCGGAGCGGATCCGCGTCCATCATACTGGCGTCGATCTCGACCGCTTCGCGCCGCACGACCGCAGCGTGGGCAAGGCAAGGTACGGCGTGACGGGACCATTGGTCGTCTCGGTCGGCGCCCTCATCCCGCGCAAGGGCCATGACGTCGTGATCGACGCGGTCGCGTCGCTTCCTGGCACCACGTTGCTGATCGCTGGCGAAGGTCCTGCGCGCGCCGCGCTCGAGTCGCAGATCGCTACGCGCGGCGTCGGCGACCGCGTGCGCCTGCTCGGCGCGATCCCGCATGGCGACTTGCCGGGGCTGTTGGCGGCGGCCGACCTGATGGCGCTTGCATCAGCGTCCGAGGGGCTGGCGAACGCTTGGGTCGAGGCGCTCGCATGCGGCACGCCAATCGTCATCACCGGCGCAGGCGGGGCGATGGAGGTGGTGACCGACGCCGCTTATGGCCGAATAGCCGACCGCACACCGCAGGCCTTTGCTGCAGCGATCGCAGCGCTGCTCGCCGATCCGCCGCCGCCCGCGGCAGTGCGAACCGGCGCAGCGCGCTTCACCTGGGCGGCGAACACCGCCGCCTTGGTCGATCACCTCAGCCAGTTGGTTTCACTGCGCCGCTGAAATCGCCTGCTTGCCCGCCCAGACCTTCGCCTGTGCATCGCTCAGTTCGACCAGATTGCCCATCACGACGGGCATGTCGACCAAGTGCAGTCCCCAATCCTTCAGCATGCGCGTGCCAACCACGACATCGCCGACGATCGTCTGCGTGCGTTTGTCGGTCGGCTTGGCGTTTACCGACACCGCCAGATAGGTGAACTTGCCGGTGCTGGTGCAGGCGGTGCTGATCAGCCCGGGAACCTTGACGAAGGGCGTGGTCACCGCCGCGGCGTCAGTCGTCCATGGGCCCATCGGCGCGCTCGCCATTCCTGCGCCACGCGCGCCGAGATAGGCGTCGCTCACCGCCGCGCCGCCGCCGAGTGCGGCCGGATTGACGCAGGCTGCGATCATCCCGGGCTGCGGCACGACGCCGAAGCGGCTGTTCTCGGGTGGGGGCGAATCGGCGCGGAAGCTGACATAGCTGACGACGCAGCCGACATCCTTGGCGGTATGGCAAAGCGGCGTCGCTTTGAGATCGCCGCCGACATCCTTGCCCGCGGGCACCGCGACATTGGTGCCCGGGATGAGCACCGAAATGATGAGCTTCTGCGTCGGCGTCCCCTCGATCGCATCGGCGACGAGCTGCTTGAGGATTCCCGAACCCTGGCTGTGGCCAATCAGCACGACACCGCGCCCATGATTGTCATAGGCGAGATATTCGTCCCACGCCGCCTTCACGTCGCGATACGCCATCGCGCGGTCGGCAACGACGGGCTTGCCCAGCAGCAGTGCCTGGAGGGCGGTGAGCGTGACCTGGCGGTAGAGCGGCGCGAAGACGCGGCAGTGCGCGGCGAAGCGTCCGGCTTGTGCTGCGGCGACGGTGTTCTCCTCGGGCCCGGCGATCATGTCGCTGTTCGGAGTGCGATCGAGCGAGACGGTCGGATAGACGTAGAAGCAGTCGAACTTGGGGTTGCTGGTCGGCGAAAACTTCTCGGTGCTACGCGAACCATCGGCCTTGATGATCGTCGCATCCTGGTTCGCATCGCACGGATCAACCTTGCCCGGCCGACATAGCCAGTTCTCGGGCTTGCCATAGTCCGGCGAAGCGGCGGAGGCGGCGGCGGGCTGCGTCTGCGCGGCAACGGCGCCCGGCGCGACAAACAGGCTCAAGCCCAGCACGATCGATTTCATGAAACGTCTCCCCCCAACATCTTTGGGCAGGAGGATAGCGCTGCAGCGCCAGCCTTCAAAGCGGATACAGCGCGCCCACGACCCAACGCGTCTCACCGCGCAATACTGCCCAGGCGCGCGCGGCGGCGCGGCTGTCCATCGCCTCGACGCCGATGCCGAGCGCTTCGCACCCCCGCACGAAGCTCGGGGGCGGGCGCTGCATCGTCGCGCCGGTTCCGAGCAGCAGGAATTCCGGGCGCGGATCGAGCGCAAGCAGCGCGCCGAGCGCTTCGACCGTCAATGCTTCGATCGGCGGCGGCGCCCATTCCTCCGACCCGTCGGGCCAGATCCGCAGCGCGCGGTACACGCCGATGAATTCGCCCGCCTCGACCTTGAAGCCACCGCGCGAAAAGGCGGTGATCACCGGCCCGACGCCGCGCTCGCGCTCGACTCGCATCAGCGTGCCTTGGGCGTTCCGGCAGTTACGGCGGGGACGTCGTCGACCCGCGGATCGGGACGCAGGCCGAGCGTGATCAGCAGCGACGACGACACGTAGATCGACGAATAGGTGCCGACGAAGATGCCGAGGATCATCGCCGCGGTGAAGCCGCGCAGCACGTGACCGCCGAAGATCAGCAGCGCGAACAGCGCCAGCAGGATCGTTAGCGAGGTCATCACGGTGCGGGGCAGCGTCTCGTTGACCGAGAGATCGACGATGCTCGACATGTCCATCTTGCGATAGCGGCGCATGTTCTCGCGGATGCGGTCGTCGATCACGATCTTGTCGTTGATCGAATAGCCGATGATCGTGAGCACTGCGGCGACGATGTTGAGGTCGAATTCGTACCAGGTCAGCGCGAAGAAGCCCAAGGTCATCAGCACGTCGTGAACGATTGCGACGACGGTCGAGACGCCGAACTGCCATTCGAAACGGAAGATGGCGAATAGGCCGATCCCGACGACGGCGAGAACGACCGCGAGGATGCCCTTCCAAATCAGTTCGCCGGAGACCTTGCCGCTCACCGCATCCTGTTTGGAGAATTTGGCGTCGGGGAAATCCTTGACGATTGCGGCCTGCACCGTCGCGACGACGCGATCGGTCGCGTCCTTGGCCTGGCTCTTGACCGGCGGGAGCTTGATCGAAATCGTCTTTCCGTCAGTGCCCACGACCTGCAAGCGGGCATCGCCGAGGTTGAGCCGATCGATGGTGGTGCGCAACTTGTCGACCGACGGCGGAGTGGTGAACTTCTCCTCGATCATCAGACCGCCGACGAAATCGACGCCGAGGTTGAGCCCGCGCGCGAAGACGAGGCCGATCGCGGCGAGCGACAGCAGGATGGTCAGCCCGAACGCCCATTTGCGGAGCGAGACGAACGGCAGGTTGGTGTTGTCGGGAACGAGTTTCAGCAGGCGCATGTCACATCCTCGTCATGCCGGCGAACGCTGGCATCTTTTTGGGCGAGGGCGATGCCTGCCGCAGGGAGACCCCAGCTTTCGCTGGGGTGACGGAAAAGGGGGGTCATATGTGGATCTCGGTCGGGCGGTTCTTGCGAATCCACAGCACGACCAGCATCCGCGTGAAGGTCACCGAGGTGAACACCGAGGTGATGATGCCGATCAGCAGCACGACCGCGAAACCCTTCACCGGGCCCGAGCCGAGCATCAGCATGATCAGCCCCGAAATCGCGTGCGTCGCGTTCGCCTCGAAGATCGTCCGGCTCGCTTCCTTGTAGCCCAGTTCGACCGACTGGATCACGCTGCGACCGCGGCGGCGTTCCTCGCGGATACGCTCGTTGATCAGCACGTTGGCGTCGACCGCGGTGCCGATCGTCAGCACGAACCCCGCGATCCCCGGCAGCGTCAGCGTACCGTTGAGCAGCGCGAGCACGCCCATGATGACGACGACGTTGATGACCACGGCATAGTCGGCATAGAAACCGAAGCGGCCATAGGTCGCGATCATGAACAGCACGACGAGGGCGACTGCGATGCCAGACGCAAGCAGGCCCGCATGGATCGAATCCGCGCCGAGATCGGGACCGACGGTGCGTTCCTCGACGACCTTGAGCGAGATCGGCAGCTTGCCCGAGCTCAGCGCGATCGAAAGGTTGTTCGCCGATTCGACCGTGAACGAGCCCTCGATATAGCCCGACCCGCCAAGAATTGGCGTGTTGATGCGCGGCGCCGAAATGACCTTGTCATCGACGATCACCGCGAAGCGCTTGCCAGTCTGGTCCTGCGTGATCCGCGCGAACTTCTTGCCGCCTTCGCTGTTGAAGCCGAAATTGACGATCGGTTCGTTGGTGTCCTGCTTGAAGCCCTGGCTTGCGGTCAGCAACTGGTCGCCGGTGAGGATCGCCTGGCGCTTGACCAGAATCTGCGCGCCGGGGCCGGCCTCGGAATAGGGGAGTGCCTGGCTGCCCGCGGGCACGATGCCGCCGGGCACATACGGCGTGTCGTCGACCATCTTGAATTCGAGCTTGGCGGTCTTGCCGAGCAGTTCGCGCAGCGCCTTGGGGTCCTTCAGACCCGGCACCTGGACGACGATACGGTCGTTGCCCTGGCGGACGATCGTCGGCTCCTTGGTGCCGAGTTTGTCGATGCGCGTGCGTACGACGTCAGTCGCGGTCGCCATCGCGGTGTTGATCGCCGCGGCGATGCCCGCCTGTGTCGGCGTCATCACGACGCGCGACGAGTCGACCACCTGCAAGTCCCAGTCGCGCTGGCCGGTGTATCCGACGCCGCCGGTGAGCTTGTTGAGCCGCTCGCGCGCGGCATCGAGCTGCGTCACGTCGCGCAGCAGGAAGCTGAGCTTGCCGCCGTCGGTCGCGATGTCGCCGATCGAGATCGGCGGGCCCTTCGCCATTTCGGTGACGATCTGCTCGCGCATCGCCTCGAGCCGGTTCTTGACCAGCTCGTCGGTGTCGGCCTCGATCAGCATGTAGCTGCCGCCGGCGAGATCGAGCCCGAGATTGACCTTGGGGTGCGGAAAGGCGCCCCATTTCGACGTGACCGAATCAGGCAGGAAACTCGGGATCGCCAGCGCCATCAGGCAGGCGAGGAACCCGAGGATCGAGACGACCTTCCAGCGCGGGAAATCGAGCATCGGATCAGTCGTTCGCGGGCTTGGAGCCGAGCGGCGTCACGTCGGCGAGCGTCGACTTGACGACCCGGATCTTGATCGAAGGGGCGATCTCGACCTCGACGAACGCGTCCTCGACCTTGGTCACTTTGCCGAGCACGCCACCGGCCGTGACGACCGAATCGCCCTTCTTGACCGCGCCGATCGTCGCTGCCTGGTCACGCGCGCGCTTTTGCTGCGGGCGCAGGATCAGGAAGTAGAAGACGACGAAGACGAGCAGCAACGGCGCGAACTGGATGATCATCGCGAGGAAACCATCGGGGCCTGCGGCAGTGGCGCCGGCGGTCTGGGCAAAGGCTGGGGTGGCGAACATGGGCTACCTTGGTAAGACTGGACCCGCCTGCGTTTCGACACGCGGGATCGCGCACCCTTTCGGGCACGCCACAAGCCCGCCGCGCTATCAGGTACGCTCCGCCCGCGCAACGCTAACTCGCCGACACCGCGTGCTCCGGCGGGCAGGAAAGGGCGACGTCAGGCCCGCGCGCCGATCCCACGCGACGGGTTGATCGCGCGGCGAAAGATCGTACCATTTCGGCTCTTCTTGTTGAGTAGCGAAGCCCGCGATGAAATCTCTCCTGACCTTAGCGCTCTTTCTGCTGGCGGTACCGAGCGTGGCCGCCGCCGAAAGCGGGCGCGAGACGCTGATCCAGACCGCCTTTGTCGTGCGCGACCGCGGCGCGGCGCTGTCGCAGCTCGCCAGCGTCGAGGCGGCGGCCGCGTCGGCGCTGGCCAAGACGCCGGGCGACAGCGAAGCGTTGCTGTCGCGCGCAATGGCGACGAGCTATCGCGCCAAGCTGACGCACAGCCGGACCGAAGCGCTCTCCGCCAAAACGCAATTCGAAGCGCTGGTGGCCAAGAACCCGCGCGATCCCGAAGCGCTCGCGGCGCTCGGCGCGTGGCATCTGAGCGCGGTCAAGGCGCTCGGTGCGATGGTCGCGCGCGGCGGGCTCGGCGCGCGCAAGGCGGTGGGGCTCGCGGTGATCGACCGCGCGCTCGCGGTGGGCGGCGACCGGGCGCTGTTCCCCGGGATCGCCGGGATGCTGCGGCTTGCGATCGATCCCGGCGATGCGCGCGGCATGGCGCTGATCGGGCAGGCGGTGCATGCCTCTGCCGCCACGACGATCGACCGCCTGATGCAACGCCGCGCGGCGCAGCTCGAACTGGTGCTCAAGGGCGGCGATGCCAAGCTGATCCAGGCGCTCGCCAATCGCTTGCTCCCGCTTGGCCAATTTGGTTGAGCCGTCCCGCCAATTTTGCGAAGTGGCTTGCATCCAGACGCAGGTCAGCCTAGACGCGCCTCCCTCGGTCGGGGCGTAGCGCAGCCTGGTAGCGCATCACACTGGGGGTGTGGGGGTCGCAGGTTCGAATCCTGTCGCCCCGACCAGAGATACATTGCCTTACGGGTCTGTAAGGCTGTGCCGCGATGAGAGTTTCCATCTCGGCAAGCTCCGTCTTTATCGCGGTCGCTCTGGCGCTGTGGCAGCTTGGCTCCCGCGGTCGGGCTATTGCGATTCGTCCATGCGCAGGACGACAAAGCTCCAACGAAGTCTTAATCATTGCGCGCGTAGCATAGCGTGTCTCTAGGTTGGGAAAGCTTGAATGCGCCGGAAACTTCAATTGTTCGCAACCGGGATCGCGCTCACGGTCGCTTTCCCCGTCGGAGCCGAACCGATCTCGAGCGAGCTTCGAATTACCGGTGTGGTTCCGACCATTTGCAACGTGAGTTTTCGCGCGGGCATGGCCACGTCTACCGGGTCCGCGATCGATCTGGGGACTATGTCCCGCTTCTGCAACGATTCGGCGGGCTACCGGGTGGTGCTACAGACGCCACATGGCTTGTCCAATGCGACCTTCGTCTATGGCTCGGTCCGCGTACCGCTATCGGCCGACGGCGAGACCGTCATCATCGACAGCAGCCAGCCTGAGCTCGGCGCCGAACCGGCGCGGATCGAAATCGACGGAAAGGCGGCCTTGCCCGACAATTTCAATCTCAGCGTCCGCGCGGAGCCGAAGGGCACCATCTACTAAGCGACGCGGATTACGGCGCCGTCGCTGTCGTCGCGGTGCAGGTCGATCCGGCATAGCCGTCGCTCGGGCGGAAGGTCAGCGTGATCGTGTCGCTATAGTCACCGGCCGGCTGGCTGGCGACCGCGGCCGGATCGAGCGCGACTTCGACGAGTTTGACGTCGCCCACTGGCATTTGCGTGACGGGGCAGGCGATCGTCGTTGCGCCGGCCACGGTGATCCCCGCATATTTGAGGCGATAGCCGATCGCGCCGGTCTGATCGCGGCCGCGGCGTAGACGCTGGCCGTTGTCCGTCGCGATGTCGACCGCATAGGGCAGCGTGCTGAGCGCGGTGACCGATGCGTTACGGACGAGCGCTGCACCGTTGCCCAATTCGCCAAACGCGATCTCGCCGCGCTGCTGGCCGGTCCCGCCGACATAGGCCGATACGATCCGCGGCACGGTGACCGCAAGTTCGGTCTGGCCATTATACTGTTCCTGCTGCGTGCCGAACAGGTCGCTGCCGGCATAGCATTGGTAGCGGACCACCAGCCGCTCGGCATAGCGACCGGCATAGGCCTGCTGCCCGCGCCCGATGCTGAGCCGGAAGACCGTCTCGCTCATATCGCGCGCGCGTGCGAAGCCGACGCGCGCCGAATTGAGATCGGTCACCGACTCGGCGGTCGTCACGAACACGCGCCGCCCGCGATCCTCGAGCCAGTCGATCGTGTAGAGATCGGGCCCGTCGGTTCCGAACTTCGGCGCGCCGTTGCGCCCGGTCGAATCGACCAGGAGGAAGCGAACCGAGCTGACATTCGGATCGGTGCGCAGCACGCGCAGCGTGAACACATCGACATATTCGGACGGGCTGAACGGGTTGTACGTCCGCTGGATCCCCTGGTTGAGGATCTCGAACTGCGCGCAATTGGTCGGGCCGGCCCAGGCCGCTACCGGGGTCGCCAGCATCGCCGCGGCGATAAGGATAGAAGCGCGCATCATTTCGTCTCCAGCTTCACATCGTTCAGGCGCACCACGCCGCTTGCATCCTTGGCGATCTCGATGATCGCGCTGCTCTTGGGCTCGGTCGGCATTTCGATCCGCCACTTGCCGGGGCGCAAGCCCGACAGGCCGAAGCGGCCTTCGCGATTGGTGAACACCGTCACCGGCTTGGCGCCGGGCTTGGCGAGCTCGAACGCTTCGCCCGCGAGCAGGCTGACCGGCGACCCGTCCTCGAGCTTGAAGGTGCCGATCGCGGTGATCGAATAATCGGATCCGACCGTGACGAGATACCCGGCCTTGTACGGCGGATAGACGCGAATGTTGCCTGCGCCCAGATCATAGCCCGCGGGCGCCTTGGGCGCGTCGAAGGTGACGACGCGGTCGGCAAAGGCCGACAGATCGTTTGCGACCGCGCCGCCGAGCAAGCCCGAGCGCGCGGTATAATGCCCGTCGGACGGATTGACGACGACTTGCGTGCCCTTCAGCGAGCGATGCGGCGTGACCAGCGCGAACCCGTCATAGACCGGCCGCGAGATCGCGAAATGGCCATCGGCGAACACCAGCGCGGTGCCGAGCCGTGCCGAGGTGCGCTGATCGGTGACCTTGAACCCGCCAGAATCGAAAGCCGTGGTGTGCGAGACCGCGAGCTCGGCGCGATTGGCGGTATAGCTGACGCCGCCGTCAAGGCCGAACGCGCCCTGGCCGTAATCGGCGTTGACCGCGAGCGAGGTGGCGCCGACGCCGGTGCCCGACGAGGTCTGATAGCCGATCCGGCCGCGTCCGCCGCGCGATTCATATTCGGCAGTGGCGCTGCTGCGCCCGCCCAGCCGCAAGGCGAGGCCGAGGCGCCCGCCATAGGACGAACCGCCGACGTTGCGATTGTCGTAAAGGCCCTGCGCCTGCAGGTTGAGTCGTTGCGACAGGCGGAAACCGTAGGTCAGCCGCGCCGATTGCTGGTCCGAAAAGCCGCTGCGCCCCTTCGAATAACGGCCGTCGACCGAAACGAACTGGAACTCGCCGATCGCCTGCGAATAGGTCGCGCCGGCCTCGAAGGCATAGCGATTGTCGGCCGCGATATCGTTCGGGGTCGCGAATTTGGGGCTGCGCGTCTCGAACGTCAGTGCAAACGCCTTGCCGCGCGACCCAGTGCCGCCGAACGTCCGCTGGATCGAGGCATTGAGCGCATAGCCCGTGCCGACGCCGCTGACACGCGAGGCGGCAAGATCGAATCCCACCGTCCCGAGCGGGCTCGCCCAGACGACCTCGACCCCCGCCGTCGCGCCGCGCTTCTGTGCCTGGAAATTGGCGCCGGCGGTGAGCGTGTCGGAGATGCCGCGCCGGATGAACCCGCTCGCGACGGGCTGATTGAAGCGGTAGTTGCGCCCGGTATTGGTCGTCGGCGCGAGCACACCGCCATAGACGCCGAACTCGGTGAGGCCCTTGGCGAGCAGCGTGCGGTCGAAGAACAGCGAGAATTCGAGCGTTTCCTGCCGCCCGCTGTCGTCGGTGATCTGCAACCGGACGTCGTTGAGGCCCTGCACGAACGGGAAATCGCGGACGTTGTAGGTGCCGGGCTCGAGCCGGATCTGCCGGATCTGCTGGCCGTTGATGAAGGCGACGACGTTCGACGGGCGCACGACGGTGAAGGTCTGGCTGCCCGTCGGCTGGACGTTGCGCTGCGGCTGCAGCACCGAGTAGGTGCGCGCGAACGACACGCCCGCCATTTGTGGCGCACCCGAGAAACCGCGCGTCACTGGCAGCAGATCGCCGACGGTTACCCGCGCGAGCAACCGATCATTGTCATAGACGAAGCGCGTGGCCTCGCGCTGGAAGAGCGTCGGTGAACCACGCTGGCCGATCTGCAGCGTGCCTTCGCCCTCGAGCACGACGCCGTGCGCGCGCAGCGCCCAATCGGTCGAGACGATCGGGCTCTGCAGGCCGCGGTTCGAACCCTGCCATTCATAATCGGCGCTCGTCCGCAAATTGACGTAGCCCGCGACTCCGGCGGGGCGGTCGACGTCGCCGACGACGTCCTGGCTCAACTGCGCGAGGCGGACGTCGCGCCGCGTCCGCGCAGTCGGCGGAATGACGATGACCAGCCCGATCGTCTGGGGATCGTAACTGATCAGATAGCCGAACGCCGAAAATTGCTCGACCGGCGTATCGCCCAACCCGCCGAGCCCGCTGGCCAATTTGTCATAGGCGAGTGGATCGATGACGGGCTTGACCGCCTTGAGCACTGCCGGCGCGTTGACCAGGACATGATCGTCGCGCGTCAGCGTGAACGGCACTTCGCCCAGCGCGAACGGCCCGTCGCGGAGCGGCGCGGTGAGCACGATGTCGCGTCCGGTCGGATTGAGCTTGGGGCCGGTGGCGTCGGCCGGCGCCGCTGGCGGGGGCGGCGCGGACCGCTGCGGTTGCGGCGCGTCGCCGAGGAACGCATTGCTGCCGCCCGACACCACTGGCGCACCTGCATCCGCGGCGAATTGCGGCAGCAGCGGTCTACGGTCGCGCCCGGGCGGTGGCGCGGTGGTCCCCTCGGCTCGGGCATCGCAGATCAGGTGGCAAAGTTGTGCGCGCGGCTCGGCGCGGTCCGGCCTCCACGGCACCGTTCGATCGACGAACAGGGTGGAGCGGGCCGCAGCCGGAGCTTCGGCGAGCAGCAACGCGCTGCTCGCCAACAGCGCTGCCATCACGCTAGCGCCGTGATTTGGACGTGTAGACTGCCTCAACTGACCCCCCGTCGAGCGGCAACTCTAAAGGAGTCTGCAGCTTCCGTACTTGCCCCGCCCCAACCAGACCGTATCCAAACTGCTGCTGGATTTCGGCGCTGTTCATCGACTTCTTGAAGACTTCCTTGCCTTGCCGGTCCTTCTGCAAGATTTTCAGCGTTCCTTCGGCCAGATAGCCATAGGTGTTCGACTGGTTCTGCAGGTTGAGCAGCAAGCGAACCTTGCCATCCACCCCTTTGACCGCTTCGGCCGACTTGACCTCGATCGCCGATTTCGCCCCCGGCGCGGCAACGCTAACGATCACCTGGAAATTGTAGAGGATCTGCACCGCCGACTGGCCGGCGGGCAGCTTCACGGGCAATTGCGCCACGGTCAGGAAGAAGTGCCGGCTGGTCTTGATGTCGGGATCGCCGATCCACTGAATGCGGAACGATTGTGATCGCCCCGGCGGCACGATCGCCTGCGGTGGGAAGATCAGCAGATCCTTCGCCTCCCGGGTCGAGGCGACGAGCGCCCCGTCCTTGAAATCGGCTTCGGTCGCACGCAGTTCGATCGGCAGCGGGGTCGTGAACGAATTCTCGACGGTCACAACCTGCGACGTACGGCTGCCGGTCGTCGACAGATCGACGATCACCGGCTGAACCGTCATCGCCACCGCCGCCGCCGCGAAGATCGCGACGCCGACGGCAAATATCAGCATCATGCGCAAGCGCGCCAGGTACGTCACGTAATGTCCCCCCCACCCATCCTGATCAGGATGTTGCTTCGACCCGTATCGTTACGGTGTCGTTGTAAATGCCCGCGACGAGCGGCGTGCCGCCGCCGGGAATGCGAATGCCGATCTGCGCGGTGCCGGTCGCAGCGTTGCCGACAAGCGTCTGCACCGTGCGTGCCGTGCTGGTATCGAACCCCGCGCTGGTCCCGGCCCATTCCAGCGACACGCTGAAATCGAGCCGGTTGCGCAAGGCGCCGGTCGGGCTGCTGCCCGCTTCGTTCACCAGCCCGCCATTGCGGCTTTCGATCTGGATGCGGTGCGCGGTGTTGCAGGTGATCGGCAACGCGATGCGAATGGCGGCGGGATTGGGCACGCCGGTGAGCGGATTGATGAACCCGGGGCCGCCCAGCGCGACGTCAAGACCGCCCGATTGCGCGACGGTGACGCGCGCATTGTCCTGCTCGGTCGCGCTCGGCGATCCGATGACGCAGCCGGGCGGCGCGGTACCCTCGACCACCAGATCGCGCGCGCCGGCATTGCCTTCGCCCGACAGCACGCCCGCCGAGCTGGTCTGCGCAAATGTCGCGCTCGGGAGCGCGATCGTAAGCGTCGCGAGCAGGAGCGCGATCCGCATCATTGCGCTCCCAGCGTGACGGTGAGGGTATCGGTGTAGTCGCCCGCGACGAGCGGCGCATTGGCCAGCGCGTTGGTCGCGCCGGGCAGGACGCGGAAATCGATCGTCATCGTCCCGGCCGCCGCCGTCGCCGAGCTGAAACCCGCCGATTTGGGTGCGCGCGTCGTCGCATCGGCGTCCAGGCGAACGCTGTTTTCCTGCCACGTGACATCGGCGAGATAGGGAACGGCATTGCCGAAGCCATTGGGCGTCGGCGTGCCGATCGTCTGGCGCCACAGCCCGTTGTTCCGCGACGCGACCGTCAGCGTGTAGGGATAGTTGCACGCGGCATCGAAGGCGAGTGATGCGCGCACCGGCCGGGTCGACAGGTTGGTCGGATCGGTCAGCGCTGCGATCCGCAGGATCCGTCCGGTCAGCGCGTTGACGTTGAGCGCCGCGCTGCCGGTGTCGAGCCGCGGGTCGCCGAGGATGCAAAGATCGGGCACGCTGCCGGTGACGGGGAGCGCCGACGTCGGTTGCGGTGCTGCAGGCGCGATCCGCGCAGTGGCCGGCATCGCGCATGTCATCAGCAGGAGCGCGGGTGCGAGGCGAACGGGCAGGGCGGTCATGGCAGCGGCCTCAAGGTCACGCGGATCGCGCCGAGATAGGCACGGCTCGCCAGCGGTCGCGTGGCGCTGCCCTCGCGCAGCCGGAAATCGCTGGCGGTGATAATGAGCGGGACGACGCGCGGATCGGGGGCGGTCTGCACCGCGTCGCGCTGGGTGGTCGCGCCGTCGGTACGATAGGTTGCTGCGGTATCGGTCCAGCCCGACGCTGTCGCAGTATAGTGGATGGCGTTCGTGAAGCCGCTGCGCAATTGCGCGGTCGCGCCTTGCGGGGTCAGTTCGATCGCGGAAATCTCGATTTCGGATGGGGCGTTGCACCAGGTGTCGCCGAGTTCTTTCTGCGGCGGCGCGAGATTGCGGCGCAGCAAGCCGGTCTGCGTATCGATCAGCACGCCCAGATCGAAGCTGCCGCGCGTATCGGTCGATCCGCCGATCTGGCACACGGGTGGCACGCCGCCGACGAAGCGGACGGTGACGCTATCGGGTCCGGTCGGGTCGGTCTGGGCATGGGCAGGCATCGCCGTCGCCAGCAGCGCCATTGCTCCAAGACAGAACCGGAAATCGCTCAACGCGGTACTTTCGACGGAAGGAAAAAGGCCGGGGCGGGAGAATCCCGCCCCGGCGGGTATTCTTACAGGCCAGGCGTCAGCGTCAGCGTGACGGTGCTGGTGTAATTGCCGGCGACCAGACGGGCGGTCGACGTGTCGTAGCTTGCGCGCGGCAGCGTGCCGGCACCGGCGACCGATGTTGCGGTCGAAGCATCACCGAAGTTCACGAAGGTCAGCGTCGCGCCCGCGCCGGTCGGGCCAAAGCGACCGACGGTTGGGCCGCCGGTGCCATCTTCGGTGGCTTCGATCAGATCGTCCGAGCGATCCGAGCGGCTCAGGCCGTCGATCTTGAGCGCCAGATCATAGACGATGTTCTGCGCGAAACCGCTGTCGGTCAGGCCGCCGGACGAGCCGTCCTTCTGCAGCGACGTGCGCGTCAGCACGACACCGTTGGCGCCGCCGGTGCACCAGGCCTTCATGTTGAGGCCGGTCAGTGCGTTGCCGATCGTCGTGCCGACATTGCCGCGCGCGCGGCCAGTGTCGTTGGTCAGATCGTAATTGGCGAGCGTGACGGTCTGGTCGTCGGCCGCGATGTTGCACTTGGCGGGGGTGTCGGCCTGAACCGTGACGGCGACGTCATGGTTGTTCGAGGACTCATCCGCGAAGGCGGGGGTGGCGATGACGGCCGTCGCGGCCGCGAGCAGATACAGGGTCTTCATGAGGATAGTCCTTTCAGAGAGAATTTACAGGTGGTTGTGGATCAGTTGCCGGGGGTGAGCGTCAGCGTGACGGTGCCCGTATAGGTGCCGGCGACCATGCGCGCCGCGTTGTTCTCGGAACCGTTGAACACGGCGCGGGTGACCTCAGCGCCGCCCTGGCCGTTGCTGACGGCGTCAACCGACGTGCCCGGTTCGGTGACGAAGCTGATCTTCGAACCCTGGCCGGTCGGACCGAAGGCGGGAACGGCGATGCCCGAGCCGGCGCCGATGCCAGGGCCGTTGGCCGGGCCATCGCTCGTGCCGTCGAAGAACGCTGCGCCATCGCGCGTCGCGCCATCGATCAGCACGTTGAGATCATAGACGATCGCCTGGTTGAAGCCGTTTACCGCGTTGCCGTTGCCCGTGATCAGCGCCGAGCGCGATACCGCCACGCCGTTGCGGGCGCCGTTGCACCAGGCCTTCAGGTTGAGGCCGCTGAGGGCGTTCGCCACCTTCTGGTCGACGTTGTTGCGAACGCGACCCTGATCGTTGGTCAGGTCATAGCCGGTCAGGATGATCGTCGAATCGTCGGCAGCGATGTTGCACTTGGCCGGCGTGCTGCCCTGGATGGTGATGGTCACGTCGTGATTGTTGCTGTCCTGCGCGAAGGCAGGCGTGGCGATCGCGGCGACGGCCGCGGTCGCGAGAATCGTGATGGTCTTCATGTCGTAGGTCTCCCACCTGGTTGCTGCGCTCGACTATCGTTCCGATCGCAGCCGCGCGGTGCGACCTTGATTGGACTCCTGTTGGACGGAGCGCGCGTCCAACGTTGGAATGGCGGGATCACCAGCGCAGGGGCGCGGCGCATCATGTGCGCGGCCCGACGACGATGGTGAGCGTATCCTGATAAGTGCCCGCGGCGCGGCGGATGCCGTCGTCGCCGCCGCGCCAGCCGACGATCACGCGGCCGTTGCGGCGGATCGCGGTGCGGCGGCCCGACGACAGGCCCTGGCCGGCGACGGTGCCGTAGAACGGACAGGCGCTGCCGGCCGCGACGAGGTCGGCGGCATCGCAGGGCCGCGTCGCGATCGGCGCATCGTCGGTTTCGAGCGCCAGCGCGACCGAATAGGCCTTGCGGTTCGAAAAGCCCGTTTCGGTCCGGCCGACAGGGCCCGCGCGCGTCGGATCGTCGAGCACCATCGCCCCGTTGCTCGAGCTCACCGCGATCGCGAAGGGCGTGTTGCAATCGAGCTGAAAATCGAAGCCGAGGGTCTGCGCGGTTTCGAGGTCGGGCAAGGCGGCGCTCGCCAGTGTTGCGGGACCGCGGGCAATGCCGCACCGCTCGGCGATCGTCGCGGTAACGTCGATCGCGATATGGTCGGCGTCGGCGGCAAAGGCGGTCGACGGCGCCACGAGCGCGATCGCCAATGCCCATGCCTTTCCACGACCGTATGCCATCGGTTTGCAAGCCCCCGTTGCCAGCCCCGGGATCCGCCTCGACTCGACGAGGTCAGTTCCGAGCTGGTAAAGAAAGCGTTAAGGGCGGGACCGATCCGGCCGCATCACCACCATTGATTAGAGACTTATTTAAAACGGGATATTAACCTTACATGCTGGGCTCCGCCGCGGCATCTGTCCCTTATTGACACGTTAAGAACATCATAGCGCGAGCGGAACCGGATGGCCGAGCGCGCAGAGGGGAGGGGCGGGGCGCAATGTCGATCGAGTCGCGGACGATCGACGTGGCAATCGTCGGCGGGGGATTACACGGAAGTCTGGTCGCCCTGGCACTGGCGCGCTGGCGGCCCGAGGCGCGGGTCCTCCTCATCGAAGCGTGCGATCGCTTCGGCGGTGGCCCGATCGCGCCGTTCCGGCTGCGCGACGTAGGGACGGCGATGTCGCTGGTAATCGAGCCCCTGATCGTCGGGGAATGGCCGCGCTACTATGTCGAGCTGGGCGACGAGACGCACAGCGTGGCCGACGCGCTTGGTTTGATCGACCCGGCACAACTCCATGCCGAAGTGTGTGCCCACCTTGGCTCGGCGCGATGCTGGCGCAACGTCTCGGCGATTCCTCGCGGCGACCAGATCATCGCGACGCCGCGCGGCGAAATTCGGGCCGGCCTCGTGCTCGATCTCCGACCACCGCCGCTCACGGCGGGGCCAGCGATCCTGGCCACCATGATCGATTATCGCAGTCCCGATCCGCTCGGGCTTCGCTACCCTATTCTGCTCGACTCGGTGCTCGCGGGGCGGACCGGGGCGGCAGTCTGGCAGTATTTCCCGATCGGACGGCACGGCGTGATGGCGCGCGCCTTACGCTTCGATGCGACACCGCTTACTTTGCCGGTGCGCTTTGCGGTCACGACCCTGCGGGCGCCGCGCGAGATTGCGCTGTCCTTTGCCGCCGATCCGCGCTGGTCATCGCTTCCGCCGCATCCGCTGCTGCCGTCGGCGATGGGATCGGCGGCGGCGCTGGCCCAGGCCGTCATCGCGCTCCCCGAATGGACGCCGGCAGCCTATGCCGCGGCCCGCACACGCGCGGCCGCCAAGATTGCGCCCGCAGTCGCCGCGCGCGCCGCGTTGTTCGCCACGCTGCGCGATGAACCCGATCGTCGCTGCACGGTCCTCGCCGAGATGGCGATGGATATGACGGTGTGACGGCCGGACCGGTTCAAGCGGGCATGCGCGCGACTGGCGCAGCGGCGCTCTGCAGCGCTGGCCTGAGCGTCGGCAACGGCAGCCAGTGCGTGGGCACAACCGCGCGGCAGAGATCGTCGCTCCACCAGCATGCGGGTTGACCAGAACTTTCAGCGAGCCACTGGCAGCGACCGATCAACGTGAGGCGATCACCGTCTGCAACCGCGAAGAGAATCTCGCTGCCGTCGGTCTGCGCAGAAGAAATGACACGCCAATATTGCATAGGAGGATTCTGCAGCGCCACTATTCTGTCGAAACCGAATGCTATCCCAGCGCGGCGCGCGTATCAATATGCGTCACCAATATTGGTGATGACCGGGGCACCGCGCGGGTGATCGCAGGTCACAGCACATAGGCCATGACCTTGTGGAACAGTCCTTCGCGCGACGAGAAATCGAGCTTTGCGTAGATCGACCTGATTTGGGTACGCACTGTATCGAGCGAGACCCCGTGACATTCGGCGATGCCGTCGGCGACGCTGCCATTCAGCAACTTTAGCAGCACCGCATGTTCGGCCTTGGTGAGATCGAACACCCGGCTGAGATTGGCAAAGCGCGGCGTTTCGGTGCGCCAGAAGGTGACGGCGATGAGCGGTCGATCGAGATCGCTGATCCGGCGGATCTGCATCACGATATGATTGTCGTCTGCGCTGAGCAATTCCCAGCAGCGCGTCGTATCGGTACTGGCGCCGATCGCATCGACCAACTGCGCGTGTTGCGCGCTATCGACCGCGCCCAGCGCGGCCTTGCGCACTTCGAGATCGCGACGCTGCGCCAGGAACGAGTCCGCGGCTTCGTTAGCCCAGACGAGCCGCAGGTTGCGATCGACCAGCACACGCGGCACGGGATCGGTCATCAGCCAGTGGCACAGGCTGCCGTCATGCGACGCGGGTGCCTCGGCCGCGTGGCTCCGCGCGAAAATAGGAGGTGCGCTCTGCAAAGGTATGGAACGCTCGACTACCATGCACAGCGCCGTCCCAACCCCGTGCATCGGCTCGACGCACACGGTTTTTGCGCAAAAGTCTGTAGAGCTCGCGCGCGCTTGTTCGACGCCCGCTCGAAACGGCCCATCGTTACTATCCCCGTCCTTGTTACCCGCGGTTGCTCCATTTTATTGTTAATGGTTGCTTAACCGCGGCAATTACGTCGCATGTGTAACGATAGAATGACAAGAGCAAAATAGTTGAAGAACCGTACCGAGTCAGGACGCCAGATCGCGAGCCGTTTGCGCGCCGACGAGACCGCGATATTCGCGCGGCGTCATGCCGAAGCGCGTACGGAAACTGCGGCTCAAGTGCGAAGCGTCGCTAAACCCCAGCCGGTGCGCAATGGCGCCGATCGTTTCGCCGCGGTCGACTTCGGCGATTGCGGTCCGCGCCCGCTCCAGGCGCTGCGAGACGATATAGGCATGCAGGCCACCCGTCTCGGCGAACGCGGCGAATAGCCGCGTACGCGGCACGCCAAGCACCTCTGACAAATTGGCCGCGGTGATATTGCCGGCTCCCAGTCGCCGTTCGATCTCTTCCTTGGCGCGCGACAGCAGAGCCTGTTCGGGCGACGTCCTCGGCGTTTCGCCCGGCGCGACGTCGCCAACCAATATCTCGATCAAATCGAGGAAGACGCGACCGAGCGCGGGCGCCAGCGCGGCGCTCAGCCGCGGGAGCGATCGACGCACCTGCGCGGCGTGCGCGAACAGCATGTCGCTTTTCGGTGGGGAAACGACAAGACCGTGCAGCGCGCTGAGCGGCCCGAAACGCGCGTGGGCGACGGCGCGCGGGATGATGACGGCATAGGTCTTGCTGGCGGTAGAGACGTGCAGCGACGGCAGACCGAGATCGTGGAAATGCAGCGATCCAGCGGGTTCGTAGAAGGCTTGCCCGTTCATATCCCCCTGCGCCAGCCCTTCGATCATCAGATTGATGATGATGGGATCGAAATCCGACTCACGAATGTCTTCCTTGCGGCGTTCCCAGCGCTGTCCGGTGATCTCCGTATAGACGAACGTCACCTCGCCCAGTTGGGATGCTTCCCAGCATGTGTTGAATGGCTCGGTAGGTTCGGTACGGTAGACGGCTCTCTCGCGGGGCCAATTGCGCATGCGCCAAGCCCGATAGCGGTCCTCCGCAGGCAAACCCTCGGTTGAATAATAGTCGATTGGAATCGTGGTCGCCGCCGCTTCATTCTGCTCGTTGCGGCAAGCGCTCATGGGCGACACGGAGTCGATAGCGGCAGGTGGAATTCTTCGCGTTATCGAACCATCAACCGCCATCGGCGCATCCTGTCGCGCGTACTTTGTTCGGTCAATGTCGTTTTAACCATCGTCCGCTCCAGAGTATGGGAGAAGTGCAAAGGGGCTGTGTGCCGAACGCCTTGACGCGGTCCTTCCGCCGTCTGAGAGCCGCGCGATGACTTTTCCTCCATCGTCTGTCCTGCTGCCCGACCGGACGGGGCTGCCCGACGAGATCGCCTATCTGCGTGCGGCCTATCCCGCGGCGAAGTGGCAGAGCCATCGCAACTACGGTGAGCTGACCGCGTTCTGGCTGCACGTCCATGCCAGCCTGCGCGAACAGGCGGCGCGACTCGACGACTTGACCGCCAGTTTTCGCGAGGGCCGCATCGCGGTCGGTGCGTTTCAGTCTGCGCTCGTTCCGGGGCTCAATCACTTCCTGCACCAGTTGAGCGGGCATCACGGAATCGAAGACCAGGCCTATTTCCCCAAATTCCGCGCGCTCGATCCGCGCATGGCGGCGGGGTTCGATCTGCTCGAGAGCGACCATGGGATCATCCATCTCGGGCTCGAGGCGACGGTCGACGCTGCACGCACGATGCTGCGCGCATTCGGCATGCCGGGCGATTCTCGCCCCGCAGTCGATGCGTATGCCGGCACGAGCCACATCCTGTTCGCGCAACTCGTCCGGCATCTTGCCGACGAGGAAGAAATCGTCATTCCCGCGATGCTCGAACACGGCGAACGCCGCGTCAGCTGAGCTGTGGCGATAGCGGTTCCTTAACCGCGCGATGGCTATCCCGCGAAATGACCGAGATGGATCACGCCTTCAGTGCCGTCGCCGGAAACGACGAAGCGCGCCGCCTTGCAATGCTCGATGGCCTGGACATTCTCGACACGCCCCCCGAGGCGGAATTCGAAACGATCATCGCCTGTGCGCAGCGATTGCTCGGCACCAAGATCGCCTTGCTGTCGCTGGTCGGCGAGGATCGCCAATGGTTCAAGGCGAAGCGCGGGCTCGATGCGAGCGAGACGCCGCGCACGCACTCGTTCTGCGCGCATGCGATCCGCGACGACGGGTTGCTGGTCGTGCCAGATGCGACGCGCGATCCGCGCTTTGCCGACAATCCGCTGGTGCTTGGAGCGCCGCACATCCGCTTCTATGCCGGCGTGCCGATCCGCGCGACCGATCCCGCGATGCCCGAGCGCAGCTATCCGATGGGCACGGTGTGCGTCATCGATGATCAGCCACGCACGCTCAGCCCCGACGAAGCGACTGTGCTGTGCGAGCTCGGGCATCTGGCCGAATCGCTGCTTTCCGCGCGTGCGCTCGCCGCGCGCGCGAGCATCCTCGCGCAGGAGCGCGGCGCGGCGATGCAGCGGCTCGACATCACGCATCGCCAGTTCCGACAGGCTGAGCGGATGGCCAATATCGGATCGTGGCGGCTGACGCTCGACGACAATCGCACCGAATGGTCCGATCAAATCTATGCGATCCACGGCATGGCGCTGGGGGTGAAGCCCGGTCTCGAAGAGGCGCTCGCTTTCTATCCGCCAGCGGCGCGGAGCCAGGTGGTCGATGCGCTGGGGCGCACGATCGAGACCGGCGTTCCCTTTTCGGTCGAGACCGATTTCGTGACCGCGCAGGGCGCCATTCGCCGGATCTGCTCGATGGGCGAGCTCGAATTGCGCGACGGCAAGGCAGTCGCGGTGATCGGCGTGATGCAGGACATCACGATTCGCTATCGGATGGAGCAGTAATTGCGCCACAGCGCGCGGCGCGACGATCTCACCGGCCTCGCCAATCGCGCCTATTTCAACGAGATGCTCGACGAGGCGCTGGCGACGGCGCGGCGGCAGGACACGCGGCTCGCGCTCGCGCTGATCGACCTCGACCATTTCAAGACGATCAATGACACGCAGGGGCATCTCGCGGGCGATGCGGTGTTACGGCAAGTCGCGACGTGCCTCGGTGTCGATTACCTCTCGGGCACGTTCGCGGCACGGCTCGGCGGTGACGAGTTCGTCCTGCTGATCACGCGCGACACCGCATTGCAGGATCTCACCGGGCTGCTCGACCGGCTGGCGCGCGATCTGCGCCGGCTCGGCGGCACGGGCGAGGACGGGATGACGGTGTCGGCGACAATCGGCGCGGCATGGCTCGACCGCGAGGTGCGCGACCGCAGCGACTTGCTCCACCACGCCGATATCGCGCTGTACGAAGCCAAGCGCGCACGCCGCGGGACGGTGAGCGTCTATCGGAGCTCCGCGGGATAGCCGCGCACGTGCGGCAAAGGGATGGTGGCAGGACGGGGCAATCGCCTAAGGGAGGATTACACCGCGCCGCCAGGAGAGTTTCGATGAACGCCAGTTGCTGTGCCGCACGGCTCGCGCCACAGGGCTGAGCCGTGGCAAAGAAGCGCTACCTCACCGCGACGTTGCCCGACGGCTATGTCAAGACGATCGGGCCGACGAGCACGGCGTTCACGCATTATTGGCGGATCGTCGCGCTGCTCGCCAACGGCAAGAGCGAGGTGTTCTGGGGCCATACCAAGTCGCTTGCCGAGGCCAGGCGCAAGAAGTCGGCGCTCGCGGAGGCGGCGGCGCAGCGCGGCTGGAAAAGCCATGTCTTCGAGATCGCCGAACTGGTCGAAACCCAGCCCTGACGCGCGACCCGCGTTATGCCTCGGGCGGGGTGCGCCAGCGGCGCGCCAGCGCGCGCGGTACGGTCGCGATCATCAGCAGCGCCGACAGCACCAGCGCGGTGCCGATCACCTTAGGAAAGGTCGCGTGCGAGCGTGCGATCAGGATCAGCCCGAGGATCGCGCCCGCTGCACCCGCCAGCCGCGTGCCGGTGATCAGGAAATAGCGATTGCGCGCGGTGGTGTCGGTGTCGGTCATGCGATCGGTTCCTGCATCAGGCGCGGCAACGCGGGCACGACGTCGGCAACGGCATGTGCGCCGGCAGCCGTCAGCTCGCCGACCGGATGATAGCCCCAGGCCACGCCGAGCGCGCGCACACCGGCGGCGCGCGCCATCAGCATGTCGAAGCTCGTATCGCCGATCATTACCGTCGTCGCCGGGACCGCGCCGGCATCGGCCATCGCGGTCGCGATCATCGAGGGGTGCGGCTTCGAGGGATGGCGATCGGCGGTCTGCAGCGTGACGAAGCGCGCGGCGATGCCGTGGTGGGCGAGGATATGCGCGAGGCCCCGGTCGGACTTGCCCGTCGCGACGCCGAGCACCCAGCCGTCGGCGGCGAGGCTGTCGAGCACGTCGACGATCCCCTCATACAGCGGCTCCTCGGCCATCGCGCCCGAGGTCCGCAGCCGGAAGAAGGCGTCCTTGTAATCCTGCGCGAGGCTGCGGTGCAGTGCGTCGTCGCCCGTCGGCAGCAGCATCCGCATCGCCTCGACCAGGCTCAGCCCGACGATCCGGCGAATCGCCGCGCGCGGTGGCGCCTCGATTCGCGCGATCGAAAACGCTTCTTCGACCGAGCGACAGATATTGTCCTGGCTGTCGACCAGCGTGCCGTCGCAATCGAACAGCGCGAGGCGGTTGGGGGTAGAGGTCTGCATCGTGCTCATGCGTTGCGCATCCAATAAGCGATCCCGCGCCGTCCGGCCGCCTCGACGCCGTCCGCCGCCGAGAGGCGCGCCGCGTCGGGCTTGTTCTGCCCGAGCTTGCGCGTGCCGCGCCAGCCTTGCACCTCGAGCGTGAAGCCGACGATCCCGCGCGTCATCTGGTCGAACACGGAAGGGGTCATCTTCGCGCGCGTCCAGGCGGGCTTGGGGGCAAGCCGTGCTTCCTGTTCGGCCGAGAGCTGGTCGAGCTGGCTGACCAGCCCCGCCTGATCGAGCCGGCGCATCCGACCCTCGAGCCCGACCGCGACGTAGTTCCACGTCGGTACTTGCTCGTTGCCGAGATCGTACCAGTCGGGGCTGATATAGCCGTCGGGCCCTTGCGCGACGAACAGAGCGGTCGCGCCATCGAGATGCTTGGTGATGCCGTTGCCGCGCGAGACGTGCAGCGCGAGCGTGGTCTCATCGCGCCACACCACCGGCAGATGCACCACGCGTGGCCCGTCGGGCGTGGCGGCGAACAGCGTGCCGAATCCGAGCTCGCGCACCAGATCGCGCATCTCCGCGCGGTCTTCCCAGCGAAAGGTCGAATCGGGATGCATCAGCCGCGCGCGACGCTCAGGTCGCTGCGCCGCGCCGGCGGCGTTCGCCCTTGCGGTCCTTGCGCATCGTCTTGTTGTGCTGGCGCGCCTGCTGCTTCTTGACCGCGCGGCTCGGGGGTGGCGGCTCCTCGAGCGGCATCGTGTTGCCGAGCATCTCGTCGAAACCGAGTTGCTTGAGGCTCTCGGCGAAATGCGTCGGCAGCTCGGCCTGGACGTCGATCTGCCCGCCATCGGGGTGATCGATCCGGATGCGGCGCGAATGCAGATGCATTTTGCGCGAAATGTTGCCGGTAAGGAACGCGGCCTGACCGCCATACTTCCCGTCGCCGACGATCGGATGGCCGATCGCCGCCAGATGGACGCGCAGCTGGTGCGTGCGGCCGGTATAGGGGATCAGCTCGACCCAGGCGGTCGTGGTGCCCGCCATCTCGATCACGCGGTAGCGCGTGCGGGCAGGGCTGCCCTCCTTCTCGTCGACATGCATCTTCTCGCCGCCCGAGCCGGGCTGCTTGCCGATCGGCAGTTCGATCGTGCCGTCCTCGATCGAGGGAACGCCGACGACCAGCGCCCAATAGGTCTTCCGCGCGGTGCGCGACGAGAAGGACTTCGACAGGAAGCCCGCCGCGCGCGCGGTGCGCGCGATGACGAGCGCGCCCGACGTGTCCTTGTCGAGCCGGTGGACGAGCTTGGGACGGCCCTCGAGATCGTCCTGCAGCGCGTCGAGCAGGCCGTCGACATGCTCGATCGTCTTGGTCCCGCCCTGCGTGGCGAGGCCGGGCGGCTTGTTGAGCACGATCACCTGCGCGTCGCGGTGGATCACCATTTCGCGCGCGAAGGTCATCTCGTCGTCGCTAAGCGGTGGGCGCTCGCGCTTGACGGGGGCATCGACGCGGACCGGCTCTGCCGGCGGCACGCGGATCGACTGGCCGGCGACGATGTGATCGCCGGGCTTGGCGCGCGCGCCGTCGACGCGCAGCTGGCCGGTGCGCGCCCATTTGGCGACGGTCGTGAAGCTGGTGTCGGGCAGATGCCGCTTGAACCAGCGATCGAGCCGGATGCCATCATCGTCGGCGCCGACGTTGAACTGGCGGACGTCCGACGTCGCCTTGCTCGGCTTGGGCGTGTCGATGCTCATGCCGCCACCCGCGTGAGCGAGAGGCCGAGGAACAGCGCGACGATCGCGCCGACGACCGAGAGCAGCGTATAGCCGAGCGCGGTCGCGAGATCGCCGCGTTCGATCAGCGACACGACGTCGAGCGAGAAGGACGAGAAGGTGGTGAAGCCGCCGAGCACGCCGACGCCGAGCAACAAGCGCCAGTTCTCGCCCGCGCTGTGGCGGGCGAGGATGCCGACGAGCAGCCCCATCGCGAATCCGCCGACCAGATTCACGGTCAGCGTGCCAAAGGGATAATCGGGGCCGAAGCGCGCGAGCGTGGCGCGGCCGACGAGGAAACGCGCAGCGGAACCGAGCGCGCCGCCCGCCATGACGAGGATGAGATGATACATGCTGCGTGCGTTAGCGCGAATTGCGCACAATGAGAACCTCGCGCGCAACGGTGGCGGTTTTGCCTGGCCTTCGGCGTCAGCAGCGCGGGCCGCTAGCGTCCGTTATTGGCCACCATATCGACATCGGTCCCGCCATCGCGGCGGCTGGTGAGGAAGAGCACATACGCCCCGCCATCGCGCTGCCGCGTCCCACCAAGCGTGTGCTCGGCGCCGTCGGACTGATGATCGGCACTGAAACCGGCATTGGTGACGCGGGTATAGTACCAGTCGATCACCGTCTTGAGCGAGGCGTTCGTCGCAAAGCTGACCGCGCGCAGATGGCACGCTGCGGTATCGGCGCCAGCCGCCTCGACGACGCGTGCGCCGGGATAGAGCGGCACGTCGCCGGGCACACGGTCGGCCCAGGCCGCCGAATAGCGCATCGACCCGGCGCATGCGCTGGTGCGCTTATCGGTTTGATTCGCGGCCAATGCGCCGAGCGTGAGCGAATTGCGCGCCGCCTGGCAGTTCGGGCAGTCCTTCGACGCCGGCGCGGGGGCTTGCTTGGCGCGCTGGCTGACCGCGCTGCCTTGGGTGCCAGCCGCGCCACCGGCGGTCTGGGCGATCGTGACGGGCGGCACGCCGCCCGAATAGGGTTGCGCCGGGGGCCGGACGGTGTTCGCGTTCGATTGCTGCGCGAGCGACGGGTCGACCATGATCTGATCGTGCAGCGCCGACGTCATCGCCGGGTCGCTGCTATTGGGCGCGCCGGTGCCGGCATCGACCAATTCGTTGTCGAGCGTGTCGAGATCGCGCTCGCCATCGCGCTTGCCGCACGCCATCAACGCCAGCGGCAGCACCAGAACGCTCAAAAAGACCCGCTTACGACTCATCGACGTGACGCTCCACACCCACTGCACCCTTTGGACCGGCGGCAGTTAATAATTGATTGGGCATAGCATACCCGTTTGCGGCGCGCTTGCGCACGCGGCTTATCTTGGTTCATGGTCCGGATATGGGACTCATCGTCAATCTGATTTCGATCTTGGCCGGACTCGTCGCCTTGCCGGTGGCGCTGGTCGGCCTGGTGCCGTTCTTCGGCCTCGCCAATTATCTGGCGATCCCGATCGCCATTGTCGGCGCGGCGCTCGGGATGCTGTCGGGCTATCGCTCGGGCCGCAATTTCAACCTGTTCGTGCTGATCGTCGCGGTGATCCGTCTCGTCCTTGGCGGCGGCGTGATCTGACAGCAAAAGGCCCGACGTTTTCGCGCCGGGCCCTGTGTTTAAGTAGGTGTCGCGCTTAGCGGCACTGCACCTGGCCGCGATCGACCGACTGGCCGAGCAGCGCGCCTGCGCCGCCACCGATCAACGTACCCAGCGTGCGCGATCCACCGCTCGCGAGCGAGTTGCCGAGCAGGCCGCCGGCGAGACCGCCGATGATCAGGCCGGTCGTGCCGTCGCTGCGGCGGCAGTAATAGCGGTTGTCGCCACCGCGATAGATGCGGTCGTTGCGACCGAGCCGGCGCGGCTGATAATAGCTGCCGTCGCGATAGTAACGGTCGGCCAGATAGGTCCGCTGGCCTGGCTCATAGCGATTATAGTCATAGCTGCGATACTGCTGCCAATTGCGCTGGCGCGCATCCTGGCGGCGGTCCTGACGCCAATCCTGGCGTGCGTCCTGGCGATAGTCGCGGCGGTCATCGCGGCGGTCGGCCCGGTCGTCACGGCGATCGTCGCGGCGGTCGGCGCGGTCATCGCGGCGCTGGTCCTGGCGGTCGCCGCGATAGTCTTGCGCGGTCGCGGGGATCGCCGAAAGCGAGGTCGCGGCCATTACGGCGGCGAGAAGAAACTTGCGCATGTCGAATGCTCCTTGAGACAATCCGTGCTGGATTGCAGGTAGAACCGTCGGCATGCCCGGAGGTTGCGTGAACGGGAAACTACGGCCCGTTCACGCCCCCGCAAGAGATCAGGCGTTGAGACTGTGCGTCAGCGTGACTTCGGCGTTGAGCACTTTCGAAACCGGGCAATTCTGCTTTGCATCGAGCGCGATCGTCTCGAACTGCTCGGGCGAAATACCCGCGACGCTCGCCTTGAGATCGAGCGCCGATTTGGTGATGGTAAAGCCGTCGCCGTCCTTGTCGATCGTGACCTTCGCGGTCGTCTCGAGCTTGCCGTCGGTGAACCCGGCACCGGCGAGCGCGAAGCTCAGCGCCATCGTGAAGCAGCTCGCATGCGCGGCGGCGATCAGTTCCTCGGGGTTGGTGCCCGCGCCCTCTTCGAAGCGGCTGTTGAAGCCGTACTGCGTGTCGGACAGCACGCCCGATTGCGTCGAGACATGGCCTTTGCCGTCCTTGCCAAGGCCATCATAGCTGGCCGATCCGCTGCGAGTCGTCATGGGGTGTTCTCCAAAAGATAAGGCGCGGACCGTTGCCGATCCGCGCCTATGGTATACGCCGTACGATACAGGTTAGTTGCAGCGGCGGTCCGCAGTGCTGGCGCGATCGAGCGCGCGGCCACCGAAGGCGCCGGCAACGCCGCCGAGCACCGTGCCGAGCGTCTTGTCGCCGCGCCCCGCGATCGAATTGCCGAGCAGCGCGCCGCCGACGCCGCCGACCAGCAGGCCGGTCGTGCCGTCCGAGTGGCGGCAATAGCGACGACCGTCGCGGCCCTCATAGACGCGCGGCTGATAGTGATGGCGGTGGTCCCGCGCTTCGGCGTGCGTCGCGGGGGCGACCATCGTTGCGGGGATAGTGACGGCTGCCGCGCTGAGTGCGAGGATCAAGGTGCGCATTGGTAAAACTCCCGTGGAAGGCATTTTGCTCTGGATGAAGTCCAAAGCGGTAACGATGGGCGTTTTAGTCAGGTTGCATGAACCTGAAACAACCTCGCGTTCAGAAAGTCGAAGCGCGGCGATAAAGCCAAGAATGACGAGGCGGATCTGTTCACGCTTTCCGCACTATTCACAGCGCGGCGATAGCATTTGCGGCCTTGGTGCAACTCGCAAGTCGTGAGGGCATCTCGACTGTCGGCGAGCGACGGCGCGACCGGAAACAGGAGCGGCATCAGGCGCTTATGTCGCGACGTCAGCCTAGGTGCCTGCGGGAAACCAGGCCGGTGTCGCGACGAAGGCATCGGGCGGAAGGGCAGGCGCGTCCCCAAGGGTTTACGGCCGCGAGAAAAGATCTCGCAAGCGTGGCGTGCGATTCAGCTTGAGCGCCGTGCTGGCCACCGGGATGTCGGGCGCCACGGTTCGCACGAGCCGACCCGCGCCTGGCGACCGAACGCAAGACCTGGCGTCGCTTGGCGGCGCAGGGGGCGCGAGCCGCCGAAACCGGATGGCGCGGGTAGGGTTGCCAGCAACCCACCGAGCGGATCGAGGTCCGGCGACAGGGGTCGGCAGCACAGCCGGCCCCTTTTTGTCGAAGATCCGCGACGCAGAGACGCCGGCTCAGCGGGGCTCGGCCGCCAGAATCTCTCTCGCGCGCGCGCAGTCGGCATCCATCTGCGTCGTCAGCGCCTCGAGCGTGTCGAACTTCGCCTCGGGGCGCAGATACTCGATCAGCTCGACTTCGATCTGCTGGCCATACAGGTCTTCGGAAAAATCGAAGAAATACGGCTCGAGCAATTCCTTCGGCGGATCGAAGCTCGGCCGGATCCCGAGGTTCGCCGCACCGTCGAGCACACGCCCATCGGCGAGCCGCCCGCGCACTGCATAAATACCGTACGCCGGCCGGAGATATTTCCCCATGTCGAGATTGGCGGTGGGATAGCCGATCGTCCGACCGAGCTTGTCACCATGCTGTACCGTTCCCGCGACCGTGAAGGGGCGCGTCAGCAGCTTGGCCGCGCCGCGCGGATCCCCCGCCTTGAGCAAGTCGCGGATCCGGCTCGACGAGACGGCGACATCGTCGAGCGTCACTGCGCCGACCGTCTCGACCGCAAAGCCGTGCTCGATGCCAAGCGTGGCGAGCACCGCGACATTGCCGCTCTTGGCCTTGCCGAAGGTGAAATCGGCGCCGGTCACCACGCCGCCGACCCCGAGCTTGTCGATCAGCCGATCGGTGACGAATTCGCGCGCGGTCAACGCGGCGAGCGCTGCGTCGAACTGGAAGACGACCATCGCATCGGCACCCGCCGCGGCGAACAACCGCTCGCGCTGGTCGAGTGTGGTCAGGCGGAAGGGGGCGTTGTCGGGCTGGAAATGCCGTACGGGATGCGGATCGAACGTCGCGACCAGCGCGGGCCGCCCCTCGGCACGCGCGCGCGCGACGGCAAGCCCGACCACAGCCTGATGCCCCAGGTGAAATCCATCGAAATTCCCGAGCGCGACGATGCCAGCGCGCATCGCCGCCGGAACCGTCGAGCCGCCGTCGAGCCGCTTCATGGCGTCGGCTATACGGTCGGCTTCGCGCGCGCGCTAGAGGGCGGGCGCGATCCCGGCGCGGAGCACGCGCAGCACATTGCCGCCCATCACCTTGGCCACATCGGCGTCGCTGAAACCGCGGTCGATCAGCGCTTGCGTGACGGCGGCAAGCTGGCTCGCATCGAACCCCGTCGTCACCGCGCCGTCGAAGTCGGAACCGAGCCCGACATGGTCGATCCCGGCCACGTCGCGGACATGCGCGATCGCGGCAGCGGCCGCCGCGGGTTTGGTCGAGCAGATCGCGGCATCCCAATAGCCGATGCCGATCACCCCGCCGGTGCGCGCGATCCCGCGAATCTCGTCGTCGGTCAGGTTGCGGTTGACCTTGCAGGTCGCCTGCACCCCGCCATGGCTCGCGACGATCGGGCGGCGCGCCATGCCGATCACCTCGGCGATCGTCGCGTGGCTCGAATGTGCGACATCGACGATCATGCCGATCGCTTCCATCCGCCGCACCACCTGCCGTCCGAGCGGGGTAAGCCCGCGCTTCGCCTCGCCGTGCATCGAACCCGAGACTTCGGTGTCGAAGAAATGCGCAAGCCCCGCCATGCGGAACCCGGCGGCGTAGAGCGTCTCGAGATTGGCGAGCTTGCCCTCGAGATCCTGCAATCCTTCGATCGACAGTATGCCGCCGACGACCTTCTGCCCGCGCGCACGGTCGGCGAGGAGGCGATCGAGCTCGGCGGGAGTGCGGATCACGCGCAGCTGGCCGTTCGAGGCGGCGGCATAGCGATCGAGCTTCTGCGCATGCCACAGCGAGCGCTCGAGCAGCGAGCTCCAGGTGCGCGGCGGCTGGAGATCGGCGATCGCGAGTGCGGTGATATTGTCGCTGTCGGCGCGGTTCGAATCGTAATTCTGGCCCTTCGGCGTCTTGGTCACCGACGAGAAGATCTGCAGCGCATAATTGCCCGCGAGCAAACGCGGCAGGTCGATCTGTCCACGGTCGGCGCGGGCGAGCAGGCTGCGCTGCCACAGCAGCGTATCGGCGTGCATGTCGGCGATCTGCAGCGTGGCATGCAGCGCGCTAGCACGCGGGCTGATGGTAAGCGCGACGGGTTCGACTTTGTTCATCGACCGCTCGACGATCGCGGGGGCGAGCGCGAAGAAGGCGATCAGGCCGAGCACGATGAGCACCGCTACCCCAGCCAGCACCTTGCGCATCTCGCTCTCCCCGTCGTGCCGGCTTTCTCGGGCAGGGTCTGCCGCGTCCGGTCAGCGCGGGGTATGCGGGATCGTCGGCGCGGCGACAAGCCGCTGGCGGTCACCCCCTGCTGAGCGTCACGAAGGTATAGGCTGGACGCGCGCCGTCGGCCGGATGCTGCTCGCGAGCCCGCTCGTGCCAGCCGTCGAACGGGGGAACGACGGCATCGCCGGCCGGCCTCACATGCACCTCGGTCAGCTCGATGACCTCGGCGCGGGGCAGCAGCAGCGCGAAGATCTCGGCACCGCCAATCACTGCAATATCGCCATCGCCCGCCAGCGCGAGCGCGGCGTCGACCGAATGCGCCACCTCTGCGCCAGCCGCAGCCCAAAGCGGGTCGCGCGTCAGCACGATATGGCGGCGGCCGGGCAGGGGCGACGGGAAGCTCTCGAAGGTCTTGCGCCCCATCACCATCGGCTTGCCCATCGTCAGCGCCTTGAAGCGCTTAAGGTCGGCAGGAAGGTGCCACGGCAGTTTGCCGTCGACACCGATGACGCCATTGTCGGCGCGCGCGAGGTACAGCGTGATCATGCCGCCGTCATGCCCGCACGCGCTGCGATTGGCGAGAGGGCTCAGTCTGGTGCGTGATCCTTGACCCACGTCTTGGGGTCTTTGTCGACCGCCTTGACGCCGGTGAGATGCTCGGCCTCGAAGGTCGCGAATTTGACGCCGAGATCGTGGCGCTCCTGCAGCGTCGCATTGAGGCGGAAGTCGGTCAGGCCCTGGCGTTCTTCCTCCGCCATATGATCGCTGTTAGCCTTGTTGCATTCGCCCAGCGCTTCGAACCACGCCGTGCTGCCGACCTTTTCCTTGTCGACCGCAGCGGCGGTGTCGCGGATGTCGTTATGATCCTCGATCGCGTCCTCGGTCTCCTCGGCGGCCGAATCGGCATCGTTGCCGCCTTCGCCGATCTGCATGAGGCGCGGGTAGAAAAAGCGCTCCTCGGCCTCGGCATGCGAATCGAGCAATGCGTGGAGGCGGTTCCACAGCGCCGACAGCGCGGTCGTGTCCTTGGGATCGATCTGTTCGATCTGCGCGAACAGCGCGCGCTGCTGGCCGTGTTCGTCGAGGATGAGTTGCGTGATGTCCATGATCGGCCCCTGCGTGAATTTCAGGAGCTAAGCGCGCATCGCGCCGCGCGGTTCCGTGTCAGACCGCGACGGGTGCCTTGATGTGCGGTTGCGCAACATAATCCTGCAGCGCGAAATCCTCATAGGCATAGCCGTCGATCGCGTCCGCCTTGCGCAGGATCTCGAGCCGCGGCGGTGATCCCGGCGTGCGCGACAGCTGTTCGCGTGCCTGGTCGAGATGGTTCGAATACAGGTGGCAATCGCCGCCGGTCCAGATGAACTCGCCCGGCTCGAGCCCGCATTGCTGCGCGAGCAGCATCGTCAGCAGCGCATAGCTCGCGATGTTGAAGGGCACGCCGAGAAAGATGTCGGCGCTGCGCTGGTAGAGCTGGAGCGAGAGCTTGCCGGTCGCGACATGCGTCTGGAACAAGCAATGGCACGGCGCGAGCGCCATCGCGTGGAGATCGCCCGGGTTCCACGCGCTGACGATCTGGCGGCGCGAGGCGGGTTTGGTCTTGATCTGCTCGATCAGCTCGGCGATCTGGTCGATGGGGCGGCCGTCCGCCGTTTCCCAGTCGCGCCATTGCTTGCCGTACACCGGGCCGAGATCGCCCTTCTCGTCGGCCCATTCGTCCCAGATGCTGACTTTCCGCTCGCGCAGCCACTCGACATTGGTGTCGCCGCGCAGGAACCACAGCAATTCGATCACGATCGAGCGCAGATGCAGCTTCTTGGTGGTCAGCAGCGGGAAGCCAGCGGCCAGATCAAAACGCATCTGGTGGCCGAAGACGGAGAGCGTCCCCGTGCCGGTGCGATCCATCTGGGGGGTGCCGTGGTCGAGCACGCGGCGCATCAGGTCGAGATAGGCTTGCATGGCCGGGGGTCTAGCGCGCCCGTGCCGCGACGCCAACCGTTGCCGTTTCGGAGACGCTTTGTGTGGCGCCGTGCTGAGCCGCTGCGCAGAGCGGGGCATGGGGACGGGGCTTTTCGAGGAGCGCGCGAATCGCGGCGCTTGCGCGGCGCTCGATCTGCCCGACGCCGTCCTCGCGCGCTTCCTGCCGATCGCGACCGCCGCGCAGGAGGTCGCGGCGTTCGGCTATTTCGATCCGGAATGGCGGCTTCTCGCGATGCGACACCTTCCGCCGCGCCAGGTCGATGCGGTGACGATCCCGTTTCGCACGATCGTCGCCGATGCGCTCGCGTCCGACTGCGCGCTGGTGGTGATGGCGCACAACCATCCGAGCGGCGATCCGACGCCGAGCGCCGCCGATTACAGGCTCACGCGCCGGATCGCGCAGGCGTTGCAGTTCATCGACGTGGCGCTGTTCGATCATCTCGTGATCGCAGCGCACGGCTATCGCAGTTTTCGCGCGCGCGGGCTGCTATGAGCGCGCGTGGAGCCGGCACGCCTTGATCGCGCTCGGCTCTGGGCTCGGGCCCGTCGCGCGGAAGGCGGCGAGATAGCCGCCCGCCGACGGCATGTCATAGGTCGCGACTTCGCTATAGCCGACCGCGGCGAACTCGCATTTGAGCAAGGCGGGCGGGGTGCCGTGATTCTGCGTCGGGCGATCGGCGTCGACGACGATCGCGAGGCCACCGGGCTTGAGCGACGGGCGCATCCGCCACAGGAATTCGTAGGGCTGCTCGATCTCGTGATACATATGGACCATCAGGATCCGATCGAAGCTGGCGGCCGGCAGCCGCGGATCGTTCGGCGCTCCGAGCCGGACGCTCACGCTTTCGAGATGTTCGCGCGCCACCCGCAGCGCGAGCGCATCGCGGACGTCAGCGACGATGTCCTCGGCGAGCACACGGCCTTCCTTGCCGACGCGGTTGGCGAGCCGGATCGTGTAATAGCCCTCGCCCGCGCCGATATCGGCGACGGTCATGCCGGGCTTGATCCCGGCCTTGGCCATCACTTCGCCCGCTTCATTGAGCCGATCGCGATCCTCTTCGGTCGACCAGCGCGCCGAGACGATCGCCGCGACCGGGCGATCGGCGGCTGGGAAGGGGCCGACCTTCGGGCTGCGATCAGGGACGGTCGCCGAACCGCCGTCGCACGCGGCGAGGGCAAGAAGCGCCGCGCCTACCAGGGCGGCCTTCCCCCGTCTCGCCGGGGACGAAGAGACGAGGGAAGCGCGCATTATTCGACGTCCTCGACCTCGACCGTCTCCCCGGTCACGCGCTGCGAGAGGGCGGCGGCCATAAACGCTTCGAGATCGCCGTCGAGCACGTCGGACGGGCTCGACGAGGTCACGCCGGTGCGCAGATCCTTCACCATCTGATATGGCTGGAGCACGTAGGAGCGGATCTGGTGGCCCCAGCCGATGTCGGTCTTGCCGGCATTCTCGGCATTGGCCGCGGCTTCGCGGATCGCCAGCTCGCGTTCGTAGAGTCGCGCGCGGAGCTGGTTATACGCCTCGGCCTTGTTCTTGTGCTGGCTGCGCTGGTTCTGGCACTGCACGACGATGCCGGTCGGGATGTGCGTGATGCGCACCGCCGAATCGGTCGTGTTGATGTGCTGCCCGCCCGCGCCCGATGCGCGATAGGTGTCGATGCGCAGGTCGCTCTCGTTATATTCGACCTCGATATTGTCGTCGACGACCGGATAGACCCACACGCTCGCGAACGAGGTGTGGCGGCGCGCGGCGCTGTCGTACGGGCTGATGCGGACGAGGCGGTGGACGCCGCTTTCGGTCTTGGCATAGCCATAGGCGTTCTCGCCCTTGAGCAGCAGCGTCGCCGACTTGATCCCGGCCTGTTCGCCCGAATGCTGGTCGATCAGCTCGACCTTAAGGCCGTGACGCTCGCCCCAGCGCGAATACATCCGGCTGAGCATGCCCGCCCAATCCTGACTCTCGGTCCCGCCGGCGCCGGCATTGACCTCGATATAGGTGTCGTTGCCGTCGGCCTCGCCCGCGAGCAGCGCCTTGACCTTGTCCTTGTCGGCGCGCGCGGCGAGATCGGCGAGCGCGGAGACGCCCTCGGCCTCCATCTCGGTATCGCCTTCGGCCTCGGCCATCTCGATCAGCTCGGCGGTGTCGTTGAGCTCGCTCTCGATCGCGCGCGTCGCGGTGATCGCTTCTTCGAGCCGGCGACGCTCGCGCATCACGGCCTGCGCGGCCTTCGGATCGTTCCACAGCGCCTGGTCCTCGACGCGCGCGTTGAGCTCGTCGAGTCGGCGCAGCGCGCGGTCCCAGTCGAGGAAGCGGCGGAGCAGCGCGAGCGCGTCCTTGATCGAATCGATATGAGCCTGCGCTTCAGCGCGCATGGGGTTACTCCAGACTTGAATTCGTCGCCCCGGCGAAGGCCGGGGCCGCTATATAGGATGCGAGACGCCAATTGTCCCGCGACAACCGGGCGGCCCCGGCCCCCTGTGAGATTGGCGCCGGGGCAACGACCGTCGCTAGTAGATGCCACCCTGCTTTTGCAAGAAGTCGCTGTCCTTGCGGGCCTCGCTCTGCGCCTGCGTCGCCGCGCGTGCGCGTGCCGCAGAGGCCGCAGCGGCAGCGGTGGCTGCGGCAGCGGGATCGGGCACGATCGTACCGCGATGGACCACGCGACGCGGCTCGCTCTCGGGCTTGAACGCTTCCCAGATCACCGATGCCTTGGGGTCGTCGCTCGGCCAGGCGCCGAACACCGGCTTGCCGCTCTGCCGGTCGATGCGGACCATGCGGATCCCGGCGGGCGCGCGGAACGGGAGCTTGTCCATCCCCTCATAGGCTTTCACCGCGAACGCCTTGAAGATCGGCGCGGCGAGCGTGCCGCCCTGCGCGCCGCCGCCGAGCGAATGCGGCGTGTCATAGCCGATATACAGCCCGCCGATCATCTGCGGCGTGCCGCCGATGAACCACACGTCGGTCGGCCCGGTGTTGGTCCCGGTCTTGCCGAAGATCGGCCGGTCGAGATCGCGCAATACGGTCGCGGTGCCGCGCTGGATCACACCCTCGGCGATGTGGA
Source organism: Sphingomonas sp. PWP1-2 (assembly GCF_049898305.1). Lineage (NCBI taxonomy): Bacteria > Pseudomonadati > Pseudomonadota > Alphaproteobacteria > Sphingomonadales > Sphingomonadaceae > Sphingomonas > Sphingomonas sp. PWP1-2. Next base: position 49,233 of record NZ_JAFCXM010000003.1, read on the forward strand.
TCATCTGGTACGCGCTCATCGCATCGACGATCTGCTTGCCGCCCGCGACCGGTCGCGGCATCGGCCGGCCGTTCCAGTCGGGCGCGTTGCAGCGGTCGCACGCATGCCAATTTTCGGGCCAGACCACCTTGCCGTGGCGATCCTGGACGAAATCGATCAGCGACGAGGGGTGCGAACGCCCTTGGTTGGCGAGGATCGCATAGGCGTTGACCATCCGCGACACCGTCGTCTCCCCAGCACCCAGCGCGAAGGAGAGGTAGGGCGGGTATTTGCCGACGCCGATGCGGTCCATCAGCGACACGACATGCGGCATGCCGGTGGTGGCGGCGGCGCGCACCGTCATCAAATTGCGTGACTGCTCGACGCCCCAGCGCATCGTATGCGCGCCCGATCCGCCGACGCCGCCGAAATTCTTGAAGCATTTTTGGCCCAACCGCGCGCCCTGATAGACGCAGAACGGACCATCGACGATGATCGAGGCCGGCGTCATCCCACCCTCGAGTGCTGCGGCATAGACGATCGGTTTGATCGTCGACCCCGGCTGACGCATCGCCTGAGTCGCGCGGTTGAACGCCTGGACGCGGAAGTCGAACCCGCCCTGCATCGCGAGCACGCGGCCGGTCTGCGGCTGCTCGACGACGAACGCGCCGGAGATCTTGGGCACCGAGCGCAAGGCGAATTCGCTCCCGCTGGGCGCGACCGCGATGATGTCGCCGGTTACCATCTTGGCAAATGCGGTTCCGCCGCCGCCCCGCACCGGCATTTGCGCGGCGAAGCGCGGCAGCGTTCCGGTGCTGCCGTCGGAGAAGCCGAGCTGCGCCGCGCTGGCATCACGCGCGATCACGATCGCGGCGCGCCAGTCATCATAGTCGAGCCCGATATTGGTGTTGAGCAACGCGCCCTGCCACCTGTCGTCGGTGATTTCGGCATGCCCGATCGGCCCGGACCAGCCGCGCCCCTGGTCGAAGCGCAGCAGCCCCTGGCGCAACGCGGTCTGCGCGTACTCCTGCATCTTCTCGTCGAGCGAGGTCCGCACCCACAGCCCGCCCGAATAGACGCTGTACGGCCCGGCGCGCTCGTCCTCGCCGAACTTGTCGATCAACTGGCGGCGCACTTCCTCGACGAAATAGCCCGATCCCGCGGTCTCGGTCTTGGGTGTCTGGCGCGGCACGGTGCCGAGCGGCTCGGCGCGCGCCTGGTCGTGCTGCGCCTGGGTGATGAAGCCGTTCTTGAGCATCTCGCGCAGCACATACGCGCGGCGGCCGAGCGCGCGGTCGGCGTGGCGAACGGGATCGTAGTTCGACGGGCCCTTGGGCAGGATCGCGAGATACGCCATCTGCGCGAGATCGAGCTGCGTCAGATCCTTGCCGAAATAGGCATAGCTTGCCGCCTCGACGCCGAATGCGTTCCGGCCGAGCGCGATCTGGTTGAGGTAGAGCTCGAGGATCTGCGGCTTGGTCAGCGTATCCTCGATCCGGTAGGCGAGGATCGCCTCCTTGATCTTGCGCGCATAGCTCGTCTCGTTGCCGATCAGCAGGTTCTTGGCGACTTGCTGCGTGATCGTCGAGGCGCCGGCGGGGCGCTTGCCGCTGGTCAGATTGTTGACCGCCGCACTCGCAATGCCGAGATAGTCGACGCCGTGATGCTCGAAGAAGTTCTTGTCCTCGGCGGCGAGGAAGGCGCGCACCAGCAGCGTCGGATATTCGTCGTAGCTCAGCTCGACGCGGCGCTCGCGCGCATACGCGTGGATTGGCATGCCATCGACGTCGCGCACATTGGTCGGCAACGGCGGCTCATAAGTGCGCAACTTGTCGACCGAGGGGAGCCCTGCGGCAAACGCGAAATAGAACACCGTCGCGGCGAGCACACCGAGCACGCCGAGCGCGGCGAGCGTCTTGACCCACCAGCGCCCCCAGACACGCTGGACCACGCCGGCGAACCCATCGATCTCGCGACGGATACGGAAATTCACGCTGTTTTCGGGTTCGGCCATATCGGGGTGAGGCTCTAGCAAGATTCGCGAGGCTTGCCAGCCTTGTCCCTCTCCACTTGGGGAAGGAGGAGCGAAGCGACGGGACATTGCGGGCGATGGTGACGGGCGCTGCCCTCACCCTCCCACTCGACTGCGTCGAGCAGGCCCCTCCCGCTCCCGTTGGGAGAGGAGGTTAGTCTCTGGACGCCATCCGCCGCGCGAAGTGGACCTGGACCGCGCGTTCGATGCTTTGCGCGATCTTGTGGCGGCCCTCGGCGCTGTCGATGAAGTCGGCGTCGTGCGGGTTCGAGATATAGCCCGTCTCGAACAGGATCGAGGGCATGTCGGGCGCCTTCAGCACCATCAGCGAGGCCATGCGGTGGAAGTTGGCCTTGACCGGGATCAGCGGCTGCGCCTCGCGGCCGAGCAGCCGCGCGAAGCTCGCCGAGGCGTTCATCGTCTCGCGCTGCGTCAGGTCGATCAGGATCGACGAGATGTCGGCCGACGTCGAGGCGAGGTTCACGCCCGAGATGATGTCGGCCTTGTTCTCGCGCGCCGCGAGCTTGGCCGATTCCTTGTCGGAGGCGACTTCGGACAGCGTGTAAACCGACGCTCCGCTCGCATTGCCCGAACCGACGCTGTCGCAATGGATCGAGATGAACAGGTCGCCGCGCAGCCGTCGCGCGATGCCGAAGCGTTCCTGCAGCACGAGGAAGCGATCGTCGTCGCGCGTCAGCGCCACCCGCACGCGGCCCGAGCGGAGCAATTCATCGCGGATCGCCTTGGCGATCTTGAGCGTCACGTCCTTCTCGCGCCGCCCGTCGAGCGGCGAGATTGCGCCCGGATCGACGCCGCCATGCCCGGCATCGATCACCACCAGCGGGCGGCTGTCGTCGTCGCCATAGATCCGCGGCAGGCCTGCGCTGCGCCGCGCGGGCGGGATCGGCACGGTGACCTGGTAGCCGCTCGTATCGACCGCCTGCGCCAGCCCCATCGTGAAGGGCGGCAGGAAGTGCATCCGGCGCTCGCTTGCGGCGCGGGCAAAGGTCGTGTCGTCGACGGTACGCAATTCGAGCGTCAGCACGCGCCCGTCGCGGCCGAACTGGCCTTCGGTGATCAGCGTCGGCCGCGCGAGATCGAACACGATGCGCACGCCGTCGGGACCGCGTGGCGCGAGCCGCATCGCCGAGATCGCGCCGCCACTCGTCAGCGCGCCGCCCGGCCGCGCGCCCTTGAGGTCGAGCGCGATGCGCTGCGGCTGCGCAAGGATGAAGCTCGACGCATCGGCGATCGGCTGGTCGAAGCGCAGCACGATCCGGTCGTGCTTCACTTCGACGCGTTCGATCGACGCCGCCCAGCCGGGAGCACCGGCAAACCAGCAGGCCAGCAATGCGAGGAGGAACGACACCGTCTTGTAATGCAGCCGGATCGCAGGGGCGGTAAAGCGAAAAGGCGTTGGCTGCCCGGTGCAGGCACGACAATCGGCGGGAGCGGGGGATGCGGTCATGCAGCTTGGGTAGAGGGCGAGGTCGCAAGACCGCCTTGCCGGGTGCGGTTAATGCTGGGGTAGGCATAGATTTGCCGGTGCCCGGCAAAAAGCTGCCAGTTGCTGCGCACGACAGGGGATGCTACGCAATAGACAGTACCCCGTCCTCTGCCTGGTTCAGGCAGCGTTCAGGGCCACTTGGCCGCCCCACAATCCTTTGGCGCGGCCCATCCAGGTTGACGTTCGCATGCTGCATTTATCCCGTCCCTCGCTCCGCCCGGCTTTCGCCGGCGGAATCGCGAGCGCGCGGGGTGCTCCAGGCCGGAAGGCGGAGCGTGCAGCGCGAGCAGAGGCAGTTTTCGTAACAACCCAGGGCGGCGAACCAGGCGACCTTTTTGCCGGGACCAGCCCTTTCATTGATCGCGCGCGACCAGCGCCACGGCGCTCAGCGCCCTTGGACCCTGTGTCGCGCGACCGGAGAATATTACATGACCACGCGTATGCTGATCGACGCACGGCACCGGGAGGAAACCCGCGTTGCTGTCGTCAAGGGAAACCGAATCGAAGAGTTTGATTTCGAGAGTGCCGAGCGCAAGCAGCTCAAAGGGAATATCTATCTTGCCAAGGTGACGCGCGTCGAGCCGTCGCTGCAGGCAGCCTTCATCGATTACGGCGGCAACCGCCACGGGTTCCTCGCCTTCAGCGAGATCCACCCCGATTATTACCAGATCCCCAAGGAAGATCGCGACGCGCTCCTGCGCGAAGAGGCCGAGCATGCCGCTGAAGAAGCTGCACTGCGCGCCCAGCAGGACGCCGAGGACGATCTCCACGACGACGAGCATGAAGACGACGGCTTCGAGCGCGATTCGGACGTAGACGAAACGTCGGTCGAGCGTTTCGACGACGCCGATGAGCTTGGGGGCGGGCACGAGCCCGACACCGAAGTCGTCGCCGAGGGCGAAGCGCGCGGTGGCGAAGGCCGTGGCCGTCGCCGCAAGCGTTCGGCATCGGACGATGCCGCCGACGATCTGCAGCAGCGCCGCACGTCGCTGCGCCATCGCTACAAGATCCAGGACGTCATCCGGCGCCGCCAAGTGCTGCTCGTCCAGGTCGTGAAGGAAGAGCGCGGCAACAAGGGCGCCGCGCTGACGACCTATCTGTCGCTCGCCGGCCGCTATTGCGTGCTGATGCCCAACACGTCGCATGGCGGCGGGATCAGCCGCAAGATTTCGAACGCGGGCGATCGCAAGCGTCTGAAGTCGATCATGGCCGACATGAAGCTGCCCCCGTCGATGGGCTGCATCGTGCGCACCGCCGGCCTCCAGCGCACGCGCCAGGAGATCAAGCGCGACTTCGATTATCTCGCCCGGCTGTGGGACGGGATCCGCGAGACCACGCTCACCTCGTCGGCGCCTGCGTTGGTCTATGGCGACAGCGACCTGATGAAGCGCGCGATCCGCGACATCTACAACAAGGAGATCGACGAGGTCATCGTCGAGGGCACCGAGGGCTATCAGCACGCCCGGGAGTTCATGAAGCTCCTGATGCCGAGCCATGCGCGCAAGGTGAAGCATTACAGCGACCCCGTGCCGCTGTTCCAGCGCGCCGGCGTCGAGGAGCAGCTTTCGGCGATGTACCACCCGGTGGTGCAGCTCAAGTCGGGCGGCTATCTCGTCATCAACCCGACCGAAGCGCTGGTGTCGATCGACATCAACTCGGGCCGTTCGACGCGCGAGCATTCGATCGAGCAGACCGCGACCGCGACCAACCTCGAGGCTGCCGCCGAAATCGCCCGCCAGCTGCGCTTGCGCGACATGGCTGGGCTCGTCGTCATCGACTTTATCGACATGGACAACGGGTCCAACGTCCGGAAGGTCGAGAAGGCGATGAAGGAAGCGCTCAAGAACGATCGTGCGCGCATCCAGATCGGTCGCATCTCGTCGTTCGGGCTGATGGAAATGAGCCGCCAGCGCTTGCGCACCGGCGTGCTCGAAGCCTCGACCCGGCCGTGCCCGCATTGCGAAGGGACGGGCTTCGTTCGCACCGCGTCGTCGTCGGGCATCGCTGCATTGCGCATGCTCGAGGATGAGGCCGCGCAGGGTCGCGGGTCGCAGCTGTTGCTGCGCGCCAGCCAGGAAGCGGCGTTCTACCTGCTCAACCGCAAGCGCGGCGAGCTGGCCGAGATCGAGGAGCGCTACGGTGTGATGATCGAGATTGCGCCCGACGGCGAGCAGGAAGGCGCGCGCGTCTCGGTCGAGGTCTCGGGTCCGCCGCCGGCCTACACGCCGCGGTTCGACGCGCCGATCGAGGAAGTCGAAGACGATTTCGTCGAGGAAGAGATCGAAGACGAGATCGAGGAAGAGGAAGAGGAGCAGCCCAAGGCCGCCCGCGAGCCACGCGAGCCGCGGGCTCCGCGCGAGCGTAGCGAAGCGGCGGCTGGCGAGGACGAGGCTGGTTCGCGCCGTCGCCGTCGCCGTCGCGGGCGTCGCGGTCGCGCGCGTCCCGAGGGTGAGGGTGCCGCCGAGGGCGAGGCGCTTGGCGAGGGCGAACTGTCCGACGCCGAGGATTCGGTCGAGGCCGAAGCCGAGCTCGAGACGGCCGAGCAGGACGAGGGTGCCGAGGCGGCATTCGCAGCCGACGGTGAAGCCGCGGGCGAAGGTGCTGCTGGCGAAGGCGCCAATGGTGAAGGTGGGCGTCGTCGTCGCGGACGTCGCGGTCGTCGCGGCGGACGTCGCGCAGAGGGCGAGCAGGTCGCGAGCGACACCGGCGCGCCCGACGCCGAGGACGCGGTAGCGAGCGATGCCGTCGAAGCCGAGGCACCCGTTGCCGAAGCGCCGATGGTCGAAGCCGAAGCCGAGGCCGAAGCCCCGAAAAAGGGTCGCCGCCGTCCCAAGGCACGCGATGCCGAGGTCAAGGCCAAGCCCGCCAAGGCCAAGCCTGCGGCTGCCCCCGTGGTCGAGGCTCCGGCCGAGGTCGCGGCTGAAGCGCCGGTTGACGCCGACGCCAAGCCGAAGCGTACGCGTCGCAAGAAGGCGGTCGAGCCGGTAGCTGCCGAAGCGGCGCCTGCGGATGAGACCAGCGCGACGATGGACGTGCCGGTTTCGCAGGAGCCGGCGCCTAAGCCCAAGCGCACGCGCAAGCCCAAGGCAGCGGCGGTCGACACCGTGACGCCCGAAGCGGTAGCGCCCGAAGCCGAAGAACCGGCGGTCGTGCTGGCCGATGGCCTCGACGGCGCCGCACCGGCTGATGACGCCGCGGTCGGTCCCGACGGCGGGATCGATCCCGATCCGGGTGAAGCCGGCAGCCCGCGTCGCGGCTGGTGGCAGCGCACGTTCGGCGCATGATGACCGGGTCGCAGTCCCTTCCAGGTGAAGGGACTGCGACCGCGTCATTCTAGGTTTTCTGATCCATCGTCACCCCGGGACAAGCCCGGGGTGACGTTTGAGCGGCGGGGCCGATACCCGCTCGACCGGAGCGGACGCCCGGGAGGCTATCCGCCCCCGGCTCAAACCACTCGGTTCGCCACCAGATCGTCGACCACCGCCGGATCGGCGAGCGTGCTCGTATCCCCCAGGCTCGACACGTCGCCCTCGGCGATCTTGCGCAGGATGCGGCGCATGATCTTGCCCGAGCGCGTCTTGGGCAGGCCGGCTGCGAAATGCACCTTGTCGGGCGCGGCGATCGGGCCGATTTCCTTGCGCACCCAGCCGACCAGCTCCTTGCGCAGATCGTCCGATGGATCCTGCCCCGAATTGAGCGTCACGTACGCGTAGATGCCCTGGCCCTTGATCTCGTGCGGCATCCCGACGACCGCCGCCTCGGCGACATGCGGATGCAGCACGAGCGCGCTCTCGACTTCGGCCGTCCCCATGCGGTGGCCCGACACGTTGATCACGTCGTCGACGCGCCCGGTGATCCAGTAATAGCCGTCTTCGTCGCGCCGCGCGCCGTCGCCGGTGGTGTATTTGCCAGGATAGGTGGTGAAATAGGTCTGGAAGAAGCGATCGCTATCGCCCCACACGCCGCGCATCTGGCCGGGCCAGCTCCGCGCGATAACGAGATTGCCCGAGGTCGCGCCGTTCAGCACGACACCCTCGGGATCGAGCAGTTGCGGGTCGATTCCCGGCAGCGGCTTGGTCGCCGAACCGGGTTTCAGCGCGGTGGCGCCGGGCAGCGGGGCAATCATCGCGCCGCCGGTCTCGGTCTGCCACCAGGTGTCGATGATCGGGCAGCGCCCTTCGCCGACGACGTCGTGATACCAGCGCCACGCCTCGGGGTTGATTGGTTCGCCGACGGTGCCGAGCAATTTGAGCGAACTGCGATCGGTCGCGGTGACGAAGCGGTCGCCTTCCTTCATCAGCGCGCGGAGCGCAGTCGGCGCGGTGTAAAGCGTGGTGACCTTGTGGCGGTCGACGATCTGCCACATCCGGCTCGCGTCGGGCCAGGTCGGCAGCCCCTCGAACATCAGCGTCGTCGCGCCATTGGCGAGCGGGCCGTAGAGGATATAGGTGTGGCCCGTCACCCAGCCGATATCGGCGGCGCACCACCACACATCGCCGGGACGATAGTCGAAGGCGAGCTCGTGCGTCAGGCTTGCCCACAGCAGATAGCCGCCGCTGGTGTGGAGCACGCCCTTGGGCTGCCCCGTGCTGCCCGAAGTATAGAGGATGAACAGCGGATCCTCGGCACCCATCGGCTCGGGCGGGCAGATGGTGGCGACACCCTCGGCCGCCTCGTGATACCAGACGTCGCGCTCGTCGTGCATCGTCACCGCGCCGCCGGTCGCCTTGACGACGATGACGGTGCTGAGGCTCGGCGCGTTCGCTGCGGCGGCATCGACATTGGCTTTCAGCGGCACGCGCTTGCCGCCGCGGCGGCCCTCGTCGGCGGTGATGACGATGGTCGACCCGCAATCCTCGATCCGCCCCGCAAGCGCCTCGGGCGAGAAGCCGCCGAACACCACCGAATGGATCGCGCCGATCCGCGCGCAAGCGAGCACTGCGAACGCCGCCTCGGGGATCATCGGCATGTAGATCGTGACGCGGTTGCCCTTCACCACGCCCCGCGCTTTCAGCACGTTGGCAAAGCGGCACACTTCGGCGTGCAGCTCGGCATAGGTGAAGCGGCGCGGGTCTTCGCTTGGTTCGTCGGGTTCCCAGATCAACGCGGTCTCGCCGCCGCGCTTGGCGAGATGCCTGTCGAGGCAATTGGCCGACACGTTGAGCTTGCCGTCGGCGAACCAGCGGATGTGGAAGTCGCTCTTGTCGAACGACCAGTCGCCCGCGATCTCGGGGCGCTTGATCCAGTCGAGCCGCTTGGCCTGGTCGAGCCAGAAGCTGCCGGGATCGGCGAGCGAGCGCCCGTACATCTGATCGTAGCCCGCGCCATCGACGCGCGCATGCGCGGCCCATTCGGGGGGGACGGGGTAGAGATCCTGATCGGCCATTGCGCGCTCTCCTGCGCGCGCCATGTGCGACGGGAGCGGGCGGCTTGGCAAGGTCAAGTCGCTTTGCGTGCAACACGTTTCGATCTACAACTGATCGCCAGGCAGAGGTGGAGCGCGCGATGACGAAGACGGTCCTGGTTACCGGTGGCAGCGGTTATATTGCCGGCTTTCTGATCCGCCAGCTCGTCGCGCGCGGGTGGCACGTCAACACCACGGTGCGATCGCTCGCGCGCGAGGCCGAGGTCCGCGCGACGCTTGGCGTGGCGCCCGACGCGCTGACGTTTTTCGCCGCCGATCTGCTGAGCGATGCCGGTTGGGCCGAGGCGGTCGCCGGGTGCAGCCATGTCGCGCATGTCGCCTCGCCCTTTCCGGCGGGCGCGCCGAGGAACGACGACGACCTGATTGTCCCGGCGCGCGACGGTGCGCTGCGCGCGCTGCACTTCGCGCAGGCGGCGGGGGTTTCGCGCTTCGTGCTCACCTCGTCGGTCGCGGCGATCGCCTACGGGCACAGCGGCGATGCGCGGCGCTACACCGAAGCCGACTGGACCGATCCGACCGCGCCCGGCGTCGGCGCCTATATCAAGTCGAAGACGATCGCCGAGCGCGCCGCGCGCGACTGGATGGCGGCGCACGACACGGGGATGGAGTTCTGCTCGGTCAATCCGTCGGCGGTGCTGGGGCCACTCCTCAGCGACGACTTCTCGAGCTCGATCCAGTTCGTCCAGCGGCTGCTCGACGGGTCGGTGCCGGGGACGCCGCGGCTCGGCTTCGCGGTGGTCGACGTGCGCGATCTCGCCGACCTCCATGTGCTTGCGCTCGAGACGCCGGGGCTCGACGGCGAACGCTTCATCGGCGCGGGCCCGTTCCTGTGGATGAACGAGGTCGGCGCGATCCTGCGCGATGGCCTCGGCCCGCAAGCGCGCAAGGTGCCGAAGCACGGCATCCCCGATTTCGTCGTACGTTTGCTCGCGCTGTTCGATCCGACGATCCGCCAGGTCACCGGCGAGCTCGGCCGGACGCGTGCGCTCGATGCCGGCCACGCGCTCGCGCGGCTCGGGTGGCAGACGCGCGATGCGCGCACGACGATTCTCGATACCGCGCACAGCTTGCTCGATCGCGGGATCGTCCGAGTTTGAGCGCGGCGGCGGGCGCGAAATCCTCGCTGTGCGTCGCGGACGCTAAGTTTGCGGCTTTCCGCGCCGCGCTCATCTGATAGCAGGGGCGCATGATGTATCGCTCTGCTCTTCCTGCCCCTGCGCGTACCGCATTGCCGGAGTCGAAACGTGGCCACTGATACCCCGCTCGATCGCTTCAAGGCGGTGCTCGGCGGCACTGCGCGCGCGGTCGCGCACGAGCCCGAGATCGAGCTCGCCTTCACCGCCGACGCGCCCGCGCAAAGCGGCAAGCACATCAAGGTGCCGATGCCCGCGCGCACGCTCCCGCCCGAGCAGGTCGCCGAGGCGCGCGGGTTCGCCGATGGCTTCGCGCTGCGGCTGCGGCATCACGACACCGCGCTCCACGCCAAGGGTGCACCCGGCGACGCGGTCGCGCGCGCGGTGTTCGACTCGGTCGAGACCGCGCGCGTCGAGGCGCTCGGGAGCCGCGGCTATGCCGGGATCACCGCCAATCTCGACCGTGCGCTCGAGACGCGGCTGCGCGCCGATCCGATCACGCGCGCACGAAACCGCGACGAAGTCCCGCTGTCGACCGCGCTCGCGCTGATGGTGCGCGAGCGGCTGACGGGTGCGGCGCCGCCCGAGGGCACGGTCGCGGGGCTCGATCTGGTGCGCGACTGGATCGAGCAGAAGGCAGGACGCGACCTCGATGCGCTTGGCCTTGCGATCGACGATCAGCGCGCCTTTGCGGGTCTCGCCACCAAGCTGCTTGAGGATCTCGAGCTGATCGAAGGCGACATGATCCCCGACGAGGCCGATGAAGGCGGATCGGAGGAAGAGGGCAGCGAAGACCAGCAGGACGATCAGGGCGACGAGGGCGAGGACGAAGGCGAGCAGGGCCAGGGCGAGATCGAGGCGCGCGGCTCGGAGAGCGAGGCCGATAGCGAAGAGGGCGAGGGCACCGAGCAGGGCGACGATTCGTTCGACGACATGGATGGCGAGCCCGGCGACGAAGGCGAGGAGGGGATGCTCCCCGTCCGCCCCAACCGCCCGCTGTCCGACCCGTCGTCGCAGTTCGAGTACAAGGCGTGGACAACCGCCTATGACGAAGTGATTGCGGCGACCGACCTGTGCGACGCCGACGAGCTCGCGCGGTTGCGCTCGTATCTCGACCAGCAGCTCGTCCATCTCCAGGGCGCGGTGACCAAGCTCGCCAACCGGCTGCAGCGCCGGCTGATGGCGCAGCAGAATCGCAGCTGGGACTTCGACCAGGAGGAGGGCATCCTCGACGCGGCGCGGCTCGCGCGGATCATCGTCAACCCGACGCTGTCGCTGAGCTACAAGATCGAGCGCGAGACCGATTTCCGCGACACCGTCGTCACGCTGCTGATCGACAATTCGGGGTCGATGCGCGGCCGGCCGATCTCGATCGCGGCGATCAGCGCCGACATCCTCGCGCGCACGCTCGAGCGCTGCGGCGTCAAGACCGAGATCCTCGGCTTCACCACGCGCGCCTGGAAGGGTGGGCAGAGCCGCGAGACGTGGCTCGCCGCGGGGCGCCCGCCGCAGCCGGGGCGGCTCAACGACGTGCGCCACATCGTCTACAAGAAGGCCGATGAGCCGTGGCGCCGCGCGCGCCCGTCGCTCGGGCTGATGATGCGCGAGGGGCTGCTCAAGGAGAATATCGACGGCGAGGCGCTGCTCTGGGCGCATTCGCGGCTGATCGCGCGGCCCGAGGAGCGCAAGATCCTGATGGTCATCTCGGACGGCGCGCCGGTCGACGATTCGACGCTGTCGGTCAATTCGGGGTCGTACCTCGAGCGGCACCTGCGCCAGGTGATCGGCTGGATCGAGTCGAAATCGCCGGTCGAGCTGGCGGCGATCGGGATCGGGCACGACGTGACGCGCTATTATGCGCGCGCAGTGACGATCATGGATGCCGAGCAGTTGGGCGGGACGATCATCGAGCAGTTGGCGGCACTGTTCGATACGCCTTGATCCCGCCCGATTTGGCACGGACACCCGGGCTACCAGACGTCGATCGCGATCCCGCTCGGATCTCAGGCGTTCGGTCATAGGGAGTTTCGGATGACCCGTGCCGGGCAGCGCTATCGCAACCACAAGCTCGCCCGAGCCGCGGGCGTCATCACGCTTGCCATCCTTTCGGTCGGCGCTGGGGCACCCGACACCAGCCTCGACGCGGCCTTCACCGGGCGATGGCGGATCGACACCGCGTCGATCACCGGCGATGTCAAACCGAGCGTCTTTCGGGTGGGGACAGGGGTGTTCAAGCGCGACGACAACGCCCCTGTGAAAGCCGACGGCCAACCCCATCCCATCCCCAGCGATGGCTATGTGGACGAGCAGTCGATCACGATCGAGAGCGACCATGTCGTCAAGGAGATCGACAAGATTCGCGGAAAGCTGGCGTATACGGTAGCCTATGTCGTCTCGCCCGATGGCAACACGCTGACGTGGCACGTCGCGAGCTACACCAACCCGACCGGCCAGGCCGTTACGGGTGAAACGGTGCAGCGCCGTGTCGGGGCACCGGTGAAGGATGCGCATCTGCTGTCTGGCACATGGGTGCGCGTCAGCGTTACGTCCGATTCAAAGAACGACACGATCCTCAAGCTAGACGGCAAGCGCTTCAGTTCGCGGACCGACACCGGAAGCGGTTTCGACGCCATCATCGGTGGCCCGCCGGTCAAGTTCGACGGCGATAACTCGGGCGTCCGCGCGCAAATCACCAGACCGCGGCCCGACCTGATTGTCGAGACCGATCTGTCGGTCCGCGGCACCATCGACGACGTGTTTTCGATGCAGATGATGCCCGACAAGCGGACGATCCACGCGACCGGCGTATACGGCCCTGAGAATCGCTCGACGAGTTTCTACATGCACAAGCAGGGCGGATGACCGTAACCGCACCCGCCACCGGCTTCATCGGCCCCGTCAAACGCTCGGTGACGATCGCGGGGCATGCCACGTCGATCAGTCTCGAACCCGTCTTCTGGCACGTCCTCGAAGCCGCTGCGGCGCGGCGCGCGCTGCCGCTCAACGCGCTCATCGCGCAGATCGATGCGTTGCGGATCGTCGCCGAGGATCCGCCCAACCTCGCAAGCGCGCTGCGAAGCTGGATCCTTTCCGACCTCCAAGCAATCACTAGTGATACTCATTCGCAACAAGGTTGACAGTGCGAGTGACTCGCAATAGCGGTGTTTCCACAAGGGGAAACCGCTTTGACACCTTCTGCCGTTCGTAAGCCCGTCTATCTCGCTCTCTCGTGCGTCGGCGCGTTCGCCAGCCATCCGGCGTTCGCCGAGGATGCGCCGCCCGCGGCGGCGAACGACATGGATCCCGACGCCAAGCTCGACATCGTCGTCCAGGGCCAGCGCCGCACCGACCCCAAGCAAGTCGCGCCGCTGCTCGACACGCCGAAATCGATCCTCGTGCTCAACAAGGACACGATCGCGCAGACCGGATCGAACAGCCTCGCCGATGCGCTGCGCACCGTCCCCGGCATCACCTTCGGCGCGGCCGAGGGCGGCAACCCGATCGGCGACCGCCCGTTCATCCGCGGGTTCGACAGCCAGGGCAGCCTCTACGTCGACGGCGTGCGCGATCTCGCCTCGCAGAGCCGCGAAGTGTTCGCGGTCGATTCGGTGCAGATCGTGCGCGGCTCGGACTCGACGCTCGGCGGCCGCGGGAGCGCCGGCGGCACGATCAACATCCTCTCGAAGCTCCCACAAGCGAGCAGCTTCGGATCGGCGAGCGTCTCGTACGGCAATGCCGATTACAAGCGCGTCACCGCCGATGTGAACCTGCGCGTCAGCGACACCGCGGCGTTCCGGATCGAGGGCGTGTGGCACGACCAGGACGTCGCCGGGCGCGACGCGGTCTCCGCGCGGCGCTGGGGCATCGCGCCGAGCGTCACCTTCGGGCTCGGCACGCCGACGCGGCTGACGGTCGGCTTCTACCGGCTCGAGAGCCATGAGCTCCCCGACAGCGGTATTCCCTATCTGAACATTTGCACGGCGACCAATTGCGCGCTGCCCGCGGGCACTGTTTTTACGACGCCCGCGATCGGCACCGTCACGACGCGCGGCGGTCAGACGGGGACGATCTCGCGCAACACCTTCTACGGTCTCAAGAACCGCGACTTCCGCGATGCGACGACCAACCAGGCGACGCTGCGGGTCGAGCATGACTTCGGCGGCGGGATCACGCTGCGCAACACCGCGCGCTTCAACCATGACACGCAGGCCTATATCTTCCTGCTGCCCGACGACAGCACGGGCAACGTCTTTGGCACGACAACGACCAACACCGGCGGCAATCTGACGAGTGGCGGCTATGTCTGGCGGCGCGCGAACACGCGCTATGGCTATAGCAAGGCGCTAATCAACCAGACCGATCTCAGCGGCAGCTTCAAGACCGGCAGCATCAAGCACAGCTTCGCGGTCGGCACCGAGCTCGCGTGGGAGAAGACGCGGCGCGGCACCTATGTCGTCGCCTCGGGCTCGACGCTGACGCCGCGCTGCACGACCGCGACGGTCGCCCGCTATTATTGCACGAGCCTGTTCAACCCCAACCCCAACGACCCCTTCGTCAACTACACCAGCGACACGTCGAGCGTGCAGACGCCGATCGTTCGCGGCGCGAGCAACACCGAGACGCAGAACGACGCGCAGACGATCGCGCTCTATGGCTTCGACTCGATCACGCTGCTCCCGCAACTGATCCTCAATGTCGGTGCGCGCTTCGATCGCTTCAAATCGACCGTGACGCTGCCCTTCGCGGTCGGCGCGGTGCCGCTGCGCGTGTCGCGCACCGATGAGCTGTTCAACTGGCAGGCCGGGCTCGTGTTCAAGCCGACCAAGGAAACCAGCCTTTACGCCAGCTACGCCACCGCTGCGACGCCGCCCAACAGCCTGCTCGGCGAGGGTCGCGAGGACAATGCGCTGCCGACGACGGTTGCCACGCTTTCGGTGCTCGACTCGCTCAAGGTGCAGAAGACCAAGTCGTACGAGCTCGGCGCGAAGGCGAGCGTGTTCCACGAAAAGCTCGCGCTCGCAGCAGCCGTATTCCAGACCGACATCCAGAACGCGCGCGTCACCGCCGATGGCGGCAGCGTCGCCTTTATCGGCCGCACGCGGATCCGCGGGCTCGAGCTCACCGCATCGGGCGCGGTGCTGCCGGGGTGGACCGTGTTCGGCGGTTACACCTATCTCGATGCCAAGGTGGTCGATGGCGGTCAGAGCGCGCTTGCCGTGGCGGCGAATGGCGCTGCGCCGGCGACCACGGTCTATGTCGCCTCGGCCAATACCGGTCGGCAAGTGCCGCAGATCGCGAAACACAGCTTCACCGCGACGACCAATTACGAAGTCACCAAGCGCTTCCAGCTCGGCGGCAGCGCGATCTACTCGAGCCGCATCTATGGCGGCTATGCCGACAATCGCAGCGCGACGCAGACCGCGGCGGGCGTGGTGACGGTCGCCCCCGCGACGGTCCAGTTCGCGCGCGGCGTCCCCGCCTATTGGCGCTTCGATGCGCGCGCGAGCTATCAGCTGACGCCGAACCTCCAGCTCTCGGTCAACGCGCAGAACCTGACCGACAAGGTCTATTTCAACCAGACCTATACCAACCATTATGCGTTGATCGCCCCCGGACGCACCGTGTTCGGCACGCTCACGGCGAAGTTCTGATGGAGGATGTCACGGCGCTGTCGCGCGACGAGATCGCCGCGCGGCTTGCCGCACCACCAGCGGAACGCGCGGCGTTCATCCGCGCGTGTGCCAAAGCAGGCGAGGCCGAGGCGCAGGCGGTGTTCGGACAGATGCTGCTCGACGGGATCGATGTCGCCACGGATCCGCGCGCCGCGCTCGGCTGGTTCACGCGCGCGGCAGCGCAGCATCACCTGATGGCGATCAACATGGTCGGGCGGTGCTACGATCTCGGCTGGGGCACGCCGCCCGACAAACGCCGCGCGGCGGACTGTTACCGCATCGCGGCCGAGCGTGGGCTCGACTGGGGGATGTACAATTACGCGACCCTGCTCGCGCTCGGCGACGGCGTGGCCGAGGACCGACCGGCGGCGCTCGCGTGGTTCCGCAAGGCAGCGGCGCTCGGTAGAAATTTGGCAGGGGCCAAGGCGATCAACTTTGTCGGCAGCTTCCATGAAGACGGCTGGGTCGTTGCACGCGACATGCGTGCGGCGGCGTTGTGCTATGCCCGCGCGGCGCAGGGCGGCGATTTTCGCGGGTGCTTCAACCATGCGCGGATGCTCGGCGCGGCGGGGCGGATCGAAGATGCGATCGGCTGGCTCAAGCGCGCCGGCGCGAGCGCGACGCCGGCGTTCGTCGAGAAAGCCGCGGCGTGGCTTGCGGCCTCCGACATCGGTGCCTTCCGCGTGCGCGGGGTCCAGGCGATCCGGGGGGCCGCTTGCTGACGGTCATCCCGGATCTGCTCGACGCAGCGCAGGTCGCCACGCTCCGCGCGATGATCGATGCGAGCGACTGGATCGACGGCAACGCCACGTCGGGGCACCAGTCCGCGCTCGCCAAGCACAATGCGCAACTGCCCGAGGATTCGCAGGCTGCGCGCGCTGGTGGGGCGATCGTGCTCGATGCGCTCGCCGCCTCGCCACTGTTCGTGGCGGCGGCGCTTCCGCTCAAGGTGTTTCCGCCGCTGTTCAACCGCTACGCGACTGGCGACGGCTTCGGCGCGCATGTCGACAGCGCGATCCGCATCCGGCGCGGCAGCGACTTCCGCATCCGCAGCGACCTGTCGGCGACGCTCTTTCTCGCCGATCCCGACAGCTATGACGGCGGCGAGCTCGTCGTGCAGACGCAGTTCGGCGAGCAAAGCGTCAAGCTGCCCGCCGGTCAGATGGTGCTCTACCCGGCGTCGAGCCTGCACCATGTCGCACCGGTGACGCGCGGCGTGCGCGTCGCCTCGTTCTTCTGGATCCAGTCGATGGTGCGCGACACCGAAGCGCGCGCGATGCTGTTCGAGCTCGACACCGCGATCCAGTCGCTCGGCGCGCGTGTCGGGCAGGGGGATGCCGAGATCGTCCGGCTGACCGGCGTCTATCACAATTTGTTGCGCCGCTGGGCGGAGGTTTGAGTGAGCAAGATCGGAATGCGCAACGCCTGGTTCCAGGTGCACAAATGGATCGGTTTGATCCTGGCAGTGGCGATCATCCCGCTGTCGGTGACCGGCGCCGCGCTGGTGTGGGACGACGCGCTCGACCATGCGCTCAACCCGCAGCGCTACGCGACGAGCGGCGACGGGCTGCAGCCGATGCAGCGCTATGTCGCAGCGGCGCGCGGCCTGCTCGCGCCGGGCGACCGAATCGCCTCGCTTGCGCTCCCATCCGCGCCGGGTGAGCCCGTCATCGTGGTGGCGAGCACGGCGCCAACCGCCAAGCGTACCGCAGGACCGCCGCCGCGCAAGACCGTCTGGATCGATCCGGCGACCGCGCATGTGCTCGACAGCGCGGGTAGCGGCGGCGGGCTGATCCGCACCTTCCACATGATCCACGGATCGCTGCTGATTCCCGGCGTCGGGCGGCAAGTGGTCGGCTGGGTCGGGGTGGCGATGCTGCTGTCGTGCGTGTCGGGGTTGTGGCTGTGGTGGCCGACCGTCGGGAGCTGGGTCAGGGGCCTGCGCTGGCGGCGGCATCGCAACACCGATACAAATCTGCATCACCTGTTCGGCTTCTGGATCGCGCTGCCGCTGTTCGTGCTGTCGCTGACGGGGGCTTGGATCTCGTTCCCGCAAGTGTTCGGCGGCGCGCAGGGTGGGGCGGGCGGCAAGCCCGGTGCGCGCGCGGGTGGCCAGCGGCCGATGCCGCTTGCCATGCCCAAGCTCGCGCTCGACGCGGTCATCGCGCGCGGCAACGCCGTGTCGCCGGGTGCCATCACCAAGGTCGATTGGCCGACCGATCAAAAGCCGGCGTGGACGCTCGGCATCGCGCACGATGCCCGCGGCGTGACGGTCGCCGACGCCGATGGTGCCGCCAAGGTCGTGCCCGAGCCACGCGAACCACTCGCGCGGACGATGCGGCGGATCCACGACGGCACCCGGATGGGGCTCGTCTGGCAGATCGTGATCTTCCTCGGCGGGCTGCTTCCCGCGATCCTCGCGGTGACCGGGATCATCATGTGGTGGCGGTCGCGCGGCTGGCGCGCGCAGCTCAAGGCGAAGCAGCGCGCGCGGGGTGAAGCTGTTGTCCTAAGCTGATCTGGCTGGCCTACTTCTGAAACGTCACCCCGGGCTCGTCCCGGGGTCCACGGTGCCGCACGAACTGCCGAGGCAGGTCGCGCATCCCGGTGGACCCCGGAACAGGTCCGGGGTGACGGTTGTGGAGGGCTGCTACCGGCCCAGCAGAACGCGCGCCTGGCCCGCGATCTGCGCGAGCATCGCGGCGTTGGGCGCTGGCGCGAGCCGCGCACGATCGATCACCGCCTTGAACTGCGCGACGCGGCCGGCATTCTCGGCCAGCCACCCCTCGACCAGCGCCTGCGGATCGCTCCCGTTCCCGTTCGCGCCGCGACCGAGGAACTCGAGCCGCAGCTGCTGGAAATCGCGCGCCAGCCCTGCGATCAGCAACCGCTCCCACGGGTCGCTCGAGGCGATCCGCGCGGCATTGGCCTGCGCCCAGTCGAGACCCAGCGCTTGCCCCAGCCGCGTGAAGGCGCGCGTCAGCACCGCCTCGTCGATCCCGAGCCGCGCGCCGAGATCGGCCAGCCCGACCGCACCATCGAGCTCGAACAGCCGCACGACCTTCTGCACCAATTTGCCCGGCGCGCCTGCGGTCTCGAGCGTCGCGGCGATCCGCGCGCTCTGCGCACTCGCTTCCTCGAGCAGCAGCGCCTTGGTCTGCTTGTCGAGTTCGCGAATGCCCTTCGACAGCCGCGCGAGCACGTCACCCGGACGGCTGCCGCCGCGCGTGACGCGCAACAGATCGGCGATCTGCGAGCGCGTCGCCACCGCGACCTCGTCGAACAGCGCGATCCGCGCCGCTTCGGGCATCTCGGCAGTCTCGATCTCGCGCCACAATTCGGGCAGGTCGAACAGCCGTTCGGCGACGACGAAGTTCGCCGCGATGTCGCTCATCGCCGCGCCCTCTTCCTCGGCGAGCTCGAAGGGATAGAGCACGCCCATCCGGTTGACGATCCGGTTGGCGAGCTTGGTCGCGATGATCTCGCCGCGGAGGCGATGCTGGTCGATCGCCGTGCCGAACTTCTTGCGCATTGCGGGCGGGAAGGCGGCGTGGAGATCGGGCAGCAGTTCGGCATCCGCCCCCAGATCCGACCGCTCGATCGCGGCCTGCAGCGCGAGCTTGGCGGTTGCCAGCAGCACGGCGAGCTCGGGCCGCGTCAGCCCGCGCCCTTCGGCCGAGCGGCGCAGCAGATCGTCATTGCCCGCCAGCCCTTCGACCACGCGGTCGAGCGAACCGCTCGCCTCGAAAATCTCGATCAGCCGGACATAGCTCGGCACGTCGCGCGCGCCGTCAGCCTCGGCGATCGACAAAGCGAGCGTCTGCAGGCGATTGTCCTCGAGCACGATGTGCGCGACGTCGTCGGTCATGCTGGCGAGGAAGGTGTTGCGCTTCTCGTAGCCGAGCCGGCCCTCGATCATCTCGCGGTTAAGCGCGATCTTGATGTTGACCTCGTTATCCGAGCAATCGACGCCGGCCGAATTGTCGATGAAGTCGGTGTTGATCCGTCCACCACGCGCCGAAAAGGCGATGCGCGCGGCCTGCGTGACGCCCAGGTTCGCACCCTCGCCGATCGCCGTCGCACGCAGATCCTCGGCATCGACGCGCAAGCGGTCGTTCGCCGGATCGCCCACCGCGATGTTGTTCTCGGCGCGCGCCTTCACATAGGTGCCGATGCCGCCGAACCAGATCAGGTCGACCGGGGACTTGAGGATCAGTGAAATCAGCGCACCGGGCTCGATCTCGCTCGCCTCGATGCCGAGCGCGGCGCGGATCTGCTTCGACAGTTTGACCACCTTGTCGGTGCGCGCGAACACGCCGCCGCCCTTCGAGATGACCGACGCGTCGTAATCCGCCCACGACGAGCGGGGGAGGGCGAACATGCGCGCGCGCTCGGCCCAGCTCTTCGCAGGATCGGGGTCGGGATCGAGGAAGATGTGGCGATGGTCGAACGCCGCGACGATCTTCAATGTCTGGCTGAGCAGCATGCCGTTGCCGAACACGTCGCCCGACATGTCGCCGCAGCCGACGACGCGAATCGGTTGCGTTTGCACGTCGATGCCGCGCTCGGCGAAGTGGCGCTGGACGCTGACCCACGCGCCCTTGGCGGTGATCCCCATCGCCTTATGGTCGTACCCGACCGAGCCGCCGCTCGCGAAGGCGTCTCCGAGCCAGAAATTGTGCTCGAGCGCGATCGCGTTGGCGACGTCGGAGAAGGTCGCGGTGCCCTTGTCGGCGGCGACGACGAAATAGGGATCGTCGCCGTCATGGATCACAACGTCGGCGGGATGCACCACCGCGCCCTCGACGATATTGTCGGTGATCGACAGCAGCGTGCGAATGAACACGCGGTAGCTCTCGGTCCCCTCGGCGAGCCACGCATCGCGGTTCGACGCCGACGGGAGCTGCTTGGGATAGAAGCCGCCCTTCGCGCCGGTCGGCACGATCACGGCGTTCTTGACGCGCTGCGCCTTCATCAGCCCGAGAATCTCGGTGCGGAAATCGTCGCGCCGGTCGGACCAGCGCAGGCCCCCGCGCGCGACCGGGCCGGCGCGCAGGTGGATGCCCTCGACGCGCGGTGAATAGACCCAGATCTCGCGCCACGGCACGGGGGCGGGGAGGCCGGGGATGAGGTGGCTGTCGAGCTTGAACGCGAGCGCAATCTGCCCGGCTGAGGCAAACGCGTTGGTGCGCAGCGTCGCTGCGATCACGCTGCGCAAGCTGCGCAGGATGCGGTCGTCGTCGATCGCCGAGACCGCGTCGAGCCCGGTGTCGATCGCCGCATCGGCGACCTCGACGCCCGAGCGCGCGCGCGCTGGATCGTGCGCAGCGGCGAAACGCTCGATCAGCGCCGCGGCGACCTTCGGCGCACGCCGCAGCGCATCGACCACCGTGACGAGACCATAGGTCAGCCCGGCCTGGCGCAGATAGCGGAACCACGCGCGGAACAGCAGCACCGACGCCGGCGCCATCGCGGCATCGACGATCAGCCGGTTGAACGCGTCATTCTCGGCCTTGCCCTCGAGCACTGCCTGGATCGCATCCTCGAGCACCGTCGTATCGGCCGAAAGCCGCACGCCCGCCGCCTCGACGAGGAATTCATGGACGAAGCCCTGCTCGTCATCGGCAAGCGCGGTCGGCAGTTCCTCGATCACGCGGAAGCCGAAATTCTCGAGCACCGGGACCGCGTCGGACAGTGCCAGCGCGCCGCCCTGGCGGTAGATCTTCAACCGCGCCGCGCCGTGTGCGTCGCGGTACATCCGCACCGAACGATCCTCGGCGTTCTCGAGCCGCGCGAGGCGGATGATGTCCTGCGCGGCTTCCTCGGCGGTGTTGGCGGCGCGATAGCCCGCCGGGAAATTGGTTGCATGGCGCAACGCAAGCCGCGTGGCGCGCGCCGGCTCGACCAGATCGGCAAGCGCAGCCTCGACCGCGGGCACCCAGCCGCGCACCATCCGCGCGATCCGTGCATCGAGCGTCGCCGTATCGGGCATCACCCCGCCGCCGCGCACGTCGATCGTGAAGCGGATCAGCGCGGTGACGTCGTCCATCGCGATCGCCCAGTTTAGCAGCCCGCCATGCGCCGCCTCGACCAGCATGTCCCCGATCGCGATGCGCCGCGCGGTGGTCAGGTCGTCGCGCGGCAGCCAGACGAAGGCGAACAGATGCCGCCCGAGCACGCTGCGCACCAGGACCAATTTCGGCCGCGGGCGGTCCGCCAGCGACATCGCGGTGAGCGCGACCTCTTCGAGCGCTTCGGGGGTGAAGGCGGTGATGAGATCATGCGGCAGCGCGGCGAGCGCGTGCGTCAGCGCCTTGCCGGTATGCCCCTTGGGATCGAAGCCGAACTTCTGCTCGAGCGCGGCCAGATGCTTGCGCAGCACGGGCACATCCTGCGGCGCGGCGTTGAGCGCGCTGCTGGTCCACAGCCCGGCATGGATCGAAACGCCGACGATCTTCTTCTTCTCGCGCACCGGCACGACCGCGAGATCGAGCGGGAGATGGCGATGGACGCTCGAGATGAGATTGGACTTGAGCAGCAGCGGCGCCTCGCCACCCTTTTCGAACCACTGGATCGCGAGGGTGCGCGATGCTTCGGCAAGCATCGGCACCGGCTGCGGATTGCGCGCGAGGCCGAGCGTCGTCTCGGTCGTGCCGCGCCACAGTTCGTGGCCGAGCAAGGTGAAGTTGCGATCGAGCAACCAAGCGAGCATCTCGGCGCCCTCGCCCGCCGGGAGCGTCGCGATGTCGGCTGCCATCGCGTCCTGCAGCGCCTGCCAGTCCTGCACCGCGGCGCGGACATCGGCGAGATTGCGCTCGAGCTCGGCCACCAGATCGCGCCGCTCGCGCGCATCGGCGCGTTCGAGCTCGATGTAGATCATCGATTCGGCAGGCCCCGAATCGTCGACGTCGACCAACTGGCCGTCGGCGTCGCGAATCACACCGAGCACGGGGTGGATGATCCGGTCGATCGAAATGTCGTGTGCTCCGATCGTCGCGGCGATCGAATCGACGAGGAAGGGCATGTCGTCATTGACGATCGCCAGCCGCATCCGGCGGCGCGGGTCGGTACCGGGCAGCGGCTCGAGCGCGATCCTGGCGGTGCCGGGACTGCGCCGCTCGGCAGTCGCGGCGACGAACGCGGCAGCGTCGATTCGCTCGGTCTTGCCGAACCCCTGTATTTCGCCCGGAAGAGCACCCTTGGTCAGTCGGGCAGCAAGCGCGTCCGACAGCGATTTCAGCGTGGTTTTAGCCATGCGGGCCCCTATGCGCCCGACGCTGCGCGACCTCAAGACTTGTGGCGGTGCACAATTTTCGAGGTCGTGCCGCGCGGTGCGCGCGTCAGACCGCGCTGCGCATCGCCCGCTCGGTCAGCGCCGTGTCGTCTCCAAGCGTCGCGACGATGTCGAGCATTCCGCCATCGTTGGCGCGCGCCAGCAGCACGACATAGGCGCCGCGCTCGAGCGGGGTTTCGATCGCCACGCTGGCGAGCGTCGGGCGCGAGGCGAGCAAGCCCGCGCTGCTCGCGCGCGGTTTGGCGACGGGCGTCCGTGCGGCGCGTTCGGCTTTGACGATCCCCTTGATGCCACCCTCGAAGCCTTCGAGGAAATCGCCGAGCTGTCCGGTCGCAACGTCGATCCGGCGCGCGTAGGACAGCACCGCGGCATATTCGGTCAACCGCGTCTTGTCGTAATCGGACCCGAAGACGAGCTTGACCACTGGCGTCATCGGCGCGCGGAGCTGGACGACGATCCCGGCCGATTCGAGCAACGCGCGGTAGCTCTGCGGATCGGCATCGGCGGCGGCGGCGAAATCATGCGCCCGCCCGAGCGCACGATAGAGCGTCGCGCGGCCACGGACGTCTGCAGCGCGCACCGCGGCGGCGGTTTGCTGCGCAAGCATCAACTGATCGGCAAGATTGCCGCTGGTAGCCGCGGCGGCCGCATCGTCGATGTCATCGGCTTCCGCCGAATCGAATCCAGCGCTCGGCCCATCGGCCCAGATCGGTGCTGCCGGCGGCGCCATCGGCGCACTGCTGACCGCCGCTGCGATTTCGGCGTGAAGCTTGGCCTGCGTCTCGGCGTCGACCAGCTCCTTCCAGTTGATCACGCCATAGATGAAGTCGATCGATTCGTCGTCCGACGAGAAGGGCATCAAGATGCCGCGATACAGTGTGTTGTGGCCACGCACGCCGACGAATTCGGCCTCGAAGCCGATCGGCGAGCGATTCGCGATGATCTGCAGATAATGGTCGGTCAGCCGCGACAGCAGCGAGCGGCTCGGCACTTGCGAGATGTGCGTCACCGACGAATCGAGGCTGCACTCCTCGCGCAGCGCGCGGCCGAGATAGGCGATCGCCGGGTTTTCGATCCCGAGCGAGAAATCGAGCAGGACGCTGTGCGGGCCGAAATCGGCGATATTGGCGGGATCGAGATCCTCGATCGAGGGATAGGCGCGACCGCCAAGCAGCGACACCCAATGGTTATAGGCGCGAACGTGCATGCGGCGCTCGTCGGTGCCGACGTCAATCTGTGTTTCGGCAACGCCGTTTCCCGCGCTGTCGACGGGCGTGTCGTCGATCTCGTCGCCCTCGACTTCGCTGTCGAAGCGACCGTCCCCGAATCCGCGAACACTGTCCATTGCACAACCGTCCTATTTGGCCCGCCCCACCGATCGGGCGACTGTCCTAACCGGCGTGTGCACTGCGCGTGGTAAACGCGGAGTAAAGCCTCGCTTTTTTGCGCGCCATTGCGCCTGAGGCGGCGAAGCGGCTTGTCAGCACGAAAACCACCTGTTAAGCGCCCGCCCTCGCACCCGTTCACCCGAACGGCGCGACGCCGCTTTAGCTCAGTTGGTAGAGCATCGCATTCGTAATGCGGGGGTCACAGGTTCGAGTCCTGTAAGCGGCACCATTTTTTATCATTATAAAACAATAACTTGAGTTGGCCCCAATCCGTCTCTGTGCTTGTCGTCGTGGCTGTCTTTTGACACCGACCAGCATTACCATCCGGCTGAGACCCGATCCGAGGTCAGCTGGAGGCCCATGTCGACCGATAAACCCGTGATGTCTGGATCTCGATCGGCCAAACTCAGGTTGAGGGAGGCTAACGGCACATTCAGTAAAAGTCGTATATGGGTGGAGAGAGATAACTTTTACGGAGACACGAAGTTCAGCAAAGGCAATCCTTATATAATTGTCGGCTTTGATACTGAATTCAAGACTCCCGAAAAGCCCGTAACCATCGATGAGATGAAGGCCGGCTCTGCAAAGTACGTTGTCCTGTCGTATCAGGTTCATTGCAGCGTCTATGATCCGGACCAGCCGGATGTCCAAGAGTGGAGTGCAATTTGCTATCCGGAGCCGGGAGACCGGATGACGTTAGCTGACCTTCTGGCATTGGCGTTCTGGAAGGGAATATCGACGGGGGCTGTTAAGACGTTGCCGACCCTAGTGTATGTCGTCGGTCATTTCACTCGGGCAGACGTACCCGCATTTGCGGACTTTAAGAGTCTGACGTCACAGATCGCTGCTGTCAGATCGACTTTTACCTCCGTCGACAAAGGGGTGAAAATCGTCACGCAGTTCGACAACGACCAATCCGTTGAGCACCTTGTTATCCTTCGGGATACGATGCTGCTGACGCCTGCAACGTCCAAAAGCCTTTGGGAGCTTGGTAAGCTCGTCGGCGTCCCCAAGATATCAGTGGATCCCGACCCGGAGCGAGAACTTTTTTACAAGAAAAACATGGACATCCTACTCCGTGACAAACCAGATGTCTTTGAAAAATATGCGATTAATGATGCTTTGATATGCGTCAAATATCTTGAACGCCTTATCGACATGTACGCCGGGATTCTTGGCAAGCGCAAAGCGCCCGCCACTTTGACTGCCATCGGCGTCGATCTACTGATGAAAAAGTGGAAGACCGATCTCAAGATCGATCCGCTTGAGGTCGTTGGGAAGCAGAAGATCGTTAGGAGAACGTACAGCAAGCGTTTGGGTTACTTCAAAATCGAGAAGGTTAACGTCCCGCTCGAACAGGTCGCCTTTTACCTTCCTCTTGCAACCGAGTGTTACCACGGTGGACGAGGCGAGCAGTTTTGGTTTGGTCCTGCATTCATTGACGATTGGACCGATTACGATCTTGCCGGTGCCTACCCGACAGCCATGGCGCTCATAGGTTTCCCTGATTGGTCCAACATCCGGCAGTCCACCAGTCTCGACGACTTCACTCCCGGCACTTTGGGGATGGCCAACGTGCGGTTCGAGTTCCCCAAAACCGTCCGCTTTCCGACGATGCCGGTACGATCTGAGAACGGCCTCGTCTTTCCAAGAACCGGTGTCAGTAACTGTTCGGCGCCGGAGATTGCGTTAGCCCGTTCGCTCGGTGCGAAACTGAAGATCTTGCACGGGGTCATCGTTCCAACCGATCCGGGTAAACCTGTCTTTCGCGATTTCATCCGGGAGTGCGTCGCGAAGCGCCTGTCTTACCCGAAGGGCTCTCTAGATGCCCTGTTTTGGAAAGAGTTGAGCAATTCCAGCTACGGGAAAACCGCTCAAGGCCTTCATTCAAAGCGCGTCTACGATCTGCGTGATCAGGAAATGAAGGATTTGCCGCCGAGCAAGATCACCAATCCGTTCTTTGCAGCGTTCATAACGTCGTTCGTCCGCGCTGCGCTCGGTGAGGTAATGAACGGCCTTCCTGAGAACGTATGTGTTTTTAGCTGCACGACCGATGGTTTTCTGACGAACGCGACCGCTGACCAGATCAGCGATGCATCTGCGGGTCCGATCTGTAAGCTGTATGGTCAGAGCCGGGATATGCTGACGGGTGACGCTACAATTCTAGAGGTGAAGCATCGTGTCCGTCAGCCGCTGGGTTGGCGGACAAGAGGGCAAGCGACGCTTATCGAAGGGCAGACCGACAAGGGGGATGGTGTCAATATCGTACTTGCGAAAGGGGGTATTTACACCGCTCAGGAACTCGACAGCACGCGTTTGCAAAACGCATTCATAACAAACCTTTTTTTGAAGCGGAGTCCTACTGACCGGATTGAGATGGCTACTAAGACCGGCATCCGTGACATGATCAATTTTGACGCCGACCTCGTTGAAAAAGAAACGTCCAAACGCTTAAATATGGAATTCGACTGGAAGCGCAGGCCGGTAGCTGCGTGGGATAATGAGGCGCCTCAGCACCTCGCTTTTACGACTGACGCTTGGGAAACGATCGACCAGTTCGTCGAGATGCGAGGCTATTGGGAAGCGTTTGGAATAGACCCACGACGCTGTCTGAAAAATAAGGGCGATTTCCACGCTTTCGCTGTCTATGTTCTCTCTCAATCCGCCCTTGGCAAAGCCGGAGCAAGGTATCTGAAAAAAACGGATCCTGACTTAAAGCGCATTCGGCAATCATTATGTGCTGCTTGGCGAAATTCTGAAGCTGGCCTCACAAAAAAGGTTGATGGTAAAACTGCTGAGCAATTTGCACAGTTGCTTACGAGCGCCGGTATCATCTGTAATCGTCAAGATGTGGAAAATGCCCGCTCAGGATTTAAGCCCAAAAATTGTCCTAAGACTCCTGCCGTGGTCAATGCTCTGGTCAAGCTCTCCGCAGTTTTCCCGAGTTTGGAAATTGATACACTGGTGTCAAGCAACGAGGGAATCGACTTGATATCTGCGTTAGACGCAATCGCTACGTACATACCGCAGGGTGGAGAACCGTCGACGCTCTAGATCACGTCGATATAGGTACTCGCCGGTATCGGCCAATTGCTTCGCAGGGCGTTCTCAACCCTTGCAACAAAATTGGTATCGGCTGCCGCTCGCACTCCGGTGTAGTCATTTCCCGCGTTCCATGTTGGCAGCCGAAATGCCAAGCCCGCAATGTCGTTGTTGCCGACAACATCAGAGATATAAGCAATCCCAGCACCGGTGACCCGAATTTGCCTGTTTTTGCTGTCATCCTCCGAGGCCAGTAGTGCGACCACATCGTCTGAAGTGAAGCTACTGTTGAGATCAATTTTCAACTGGTCGTCCTTGTCACTGACTTAGGCGCGTCGGCGCAAACCTATTCCGCTTAATGCGCGAGGATCCCTACGTTCCGCGGTTCGGGGTAACTCGTATTAAATAAATTCAGGACGATCATCATCAACCATTTTCGTCAGCGATAAGTATGGGGTCTATCTAACCCCTTTACCGTCGTCGGAGAATGATGAACCACGCCCAAGCCCTCCAATACCGATCGGCATTCCGCGAATTTGCCCAGACTAGCCACTGGAACGCACCGCATGCGGTAACCCTGACGATGAAGCAGGGGCGTGTGGTTCACTCGGGACGATCTCCGATCCACCTGGTTCTGACGCCCTATGAGGCATCGGTAAACATGAGGCATTTTACTAATCGGCTGAATAAAGCAGTCTACGGAAATGCGGCAAGCCGTCACGGGATGCGTGTTCCCATCATAGCGGTTCAGGAGGGTGGGAGCGGCATCAGGCTTCACTATCATGCAATCATTGATTGCCCCCATGTCGATCTCGTGCCGGGGTTTCCGTCGTTGATCAATGAGTTGTGGGGAAAGACCCCGTGGGGGCATCGGGAAATTCAAGTTCGATCCAATCCTGATGAAGGGTGGATCGACTACATAAGCAAGGCGTGCACCAAGTCTGATTACGCAGATGCGTTTGATTGGACGAATTGCCACAATCCTAGACCGCTGAGTTAATACTCCTCTCAAAGATATTGCTTTTATCAAAACCAATTGAGGTTTGAACGATGGTTCGATCCTTGATTCTATAGATATGTCTAAAGCATATTAGATATCTAACAATAAACTAAGCTATCTAACAATATAACCTGCACATTGTAGTTCGCCGAAGGCGAGTCACGAAGTGACCCTTCCGCAACAAGCTTCAAATCATTTTAAACAATAAATAAAGTATCTATAACAGAGGATGCCAACAATGAATAATACGTCTTTATATGCACTCGTTAATTTTCGATATAAAAAGGATATGCTGGAATCTTTCGATCGTGTCTGTCTCTTGAGTGGGAAAACACGAACTCAGGTACTGAGTGAGATGATGAGGAAATTTGTATCGGAGGCAGGCCCAGAGCTGGCTTCGAAGGTTTTGGCCGAGCGATCTTTGAATGAGCGGCTTAAAACGGCCGTAGAACGTCGATCGGTCGTTGAGACGATCGATCCGCCCAGGAAATGGTCCTCGGAGGTGTATCGGCGTTTAAAATCGTTCTCATCGCCAGATTTTGATCCGGTTCGTTGAGATGCTGACGAAGTCGGTATCTCCGAAAACGAAAGCGGAGTTGATGGCGGCGCTGCAGCGGTCGTCGTTTCGATCGGTCGAGGTGTATGAGGGAGACAATCTCGGGTCTTTACCGTCTCTGGATCGGCTGCGACGGGCTGGTGCCTCTGTGATTGTCGTTGCCCGGTAAGTTCGGACGATCCTGGTTGGAGAAGCTGCCGGTCCGGAGTCGACCAGTTGTGGACGTTGTGAGAGGTGATACCCTCCCTAGATGAACCCACTTTTTCTAGCCCTGTCGCTATTGTCCTTCGATGCGACCGCTCCCGTGCCGGTTGCGGCCCTGAGAATTGATGGTGACGCATCTACTTTCGTGGTTCAGGTGACAGGCGGACTTCACGCCGGCTACCAAATCGCGATCGATTGCACGGAAAAATGCGCAAGCCCGGTTCATTATCGCGAGACGACCAGCGACACACCTTTAGGGCTATTTTCTCGCGATCAAAACGACTTGCTGTTTTCCACATGGTCTACAGGTTCAGCCTATCGCGTGATGGTCTGGTCTGTAGCGGGCGACACCGTGCGGAAAGTCGTGGAACTGTCCAGCCGGGGCACCCCCAACTTCGTGTCCGACGCTTATGGCAGGCCGACAATCGAAACCTATGAAGGCGAGAGCGTCGCCGTCCCGCTACGTCGGGTGCGTTGGACCTTCGTCAACGGTCACTTTGCTCGTTCTGTGTCGAAAGGCAGCTAACTACTAGTTCGAGACGTTCCCGGCGATCCGCGCCGCTGCCGCAGCCGGACAGGCCGAAAACGACCACTTGCGGACATTCATAAGTTTTGCGGATTGGATCTCGCTGCCTCGCAGGCGGCTATAGCTTCGCTCACAAGTTCGTCGAACCACTCGTCGTCAGAGCTTCCGGTGAACGCTTTTAACGGCGCAACCAGAGTAGGATCGGCAACGATGGCGGCTGCCTCAAATATGTTGACGGTCGCCGAGGGATTGGCAAGCGCGCTTCTGACGTATGGCAGCGCAAGAGTCCTGTCTCTTTGTGCCAGTCCCCGGATGGCTTCTGCCCTAACACGCTCACTTTGGTCGTTAGCGAATGCTATCAAAGCTGATCTTATTTCCGGCGTATCGAGATCAAGATTGCCTAAAATGAACGCAGCCCAATCGCGGTTAGCCGCATCCTCATCTGCGATAAACCCGATCACTTTGCTGAGGTTGGCATCGGCATACTCGCTTCCCGTCAGTGGAGCTTCCTCATTAAGCACCTGTATTAAAAAGTCGGACGAGGGGTGATAGTCTGCGGTCATGGAGCGTGATTACCACAAATTAGTTCATGTCTGCTTTCCACCAAACGCGGTCGTTCCTGATGCAAAAATCAATAGTTTTGCATCAACTAACTCACGAGCCGACCTGACCTCACGTCGCCGGCCTACTACTGTATTTCGAAGCAGCGGATGTATTAATGCGATAGCCGTCGGGCGTCCTCACAAGATCGCTATGTAGGGGGATGGTTGAGCGATTGACGATCGGTAGTGACAATGTACCTGGCCATCGTGCTTTGATTTCGCGCATCGCCTTTTCTTGAAAACGAAGGGCTGGTTTCTCGTTCTCACCTCGCGCGAACATGATCCAGACCTGACCAAGATGATCAGCCTGATCAATAATGGTGGCCCAAGATTCTTTGTCGTCCGTTCCTCGCCATATGGCAGCGTGGATACTCATTTTAGCTTGCGGCATTGCAGCCCCGGTGTCCCGTAAATCGTCGTCGCTCGCAGCGTCAACGTGCGCTCCTTCCGCCCGCGCCGTATCACGTAGGATAGCTAGAAACTCTGCGCGATCCTTGACCTGGGGGAGCGGGACCTCGAAGGCAGCAACAGTTTCGTTGCTGACCGGCTGGGTTGCGACACCGCACGCTGCGGCAGCAAAGAACATTGTGAGAAGTGCCAACATCCGCATCGTTGCAAGGTATCGCGGTTCAACTGCTCGTCAATGCCCGCTTCGGATCACATTTCCACGCTCGTGATGCGAAAATCACAGGTTTCGCATCGGATGGAAAACCGCACGAAACCGACCATTGTTGTGATGCACAACCTTGATGCGTTTCGAGTGCAGCGGCCCGTTGTGGTGGTTAGCTGCCGTTCCGAGTGCCTACGCCGAACTGCCGCTGACGCAACCGGCGCACCAGATGGTAGGGCAGTAGCGACAGTCCAGCCCACGGCAACAGCGACGCCAGCACGAAAATGCCGACGAACGATAAGCTGGATCCTAGTTGACCAGCCTCTGTAACGCCAAGTGCGCCAACTGCTACGGTCAGCGGGGTCAGCGCCCATATCCAAATCAATATGGAACGGACGCGGGATCTTGGCAGCAGGCCTATAGCCGCGCCACCCACAACTGCGAGCAGTGCAAGGTGCCAAACCTCTTGGGCGATCAGCTCGTCGAACATGGTTGGATGCTACGCCCGGCGCCGAATGTCCGCAATTGATGACGTGGGCGGCTCTTCTTCTGAATCATCCGCAGGCATCCCGCTGAAGGGGTGGGGAGCCGTCCACGTCATCAATTGCAGACACTGCATCATTGTGCGAGCGTATGTGGGTGAAGCTCCTGCTGCCTTTGGCGCTAGTTACGATGGGCGCGGCTCCGGTCGACCATCCTCGCACCTACCTTCTTTCAATCGGGCGGATACCGCTGAAAGATACAGAGAGCATTGAGGCTTTTGCCATAAAGACGTGGGGCGTCGAATTTAAATCAGTGTGCAGCATTCCAGGCGGCTGGCGGATCAAAGCCGGTAGTAGTGCAACGCCGAACGGCGACCTTGAGGGAGAAGGAAGCCAGGGCGCGACGTGGTTCAATACCGCCAGCCCCAAAGAGCTTCGTAACTTCGTTCTCGTTACTCTGTACGCGCCGGTGCAGCGTGTTGGCATTGGTTCACCCGATAATGGTGTCCCGGCGACGTTCAAGGGAACCGCGACTGTTAGCACTGACAACGGTGATGTGCAGCGCGTGCTTAGCTATCGAAACATCACCCTCGTTCCAGCACGTCGTTGTCCTATTCGATAGATCCGGTTTCCACCAAATGCCGAACGTTCCGGAGCCGATCGCGACGAATGACCACAATCGCGCAATTGCGGTCAACCCCCGGTCTGTGACATTTTGCCCGAAGCAGACGACTGGAATCCGAATGTTCCCTGTTTCTTGCGGGTCGCTCCGGTCATTCAGGCTCTGCCATTAAATTGCTTCACTAACTCTGTGTGTTCGAAGCCTGAGTAATCTTTAAGTCGCTCATCCGCATGGTAATGCGGATCGGAGAAGGCGACTTAAGCTTTGGTCCCATTTCAGCAATCAGAGCATCACCTGAACGTCTAAGATGATATGTCCAATTTGAGTTCGGGTCACGACAAGACGGAGCGCCATAATGGATAGTGGCATAGTGGTTTGCTGTGTTGATCGCTAGACGCGCCTTTTCATATCCAACATTGGTTTCAGGAGCCTCGGAACAGGATGCTAGAGCCATAGGAAGTGCGAGCCAATAAGCGTTCACAAGCTAATCCTCCGCGCGCTTCTAACCGTTCAAACTTAAAATACGATGCGACCGATTACCACCACCTATCGCCGTTCCGGCATCGATCCAGCGCGCGCATCGCCTGAAAGCGGACGAGCAGAAATCGACCAGAACTGGACGTTGCCGCAGCTGTCGCCTGGTCGCTAAGCTGTCGGGGAAGGAGTGCTGCGAACGATGGGAGAAGATCGGCTCATTCCGCCGGGTACGCGAGTTCGTCTCGACAGCCTTGTGAACGACGATGATCAACCAACTCCCGAGTTTGGTGTGGTCGTTCATTGCTGGCTCGATGATGAGATCGGTATGTTCGACTGCTACGTTGCGTTTTTCGGCGCTGAGTTTCCCGACGGAAAGCCTTCAGAGAAGCCCTACGTCCTACGTTATGCCGCAACCTCGTTGGCGGCGCTGACACCCCAGTTGCGGACGTTTGGCATTGGCGAGTAACATCATGGGGATGACCGCCGAACAACTTTCAAAATTATGGGCTTTCGCTCGGGGAGATATCGCTGAGACAACCTTTGAAAATTGGTTTCTTGCGCAGGACGAGCTCGAAGCTCCGCTCGGAGAAGACCTGCATTGGAGCCTTGCTTCAGCCGATTATCGCGACAGGGACGTGGTATGGAAACTTCGTAAGTCGCTTGCTCAACATCTTAGGGCGCACGAGAAGTGCGAATGCGCTTCCATTCGGGACCTCGCAGCCATTCCGATGGGTGGTGATGGACTCGATGAGCGGGTGTTTGCAACCATTGAAAATGTCCGGGATCATGGAGGCGGTCTTTGGTGGCTTCATCTCTCGAAATGTAGCGAATGTGGTCAGCATTGGATGATCGCTCAGGAAGAGAGAATTTTCGACGAATACTTCCTACGACGGATTAGCAAAGGAGCGGCAGAAGGTATATTGTCTAACACTTGGCCGGATGAATTTATAACCTACGAGCGCGTTCTAAATATTGGTCACACTTTCGCCACGCCCTGTGTATCCATGGACGCAATGTCGGGATCGTTGATCTGGTCAGCAGAGGATTTGCGAAAAGTGCGTCCAGAAATCACCGTTGACGAGATTGCGCGATTGCTTGGAGTGACGCCTAAGAACGCGAAGCGCCTGCTTCAGGCCAACGGCAGACAACCACCACGTTGAGCCGTTCCTGCGTCGTCGATCGATACGAGCCGCCTAAAAGCTGACCGGCGGCTATCGGGCGGGAAAGCAGTCGGTTTAAATTCGACCAAACCCCGCCATTCAGGATCGATCTAAGTGATCCCGATTGCGGAAGTTCAGCAATGCGAACATATTTGGGCGATGTTGCCATCTACAACTTCGCTGCTTTCGCCGATCCCCGCCGGCTGGCAGGTCCTCCATCATGCCATTCTCTCCGATGGCACGCTCGCGCTTGTTACGACTGATGTTGACTTCGCGAGCGAATGGGAACTCATTTTAGCTAGTGATACGCCGGTCGATCCACCTAGCCGCATCGAGCAACTTTACAAAATAGGGCGCGCCCGCCTCCTGACCCGGGCAGCAGGTGGTTGGCAAGATGGCCCCGTGTTTCCTCTCGAAACGGCCCATCCGCTTATCGACCGTTTTTCCGATGGCCGTTGGCTTGTGGTCGCGTCACGCACCCGCAGCGAGCCGAACGCTCGTGTCTTGGCACCAGACGGTGCGCTGCAAGCGCGGTTTATGCTGGGCGACGCGATTGAGCACGTCGTGATCGATAGTTTAGATCGCATATGGGTTGGCTGGTTCGATGAAGGCATGGGCGGCGGGGAATGGACAGTGCCGGGTATGGAGTGGCCGCCTTCCTGCAATGGGGTTGCCTGCTTCGCACCCGACGGCGCTGTGATTGAGATGCCATCATGGCCCGAAGAAGCTGGTTTGATCGCCGACTGCTACGCGCTCACTGTGGTTGGCTCGGGTGTATGGGCATCGCCATATACCGACTTCCCTATCGTCCGCTTCGTTCCCGGCCAACCGGCGCGGTGGTGGCGAAGCGAGCTTACTGGGCCGAAGGCAATCGCCGTTGACGGCATGCACGCGCTTGTCGCGGGGGGCTACGGTGATGATGCTGCGCGGTTAACGCTAGTTCGATTGCAGGAGCCCGGAGATGGGCAAGATGCAGGAATGGTAATAACTTGGCGCATGCCACTCCGTGCGGCGCTTCCCGTTCAAAATGAGTGGGCTCCGGTGTGGGAGCCGCCAGCGTTGTTGGCCGGTCGCGGGGACACCTTACACCTCATCGACGACGGCAAATGGCATCAATGGCGAGTGGCAGATGCTGTCACCGCCTTCGGCGACGCGATGGAGTAGCAGCTTCGGTCTCCTTCTTTCCCCGAAAGCTGCCGGACCGGTTTCCACCAGGTTGCGGCGTTCAGACGTTAGGGTCGCGACCACCGTCCCCGGAAGCCGACCGCCCGCTTTCAGGGACGGAAACGGATGGTCTGAAAACGCTCAATTGCAGACCTTCTTTGTGGAGCGCATAAGCCTATTTGGTTGGGGAGGTCGATGGCACCATGCGGTGGAAAAGCATCATCTATTTGGGGGCCTGTGTACTCGGAGCGATCCTAACGATTCACAACATGAGGCATCTTAGCGATACCTCCCTAGACTGGCTGCTTCGATATTCCAGCCTTGGATGGGGTCTGCTCACGCTGGTCAATTTTGTAAACCTGATCGGCTCGCTCCGTAATGGTGCTAGGAAGGTTCCCGAAGGTTAAGTGGTCGAATCGTGCCGTCGGTTGATGGCAGCTTCCCACCACTTTCAGACATGATCAGACGGGCGCTTTCAGGTCGGTTCCGCAGCATGGGCAGAAACGAGGCGGAAGCGAACGCACAAATGGTTTTCCAAAGGAAGCAATCCGCCAGTGACATGTCGGACAACGGGTCAGAAATTGCGCGTAGCCAAACGACCCGATTAGGAGCGGAAGGGCGACCCAAAACAGTATCGTAGCCGCCAACTCGTTGAAGCTGGCTATGAGCACGGTGAGTGCCACGAGAGGCCAACACCCAAACGTCGCGAGATAGAAACGAGACAATGGGCTCATACGAACTGGGTAGCGCCAACGAGTCCGTCGCGCAAACGGGCGAAGACGCGAACGGCAGCTAACAACCAGATACCAGGGTTCCGTCGTCGGAGGATTAAATGAATATCGCGGTTGGCGACGGATTGGTGCTTACGGTGCTTAGTGGCATGGCACTCGCGGCCGGGTTCGCAGGAAGCGCCATGCCGAGCGCCTTTCGAAGCGTAGATGATGCAGGCCGAGAGACGGCCCCTACGCGATTCTGGGTTATTGCAGGGCTTTACGTAGCGCTTGCTTGCTTCGGCATCGCACTCGCGGTCGGTAACTGGAATGCTTGATGTTCAAAGTCGTTTCCGTCCTCCCGCAAACCAAAAGCCGCCATTCCGCAATCCACCAAAATACGCCGTGCGCTCGTTTGAGCTTCATGCCTTCATGCCGACGTTGGTCGAGCCATCATACTGCGCTAATCTTATGTGGAGGAGAGCAACGTGGCCGAGCGCGAACCAAACCTGATCACGTCCAGTTTGTCGCGGGAAGTGAGTCGCGATGGCGTGACCGTACGAGTTGAGATTTATAGGCTTGAGGATAGCCCTGGCTGGTCCCTTGAGGTTGTGAACGACAAGGGCACATCAATGGTCTGGGACGAACAGTTCGAAACCGACGATGGAGCCGATGCAGCATTCCTTGAGACCGTGGCGGCGGACGGCATGATTGTTTTCCTGGACAGCGCAACGGTCATACCATCTCGCCGTTAAACACCCGCTCTTTGTCTTCTGGTATGGTTTGGCGCATCAAAATAGCGAACGCCTCGTACCTATTATGCACGGAGTGATTTAGGGAAATTCTTGCTACATGTCATCCCGGAAGGAAAACCAAATTGACTGACGAAACTACGAACACCGTTGAACTTGCTACGGAATTAACGATGGCTTGGCTATCAAACCCGAATACGCGCACGTCGGCGGAGGATGTTCCGGCATTTTTGAAATCGATGCACGACGCAGTGATCGGTCTCTCAAAAGCATCGGTCGAAGCGCCTGCTGAGGAGGCTGCTCCTGAATTTACTGGCGCGGTCACTGCGCGAAAATCGCTGGCAAATCCCGATGTCATTATCTCGATGATCGACGGCAAGCCTTACAAGACGCTGACGCGACATCTCTCGACCAACGGTCTGACGCCTGCGGAATATCGTGCCCGCTACGGATTGAAGCCCGATTACCCCATGACTGCGCCGTCCTACTCGGCAATGCGCCGAGACATGGCGAAGAAGATCGGTCTCGGTCGGAAGCCGGGTGAGAAAGCGCCTGCTAAGGTCGAGGGCTCCGCACCGGGGCGGAAGCGTGGTCGGCCTGCAAAGGTGGTCGATCCTTCTTGAAGCGACAGGCGGCGGGCGTGCTGGGCATGTTCGCCGCCGATCGATCCGTCGCTCGACTTGTATGATCATAATCTATCGTCCGGAAGCGGACAGGTCGCAAACGAGCGCGTTCGAACCTCCCGTCCGTCGGCCTGCCGCGAATCGGCTTGCGCACATGTTTCGCATTTGTTCTAATATTCGTATGGCCCGCTTCGATCATCAACCCGAACCGGTCGTCACGCCCGACGACCTTGCTGCAACCGTTCTGACGCTTCCCGGCTGGGTTCGTGTCGGCCTGTCAGCACCTGATGAGCGAATGCGATTAAGTGCGGCAGAATTCATCGCGCAGTCGATGTTCGACAAGATTTCAGGCGAACGCGCGCAGGCGGATCCTGACCAACTCAACCTTTCGCTGTGAGGTGGGAGCCAATATCAGGTTTCACTCGCTTGGTGATGTCGTCTCTCGAAAGGCCAACATCCATGCCCGATGCCATTTCAGATGCGACAATGAATCCATCATTGCCGGAGAACCGCTCTACCGCTGGTTCATCGTCCACCGCTGGGACTGCAACCTTGGAATGGTCAGAGGCCATCTCAGATGCAGCAGGTGCTTCGCCCGGCCCGAGCGATGCAGCGTCACGTTCCATACACCATACGGACCTTCCAGCCAGCGATGGCCGAAGTCGGAAGAAGCTTGGATTGCGCTTGTAAGACGGCTCCGCGGTTAAGCGAGAAAGGCAGCCATAGGGCGGAAGGCGGTCAGTCCTAGATCGACCAAGAGCCGACGTTCGCAAGGCTTAGAAAGCTCCCCGAAACTGGTAGTTGGTTCACTTACTTTGGGATAGCTGCCATTGGATCATTTGCAGACTTAACCGATGCTCGAACGTAACGCGATCATGAGGACGATATCGGATGTGCCAAGCCGACGCACGATGATGACGAAAGACAGCCTTGAACCTGTTACTGCCGATATTACCCTTCGCCCGATCCGGCTCGGCTTTCTTGTCGACCCCCGCGATATTGGGTCGATCAGGCGCGTGATGCGCATAGCGACGACGATGTGGGGCGGTATTATGTGCCCGATCATCCCGGTCATGAAACGGCTTCCAACTTCGTGGTCGGGCAATCAAATTTCTGGGCAGCCCACGCAGTTTAGCAGGGGTTACATCCGGTTCTTCGAGCCGGATTTGCTGGTTCAGACCAAATCGGGACAGCTCGATGCGATTGGTGTCAGTGAGGAGCCGAGCTGGTCGGCCCGCCAGCGCTTCTACAATTTCGATGATCTCATTCGTGAGGATCATGGGATGGCGGCAGACCTCAATGTCGGAACCAACATATCGCACATCTACAGCCAGCTCTTCATCGACGAGTTCCAGTTTCAGAAGCGGGTTGATCCGCAAATCCTTCACTTCTCGAAGGGCTCGGCAAACGACACCGCGTTTTTTGAAGCGGCGTTCGGTTATTTTCCGGCCGAAAAGCGGCTTTCTTATATCGAGGAAAATTACCGGCAAGTATTCGTCGCGAAATTAAAGCCGCCGTCGCTTGATACGTGGCTGGAGCTTGCCAAGGGGCTCGCGGGCTATCCGTTATTTTACACGATGCGCGGTGCCAAAATTCGTCACTCAGACCGCTCTGATCCATCAATTTTTATCTTTGATCCTGCCAGTGGCACCGATCTAATCGATTTTTGGAATTTCCGTCTGTTCACGCGCGATGTGATCCCGGTGAACGTGCATTGGCTTGAGCAGTCCCGCGATTTCATCCTGGGCGACATCCGGGATAATCATCGCCTGCTGCCGACTAATCCGAACGGAGTAATGATACACACAGCCATTCATATTGCACGGTCCCTAAACATGGAAGCGGTGCTTAAGCGCCTCGATTTAGCCGCGGCGGGGCTACCTGAACATAGCGTTACCGTTCAGGGATGGTATGAGGCTATCTGGCGGGAGCCTGGGGCGGATGAGCGGATATTGCGTCCAGGCGCCAGCACGATGTCAGCTAAATCGCGCCAAGTACAGCTGACACCTAGGGGCAAAGATTCGATCACGTTGCAGTTCCCAGTGCAGGCACCGGATTTCGAGGCGAATGCGAGAGGCGACGGCGCGAGTTTCGTTAACGTTGTTAAGGTTCGGCAATATCATTCGGACAAGCCGATTGCCGACGCTTTGCCAGCTGCCACATTCGATTGCCGGGACAGCTATCCTGTGCGCGGAGGTGGAGATCAGTTCGTTTCTCGAGAAGGCTATGTCACCTTCCATCGGTATGCTCACGATGATTCCTACCTCCATCTTGCCACTCCCAAGCAGGCAATCCAATCTTGGCTGAAGGCACGCGACATCGCCGCGGTCCCGTCTGATGCCGGACGTGTCGCCGAGCAGGTCATCGCTTCGGTCGGCGGACTGAATGGGTCGCTCGTATTTGGCGAAAAGACAATAATTGAGCTGCTCAACAGCATGGCGCGTAGCCGCACGGAGTGGAATGATGGCTCTGCTGATGAGTACTCCGATAAGACCGCCACGTTGCAGGATTGGGCCAAGGTGCTCGGAACCGTCCACAAGAAAATGTACGGACAGTGGAAAACACTCGAGCGTCTTGTAGAAGATGGCCTGCTCCAGCTCGGGCTGGCGCCCCGCTGCCCGCACTGCACACAGGAAAACTGGTACAGCCTGGACGATGTTGGAACGCAGCTTTCATGCTCTCGCTGCATCAAACTCTTTCCCTTTCCACAGGGCAATCCGGATCGGAAACTATTCAAATACCGGGTCGTCGGTCCGTTTGCGACGCCTGGCTACGCTAGGGGCGGGTACGCGGTGGCACTGACCCTGCGGTTCATTGAACACGAGCTGCGAGGCATGAACGCGTTCACCTACGCAACAGGGCTCGAGTTGACCCATGCCGGGGGCAAAAGCGAGACCGACTTTTTCGGCTGGTATGGAAAGGACCGGATTGAAAGGGCAGCCCGCGATCCCATTACCATCGTCGGCGAATGCAAAAGCTTCGCGAGTGAATCGTTCAAACTCAAGGATATGGCACGCCTGCGCGAACTGGCGACCTTGCTACCCGGCTCATATTTGGTAGCGGCGTGCCTTAAGGACGAGCTATCGCCAGCGGAGCTTAAGGGGCTGCGGGCCGTAGCGAAATGGGGATGGATGCAAGTTCAACCCAGT
This sequence comes from Sphingomonas sp. PWP1-2, assembly GCF_049898305.1. NCBI lineage: Bacteria > Pseudomonadati > Pseudomonadota > Alphaproteobacteria > Sphingomonadales > Sphingomonadaceae > Sphingomonas > Sphingomonas sp. PWP1-2. The sequence continues at coordinate 89,342 of NZ_JAFCXM010000003.1, forward strand.
CCACTGATTGTGCTTACCGGGATTGACCTCTTTGGCGACGGACCGTTGTCACATGTTTGGGAAAAGGCGGGTGGCGCACGCGCAGCCTACTTGAAAGCCAATCGCTATATTCTTGATCTCACCACCTTGGCGGATGCTACCCAGCAGGCGGTTTTGGGAATGAGTTCGGAGGAGGTGGCAGCGGTGCGCTACAAGCGATCGCGTGCACTGGCAGTTAAACGCGCACGCGTACAAAGGGAAATCTAGATTATCGTGGTCATTTGGGGGATAGCCGGAACTGGCTGGTAAGACCCGATGTAGGTCGCAAAGCCGCCATATTGCATTTTAATGATCGGCCGCGAATGGCTTTCCGCGTCTGCAAGCAGACGGGCCGCTCTCCGCCAGCTTAGATCATTGTCGACCGGCGAGGCTGCTCTTCGATTATTATCTCGCTTGTTGCCCATTGCAGAGGTTGCGCTGATCGTGGAGTTCCCTTTGGCGGAGCCTGCGAATGAAACTGTCCGATCTTCCGAACGAGAATGATGCATCAGCAATTTTTGCTTTTGCGATGACGTTCAACGGGTACCGGTATTTCGGGTCGTTCGACGCTTCGGCTGATGCGGCGCAATCAGGGGACAGGTCGACACTGGCGTTCGTCCGGAACGAGCTATTTTTCGCTGCTCGGGCGTCAGGGCACCGTGGGGACGATGAGTTTGTCGGCACATACCGCAATCTTCTGCCGCTGCTGCGCCGATTTGCCGCGGTGGGGTAAATTTCCTATCTGGTCGATTGCGATCACTTTCGCGAATGCCGGTCCCACAGTGAGATGAGACCGCCATTTGCACAGTGAGGACGCGATCTGGCTTGGGCCGTCGTTGGGCAGTCGGCGACTTAAGCGAAATCATCGATCCCGATATCTTCATTCATTTCAAAGCGGCAACGCGATCTGGATCTCGTCGGCCCTGTCTGTGGGTGATCAAGCCTGTGCGCAATCGTCGAAGCCAGATCTAACGCGGCGCGCCACCGCATGTATCTCTGCGGCATCGTTATCCCGACACGAGCGAAGCCGCTGGCAGATAGGATCGCTTCGGCGATTACGTTAGGGGCGTGCGTCGTCTCCGCCGCGGAACATTTAAAGAACAATATCGCAAGGAGCGTTTTGCGGCTAGCAGGTCTTTGGCATCCTGATAAACAGGGCGTCTCTCGGAGCGGAGGCTCATCAATATGAAAATGCTTTGTAAATGCGGGCAAGGTTCCACCTGGAGAGTACAGGGGCCGGTAAGCCAGCATCGCTATCGGGTTGAATGCTCGTTTTGCCACAAATTCGCAAAGTGGGGGACCGAAGGGGAGTTGCAGGCGCAAACGGCGGCAGGCTCGCCAGTCGTGGTCGAGCCCTATGTAGAGCCGAAAGCTGGTCCGACACTCGACGCCTTTTTCGTTGACGACTGAAGCGAGGCAGCGCTTTCCCAAAAAAGGTCAATTGATCGAGGTGATACGACTATGATCGTTTCAATTAACTTAAGAAGCTAGCAGGGGCCGGGGGCGTACGCCTTTGCTGTCGGATTTGCGCGCACCATCGAACTCGCCAAAACAAGCATATTCTGCAGCACCTTGAGTGATTGGTAAGCCGACTACGTTGGCGTCATGTACCTTCAGTTATGACGAAGACGTAACATAATAGCGGTCGGTCTTTCAGCTTGCTCCGTCAGCGTCTTCACCAAGTGGTTTCAAATAGGAAGCTTAGATGTATCTTAAGACGCTAACGATCAAAAACTTTAGGGCTTTGACAGACATCTCCCTCGAGTTTTCCAGCGGCATAAACGTTATTGTCGGTCCGAACGCGATTGGAAAAACCACAATCTTAGGGGCGATTCGCCTAGCGAAATCTCTTTTGTCGCAGAGAGTGGCGAGCGAAGCTCAGCAAACGTTGATATCATTGGGAGGCGTCTCACCTCACAATCCTACTCAGTTGATCGTTGAGAATCTTGCCCAAGATAAAGAAAAAATGCTCGAAATCAAATGTGGCTACAAAATAACAGTCGATGAATTTGATATAATCAAAGCTGGCTCCGAGGTCATGGCAACCAACTTGATTCGGTCACGTTTCGGAAATAATAATATTGCTGAGTTTGTCGCATTCTTATCATCTGAGGCTGGTCAAGCTAGCTTAGCTGTTGCGGTAGATGAGGTGGCTTCCGGCATAAAGAGAGTGTAGCAGGCGAATCTAATTTGCCGACTTGACCTGGAGATCAATTTCTCCTCCGGCGGGATATCTTCTCCTGATCCGATCGGAGCAAGTTTTATCGGATTTCTTGACCAATCGCAGCCGTTCGATCGAACCAAGTTTAGCTATTTTCCCGCCGACCGCGCTCTGCCGCGAGGTGAGGTTGGTATGCAAATCGGTCAGCAAGATTCTTCGCAGCAAATTGAATCTCATAACTCACAACCGCACTTAAAATATAGTAGACTTAAGAATACCATATTTTCAACAATCATATCCGGAGATGACGGAAGGCGTCTTATAGAATGGACGTTCGAGGAGATTTTCAGTGGAGTACTGAAGGGCAGAAAGCTGGCGGGAATTGGCATAAATGAATACGGGCTAATGAGTGTTCGTATTCAAGATCAGGTAACAGGTAGAATATTCGATATAGATAACCTTAGTAGTGGGGAAAAAGGTCTCGTATTGACCTTTCTGATGATATCTAGAACATTATCTGATAATTCAATTGTTTTGCTGGATGAGCCTGAGCTTCATCTAAATCCGGCTGTTTGCAAAAACATGTTATCATTTATGGTCGATACCTATGTTAATCCGTCGAATATTCAGATGATTATATGCTCGCATTCTCCAGAGATATTAGCCGGGGCTTTCGAGCGTGATGAATGTACTTTATTCCACCTTATATCCGATTCCATGATTACAAAAGTTCGTAGATCTGACCATGAGGAAATAGCGGAAGCTTTAAGGAAAGTCGGTACCTCAGAAAGCGAGGCGCTGCTTTATAAGGGTACGGTTTTTGTCGAGGGGCCTCACGATGTGGAGCTGTTAGAAGCCGGTTTTCCGGGGCTGCTGAGGCAATATCGGGTCAAGGATTTAGGTGGGCGTAACGAGATAGAAAAGCAAATTAGATTACTATTAGACGCTGAAAAAGAAGGGAACTTAACAACCAACCTATTCTTTATTTTTGACAAAGATTGCAAGCAAACTTCGTGGTCTAGCACTGATCACGTTGGTGTGTTGCAGTGGACGAAATATTGCTTCGAAAATTATTTGATCGATTTAGATGCTTTGACTGACATTTTAAAAGATCCTTCGGTTACATCGAGGCCTGTATCGAACCAGGGCGCGCTTTTATCGATCATAAAACCGCTGGCGATGGCCCATCTAAATGAACAGATAGTGCGGGACGTGTTTGAAGATTTACGCCCCTCGTCCATCCATGCGCCCGACTCGTCCGTCGCTAATCTGCCCTTTGAGGAGGCTGCGTCCAGCAGCTTCGACAAAATTGAGTCTGTCAAAACTGAGCTTTCCGTTACTGATCGTTCTATGTGGACGCGTGATTTTGTAAAGCGTTGCCAAGCCGAAATGTCTGCCCGCTCCGCACTTTGGGATACTGAATGGAAAAATCTGTGTGACGGTAAACGACTTTATCGTGAGATTCAGATAGAATTTGGAATAAAAACATCACCGCTCAATTTAAAGAGGAAGGTTTTAACCTCTATGGCATCAGATAAGTCTGGTGAGCATTGGCAGTTGATTGAAACGCAGCTTAAAACCCTTTTGCGGGTGTGATATCCGAATTCACTGCATTCGATATCAATTTGGCGGCGTCGAGTTGCCCTGGCAGCTAATCTGACCGACCCCGTCCAAAGCAAACCAAGGTTTGCCTTTGACGGAGCCAGCGAATGACACGGTATGTTGCCTATTATCGAGTGTCGACCGCCGCACAGGGACGATCCGGGTTAGGCCTTGCTGCACAAAAGTCGCTGGTCGATGGATTCATCGGTGACAATGATCAGGTTCTAGGGGACTATATAGAGGTACAGTCCGGGAAGTCGGACACACGGGATGTGTTGTGGCAGGCGATTGCTGCCGCCAAACGTCTCGGGGCGAAAGTGCTGATCGCAAAGCTCGATCGGTTTTCCCGCAAGGTCAGCTTCATCGCCGGTATTATGGAGCAGGGTGTCGGGCTGGTTGTTGCCGACATGCCGCACGCCTCGGATTTCCAGCTGCATATTTTCGCCGCTCTGGCGCAGGAAGAGCGCCGGATGATCTCCGAGCGCACTCGCCTTGCTCTTGCCGAAGCCAAGAAACGCGGCGTCCGCCTCGGTGCCAACGCATCGGCCCTCGCGATCAAGCATCGCCAGCAAGCTATCGACCATGCGCATTCGCTTGCGTCCGTTGTCCAGCCGCTGGTGGACGAGGGACATTCATATTCGGCGATTGCTCGCCACCTCAACACGCTCGGTATCCCCACGACCAAGGGAGGCCGATTTTATGCCGAGACGGTCAAGAATGTCGTCCGGCGCTTACCACACGGAGAAACTCACTCATGCTTACAGAAAGGATCGGAAATGTTACGCTGACCCAAACGGTCGGTTCACCCTTTTATTATGCCCGCTATCGTCACGAAGGACGGCAAGTCACTCGTTCGCTCAAAACTGACGACATCGGGAAGGCTCGCATCGATGCACAGGCCATCTCGGACAGGCTAACGCCCGCCGCAAAGGCCGCACGAGGCGACAACTCGTTCCGTCGGTTCGCTCACGAAGTGATCGCTGCCGACGAACGCCGAGTTGCTCGCGGAGAGAAAAACCCTCGGCTAGCGATTGATCAGCTTCGCATCCTCCGGTGCCATTGCGACGAGCCGCTCGGCGCCCTCGATGTTCGTCGAATCAAAACCGTCGTCCTGGATGAATTCGTCGAGGAACTGCGTGACAAGGAGCTGTCGCCTGCGACAATCAAGATGATATTCGTCCTGGTCAGCAAGACGATGCAGGCAGCCGCCCGAGCGGGGGCTATCGATCACGTACCACTGATGCCGAAGGTCAGCCTGAAGCAGAAGGTGAGGGGGTGGTTTTCCCCTAAGGAATATCAAGCGCTGTTGAAGGAATGCAAAAAGCACGAGGATGCCGGCACGAAGGTCTACGGATATCAGATTACCGACGAGCTACGACGGTTCTGCACGTTCTCGGTGAACACATTCCTGCGCCCGTCCGATGCGAAGCAGCTCCGCCATCGACATATCGAAATCGTTCGAACGAAGGAAACTCACTATCTCCGCATTACGACGGATTTCAGCAAGACCGTGAACACGCCGGTTGTCTCGATGCCCAATGCCGTGCCGATTTATGCAACGCTGCTCAAGGCCGGAAAGGCCGCAGGGTTCGGAAATCCTGACGATTTCGTTTTTATGCCAAAATACAAAAATCGAACGTTCGTCATCCGGAACCTCGGTCGTCAGCTCCGCACTGTCCTGCGGTCTGCGGGTCTTTATGAGTCAACGTCGGGGGAAACCCGAACGCTCTATTCCCTGCGTCACTCGGCCATCATGTTCCGTCTGATCAAGGGGAAGGATATGTGCCTGCTGACTCTTGCCCGGAACGCCCGTACCAGCGTCGAGATGATCGACCGTTTTTACGCCAAGCATCTGACCGCCGAGATGAACGTCGATGTCCTGCAGAGTATGCGATAACTGCGTCCAATCTCCGCTGCGCTATCCTTCGAGAAGGGATGATGAGCTGACCTTCAGGGCTTCGGCCAGGCGTCCTAACGCCCTGACTGTCGGGTTTCTGGTGCCTCGCTCTAGGTCGCTGAGATAACTCCGCTTCATTCCCGCCCGAAAAGCTAGCTCTTCCTGAGAGAGTCCCTGCTCGATCCGAAGGCGGCGGACGTTTTCACCAAGGAGCCGTACCAAATCCATACGGCGACATGGCGGCAACGGTCGGTAAACGTCTGTCCACCAACCGTGTCAAATACCAGTTGCATCTTCGCTTTTGCCCCCTGATCGTGTCGGCAGCTTAGGAGGCATAAAAAATGAAAAATGATAAATTTCAGATCGTCCGATCGAGACGATACGGGCGCCTATCTCTCCGGCTCCACGGGGTGCAATCGTGAGAGTTATCGTCGATCTCTATCGCTAACTCCTGCTCGGTGCCTTGGGGTTGCTGATTATCGCACTGGTATTTTTAGGCCTGGAAGCTGACAAATCGGGGATTTCCCAGTCGCCGTATTTCGTTTTGATTGTCGTGGGCGGCGTCGGGGTGGTGGTTGGCGCAATTATTAGCATGGGCTTGGTCGCCACCCTGATCTCAATCCATGATCGTCACGTCGAGCTGGTCGAGGAAATTCGCTTGTGGCGCAAAAGCACAAGTGAATTCGAGGTGAGCCAATGAAGCACTTTTCCAACGTTCAGAAAGCACTTGGCTTCGTGGCAGCGTGTGTCGTCGCCGGTATTGGGTTACACGACCTTGCTGGACGTGCGGAGGACGGAACTGCACCGGCAATATCGAACGCTGGTACCGCCTTAAATTACACGGATGCTGCGTCCGTAGAAGCATCGGCTGATGCTATCGCCGACGATCTCGATAATAAGGCGAATGCGATGGATGCAGCTGACAGATCGGCCCCGGCGGGCTCATCGGCTTCAGACGGTGATGCTCGTTCACGTGGCGAAGATGCCGGGCGCTGGGATAATTCTGTTTTCGGTGACGGAAATAATGGGGCTTTGTCCTGCGCTTTTGACGGTTCGAAGCCGTTTCGTGTCGATTGGGAAGCCAATGACGGTAGTGGTAACGTTTCGATAGATGGTATCAAAACGAACGGAAGAGTCACCGGTGATTGGGAGCCTGCGGCAAACAAAGTCCGCTTCGATATCGAAGTCGCCGAATCAAAAGTCGATATCGGTCACAAATTGTATATTTCGGATAACGGTGAACTGTCAGACGATAATTCGCAAAAGGGATCCTGTAACGTCCTACAGTGACGAAGTGAGATACTGAGCCTATCAGTAAATTGTTTGTTGAAAGCAGGATCGGGAGGGGCAAGCCCCTCCCGATTTTCATTTTGAAAACCGGTTTTTGAACGCTGCAACCGCCGCAAGGATGAGGTTGTCCAACTCACCGGCACGAACAGCATCCCGAACGGTTTCCAGCGTGGCGACAAGCTCATCCTTGCTTTTGATGCGGATGGCCGGCTTGCCCTTCTGCAGTTCGAGCCGCTGGTTTCCGTATTTGACCCACAGCAGGATCGAACCGTCCTTGTCCTGCGCCCACCAAGGCCTGACACGAGTGCGAACCGCCGTTTCCGAAACCTCGTCACTTTCAAGGTCACGGACCCGGCGAAACTTGACCCGCTGGAACGACTGACCGGCCTCAGAAGCCTTCGCCAATGCGATTTGGTCGTCAATTCGATCAAGGAGTTTCTGTCGCATCGACACGATACCACGAACCCGCATTTCAGCTCGGTCCGACGCCACCATCGTCAGTGAAGAAAGTACTGTCACCGTCATATCTCCTGTTATTGAGGAGATAAGCGTCCAGCTGACCAGAGAATGAGACAACGAAGTCGTTTGTCCCCCGGTTGTAATTGACCGCTACCGGAGTGTGATCCGGCAGCGTGATCGGGACAGCACGATTCAAATTGTGAGCACTGTGAGTGTCATAGAGGGTCAAACCCCAATAAAAATCGACGGTATTCGGCGAGGTTAGCGGTTGAACCGAGTCTTCGTAATGCGGGGGTCACAGGTTCGAGTCCTGTAAGCGGCACCAGAGCCTTCCAAGGGCTTGAATACCTTCAGAAATCCCAGAAATGCGTGACTTCGGTGTCCCATCGCGTACATAGCGAGGGTACAAAGTCGCCGATGGGGATCACAGTGCAGCATATCCTCAAACACGGTACCGGGCGCGTAAGCTTCCGCCGTGCCTACCCTGCCGCGCTCCGTCCATACATTGCCGGGGAGCCTATGCAGCTAAAGGTTTCGCTCGGGATGGAAGGGTCACCGGGTTTCCTATCTCGCTATGAGGAGGCCGCGGGTCAGTACCGCGATACGGTGGCGATGGCGCAGCGCAAGGCGTCGGGGGCTTTCGATCCACTCGACTCCGCGACGATTGCCTATCTAGCAGAAACCTTCCGGGTCCAGCTCCTTCAGGCTGATGATGATGCCCGGTGGGATACGGAGGAACGCGAGCTTTACCGTAGTGTCACACAGGACCTTGAGCGCCAGGGCGTGCCTGCTGTGGCGACGTGGAAGGGCCGCGAGGCGCAGCGGTTTACCGATAAGGCCCGCGCTCGCCTTGCGGAGACCTTGCCGCTCTATCGGGGGTTGAAGGGCGCGGGGGACCTCGACGGCATCATGGTGGTGTGGATGGAGGATGCGCTCGACTTGATTGAGGGGCTGGGGCTGGCTGTCGCGCCGGATGCCCTCGCGCCCTTCAAGTTGTTGTGCAGGGCTTTGAACGATGCGGCTATCTCGGCGGGCGATGCCATGCTGAGGCGCTTGGAGGGCCTTGAGGTCCCTACACCCGAGGTCCCCCCGGCGCTGGCAGTTCGTCCCGAGCCGGTCCCCATAGCTGAAGTGGTTCCAACTGTTCCGTTGCTCGCGACCTTTGATAGCTACGCCAAGGCTCAGGGGATGACGCCGGGGGTGCGCGATGAATGGCGGAACTACGTGAGGCTCCTTATCGAGTTTCTCGGGCACGATGACGCGGCGAAGCTAACGGCCACCGATCTGATGGGGTGGCGCGACAAGCTGCTGACCGAGCCGTCTCGCCATGGGGCCGTTCGGAAGCCTATCACCGTTCGGGACAAGTATATCGTCACCGTAAAGGCGATGCTCGCGTGGGCGGTGGAGGAGCGCAAGCTTCCCGAGAATGTAGCTATCGGCGTCAAGGTTCGGGTACCCCGTGAGGCCAAGCTCAGGGAGTCCGCGTTTACCCCAGATGAGGCCCGGGCAATCCTTGCGGCCACATTGGTCCCTGCCGGTTCTCGAATGGCCCCCGGTCATGCTCTGGCGAGGCGGTGGATACCGTGGCTGTGTGCCTACAGCGGCGCTCGGGTGAACGAAATCAGCCAGCTTCGTAAAGAGGATGTTCAGTTTGTTGATGGCGTGTGGGTCCTGCGGATCACACCGGAAGCGGGTACTGTGAAGAGCAAGGCCGCAAGGCTTGTCCCATTGCATTCCCACATCATCGAACAAGGGTTCTTGTCGGTGGTCCAGCGGCGGGCAGCGGGGCCGCTCTTCTTCGATCGGTCGCGAACACGGGTTCAGTCCGAGAGCAATCGTCACTTCAAGAAGGTCGGCGAGCGTCTCGCCGCTTGGGTGCGGGCCGATGTCGGCATTACCGATCCGAGCCTTCAGCCTAACCATGGCTGGCGCCACCTATTCAAGGCGCTGTCGTATGAGGCTGAAATAGAAGAGCGGATGGCTGACGCGATACAGGGGCACGCCCCGACTACAACCGGCAGGTCTTACGGTAGCCCCTCAGTTCTCGCAAAGGCCGAGGCAATCGAAAAGCTTCCACGGTTCGTTGTCGCTGGTAGTTGATCTACATTTGTCAAATTGAGCGATGGCGAAGCTGCGGACATGACCGAAGGGTCGTTCGTCGTTATGCAACGCGACGAGCACGGTAAGCCGCGATCTGTGTTAATCACAGGGGATGGATGCGGTGGACTGGGGGCGGGTGTCTCCGGCGCATAGGCCGTAGAGGTCCTGTGAGCCCCACTGAGAGCCTCTGGCATGCAAGTGGGCATTGGTGTCGGAAAGGCAACAAAGTGGCTAGTCGACTCTGTGGCTTCTCTAAAGGGGCCGTCGACGGCGAGAGGCGAAAAAATGCCCCCGAGGTCCTTTCGGAACTTCGGGTGCGGTGTGCGCTTCGTAGCGGTGGGGGTTTGCGATCAGCCAGCGTTTGCAGGCGGTGCGCGCACCGGCTCCTGCGGCCTCGGGGCAAGGTCGCGAGCAGTTAGCGTTCCCGGTTCCCTCAGGGCTCGTTCGCCGGGTGGGTCCAGCGGCCCCCGAGGCCTGCGGCTCGTTTGTTGTCAGATGGTGGCCCTCTGCCCCGATTGGCGGAGGTACCTATATACATGTGTGACCTAACGTTCTCGGCTGTTCACGTAAACTTCTGCGGCGATAAGCGTGACGAACGAGATAATGAACGCGTTTGTAAGTCCTACGAGCGACCACGCGATGGCAAACACCGCAAGGGCAAGAAATAAGCCGATCGGGGCCTTTTGCTTCTCTCTCAAGTACGCCCTCCCGCTCCAAAACATTGCGATGGCCCGCCGACCCACCATCCCCAACGCGCAGAGCCGGGAATGACCAGATGCGCTCCTTCCGGCTTATGGGCCATCTGCGCTGCGACAATACACGAAAAAGCTTGGCGGGTTAGGCCGGGCTTCAGGCGTGATGATTTGACGCGATGAATCGCGTTATGCTACCAAGTAACGGTCGTCGCCAAGGTATTGACCGACCTAAGCCTTAACGGCTCGGATACGACCGGCAGTGAGTCCTAACGTACTCATTTCTGCCGAATCGAAAACGGGAATAGTCCACAACGGACACCGCTTTCGGCCACTGACATACCTTACGCATCATCGTCATCCTTCTACCTTGGCCCGGGACACTACCCCGGGCCGGGGCGCTCCATTACGCCCCCGCGATAAGCGTGCTGGAGCGTGGTAGGAAAAGGGCGACGACCGCCAAAGCTCTCATCGCAGATCCGTTCACACTGCGCAACCTCCCGTTCTACACACTGTATGATTGACGAGAGAGGGAGATTTCTGTACCGAAAGCGTATGCCCGACTTTTCTGCGACTCCTTTGTTGACCTCCGAGCACATCCTCGGCTGGATATCCGAGCACAGCCAGCTGAAGAAAGAGATTAGTGACCGTCTTTCTCGTGCAAAAGAGATTGAGGGCAAAATAGAGGCACTTCCCCGCATTCTACCTCGGGAGACGGTCTCAGCGCTGATCGGAAATTGGACGCCTGTCGGCGCGATAGAGACGGCCTCGCGGTTCCGCCCAAGTGTGTCCGAATTGCGCCGCGAACCGACCATTATCAACATTGTCGGGGATCTGATGGCGGAACAGACCGGTGGGCGGTCGGTCGCTTGGATTCGGGAACAGATACAAAACAACCCTGACACTGCCCATCGACTCCCCCCGGGATCAGCAAGCCTCACAACGGCATTGGGTAGGATGCGCGATCGCGGGCTTCTGGTTCGTGGAGCGGGTGACTTGCACTACGACCCGTCGCTCTACGATAAAATCTTGAATGGTGCGGAGAAGGATGAGTTGGTCGAAGCCTCCCCTACACGGGGGAGATTAGCGATAGGCTTGCGCGAAATAATGGGTGATCTGGGCTCAGCGGTCGCTGGTGAGATCATAGAGCGAGCGAAACAGCGCCAAGAGCTTGTCGAGCTACAGTCTGACCTCACGGCCGCTGTCTATCGGTGGTTAAGCCGGGAATCTAAAAAAGGCACGATTTATAAAAGAGGGCACCAATACTCTTTGGAGCCCTTCACCAACGCATCCGCCCAAGACGGATCCCCCTCTTTGGAACTCGAACAGAAGGGGGCGCCGATGTGAGGTGAGCCATAACGCAAAACGGGCGACCCGAAGGCCGCCCATCCTGTAATCTACCCTGATAGGCGTTGTGCGCCCTCGGAACAGATCGCGCTCCAAGCACCGTTTCGCATAATTGCCTTGTCAGGGCAACGGAGAACTATGCCATGAAACCGGTACGCGGATATGTCCGCATCAAACGGCGCCGTATCGAACGGGTTAGGCCGTATATGCGCCGCTAATTTAGCGGTTTCGCTGGTCGCTTCGGCGGCTTATCGTCCATTTTAACGGGCGGGGATTGCTTAGGCGGTCCCCGCTTTTCCTTTTCGGCTGCGACATTGTCGGCAAGCTCTTTGGGGCTGTTGCCGATGAAACGACTGTGGGCTTCACCAAACTCCATATCGACAACAAGAAACCTCTCTGTTGGCCAGTTCATGCACTCGGTTCCTTGTAGCGCAACCCGCCATTGGCCTCGCCGAGCAGGGCATTCACACGTGCGCCTTCGCCCTTGTTGCGGAGGCTGAAGCGCCACGCGCTCTCCGACAAGTACGCCGAACAATCTACGCAACCTCATCGGTGACGAGTGCAAAGTTCAGTTTGACTTCGTGCCTACGCCCATTGTCCCCATGGTATCGCTTTGGGATCTGGTGGAAGAGAAGCGGTCGCCTGCGCTGTTGGCAAAACGAGCAATTGTCCGACGCCGAAACCATCGAGGCGATTATTTGGTGCGTTTCCCCGGGAAGCCCGAATGGAGCGGGAGTCCGAGCTGGCCCGAATCTGGCCCATCGAACCCGTCAATTCCGAGGCCCGATTTCCTGGCGCGGCGCGGTACCATAGGGGTAGCGAGAGGGGACCCGCTGTAAAGTCTAGGCATTCATCGCGGCGGGGTGGGGGTGCTTGGCGTTTAGAGGCATGGGTGTTGTCGGGACCGCACACTGCCGGTGGGGGCCAAGGGGCACCGATAGTGCGCGGAGGAGGCATCGGGGCGGGGTGCGGTCCTGTTGGTGTCGAGTGGCAACATTACGCCTCCCGCCCTGGCGCGGTAGATTGACGAGAGTCCGCCACCCTCTAGCCTTACGTAGCCGTAGCTCGACAAGGGGAAGCAGGATGTTTGTCACATGGTCTATTGCCGATGTCTGGGGAGGCATTGCGGGCGCGTGGAACTGGTTCGTCCATGTGCCGGTCTTGGGCTTCTTGTGCGTGGCCGTGGTGGCCGTTCTGGTCGTTGCGGCTGTGTTGGAGATACAGGTCTGGAATGAGCATCGCCCTCGGCGTTGACCTATCCTACAAATCCGCCTAACGAACGTCAGAGGGATTTGTAGGGAACTAATGATGACCGAGCGGGCTGTGGCTTACTATCGCGTTTCAACGGCTCGGCAGGGTGCGTCCGGCCTTGGGCTCGATGCGCAGCGGGCCGCCGTTGAGGGGCTTTGTGCTGCTCGGGGATGGGAGCTAATCGCTCCACCATTCCAAGAGATTGAGAGCGGCAAGCGGGTGGATCGTCCTGAGTTGCTTAAGGCCTTGGACCGCGCGAGGCTCACCGGGGCCCGTCTGGTGATCGCGAAGCTAGACCGGCTGTCCCGTGACGCTGTGTTCCTGCTGACGTTGCAGAACAGCGGGGTCCGGTTCGTCGCGGCTGACATGCCCGACGCCAATGAGTTGACCGTGGGCATAATGGCCCTTGTGGCCCAGTCCGAGCGTAAGGCGATCTCTACGCGGACCCGTGAGGCCCTTTCGGCGGCTAAGGCCCGCGGGCAGCGGCTGGGCAACCCGAACGGCGCTGCGGCCTTCAAGCGGGCCGGGAAGGGCAACACTGCGGCCCTGGAGGCCGTGACGGCCAACGCCACCGCACGGGCTGCTGAGATAAGCCCTACGGTGGAGCGGTTGCGGTCGGCGGGCGTCGTGTCGCTGGGGGGCATCGCCGCGGCCCTGAACGATGACGGCATCCTTACGGCGCGGGGCGGGCGGTGGCACGCTTCGTCGGTGCGGAACCTGTTGGCGCGGATTGACGCTAAGGGTGGGGCGGCAGCGTGATCGTCCAGAAATATGTGGCCGTCGTCCGTCAGCTTTTGCGGACGCTTTCAGTGTGTTGGTATGATAACTCACTTATGGCACAATTCGATATACGAACACTTGCGCATTGCCTGAACGGAGGCCCAGAGGGACATTCAGGCACCTTACGGTTTCTGGGAGGACCCTACCGCCGACTTAGCGGGCGCATTGTGGGAGGCTTGTGATGGATCATGCATGGAAGCCGCAACGCCTTGCCGTGAAGTCCGTTCGGGAGCGTGAGAGCCTCCAGATGCGTGCAGGCCCGTTAGCGCCACTCCACATCAATGCGCTGGCGGGGGCCATGCTAGGGGGCCAGGAAGTCCCGCCGATCAAAGTCGCACGCATCGGTAAGGCCCTCTTTGTTGTCGATGGTTTCCACCGGCTGGCGGCGGCCCGGAGCCTGGGGCGCGAAGGCATTGAGGCCCTTGTAGCCCCGATGGGTCTGGAGGCTGCTGAAGCCTTTGCGCGGGTGGCAAACGTGGGGCACGGGCGGAACTTGACGCGGCACGACAAGCAGAGGTCGTGGGAGAGTTACGTGAAGGCCGGGGCGCACCTGGACAGCTTGGGGGCCGTCAAGAGCAGCAGGGCTATCGCGGCGGAGCTTCGGGGGATGTACGGCCATGCGACCGTCATGCGGAAGCTTAGGGAGGCAGGCTTCGCGCCGAACCGGGCTCTTGATGCGGCGGAGGGGTCTAAGTGGAGCGGTCGGTATGACAACGATGATGGGGGGGAGGATATTGATGATCTGGCTGACGGGGCGACAGGGCCGCTAGATGCTGAGGGAGTCGTAGAGGCCCTGGGGCACTTGCAGGCCGTAGAGACGCTCTACTTCGGGTCTGGCGATTGGGGCCGGTCGGAGACGCTGGGGGAGGTTCGGAAGCTTCTGGGGCGCTTGGAGGCGAACGTGACCCCAGCAGTCCCTGAGGAGCCGGAGATGGATATATGAGAATGAATAGATCGGTGCTTTGAGTGACCAGCTGAGACCATGAGAAACCGACGGACTTCAGGGCTTTAAGGCTTACAGTCTGTCTCAATGAGACAGTAGGGGAGGATGGCCACCAAAGAGGTTGATCCGCCGCGTCGATAGGGTACAAAGGGGAGGTCAGAAACGAGCGAAACGGGACTCGAAAGTAACGCATTTCCGCCATTTCTGAAGGTAGAGGTCGCATCCTGTAAGCGGCACCATTTTAAGCTTATGAAATACTATGGTTTTTAGGCCAGCGTATCCACGCCTGTGATACCCGCAATTTGGTATCGCACCTCATACGCTTGCAACGATTCAAGCCGCGTCAGGACGCGTTCCGAACTGATGAGGCCTGACGAATCGGTTGGGATTGCAGAGGTTTCTAAGGCTTTGTCATCCTCATAAGACCGCCAATGGAATCGACGCCCGTTGCTGATGATCTGGTGTTGAACCGGCGAACTGCGATCAGGCGCTAGAAACCGGCAGATCTGGTGGAAACCGGACCGGCGGCTTTCGGGTCGCGCTCACTGTAACCGGCTCTTCGTGAATGGGGCGAGCAGGTGCCTTGATACCCGGCATGGGTGGTAATCAGCCCTTCGCTAATCCAGGCTGGTAAGGCGCGGGGATGTCCAAAGGTCAGTCGCGTGGACTGACCGGTATGTCGAGGTCGGACGGCTCGGCGAGCAACGCCGCCGCGACGCGGACTGTGCCCAGATGTGCCGGAACTCGGTCGGACGACTGCTGAATCGGATTAGACGCCTGATGAAGCGCTAGGCTATCCACCCTGGGCGCCCGAGGATGAGGCGCTGGATCGCGACCTATCGGTAACGGGCTGTCCGATCGGGCGGCGCAGGATCGAGATTCCTCAATGATCTGCGTGGCCAGCCTTGTCCCCTGTGGAGCACCAACTTTTGCAACCCGCTGAGAACAGGGGTTCGTCAAACGCCCGCTGGACGGCTGTCCGAGAACCGGGCGGAGCCGCGGGCAACCGAGCATGATCAGCCAGCTTTGCGCCGCCGCCGCCGCCCCGATGAACGGGAGCGGTCGGATTCAAGCGCGGGCTTTTGCAGGTTTTCATCGAGGTAAAATACCCGATCAAACCCCGCCGGAGCCTCATCGATCGTCAGATCAGATTCGCCCGTCGCGCATCCTCGGTATTCAAATCGGCGCGTCAGAAGCGGAAGCTGATCGTTGCGGACGTTGCGCGAGGGTTCAGCACGCGCGCCAGGCCGAGGCCGGAGGCGGGGATCGTCCCCTCGTTCAGTGCCGCGATCGCGAGCACGTCGAACAGGTTATTCGCGTTCACCGACACCGTCATGCGGTCGTTCAGAGTGTACCGCATAAAGGCATCCGTGGTGATGTAGCCCGGCTGCCGCAATTGATTGATCGTATCGGTAAAGCTGCTTGTCGTTCCGATGAAGGCGGCGCCCACGCTGAAGGTCTTGGTGGTGATCTGGGGGATCGCCTGGAAGATCCAGTCCGGCTGGCGACCCGGCTTGTTCCCGACGTTCGATGGGGTCAGATTGTCGGCGGAAATCTTGGCGTTGGTATAGGTGGCGCCGGTGTTGATCCGGAACCAGCCGCGCTGGAACTCGCCTTCGAACTCGAAGCCCTTGGCATCATAAGTACGCGTGAACGGCACACCGCGCAGCGCGTTGGTGTCGTCCGCCTTGGCCGAGAAACCCGTGATCTGCAGTGTCAGCCCATTATTGCGATACTTCACGCCGCCTTCGAGCTGTTTGACGATGTCGACGGCCGCGCTGCTTTTCGTCAAGTCACCCGTCGTCAGATCGACAAAGCCGTTGCGGACGAGGCGGTCAGCATTGGCGCGACCGCCCCGGCTGTAGCGCGCGAAGGCGGACAGGCTCTGTGCAAAGCGATAGTTCGCGCTGGCCGAATAGGAGAGATAGCGAGCCGAATAAGCGAGCGGCGAAGCCGTCGTCAGGTTGAATTGCGAAACACGCTTTTCCGCCGCAGAGAGCGTTCCGTCGCCGTTCACGTCGACCGCCGAATACCCGGGCGCGCGGCGATAGCTCCCCTTGGCATCGACGAAATCGTAGCGCAGGCTCCCGCCCAGCGAGAGCTTGCCGACCTTGAAATTGGCAGAGCCATACGGCGCAGAGACATTGTAAGCTGTCTTCAGGCTCAAATGCCCCAGGCCGATCGAACCGAACCCCGGGCCGAACGAATAATAGCCGTTCTGCGTAACCGGTGTCCCGTTGGCGCTGGTGAGGTTGATCAAGGCCGCCTGGCCGCCGCCCTTGACCTCGGACAGGACGGATCCCCAGAGATAATCGACGTCGATCTGCTGGCGCGATTTGTAGAACCCGGCGGTCACCGTGAGTTCGGTCTTGCCCATGGCAAACGTACGGCTGGCGCGCGCGTCGTTGGTGAAATCGTCAAGGCCGCGGAAATCGAGGTTGGCGAAATTGATCGGCACCAGCAATCCGTTGCCGTTGAGCGCGGCGGGGTTGGTGATGAGCTGACCGGCAGTGGGGCCATTGGCATAGCTCAGCGTGGCGCCCGCGCCGCCATATTGCGTGGCGATTGCGGTCGCGGTGTTGGTCACGACTTGCTCGGCGCTGCGAAAGCCGCCGGAAATGCCCGAATAGCGAGCGCGGTCGATGATCGTCCATCCGGCGACCTCGAACTGCGCCTCGAAGCCAGCCGACTTGACGACCGGGTGCTGGCCATCGGTCAGATCATAGCTCGCCACCTGATTGGTGCCATCGAGCGTCAGCAAAGTGGTCGCATATTTCGACATCAACGTGTCGTGCGTCGGATCAAAGCCGACGACGGCACCGTATTTCGGATCGGCATTGCTACCAGTGATGGTGACCGGCGCAGTGCTGTAGGCCGGGGTGCGATCGTTCAGATATTTGCCGTAGAAGCGAACATAGCCGCCAGTGAATTCCTTGGTGATGTTCAGCTTGATCTGGCCGCCGCGTTCACCTTCGAAGCCCACTGCGCGCGGACCTTCGCCCTGGCGATAGAAGCCGCCGATATGCATCCGCACCGTGTCCGACAGCTTGGCGCCGTAATCGAAGTCCAGGCGATAGCGCTCGAAATCGAGCCCGACCGTCGCTGCGATCGTGCCACCCTCTGTGACGCCGGTCTTCGAGATGAAGTTGATCACGCCGCCTGGCGAATTGGAAGCAAAGGTCGAGGCCGAACCGCCGCGGATCGCCTGCACGCCGGCAAGATTGAGGTCGGTCCTCAGGAATACGTCGCTGCTGGCCCAGCCGATATCGCCGAATTCAAGGACGGGCAGGCCATCTTCCTCGAACTGGGCATATTTTGCACCGTTGGCCGACAGCGGTAGACCGCGAATCGTCACATTGCCATATCCTTCGCCGGAGCTCGCTTCAGAGCGAATGCCGGGGATCAAGCGCAGCAGGTCTGGAACGCCGCGTGGCCCAAGATCAACGATTGTCTCGCTGTCCAACATGCTGGTCGATGTCGCGCTGTCGAGCTGATCTCGTGCCTTTGCCACGCCGGTGGAGAAGGATTCCTTGCTGGCTATCACGGTCGCCTGTCGGTCGCTGGCGCGCGCCTCCGACGACGGCGTCGCCGTGGAGGTGGCCTCTGCCGGTGCGGCGGTTTGGGCCATAGCGGCGCTCGCTACGGCGAAGGAGGACACAGATACCAGCAGGGCAAGTCGCTTCATGAGCAATCCTTCGAAACAGGGCGGATGAGGGTCGTTGCCGCGGCGTGCCGACGCCGTCGGCGCGGGCAAGCAGACCGTCCCCGATCCTTCTTTATAGCGGACCGCGGCGACGAGCGGCCGACACGGTGCATTTTGCGGCCATTACGGAGGCTCGAAGTCCGAGAGACGTCGTCCCGGCGCCCTGTTCCGGTGCGCCCTGTTCCAGTGCGCCCGTGTCCGGCTACGCAAAGGCGCTGCGGTCGGCGAGGACCGCCGCGCGTTCGCCGCGCTCGATACCGTCAAGGGCGACATGGCAGGCGCCAGCGCCGATGCCGAACAGGTGCGCGCCGCGATCGCGATGCAGGGCGGAACCCGCATTCGCACGCGCGTGGGCAATCAGGTTGCGTCAGGCGATCGAGCGCTACCGACGGGAACGCCAGGACGCGCTGCTTCTGCGCGCGCGCGCCGTTCGTCGGCTGATGCTGGGTCCTTCCCGGAGCTCACGACCGATTTCGGTGCAGCTGCGCCTACCCTTGCGAAGGTTTCTGGGGCTCTGCCATCCGCATGGGACCGCCGATGGCACCGACGCTCGCTGCGATGAGCTGGTTCGAACCGGCGAACTGCGATCAGTGGCTAGAATTGATGAGCTCGGGTGAAGACCGGAACGACCGGTCTTGGCGCGCACAGGACACTATAGGACACTCGGTCACCGCCACAACGGATTTTGATTCGGTGGGGGTGTGGGAAGCTGTCCCCATTTTTGCGAAGGCGTTGACCAAGCCTTTCGCTGTTCCCATCACTTTTCTGCCGTTGGTCGGGTCTGAGGGCCGGGGCCAAGCGCGGCCTCGGTGTCGAGCTGCGCCTGTCGCACCAAAATTTCGGTCGTGTGCCGCGCCGCGACCGGATCGGCGTTGGCGATCGCCTCGAACAGGATGCGATGCTCTGGCAATCCGTCGCGCGGATGGCGGGACGCCCGATATTTGAAGAAGGTCGTCCAGCGTACGGCCGCCGCGATCGTGGCGGAGAGGCTGACGAGCAGTTCGTTGCGCGTCGCCTCGAGCATGATGGCGTGGAACTGCTGGTCCGCCTTCTGCCCGACCGCGGTGGCGAGGCCGTGTTCCGCCATGAGCTCGAGACAATGGCCCATGCGGGACAATTGCTGCGCGGTGCGCTCGTTCGCCGCGATCTCGGCTGCGGCGGGTTCGACGATCATGCGCAGTTGAAACAGGCTTTGCACGAAATGGCGCGGGGGCACGCCCTCGAACATCCAGCCGAGCAGTTCGGGGTCGAGCAGATTCCATCCGGCGCGGTCGCGGACGCGGGTCCCGGTCTTGGGGCGACTTTCGATGAGACCCTTGGCGCCGAGGACGCGCAGCGCCTCGCGGATCACGCTGCGCGATACGCCGTGCTGCGCGGCGATCTCGATCTCGCCGGGCAAGGTCGAGCCGGGCGCGTGGACCCCGGTGACGATCGCCACGCCCCATGTCCTGGCGATGCAGATATGTGCGGGCAGATACCGCCCTTCTTCGGTCAATGTCATCGCTCCGTCTTTGCCATGACCATAAGAGCGCGGAAAGCGATGACAACGCCCGTGGCGCACGGCGCCGCAGCCGGCGCGCGCGGCAACCGCCACCGGAGCGGAAGGATCGCGGTCAATCCGTGAACGCGATCTGGTATGCCGCGATCTGGCGCGCGTGCGTTGCATTGTGGAGCTGGCGCAGTCGCTCGACCTGCGCGAGCGAGGCAGCCATCACCGCCGCCGGCGCGAGCTGGTCGGCGCGGTGCAGCGCCACCACGGTCGCATCGTCGAGCGCCGCCAGCGCCTCCTCGTCGAGACCGTAAAGCCCGGCAACGACATGCTCGCGCCCGTCGCTCAGCTGGAGCGTGATCGACAGCGGCCGGATCACCCGCAGCCGGGCATAGTCGTCGATCAGCGCCTGCGCCGCGGCGATGTCGGCAACGATCCGCTCCAAACCGGCGCGGATGTCTGCCAGGATCGGCGCAGGAGACCGGTCGGCCGCGAACAGCGCTTCGCCCCGCGCGCCCATCGCCGGATCGGCTTCGTCGACCGCCAGCCCGCCGGCCCCCGCCGCATCGAGCCGGAAGCCCGTCAGCGAGGCGGCGCGCGGCAGATAGGTCGCCCGCATTTCCCCGTCGTGCCAGAACAGGTTGCGCGGCTCGATCAGCCCGAGCAACGCGATCAGCGTGAAGCGGCCGGTCTGCGCATCCTTGACCAGGCACAGCGGCATGTCGGCGACGGCGAGCGCGATTTCCGACAGACCGATCTGGACGAACTGCCGCGCGGCCGCACCCGCCATCGCATCGCTGTGAAGCGCATGATGGCGCATGGGATCGAGCATCACGATGCGGCTCATACCGCCTGCAGCCCGTGTTCGCGGATCGCGCGCAGCAGGTCGCGATTGCGTGGCATCTGCGCCACCGCATCGGCGCGCATCCGCTCGATCCGCCCCGTCCAGCGCCGCGCGATCGCTGCGTCGGGAGTCGTCGCGGCAATGGGCGGATAGTGCGTCTCGAAGCCCATGCCGTGCAGGACGTATTGATAGCTCGGCCAGGAGAACACTTCGCGTGCATGCGCGAAGTCCTGCGGCGCCGGTGGATGCTCCCGCCACAGCGCGAGCCGTTCCTTGAGCGAATCCGGGATCGAGCTCGCCGCGGCATTGTCGCGCCAGAACGCGGTGTCGACGCGCTTGGTGATCGCATAATGCAGCTTCAGGAATTCGATGATCCGCGCCCAATGGTGCGTGAACGATTCGTTGAACTGGCGGGCGGCGGTGTCCATTGCGGCGCGGTTGCGCGGCAGGCGATCGGCGATCGCGTCCATCGACGCTTCGATCAGCATCAGCGCGGATGCTTCGAGCGGTTCGAGGAACCCCGCCGACAGCCCGACCGCGACGCAATTGTTCTGCCAGAAGCGCTCGCGGTGGCCCGCCTCGATCGTGATCCTCCGGGCCGACAACGGCTCGGCGGCGGGGCCGACATAGGCGCGCAAGGCGGCTTCCGCCGCATCGTCGTCGATATGCGCGCTGCTATAGACATAGCCGGTGCCGCGCCGCGCCCACAGGCCGATGTCCCAGATCCAGCCGGCATCCTGCGCGGTCGACACGGTGTGGCTGGTGATCGGCGCGTCCTCCTCGGCATAGGGCACTTGCATCGCGATCGCGCGATCGGCGAACAGGACGTCGCGGCATGACCGGAACGGGACGTCATAGACCTTGCCGATCAGCAGCGCGGCAAATCCCGTGCAGTCGACGAACAGATCCCCCGCCACGCTGCCGCCATTAGCCAATTCGAGGCGCGCAATGTCGCCATTGTCGGCCATCGTCACGCCGGTGACATCGGCGACGATGTGCTCGACCCCGAGCCTGCCGACCGCATGGTCGCGCAGCAGCGTGGCGAACTTGCCCGCGTCGAGATGGTAGGCGTAATTGGCGACACCACCATATTCGGGCGCGGTGATCGTCTTTGGCGCAAGCCCCGCATCGCACAGCGCGGCCTGGAAATCGGCCCAGTCGGCAAATGCCCGATCGGGCGCCGCGCCGGCGAAATGCTGCCAATGCGGCGACAGATTGACCTCGCTCGCCCCCGCCGGCGGATTGAGCGGGTGGTAATAGGCATCGCCCGGCGACCCGTCCTTCCAGCCGACGAACTGCGCCCCCTGTTTGAAGGCCGCGTCGCACGACCGCAGGAAGTCGGTTTCGCCGATGCCGATCTTGGCGAGCGTGTTGCGCATCGTCGGCCAGGTGCCCTCGCCGACGCCGATCGTCGGGACGGTCGAGGATTCGACCAGCTTGACGACGATGTCGTCGGTGCCGCGGGCGTGGCGCGCCGCCAGCCGCGCCGCCGCGATCCACCCTGCCGAACCACCGCCGACCACCACGATCGTCCGGATCGCGCCTGTTCGGGTCTCGCCTTGCTGCGTTTCCATGCCACTCTCCCTGCGCCCACTATAGCTGTGATTACGGTGTCAGAAAGACGCTTGATTAACCGGACAAATGCAATATCATTTCCATGTTAAATTCGTGCAGTGATACGAAAAACACATAAAGGGGAGAGGGTATATGTCTGGTTTTTCAGGCGCGACGTCCATTGAACGGCGTATCGCACGGGTGATGGGCGGATCGGGCATCGCGGTCTTCGCACTGTTTGCCGCCACCACGCCGGCGCTGGCGCAGCAGGCGCCGTCGGCAGCACAGGCCCCCGCCGCTACCGCGCCGACCGCACAACAGGATGTGGCGGAGGCTACCGCCGAGGACATCGTCGTGACGGGTATCCGCGCCAGCCTCGCCTCGTCGGCCGCGCAGAAGCGCAATGCCTCGGGTATCCTCGATGCGATCTCGTCCGAGGATCTCGGCAAGTTTCCCGATGCCAATGTCGCCGAGTCGCTGCAGCGTATTCCCGGCGTCGCGATCGACCGCAGCAATGGCGAAGGCCAGCGCGTCACCGTGCGCGGCCTCGGGCCGGCGTTCAACACGGTGCTGTTCAACGGGCGCAGCTTCGCGTCGGACAGCTACAGCCGCGCCTTCTCGTTCGATCTCATCCCGGCCGAGCTGATCAGCGGTGCGCAGGTCTACAAAAGCACGCAGGCGCCGCTGCAGGGCGGCGGTATCGGCGCGACGATCAACGTCCAGACGCCGCGTCCGCTCGATCTCAAGGGGTTCAAGGGCGTCTTCGTCGCCAAGGGGCTGTACGAAAAGAACAGCAAGAAGGCGACGCCGCAGCTGTTCGGGTTGCTCAGCGATACCTTCGCCGACGGCAAGCTCGGCATCCTCGCGTCGCTCTCCTATCAGCGCCGCATCGCCTCGGTCGATGCGATCACCGATGACGGCTATCTGCCGGGCCAGTCCGTCGGGCCGGTCAACGCGCCGATCTACACCAATGTCTATGCCCCGCGCACCCAGGCGATCGGCAATACGGTCGACCGGCGCACCCGCCTCGGCGCCACGCTCGTCGCGCAATATGCGCCGAGCGACGAACTGACCTTCACCGTCGACGGCCTCTACAACCGGTTCAAGAGCGACCAGCAAGGCCATGCGCTCGGCAGCTGGTTCGAACCCTCGAGCTACACCGCGGCGACGATCGACAGCAATCGGACGATCACGTCGCTCACCACCAACGGCAATGCCGATTTCGTCTCGTCGGGGTCGGTCCGCGATACGACGACCTATGAATTCGGCGGCAATGTCGAATGGCGCCCGAGCGAGTCGGTCAAGGTGGTGCTCGATGCGAGCCAGTCGCGCGCCAAGAATTCGGCCGGCGGCAAGGGCTATTTCGTCGTGATCGGCACGCCGACGCAGTACAGCTTCAAGGCGCCGACGGGGAATGGCATTCCCTCGACCTTCGGCTATTCGGCCGGCGCGCTGACCAACCCGGCGCTCGGGCGGACGCACATCGCCGGCATCGGCGGCGACGACGTGACCGAGAAGGTCACCGAATATCGCCTCAACACCGAGTGGAAGGCGGAATCGGGCGCGCTCAAGACGCTGCGCTTCGGCCTGATGCGCACGGCGCGCGACAAGACCGACGTGCCGATCGCGTCGAACCCCAACATCGGCTGTTTCTATTGCGGCTATCTGACCCCGGCAGACCCTTCGCTGCTGTCGCCGTTCACGGTGCAATCGTTCGGTGGCGGCGCCGTTCCCACCACCTTCCTGCAGTTCGATCCGCAGGCGTACCTCAAGTTCCTCACCAGCCCGGCGGCGACGCTGGCGATCGATGCGGCGCGCGGCCTCCGCCCCGGCACGATTGGGGCGCTTTACGCCGCGAGCAACGGCTATGCCGCGACGCCGCAGCCATCGACGCAAGTCAAGGAAGTCGTCTACGCAGGCTATGCCGACGTCGATTTCGCAGGCGATCTGGGCGGCGTGCCATGGTTCGTTAACATCGGCGCGCGCTACGAACATACCGAGGTCCGCTCGTTCGGCCAGCAGCAGCAATTGCTCGATCTGGTGCAGAACGATCCGACGATCTACACCGGCGTCTACGCCAATAACGGCGCTGCGGTGAGCATCGACAAGTCGTCGTCCTACGACACCTTCCTCCCCAATCTGAACGTGCGGGTGAATCTGGCGCCGAAGTTCCAGGCGCGTTTCGCGGCGTACAAGTCGCTCACCCGTCCCGCGCTCAGCGATCTCGCGCCGAGTCTCACCTATACCACGCTGCGCCCGGCAACGCTGACGGCCGCTGGCGGCAATCCCGACCTGAAGCCGTACCGGGCGACCAACTTCGATCTGTCGTTCGAATTCTATCCAACGCGGACGACGACGCTGTCGGCGGCGGTGTTCTACAAGCATGTCGAGGATTTCATCACGCAGGTGTTCGCACCCGAAGTCTTTACGATCGCCAACGCGCAGAACATCTCGGGTCAGTTCGTCAGCGGGAAATCGGCGACGTTCAGCGTCAAGCGGCCGCGCAACGGCGGTTCGCTCGACATTCGCGGGCTCGAGCTGAACGCGGTGCACTCGCTCGACTGGGCGCCGGGTTTCCTCAGCGGTTTCGGCGTGCAGGCAAACGCGACCTTCGTCAGCAGCAACCGGCCGTTCGACGTCACCAAGACCAACCAGTCGTTCGCCGCCGAGGGGATCGGCAATTCGCAGAATGCGACGGTCTTCTACGAGAAATACGGCGTGTCGGCGCGGATCGCCTATAACCGCCGCGAGAAGTTCCTGCAGACGCTTGCGGGTGGCCCGGGCAACGAGCCGGTGTTCGTGCGGACCTACGGTCAGTTCGACGGCAGTGCCGCCTACAGCGTCACCGAGAATGCCCAGATCTTCATCGAGGGCACCAACCTGTTCAACGCCAAGTATGTCACGACCGGGCGCTTCGACAATCAGGTGCTGAACTATCAGAACACCGGGCCGCGCTACGATATCGGGTTCCGCCTGAACTTCTGAGCAGGGTGGCAAGATTGCGGGGCCGGCGCGATGCGCCGGCCCCGTTTTCGTGTCTGCAGCAACGCGAACAGCGTCCTCGGGCGGTCCGTTATCGGAGGGCCGGGAGGCCGCTGCGACTCTTCTCCCTGAAAGGGAGGGGCAGGGGGGTGGGTAGGCTTCCAGTCGCGCGTCACGCCCGCCTTATGCCGACCCGCCCCCGCCCCCCCTTTTCCAGGGAGGGGAGACCGAAGCGCCTCGATCGAGCCCGAAGACTCGTCCCGGATCCTATGCCGCGGCCCGCGCCCGACGGGCCGAGCCGATCAGCAGCGTCGCCCGTCCACCCAGCACCAGGCGGTTGACCGCCAGCGCGACGCCGACGCTTGCGAACAGCGTCACCGCCATCATGTGGATATAGTGCAGCGGCGACCAGACGAAGGTCGAGAAGCCATAGAGCGCAAGGCCGAACAGCATCCCCGAGATCGCCGCGCGCGGATCGACCCCGCGGAACAGGAGCGCCACCACGAACACCGACAGCACCGGCATCGAGATCAGCCCGTTGAGCTGCTGCACCAGATTGATGATGCTCGGCGCGCCGTCGTAGAACGGCACGATCGCGATCGCGAGGATCACGAAGCCGACGATGCTCCACAGATTGAGCTTGGCGACATTGGGGTTGGGATTCACGAACTTCTCGTGAATGTCGCAGACGTAGAGCGCAGCCGACGAATTGAGCAGGCTGGTGAAATGCGCCAGCACCGCCGATGCGATTGCCGCGGCGAAGATGCCCGACAACCAGTTGGGCAGCACGTGCCACACGATCTTGCCATACGCCGCATCGCCGAGATGGCCGAACAGCTTGTACGACACCACGCCGGGAATGACGACGATCGCCGGCACCACCAGCAGCCGGATCACCGTCGCCGCGACCACGCCCTTCTGCGCCTCGCGCAGGTTCGGCGCGGCCATCGCGCGTTGGGTGATCGTCTGGTTGGTCGACCAGTAGAAGGTCTGGATGAAGATCATCCCCGTCAGCAGCGTCGGCCAGGGGATCGGCGAATCCGGGCCGCCGATCATCGAAATCCGTTCGGGCGGAATGCCCGAAAAGTCCCAGTGGATCGCGGCGAGCGACAGGAACACGACGAGCATCGCCATGAACAGCAGCAGGATGCCGCTATAGGTATCGACCACCGCCGCGGCGCGCAGGCCCCCGAAGATCGCATAGAGCGACCCGGCCACCCCGAAGATCGCCGCCAGCAGCACGGTCGGAATCGGCAGCGCGAACATCGACTTCATCATCAGCGCGCCCGAATAGAGCACGATCGGCTGGAACACCGCGATATTGCCGAACAGGAACATCGCGGCGATCACCGCGCGCACGTTCTTGTCGCCATATTTCTTTTCGAGCAGCTCGGTGACGGTGGTGCAGTCGTTGCGATAATAGATCGGCAGGAACACCCAGGCGAGGATGCTGAGGCCCACCACGCCCGACAGCTCCCACCACGCGAGCAACGCCATCTGGTTGCCGTTCATCCCGAGCAACTGGTCGGTCGACAAATTGGTGATGGTGATCGAGCCGGCGATGTAGAGCCAGGACAGCCCGCCGCCGGCGAGGAAGAATTCCTTGTTGCTGTTGCCCGCGTGGCGCGCCTCGCCGCGGCATTTGAGATAGGTGATGAAGGCGATCGCGGCGGTCAGGGCGGCGGCGATCCAGGCCTGGGTCAGCTGCAGGTTCATTTCGCTGCCGCCGGCAGATCGTGATGCAATTCGAGCCCGAGCGCCCAGCGGCGCTGGAAGCCCGGCCAATAGCCCTTCGACCCCGCATCGTCGGGCGCGGCGAACTGGGCGCCGACGCTTGCTCCTTGTGCGAGCGGCCAGACGCCGTCGTCGGCCTTGAGCGTCGGCACCGCGAGGAAAGCGGCGTGCGCTGCGTCGCCCTTGAGCGTCGCGTCGAGGAAGGCGGTGACGAAATGCCGGTTGATCGCGAGGATGCGGTCGCGGCGCCACACTGGCTCCTCGAGCTGCTCGACCTTGGCGAAATCGACTGCGGGCAGGCCGGTGGTGCCGTCGCCGGCAATATTGTGGTGCGCATTCTGGTACACCAGCATCCGCCGGTCCGCGCCCGTCATCTGGCCGTAGAGCCAGGCCACCCCGTCGGTGTAGCCGCTGACATCGTCATGATCGCCGACGACGAGCAGCGTCGGCGTCTTGATCTGGCCGAGCGCGGCGCCGGTCCAGGCGCGCAGCGGCGTGCCGCCGCCCCATGGCGCGAAGGCGACGATCGCCTTGACCCCGGCGGGCGCTCCCTGTGCGACCAACGGGGCACCCGCGGCATAGGGCGCGAGCAGCCCGCCGGGCGCGATCTTGTACAAGGTGCTGGCCGGGTCGAACCCCGCGCCGACGGTGGCGAGCGCGCCGAAGCCGCCCATCGAATAGCCCATCAGCGCGATCCTGGTGGCGTCGTAGGTGCCCGCCAGAGGCCCGCTGCCAGCGCGGCGGGTGAGCTCGGCGATGACGAAGCGCTGGTCGGCGCTGCGGCTGATGACGGTCATGCCGAATGCGGCGAGCTGCGACAGCTTGGTATCGCGCGGGGCGTCGGCATGGTCGATCGAGGCGACGACATAGCCGCGCGACGCGAGATGCTCGGCGAGATCGGCAAAGCCCGTCGCCCAATTGTGGAAGCCGTGCGAGAACACCACCAGCGGGAAATGCCCGCGGATCGGCGTGGCGGCGAGGGAAGCGGTGCCGGTGCGCCCGCCGGTGGCCTGCGGTCCGGGCTGGTAGGGCACATAATGCGCCGCCACGCCGCGCGCCGGGCGCGTCGCGGGGTACCAGATCGTCAGCGGAAGCACGCGGTCGTGCCGCGCGATCCCGTTGGCAGCGGGCGTCAGGAGATCGGGCTGGTCGGGATTGGTGACGTCGATCCGCTGTACGCCGACCGTATAGGACCCCGGCACTGCGAGTTGCGGCACATCGGGCAAGGCCTGCGGGAGGGCAGGGGTTGCCGCCACCGCCGCCGCCAGCGTCAATCCGGCGCCGATCCGTTTCATCCAGCCGCTCATGCCCGTTCCCTCCAGATTGCCACGTCGCGCGCGCCGATCTCTCGGCCGCCGATCAAGAATGTTGTGCCCGCGGGTGCCGGGGCGGTGGCCGGCACCGCGCCGTAATTGAGCGCGAAGACGAGGTCGCCGCGCCGCCTGAGCCGCAGATCGTCGGGCAGCCGCAAAGTCGCCACGCCCGCCTCGGCGCAGAGCGCTTCGAGCAGGTCGGTGGTGAAGGCCGCATCGCTCAGCGTCGCCAGATACAGCACGCGGCCGCGGCGCAGCAGCGCGGCCCCGCCATCGTCATAGCGTGCCAGCGTCTCGACCCCGTCGCCGGGCTCGACCGTCTCGCGCCAGATGCCCGATGGGTAGGACCGACCGTTCCACGCGAATGCGTCCTCGCACCCCGGACGCAGCGTCTCGACCGACAGCACGCGCATCGGCAGCAGCGCGCGCAACGGCCCCGGCGGCAACCCCTCGGGATAGGTCAGTTCGGGCGTCTTCGCGCCCGAGCGCGGCCCGAACAGCACGATCGCCCCGCCGCTCGCGAGCCGTTCGGCCATGCCCGGGCGCGGCATCGCCAGCGCGGGCACGACGATCAGCGCGTAATCCGCCGGGTCGCTATCGGGCGCGATGAAGTCGACATCGACGCCGATGCCGCGCAGCGCCGAATAATGCTGCAGCAGGATGCTCGTGTAACCATAGCTCTGGCCCTGCTGCTCGATCTCGCCGAGCCACTGCGCCTCGACATCGACCACCAGCGCGACGCGCGCACGCGTCGCCGGCGTGGCATCGAGGTCGAGCAAGGCGAGATCGCGCACCACCGCCTCGATTTCGGGCCAGGCGGCGGCTTCGCTGCTGTCGGGGCGGAGCAGCCCGGCGTGCATCTGCTCCTGCGCGAACGGCGCCTGCCGCCAGCGGAAATAGCTCACTACGCCGGCACCGTGCGCGAACGCCTCGAGCGTCCACAGCCGCACCATGCCCGGCGCGGGCGCAGGATTATGCGTCGCCCAGTTCACCGGCCCGGGCTGCTGCTCCATGATCCAGAACGCACCCGGCGCGAGCCCGCGCGTCTGGTCGAAGTAGAACGCGCCGTAATCGGGATGGCCGGTGCGCATGAAGCGCTTGAAGTCGCCCGGCGCAGCATCGACCATGCGCAGGTCGGTCCGCCCGAGCGGGTAATTGTCATACGAGGCGAAATCGAGATCGCGCGCGAGCCGGTGATTGTCGATCCCGGTCTCGTCCATCGGGATGAAATTGTGCGTGACGAACCGGCCGGGCGACAGGCGCCGCAGCACCTCGACCTGCGCATCGTGGAAGCGCACGACTTCGTCCGACGAGAAGCGATACCAGGCGAGGCGATGCGCCGGGCTGGTCTCGGTCACCGCGCCGACCGGCAGCTCGATCTCGTCGAAGCTGCGATATTCCATCGACCAGAAGACGTTGCCCCAAGCGGCGTTCAGCGCAGCGACATCGCCGTAGCGGTCGCGGCACCACAGCCTGAACGCGTCGCGTGCGACGGGCGAGGCGCTGAGCGTGGTGTGGTGGCAGCACAGTTCGTTGTCGGTCTGCCACCCAGCGACGCCGG
This sequence comes from Sphingomonas sp. PWP1-2, assembly GCF_049898305.1. NCBI lineage: Bacteria > Pseudomonadati > Pseudomonadota > Alphaproteobacteria > Sphingomonadales > Sphingomonadaceae > Sphingomonas > Sphingomonas sp. PWP1-2. Next base: position 119,062 of record NZ_JAFCXM010000003.1, read on the forward strand.
GATGCGCGCCATAGCGTTCGGCGAGCGCGGTGACGATCTTGACCGCGGCATCGCGATAGACGTCGCTCGAAAAGTCATAGTGCCGGCGTGAGCCGAAGCCCCGCGTGCGGCCGGTCGCAGGATCGACGGGCAGGATTTCGGGATGCGCGTCGATCAGCCATTTCGGCGGAGTCGCGGTCGGCGTGCCGATCACGACCTTCAGCCCGGCAGCGGCGAGCGTCGCGAGCGCTGCATCGAACCATTCGAAATCATATCGACCGGGATCGGGCTCGAGCCGCGACCACGCGAATTCGCCGATGCGAACGTAGCGCAAGCCGAGCGCCGCCATGCGCCGCGCATCGTCTGCCCACTGGTCGCGCGGCCAGTGTTCCGGATAATAGCAAACCCCGAGCACGTCGCTCTCCTCCCGCCGCTTTCAACGAAGCGGTGTTTGTGCACCCATCTCGCGCCGTTCTCGTGACGAGAAGCAGCCGGCGGGGTATACGAGCATATTTATCGGATAAATTGACCGGGTCAATCGCTCCGGATAGCGTTGTCAGAAAAATTGACCCTTGCTTTAGAGAGACATCGCCAATGCCAGCTGCCGCACCGCTGCCCGCCTTCGTTCGGCTCGATGGAGCACGGACCAGCCTGGTGATCGATTGTCGGGGCGGCGCGCCGGTGGTGCTGCACTGGGGCGCTCGGCTCGCCGAAAGCGCCGATCCGGCGACGCTCGCTTTGCTCGGCGCGCGCGAGGAAGCGCCATGCTCGCCCGCACAGACGCCGCCATTGTCGCTCACGCCCTTGATCGGCACGGGGTTTCCGGGACGGCCGGGGCTGTCGTGCCACCGGGACGGGCAGGGCTGGGCAAGCTGGACGGAGATCGTTGCCGTCCAATGCGGTGAGGACAGCGTCGAGATCGTCTCGCGCGACGCGGCCAATGGCATGACGCTGCGCCATACCCTCCGGCTTGCGGCGGCGGGCGACGTGCTGCGCGCGCGAACCACGGTGACCAACGATGGCGCGACCCCCTTGGCGATCGAGGCGTGCGACGCTCCCGCGCTGCCGGTGCCGGCGGCGGTGTCCGACTGGGTGCTGTTCGACGGCCGCTGGTCGGGCGAGTTCCAGATGCAGCGCGTCGCACGCACGGTAGGCGCGGTGTCGCGCGAGAACCGCCGCGGACGGACGAGCCACGATGCCTTCCCGGCGCTTCTCGCGCAGGTTGCCCCGTGCGGCGAGCAACTCGGCGAAGTGTTCGGCTTCCACCTCGCGTGGAGCGGCAACCACCGGCTCTGGGCCGAGACGCTCTCCGACGGTCGCGCCTATGTCCAGCTCGGCGAACTGCTGCTGCCCGGCGAGATTAGCCTCGCGTCCGGCGCTGCGTATGCGAGCCCCGAACTCGTCTGCGCCTGGTCGGACCGAGGGCGCAGCGGGCTCTCGCAGGCGTTCCACGCCCATGTCCGCGCGCGCCCGCAACACGCGCGGCTGCGCGCGAAGCCACGCCCGGTGCATTACAACACTTGGGAGGCGGTCTATTTCGACCATGATCCGGCCAAGCTCATCGCGCTCGCCGAGCGCGCCGCGGCAATCGGGGTCGAGCGCTTCGTGCTCGACGACGGCTGGTTCCCCGCGCGGCGCAACGATCGCGCCGGGCTTGGTGACTGGACCGTCGATCGCAGCGTCTATCCCGAGGGGCTCGGGCCGCTGATCGACCGCGTCCGCGCGCTCGGGATGGAGTTCGGGCTGTGGGTCGAGCCCGAGATGGTCAATCCCGACAGCGACCTGTTCCGCGCGCATCCCGAATGGGTGCTGGCGACCCCGCCGGCACCGCAGCTCGGCTTTCGCCACCAGCTTGTGCTCGATTTCGGCCGCGCCGAGGTGCGCGACCATCTATTCGCCGCGATCGACGCGCTGCTGCGCGACCATCCCATCGCGTATCTCAAATGGGACATGAACCGCGATCTCAGCCACCCCGGCGACGCCGATGGCCGACCGGGAGCACATGCCCATGTCCTTGGGCTGTACGACCTGCTGGCGCGTCTCCGCGCGGCGCATCCTGCAGTCGAGATCGAAAGCTGTTCGAGTGGGGGCGGGCGCGCCGATCTGGGCATTCTCGACCTGACCGACCGGGTGTGGACGTCGGACACCAACGATGCGCTCGATCGCCTGGCGATCCAGCGGGGGCTGTCGACCTTCCTGCCGGCCGAGGTGATGGGCGCGCATGTCGGCCCGACCGATTGCCACATCACCGGGCGGCGCGTCTCGATGGCGACGCGCGTGGCGACGGCGCTGTTCGGGCATTTCGGTGTCGAGGCCGATCTCGGCGCGTTGACCGACAGCGAGGGCGCCGAACTCGCGGCCGGGATCGCGCTCCACAAGCGGCACCGCGCGCTGATCCATTCGGGCGATCTCGTCCGGCTCGATCGCGGGGAGGGCGAAATCGCTTTCGGGATCGTCGCCGCCGACCGTGGCGAGGCGGTGTTCAGTTACACCCAGCTGCGCGAACAGCGCGGCTATTTCGCCGATCCGCTCCGGCTGGCGGGGCTCGATCGCGAGGCGGACTATCGCGTGCGCTGGGTTTGGCCGGTTGAGCCCGTCGTCGGGTCGCCACTGTTCGCGGCCTTGCGCGACGGTTTGATCGTGTCGGGCCAGTCGCTGATCGCGGTTGGCCTGCAACCGCCGCGCTTGAAGCCACAAGCGGGGTTCCTGCTCCACGTCGAACGGGTCTGACGTCGGGCGCTGGAATTCGTCGAGGGTTTCCGCCCGGCTTTATCCCTGCACTGGATTGGGGACGTCGATCTCCCAGCGCTGGGCAATCGCGCCCATCAGGCCGAGCGGATTGGCGAGGCCGCGCAGGGCGTATCGCGCTAGCGCACCTTACTGCGCCATCTGGCGGGGATGCTTGCGTGCCCAATCGCGGTTCAGCGCAAGCGCTGCAAGCGTGCAGAGCGCCCCGGACAACAAATAGGCGCCAACCGACATCAATCCGAACGTGCTCGCCAGCCATAGCGCCGCAAGCGGTGCGAAGGCGGCGCCGATGAACCAGGATGCGGTCGCGGTCGTGCCCGCGCCCGTGTAGCGGTGCCGGGGCGAGAAGCTGCCGTTGACCGCCCCCGAAGACTGGCCGAACGACAGGCCGAGCAGGACGAAGCCCAGCATCATGTACGTCCATTCGCCCGCCGCCCCGCGGCCGAGCAGTTGCGGGGCAAAGCCGCTGTAAGCGGCGATCAGCGCGGCGGAGACGCCGAGCAAGGTGCGGCGGCCGACCCGGTCGGCGATGACGCCGGACAGCGTTACCGCGACGAGGCAGACGAGCGCACCGACCAGCTCGATCACCAGGAAGCGAACCGGCGGCTCCCCCGAGGTGAGCACGAACCACGACAAGGGGAATACGGTGACGAGGTGGAACAGCGCGAAGCTCGCCAGCGGCGCGAACGCCCCGAGCACGACCGTACCCCCTTCTTCGCGAACCAGCGCGGAAAGCGACGATGGCTGCAGCTCGCGGCTTTCGAACAGCTGCTTGAACCCTGGTGTCGAGATCAGCCGCAGTCGTGCGAATAACGCCACCACGTTGATCACAAAGGCGACGAAGAAGGGAAAGCGCCAGCCCCAATCGAGGAAATCAGCGGTGCTGAGCGCGCTGAGCAGATACGCGAAGACCGCGGCGGCCACGAACAAGCCGACGGGGGCACCTAGCTGCGGGATCATCGCAAACCAGCCGCGGCGCCCGGCGGGGGCGTTGAGCGACAGCAGTGCCGGAAGGCCGTCCCAGGTGCCGCCGAGCGCGAAACCCTGCCCGATGCGGAACAGCGCCAGCAGGATGACCGCCCAGGCGCCGGCCTGCGCGTGGCTGGGGACGAAGGCGATCGCCGCGGTCGATCCGCCGAGCAGGAACATCGCGGCGGTCAGTTTGACGCCGCGGCCGTGCTTGCGGTCGATCCAGATGAAGGCCAGTGCGCCGATCGGCCGTGCGATGAAGGCAAGCGCGAAGAGTGCGAACGAATAGAGCGTGCCCGTCAAGGCATCGACGTACGGGAAGATGACCGACGGAAAGACCAGCACCGACGCGATCGCAAAGACAAAGAAGTCGAAGAATTCCGACGACCGCCCGATGATCACCCCGACGGCGATGTCGCCCGGTCGGACCTGATGGTCGCGCGCGTTGATCAGCTGCGCATCGCGCTCCAAGGGGGTCGAGTTCCCCGCGTCGAGTGCCGTCCCTACCATCGCGTTCCGTCCTATCTGCTCAGTCGTGTTTGGCAGCGACTGCGGCGGCCGCCGTGATCGATCAGCGATGCCGACAGTCCCGCCATAGCGATTCACAAACCGCAAAACTTTGATCGCGGACAAAGTTCGGCAGTCGATCAGCGGCTACGCGTCGGGCATGGGCAGCACATCATCAGATCGCATCCGCACGGCGTTGCGCCTTCCCCTCCTAGGGATTCCGGCATTGCTGAGCGGTTGCAACATGGTGGTGTTGAACCCGACCGGTGATATTGCCCTGCAACAGCGCAACCTCATCCTGTTCGCGACCGGGATCATGTTGATGATCATCGTGCCGGTGATGGTGCTGACGGTGCTGTTTGCCTGGCGGTACCGGCGCGGCAATCCCAACAAGGTCTACGATCCCAATTTCGACCATTCGACCACGCTCGAGCTCGTGATCTGGGCGTGCCCGTTGCTGATCATCATCGCGCTCAGTGTCGTGACGTGGACGAGCACGCATCTGCTCGATCCGTTCCGCCCGCTCGAGCGGCTGTCGGCGGGCCGGCCGATCGCGCCCAACACCAAGCCGCTCGAGGTGCAGGTCGTCGCGCTCGACTGGAAATGGCTGTTCATTTATCCCGAACAGGGCATCGCCACCGTCAACGAACTGGCGCTGCCGGTGGACGTGCCGGTACACTTTTCGATCACCGCGACGAGCCAGTTCAGCACCTTCTACGCGCCGACGATGGCCGGAATGATCTACGCCATGCCGGGCATGCAGTCCGTGCTCAACGCGGTGCTCAACCAGCCCGGCGACAGCTGGGGCTATTCGGGCAATTATACCGGTCGCGGTCACACTGAGATGCGCTTCAAGCTGCGCGGCATGGCACCGGCGGATTTCGCGCGCTGGGTCGCCCGGGTGAAGGCCAGCAAGGGCACGCTCGCCGCGGCCAATTATGGCGCGCTGGAGAAACCCAGCATCAAGGTGCCAGCGCTGTATTTCGGGTCGGTCATGCCGGGCTTGTTCGACCGGGTGGTCAATCGCTGCGTCGCCCCGGGTGCGCCGTGCACGATCGACGTGATGCGCCGCGACATGGCGCGCAGTCGGGGCGATGTTGCGGGCCGCAGCGCCGCGCCGCTGCATGGCACCACGCCGACTCCGGCGCTCTTCAAGGCCCCCGAGGACAAGGGCACGGGGCCTAACGTCACCAAGCCGGCCAAACCCGGCGCACCCGGCGAGCGCAACCAAGGCGATCCGCGCAATCGCGATCTGTCGGCCACGCAGCCTTTCCTCGCCCCCGGTGCGCTTCGCACCGCGCGGTCTGATCCCCAAGCATCGGGACTTTCATGAGCGATCATCTTCTCAAATCGATCTTCGGGCGGCTGACCTGGGAATCGTTTCCGCTGCACGAACCGATCCTGCTGGGAACGTTCATCGTCGTCGCGGCGCTCGGCCTCGCGCTTGTCGGCGCGCTGACGTACTTCCGGCTGTGGGGCTATCTGTGGACCGAATGGTTCACGAGTGTCGATCACAAGCGGATCGGCATCATGTACGTCATCCTCGGCATCATCATGCTGCTGCGCGGATTTTCGGATGCGCTGATGATGCGCGCACAGCAGGCGATTGCATTCGGCGACAACCAGGGTTTCCTCGAGGCGCATCATTACGATCAGATCTTTACCGCGCACGGTACGATCATGATCTTCTTCGTGGCGATCCCGCTGGTGGTCGGCCTGGTCAACTTCGTCATGCCGCTGCAGCTCGGTGCGCGCGACGTGGCCTTTCCGTTCCTCAATAATCTCAGTTTCTGGCTGACCGCGGCGGGTGCGGTCCTCGTGATGATTTCGCTGTTCGTCGGCGAGTTCGCCAGCACCGGCTGGCTCTCCTACGCACCGCTCGCCGGGCTGGCGTACAGCCCCGAAACGGGGGTCGATTACTATCTGTGGTCGCTGCAGATCGCCGGTGTCGGCACGACGCTGTCGGCGATCAACATGGTCGCCACCGTCATCAAGATGCGCGCGCCCGGCATGACGATGATGAAGATGCCGGTGTTCTGCTGGACGGCGTTGTGTTCGAACGTGCTCGCCATCGCCATCTTCCCCGCACTGACCGCCGCATTCTTCCTGCTCATGCTCGATCGCTATATCGGCACGCATTTCTTCACCAACGAGCTCGGCGGTTCGCCGATGATGTATTGGAACATGGTGTGGATCTGGGGGCACCCGGAAGTCTATGTCCTCGTCCTCCCCGCATTCGGCATCTATTCGGAAATCACCTCGACCTTCACCGGCAAGCGGCTCTTCGGCTATACGTCGATGGTCTATGCGACCGTGGTGATCACGATCCTGTCGTATCTCGTCTGGCTGCACCATTTCTTCACCATGGGTGCGGGACCGAGCGTCAACAGCTTCTTCGGCATCGCCACGATGGTCATCGCCATCCCGACCGGCGCCAAGATCTTCAACTGGCTGTTCACGATGTACCGCGGCGACATCCGCTTCGAACTGCCGATGATGTGGGTGGTGGCGTTCATGCTGACCTTCGTGGTCGGCGGGATGACCGGCGTGCTGCTGGCGATCCCGCCCGCCGATTTCGTGCTGCACAATTCGCTGTTCCTGGTGGCGCATTTCCACAACGTGATCATCGGCGGCGTGGTGTTCGGGCTGTTCGCCGGGATGGTCTATTGGTTCCCCAAGGCGTTCGGTTTCAAGCTCGACGAGTTCTGGGGCAAGGTCGCCTTCTGGGGCTGGGTGATCGGCTATTGGGTCGCCTGGACGCCGATCTACGTCGTCGGACTGATGGGTACCACGCGCCGCGTGAACCATTTCGACGATCCCACGCTGCAACCCTATTTCATCGTCGCCGCGATCGGCGCGCTCATCATCCTGGTCGGCATCCTAGGCTTCGTGATGAGCATCGTGATGGGCTTCGTGAAGCGCGATCAGCTGCGCGATCTGACCGGCGACCCGTGGGACGGCCGTACGCTCGAATGGTCGACCACCTCGCCGCCGCCGGCGTACAACTTCGCCTTCACCCCGGTGATCCACGATCTCGATGCGTGGTACGACATGAAGAGCCGCGGTTACGAGCGGCCCGCCGGGGGCTATCGCCCGATCCACATGCCGCGCAACACCGGCGCCGGAATCATCTTGGCCGGGCTCGCGCTCAGCCTCGGCTTCGGCATGGTGTGGTACATGTGGTGGCTCGCCGCACTGAGCTTCGCCGGGCTGATCGTCGTCGCGGTGGCGCATACCTTCAACTTCGCGCGCGACTATTTCATTCCGGCGGACGAGGTCGCGCTGACCGAGAGCAAGCGCCACCAGCCGGCCGTGGGAGCCTGACATGACCGACCACACGCGCTTCCCGAGCGACGCCGCGCCGAGCTGGCACCTGGCCGAAGACGACGATCACGATTCCGTCGGCAACGGTGCCACCGTGCTCGGCTTCTGGATCTACTTGATGAGCGACGCGCTGATCTTCGCGTCGCTGTTCGCGATGTTCGGCGTGGTCAGGACGAGTTATGCCGGCGGGCCGATGCCGCATGAGATCTTCGAGCTGCCGCTCGTCGCGCTCAACACCGCGTTGCTGCTGGCGTCATCAATCACCTTCGGCCAGGCGATGCCGCATATCGAAGCCGGGCGGGTCGGCGCGACCCGCTTTTGGCTCGCGGTGACCGGCCTGCTCGGCGCTGGCTTTATCGGCATCGAACTGTACGAATTCTCGACGCTGATCGCCGAAGGCGCAGGGCCGCAGCGCAGCGCCTTCCTCTCGGCCTTCTTCACGCTCGTCGGCACGCACGGCGCGCACGTCACGGTCGGGCTGCTGTGGATCGGCGTCATGCTCGTTCAGCTCGGGCAGCACGGCCTCAGCCAGCCGATGAAGCGCCGGCTGATCTGCCTGTCGATGTTCTGGCACTTCCTCGACATCATCTGGATCGGTGTCTTCACCTTCGTCTATCTGTTTGGAGTCCTCCGGTGAGCCAGCCCTCGATCGCGCCAGAAACCGCACATGGCGCCACGTCCGGCCACAGCCAGCGGGGCTACCGCATCGGCACGATCCTCGCGATCATCCTGACTGCGGTGCCGTTCTGGCTGGTGATGTCCGGAGTGCTGCACGATGCGCAGACGACAGCGGCGCTGATCTTCGCCATGGGCTTTGCCCAGATCATCGTTCACGTGCTTTGCTTCCTGCATCTCGACACGCGGTCCGAAGGCGGCTGGACGTTGCTCGCTTTCCTGTTCACCACGGTGATCGTCGTGTTGACGATCGCCGGGTCGATCTGGGTGATGTATCACCTCAATGCCAACATGATGCCAATGCCGATGCCTGGCGGCCTGGTGATCCCGGCGCACTGACCGCGGACGCCACCCGCGCGCGGGTGCCTCGTTCGCGGCGCGGCCTACCTGCCTGACGCCTTCGGCATATACCTAGCTGTGCCGAATTGATGCAGGTTTATCATCTCGTGGGCGTATGAAACTTCCTATGCTCAGCATGGATATCTGCGCCGATGATACGGCACCCGACTCGAGGGTGTGCGCGAGCGTGATGCGCAGCGAACGCGCGGCATTGGATACGATCGGACGGTATAAAAGCGTTTCTCGTGGCGAAACGGTGATCTGGGCCGGTGACGAAAGCACCATCTGCGGCAATTTGCTGTCCGGCGTGCTCAAGCTCGTCGCCTGCACCACGCAGGGTCGTGAGCAGATCGTCGGGCTGCTGTACCCAGCCGATTTCGTCGGGCAGCCCTACCCAGGGCGCGCTGAATTCACGATCACGGCGATGACGGATGCCGAGTTATGTGTGTATCCGCGCAGAGCATTCGAGCGGCTGCTGACCGATCAGGCCGGGATGGAGCGCTTGTTGCTTCAGCGCACATTGGCAGCCCTGAACGTTGCCCGTCGGCAGATGTGGACGCTGGCCCGGACATCGGCGGCTGAAAAGGTCGCAGGGTTTTTGATCGACATGACCTCACGCACAGCGTCGAGCGGATGCAGGGCGACCTACGACGCCCCGGTGACCTTCGACTTGCCTTTGTCGCGCGGACAGATCGCCGACGTCCTGGGGCTCACCATTCAAACGGTGAGCCGGCAGATGACCCATTTGAAGGCGGCCGGGATTATTCGGCTTCCCGGCGGACGCGCGATCACGATCACGGACTCGATCGGACTGGAAGCGCGGGCGGTCGCTGCTTAGCGGCCTGGCGTACCGGCGTCATCGTACCGCGCGCGATCTCAGGTCGCTGCCGAGCAGGGTGCCCGGGGGTATGGTCGCTCGCGCTCCTCGATCCGGGGGGCATGGACGCAATGTATCCGATCTTCACTCGGTTACGCGCATGGATGACCGATGCGTTTGGCGAGGTCTCCGCGAAGCCGACGGCGTTGCGGTGCCGGCAACCCGAAGATGCCTGGACCGCGCCCGCAATCATCGAACGCTCGCTCGGTCGGACCGAGATGTGCATCCGAATGTATGATTGTGCCGCTTAGAGGTTGTCGGCAAGTTCCGTCAGCTATGCTTAACAGATCGTTCAAAGACGTCGATGGAGGTATTCAGACGCGCCTGGTCCAGGGGCCGATCCAGCTGACCTTCGCATCGATTGTGCGTCAGCGTTGAACGCGCTTGTTTTTGACGACGATCTGATCGCCGAGCTCGATCGATCCGTCGGCGCTGCAGGTCGCAATGCCTTGTTGTCCGAACTCGCAGACTGGACCGAAAAGATCGGAGACCGGCTCCATCTGTTGATCGGCGCGGGTGACTTGAAGGGCGCCCGTCAAGAGGCGCATTTGCTACGAAACGCGACCGCCCGTGTCGGTGCCTTTCGCTTGATCGACTGTCTGGTCGAGGTGGAGCTTTATGCTGGTGTGCAGCTGACCGAAGCCGTCTTTGCCTCGAAGCTCGCTGGTGCTGTCGAGGAATTCGTCCAACACGCACGGCTCTTTGCCGGTCAATCGTTCGCCATCAATTCCCATGCGACCGTGGCGGTGATATCGCCGCCGCCGTAAATCGGCGTAAAATCGTATGTACGCGGGGGGCGTACACAGGGGCGGCCTTGGCTCACCAACCCGGTGCATCCGGCAAGACATGCAGTTGCATGATTTGTTAACCATTTATCGGCACGTCGTTAGGTAATTATCCGTAGGGGCGAGTATGCGGCACCTTCCTGACAAGGCGATGAATAGGCGCAGTCCCGGCGGCGCCGCGACGCCATATCCGACCACAGACTCATGGCGCCCGATGCTTCAAACGTCGCTATGCCAAACCCGATGATACCGACGGCCGAAGATTTACGGATCGCCTCGCTTCGAGAACACGCCATTCTGGGAACAGAGCGCGAAGACCGTTTCGACCGGATCGCGAAGCTTGCAGCGGGGTATTTCAAGGCGCCGATCGCGCTGGTTTCGTTGATCGACGAACAGCGCCAGTGGTTCAAGGCGTGCATTGGCCTCGACGTCGGAGAGACGCCGCGCGATTGGGCCTTTTGCGATCATGCGATCAATCTGGCTCCCGGCTCGGTCATGGTGGTCGAGAACGCGCTTGCCGACGCCAGGTTCGACACCAACCCGCTGGTCTTGGGCGCGCCCGCTATCCGCTTTTATGCCGGGGCTGTCCTGACGACGTCGGACGGGCACAATCTCGGCACCTTGTGCGTCATCGATACGGAGCCCAGGCCGCGCCCCAGCGAGGCGGATATCGACTATCTTCGGTCGCTTGCGCAACTGGTCGTCGACCAGCTCGAACTGTCGAAGGCACGGTCGATCCTCGACGAGCAGAACCGCCTGTTACGGACCGCCGAGGCGATGTCCGGCGTCGGCCACTGGCGCTTCGATCTCGTTGCACAAGAAGTCATCTGGTCTGACGAAGTCTTCCGAATCCACGGTCTTCCGGTTTCCCAAGCGGTCCCGGACTATGAGGCAATCCAGAAGTTATACCATGAGGACGACCGCGAAACGCTGACGCGGTTCGTCGCGAACGCGGTCGAAACCGGCGAAGGGTATGATTTCGGATTGCGGATCCGCCGGCCCGACTGAGAAATCCGTCACGTGATCGCGCGCGCCGAGTGCTCCGCCGATGCCAGCGGCAAAACGACGTCGCTCTTCGGCGTATTCCAGGACGTTACCGCGCAACATCTGGCCGCCGCCTGCGTCGCCGAGAGCGAGCGCCATTACCGGCTGCTCGCAGACAATGTCAGCGACGTGATCGCGCTCTATGGGGCAGACGGCATCTTTCGCTACGTTTCCCCGTCGGTCACCGATTTGCTCGGCTACGCACCCGACGACCTGATCGGCAAAACCCCGTTTGCGTTCATGCATCCGGATGATCACGCGCGCGTCGCCGAAGCGTTCAGGGCGGCATCGGCCGCGGGGGACGGACGGACGATCGAATATCGCGCGCTCACCAAGGCGGGCGAGGCGCGGTGGCTCGAAGCGCGTCCGAAATTCCATTGGGATCGCGCGGGCAAGCTGCTCGAAATCTCGGACTCGGTGCGAGACGTGACGGCGCGCGTAACCGCGAAGAGGGCGCTGGAGGACAGCGAGACGCGCTTCAGGCGCCTGGCAGAATCGGCCCCGATCGGCATTTTCAGGGCCGACGCCGACGGCAACGTCACCTACGTCAATCGCGAGTGGGTCGCCAAGGTCGGTCTCAGTTTCGAGGAATCGCTGGGCAATGGGTGGATGCGGGCCTTGGCCGATCCGACGCCCTTTATCGAGCGGCCGGCATGGATCGGCTTCGTTCCGGGCGAAGTCCGCGTCCGCCAATCGAAGTTCAAGCGCGCCCATGGCGGAGAGATGTGGGTCGAAACGGTCAACAGCGCCGAATTCGACGACCAAGGTAGCCTGACGGGGTTCATCGGCGCGGTCATCGACATTACCGAACAGCGTCAGTCGCAGATCGACCTTGCCGAGAGCAAACGCCTTTTCGAGACGCTAGCCAGCCTGTCGCCGGCGGGCATCTTCCGAACCGATTCATCGGGCAACTGCACCTATGTCAACGACGCATGGCTGAAATTGTCGGGGTTGGTCGAAGCCGAGGCGTTCGGGAGCGGTTGGGCGTCGGCAATCCACCCCGATGATCGGGATCGGCTCTTCGGGGATTGGATCGGCGCAGTCGAACAGCGTATCGGTCTGCGGAGCGAATTTCGCTTTCAGCACCGCGATGGTCGCACATGCTGGGTCGAAGTGATCAGCGAACCCGAGATTGACGAGCATGGCAGCCTGGTGGGCTATATCGGCGTCAACATTGACATCACCCAGCGCAAGCTGGCGGAGAAGGCGCTCGGCGAGCGCGAGGAGCAGCTCAGCCTGTTGGCCGCGAACGCCACCGATGCCGTATTTCGGCTAAGCCTCGACGGAACGTGCATCTACGCGTCGCCTTCGGTCGCCAGGTTGCTTGGCGTCGATCCCGCAGGCCTCATCGGCCGGAACATGTTGACCAGATTCCATCCCGAGGATGCAGCACGGGTCAATGCGCAGTATAAGCGGCTTGCAACGGGGGATCAGGATCAACTGATCGTCGCGTATCGGGCCGAGCCGATTGACCGGCCCGGAATCTGGGTGTGGCTCGAGGCGAACAGCGGCTTGGTGCGAGATCCTGCGACGGGATTGCCTTCGGAAATCATCGTTTCGGTGCGCGACATATCCGAACGCAAGCGCCTCGAACTCGATCTCGAGCGCGCGCTCGCCGCCGCGGAGGGCGCTGCCGAGGCGAAGACGAGCTTTCTCGCCAATATGAGCCACGAAATCAGGACGCCGATGAACGGTGTGCTCGGGTTTACCGAGTTGCTGCTCGCGGATCCGCTCACCCCCGACCAGCGGCGCAAGGTCGAACTCATCGCCGACTCCGGCACCGCCATGATGCGCTTGCTCAACGACATTCTCGATCTGACGAAGATCGAGGCGGGGCAGTTGGTCATCTTTCACGATGTGGTCGACCTGCCACATCTCGTCGGCGCGTGCATCAAACTGATGGCGCCGCTCGCGCTCGGGAAATCGCTGCCGATCACCTTCTCGATGGCCGACGGCGTTCCCTCGAACATCATCGGCGATGGGCTGCGCTTGCGGCAGATCATCCTCAATCTGCTCGGCAATGCGATCAAGTTCACGACGATCGGATCGATCACGATCCGGGCCGAGGTGCAGGGCGCGATGCTTTCGCTCAGTGTCGAAGACACGGGTATCGGCATCGACGAGGACCGGCAGGCTGCCGTTATGGGGAAATTCGTGCAGGCCGAGGACGGCACGGCGCGGCGGTTCGGCGGGAGCGGGCTTGGCCTCAGCATCAGCGCGGAGTTGGCGCAGCTGATGGGCGGAACGCTGACCCTCAACAGCACGAAAGCCGTCGGCACGACGCTGACCCTCGCGCTTCCGCTCCGCGTGGCCGAAGACCAGGCACGAATTGCACGCACTGCCGATCAGGCGAAGCAGAGCGATGCCATCTCGTCTGACTTGGGCTTGCATATCTTGGTTGCCGAAGATCATGAGATCAATCAGCATTTGGTCAAGGCGATGTTGGCTCGGCTCGGGTGCAAGACCACCATCGCGCCAAACGGTGCCGTCGCCGTGGCCGCCGTCGATGAGATGATCAGGTCGGGCGAGGCGTTCGATCTGGTCCTCATGGATATGCAGATGCCGACGCTCAACGGCGTCGACGCCACGCAGCGCATCCGGGCCGCGGGGATCGATGCCGCGATGCTTCCGATCGTTGCGTTGACGGCCAACGCCTATGAGTCGGACATCGAGATGTGTCGTAAAGCCGGGATGCAGGATCATCTCAGCAAGCCGATTACGATCGACGCCCTTCGCGCCGTGATCCAGAAATACCGGCGTGCGCCAGATCCGGCACCCGGGGATGCCGCTCCATTTCGAGTCAGCAGCGCGCTCGCAAAGAAATTCGCGGATCGGACCGACCGCCTGATCGCCAGGATCGAGACCGTCGTCGCGGTCGGAGACTTGGATCCGCAGACCGCGGACGAATTGCAGGACGAGCTCCACAAGCTCGCCGGCAGTGCGGGGTTCTTCGATGACGACGGCATGGGCGAAATCACTGCCGAATTCGCCGAGACGCTGGCGCGGCTTCCCGTCCCGGAAAAGCTGGCGTTTCTAAGCGCTGGAATGACACGGCTGCGAAGACCGGATCCAGCGGTCGGGTGAGCCGAGCTTGCACCACATTTCAAGGAAGATGGATGGCGACGATCGTAATTGTCGAGGATGACGAACTGGTACAAGAAATCGTTGCGCGGGCGCTGGAAAGCGCGGCGCACACCGTCATTCCCGTCGCGGATGGTTTGGACGCGATCGATTGTCTCTGGGAAAACGATCCGGATCTCATCATTCTCGATTGCGCGCTACCCGGAAAAGGTGGGCTGCCGATCTTGCAGGAATTGCGCGCTTCGCCGCGGTTTCAAGCGATCCCGGTGCTCATGCTCACCGCGCGCCGCAGCGATTGGCACGCCCGGCTCGCGATGGATGCAGGCGCAAGCGCGTATCTTCGCAAACCCTTCAAAGTGGAAGATTTGCTGCGCATCGTCGGCGAGCTTCTCCAGAAAGCGGATGCGGTGCAGCCCATCGTCGATCGGAGCGGCGCCGAGGCCGAACCGCTGATCGATATCGATTATCTGAGCACACTGCGATCGTCGCTGGGGCTGCACGATACGCACGTCTTGCTTGGCATGATGGCTGACACCTTGGATCAGTCGATCCAAACCCTCGTCCAAGCGCTTGAAGCGGGCGATCGCGCGCGAGTCGCGCAAGAAGCCCATGCGCTGGCAGGCGCGGCAACGACCGTTGGTGCGGCGCGATTGGCCGAAATGTGCCGCACGATCGAACGCGCTCCCGACGATCGCAGCGATAGGAGCAACCAGCTGGCGGCGACGGGCAGAGCGACGCGCGAAGCGATCGAAAGCGTCCTGTCCGAAGATGCCGCAGTGTCGCTCTCGGATCCTCTCTCCTAGGGCGTTTCGTCGCCGCGCGCTTCGAGCGCCTGGAAGGCAAGAACGGCTTGCGTCCGGTTGCCGACGGCAAGCTTGCGGAAGATCGCCGCGAGGTGCGATTTGATCGTCGGCTCGGCCAGCCCGAGCTCGTAGGCGATTTGCTTGTTCTGCTGCCCGCCCGCAATCGCCCGCAGCACGCGGAGTTGCGCGGTCGACAGCTCCCCGAGGCGTCGCGCCAGATCTTCGTGCTCGGTTCCCGCCCCGTCCGCCATTGCGGCATCGGGGAACCACTGGCCACCCGCCAGAATCACCCTGATCGCCGCAATCATCTCGTCGATTTCGGCAGATTTCGAAATGAAGCCCTTCGCGCCCAGGCCGCGGCCTTGCCGGATCGTCGTCATGTCGTCGCGACCTGAAACGATGGCGACAGGGGTTGCCGACGAAAGCGAGCGCACCATGGCGAGCCCGGAAAGTCCGTTCACGTCCGGCAGCATCAGATCGAGCAAGACGAGGTCGAAACGCCTTTCCCGCAGCGCGGTCTCGACTTCCGTCATGGTGCTTACCGTCGTCACGACCGCCTCGCCATCGACCGCGCGTGAAGCCATGGATAGCGCCGCTGCGCAAATCGGATGGTCGTCGACGACAAGGATCGAGGGTGGCGTTGTCATAGGTCTCTGGGCCCCGGGGTAACGACTCGTTTATCGATCCAACTGCGGCGGTTCCGGCAAGAATCCGCAGCCGTACCGCTAATGTGTCTATCGCTGATCTGAAAGGATTAGTCATCGGTTTGGCGATCTCGTCTTTTCGGATGAAGCCGCCGGATGGCAAGATAGGCTTAACGGGTTCGGCCGTGAATGGCCTGGCTATGACAAAAAACACCTCCTTCTTGCCCGCTTCGACGCCCCGCTGCGCTGGCATTCCCGCGGTCGCGATGACCGCGCTGACGCTGGTCTTCGCGTCTCCCGTCCACGCCGAAGGCGTCAAGGCCGGAACAATCATCAACAACAGCGCGACCGCGACCTATCCCGAGGGCGGGACGCAAGCGACGATCACGTCCAACACCGTCTCGATCCGCGTCGATGAGATGCTCGACGTGGCGGTGGCGGCGCGGGAAACGGCCGACGTGGCGACGACGGCGGGGAGCGCGGCGCAGGTCTTGGCCTTCACGGTCACCAACAAGGGCAACGGTGAGGAAAGCTTCGCACTGGCGGCTGTCGGGACCGTCACCGGCAACGCGTTCGATCCCACCATCACCCAGCTCGCGATCGATACGAACGGCAACGGCCAGTACGAGCCGGGGGTCGATGCGGTGGTCGCAGCGGGTGGCGCAACGCCGGTGCTGGCGCCGGAAAGCGGCGTCACCGTCTTCGTCGTCTCCTCGATCCCGGCCGACGCTCTTGATGCAAAGCATGGCCTCGTCCGGTTGAGCGCTACGGCAACGACCGGCAGCGGGGCGCCGGGAACCCTGTTTGCCGCGCAGGGCACGGGCGGCGGCGACGCCGTCGTAGGCGCGACCCACGCGCTGCGGGAGGGTACGAGCGGATTTGTCGTCAGCCGCGGGACCGTCAACCTGGTGAAGTCGGCAACGGTGACCGATCCGTTCGGGGGCACACGCGCCGTGCCGGGATCGATCATCACCTGGCGTCTGGTTTCGACCGTGACGGGCTCGGGCAGCGTTGCGGGCCTGCATGTGATCGACGCGATACCCGCGGGCACCGGCTACCAGGCGAGCTCGCTCACGCTCGACGGCGCCACTCTGTCGGATGCCGCCGACGCCGACGTCGGGACTGCGTCGAGCGCCGGCATCGATGTCGCGCTGGGCGCGCAGACTGCCGGAACGACCCACACCGTCGAATTCAAAACCCGCATCAATTGAGGATGATCGCTATGAAACTCTTTGCTTTTCTCGCCGCTGTCGCTTTGCCCGTGGTCGCCATCGCGGCGACCAACGCAGTGTCGCTCAGCAGCACCGTGACGACCGAGAAAACGGTCCTGACCAACGGGCGTCCGGAAACCGTGGTGTCGGACGCGAAACACGTGGTCCCCGGTGATCGGCTGATCCTGGCGACGAATTATCGCAACGTGACCACGCAGCCAGTCGTGCACTTCGTCGTGACCAACCCTGTGCCGAACGGCGTCATCTTCACCGGCGACAGTACACCCGGAGCACAGGTGTCGGTCGACGGGGGGCGCACCTTCGGGGCGCTTGCCGCGCTCCGGATCGCGGTTGCGGGTGTCGCACCACGACAGGCTCAAGCAACCGACGTTACCCATTTGCGCTGGACGCTGCCCAGCATCGCGCCGGGCGCGAGTGGGTCTCTGAAGTACCGCGGCATCGTCCGCTAACCAACCGCTGCGCGCGCCGGCGGGGCAAGGCGCGCACACCCTAATCGGAGACTATCATGACACGTGCCAGCACCCTGCTGGGCGCGGGGAGCCTTGTCGCGCTCGCCGTACTTGGCTCTACTCCCGCATTCGCGGCCGGGACTCAGGCCGGATCGACCATCACCAACACGGTTCAGGTCAACTACCAAGTGGGCGGCGTCGCCCAGAACCAGATTGCCGCGTCGGACAGCTTCACCGTCGACCGCAAGGTCAATCTCGTGGTTGCGGCGGTCGGAACGTCGACCACCCAGGTTTCACCGGGGCAACTCGCCGCGGTCACGGCGTTCTCGGTAACCAATACATCCAACGCCACGCTCGACTTCGCGCTGGCCGTTTCGCAGCAGACGGGGGGCGCCGGAGCGCATTCGAACACCGACACGTTCGACGCGACCAATCTGCGCATCTACGTCGATACGAACGCCAACGGCGTCTACGATGCCGGCGACAGCCAGGTCACCTATCTCGACGAGCTGGCAGCCGACACGTCCAAGACGGTGTTCGTCGTTGCCGACATCCCGCTCGGCCGCGCCACCAATGATGTCGCTGCAGTGACGTTGACCGCGACCGGGCGCGAAGGCGGTACGGCAGGGACCCAGGGTAACGCCCTGGTGCAGACCACCGGCAGCAATACCGCTGGCATGGATACCGTGTTCGCCGACAGTGCCGGCGCGACAGACGCCGCGCGAGACGCAGCGTATTCGGCAAAGAACGATTACACCGTCTTTGCCGCCGCGTTGAGCGTGACCAAGGTCAGCCGGATCGTCAGCGATCCGTTCAACGGCACGACCAACCCCAAGATGATCCCGGGCGCGACGATCGAATATTGCATTTCGGTCGCCAATGCGGCCGGCGGTGCAAATGCCACCAACGTGGCGCTGGCGGACGTCTTGCCGACCACGATCACCTACCTCTCGTCGTTCGGCATCTTTCTCAACGGAACCGTGACGGGGTCGACCTGCAATGCGGATGGCGCGAGCGGCGGGAGCTTTGCCTCCGGCACCATCACGGGAACGCTGTCGAGCGTCGCTGCGGGCGACGCCCGCACCCTGCTGTTCCGCGCGACCATAAACTGACGAAATTCGCCGGTGGTTCAAATCCTTGCTTCGACCCGGAGCCACCGGCGGACCCGCTCCTGTCTTGAAATCGAGATGCGCAAACTCTTTCTGATCCTCTGTGCATGGATGGTGGCGATCGTGGCGTGCTGCGCCGCGCTGGCAAGCGCATGCCAGGCGCAGACGCGGATCGAGAATGTCGCGCGGGCTGACTGGTCCAACGGCAGCATCGCCTCCAACCCGGTCACCGTTACTGTCGAGGCTATAGCGGTCACGCTGACCACCTACCGTCCAGACGTCGGTTCGCCGCTCGTCTTTTCGGTGCGGACGCCGCTGTGTCAGGCCGTCGCCCCGCAAGCGGCCGCGCCGATCGGTCCGGCAAGCGCAGCCGGGATCGGCGGCGTTACGCCCTCGACGGAGGTTCGGGCCGGCGAACCGTTGATCTTCAAGCTGGCGGCGCCGAGTGCGAACCGCGATCCCCAAGCGATCGATACCGTCACGGTCACCCTGGTGACGACGAGTGGCGATCGCGAAACGCTCGTCGTGTCCGAAAACGCCGTGAACAGTGGCGAATTCGTCGGAATCATCGCCACGCGTGCCGCGCCGCCCGCGCTCGCCACCGGCGATTGCGCGCTGAGCCTGAGCGCGGACGACAAGATTTCGATCGAATGCCGTCGCGACGGCACGCAGAAGCCGATCGCAACGGCCATCATCGACACTCTGGTGGATCCCGCCGGAGTGGCGTTCGACAGCGAAGACGGCACTCCGGTCTCCGGCGCGCGCGTCACGATGCTTGATGCCGTGACGGGCCTGCCCGCGGTGGTGTACGCCGCCGATGGAAAGACGCGATATCCGTCGAGCATCGTCACCGGGCAAACCGTGACCGATGGCGCCGGACAGACGTACGCGCTGCCGCCGGGCGAGTATCGCTTCCCACAGGCCAACGCCGGACGCTATCGCCTCAAGGTCGAGGCCCCGGCGCCCTATGTGGCACCATCGAGTTTGACGCCGATCCAGTTCGCCACCTTGCTCCGACCCGGTGGTCAGCCCTTTGTCGTCAACGGTGCGTCTTATGGCGAGGTGTTCACGCTGAGCGGACCGGCGGAAGTTCGGATCGACATTCCGCTCGACCGGCCGCCTGTGGCTATCAACCTCACCAAGACGGCGTCGCGCGGCGTGGCATCGCCGGGCGATCGGGTCGTCTACACGATCACGGCGCGCAATCCCGACACGACGCATGCCAAGCGCGGCGTCATCCTGACCGACATCCTGCCGACGGTCATGCGTTTGCGACCCGACACGATCCGCGTCGATGGAGCGAGCGATCCCGCCGCGGTGACGATTGCCGCGGACGGACGCACGATTACCGTCGATCTCGGGACGATCGCGGCGGGCGCACAGCGCACGCTTACCTATGTCCTGCAGGTTCGGCCGGATGCCCCGGCAGGGCAAGCGCTCAACCGCGCCCGGACGATCGACGTGCGTGGCGCAGAGAGCAATGCCAGCGTCGCCGTCAGGATCGATCGCGACACGATCGCGGCACGCATGACGATCGTCGGCCGGATCATGGCGGGTGGCTGCGCCGCGATACCGCGGGTTGCGGCAGGCATCGCAGACGTGCGCGTCTTTCTCGAGGATGGCAGCTACGCGATCACCGACCGCGATGGCCGCTATCATTTCGAGGGCGTTTTGCCGGGGCGGCATGTGGTGCAGGTCGATCCGACCAGCCTTTCCCCAGCGAGCAGCTTCGTCGACTGCGTGCGCAGCACGCGGTCGGCCGGCAGTGCCATTTCGCGCTTTGTCGAAGGGCAGGGCGGGGCGCTCGTCACGGCCGATTTCCACGCCGTGATTTCGGCACAGCCCGGGGTGGCGCGCACCGATGTACCAGAACCCGTCTCGGACCGCGTCGCCGCCGCTGGCGAGCGCGACTGGTTCGCCGATGGCAAAGCCGATATCTCCTGGCTCTTCCCGGAACCCGACCACAACCCACGGGCGCCAGCGGTGCGCGTCGCAATTCGCCATCTGCCAGGCCAGAAACTCACCTTGTTCGCGAACGGCACGCCGGTCGATCCCGTCGCGTTCGACGGGAGCCGCACTGAAGCGGCGCAGCGCTTCGCCGTCAGCATGTGGCGCGGGGTGCCGCTCGGCGACGGTACGACGCATCTGACCGCCGAAGTCCGTGGCAGCGACGGCGCGCTGGTCACGACGCTGTCGCGCGACGTCCATTTCGTGCGAACGGCGGCGCGCGCGCAGTATCTGCCCGAAAAATCCGTGCTCGTCGCCGATGGCGTCCGCCGCCCGGTCCTCGCGGTCCGCCTCATCGATCGCGACGGCCGCCCGGTTCACGCCGGGACCGTCGGCGATATCGCCGTGTCTGCGCCCTATGCGACGGCGATGGAGATCGACGCCGAACAGGCACGGGCGCTGACCGGGCTCGGCCGGGCCAAACCCGTGTGGCACGTGACGGGCGACGACGGCATCGCCTATATCGCGCTCGCCCCGACCACGGTGAGCGGCGCCGTCACGATCACGTTCAGCTTCCGCGATCGCGATACCGTCCGCTCGCAGCAAGTCGAGACATGGCTCGAACCAGGCGCCCGCGCCTGGACCATCGTTGGCTTGGCCGAGGCCGGTGTCGACCGCGCGGGGCTGGCAGGCCATATCGAAGCGATCGAGCGTGCGGACAAGATCCGCGCCGACGGCCGGATCGCCTTCTACGCAAAGGGCCGAATTCTGGGAAAATGGCTGCTGACGCTCGCCTATGACAGCGCAAAGCGGCGCGAGGACCAGCGCCTTTCGGGCGCGATTGACCCCAACACCTATTACACGATCTATGCCGATCGCTCCGAGCGAAGGTTCGACGCGGCATCGACGCGCAAGCTCTACGTCAAGCTCGAGCGGCGCCAGTTCTATGCGCTGTTCGGCGATTTCGAGACGGGCTTCGGCGAAACCGCCCTCGGCGCTACACCCGGACGGCGACGGGGTTCAAGGCGGAAGCGCGGAGCCGTCGCCTTGCCGCCCGCGGCTTTGCCGCCCGCATCGCGACTCGCCATCGTCGCGACGAGATCCAGGGCAATGGCCTGTCGGGCCCCTATGCGCTGGCATCGCGCGACGTGCTCGCCAATAGCGAGCAGATCGTCATCGAAGTCCGCGACCGGCTGCGCTCCGAGCGGATCATGGACCGCCGCGCGCTGACTCGTTTCGTCGATTACGATATCGATTATGCTGCCGGAACGATCCGCTTCTCGGCGCCCGTCCTGAGCCGGTCGAGTGACCTGAACCCGCAGTTCATCGTCGCCGACTATGAGGTCGATCGGGACGATTCCGGCGCGCTCAATGGCGGCGCGCGCGTGCGGTATGATGGCAGGGGCGGCGCGCTGCGCGTCGGGGCCACCGTGCTGCACGACGATGGCGATCAGGGGCGGACCGATCTGATCGCGACCGATCTCCGCCTGCGGTTTGCGCGCGACACCGAGATCCGCGCCGAACTCGCCGCCAGCCGGGGCAATCGGTCGCTGTCGGGCGCCGCGAACACCCAGCCCGGCCAGAGCAGCGGAATGGCCTGGCAGGTCGAGGTCGAGCATCATGATCGACGCTTCGATCTGCTCGGCTATGCGCGGCAACAGGATCTTGGCTTCGGGCTTGGCCAGCAAAACGGCGCCGAACGTGGCCGCCGCAAGATCGGCGCCGATCTTCGCGCCAAAGTCACGGAACAGCTCTCCGCAACGGCGAGCGTGTGGAACGACGCTAGCCTGGTCGATGCGACCACCCGCCGCGCGGCGCAGCTGCGGCTCGACTATCGCGGCGCGCGGACCGATTTTCGCATCGCGCTGGCGCATGCGGAGGATCGCCTCGCCAATGGCGGCGCGGCGGTCTCGACGCTGATCGAGGGTGGCGCGACGCAGCGGCTGTTCGACAATCGACTGGAGCTCGATGCGAGCAGCAGTCTCGCCTTGGGCAATGCCGGCAGCATCGACTTCCCGCAACGCCACCGCGCCGGGGCGCGCTTCGCGCTGAGCGATTCCGTCACGCTGGTCGGCACGTACGAGCTGGCGCATGGCGACAAAATCGACGCACGGACCGCGCGCCTGGGCTTCGACCTCAAGCCCTGGGCCGGCGGCCGCATCACGAGCAGCGTGTCGGATCAGATGCTGAGCGAATATGGCCGGCGCAGCTACGCAGCCTATGGTCTTGCGCAATCGTTCGAGCTCGGCAAGCATTGGACGATCGATGCGACGATCGATGGCAACCGTGCGCTCGGCGGGATCGATCCGGCGACGGTCGTCACCGTCGCACAGCCCGTCGCCAGCGGTGGTTTCGTCGGCAACGGTGCGACGCTGACCGAGGATTTCACCGCGCTGACGTTGGGGCTGGGCTATCGCGGTGGCCGGTGGAGCAGCACGGCGCGTGCGGAGTATCGTCTCGGCTCGCTCGGTGACCGGGCCGCGCTGACGCTCGGCTTGCTGCGTCAGCTCGGCGAGGGGCAGGCACTCGGCGGCCTCGCGACCTGGTCGCGTGTCCAGGTCGGGGGCACCACCACCAGCGTCGCCAACGTCGCTGTGTCGGCGGCATCGCGACCGGCATCCCGTCAGGTCGCGTTCTTGGCCAAGCTCGAATACCGCGCCGACAGTGTGAGCGGTGCGGTCAGGGGTGCGACGGCGCCCGGCGGCGGCGTGTTGCTCGTCACAGGCGATGCGCGTTCCGGCCGGTTGCTCGGCAGCCTGTCGTTCGATTGGGCGCCGTATGGCCGCGACGAAACCGGCCTGTATCAGCGCAGCGAGATCGGCATCTTCCTCGCCGCGCGCTATACCAGCGACCGGATCGCGAGCTATGACCTTCGCGGCGTGACCGCCGTGGCGGGGCTCGACGGACATCTCGGCCTGGCGGACTGGCTCGAAGTCGGGGTGCGCGCAACCGCGCGCGGCGATCTCGACGGGGGCACCCTGGCCTATGCCGTCGGCCCGGTGATCGGACTTCGCCCGGCCGCCAATATGCTGGTCACCGCCGGCTGGAATTTTTCCGGCTTTGCCGACCGGGACTTTGCGGCGGAGCGGTCGACGCATCATGGCGCATTCCTCACCGCGCGTCTGAAGTTCGATCAGACGCGCTTCGCTTTCCTGGGACTATCGGGTCGATGAAAAGGGTTTTTGCCGCGCTCATGGCGCTTGTGGCGCCCGCTGTGGCGCACGCCTCGTGCGATGCCGCGAGCCAGTACACTTTCGCCTTCGCCAACCAGCCGGCGGCGACGCTCAATTACGGTTCCACCTATTCCTACACCGCCGTCAGCAGCGCTGGCGCTTCGCTGCCCTTTTCCGTGGCGATTGCGCAGAACGGCCTGAGCTCGACGGCCATTGCGAACACGCAGATGCCGGCGATCGGGACGTTGATCACAGGCCCCGATGCGACCAAACGCGACCTCGTCTTCGGCGGAATTTTTGCGGGCCGGACCACCGACCTGACCAGCGGAACGCGGGTCATCACGGTGACCTTCACATTCCCCACGCCAATTCGCGACTTCTCGGTCGTCACGCACGATATCGATTTCACGCTCAACCAGTATCGGGATTGGATCATGATAACGGGGGCGAGCGGCGCGACCACCTATACGCCCGTGCTCACCACCCCGTGGGGGAACGGCAACGGCGCAACGGCGCCACGGACGGCAACCGGATCCGCGCTCACGTCAGGCGCCACGACTGCGCCGGTAACGCTCGCTGCGACGCAGGCGGCCGGCACCGGCGCTTCGAACAACAACTCCGATGACGGCACGATCACTGCGACGTTTGCGCAACCCGTCACGACGGTCGTGCTGCGGTACGGAAACTATCCGTTCCAGTCGGGCGAAACCACGACGGGTCAACAAGGCGCTGGCATTGCGTCGATCAGTGCATGTCCGATGCCGTCGCTGTCGGTGACCAAAGCATCGGCGCCACGTTCCGGAAATTTCGGGGCGTACAACTTGCCCGGCACCGACGTGGTTTACGTGTTTTCGGTGTCGAATACTGGAAACAGTCCGGTCGATCCGGGCACGATCATTCTTACCGACATCTTTCCCGCCGGGATAACCTACCTCAACACAAATTTCGATGGCACCACCGCGTTGCCCGTCAAGCTCGTTTCCGGGACGAGCGGGGTTACACTCGCCGCTGCCAACATAAGCTACTCGAACGACAAGGGGGTGACCTGGTCCTATGCCCCGTCGAATGGCTACGACCCATTGGTGAACGCCATTCGCATCACGCCCTCGGGCAATATGGCCGCGAATTCCAATTTCACCTTGTCGTTCGCAGCCTCGATCAAATAGCAATACGAGGCCCTGATCGATCACCGGTCCTTCGACGAACAGACATCGGAAGTTGGCTTGAGCGCCCGCGAATGGGTCGATTGCCGGTGCGCTGCGCTCGCCGCAGGATCGCGGCGCTTCATCGAGTCTCCCCCCCCCTATCGGCGGTCGGTCGGCACGCGAAAATCGACGGGGGCGGTAAGGGGGTAGCGGTCCCACTCGCCGCGCGTGCGAGGGTCGCCGACGTCCTTGTCCAACGCCGAGCCGGAATAATAGACGAACGGCTTGCCTGGCTCGACCTTGCGCGCGATCGCCATGCGCGCCATCCTGGGCGCTCCAGAAAGAGCGGATGCCGTGCGCGCGGTCGACCGTCAGCGCGCCTTCGCTCGCGCCGATCGGACGGTGGCCGATGCCGATGCCGACGATCAGCGGACCCGGCTTGTCCGACGACAGCGTCGAGACCATCCGCGTGAACCGCGTGCCGAGCGGCAGCGTGAAGCGGCGCGTCTCCGATACACGGCGATCGACCTGGACTGGCCAGGGCGCATAATCGACCTCGAAGTCAGCGGCATCGGGGCCGTTCGTGAGGATGCGGTAGCGGGTGTAATTGCGCGAGGTCCACAGCTTGTTGTCGTGCCAGATCCTAAGCCCGAGGGTGGCTCGGCCGCCTCGGAGTGGCGGCCTGCTACGCGACGGCGGCACCGGCCAAGAGGAGCAGCGTGCCGGCGAGCAGGCGCGAGGGCGCGCGCGGTCACTGGATCACCTCCGCCACGCCCGTCGCCGACGCGGGCCGGGCGAGCGTCGGGGTGGTGCCCGCGCCGTTGAACGGGGTCAGCCGGAAGCTGAAGCTGCGCGGCGCGAGCGCGATCCGGTAGCGCGGGAGCGCTCGCCCGGTCTGGTCCCATTGCGTATCGCCGCCGATCCCGGACTGGACTGCATCGATCATCAACGAAACCGCATCATGCGGAACGATGTCCGAGCTGCGGCGCGTGCCCGGCGCGCGGTGCGACAGATCGTCGTACGGGAACGCGAGCGCGTTCATCGACAGCGGCGCGTCGCCCTGGACGCGCAGACCGCCCGCGGCGTGATCCGACAGTTCCATCCAGCGCACATCGACCTTGTTGCCGGTTTCCTGCGGCCGCATGTAATCGTGGTTCTGCTCGGCGATTGCTCCGCGCCACAGGCCGAGCGGCGCGCTGGTCTTGCGATCCGCATAGCTTTCGTGCGGGCCGCGGCCATACCATTCGAGCGTGTCGAAGCTGGCGGGCATGGCATAGGCCAGGCCGATCCGCAGCGGATCGGGCAAATCGGTGCGCAGCGGCGTGAAGCTGCCCTCGACCGCCACGCTGCCGTCGCCCGCCATCGCGTAACGCGTGACGAAACGCGCGACGTCCTGGCCGATGCGGTAGCGGATCGTGACGTCGGCGCTGCCCCGCGTCGCATGCTGCTCGACTGCCTCGACGGTGCGATCGCTCGAGGCTGCCTTCCAGGCGGCATGGGTGCGCTCGACGCCGACGCCGACGTCGTTGTCGGTCAGGGCGCGGTAGAAATCGGGCGTTCCGCCGCGCAGCAGCGTGCGACCGTTGGCGGCATAGCGGACGAGCAGCCCGGTCTTGCGATCGAGCACGAGTTCGGCCCCGGCTGCGCGCAGCGTGATCGTGGTGCCCGCCTGCGAGACGTCGACCTTGCCCGTGGGGGCGGGCTTGGCGGCTGCCACTGCGTTGCCGAGGGGGAACTGTTCCCAGCCGATCACCTGGCCCGCGGCGATCCCCGGGGTGCCACCGTCTTTGGCCCGGGCGATTAGGTTGAGCAAATATTCGGCGCCCGGCTTGCGCGCGATCGCGGGCAGCGCGAGCGTCGTCGTCTCGTGGCCGTGCGCCGCAGTCGCGAGCGCGGGCATCGTCCCGCGCGCGACGACGACGCCGTCCTCGAGCATTTGCCAACCGAGATCGAGCCCGGCGAGGCTCGCGAAATCATAATGGTTGGCGACGCGCACCGCACCGCTGGCCGGGTCGAAGCCCTCGAACTGGATCGGCGCATAGACCTTGGTCAGCTCGAACAGCTGCGGGTTGGGCGTGCGGTCGGACTGGATCAAACCGTCGCCGAATTCCAATTCGCCGCCGGGGTTGGGGCCATATTCGCCGCCCATCCCCCAATAGCGCCGCCCGTCCTTGGTCTTGCGATACATCGACTGGTCAACCCAATCCCAGATGAAGCCGCCCTGGAGCTTGTCGGGATGCGCATAGATCGCGTCCCAATATTCCTTCAGGTCGCCGCCCGAATTGCCCATCATATGCGCATATTCGCACAGGATCAGCGGCTGGCGGAAAGACCAGTTGGTCGCGTAATCCACGAGCTTGGCGGCGGTGTCGTACATCGGCGCATAGATGTCCGCAAAGTCGTTGGGGTGGTGCTCGAACCGCCCGTCCCACGTGCCCCAGCCGAGATAGCTGACGAGCCGCGCCGGATCGCGCTGCTTAGCGGCCGCTGCCGCGGCAGCGAAGTTCGGGCCGATCCCGGCCTCGTTGCCGAGCGACCAGAAGATGATCGAGGGGTGGTTCTTGTCGCGCTCGATCATGTTGGTGACGCGCGTGACGTGTGCGGCCTTCCACGCCGGATCGAAGCCGAGCTGATACGTCCCACGCTGCTCGGGATGCTTGTTGGCGAAGTCCATATAGGCGTGGCTCTCGATATCGGCCTCGTCCATGACATACAGGCCATAGCGGTCGGCGAGCTCGTAGAGCCGTGGGTCGTTGGGGTAATGCGAGGTGCGGATCGCGTTGATGTTGGCGCGCTTCATCAGCTGGATGTCGCGCTCCATCGATTCGAGCGAGATGACGTGGAAGGTCTCGGGATCATGCTCGTGGCGGTTGACGCCGCGGATCGTGATCGGCTGGCCGTTGACGGTGACGAGGCCGTTCTGGATCGCTACGCTGCGGAAGCCGATCCGGCTGTAGGTCGACTGCACGATCCCGCCTTTCGCGTCGTAGAGCTCGACCAGCAGCATGTAGAGGTTGGGCGTCTCGGCGGTCCAAGGCTTCACTTGCGGGATCGTCGTCGCGATCGAGACGGTGCGTTCGGCGGGGGCGGCGGCAATCGCGGTCGACTTTTCCGTGACCACACGCTCGCCATCGAGCAGCACGATCCGCGCGCTGGTCGCCGCCTTGGCCGGGGTCACCGCGAGATCGACCGCGAGCTTGCCGTCGCGATAGCGCTCGTCGAGCCCGGCATGGACGAAGAAATCGCGGATCCGGGTCTTGGGCGCCGCCATCAGAAACACTTCGCGCTCGATGCCCGAAACGCGCCAGAAATCCTGGTCCTCGAGATAGCTTCCGTCGGACCAGCGATAGACCTGGATCGCGATCGTGTTGTGGCCGGGCTTGAGATAGCGGCTGACATCGAATTCGGACGGCAGCTTGCTGTCCTCGGAATAGCCGACCTTGGCGCCGTTGACCCAGACGTAATAGGCCGAGCCCGCGGCACCGATATGCAGGATCACGTCGCTGCCCGACCAGCCCGCCGGCACCTCGACATCGCGACGGTACGATCCGACCGGGTTGGTCGCGTGCGGGATCAGCGGGCGGTTGGCGGGGAAGGGGTAGGTGATGTTGTTGTAGCGCGCCTGGTCGAAGCCTTCGGCCTGCCAGTCGGCGGGGACCTTGATCGTCTTCCACTGCGAGACGTCGTAGTCGGGCTTCTCGAACCCCGCCGGCAGCTGGTCGGCATTGGGCGACAGCGCGAACGCCCATTGTCCGCTCAGCAGCAGGAAGCGATCGGACTTGGTGCGGTGCCCGGCGATCGCCTTGGCGCGGCTCTCGAACGGGAAGCCCGTCGCGCGCGGCGGTTCCTTTCCGATGGCGAAGACGGCAGGATTTTCCCAATCCGGGCGATCGGGCGAAACTTGCGGCTGGATCGGCGCGACCGGCGCGCCTTGCGCTGCCGCCGCCATGGGCGTGAGACACGCGACACCGCTGAGGAATAGGGGGAATGCCGACCGCACGATGCGCCTCTCCGTTGACCGTAGCGCTCAGCGCTCTTCGATGTTAGCAGTTATGCTACAACTGCAAAATTAGTCTGACAAGAAGCCAGCGCTCCGGTGTATTGGGGGCGGTGGGAGGGAAATGGCGATGGCCCGAAATTCCGCATCGTTGACCGATGGGCTGTTCGCCAAGCTTTAAGAACGGATCCGTACGGGCGCACTGCCGCCGGGCTCGCGTTTCCCGACACAGCTTGAAATCTCAGCGGCGGAGAATGTCAGCCGGACGGTGGTACGCGAGGCGGTCGCGCGGCTGTCGGCGCAGGGGCTGACGACCTCGCGCCAGGGATCGGGCGTGTTCGTCGCCACAACCGCGCAATACCGCGCGTTCCAAGTGACGCGCGACCGTGCTTACGCCGCCAAGGTCCAGGGTGAGCATGAGGCGATCCTCGATGCGATCGTACGGATGGACTCGACGCGCGCGCGAGGCGGCGCGACATCACATGCAGGAAAGCCTCAGCCGCCACTCGCAGCTGAGCGAGACGACCAGCCTGCGCCCGAAAGGGGAGGATAGCGGCTCGAGCGATTGACGAGCGCATTCGGGTTGTCCTACAAATAGTGCGATCCCGACGTCAAAATCCGGAGCGGCCGGGTCGGTGAACGGCCGGAATGCCTAGGTGATGCCGATCGGGCCTTCGACCATCCCGCGCCGCGAAGCGCTTCCAGCTCCGACCGCCACCGCAGCCACGATTACCGATGCCGCGCGCCGCGCCGCGCCACGCCGGATCGTATCGCTGAATGCTCTGCGGGCTACTGTTTGCCGCCACCGCGATCAACTCTGTCGACCGCCAGATGATCAGCGTGCCCACGCCGTTGCTGCAGGCCGATCTCGGCCCCGACGACCGCTTGTTTCATTACATGGGGCAGGAGGGTGCTTGGCATATCGTGCTGGCGAACGAGGAGGCGGTGATCTTGCCGCCGCTGAGGTTGAACGCACGGTTGAAACGCGCGCCTCCCTCAAGTTCGACGCCGCGCGTGCGCAGTTTGCCGAGCTTGGCGAGGCGGAATGTGGATTTCTCCGTCGGCAAGCGTCTCGATGCACGGCACTTGGAATTTGTCGACGTCGTCCTGGGGTATCAAGCCGTCAGGCGAGACGCCAACCTGTAGCACAGCGTTCGATGCTCGCGTCACCCGTGGGCGCGCGACTGGACGTGCAGGCGGCATAACGCAGCTTGGGCGCGTGTCCTAAAGCGCGCGCGGCTCACCATCGGCCAGCACATGCGTGCACAGCTGCGCCTCGGGTGTGTCGCCGGCCTCGAGCGCGGCGACGGTGACCCAGCCTGCCGCGCGCATCGCTGCCGCCACTGCCGGGTCGGTCCCCAACGGCACGAACAGCCGGCGCCGGTCGACCTCGGCGAGCCCCGCCGCGACGATCGCGTCGGCATAGAGCGAGAAGCCGACCGCCGTCTCTTCCGCGCCATTTTCGTGGACGATGGTATAGGTACCGCCGCGGCCGATCTCGCCGAGCACGCCACCAGCGAAGATCGAGAAGCCCAGCCAGCTCTGATATTCGAAGCCGTGGCGCTCGGTCGGGTCGAGCGTCAGCGCGACGCGGCCCTTCAGCCCCTCGGCGATCTGCCACAGCCCGTCGAGCCGCGAGGTCAGCGCGCCACCCGCATCGAACGCGCACAGCCGGTCGTGCGCGGACTCGAACGGGCCAGCGGCCTCGATCAGCGGGAGATAGGCGGGCGCCAGCGCGGCGACAGCACCAGCGTCCTTGGCGTCGAGCCGGTCGCGCAGGGTATCGATCTGGCCGGGTTCGACCGGGAAGGGGCCGCGCGCCAGCACGTCGATCAGGTCGGGCAGCGTGAAGTCGATCGAGACGTTGGACACGCCCGCGGCGGCGAGTGCGGCAACCGCGACCTCGACGATCTCGCGCGCGGCGGCGATCGTGTCGAGGCCGATCAACTCGCAGCCGATCTGGCGCATCTCGCGCTCGGGGGAGAGTTGCGAGGCGCGCAGCTTGAGCACGGGGCCGGCATAGGACAGGCGGACGGGACGGGGATGGTGGCCCATCCGCGTCGCGGCGATGCGGCCGATCTGCGCGGTCATGTCGGGGCGGATCGCGAGCGTCGCCTGCGAAACGGGGTCGACGAAGCGCACCGCGTCCTGCGCGCGCGCGGCCTTGAGGCGACCGGCGAGCCCGGCCTCGAACTCGGCGAGCGCAGGGTCGGCGCGTTCGTAGCCATAAGCATGTGCCGCGCCGAGCAGCGCTTGCTCGAGCCGCGCGGCGGCGTCGGCGAAGGGCGGGAGCCGGTCGTGGAAGCCGGTCGGGAGGAGGGAAGATGTCATGCGCGCGCCTTGCCCGAAGCGCGATTGCAGCGAAAGCCGCAATCGCGCTTCGGAGAGGATCAGAACGCCAGGCCCATCGCGGTCTTCACGCCCGCCAGCGCGCGGACTTGCGCGAGCAGATCGGGCGTCAGCGCTTCGTCGATCGACAGGAGCAACACCGCCTCGCCACCGGCCGAACGGCGACCCAAGTGGAAAGTGCCGATGTTGACGCAGCCCGTGCCGAGCAACGTGCCCAAACGCCCGATAAAGCCGGGTGCGTCCTCGTTGACGACGTAGAGCATGTGCCCGGCGAGATCGGCCTCGACCTTGATGCCGAACAGTTCGACCAGGCGCGGCGCGGCGTCCCCGAACAGCGTGCCCGCAACCGACCGCTCGCCCGCATCGGTCTTGACCGAGACGCGCAGCAGCGTGTGGTAATCGCCTTCGCGCTCGGTGCGGACTTCGCGCACTTCCATGCCGCGCTCCTTGGCGAGGAGCGGTGCGTTGACCATGTTGACCGTGTCGGTCTGCGTCCGCAGGAAGCCGGCGAGGACTGCCGACACCATCGGCTTCTGGTTGAGCTCGGCGGCAGCGCCTTCGCTGTGGATCGAGATCCGCCCGATCGAGCCCGTCGTGAGCTGGCCGACCAGCGAACCGAGCTTCTCGGCGAGCGCCATGTACGGCTTCAGGCGCGGTGCTTCCTCGGCGGAAAGCGACGGCACGTTGAGCGCGTTGGTGATGCCGCCCGACATCAGATAATCCGACATCTGCTCGGCGACCTGGATCGCGACATTGACCTGCGCTTCATCGGTCGAGGCACCGAGATGCGGCGTCGAGACGAAGTTGGGCGTGCCGAACAGCGGGTTGCTCTTGGCCGGCTCTTCGACGAACACGTCGAGCGCCGCGCCGCCGATATGCCCCGAATCGAGCCCGGCCTTGAGCGCCGCCTCGTCGATCAAGCCGCCGCGCGCGCAGTTGATGATGCGCACGCCCTGCTTCGTCTTGGCGAGATTCTCCGCCGACAGGATGTTGCGCGTCTGGTCGGTGAGCGGGGTGTGGAGCGTGATGAAATCGGCGCGCGCGAGCAGTTCGTCGAGTTCGACCTTCTCGACGCCAAGTTCGACGGCACGTTCGGGCGAGAGGAACGGATCGTAGGCGACGACCTTCATCCGCAGGCCGAGCGCACGGTCGGCGACGATGCCGCCGATGTTGCCCGCGCCGATCAGGCCGAGCGTCTTGGCGGTGAGCTCGACCCCCATGAAGCGGTTCTTCTCCCACTTGCCGGCCTGGGTCGACGCGTCGGCCTCGGGCAGCTGGCGCGCGAGCGCGAACATGAGGGCGATGGCGTGCTCGGCGGTGGTGATCGAATTGCCGAACGGGGTGTTCATCACGACGACGCCCTGCGCCGATGCGGCGGGGATATCGACATTGTCGACGCCGATGCCGGCGCGGCCGATGACCTTCAAATTGGTCGCGGCGGCGAGGATCGCCTTGGTCACCTTGGTCGAGCTGCGGATGGCGAGGCCGTCATATTGGCCGATGATCGCGATGACTTCTTCGGGGGTCTTGCCGGTGATCTCGTCGACCTCGACGCCGCGTTCGCGGAAGATCTGGGCGGCTTTGGGGTCCATTTTGTCGGAAATGAGGACTTTTGGCATGGAATATACTCCGTCGCCCCGGCGTAGGCCGGGGCCGCTATGGGGGATGTGCTGCGGTCAGTTCCGCAGCGGCCCCGGCCTCCGGGCCCCATCAAAGTATCACTTTGATGGGAGCCCTCCGCCGAGGCGACGTCAATCAGGCGGCCTTGGCAGTCGCGTAGGCCCAATCGAGCCACGGGCCGAGCGCGACAACGTCGGCGGTGTCGACCGTAGCACCGCACCAGATGCGCAGGCCCGGCGGCGCGTCGCGATAGCCGGCGACGTCATACGCTGCGCCCTGCTTTTCGAGCAGGCCGGCGAAGGTCTTGATAAACGCCTCGTCGGCGCCCTCGACCGTCAGGCACACGCTGGTCTTCGAGCGCGTTGCCTCGTCGGCCGCCAGGTGACCGAGCCACGAACGCTCCGCCACGATCTGGTCGAGTGCTGCGGCATTGGCGTCCGAGCGGGCGATCAGCCCGTCCGCGCCGCCAATCGACTTCGCCCATTCGAGTGCTGCGATGCAATCCTCGACCGCGAGCATCGATGGCGTATTGATCGTCTCGCCCTTGAACACGCCTTCGGTGAGCTTGCCCTTCGAGACGAGGCGGAACACCTTCGGCAGCGGCCAGGCGGGGGTGTAGCTCTCGAGCCGCTCGACTGCGCGCGGGCCGAGGATCAGCACGCCGTGCGCGCCCTCGCCGCCGAGCACCTTCTGCCACGAGAAGGTCGCGACATCGATCTTTGCCCAGTCGATGTCGTAGGCGAACACCGCGCTGGTCGCGTCGGCGAAGGACAGGCCCTCGCGGGTCTCGGGGATCCAGTCGGCGTTGGGTACGCGCACGCCCGAAGTGGTGCCGTTCCAGGTGAACAAAACGTCGTTCGACCAATCGACCGCGTCCAGATCCGGCAGCTGGCCATAATCGGCGCGCACGACGGTGGGATCGATCTTGAGCTGCTTGACCGCATCGGTGACCCAGCCTTCGCCGAAGCTTTCCCAGGCGAGCGCGGTGACGGCACGCGCGCCCAGCATCGTCCACATCGCCAGTTCATAGGCACCCGTGTCGGAGCCGGGGACGATGCCGATGCGGTGCGTGTCGGGGAGCTTGAGCAGTTCGCGCATCAAATCGATGCAGAGCTGGAGGCGCGTCTTGCCGATCTTCGAACGGTGCGAGCGGCCGAGCGATTCGGTAGCGAGGTTTTCGGGGGACCAGCCGGGCGGTTTCGCACACGGGCCGGATGAGAAGTAAGGACGCGCCGGTTTGATCGCCGGGACGGCAGGTACGTCAGTCATGTAGTCTCTCCTTACAGAGAGCACGCGCGGCGTTGGGACCGCGTGGCCCGTCGACGGTCCTAGAGCCCGCGCAGCGCGCGTCAAGCGATGAGTCGTTCGTCGCAAGGTTGTGGCGGCGTTAACTACCACGTTGGTATCGAGTCGCCATGTCGCGCCGCTCTCTCACCGTCCTCGTGTCGCTGCTGCTCGCCGCCTGTTCGAGCGGACACGACCAGCGCCCGCCGACTCGCCCGCGCGGGAGCCGGCCGATCACGCTCAGCCTGCCGACGAGTCGCGAGACGCAAGCGTGCTTCGCCGATCTGTCGCGCGAGGATGTGCGCTATTCGCCCTTGCCCGATCGCGATTATGGCGGTGGCTGCCAGATCGTCGGGGCGGTGCAGTTGATCGACATCGGTGTTCCCGTCACCAATCTGAAGGCGATGCGCTGCGGCCTCGCGCGCAGCTTTACCGGCTGGATCGAACATGCCGTCGCGCCTGCCGCGCGGCAAATGCTCGGCAGCGACGTGGTCCGCGTCGAAAGCATGGGGACATATGCGTGTCGCGCCGTGATCGGATCGGCGGCGGGGGCGGGGCGGTTGTCGGGCCACGCGCTTGCCAATGCGGTCGATGTGTCCGCGGTCGTGCTGAGGAACGGGCGGCGAATCACGGTCCAGCAGGACTGGAACGGCGGCGATCCCAATGCGCGGGCGTTCCTGCGCGCGATCCACGATTCGGCGTGCCGCCGCTTCGGCACGGTGCTCAGCCCGGACTACAATGCGGCGCACGCCAACCACTTCCATTTCGAGGACGATCACAAGGCGTTCTGCCGCTAGGCTTCAAATTCGCGCGCGCGGCGCTTAGATGCGGTGGATGACAGAGACACCGAAATCGGGAACGCCCGACGCCACGCACCCTGACAGCCACAGCCCCGACACGCATACGCATGTCCCAGCCCGCGTCTTTGCGCGTGCACGCCAGGACGCCGAGAATGCCAAGGCCGCCGTCAGCACCCCGCAGACCGAGAACCCGGCCTATCGCCTCGCCTTCCAGGACATGGACTTCCTGCTGCGCGAGGATCTGCGCCCGGTCCGCTTCCAGCTCGAGTTGCTCAAGCCGCAGCTGATCCTCGACGAGGCCAAGATCGGCTCGACCTTCGTGATGTACGGATCGGCGCGGATTCCCGAGCCGTCCAAGGCGCAGGCGCTGCTCGATCTCGCGCGCAACGCGGTCGATCGCAACGAAGCGTCGATCCGCATTGCCGAGAGCTTGGTCGAGAAGTCGAAATATTACGACGTTGCTTATGAACTCGCGCAGCTCGTCAGCGCCTTCCCGGTCGACGAGGAGGGCAAGCGCCAGTTCGTCGTCTGCTCGGGCGGCGGGCCGTCGATCATGGAAGCGGCTAACCGCGGTGCGGCCGAGGCGGGGTACGAATCGGTCGGGCTCAACATCGTGCTGCCGCACGAGCAAGCGCCGAACCCCTATGTGACGCCCGCGCTGTCGATGCAGTTCCACTATTTCGCGCTGCGCAAGATGCACTTCCTGCTCCACGCGCGTGCGCTTGCGGCCTTCCCGGGCGGGTTCGGGACGTTCGACGAGTTGTTC
The DNA here is from genome assembly GCF_049898305.1 of Sphingomonas sp. PWP1-2. Taxonomy (NCBI): domain Bacteria; kingdom Pseudomonadati; phylum Pseudomonadota; class Alphaproteobacteria; order Sphingomonadales; family Sphingomonadaceae; genus Sphingomonas; species Sphingomonas sp. PWP1-2. The sequence continues at coordinate 154,708 of NZ_JAFCXM010000003.1, forward strand.
GAGCTGCTGACGCTGATCCAGACGGGCAAGATCGCGCCGATCCCGGTGCTGCTCTACGGTCGCAAATTCTGGGAGCGCGTCGTCAATTTCGATGCGCTGGTCGAGGAAGGCGTCGTCTCGGCGAAGGATCTGAGCATCTTCACCTTCGTCGAAACCGCCGAGGAAGGCTGGGCGGTGGTGAAGGACTTCTACCGCGACAAGGACTGAGCCCTTCTTCGCCCCTCCCCTGAAGGGGAGGGGCTTTTCCTTCTGAGGTTATTTGGCGACCGGCGCCGCGGTCTCGCGGCCGAGCGGCGAGGAGGAGACCTTGCCGGCTGCGGCGGGCGCGGTCTCGTTGCCGAGACCGGCTGCGCTTGGCGAGGCCTTGCCGCCCGGATCGGCCGCGCCAGCCGCTGGCGGCGCCTTGGCGTCGGTTGCGGTCGGCGCACCGGCCGCGGGGGCGGGCAGCGGCAGGTTCGACCCCTGCGTGTTGAGATAGAGGATCACGTCGGCACGATCCTTGGCGTCGGTCAGACCGGCAAAGGTCATCTTGGTGCCTGCGGCATAGGCGCGCGGGCTGGTCAGCCACTTGTTAAGCTGATCGAAATCCCACTTCTTGCCAGCGCCCGCGGTCTTGAGCGCGTCGGAGAAGGCGTAGCCCGCCTTGCCTTGCGCGATCGCCTCGCCGACGGTGCCCCACAGGTTCGGGCCGATGCCGTTGGCGCCGCCCTGGGCGACGGTGTGGCAGGCGCCGCACTTCTTGAAGACATCGGCGCCGTGCGTCGCGTCGGCGGTGGCGAGCAGATCGGCGATCGGCTTGTCGGGCGCGGCGGGGCCGCCGCCACCAGCGTCGTCGGCCGGTGCCTCGATTGGATAGCCTTCTTTCTCAGACGTGATCGGCGCGACAATCATGTGGCCGGCAATACCGAGCGCGAGCGCAGCCGCCATGCTGCCCAAAATCCAGCCCGCAATCGTGTTGGTCCGGTTATCCATGCTCGTTTTTCCGCCTCTGCCGCAGGAGGGTCCCCCTGAAGGACCACGTAGTTGGTTTGACCCATAGATTCGCGCGGGGCGCACCGCAAGCCAAGCTTGCCGCACGGATGCAAGGCGGTTACCGCCCGGCTCCCATGGAAAATTTCGCCGAACCCGCCCGCGCGCTCGTCGCCCAGATGACCCAGGCCGCCGCCGCCGCGCCCGACCGCGCGGTCGCCTTTCAGGGCGCGCCCGGCGCCAATTCGCATATCGCCGCAGTGGAGGCGTTCCCCGACGGGCTGCCGCTGCCGTGCTTCGACTTCGCCGACGCGATCGACGCGGTGCGCGACGGGCGGGCGGATTGTGCGATCATCCCGATCGAGAATTCGCTCCACGGCCGCGTCGCCGACATCCATTTCCTGCTCCCCGAATCGGGGCTGGTGATCACCGGCGAGCATTTCCTCGGCATTCGCTATGCGCTGATGGGGCAGGGGCCGCTCTCGGGCGTGCGCGAGGCGATGAGCCATCCGCAAGCGCTCGGCCAATGCCGCCACTGGCTGCGCGAGCGCGGCATCGCGCCGGTCGCCTATCCCGACACCGCGGGTGCTGCGGCGGTGGTGGCCGAGCGTGGCGACCCGACGCTCGCGGCGCTCGCCCCGCCGGGTGCGGCGGCGCTGTACGGGCTCGAGACGCTCGCCAGCGACATTGCCGACGCCGATCACAACACGACGCGCTTCGTCGTGCTGGCGCGCGCTGGGCATCCGCCGATCGGCGAGGGGGCGTGGATGACGACGCTGATCTTCGAGGTGAAGAACGTCCCCGCCGCGCTCTACAAGGCGATGGGCGGGTTTGCGACCAACGGCGTCAACATGACCAAGCTCGAAAGCTATCAGCGCGGCGGGAGCTTTGCCGCGACCGAATTCTACGCCGATGTCGAGGGGCGACCGGGCGAGCCTGGGCTCGATCGGGCGCTTGAGGAACTGGGGTTCCATTCGAAATGGGTGCGCGTGCTGGGGACGTATCGGCGCGCGCGGGCGCGGGGGTGAGGTGCGGCGTCGCAGCGGACGCGATTGCTGCGGACGTCGGTTGCAGCCCCTCGGCAAAAGCCGCATTCTCGCCGTGCTGGACAGCATCGGGAGGGCGGCATGATCGCATTAAGGGGATTTCTGGTTGCGGCTTGGATCGTGCTAATAACCTACACGGGGGTCGTTGTCGCGAGGCACGGTCTCGGTTTCCTGCCGATTTTTTTCGATGACATCGCCTCAGGCCAATGGCCGGGGCAGTTTAACCTCGACTTCTCGTGCTTGCTCTTGCTCGCGGCGCTGTGGACGGCGTGGCGGAACAGCTTTTCGGGCGTCGGCATGGTACTCGCGATCATCGCGTTTGTCGGGGGCGCTGGATTTTTGCTGCCCTATCTGGCGGTGCTGACGATCACGACACGCGGTAACATGGCAAGCGTTTTGCTCGGGCCGGCGCGGGCGAGCCAAGTCTAGGTTCTGGGGCGGCGACCGCTCACCCGCAAGATCCAGTCCTGAATCGGTCCATTCACCGGACGGCGGAACCGTAGCACCGATCCCGGTGCCGGCGGTGCTTGACTCGATTGACCCCAAGACCTGGTCTTTACTGTGGCGATCGTTTCGATTCTTGCACGAATGCAGTCAAGCAGGTCAGACGATTTCAAAGAGCAGCGTAGTACATATCATGAACGCGGCGTGTAGGACAGCGCAATGTCCGCTCTCGACCAGACCGAGACATTCCCGGTCACAATTACGCCCCCGATTGCGGACATTCGTCCGGAGCGTTAGCCAACTCCCATGAACGACGGTCGATCACTTGATAGTTACCGTGTCGCTCAATCCGCCGTGTCGATCGGCAGCTTTTTCGTATGTGCAGCTTGGCTCGTCGTGGCGCTGCTCGCCCTGCTGGTCTGGTTTATGGGCGACTGCATCGGCGATACTCAGTGCCAGCCGGGTCGAAGCTACGCCCTGCTCACCATATGTCTTATTGGACTCGGCGGGTTCGCTTGTGCCGTTGCAGCAAGGCGGTTCGTTCTGCGCAAGATGGCTCTACGGATTGCACGAGCAGACTGGTAGAATCGGCGCGAAACGTCCGCTAATTGCTTTTAAGCCCCTAAACCGGCCTGTCCGAAGTCCATCAATTGCAGACAACGGCTATGCTACAAACCAAGAATGGACGATGTCCTGTTCATCGCTTGGGCTGAAGCCATCGTCGAATTTGTCGATGAACGCTATGGTCGAGCAGCTGCTTGGATGGCCGCCCTAGCGATGCTGGGCGTGTTTGTGGCGGTGATCGCTGGACTGATATGGTGGATCGCTTGCTGAAGCTGGATGTCCGCTAACGGCAATTATCCCTCGGCCCAAGCCTTCAACAACGTATACGCGATCGCGTAAGGCGGCGGCGGCAGGAAGGGTCCTTCGCCGCCCGCCAGCACCGCGCGCACGTCATCGCGCGACACCCAGATCGCGTCCTCGAGCTCGTTGGTGTCGAGCGTGATCGCGTCGTCTTCGGCGGTGCCGACGCAAGCAATCATCAGCGAGGAGGGGAAGGGCCAGGGCTGGCTCGCGATGTAGCGCACGCCCGAAACGCGCACGCCCGCTTCCTCCATGATCTCGCGCGCGACCGCTTCCTCGATCGATTCGCCGGGCTCGAGGAACCCCGCCAGCGCCGAATAGCGGCCGGGCGGGAACGCCGGCTGGCGGCCGAGCAGCGCGCGGCCATCATGTTCCGCGATCATGATTACCACGGGGTCGACGCGTGGGAAGTGTTCCGCCTTGCAATTGGGGCAGGCGCGGCCCCAGCCGGCGCGGAACAGCGCGGTCTGGTGCCCGCAATTCGCGCAGAACTGGTGGCGGCTGTGCCAGTCGAGCACCGAGCGCGCGGCGGCATAGGTCGCCGCTTCGCCGGGGGCGAACTGGTCGAGCAGTGCGAACAGCCGCGGCGAGCGCCCGGCGGGCGCGCGCATCCCCGGCAGGTACGCGGCGAAATGCGGGCGGCGCGACTCGTCGAAGCCGAGCAGGATGAGCTCTGCGTCCTCGGGCGGCCCGGCGAGCGAGGACCAGCCGAGCCGACCCTCGCCATCGAGTTCGGGCTCGAAGCGGTCGAGCCGCAGCACGCGCGCGCGCCAGTCGCTGCGTGCCGCGGCTAACCCCTCGGGATCGTGGCGCAGCGCATCGGCGCGGTCGAGCAGACCGCCGGTAAAGCCTGGGGACATCACGCTATGCCGATCACTTGCGCTGGAGCGAGGGGGCAAGGTCGGCATAAACCGCCTTGGTCGATTCGACGCGCAGCGGCCATTTGTCGCCCGGCAGATAATTGACCATGATCGTCGCGCGGACCTGGTTGACCGGATCGACCCAGGCGATCGTGCCCGCAGCCCCGCCCCAGCCATAGGTGCCCTTGGCCGGACCGCCGGGGACGTCGCCCAACGTCACCGAGCCGCCCGCGCCAAAGCCTTGCGCGTTGGTCGTGCCGCCCGTCGCCGAGACCGCGCCGGGATAGATCACGCCGGCGGGCAGCAAGTTCGACATGGCGAGTTTGGCGGTGGCGGGCTTGAGGATGCGCACGCCGTCGAGGCTGCCGCCGTTCTGGAGCATGTGGAGGAAGCGATCGTAATCGCCCGCCGAGGTGACGAGGCCTGCGCCGCCATAGGGGAAGCTCGGCTTCTGGAGAAAGACCGAGGTTGCGCCGGGATCGAGCGGGACGCGCGTGTTGCCGGCGATGAAATACCCCGTCGCGAGGCGGCGCGCTTCGGACGCGGGGACCTGGAAATAGCTCGAATTCATCTTGAGCGGAGTGAAGATCCGCTGCTGGAGGAAGGCGTCGAACGACTGGCCCGAGGCGACTTCGATCACGCGGCCGATCACGTCGAGGCCGATCGAATAGCTCCATTTGGTGCCGGGCTCGGCGATCAGCGGGAGCGTGGCGACCTTGTTGGCAAAGGCTTCCAGCGTCGCGGGGCGCTTGAGGCGGAGCTGCGCCTCGGTCTTGGCATCGGAGGTGAAGGGGGTGATGCCTGCGTCTTCATACGCTTTCAGCAGCGGGCCCTTGGTGATGATCGTGTAGCCGAGCCCGGCGGTGTGGGTGAGCAGGTTGCGGATCGTGATCGGCTTGGTCGCAGGGCGCGTCTCGAGCGAATCGGGGCTGATCTGGACGCGCATGGTTTTGAACGCGGGGATGAAGTCGCTGACCGGCTGATCGAGGCGCATCTTGCCCTCTTCGATCAGGATCATCGCGGCCATCGCGGTGATCGGCTTGGTCATCGAATAGACGCGCCACAGGCTGTCCTTGTCGACGCGCGGAGCGCCGGGCTCGTCGCCGAGCTTGCCGGAGGCGACGATCGCGGTTGGCGTCTGACCTTGGCCGAACGCGCCGACCACGCCGGGGATTTTGTTGCTGTTGATGTAATCGGTGAACAGCCCGAAGGTCTTCGGGAAGCGCGCCAGATCTTTGCTGCCAAGCCGTTCGGTCACGACGAAATCGTCGTTCGCAGCTGTCGCTGGAGCGGGTTGCTGGGGGACGGGCTGCGGTGACGCCTGCCCGGCGAGCGCCGCGGATCCGGCGATCGTCGCCAGCAACGTGATCGGAATCATCGCTCGAATCATGCTCTTGCCCTCCTGATGGCGTCCGCCGCCTTGGCGAATACCGTCGGCAGGCCCGCCGAGTCGATCTCGGTCACATCCCACCATTCGCCGTCGTCCGAATGCCCATCCACGCGCGCGACCGCAAGCGACAGTTCGAGCCGGAAGTGCGTGAAAACATGCGCGACGCTTTCGGGCAGCATCTCCCAGTCGGCGGCGAGTGGCGGATCGGCGAGGCCGGGCGGGGTGTCGGCCCACGGCCCGGTCGGCAGCGCGCGCATTCCGCCGAGCAGCCCGCGTGGTGGGCGGCGGACGAGCAGGACCTTGCCGTCGTGCTGCGCCCAGAAGATCGTGCCGTGGCGCTGCGGCTTGGCGAGCTTCGTCGCCTTGATCGGGAAGCCCTCGGGATTGCCGAGCCGGTAGGCCTCGCAGACGCTCGAGAGCGGGCAGGCGAGGCAGCGCGGGCTGCGCGAGGTGCAGACCGAGGAGCCGAGGTCCATCATCGCCTGTGCGAAATCGCCCGATCGCAGGTCGGGGGTGATCTCGTCAGTCGCCGCGCGCACTTCGGGCATACCCCCGGGGAGCTGGCGTTCGATCGCGAACAGCCGTGCGACGACGCGCGCGACATTGGCGTCGACCACCACCGCGCGTTCCCCAAACGCGATCGCGGCGATCGCGGCGGCGGTGTACGCGCCGACGCCGGGCAGCGCGCGCAGGCCGTCTTCGGTCGTCGGGAAATCGCCCAAGGCGACGACGGCGCGGGCGCAGGCGTGGAGGTTGCGGGCGCGGGCATAGTAACCAAGCCCTGCCCATGCCGCCATCAGATCGGCCTCGGGCGCGGCGGCGAGTGCCTCGACGCTGGGCCAGCGCGCGATGAACGCCTCGAACTTGGGGCGCACCGCGGCGACCGTCGTCTGCTGGAGCATGATCTCCGAGAGCCACACCCGGTACGGATCGGGCGCGTTGCTGCCGGGCGCGGCGCGCCACGGCAGATCGCGCGCATGGCTATCGTACCAATCGAGCAGGAGTTTTGCTGGCGGGGCGGAAGGACGCTTGGCGGACACGGCCCCGCTATGGCATGGACGACGCAATGAGCAAGCGCGCCACTCCAGCTCCAGCCGTCGAACGCCCGCGCGGCGGCCGTGCGCGATCGGTCGCCGAGCTACTGCCAGATGCCGGCCGCGCCGCGTTTCGCCGCTTCGGTTTCGTGCAAAGCGCGGTGGTCAGCCGCTGGAGCGAGATCGTCGGGCCGCGCTATGCCGGGGTGTCGTCGCCCGAATCAATCAAATTCCCGCATGGCGAGCGCATCGGCGGCACGCTCAATCTCGTCGTGCGCGGCGCGCATGCGACGATGATGCAGCATATCGCGCCCGAGATCATCGAGCGGGTCAATCGCTTCTTCGGCTATGCCGCGGTCGCCAAGGTGCAGTTCCGCCAGGGCGACGTCCCCGTGCCGCGCCCGCGCGCCGCGCCGCCGTCGTTGAAGCCGGTGCCGGTCGATCTCGGCGCGAGCCTCAGGACGATCGCCGATCCCGAATTGAAGGCGGTGCTCGAAGCCTTGGCGGCGGGCGTCGCGGCGACGCGCGGGGCGCCGAGCGTGGGTGGAGACGAATGATGCGATTTGGTCTGGCGGCGCTGGTGTTGGGCGCTGCTCTGGTTTCTTCGGCTGAGGCCGCGCCGCCGAAAAAGGCGCCGGCGCACGCCGCGTGGCTGCAGACGATCGTCGCAACGCCCGAGGGCGGGGTGCGGATGGGCAACCCGGCGGCGAAGGTCAAGCTGATCGAGTTCGGCTCGCGGACCTGCCCGTTGTGTGCGCGCTTCGATGTCGAAGGCCTTCCGGCGCTCAAGGCGGGCTATATCGCAAGCGGCAAGGTCAGCTACGAGTTCCGCGATTATCCGGTGCATGGCGCGCTCGATCTCGGGCCGATCCTGCTCGGCCAATGCGTCCCGACGCGCGCGTTCTTCCCGGTCCTCGACGCGATGATGGCCGAGCAAAAGACGCTGGTCGGGCGCAGCGACGCGATCCCCGATGCCAAGCAGAAGGAATTGCAGACCGCGACGCCCAACGTCGTCGCGAGCTACCTCGCCGGATTCTATGGCTATACCGATTTCGTGGTGAAGCGCGGCCTGCCGATCGCCAAGGCCAATGCCTGCCTCGCCGATCGCAAGAAGATCGATGTGCTCGTTGCGCGCGCTGACGCCGCCAACAAGGCCTATGCGGTTTCCGGAACACCGACGTTCGTGCTCAACGGCGCGGCGCAAGCCAATGTGTACGACTGGGCGGCGCTCGAGCCGCTCGTGCGCGCCGCCGTCGCCAAATGATCTTACTGACTAGGAGCCTATCGATGACCCCTCGTATCCTGTTCGCCGCGGTTGCCGCGCTGTCGCTCGCGTCGTGCGGTGGAACCGATGCCGTTTCGAGCGGCAACAGCGCCGGCGGCACGACGTCGGGCGGCACCGTTGCGGGCACCAGCACCGCGGCAGTGACGCCTTCGGCCGCCGGGCAGAAGTGGATCGATACCGTCGTGAAGACGCCCGAGGGCGGCTACCGGATGGGCAATCCCGATGCGGCGATCAAGGTCGTCGAATATGGCTCGCGCACGTGCCCGACCTGCGGCGCGTTCGGCCAGACCGGGCAGAAGCCGCTGACCGACAATTACGTTTCGACCGGCAAGGTGAGTTACGAGTTCCGCGACTATCTGGTCCACGGCCAGCCCGATTTCGCGCCGAGCCTGCTCGGCCGCTGCGTCGGCACCGCGACCTTCTTCCCGCTGCTCGAAGCGATGTACGTGGCGCAGCCGCAATTCGAGGCGAAGCTCGCCGACCAGGCGGCGACCACCGCGCTGCAGACGCAGCTCCAGGGCAAGACGCCGAACGAGGCCGCTGCCGCGTGGGGCGATTATCTCGGCTACGTCGAGTTCGTGAAGCAGCGCGGCATCCCCGAGGCCAAGGCGCGCGCGTGCATCGCCGACAAGGCGGCGCTCGACGAAATCATCGGCATGATGAGCAAGGGTGACGGCGCGGCGGTGACGGGTACGCCGACCTTCATCATCAACGGCGCGAAGGTCGACGGCGTGACCTGGGCCGACGTTGAGGCGGCGCTGAAGCGCGCCGGGGCGTAACGCACCTAGCCCGTCATGCCGGGCTTGTCCCGGCATCCACGGTGCCGCATGGTCCGCGATCATGGGGTGCCGACGACGGTGGACCCCGGGACAGGCCCGGGGGGACGGCCTAGTGTTGGAAGGACGCCCCGCTGTTTCCACTCCGGCCGGGGGGCTCTGAATGCAGATCAAGCGGCTCCGCCTGTCGGGCTTCAAAAGCTTCGTCGACGCGGCCGATCTGCGGATCGAGCCGGGGCTGACCGGCATCGTCGGGCCGAATGGCTGCGGCAAGTCGAACCTGCTCGAGGCGTTGCGCTGGACGATGGGCGAGACCTCGGCGCGGTCGCTGCGCGGTGCGGGGATGGACGACGTCATCTTCGCCGGCACCAACACGCGGCCCGCGCGCGATTTCGCCGAAGTGTCGATGCTGATCGAGGCAGCGGGCGAGGAAAGCGAAGTCGTCCGCCGGATCGAGCGCGGGGCGGGCTCCGCCTACCGGATCGACGGACGCGACGTGCGCGCCAAGGATGTCGCGTTGCTGTTCGCCGATTCCGCGACGGGCGCGCATTCGCCCGCGCTCGTCAGCCAGGGGCGGATCGGCGCGATCATTGCCGCCAAGCCGCAGGAACGCCGCGCGATGCTCGAGGAGGCGGCAGGCATCGCCGGGCTCCACGTCCGCCGCAAGGACGCCGAGCAGAAGCTGCGCGCGACCGAAGCCAATCTGACCCGGCTCGACGAACTGATCGCCGAGCAGGACGGCCGCGCCAACGCGCTCAGGCGGCAGGCGCGGCAGGCCGAACGCTACCGCGCGCTCTCCGACCAGATCCGCATCGCCGAGGCGCGGATGATCTTCGCGCGCTGGCGCGATGCGCAAGCGGCGGCGGATGCGGCGAAGGCCGAGGCGGTGGCGTGCGAGGCGAGCGTCGTTGCCGCCGCCGAGGCGCAGCGCGCCGCCGCCGCCCATGCGCTGGCAGCGACCGAGGCACTGGCGCAGGCGCGCGGCGCGGCACAGGCGCTGCGCGAGGCGGCGAGCGAAGCGGGACACCGGCTCGGCGGATTGCGCGGTGAACAGGCCGCGGCGGTGCGCCGGACGCAGGAGCTTGCGGCGGCGCGGTTGCGGCTCGCCGATGATCGCGCGCGCGAAGGGTCGCTCGCGAGCGACGCCGCCGAGGCGATCGCGCGCCTGACCGACGAGACCAAGCGGCTCGATGCGGCGCTTGCCGCGGCGATCGCGCGCATGCCCGAGCTCGAGACGCGGCTGAGCGATACCGAACGCGCCGGACGCGACGCCGAGGTCGCGCTTGCGCAAGCGCTCGCCGCGCAAGCGACCGAGGCAGCCGACGCGCGTGTGGCGGATGCGGCGCTTTCGGCAGCGCGCGCGCGCGCCGAGCGCAGCGCGCGCGATCTCGCGCGCGTGACCGCCGAGGCTGCGGCGCTTGGCGATGCCGCGCCGCTGGTCGCGCAGCGCTCCGCGGCTGTCGCCGCACGGACCCAGGCGCTCAACGACGGCGAGGATGCGCGCGCGTCGCTCACCCGCGCCGATGCCGACGAGCGCGCCAGCATCGGACAACGCGACGGCGCACAAGCGGCGCGCGCGACGGCGCATGCCGATCTCGCCGCGCTCGACAGCGAAGCGACCGCGCTGACCAAGGCGACGCGCCGCGACGGTCGCGACCGGCTGCTCGATCAGGTCCAGCCCGAGCCGGGCTATGAGCGCGCGCTGGCGGCGGCGCTCGGGGACGATCTCGAAGCCGGGCTCGATTCGGCGGGCGAGCGGCACTGGTCGGGCGCAGTGGTCGTGCCGGGCGACCCACCGCCGCCGCCGGGAACGGTGCCGCTCGGGCAGCACGTCGAGGCGCCGGCGGCGCTCGCGCGGCGGCTGGCGCAGATCGTGGTGGTCGACAGCGATGACGGCGTTGCGCTTGCCGTCGGGCAGCGGCTGGTGACGCTCGGCGGCGTGCTGCGGCGCTGGGACGGCTATGTCGCCAAGTCGGGTGGTGCGGCGGCGGCCGAGCGGCTCGAGCGGATCAATCGCTTGCGCGCGATCACTGCACTGCGTCCCGCGGCGGCGCTGGCGGTCGAGACGGCGGATGCCGAGCTCGCGCGGATTGCGACGACGATCACTGACGCGCGTGCGGCGGCAGTGGCGGCGCGGCGTGCGCTGGAAAGCGCGGAAACGCGCGCCAGGGAGGCTGCGCGCGCGGAAGACCGCGCGACCGCGGCGATCGAACGGATCGAGGCGCAGCGTGCCGACCTGGCCGCGCGGCGCGCGCGGATCGATGCCGAGCATGACGAGGCGGGGGCCGAGGTCGCGCGCGCGACCGCGCTGCACGCCGCGCTCCCCGACGGCAGCGCGACGCGCGAGCGCGTCCGCACGCTGTCGGCCGAGGCGGAGGCACGGCGCAGCGCGATCGCGACCGCGCGCGCCGATCGTGCCGGGGTCGACCGCGATGTCGCGAGCGCGCGCGAGCGGCTCGCGGCGATGGCGGCCGAGGCGAAAGGCTGGCGCACGCGCGCGGGCGAAGCGGCGCGGCGGATCGCCGAGATGGACAAGCGCGATGTCGAGCTTGCCGTGGAAGCCGAAGCGCTGGTTGGCCGACCCGAGGCGCTCGCGAACGAGGTGGCAGCGCTCGAACTGTCGCACGCCGCTGCGCGCGCCGAGGCCGAGGACGCCGCGAGGACCGAGCGCGCCGCCGAAACCACGCTGCGCGACACCGAAGCGCGCGCGGCAGCGGCGGCGGAGGCGCTGGCGCAAGCCCGCGAAGCGCGCGCCGGCGCGACGGCACGTGCGGAAAACCAGGAATTGCGCCGCGTCGAGATGAACCGGCTGGCGGGCGAGCGCTTTCAATGCCCGTCGGTGCTGCTCCCCGAGCGTGTCGGGTTCGACGGTGGCGCGGTGCGCAGCCCGGCCGAGGAGTCCGCAGCCCACGAAAAGCTGATGCTCGATCGCGATCGCATTGGCCCGGTCAATCTCGTTGCCGAGACCGAGCTCGCCGAACTCGAGGCGGCAAGTTCGGGCAATGCCGCCGAGCGCGAGGAGCTTGGGCTCGCGGTCAACCGGCTGCGCGGCTCGATTGGCACGCTCAATCGCGAGGGACGGCAGCGGCTGCTTGCCGCGTTCGAAGCGGTCGACGGGCATTTCCGGCGGCTGTTCACGACGCTGTTCAACGGCGGCAGCGCGCATCTCGAACTGATCGATTCGGACGATCCGCTCGAGGCCGGGCTCGAGATCATGGCGCAACCGCCGGGCAAGAAGCTCCAGTCGCTGACGCTGCTATCGGGTGGGGAGCAGGCGCTGACCGCCGTCGCGCTGATCTTCGGGCTGTTTCTCACCAACCCGGCGCCGATCTGCGTGCTCGACGAGGTCGACGCGCCGCTCGACGATGCCAATATCGAACGCTTCTGCGGGCTGCTCGACGCGATGACGCGCGAAACGCAGACACGCTATCTGATCGTGACGCACAATGCGGTGACGATGAGCCGGATGCACCGGCTGTTCGGGGTAACGATGGTCGAGCAAGGCGTCAGCCGCCTCGTCTCGGTAGATCTCGGCGGCGCGGAAAGCCTCCTCGCCGCCGAGTAGGTCAATCAGCAGCCGTTGCGACGGTTCTGCGCAGCGTCGTGACGCTTGTCGAGATGCTTGCCGAGGAGCGCACCGCCGACGCCGCCAGCAACCGTGCCGAGCACGCCGCCGCCGAGCGCGTTACCAGCGAGCGCACCACCGGCACCGCCGACGAGCAGGCCGGTCGTGCCCGACGAACGGCGGCACGAATAATGGCGGTTCGACTTGCCGTAATAGCGATGCTTGCGCGCTTCGGCCTTGTCGGTGGGGAGGGCCATCGTTGCCGGAATGACGAGCGAAGCGGCGGCGAGCGAGAGGAAGAGGTGACGCATGATGGTATAATCCCTTTTTGACCCTATTCGGGTGCGTAACGTTCCGTCGCGGCGAGGGTTGCATCGCCGAGCGAACAATCTCGTATTGGCGATCATTTGATTAACCTTTGTTGAGCAATATGGCGGGTGAAATGAACGGTGAAATGGGCAAGGCAAGGCAACGTGCATGAACGATGCCATACTCAACGGGCCGCAGAGCGACATCATTCCATACGCGGCCATGCCGACGATGGTGAAAACCGGCCTGTGGGCGTGCGACCTCGCAACGGAAACGCTGACGTGGAGCGAAGGCGTCTACGATCTGTTCGGGTTCCCGCGCGGCAGCGTGCTCGATCGCGCCACGGCGGCGGCATGCTACACACCTGAATCGCGCATCGCGCTCGAATGTCTGCGCATGGCTGCGATCCGCGACAAGACCGGCTTCATGCTCGACGCCGAGATCGAGATCGACGGCAAGCGACGTTGGGTGCGGATCGTCGCGCAAGTCGAATGCGTCGACGGCAAGGCCGGGCGGCTGGTCGGCTCGAAGAGCGACGTGACGCACGAGAAGCGGGTGGGGCTTCATTCGGGCTTCTGATTTCTAACTTGGGTTGCGTCTGGGCGGCGCGGAACATATATCGAACGTATGGCCCAGCTCGACGTCCAGCAGAAACTCGCGATCCTTGCCGACGCCGCCAAATACGATGCGTCGTGCGCCTCTTCGGGATCGGTGAAGCGTACGTCGCGCGACGGCAAGGGGATCGGCTCGACCGATCAGGGGATGGGCATCTGCCACGCCTATGCGCCCGATGGCCGCTGCATCTCGCTGCTCAAGATCCTGCTGACCAACAGCTGCATCTTCGACTGCCATTATTGCATAAACCGCAAGAGCTCGAACGTGCGGCGCGCGCGCTTCACCGCGGAGGAGGTCGTGCGGCTTACGCTGTCCTTCTATCGACGCAATTATATCGAGGGGCTGTTTCTCTCGTCGGGGATCATCGGATCGTCGAACTATACGATGGAGCAGATGGTCGAGGTCGCGCGGAGCTTGCGCGAGGATCATGATTTCCGCGGCTACATTCATTTGAAGACGATCCCCGATGCCGATCCCGAACTCGTCCATCAGGCGGGGCTGCATGCCGATCGCCTCTCGATCAATGTCGAGCTGCCGACCGTCGCGGGACTGACTCGGCTCGCACCCGAAAAGTCGGCGGCGCGGATCGAGGGCGCGATGGGCGATACCAAGACCGCGATCCTCGACACGAGCGACGCTAAGAAGCGCTTCAAATCGGCGCCGCGCTTCGCGCCCGCCGGGCAATCGACGCAGATGATCGTCGGGGCGGATGCGGCGACCGACGGCGACATCGTCACCAAGGCGTCGACGCTGTACGATCGCTTCGGCCTGCGTCGCGTCTATTATTCGGCGTTCAGCCCGATCCCCGATGCGAGTGCTGTGCTCCCGCTCCAGCGCCCGCCGCTGATGCGCGAACACCGGCTGTACCAGTCGGACTGGCTGATGCGCTTTTACGACTACACGCCCGCCGATGTCGTCGCCGCGGCCGATGCGACGACGGGGATGCTGCCGCTCGACATCGATCCCAAGCTCGCCTGGGCGCTCAAGTTCCGTGGGTCGTTCCCGGTCGACGTCAACCGCGCGCCGCGCGAGGCGTTGCTGCGCGTTCCCGGGCTCGGGGTGAAGGCGGTCACCGCGATCCTGGCCGCGCGGCGCTGGCGGCGGCTGCATCTCGCCGATGTCGCACGGCTGACGGTGTCGGTCGCGAAGGTGCGGCCGTTCCTGATCGCCGAGGACTGGCGCCCGGTCGCGCTCAGCGATCGCGCCGAATTGCGACCGGTGGTTGCACCCAAGACCGAGCAATTGGAGTTGTTTGCGGCATAAGGGGAGCTTGATGCGCGCGATTACTCTTGCCGAACCCGATGATTTCGACGGCTGGCGCGATGCCGCGCGCAGTCTCGCCGCTGCGGGCGTGCCGCCCGAGGACGTCGTCTGGCAGGGCGCGGGCAACCCGACCGACCTGTTCGCGGCGACCGCCGACACGACGGTGCCGACCGGCCCGGCCTTTGCGGTGCCGCGCGCGTTTATCGATCTGGCGAAGAAGGCCGTCCTCCACCGCGATCCGGAGCGTTTCGCGTTGCTCTACACGTTGCTCACGCGGATTCGCGTGCAACCTGGCGCGATCGAGGATCATGCCGATCCGCTGCTCCGGCGGCTCGAGCATCTGGCGCAGGAAGTGCGCAAGGACATCCACAAGATGCGCGCCTTCCTGCGCTTCCGCGAGGTCGACGAGGATGGCGTCGCGCGTTTCGTCGCCTGGTTCGAGCCCGAGCATCATATCGTGCGCGCCAATGCCGGCTTCTTCCTCGATCGCTTCTCGAGCATGCGCTGGTCGATCCTCACGCCCGAGCTGTCGCTGCATTGGGACGGCGAGACGCTCGCCGAAGGCCCCGGTGCCGCCAAGAGCGACGCGCCCGACGGCGACCCGATCGAGGAAGTGTGGAAGACCTATTACGCCTCGATCTTCAACCCGGCGCGGCTCAAGATCGGCATGATGCTGAAGGAAATGCCGCGCAAATATTGGAAGAACATGCCCGAGACCGCGTTGGTGCCAGGCCTCATCGCGGGCGCGCAGGCGCGCGAGAGCGGGATGATGGCGACGGCGCAGACGAAGCGCGACATCGGCGACAATATCGACGCGGCGTGGGCGGCTTTGCGGGGTGAAGCGACGGGGTGCACGCGCTGTTCGCTCTACGGGCCGGCAACGCAGATGGTGTTCGGCGAAGGGCCGGTCGATGCGAGCTTGATGTTCGTCGGCGAGCAGCCCGGCGACCAGGAGGATCTGGCGGGCAAGCCGTTCGTCGGGCCGGCGGGGCAGGTGTTCGACCGTGCGCTCGCCGCCGCGGGGATCGAGCGCGCGGGCGTCTACGTCACCAACGCGGTCAAGCATTTCAAGTTCGAACCGCGCGGCAAGCGCCGCATCCACGCCAAGCCCGACGCCGGCGAGATCGACGCGTGCCGCTGGTGGGTCGAGCAGGAGCAATTGCTCGTCCGGCCGAAGGTGACGGTCGCGCTCGGCGCGACCGCGGCGCGCAGCCTGTTCGGGCGCGTCGTGACGATCGGCAAGGAGCGCGGGCGCGCGCTGACGCTGCCCGGTGGGGGCGAGGCGTGGATCACGGTGCATCCGAGCTATTTGCTGCGGATCCCGGATCGCGCGCAGGCGGATGCGGAATATGCGCGCTTCGTCGAGGATCTGCAGCGCGTGGGGGAGCGGGTGGCGTAGGCGGCGGCGACGGCGCGTATACCACCGTTCGTGCTGAGCCTGTCGAAGCACCGGCGCGCGGTAAGGCCCTTCGGCAGGCTCAGGGCGAACGGGGAGGGCGCTACAGCAACAACGTCGCCTGCTCGGTCGCTTCCTCGTTGTCGGTGATCCCCGACAGCGTCAGCCCGAGTAAGCGCACGCCGAGCGGCACCGGAAGCTGCGCATCGAGCAACGCACGTCCGCCCGCGACGAAGCTGGCGCGGTCGAACGCCCCGCGACTGAGCGAGCGTGCGCGCGTAATCGTGCGGAAATCCGAGAAGCGCAGCTTGAGCGTCACGGTCCGCCCGCGCACGCCGTGGCGCTCGATCCGCACCAGCGCCGCCTCGGCGACCCGGTCGAGCGCGGCGTGGAGATCGGCAGGGGACGCGATGTCGGTCTCGAACGTCCGCTCGGCCCCGACCGACTTGGTCGCGCGGTTGCTGCGCACCGGGCGATGGTCGATCCCGCGCGCGGCGCCGTAGAGATAGTCGGCATAGCTCCCGAAATGCGCGTGGAGGAAGGCGAGCGGTTGCTCGCGCAGGTCGGCGCCGGTCTCGATCCCGAGCGCCGCCATCCGCGTCGCGGTGACCGGGCCGACGCCGTGGAAGCGCTTGACCGGCAGGCTCGCGACGAACGCCGCGCCGCGCGCCGGGGGAATGACGCAGATCCCGTCGGGCTTGTTCTGGTCCGAGGCGAGCTTGGCGATGAACTTGTTGTAGCTCACGCCAGCCGACGCGGTGAGCCCGGTCTCGGCCTTGATCCGCGCGCGGATCTGCTCGGCGATCGCCTTGGCCGAGCCGAGGCCGTGGCGGTCCTCGGTGACGTCGAGATACGCCTCGTCGAGCGAGAGCGGTTCGATCTGGTCGGTATAGTCGGCGAAGATCGCGCGGATCTGCTGCGAGATCGCGCCATAGACGTCGAAGCGCGGCGGCACGAACACCAAATCGGGGCAGCGTCGGAGCGCGGTGACCGAGGGCATCGCCGAGCGCACGCCGAAGGTCCGCGCCTCATAACTCGCCGCCGCGACCACGCCGCGCGCGCGTGATCCGCCGACCGCGACGGGGCGGCCGCGCAAGCTCGGATCGTCGCGCTGTTCGACCGACGCATAGAAGGCATCCATGTCGATATGGATGATCTTGCGCTGCGGGGGCGGCGGGGGCGGCGGCGGGGCGCTGTCGGAGTCGGCCATGCTTCGCGTAACGCTACTCGCCGCAGGATAGGTGGGGAGCTTCTGTTGCTCGGTGCCCCCCGGACCGCCGGTGTCCGCTTCTGTTGCCCGGTGCGGCCCGGACCGCGCTTTTAACTTAGTAACTTAGACCGTTAGGCCTTAGTGTTACGCAGCAATCGCGAGTGCATGGTTATCGTTTGCACTTGTGGTTATGAGCCTTGAACAGGTTACTCAGCCTGGGCAAAAACAGCGCCTTTCAATACACGTCGATCCTAGTTCGACCCCGTCACACCCCCTCTGGAGAGAGGGGGTGTGGTGGAGTCGCCGGGTACTGCCCCCGGGTCCGCTGCATCTATTCTACGCCGCACTTTATCACCATAGCCGGGCAAGCCCGGCACGAGCGATATAGGCATGTTACAGCCGCGTGAAAAGGGGCGTTGCAACATGATGAAAAGGCCCGGTTTGACACCTTCCGCCTTTCACTCGCCACAAATCGGGTGCATGGGTTAGTATATCATGTTGACGCAACGTTCCCGCTACGCACTCCGCGCGATGATGTTCCTGGCGCAAGCCCCCGCCGGAAGCCCCCCGATCCCGATGAACCGCATCGCCGCCGAGGCGAACGTGCCGCGCAAGTTCCTCGAGCTGATCCTCGCCGATCTTCGCGAGGCCGGGTTCCTTCACAGCCATCGCGGCAAGATGGGCGGGTATTGCCTGTCGCGCCCGCCGCACCTGATTTCGCTCGGCGAGATCATCCGCGTGATCGAGGGGCCGCTTGCGCTGGTGCCGTGCGTCAGCCGTACCGCATACCGCTCGTGCAAGGATTGCAAGGACGAGGCGACCTGCGCGATCCGCCACGCGATGATGCGCGTGCGCGACGAGACCGCGCGGATTCTCGATGGCACCAGTCTTGCCGATGCGACTGCGGAGGAATTGGTCGCGGCGTAACCCACTCCCCTCCCCCGGAAGGGGAGGGGCTACCGATCATTACCGCCGGCGCAGCTCGTCGCGAATCTCGCGCAGCAGCGTGACGTCGGACGGCTCGACCGGCTCGGCGACGACTTCGGGCGCGGCGGGCATCAGCCGGTTCACCGCGCGGACGATCAAGAAGATGATGAAGGCGACGATCACGAAGTTCACCGCGGCGGTGATGAACGTCCCGTAGCCCAACAGCGGCACGCCGGCCTTTTTCAGCGCGGCATAATCCGATGATCCGGCGAGCGCGGGCGGCACCTTGCCGAGCACGACGAAGTAGCTCGAAAAATCGAGTCCGCCGAAGATCTTGCCGATGACCGGCATGATCACGTCGTCGGTCAGCGACGTAATGATCTTGCCGAACGCCGCGCCGATGATCACCGCGACGGCGAGATCGAGCACGTTCCCCCGAGCAATGAATGCCTTAAACTCCTTGAACAAAGCGAGCCCCCTTCCGATTTCATTTCGCGAGGCCATCGTACCCGGCTATCATGGTGACGCAAGATCTGAAGGGATCCCTACGATATGAAGTACCGCACTCCGCTCGTTCTCCTCGGCGCCTTCACCTTGGCTGGCTGCGGGCTCAACAGCGTTCCGACCGCGGAAGAGAATGCCAAGGCCAAATGGGCCGACGTCGAAAACTATTACCAGCGCCGCGCCGACCTCATCCCCAACCTCGTCTCGACGGTGAAGGCCGCGGGCGCGCAGGAGAAGGCGATCCTCGTCGAAGTGACGCAGGCTCGCGCCTCGGCGTCGCAAGTCAAGGTGTCGGGTGCCGATCTCAACGATCCGGCCAAGGTCGCCAATTACGAGAAGGCGCAGGCCGGCGTGACGATGTCGCTGCAGCGGCTCCAGGAAGCCTATCCCGAGCTCAAGTCGCAGGGCAATTACGCAACGCTGATGACGCAGCTCGAAGGCACCGAGAACCGCATCTCGACCGCGCGGCACGATTATAACGACGCCGTGCAGGCGTATAACACGACGATCCGCACCTTCCCCGACGCGATCGGCGCGAAGGTGATCTATGGTGCAAAGCCGCTCGTCCCGTTCAAGGCGACGAGCGCGGGCGCCGAGGAAGCGCCTGCGGTCAATTTCGGCAACACCAACTAAAGTAACCGGGCCGAAGGCCCCGAAGGCGATGTGATGCCGATGCGCCTGATTCAGGCCTTGCTTGCGACGTTGGTCGCGCTGCTGCTGTGGCTCGTCCCGGCAGCGGCGCAGACCTATCCAAAATTTACCGGATTGGTGGTCGATGCCGCCAACGTCCTGCCGCCAGCGACCGAGGCCGATCTGACCGCCAAGCTCGAGGCGTTGCAAAAGGACACCAAGCGGCAATTGGTCGTCGTCACGCTCCCCGATCTGCAGGGGCGCGAGCTGTCGGAATATGGCGTCGGGCTCGGGCGTGCCTGGGGTGTCGGGCTCAAGGACGTCGACAACGGCGCGATCCTGATGATCGCGCCGAACGAGGCCGCCGGGCATCGCGGGCCGCGGCTCGAAGTCGGCTATGGTCTCGAACCTTTCCTGACCGATGCGTTTTCGGGCGTGATGATCCGCGAGAAGATGCTGCCGCTGCTCAAGAAGCAGCCGAGCGACATTCCCGGCGCGATGGAGGCCGGCATCGACGCCGTCATCGCGCAGTTGCGTGCATCGCCCGAGGAACAGAAGGCCAATCTCGACAAGGCGGCAGCCGCGTTCGATGCGACGCACAAGCGCAGCACATCGCGCGGCGGCGGCGGGATTCCGTTCGGGATGATCTTCTGGGGCCTCGTGATCGGCTTCGTCATCCTGTCGAGCCTGCGCCGGCGCGGCGGCGGGCGGCAGTATAATGACGGGATCGGCTCGGCGGTGTTGTGGGGCTCGGTGCTCAGCAGTCTTGGCGATTCGCGTCGCGATTCGGGCGGCGGCTGGGGCGGCGGCAGCGGTGGCGGCGGCGGTTCTGATGGCAGCTGGGGCGGCGGTGGCTTCACCGGCGGTGGCGGCGGATCCTTTGGGGGCGGTGGCGCCTCGGGAGACTGGTAATGCCGCGCACAGCGCATCTCACGGCGGCGGACCACGCGGTCGTGCTCGCCGCGGTCAAGGCCGCCGAAGCGGGGACCGACGGCGAGATCGTGACGATCGTCAGCGATCGCTCGGACGAGTATCGTGACGCCGCGCTGCACTATGCGGTGGCCGCGATGCTGCTCGTCGTCGCGCTGTTCACGATCGATCCGGCCGCGATCGAGCGGTGGCTCGCAGGCTTTTCGGACGGGTGGGAATCGCCCGCCGATCCGCGGCTGCTGCTGTCGGCGCTGCTCGTGGTCGAGGCGATCGTCTTCCTGATCGTCCGCTATGCGCTCGGGCGTGCCGCGTGGCGGATCGCGCTGGTGCCGAAGGCGACGCGCGCGCGGCGCGTGCGACGTCGCGCGATCCAGTATTTCAAGGTCGGTGCCGAGCGGCGCACCACCGCGCGCGTCGGCATCCTGCTCTATCTGTCGCGCGACGAGCGCATGGCCGAAATCGTCGCCGACGAAGCGATCCACCGCGCGGTCCCGGCCGAACGCTGGGGCGCGGCGATGGCGGCGCTGGTCGCGCACTCGCGCGAGGGTCGGCCCGCCGCCGGAATGGCAGCGGCGGTCGAGCAGATCGGCACGATCCTGTCCGAAACCTTCCCCAAGACCGCCGACGACCGCAACGAACTTCCCGACCGGCTGATCGAAGTATGACCGCTGAAACGGTGTGGGACGGCAAGTTCATCAAGGTCATCAAGGACGGAAGCTGGGAATATGTCGCGCGCGCGCGCGGGATCGCCGCCGCGGTGATCCTCGCGATCGACGATGGCGCGGTGATCCTGGTCGAGCAATACCGCGTGCCGCTCGGGAAGCGCTGTCTGGAGTTGCCGGCTGGCCTTGTCGGCGATGAAACCGAAGGCGAGGGCATCCACACCTCGGCCGCGCGCGAGCTCGAGGAAGAAACCGGCTATTCCGCGGCGACGATCGAAACGATCGGCTTTTTCCATTCCTCGCCGGGGATGGTCTCGGAGGGCTTTACCCTCGTGCGCGCCACCGGGTTGACGCAGGTGAGTGCCGGCGGCGGGGTCGAGGGCGAGAACATCACCGTCCACCGCGTCCCGCTCGGCGAGATCGCGGCGTTCGTCACCGCCAAGCGCGCCGAGGGCGTGGCGATCGACGTCAAGATGCTGCTGCTGCTTAGCGGCGGAATTCTGGCTGGCTGAGTCGGCGAGGGGCAAACCGCCCCCGACCAACCCTCGCCGTCAGCGGAAGTTGTCGGCGTAGCTTTGCAGCTTGAGCGTCCGCGTCGGCGCGGCGACGACGGTGAAGGCAAGACCTTCGCGCTCGGCATAGGCGATCGCGGCTTCCTGCGTCGGGAAGCTCAGCCGCACCTGGTCACGCGTGTCGCCCGAGCCGGCCCAGCCGGTCAGCGGGTCGGCTTGCTTAGCCTCGGCAGGGGCGAAATCGAGCACCCAGCTGGTGGTGCGGGCACGGCCCGACGACATGGCGTTCTTGGGGCGCTGATAGATTCGGGCGATCGACATGGCGTCTCCTTATCGTGCTTCTTGGCGCCGCGCATCTGCGTTTTTCGTGCGCAGCGTTGCAGAGGCGGCGGCGGGGTCGTCGGGCCAGGGGTGGCGCGGGTAACGGCCGCGCATTTCCTTCGCCACCGCCGACCAACTTCCCGCCCAGAAGCCGGGCAAATCGCGCGTCGTCTGGATCGGCCGGCCGCCGGGCGAGGTAAGGCTAAGCACCAGCGCCACGCGCCCGCCCGCGATCATCGGATGCGTCGCGAGCCCGAACAGCGTCTGCGGGCGCAGCTCGACGCGCGGGCCACCCTCGGCATCGTAATCGATCGGGTGGGTCGAGCCAGCGGGGCTGGTGAAGTGCGTCGGCGCGAGGCGCTCGATCGTTTTCAGCGCGTCCCAGCCGATCAGGGTGCGGAGCGCTTCGGTCAGTGCGCCCGGGTCGATCCCGTCCAGCCGGCGCTTGCCCGCCAGCAGCGGGACGAGCCATTCGTCGGCGCGCGTAAGCAACGCCGCGTCGTCGAGCGCGAGTTCGGCGCCGCCATGCTCCTGCGCAAAGGCGGCGCGGTGGCGCAGCGCGAGCGCGGCGTCGCTCCACGGGAGGCGGGCGAGGCCGGTCGCCTGGACTCCTTCGAGCAGCGCCGCGGCGATAGCAGCGGGGTCGGCGTTCGAATCGTGGCCGCTCGACAGCCGCAGCGCGCCGAGTCGGCGTTCGTGCAGGGCGCGGATACCGCCGGTGGCGGGGTCGAAGGCGACGGTGCGATGCGTCGCGATCCGCTCGCCGAACAGCGTCTCGATCGTCGCGAGGTCGATCGCCGCGGCCGAGAGGATGCGCGCGCCCGACGCCATGCCTTGCGTCTCGGCGACGGCAAGCCATTCCTCGCGGGCGAGGCTGCTGGTTGGGTCGAGCTTGAACCCACGTCCGCCGACGGAAGCCCAGGTCTCGCCGGAATTGTCGCGCCGCCGCGCGATGCGGTCGGGGAAGGCGAGCGCGATGGCGATGGCTTCTTCTCCCCCTCCCGCTTGCGGGAGGGGGTTGGCGGGTGGGGGCGCGCTATCGCCGTTCGCGCCGGTTGAAGGCGCGCGCCCACCCCCAGCCCCTCCCGCAAGCGGGAGGGGAGCGAGCCCGCTCCACCGTTTTGCCAGTTTTCGCCCCGCTTCCGCGCGTTGGCCGCGCTCGCTGCGCCAGCGGCGGCGGCGCGTTTCGAGATCGACGTCGTTCCCGCCAAGTCCGCGCTCGCCGAGCAGCACCGCGACCTCGGCCGCGACGTCGGCCAGACCAAGCTCCCCCGCCCGCACCAGCATATGCCCGAGCCGCGGTGCGAGCGGCAGCCGCGCGATCGCATGGCCATGCGGCGTCGGGCGCCCGTCCGCATCGAGCGCGTCGAGCGCCGCGAGCCGCGCGCGCGCTTCCTGCACCGCGGCCTCGGGCGGCGGATCGAGCCAGCGCAACTGTCGCGGATCGGCGACGCCCCACAGCGCGCAGTCGAGCGTCAGCGCCGACAGATCGGCCTCGAGGATCTCGGGCGGGTCGAAGCGCGGCAGCCCGGCGGTCGCGGCTTCCTCCCACAGCCGATACGCCACCCCCGGCGTCTGGCGCGCGGCGCGGCCCGCACGTTGCGTGACCGCGGCCTGGCTCGCGCGTTCGGTGACGAGCCGCGTCATCCCCGCGGCACGATCGTAGCGCGGGCGCCGCGCGAGGCCCGAATCGACCACCACCGCGATCCCGTCGAGCGTCAGGCTGGTCTCGGCGATCGAGGTCGCGAGCACGACCTTGCGGCGCCCCGCGGTGTCGGGCGCGATCGCGGCGCGCTGCGCTGCCGGATCGAGGCTGCCGTGGAGCTTGTGGAGCACGATCCCCTCGCCGAGCCCGTCGAGCCGTTCGGCGGTGCGCTCGATCTCGGCGACGCCGGGCAGGAAGGCGAGGACTCCGCCCTTCTCCTCGCGCAGCGCGAGCCGCACCGCGCCCGCGATCGAATCCTCGATCCGCGCCTCGGCCGCGCGGCCGAGATGGCGCAGCGTGAGCGGGTGCATCCGCCCCGCGCTCTCGATCACCGGCGCGCCCTCCATCAGCCCCGAGAAGCGCGCACCGTCGAGCGTCGCCGACATCGCGACGAGCCGCAGATCGGGGCGCAGCCCGGCCTGCGCATCGAGCGCGAGCGCGAGCCCGAAATCGCTGTCGAGGCTGCGCTCATGGACTTCGTCGAACAGCACCGCCGAGACGCCCGCCAGTTCGGGATCGTTCTGGATGCGCGCGACGAAGATGCCCTCGGTCACGACGGTCACGCGGGTCGCCGCCGAACGCTTCGAATCCATCCGCGTGGCATAGCCGAAGGTCTGGCCGACGGCCTGCCCGGCGGTCGCCGCCATGCGCTCGGCGGCTGCGCGCGCGGCGAGACGGCGTGGCGAAAGCAGCAGGATCTCGCCGCTGCACCACGCTTGGCCAAGCAAAGCGGGCGCGACGGCGGTGGTCTTGCCTGCGCCCGGCGGCGCGACGAGGACGGCGTTGCTCGCGTCGCGCAGCCGCGCGAGCAGATCGGGCAGGACGGCGTGGATCGGCAGCGTCATGCCAAACACCGCAGATGTGGAAGGGGAAGGGTGGCCACGATACGCAGCGCCTTGCCCGATCGCGCGCCACGGGGACAGCGCGATATCGTGCGATCGATCGACGCATGGCGAAGGAACTGCGGCGGCATTCCCAACGTCCTAGTATATCCCGCAATCGCGATGCTAGGCGGGCATCCAGAGTTTCGGAGATCGTCGTGGCCGGCCATTCGCATCATCATCACGGGCATTCGCATGGCGCAGGCCATAGCCATGCCGGGCACGACCACGGTCCGCCCGCCGCGGGCCACGACCGGGCGTTTGCGATCGGCATCACGCTCAACCTCGGCTTCATCGTCGCCGAAGTCGTGTTCGGGCTGATCGCCGGGTCGGTCGCGTTGCTGGCGGATGCCGGGCACAATCTGTCCGACGTGCTCGGGCTCGGCGCGGCCTGGGCGGCGATCGCGCTCGGGCGGCGCGCGGCGTCGAAGCGCTTCACCTATGGGCTCAAGGGCTCGACGATCCTCGCGGCGTTGCTCAACGCGCTGCTGCTACTCGTCGCGCTCGGGGCGATCGTGCTCGAGGCGGTGCAGCGGATCGCGACGCCCGCGCCGGTCGACGGGCCGACCGTCGCCTGGGTCGCGGGCGCGGGGATTGTCGTGAATGGGGTGACCGCGTGGCTGTTCATGCGCGGCCGCAAGGACGATCTCAACATCCGCGGCGCCTATCTCCACATGCTGAGCGATGCGATGGTGTCGGCGGGGGTCGTCGTGTCGGGGCTGGTGATCTGGCTCTCGGGGGCGACCTGGATCGATCCGATCGTCAGCATCGTCATCGCGGTGCTGATCTTCCTGCAGACCTGGGGCTTGCTCCGCGAATCGGTCGAGATGGCGCTGGCGGCGGTGCCGCGCAGCATCGATTCGGACGAAGTGTGGGAGGAATTGCGCGAACTGCCGGGCGTCGCGCGCGTGCATCACGTCCATATCTGGCCGATGAGCACGACCGAGACCGTGCTGACCGCGCATCTCGTCATGCCCGGCGGGCATCCGGGCGACGCCTTCCTCGACCGCGCGCGGACGATGCTCAAGGCGCATTTCGGGATCGGCCATGCGACCTTGCAAGTCGAACTCGACGGGGCCGACGCGACCGAGCCGAAGCTCGGCTGCTAACCGCCGGGGGCGGTGTCGCGCGTCAGGGCTTGAACATCGCCACCACAGCGTCGAACAGCGTCGCGCCGGCGAGCGGGCCGACCAAGAGCATCACGAGATTGAAACCGATGATCCAGGCGGTGATCGACTCGGCGCGTTTGTTCTGCCGTGGCGCGGGCTTTGGCGCGGGGGGCTCGGGTGGGCTCCACTGGTTCTGGAAATCGACGAACATACTCGATCCTCTTGTTGCGATCGCCCGCTCGACGTCCAACCGCGCCGCCACTATGCGCCTTTCCGTGGCATTGGAAAGATCGAAAGGCTTACCGGGCGCGCGGCTTAGTAGGCGCGCGCGATCGCGAATTCGACGGCTTCGACCATTGCGTCCTTGGCCTTGCCGTTGGCGAAGATCGCCAGCGCATCGATCGCGCGCTGGCCGTAATGGCGCGCCCGTGCGAGCGTGTCGTCGACCGCGCGCGTCGCCCGAACGAGCTCGATCGCACGCTCGAAATCCGCGTCGCTGTTGCGATGCCCTTCGATCGCCGCCTTCCAGAACACGCGATCCTCCGGATTGCCGCGCGCATAGGCGAGGATCACCGGGAGCGTCGCCTTGCCTTCGCGGAAATCGTCGCCGGCATCCTTGCCCATCGTGCCCGCGTCGGAGACATAGTCGATCGCATCGTCGACCAGCTGGAAGGCGATGCCGAGGTTGCGCCCGTACGAATCGAGCGCGAGCTCTTCGGCCTCGGGGCGCTCGGCGACGACCGCCGAGACGCGGCAGGCCGCAGCGAACAAAGCCGCGGTCTTCGCGCCGATGATGTCGAGATAGCGCTCCTCGGGCGTGTCGATCCGACGCGCGGCGGTGAGCTGGTTGACCTCGCCCTCGGCGATGATCGCGCTTGCGCCCGCGAGGATCCCGAGCACTTTCAGCGATCCGTCCTCGACCATCAGCTCGAACGAGCGGCTGAACAGGAAATCGCCGACGAGCACGCTCGCCGGGTTGCCCCAGATGAGGTTGGCGGTGCGCTTCCCGCGGCGCAGGTCGGATCCGTCGACGACATCGTCGTGGAGCAGCGTGGCGGTGTGGATGAACTCGACCGCAGCGGCGAGGCGGTGATGCCGCGTGCCCGAATAGCTCAGCAGCCGTGCGCTCGCGAGCGTCAGCATCGGGCGCATCCGCTTGCCGCCACCGGCGATCAAATGCCCGGCGAGTTCGGGGATCAGCGGAATCTCGGACTGCATCCGCGACAGGATCACGGCATTGACCATGTTCATGTCGCCGGTGACGAGTTGCACCATCGGCTCCAGCGAGGGCTGGGCGCGGCTCGGATCGAGGCGGAGAAGGGTGGCGCTCATGTGGCGTGCGATGTGGCCGCGCGCGCGCCCAAAGGCAAGCGTTTCCCGGCTTGCATGGGCCCTCCCGTGCCCGCAATAGGGCGAGGACATCAGATGGGGAGCAATCGGTGGCCGACGAGACGCTGAACGGATACCGCCAGAGCATCGACAATATCGATGCGGCGCTGGTCTTTCTGCTCGCCGAGCGCTTCAAGACGACGCAGGCGGTCGGGCGCTACAAGGCGTCCGCTGGGTTGCCGCCCGCCGATCCGGGGCGTGAGGAATCGCAGATCGCGCGGCTGCGCGGGCTCGCCAAGCAAGCCGATCTCGACCCCGATTTCAGCGAGAAGTTCCTGCGCTTCATCATCGACGAAGTCATCCGCCATCACGAGCGCGTGCGCGACGCCGGATAACCCGCTGCGCGCCGGGCTGGCGGGATGCGTCTTGCCGCACGGGCGAAACCGCTTATCGTCGCGCCGGACCCGAAGCATGGGTGGGGATGGTGAGAATGGCGACGATCTTGGCGAGCGATGTGGGGCCGGACGTGCCGGTGACGCCGAGCCGCAAGGACATCCAGCTCATCATCACTGCCTCGTCGCTCGGCACGATCTTCGAATGGTATGATTTCTTCATCTACGGCACGCTTGCTGCCTCGGGGATCATCGGGCGGACCTTCTTTCCCGCGCAAAGCGAGCTGCTCCAGACGCTCTACGCCTGGGCGGGCTTTGCGGTCGGGTTCGGCTTTCGCCCGCTCGGCGCGATCCTGTTCGGCTTTCTCGGCGACAAGCTCGGGCGCAAATATACCTTCCTCGTCACGATCACGCTGATGGGCCTCGCCACCGCCGGAGTCGGCCTGGTGCCGAGCGCGGCGACGATCGGGCTCGCCGCGCCGTTCATCGTGATCGGACTGCGAATCCTGCAGGGGCTCGCGCTCGGCGGTGAATATGGCGGCGCGGCGATCTATGTCGCCGAGCATTCGCCACCCGGGCGGAGCGGCTATTTCACGAGCTTCATTCAAGCGAGTGTGGCTGGTGGATTCATCCTCAGCCTCGCCGTCGTGCTGCTGGCCAAGGCGGTGATGCCAGCGGGAATGTGGGACGCATGGGGCTGGCGCGTGCCGTTCGTGTTCTCGCTCGTGCTGCTCGGCGTGTCGCTGTGGATGCGGCTCAAACTGTCCGAAAGCCCGGTGTTCAAGCAAATGAAGGCGGCGGGCGAGACCGCGAAGAACCCCTTTACCGAAAGCTTCACCTATCCCGGCAACCTCAAGCGGCTGTTCGTCGCGCTGTTCGGCATCGCCGCCGGGCTGACGGTGATCTGGTACACCGCGATGTTCACCGTGCTGTCGTTCCTGCAAGGCACGATGCGCGTCCAGGAAACCGCCGCCCAGTTGATCGTCGGGTTCGGCGCGCTCGGCGGGCTTGGGTTCTTCGTGCTGTTCGGCTGGCTGTCGGACCGAGTCGGGCGAAAGACGCCGATCGTGATCGGCTATGCGCTGACGCTCGTGCTGCTCTTTCCGATCTTCTGGGTGATGGGCAGCGCCGCCAACCCCGAACTCGCGCATGCCGCCAAGCGCGCGCCCGTCGTCGTGTCGGGGCCTGCGTGCCAATACGACCTGTTTCCGGCCAAGCCGACCGAATGCCGCCGCTTGCTCGACTATCTGTCGAAAAAGGGCGTGCCGTATACCAAGGCGCACACCCCGGTGACGCTGGTGCTGATCGGCGGCGTGGGCGTCGACGATCTCAGCGATGCCGGGCTCGATGCCGCGCTCGCGAACGGCGGGTACGATCTGCGCCCGGTCGTGCCGTCGCCGGGCAATATCGTGCTGATCCTGCTCGCGATCCTTGCGCTCAGCGCGCTCGCCGGGATCACCTATGGCCCGGTCGCCGCCTTACTCTCCGAGATGTTCCCGCCGCGGATCCGCTACAGCTCGATGTCGATCCCCTATCATTTCGGCACCGGCTATTTCGGCGGCTTCCTGCCGCTGATCAGCCAGGTGATCGTCGCGCGCACGGGCAATCCCTATGCCGGGCTGTGGTACACGATCGCGGTGGTGGCGATGGCGCTGGTCGTCACGCTCTATGGCCTCGAGGAAAGCAAGCCGGGCCGGGCGAGCGCCGACTGAACGCCGGGCTGGCGCGTGCCTGCCGCGGCGGCTAACCGCTCTGGCATGACCGATGCTCCGCTCCGCCTCCGCCTCGACACCGCCGCGCTCGTCGCGAACTGGCGCGCGCTCGACGCGCTGAGCGGCGCGGCGGCGTGCGGCGCGGCGATCAAGGCCGATGGCTATGGCCTCGGCGCAGCGGGTGTCGCCGAGCGCCTGGCGGGGGCGGGATGCCGCGATTTCTTCGTCGCGAGCTGGGGCGAGGCCGAGCGCCTTGCCGGGCTCGGCTTCGACATCGCCGTGCTGCACGGCGTGCGCGCCGAGGACATGGCGGCCGCCACGAGCGGTATCGCGCGCCCGGTGCTCAATACCGCGGCGCACGTCGCGCGCTGGCGCGCGGGTGGCGGCGGGCGGTGCGACGTGATGGTCGATACCGGCATGAACCGGCTCGGCGTATCGATCGCCGAGGTCGCAAGCGGGCTGCTCGATGGCCTGGCGATCGACACGCTGATGAGCCATCTCGCCTGCGCCGACGAAGACAGCGCGATGAATGCGCGGCAGGCAGCGGCGTTGCGCGGGCTCGGCGGGCGCACCGCCGCACGGCGGCTGAGCCTCGCCAATTCGGCGGGAATCGCGCTTGGCGCCGACTATGCCTTCGACCTCACGCGACCCGGGCTTGCGCTCTACGGTGGCGTGCCACGCGGCGAACTGGCGGGCGTGGTCGGGCAAGTCGTCACGCCCGAAGCGCAGATCCTCCAGCGCCGTACCCTCCAGGCGGGCGATTCGATCGGCTATAATGCGCAGTTCACGGCCGCGGCTCCGCTCGAGGTGGCGATTCTCAATATCGGCTATGCCGACGGCTATTGGCGCGGGTTCAGTAATGCCGGCACCGCGCGCGCCGGTGCTGCCGCGCTGCCGGTAATCGGCCGCGTGTCGATGGACTTGACGGCGATCTCGGTCGCGGCGGCGCCGGAGCTCGGCGAGGGCGATTGGGTCGCGCTCGACTATGCGTTGCCGGCGGCAGCGGCCGCCTCGGGCATGTCGCAATATGAGCTGCTGACGGGGTTGGGGCAGCGGTTCGAAAGGCGCTGGACCGCATAAAAAAAGGGGCCGCGAAAGCGACCCCTTTTCCTCAGGTTGGATGTGTTTCGATCAGAATTTGAACTCGGCGCCCGCATAGAAGAAGCGGCCGGTGTTCGGATAGATCGCGTCGTTGCCCGTGCCCGTAAGATCGTACGGCGGCAGCTTGTTGGTGAGGTTGTCGACGCCGGCGTAGAAGCGGTACTTGTCGGTCGCGTTCACGCCCAGGCGAAGGCTGTGGTACACGATCGGGTTGTAGTACACGAACGGACGCGCGTCGGGGTTGGTCGGAGTCCGGCCCTGCGAAGTGAAGAACGTTTCATAGGAAAGCCCCGAAACGATCTGCTTGCCGACGTAGCGCGCATTGTAGTTCAGGTCGACCGGGCCCCATTTCCCGTTGATCGTGAACTGACCCTGCCACTTCGGATCGCCGAGCGTGCTGTCGATCCGGTCATAGCGGTTGGGTTCGGTGATGTAGGTGTATTGCAGGCGATCCATCACATAGCTGACCTGCAGGCGCAGATTGAGCTGCAGGTTGCTGCGGAACGCATGGACGTAGGCTGCGTCGAAATCGAGGCCGCGCGTTGCCAGCTTGGCGAAGTTGAACGGCTGGTTGATGAAGCCGTTGCCGTTGCCCGCCAGGCCGAAGGTGAACTGCGACGTGTCGATCGTGCGCGAGGTCTGGCCGTTGAAGGTCTGGTTGGTAACCGGATCGGTCGTCGTGCGGCGGAAGACGGCGGCGCAGAACGTGTTGTTGATGCCGCCCGGATCGTCATAGCAGCGGTTGATGATCGCCTGGCCGGTAAGGCCGGAGATCACGTTCTTCACGCGGATGTTGTAGTAGGTGACCTTGAAGTTGAGGCCGGGGATATAGTGCGGCGCATAGTTCATGCTGGTCGTGAAGCTCAGGCCGACTTCAGGCGAGAGGTTGGGGTTGCCCTGGTTCACACCGGCAACACCCGATGCCGACTGGTTGGTCCACGGCTTCACCAGAGTCGCGCCCGATGCGGGATCGACGAAGGTGATGCTGGTCGGGATACCGGCCGCCGCGCAGTTCTTCACGCGGTTCGGACCGGCGTTGATGTTGTTGCCCGAGTTGGTGCCACCCGCCTGGTCGCACGGATCGGTCAGGCCGTTGGCGAAGGTGGTCGCCGCGGTCGCATAGAGGTTGGACAGGTTCGGTGCGCGGACCGAGCGTGCCAAAGTCGCGTTGAAGGTCAGGTCGCGGACCGGCGAGTAGATCACACCGGCATTCCATGCGACGACCGAACCGACCGTGCCGCCGTAATCGGACACGCGGCCAGCGCCTTCGATCGTCAGTTCGCGGATGAGCGGCAAGTTGGCGAGGACCGGTAGGCGAAGCTCGCCATAGAGTTCCTTGATCTCGACCTTGTTCGGATCGAACGTCGCCGCCGGGTTGAGGAAGGTCGCGCCCGACGCGGTGACCGGATCCTGGCCCGAGAACGCATCCTCGCTACGATATTCGGCACCGATCGAGAAGCCGACCGGGCCGCCGGGCAGCTTGAAGAAGCCGCTCGAATCGCCCGAGAGGAATGCCGTTGCGTCGATTTCCTCGGCCCACTGGTTCCGCGTCGAGGTGTAGAGCGTGTAGTTGAGGGCGCGCTGGTCGAAGGCGCCCTGGCCGAACAGGTTCAACGGAACGCAGGCCGCGTCGTCGTTGGTCGTGCTGGCGTCGGCATTGACCGCGCAGACGATCTTCTGGCCGGTCGAATTGTTGACGAAGTTGCTCCCGGCATAGCCGGTCGGTGCGACAACCGCGTTCACCGCCTTGCCGTAGTTCGCGATCAGAACGTTGCCGCCCGTGCGATAGTAGTTTTCGGTGCGACCGTAGTTGCCGGCGATCTCGTAGTGGAGATTGCCCTTTTCGCTGATGTCACCCTGCACGCCGAGAACGGCGCGATAGGTCTGCCGCTTATGGAATTCGGCACGCGTCCCGAAATCGTTGTTGAAGCGGTTGAGCGTGAACGACGTGGCGCCCGGGGCGAGGATCGTCTGCAGCGTCGAGCGCGATGCGGCGGAGAGGAACGGGTTGTTGATGCTGAACGTCGAGGTCAGCGTACCACCCGTGAAGCTCGGCTGGGTCGATTGCTGCTCGACATCGACCTTGACGTAGGTCGCCTCGAGGAACGGCTTGAAGGCGGGCGAGAAATCACCGCTCAACATCAGGTTCGCAACATAGCGATCCTGGCTCGGCAGCAACATCGCATCTTCGACGCCCGTCGCGGTCAATCCGCGGAGAATCCCGCCGCCGATCGCGCGATTGTCGACAATGTTGCTGTCCTTCTGCAGCGAACCGTCGGGCTGGAACACGTAGTTGTACGCGAGCGGGGCGCCGGTCGGCGTGGTCTGCCCGGTGCAGATCGCGGCGCGCTGCGCGGCATTGGCCGTGGTCGCGGTGCCCGGGCAGGTCGTCACGACGGTACCGCCGATCGAGCGGTTGCCGAAGACGATGCCGCTCGACACGAACGAGGTGTTCGGAATGCCGTCGAAGTTGCGGTTCGGCGCGGTCGTGATCTGCGTCGTGATGAACCCGGGCGTTCCCGTGAACGCGCCCAGATAATCGCGATCGGCATAGAAGACCGAGTTTGCGCGCGTATATTCGCCCGACACGGTGAGGTTCACCCGGCCGTCGAGGAAGTTGTGGCCGGCGATGCCGCTGATCAGGTAGGTGCCGCGGTCGCCATAGGTGGTCGTGCCGCCCTGTGCGCGAATCCGCACGCCGTCATAGTTCTTGCGCAGCACGAAGTTGACGACGCCCGCGATCGCATCCGAACCGTAGATCGCCGAATTGCCGCCGGTGACGAGATCGACGCGTTCGACCAGATCGTACGGAATCGTGCTGACGTCGGGCGTGTAGCTGCCGGGAACGGCGGTCACGACGCGACGGCCGTTGACGAGCGTCAGCGTGCGCGCAGTACCGAGGCCGCGCAGATCGAGCAGGCTGAGGCCCGCGGTGCCGATGCTGCCGGTCGAGTTCGCCTGGCTGAAGGTCGAGCGGAGCTGCGGGAGCTGATTGAGCGCGTCGCCGAGCGAAACGTCGCCGCGCGCACCGAGCAGTTCGACCGCCGAAATTGCCGTAACCGGAACCGACTGGTCGAGCTTGCGGACCCGGATGCGCGAACCGGTGACGACGATATCTTCAGGGCCCTGGTTCGCCGCCGCAGCGTCGTCGGCAGCAAGCGAGCCTGGTGGTGTGGCAGGCGCCGGCTCGGGAGGTGCGGTTTGAGCGGCGGCAGGCAAAGCGATAACGAGCGACACGCCGGTAAGGGCGCTCGCCGACAACAGTCTGAGCTTCATCGATAGTTCCCCATTTCCGGGCGGCGGTTCCGCCTGCCCGGTTGGGGGTAACAAATAAGAAATGTAGGTCCGGCGCAACCCCTACATTTCACAAACCTGAACAAAAGCTGACAGTTTGTTAAACATGTGACCAAAGTGTCACATTCGTCATGCTTTCAAAAAAATTGTTGTCCCGGCGCAACGGTTTTTGGGTTTTACCGCTCGACGCAGACCGCAATCCCCATTCCGCCGCCAATACAAAGCGTTGCCAGACCCTTCCGAACATCGCGCTTGGCCATCTCGTACAGCAGCGTCGTCAGCACGCGCGCGCCCGAGGCGCCGATCGGGTGGCCGATCGCGATCGCACCGCCGTTGACGTTGACGCGCTCGGGATCCCAGCCGAGTTCCTTGCCGACCGACAGCGCCTGCGCGGCAAACGCTTCGTTCGCTTCGATCAGGTCGACATCGCCAATGCTCCAGCCGGCCTTTTCGAGCGCGCGGCGAGTCGCGGGGACGGGGCCGATCCCCATGATCGACGGATCGACCCCGGCCGACGCCCAGCTCGCGATCCGTGCGAGGATCGGGCTCCCACGCGTCTCGGCCTCGGCGCGCGTCATCAGCACGAGCGCGGCGGCGCCGTCGTTGAGGCCGCTCGCGTTCGCCGCGGTGACGGTGCCGTCCTTCTTGAACGCCGGGCGCAGGCCGGCAACGCTCTCGAGCGTCGCCCCGGCGCGGATATATTCGTCGTCCGCGACGATCGTGTCGCCCTTGCGGCCCTTGATCGTGACGGGCGCGATCTCGTCGCGGAAGCGGCCGGCGGTACGCGCGGCTTCGGCGAGGTTCTGCGAGCGGACCGCGAACACGTCCTGTGCCTCGCGCGAGATCTGGTACTGCTCGGCGAGATTCTCGGCAGTGATGCCCATGTGATAGTTGTTGAACACGTCGGTCAGCCCGTCGCTGATCATCGTGTCGATTAGCGTGACATTGCCCATCTTGGTACCGCCGCGCAGGTTCTGTGCGTGCGCGCTGAGCGACATCGATTCCTGCCCGCCCGCGACCATGATGCGCGCATCGCCGCACGCGATCGACTGCGCCGCCAGCGCCACCGCGCGCAAGCCCGAACCGCACACCTGGTTGACACCCCAGGCAGGGATTTCCTTGGGTACGCCCGCGGCCATCGCCGCCTGGCGCGCCGGGTTCTGCCCCTGGCCGGCAGTGAGCACTTGGCCGAGGATGACCTCGGAGACTTCGTCACCCGCAACGCCGGCCTGCGCGAGCGCCGCCTCTATCGCGATCCGGCCGAGCTCGTGCGCCGGCGTCGCGGCGAACGCGCCGAGGAAGCTGCCGACGGGCGTGCGCTTGGCGGCGGTGATGACGATGTCCTGCATGGCTCTGCTCCGGCGGTAAGGTGTGGCCGCTATCTAGCCGGGGAACACGCGTTTAACCACCCCGCGAGCGGCTCCCACAGCTGCGCGCGGGCGCCGCTGCCGACGATCATCCCGACATGACCCGCACCGAGATCATGGCGATTGGCGAGATCGGCGGCGGTGGCGGCGGGCACGATACGGTCGTTGCGCGAGACGAAGTCGACGCTCGGGCAGTGCAGCGCCGTGGGGGTGATCGTCGTGCCCGTGATCCGCCAGGCGCCGCTGCCGGGCACGTCTTGCGCGATACAATCCTCGAACAGTTGTCGTCCGGCGGCATAGGGCAGGGGGGCGCCGCCATTCGTCCAATCCTCCATCGCGATGAAGCGCTGCGCCGCGGCGCTGTCGGGGTCGAGCGCGGCGAACGACTCGTATTTGGCGACCGTCCGCGCCGGGTCGAGCCGCCAGAAGCCCGCTTGCAGCACTTCCATCGGCACGAGCCCCATCGCCTCGCACGCGGGTTTGGCCGACGCCCATAAGCCCGCCATATCGGCGCGCGCCGCCTCGCCGAAGCCAGCGAAATGCCACGGTGCGGCGATTAGCGCCAATCCCGCGACTTCGGCGAGGCAGGCGGCGGCGAGCGCCAGCGTGCCGCCGAGGCAATAGCCGACGAGGATCGGCGGCGAGTCGAACTTGGCGATCAGCGGCAGCAGCACGCGCGTGACATGCGCGTCGAGATCGAGCGCGCGCCCCGCCGGGGCTTGCGTCCCCCAGTCGAGCAGGAAGGGGCGGTGCCCTTGCGCGGCCAGCCAGCGCAGCAACGAGACGTCGGGCAGCAAATCGAGGATGTGCGGCGGATTGATCAGCGACGGTACGAACACGATCGCGCGCCCGGTCGCGCCCTTCGCGCCGTAATCGCGCAGCCGTGCTTTCCCTTTTCGGTAGCGCGCCGGCATCGGCTTGCGCACGCGACCGCGCGGCGCGTCCTGATACCCGCGCAGTCCCGCCAGTGCTGCGACGCGGCGATCGGGTTCGGTCGCGGTCTCGGCAAGCAGCATTTCGAGGAATAAGGGTAGCGGACGCGGGCCGTGTTGCGATGCGGTAATAATTGGTGGTAGGTTCTGGCCAAACATTCGTCGGGGAGCCCTTCTGCATGAAAAAGACCATTCCGGGCGACGGCCCGGTGACGATCAAGAAGTATGCGAACCGCCGGCTCTACAATACCGAGACGTCTTCCTACATCACCCTCGAACATCTCGCCGCGATGACGCGCGAGGGGCGCGACTTCAAGGTGCTCGACGCGAAGACCGAAGAAGACATCACGCACAACATCCTTACCCAGATCATCATGGAAGAGGAACAGCGCGGCCAGACGATGCTGCCGGTCAACTTCCTGCGCCAGCTGATCGCGATGTACGGCGATTCGATGCAGGCGATGGTGCCGGGCTATCTCGAGGCGTCGATGGACAGCTTCCGCCACAACCAACAGCAGTTCAAGTCGGCGGTCGAGGGGGCTTTCGCGCAGTCGCCCTTCGCCAACACCCCGTTCGCCGAGATCGCCAAGCAGAATTTGGCGATGTTCGAGGCGGCGACCGCGGCGTTCAAGCCCGGCGCGGTGCCCGGTGGCGCGGCGAAGCCTGCCCCGGCTGCCGCGATGAGCAAGGATGACGAGATCGCCGCGCTCAAGGCCGAGCTCGGCCGGTTGAACGAGAAGATCGAGAAGCTCGGCGACTGATCCGGCGATGGGGTGGTGGATCGGTGCGGCGGGTGCGATGCTCGTCGCGGTGTGGGCAGGTGTCGCCGACTGGCGGCGGCAGCGGCGCGACGACCTCGACGCGGTCGGCTGGGTCGACTGGCGCACCCTCCACATCCTCGCGCTGGTGGCGACAGCGCTTTGTGCGGCGCTGGCGTGGCGCGGGTGAGGGGATGTCTTATTGTGGCGGGGAGCGGACATTGCTGCAACGACAGTCGAGGCGAAAGTTCCTGCAACCTGTCCGTCATTCCCGCGTAGGCGGGAATCCATTAGCACCGTCCGTCCTGTACCGCGCCGGCAGGCAGTATGGATCCCCGCCTACGCGGGGATGACGGGAGGGGGCCAGCGCCCTATTTGATAGCGGCCGCAACGCACCTGCCTGAACGGCCGAATTGGTGGTTAGCTGCCGTCGTCGTCCTCGTAAAAGGTATGGCCTCGGTTGTCCGGTTTCACCAATTTGTAGAATGGAGCCGCGCGGATTTCATCGACACTTAGCGTCAGGAGCGCGTCGCCGTTAGACAACCAGGCGCCCCCTCTGTTGAGATTTGAGCGAACGCGCCCAAAGGCAATTTCGGCTGCACGCCGCTCGTCGGCGGCAAGCACGTAGCGATGGCAATAAAACCCATCCGGCTGTGATAGGTCATCACTTGGTGGCGCGACGGTCCACTGCAACGTGCCGTGAACTAAAACGTAGTAGCATTGCATTCGCCATCAATCAGGCGATCCGGCAATCTCCGCAAGTGGTCGATTTTTGCCGCGCAGCTTTTGCGCTTGGCGCAGGTTCACGGCGCGGCGCGCAACACCGTTATCCTTCCTTTTCGTGCCTTCGTGTGAGTCACCTTCTTCTTCCTTCTGCCTCAGAAGAAGAGGAGTTTCCAGACAACGGCACAAAGCGCTCCACCCGCCGCTCTTGCGAGCAACGGCCAGCTTCGCGCAGCCTCAGAGGCACGCCTCGAGATACGCCTGGTCGAACCCGAACGTCCGCGCCTTTTCCAACGTGTAGGGACGCAGACCCATCGACCGATATTCGCCGATGATCTTCCCGTCGGCCGATTCGTCGAGATATTCGAACTTGAACAGCTCCTGCGTGACGATCACCGGGCCTTCCATGCCGATCACCTCGGTGACGTTGGTCACACGGCGCGAGCCGTCGCGCAGACGCTTCACCTGGATGATCATCTCGACCGAATCGGCGATCTGGCGCGAGATCGCCTCCTTCGGGACCTTGATGTCGGACATCATCACCATGTTCTCCATACGCGCGAGCGCCTCGCGCGGAGAGTTGGCGTGGAGCGTACACATCGATCCGTCGTGACCGGTGTTCATGGCAGCGAGCATGTCGAAACACTCGGACCCACGGATTTCGCCGAGGATGATGCGATCCGGGCGCATACGCAGTGCGTTCTTGACGAGATCGCGGATGCTGATCTCGCCCTGGCCCTCGAGGTTGGCTGGGCGCGTTTCGAGCGGGAGCCAGTGCGGCTGCTGCAGGCGAAGTTCGGCCGCATCCTCGATCGTCAGCACGCGTTCGCCGGGGTCGATCATCTTCGACAGCGCGTTGAGCATCGTCGTCTTGCCCGAGCCGGTACCGCCGGAGATGACGACGTTGAAGCGGCACGCGCCGGCGATCTTCAGTGCGGTCGCCATCTTCGGGCTCATCGAGCCGAAGCCCGCCATCATGTCGAGCGTGATCGGTTTCGCCGAGAATTTACGAATCGAGATCGCGGTGCCGCGCAAGCTCAGCGGCGGGACGATCACGTTGACGCGGCTGCCGTCCTTGAGGCGGGCGTCGGCGAGCGGCGTGGTCTGGTCGACGCGACGGCCGACCGAGTTGCAGATGCGCTGCGCGATCTGGAAGAGATGTTCCTCGTCGCGGAACTGGATCTGCGCGAGCTCGAGCTTGCCCTTGCGCTCGACATAAGTCTGCTCGGGGCCGTTGACCATGATGTCGGTGATGTTCGGATCGGCGAGCAATTCTTCCAACGGCCCGAGCCCGAGCAGTTCGTCGACCAGCACCTTTTCGAGCGCGAATTGCTCGCGCCGGTTGAGTGTCAGTTTCAGTTCGGCGAGCACTTCGCCGATGATCGGACGGAATTCCTCGGCGAGCTCGTCCTTGTCGAGCGTCGCCGCCGCCTCGGGATCGACGCGTTCGAGCAAGCGCGGGAGGACCTGCTCCTTGATCTTGTGGATCGAGCTTTCGAAGCCTTCGACCTTCGAGCTGCCCGATTCGCCCGACAGCGCCTGCCGGTCGGCAAGGCGCTGCATCGCGTCCTGCTGCGTACCGGGCATCGTGCCGAGCGGCTCGGGGTCGAGGCCACCGGGCAGCGGCGGGAACTGTTCGCCCGCGCCGGGAGCCGATTCGCCATCAGCCGGACGCGAACCACCGCCCTGCATCGGGCGTGCCACGCCGAACGCGGGTCTCGCGCTCGCGCCCGCCATGCCAGGTCGACGCCCAAATGCACTCATGCCGCCAGTTTCCTCATGCTTGGCAACAAGCGTTAGGCGAGAGTGTTTGACATTTTCCTAACCAAACCGCGCGCTCGGGTGGCGCGGACCGCTAAAACGAAAAGGGCACCGTCATCATGACGATGACAGTGCCCGATCGCGGGAGAGCGTAAACCTTAAGCGGTACGCTCGGCGAGTACCGTGAGGCCAGTCGCGCTGACTTCGGCGAAACCGCCTTCGATCGCGATCAGCTCGGGCTCGCCCTTTTCGGTGCGATAGACCGACAGCGCGCCGTCGCGGATCGTCGACATGACGGGCGCATGGCCCTCGAGCACGCCGAAATCGCCCTCGGTGCCGGGGACGACGACCATGTAGACCTCTTCCGACCGGACGAGCTTTTCGGGAGTGACGAGTTCGAAGTGCAGCATGTCTTGTCCTTCTCCAGGCCCTCTCCCGCTTTCGCGGGAGAGGCTACGGAGACTTGGTCCGCCTTCTTCAGGCGGGCCTAGTCGAAGTCGGTGGGGGTCTTCTTCTTGTCCGGGGCGCGGCGAAGAAAAAGATCCTCACCCAACCCTCTCCCGCGAAGGCGGGAGAGGGCTAGTAGGGAAGAAGCCTTAGGCTTCCTTGGCCATCTTCTCGGCCTTGGCGATCACTTCGTCGATGCCGCCGACCATGTAGAAGGCGCTCTCGGGCAGGTGATCGTACTCGCCGTCGACGACTGCCTTGAACGACTTCACGGTATCCTCGACCTGGACGAACTTGCCGCTGATGCCGGTGAAGACCTCGGCGACGTGGAACGGCTGGCTGAGGAAGCGCTGGATCTTGCGAGCGCGCGACACGGTCGACTTATCTTCTTCCGACAGCTCGTCCATGCCGAGAATGGCGATGATGTCCTGGAGCGACTTGTAGCGCTGCAGCGTCTCCTGAACGCGGCGGGCGGTGTCGTAATGCTCCTGGCCGACGATCGCCGGGGTCAGCACGCGGCTGGTCGAGTCGAGCGGATCGACCGCCGGGTAGATGCCCAGCTCCGAAATCGCGCGGTTGAGGTTGGTCGTCGCGTCCAGATGGGCGAACGAGGTTGCCGGCGCCGGATCGGTAAGATCGTCTGCCGGAACGTAGATCGCCTGCACCGAGGTGATCGAGCCCTTGTTGGTCGACGTGATGCGCTCCTGCAGCGCGCCCATGTCGGTCGACAGCGTCGGCTGATAGCCCACCGCCGACGGGATACGGCCGAGCAGTGCCGACACTTCCGAACCCGCCTGCGTGAAGCGGAAGATGTTGTCGACGAAGAACAGCACGTCCTGGCCTTCGACGTCGCGGAAATATTCGGCGATCGTCAGGCCCGAGAGCGCAACGCGTGCACGCGCGCCTGGCGGCTCGTTCATCTGGCCGAACACGAGCGCGACCTTCGAACCTTCGGGCGTCGGGTTGCCATCGGCATCCTTGGCGATAACGCCCGCGTCGAGGAACTCGTGGTACAGATCGTTACCCTCGCGGGTACGCTCGCCGACGCCCGCGAACACCGAGGTGCCGCCGTGGCCCTTGGCGATGTTGTTGATCAGTTCCTGGATGAGCACGGTCTTGCCGACGCCGGCGCCGCCGAACAGGCCGATCTTGCCGCCCTTTGCATATGGCGCGAGCAGATCGATGACCTTGATGCCGGTGACGAGAATCGCGCTCTCGGTCGACTGGTCGACGAACAGCGGGGCAGGGGCGTGGATCGGCATCGTCTCGGTGTGGCCGACCGGACCACGCTCGTCGATCGGCTCGCCGATGACGTTGAGGATGCGGCCGAGCGTCTGCGGGCCGACGGGGACGCGGATCTGCGAGCCGGTGTCGGTGACTTCCTGGCCGCGGGTCAGGCCCTCGGTCGAGTCCATCGCGATCGTGCGGACGGTGTTCTCACCGAGATGCTGCGCGACTTCGAGCACGAGGCGGTTGCCGTTGTTCGACGTCTCGAGCGCGTTGAGAATCGCGGGAAGGCGATCCTGCTCGAAGGTCACGTCGACGACGGCGCCGATGACTTGGCTGATACGGCCAACGCTGTTCGTAAGCGCCGGGGCGAGTGTGTCTGGGGCGGTTGCCATGATGCTTTCCTCGTATCGACTACTTGAGCGCTTCGGCGCCGGAGATGATTTCCACCAGCTCGGTGGTGATCGCGGCCTGGCGGCTGCGGTTGTACTGGATCGTCAGGCGATTGATCATGTCGCCGGCATTGCGCGTCGCATTGTCCATCGCGGTCATGCGGCTGCCCTGCTCCGACGCGGCATTCTCGAGCAATGCGCCGAAAATCTGGATCGCGATGTTGCGCGGCAGCAGCGCGGCGAGGATCGATTCCTCGTCGGGCTCATATTCGACCGCGGCGGTCGCCGACGATGCGGCGACGTCGTTCGCGGCCGACGGCAGCGCGACCGGAATGATCTGGCGGCCGACCGGCTCCTGCACCAGCGCCGACTGGAAGCGGGCGTAGAACAGATGCGCGATGTCGAACTCGCCGGCCTCGTAGCGCGCGATCAGATCGTCGGTGATCGCCTTGGCGTCGGCGAAGGCGACGGTCTTGATGTGGCTCATTTCATGATCGGCGAGGATCTGCGTCGGGAAGAAGCGCTTGATCACGCGGCCCTTCTTGCCGGCGACGTAGAACTTCACCGTCTTGCCGGCACGCTCGAGCTCTTCGGCCTTGCGGCGCGCCGCACGGACGATGTTCGAGTTGAACGCACCTGCGAGACCGCGCTCCGAGGTCGCGATCACCAGCAGATGGACCTGGTCCTTGCCGGTGCCGGCGAGCAGCTTGGGGCTCGATTCGCTGACGGTCACCTTCGACGCGAGGCTCGCCATCACTTGCTCGAGGCGCAGCGCGTACGGGCGTGCGGCAATCGCCGCTTCCTGCGCGCGGCGCAGCTTGGCAGCGGCGACCATCTTCATCGCCTTGGTGATCTTCTGCGTCGACTTCACCGAGCCGATGCGGATCTTGAGGGCTTTAAGCGAGGCCATTCTAGTCCTTCTTATCCGCTCCCGCGTGCGGGAGAGGCTACGGAGACTTGGGTCGCGTCCTTCACGCGGCCCTAGTCGAAGTCGGTGAGGGTCTTCTGCTTGTCGGGCGTCGACGAGAAGAAGACCCTCACCCAACCCTCTCCCGCGAAAGCGGGAGAGGGCTAGGCATTACGCAAACGTCTTCGAAAACGCACCGAGCGCGGTCTTCAGCGCTTCGGTCGTCTCCTTCGACAGGTCGCGCTTGTCGCGAATGTCGGTGAGGAGAGCGGCGTGGCTGCTGCGCATCTCGGTGAGCATCGCCTGCTCGTAGCGGACGACCGCGTTGACCGGGACGGTATCGAGGAAACCGTTGGTGCCAGCGAAGATCGACACGGTCTGCTCTTCGAACGGCATCGGCGCGAACTGCGCCTGCTTGAGCAGCTCGGTCAGACGCGCGCCGCGGTTGAGCAGCTTCTGCGTAGAGGCATCGAGGTCCGAGCCGAACTGCGCGAACGCCGCCATTTCGCGATACTGCGCGAGCTCGAGCTTGATCGAGCCCGACACCTTCTTCATCGCCTTGGTCTGTGCCGCCGAGCCGACGCGCGACACCGACAGGCCAACGTTAATGGCGGGACGGATGCCCGCGAAGAACAGGTCGGTCTCGAGGAAGATCTGGCCGTCGGTGATCGAGATCACGTTGGTCGGGATGTAGGCCGACACGTCGCCCGCCTGCGTTTCGATGATCGGCAGCGCGGTGAGCGAGCCGCCCCCGTTGGCGTCGTTCATCTTGGCCGCGCGCTCGAGCAGGCGGCTGTGGAGATAGAACACGTCGCCGGGATAGGCTTCGCGGCCCGGCGGGCGGCGCAGCAGCAGCGACATCTGGCGGTAGGCGACGGCCTGCTTCGAGAGATCGTCATAGACGATGACGGCATGCATGCCGTTGTCGCGGAAATATTCGCCCATCGCGCAGCCGGTGTACGGTGCGAGGAACTGCAGCGGGGCAGGGTCCGACGCGGTTGCCGCAACGACGATCGAGTAATCCATCGCGCCCTGCTCGGTCAGCGTGCGGACGAGCTGTGCGACGGTCGAGCGCTTCTGGCCGACGGCGACGTAGATGCAATAGAGCTTCTTCGACTCGTCGTCGCCCTGATGCGCCGCCTTCTGGTTGATAAAGGTGTCGATCGCGACCGCCGACTTGCCGGTCTGGCGATCGCCGATGATCAGCTCGCGCTGGCCACGGCCGACGGGAACGAGCGCGTCGATCGCCTTGAGGCCGGTCTGGACCGGCTCGTTGACCGAGGTGCGCGGGATGATGCCCGGTGCCTTGACTTCGACGCGGCTGCGCTGCGTCGTCTCGATCGGGCCCTTGCCGTCGATCGGGTTGCCGAGGCCATCGACGACGCGGCCGAGCAGGCCCTTGCCGACGGGGACGTCGACGATCGTGCCGGTGCGCTTGACGACGTCACCTTCCTTGATCTGCGAGTCCGACCCGAAGATCACGACGCCGACATTGTCGGCCTCGAGGTTGAGCGCCATGCCCTGCACGCCGTTCGAGAATTCGACCATCTCGCCCGCCTGGACGTTGTCGAGCCCGAAGATGCGCGCGATGCCGTCACCGACGCTGAGCACCTGGCCGGTTTCCGAAACCTGCGCTTCGGTGCCGAAATTGGCGATCTGGTCCTTGATGACCTTCGAGATTTCTGCGGCGCGGATATCCATGACTTAACCTTTCATCGCGTGCGCGAGAGCATTGAGACGAGTGCGAATCGAGCTGTCGATCCGCTGCGAGCCGATCTGGACGACCAGACCGCCGAGGAGGGTGGGGTCGACCGAGAGATCGACCGAAACGTCGGTGCCGATGCGGGTGCGCAGCTGCTGCTTGAGCGCCTCGACCTGCTCTTCGGTGAGCGGATGCGCCGAGGTCACTTCCGCGGTCGTCTCGCCGCGGTGGCGCGCGGCCAGATCGCGGAAGGCGCGGATGATCGCCGGGAGCTGCGACAGACGCCGGTTGTCGGCGAGCACGCCGAGGAACTTCGCCGTCGTATCGTCGACGTCGATCATCTCCGCGGCCGACGCGACGGCCTTGGCCGCCTGCTGGCGCGAGACGACCGGGCTTCCGATCAGCTGTGCGAACTCGCTCGACTGCGCGATCGCGGCGCGGACGCGGCCGAGGCTCGCTTCGACGGCGTCGATCGATTTGGTGTCACGCGCGAGCTCGAACAAAGCGGTGGCATAGCGGCCGCTTAAGCTTGCTTGAATACCGCCGGATGCTTCCACGCGATTGAGGTCCTCTTGGGCACGAATGGTGGCCCCATGCAAAAAGAGGGCGCTGGGGAATGCGCCTTCAGATGGGATGGCGAGCGGTTAGCATCGGCTCGGGTCGCTTGCAAGCCATGCGCACCAAGCGGCCCTATTGCAGCAAGAACTCGCGTCTTTCACGCAACTGTAACATTCGCTTAACCATTGCTTGGCAGCTTCGAGACCATAGCGTCGGACATGAAACGAATCGCTTTCGCTCCGAAGGTCCCCCTGCTCGATCGCTGGATCGGCCGTTTTGCCACGCGCTGGGATGCCGGCGGGCGCAACGTGCGTATCCAGCTGCGGCGCATCGTCGCGGCGTTGCTGGCAATCCAGGCTTTGCTCGCGCTTGCGCTGGTCGGCACCACCGCCGCGACCAGCCACCGCGTCAACGTGCTCGTGCTCGACCGCTTGTATCCGATCGGCGAGCTGCAGCGTGTCAATGCGAGCTACGCCAATGCCTTGCTGACGGCGAACAAGGTGCGCAGCGGCAATCTCTCGGCGGCGGGCGCGATCGCCACGATCCAGGCGACGCGTGCCGAGATCGCAACCAACTGGAGCGCGTTCACGCACCACCATCTCGATACGCGGCGGGCGAGCCAGGTCGCGCACGTAGAATCCGCGCGCCACGATGCCGATGCCGCGCTCGATACGCTCCACGACCTGTTGCGCGCCAAACGGATCGACCAACTCGACTTTTTCGTCAGCGGCCCGCTTTATGCCGCGATCGATCCGCTGACCGCGTCGAGCACGACGCTGATGACCGATCTGCGTGCCGACGCAGCGCGCGAGCGAGCCGCGCTCGATGCCGGGTTCCTCCAGGTCTTTCTGCTCGTCGCCTTCGTCACCGCAGCGGCGCTGATGGTGGCGGTATGGGGAATGCGGATGCTGACGCTGCGAGTCGTTCGCCCGCTCGCGCTGATCGCCGAGGCGACGCGCGACATCACGCTCGAGCGCGCCGATGCGCCGATCCCCGCGCTCGACCGCAGCGACGAGATCGGCGACATCGCGCGCGCGCTGGTGTTTGCGCGGCAGCGCTCGGCCGATGCGCGCCGGCTGAGCGAGGAAGCGCGTCGGACCGCCGACGCGCTCTACGCCAACGAGCGGCGCGAGGACGCCGC
This sequence comes from Sphingomonas sp. PWP1-2, assembly GCF_049898305.1. Classification (NCBI taxonomy): domain Bacteria; kingdom Pseudomonadati; phylum Pseudomonadota; class Alphaproteobacteria; order Sphingomonadales; family Sphingomonadaceae; genus Sphingomonas; species Sphingomonas sp. PWP1-2. The sequence goes on from NZ_JAFCXM010000003.1 coordinate 199,658, forward strand.
GCGCGCGAAACGCGCCGCGCATCTCGACGCGCTGTTCGAAGTGTTCGAGCGGACCGCCGGGATCTCGGTGCGCCAGCTCGCCTCGACCGGCCCGGCGCTGCGCGAAACCGCCGCGGCGATGTCGAGCGAAGCGGGGACGACCGAGAAGCATGCGATGGCGACTGCTGCGCTGACCGAGCAAAGCGCGAACAATGCCCGCACGATCACGCAATCGGCGACCGCGCTTGCCGGCGCGATCGAGCGGATCAGCCGTGCGGCGAACGAATCGCGCGCTGGTGTGGCGACGGTGCGCGAGCGCACGCTCGAAGGGCGCGGGCACGCCGAATCGATGGGGCGCTGGTGGCCGAGATCGCCGCCGTGCTCGACATGATCGCCGCGGTCGCTGGGCAGACCAATCTGCTCGCCTTGAACGCGACGATCGAGGCGGCGCGCGCGGGCGAGGCGGGGCGCGGCTTCGCGGTCGTCGCCGAGGAAGTGAAGGGCCTCGCCCGCCAGACGCAGACCGCCGCCGGGCGGATCGAGGCGCGGCTCGCCGCCGTGCGCACCGCGAGCGACACCGTACTCGCGACGATCGAATCGGTCGACGGGCTGGTCGCCGAGCTCGATCAGTCGTCGGCCAATGTCGCGCACGCGGTCGATCAGCAGCGGGGCATGACGCAAGCGATCGCCTATGCCATCGCCGAGGTCGAGGACGGCACCGCCGACGCCGCCGCCAACATGCAGACGCTGCGCGAACGCGCGCAGCGCTCGCGCCAGACGTCGGACGACGTGACGCGCACCGCCGAGGATGTCGCGGGGAGCGTCGAGCGGCTGCGCGGGCAGATCAACCAGCTGATGGCTGACGTCCGCGCCGCCTGATCGCGCTTCCGTGCACGCCGCAATGTTGCTAGCGGCGCGGTCGCGGGGGCGACAGCGACGGAGAGTAGAATGACCGGCCAGATGCAGCAGATGACGATGTCCGACGGCGCCCAGATCGGCGTCTATCACGCGCAGCCGAGCGGCGCGCGCAAGGGCGGGCTGGTGCTGGTCCAGGAGATTTTCGGCGTCACCGCGCACATTCGCGACCTCTGCGATGGGTACGCTGCCGATGGCTATGAAGTGCTCGCGCCCGCGATCTTCGACCGCGAGCATCCCGGCTTCGAGGCCGATCACGATGCCGAGGGCATGGCGCAGGGCATCAAGCTCGCGCGCGAAGTCCATCCGTTCGACCTCAGCCTCGCCGACGTCCAGACCTGCGTCGATACGCTCGCCAAGGACGGCCCGGTGTTCGTCGTCGGCTATTGCTATGGCGGTTCGGTCGCGTGGTTCGCGGCGACGCGGATGCACAATGTCGCGGCGGCCTCGGCCTATTACGGCAGCATGGTCCCCGCCGCCGCCGACGAGGAGCCCAAGGTTCCCGTGATCCTCCATTTCGGGCGCGAGGATCAGGGCATCCCGATGGAGGGCGTCGAAAAGGTCATCGCCAAGGATTGGCCCAACGCGACGGTCTATGTCTACGAAGCGGGCCACGGCTTCAACTCGGACCGCCGCGAAGCCTATGACGCCGAGAGCGCCAAGCGCGCCAAAGAACGCACGCTCGAGCTGTTCGCCGCCAATGCGGGCTGACGCTGCGCTTTGAGCGCAAGCGCCGGGATGGCGCGGTACGGGGCGGCGGGTACATAAGACCGCATGACCATGCCGCGCCTCCCGCTCGACCCTGACGCCGCGTGGCGCGCCTTTGAGGCGCGCGACCGGCATTCCGATGGCCGCTTCGTCGGCGCGGTGAAGACCACCGGAATCTATTGCAAGCCGAGCTGCCCGGCGCGGCGCCCCAAGCGCGAGAATATGGATTTCTACCGCACGCCCGAGGACGCCCAGGCGGCGGGCTTCCGCGCGTGTCTGCGCTGCACCCCCGACGCGGTCGGGCGCGACCGGATCGCGGTGGCGCAAGCCATCGCGCTGATCGAGGCGGCCGACGAACTGGTCGCGCTCGACACGATCGCGGCGTGCGTCGGCTATGCCCCGCACCATTTCCACCGGCTGTTCAAGCGCGCGACGGGCGTGACGCCTGCCGCCTATGCGCGCGGCCTGATGGCGCAGCGCGCAGCGCGTGCGCTGAGCGAGGAGAGCACCGTGACCGCAGCGCTGTACGAGGCCGGCTATTCGGCACCGAGTCGCTTTTATGAAGGCGGCGCCAAGCGCCTCGGCATGAGTCCGAGCGCGTGGCAGCGCGGTGGCGAGGGGGTGACGATCCGCTGGATCCTCGCCGAGACCTCGCTCGGGCCGATGCTCGTCGCGGCGACCGACAAGGGGCTGTGCCGCGTCTCGTTCGACGAGGACGAGGGCGCGTTGCGCGCGCGCTTCCCGCATGCCGAGATCGTCCCCGGCGGCGCGGCGCTCGCCGATCTCGCCGCGCGCGTCGTCGCCAGCGTCGAATCGCCCGAGCGCGACCAGGACCTGCCGCTCGACGTCCGCGGGACGGCGTTCCAGGAGGCGATCTGGCAGGCGCTGCGCGAAATCCCCTTGGGCGAGACACGCAGCTATGCCGAACTCGCCGCCGCCGCGGGCACCCCCAAGGCCGTTCGCGCGGCGGGGAGCGCGTGCGGCGCCAACCCCGTGTCGATCGTCGTGCCATGCCACCGCGCCCAGCGCAGCGACGGGACGCTCGGCGGCTATGCTTACGGGATCGACCGCAAGGTCGCGCTGCGCGATCGCGAGGGCGTAGCGTAGACGCTCCGCGCCTTTACTCGACGGGCACTGCGGACGCGGGCGGCCCGCCGGACTGCGCCGCCTCGCACTGATAGACGATCTTCTCGTTCGGCCGTGCGGGCAGGCTCGTGCGGATCGCGGCCTGTTGCGAAGCGAGGTTGGCGCGTCCGGCCTCGTCGGGCGAGCACGCCTTGAGCGTCACTTGCGCGCGGATTTTCCGGATATCGTCCATCTGGTCGGACCCGAGGAAATAGCGCGTCGTCACATAGCTGCGCGTCGCCGGATCGAACTGCAGCACCGATACCGTCTGCTCCTGTGCGGGCACCAGGATGCGATCCCATTTGCTGCCATTCTCGGCATATTGCGTGCGGCCGTTCATGCAGCCCGCCTTGCCCCAGTCGATCACCGTATCGGTCGTTGCCGAGGAGACGACGCGGCTGCGCTCGGGCACCAGGTGGCACACCAGCTTGCCGAGCGGCGCGCGCGACGACATCGGCGCGACGGGTGAGTCGATCTTCGCGGTTTCGCTGGGAGTGGCTAGCATCGGCGTCCCCGTTGGGCGCAGCAGGAAGAGCACGACCGCCCCCGCCATCATCAGCGCGCCGACCCCCCATGCCCAGATCGCCCCGCGCCGCAGCGCCTGCGCATCGAGCAGCCCGCCCGCGCCGATCGCCATCGCGCCGAGCACGAGCAGCAGCGTCGCGATCGCCATCACGTTCTCGCGGTGCCGATCGGCGGCGTCGCGCGCCGCGATCCAGGCGGCATCGCGCGCGACCAGCGCCTTGCCGGCGGCATCGCGCCGCGCGCCGTCGGCGAGCGCGGCGGCCTTGGCCTCGGCCTGCGCGTCAACCTTGTCGATATCGGCGATGCTGGTGCACGGCGTGCCGACCGCGGCATAGGGTTGCTTGGCGCGGATCAGGAAGGCGGTGAGCTCGCTATTGGCGATCGCGAAGCCGAAGCTCGAATCGCCTTCCTCGCCGCGCGTGATCGCCGAATTGACACCGATCACGCGCCCGCACGGATCGAGCAAAGGCCCGCCCGAATTGCCGCGCGCGATCTGCGCGGTGTGGAGCAAAACGGCGGTCCCCGACATCTGCCGCCGCCCCGAAAACACGCCTTCGGACCGGATCGGCGAGAGGGGGTGAATGTAATCGACTGCCGATTTCGCGGTCGCCATGTCGACATTGCCGGGATAGCCGAGCGCGGTGACCATGCTCCCCTCGTCGACCGGCCCGGTGTATATTGCGGTGGTGGGGATCGGCTTGCCGGTAAATTCGATCAGCGCGAGGTCGTGGACGGTATCGAGCGCGATGACCTTGCCCTGATAGCTTTTCGAGCCCTCCGACGGCACGATGCCGATCACGACATTGCCGGGATAGCGCGCGAGCAGTTCGACGACATGCGCGTTGGTGACGATCCGGTTGGGCGCGACCGCGAAACCGCTGCCGTGCCCGAAGCCGACGACTTCATCATCGACGATCGCGATCGTCACGACGCGCACCACCCCGCGCGCAGTGGCGGAGATATCGTCGGCGCGTGCCGGTGCTGACGAGAGCAGTGCCGTTGCCAGCACCGCGATGACCATCGCCCAAGACCGCAGGAGGCAAAGGGCAAGGCTCTGGCGCGACGCGGCGCGACGGCCGCTGTCGGCGGGGAAGACGGAGGGCAGGCAGGACATGGCAACGATTCTGACAGGATAGCGCCGCGCGGGACAGGGGAAAGTGCGTGTCCGAGGCATTCACGCGCTGGCCCGAGCCCGGGGGCGTGCCTTCAGCCAACACGGCGCCGACCGGCCAGCGTCACGCCAGCGACGGGGAGCACGATCCGGTATGCCGGACATATGCAGCCGGAAAATCCGGTCGCGAAAAGCCGCTACGAGGCCAGGATGCAGCTGTTCTTGGTCAGGGGAATCGCTGCTTCATACTGTAAAAGACCGGACAGGATTTTGCGAGCGAGGCAGCTTACGCCGTAGCGTGAGAGAGGTTTCGAAAGTTCGTCATGCTCGTCGATCGACGCTTTCCTGTCCCGGACGATGAGGCGTCCCGGCTCGACGCCCTGAAACGCTATGCGATCCTCGATACCGCGCCCGAGCCCGTGTTGAACGATGTCGTACGGATCGCGCAACGCGTGTTCAGCGTGCCGTCGAGCGCGGTGTCGTTCGTCGACGACGACCGGCAATGGTTGAAGGCGCGGCGCGGAATCGATTTTGCCGAGACCCGGCGCGAGGACGCCTTCTGCGCGCATACGATCCTGTCGAACGCGCCGATGGTCGTCCCCGACGCGATGGTCGATCCGCGCTTCAACGAAAATGCACTGGTGGTGCACGCGCCGCACATCCGGTTCTACGCTGGCGCGCCGCTGACGACGCCGGGCGGTTTCAACATCGGCACGGTCTGCATCACCGATTCGGTCCCACGCGCGGATTTTTGCGCGCGCGAGCGGCGGCAATTGGCCGCGCTGGCGACGGTGGCGATGGCGGAACTCGATCGCCGCGCTCCGCCGGGCGACCAGCGCGGCTTGCTGCGCCACGGCGTCGCGCTGCACGGCTCGGTGAGCGGCTACGGGATCGTCCAGACGCTGGTCGAGATCGCCAACATTTCCACGCGCGGCGCGCTGATCCGCGGCAGCCTGCCGCCGCTGCAGCACCAGGGCGGCCTGATCCTGACGATCGGCAACACGGTCGTCGTCACGACGGTCGCCTGGTGCCGCAACGACACCGCCGGCCTCGCCTTCCAGAACCCGATCGACCCGATCCTGCTCGCCTGGATGAACGACCGCATCCTGGCCGGCGACCGGCGGCCCGTCGCGGCGGGCGAGCGGGCGCCGATCGCCGTGCCGCCGCCGCTGGCGTGAGTCGATCGCGTCTCGGCGTGCGTCAGCTTCCCGCCGGTTGAGCTGCCGTGGCACCCCCCGCGCGGCGCTTCTCGAGCCGCTCGAGCATCTCGCGCGCGGTCTCTTCCTTGGCCCCCGCGCCGGCGAGCCGGTATTTCACCGACATCTTGTCGTCGCGCGCCTTGTCCTTGGCGCTCTGTTCGCCGCTCGCGCGTGTCCTGAAGGCCAGCGGCCGGATCGTATCGATGGCATCGTCGAGCATGTCGCGGGCTTCGAAATCGGACGCGACCATCCGCCGCAGCTCGGCGTTCTCCGGCATCGTGTCGAAGGCGGCGAGCAAGCCGTTCTGCGCCCCCGCAGGCGGCAGCACGCCTTGTGCGGTAAAGCTCTCATAATAGGCCTTGAGGATGCGGGGCGTGTGCGGCGCAAGCCGGTTGGCGGCGAGGATCGACTGGCGTGCGGCGGTCCAGCGTGCCGGATCGGTGACCTTGGCGACACGCAGTCCCTCCACATCGAGCATTCCCTGGAACATCAGCGCGCGCGGATCCTGCGGCGCGACCTTCAGCCAATGCGCGACGGTGGCGCGCGCCGCATCGTGATGCTGGACGAGCATTTGCGCATCGCTTAGCACCGCGAGCGCCGACGGATCATCGGGATAGGAGGCCACGACGCTGCCGAGTCGCTGTTCGAAATCGGCGAAATTGGCAGCGGGGACACCCGCGCTCAGCCGGATCTGGAAGGGGACGAGCGCGCTTTGCGCGGGGCTCAGGGTCTGAACCGTGACCGGGCCGGGATCGAGCTTCTTGAACGGCAGATCGAGCACCTGGTGGTTTCGCACCGCCGCATAGTCGCGCAATTCCGCATCGAGCGCCGCAACATTGCCGAACGCCTTGGTCGCCGCGGCCTCGAAGCTGCTGCCGTCGTTGATCGCCTTGAGATAGGCGGTCAGCTGGCCGGGCCGCTTCTGCGTCGTCGAGAGATAGTGCACGAGCAGCCAGCCCTCGGCATAAAGCAGATAGACGTTGGTCACATCGCTGTACCGGCGGGCCGAGAGGACTTGCGAGATGGGTATCCAGGCGTTGTCGTTCAGCGACTTGTAGCGGTTCTCGAGCGGGATTCCGACCGTCGTTACATCCTTTGCGCCGATCTTGGTCGTGCCGTAATAGTCGGCAAAGCCCTCGATATACCAAGTCGGGTAGGCGCCCGAAAAGTTGTGGAACATGAACTGGTGCGCCAGTTCGTGGAACAGCACGACCTGCGCGAACGAGCCGTCATCCCCTTCGATCCCGGCGCGCGGCATGACGGTGTACGATCCGCGAATGTCGTCGTCATAATAGCCTGCGACGCCGCTGCTGGGGAACGGCATCGTGTCTTGCACCGCAGTCTGGCTGGGTACCATGAAGACTCGGATCGGAGTCGTATTCGGGGTCGTCTTGGCGCCGGAGATGACCCGCAGCACGTTCTCATACTTTTCGAGCCGCTCCGCCAGCGCGCGCGCGCTCGTTTCGCTCCCCTCGGTATAGACGATGAAATTGGTCGAAGTGGCCGTCCGCCACGTCGCGCCGGCAGCGCTCGACGTGGCTGCCAACAGCGCCACACATACCCATTTCCGTACCATGTTTCAGCCCCCGCCAAATGTCGCCGACCAGCGTATCGGCCGGGTGCTGGCACGGCAAGCTAGGTCATACGAAGCTGTACGGATCGACATCCACGACGACGCGCACCTTGCTCGGCCAGTCGAGCCCGCCGAGCCAGTCGCGCACGACGTCCTGCACCGCCAGCCCGCGCTTGGCGTGGATCAGCAGCCGGAAGCGATGCCGCCCGCGCAGCATCGCGAGCGGGGCGGGGGCGGGTCCGTAGACTTCCATCGCCTCGAGCTGCGGCGCGGCGCGGCCGATCAGCCGCGCGGTTTCGAGCGCCGCCTGCTGGTCCTCGCTCGACACGACGATCCCGGCGAAACGCCCGAACGGCGGCGCATTGGCCTCGCGGCGATGCTCGGTCTCGGCGCTGTAGAACGCCTCCGTATCGCCCGAGACGAGCGCCTTCATCACCGCCGCATCGGGGCTATGCGTCTGGATATAGACGTGCCCCGGCTTGGCGCCGCGCCCGGCGCGGCCGGCGACCTGGCAGATCTGCTGGAAGGTGCGCTCGCTCGCGCGCAGATCGCCGCCGTCGAGCCCGAGATCGGCGTCGATCACCCCGACCAGCGTGAGGTTGGGGAAGTGGTAGCCCTTCGTCACCAGCTGCGTGCCGACGACGATGTCGATGTCGTGCGCCTCCATCCGTGCCACGAACTCGGCGGCCTTGGCGGGCGACCACATCGTGTCCGAGGTGACCACCGCGATCTTGGCGGTGGGGAACAGTTCGGTCACTTCGTCGGCGATCCGCTCGACCCCCGGGCCGACCGCGGCGAGCGTGTCCTCGTTATGGCATTCGGGGCAGATCTTCGGGACTGGCTCGGTATGGCCGCAATGGTGGCACGCGAGCCTGCGGACGAGGCGGTGCTCGACCATCCACGCGGTGCAATTGGGGCATTGGAAGCGGTGGCCGCAGGTGCGGCACAGCGTGAGCGGCGCGTAACCACGGCGGTTGAGGAAGAGCAGCGACTGTTCGCGCCGCTCCAGCGTCTCCTCCATCGCTTTCACCAGCCGCGGCGCGATCCAGCGGCCGCGTTCGGGCGGTTCGGCGATCAAGTCGATCGCCTCGATCGCGGGCATCTCGGCGGCGCCCCAGCGGCCGGGCAGCTTGACCTCGGCATAGCGGCCGAGCGCGACTTGCTGGCGCGTCTCGATCGCCGGGGTGGCCGAGGCGAGGATCACCGGGATCTCCTCGAACTTGCCGCGCATCACCGCGACGTCGCGCGCGTGATAATGCACGCCCTCTTCCTGCTTGAAGCTCGTCTCGTGCGCTTCGTCGACGACGATCAGCCCGAGATTGGCATAGGGCAGGAACAGCGCCGAGCGCGCGCCGACGGTGACGAGCGCTTGCCCGCTGGCGATGCCGCGCCACGCGCGCCGCCGCTGCGACTGGCGCAAGCCCGAATGCCACGCCACCGGCTGGACGCCGAAGCGCGCGGCGAAGCGCTTGAGGAAGGGCTCGGTCAGCGCGATTTCGGGAAGCAACACGAGGCACTGGCGGTTCTCGCGGATCGCGGCGGCGACCGCTTCGAAATAGACCTCGGTCTTGCCCGAGCCGGTGACGCCGTCGAGCAAGGTCGGTGCGAACGCACGCGCGGTGACGTCGGCGACGAGCGTGCCGGAGGCGGCGCGCTGGTCGGGCGAGAGCGCGGGCGCCGCGAAATCGGGATCGGGGGCGGGGAAGGGGCTGTCGATATCGACCTCGACCGCCTCGAGCGCACCGACCTTGACCAGCCCGCGGATCACCGCGTCGGACACCTCGCCAAGCGCGGCGAGCTCGCGGATCAGGCCCTGGAAGCTGCCGATCTTCTCGAGCGCCTGTTCGCGCTGCGGCGTGAGCCGCGCAGGCACGTCTCCGGTCGCGCGATATTCGGTGATCGTCTTGCTGCCCTCGAGCGCCGAGGTCGACGACAAGGCCATCCGCACCACCGCTGCCGGCGAGGCGAGATAATAGTCTGCGGTCCATTCGATCAGCCGCCGCAGCGGCGCGGCAAGCGGGGGCACCGGCGCGACGCCGACGAGGTTGCGCAGCCGGTTGTCGCCGACTTCGGCGTCGGATGGCATCCGCTCGGGCTCCCACACCACGCCAAGCAACTGCCGCGGGCCGAGCGGCGCGACGACCACCGAGCCCGGCTCGACGCTCATGCCGTGCGGCACGCGGTAATCGAGCGGGCCGAGCGCTGAGTTGAGGACGAGGACGCGGGCGCGGGACATGATGCGCATATGGCGGGTCGAGGGGGCGGGTGCAAAGGGGGCGAGTGTTTCCAACCGGTTCGTCACCCCGGCCTTGTGCCGGGGTCCACCACGCCGCGAGGTTGCTGCAGGATAAGCGGCGTCGCGCCCGCGACTGGGTAGACCCCGGCACGAGGCCGGGGTGACGGCGGTGGGTGAGGTCCGCTACACCCCCGCCCCAATGTCAGACCTCCCCCGCCTCTACGCCGAGCACCTCGCGCGCGACCGGCGGCGTTCGGTGCATACCGTGCGCGCCTATGAGGCGACCGCGACGCGGCTGTGCGGCTTCCTCACCCAGCATTGGGGCGAAGCCGTCGACCGCGCGTCGCTCGCCCGGACCGACACCGCCGATCTGCGCGCCTTCCTCGCCCAGCGCCGCAGCGACGGGCTGACCAACGCGTCGGCTGCGCGCGAACTGTCGGCGGTGCGCGGCTTCCTCGCCTTCGCGACGGGCGAGGGCACCACGCCGCGGCTCAAGGGACCGCGCGTCAAGAAAGGCGTGCCGCGCCCGGTCTCGCCCGACGAAGCCGTCGCGCTCGCCGACGATGTCGCCGACGATGCCAGCGAACCGTGGATCGGCGCGCGCGACCTCGCGGTCCTGCTGCTGCTGTACGGCGCGGGCTTGCGCGTTGCCGAGGCGTTGTCGCTGACCGGCGCGGTGCTCCCGCTCGGCGCGACGCTCGTCGTGACGGGCAAGCGCGACAAGACGCGGATTGTCCCGTTGCTCCCGCAAGTGCGCGCGGCGGTCGAGGCGTATGTCGCGCTCAGCCCGTACGGCACCGCGCGCGACGCGCCGATCTTCCGCGGCGCGAAGGGCGGGCCGCTGTCGCCGCGGCTGGTGCGGCGCGCGGTGCAAGGCGCGCGGGTGCGGCTCGGGCTGCCCGATCGCACGACGCCGCACGCGCTGCGGCATTCGTTCGCGACGCACCTGCTCGGGCGCGGCGCCGATCTGCGCGCGCTGCAAGAGCTGCTCGGCCATGCGAGCCTCAGTTCGACGCAAATCTATACGCAAGTCGACGCGGCGCATCTGCTCGACGTCTACCGCAACGCGCATCCGCGGGCTTAGGCGCTTTTTCATCACCCCGGCCTCGTGCCGGGGTCCACCGCTCCGCGCGAGCCTCGCGGGCAGGGCGCGTATCCCGGTGGACCCCGGGACAAGCCCGGGGTGACGGTGGGGGAGGGCGCGCGGCCAAGTCTTAGGCGCGTGGCCTCCAGCGCAGCAGCCGCCACAGATAGCCAACCACGATCGCCACTGTCAGCGCGATCGCGGCAGGCCCGATAAACCGATCGAGCTCGCGGAAATTCGCGCCGAGATAATAGCCCGCAACCGCCAGCCCGGTATTCCAGATCGCCGAGCCCGCCGCAGTCCACAGCAGGAAGCGCAGGTGCGACATCCGCGCCATCCCGGCGGGCAGCGACACCATCGTGCGGAACGCGGGCATGAAGCGAAACACGAACACCACCCACTGCCCGCGCGACAGGAAGAAGGCCTCGAGCGCGACGACATGCTGCCAGTCGAGCGTCAGCCAGCGGCCGTAACGATCGACGAACGGCCGCAGCCGGTGGTAGCCGAGCCGGTAGCCGATCGCGTACCAGAAATAATTGCCGACGACGGTTCCGACGGTGCCCGCGACGATCAGCGGGACGAGCGTCATCTGCCCGCGCGCGACCGCGATCCCGCCCAGGCCCATGATCACTTCGGACGGGATCGGCGGGAAGACGTTCTCGAGCACCATCAGCACGAAGATGCCGAAATAGCCGCCCCACGCCGTGAGGTTGACGATGAAGTCGGTCACGTCTTCTTCTCCCCTCCCGCGTGCGGGAGGGGGCGGGGGTGGGCGCGCGCTCTCACGATCAGCATCGGCGCATAGCGCGAGCCCACCCCCAGCCCAGTTCGGGGTCGGATGTGGCCCCGCCACATCCTCGACCGCGCGGGGCGCGGTCGACCCCGAACTCGCAAGCGGGAGGGGGGAAGAAGGGCGAATCACCCACGCGCTGCAACATTCCGCTCGATCGCGTCCCAGATCAGCCCCGCCACATCGGTCCCGTCGAACCGCTCGATCGCGACGATCCCGGTCGGCGATGTGACGTTGATCTCGGTCAGCCATGCGCCGCCGATCACGTCGATCCCGACGAACAGCAGCCCGCGCTTCTTGAGTTCCGGCCCGAGCACCGCACAGATCTCGCGCTCCTTGTCCGTCAACTCGGTCTTCACCGCCGACCCGCCGACCGCGAGGTTCGAGCGGATCTCGCCCTCGCCGGGCAGCCGGTTGATCGCGCCGGCAACCTCTCCGTCGATCAGTACGATCCGCTTGTCACCCTTGGCGACCGCCGGAAGGAACGCCTGCACCATGTGCGGCTCGCGCCACATCGTGTTGAACACCTCGATCAGTGCCGACAGGTTCGCGCCGTCCGATCCGACCTTGAAGATCGCCTTGCCGCCATTGCCGTGCAGCGGCTTGATCACGATCTCGCCGTGCTGCGCGAGGAAGGCACGCGCCTCGTCGAGGCTGCGCGTGACGAGCGTCGGCGGCATGAACTGCGGGTAATCGAGCACGAACACCTTTTCGGGCGCGTTGCGGACCGAGGCGGGGTCGTTGACCACCAGCGTCTTGTGCGCGATCCGCTCGAGCAGGTGCGTCGCGGTGATATAGCCGAGGTCGAACGGCGGGTCCTGCCGCATCAGCACGACGTCGGCCTCGTCGCCGAGATCGAGGCTGACGGGTTCGCCGAAACTGTAATGATCGCCGACGACGCGCTGCACGGTGACGGGATCGGCCTTGGTCCAGACGCGGCCGTTCGCATAGTTCAGGTCTTCGGCATTGTAGTGGAACAGTTTGTGCCCGCGCTGCTGCGCGGCGAGCATCAGCGCGAAGGTCGAATCACCCGCGATGTTGATATGCGCGATCGGATCCATCTGGACGGCGACAGTGAGGGACATGTTCGACTCCTGCCGCTTGCCGTCACCCCAGCGGAGGCTGGGGTCTCTGTGGCGCGGGCGCTGCGCGTCAACCGCGAGATGCCAGCCTGCGCTGGCATGACGGTTGGGGTAAAGCGCATCTAAGGTGCCGAGCCTGCGATGTCACCCGATCCACGCATTCTCGATGTGGCGCGGCTGCGTGCCCGGCGCGAGCAGGATGACATCGACACGGATGTCGTCGCCCGGCGCGGCATAGGTCGGCATCAGATATTCGGCGGCGGCGGCGACGCGGGCGAGGCGGCGCTCGTCGATCGCGAAGTCGAGTTCGGCGGCGGTGGCGCGCATTTTCACTTCGACAAAGGCGACCAGCTTGTCCTTGCGCGCGATCAGATCGACTTCGCCAGCGGGCGTGCGCACGCGCCGCGCGAGGATTTGCCAGCCCTTGAGGCGCAGCCACCAGCCGGCCAAGCGCTCGCCGCGCCGACCGGAGGCTTCGGCCGCTTGCCGCTTCGCATTCCCTTCCCGCTTGCGGGAGGGGCCAGGGGAGGGGATGTCGCGCGGCACGCCTGAACATGCCCTCCCCCAACCCCTCCCGCAAGCGGGAGGGGAGTAGGAGCCACTACGCCTTCAACTCCAGCGCCCGCGCGTAGAGCGTCTTGCGATCCAACCCCAGCGCCTTGGCGACTTCGCTCGCCGCCTGCCCGGTCGACAGCCGAGTCAGCGCCTCGGCGAGCGCGCTGTCGGCATCCGCCGCGCTCGCTGCTTCGGGCGCGCCGGGGCCTGCCACCACGACGACGATCTCGCCCTTGGGCGGCGCATCGGCATAGCGCGCGGCAAGCTCAGACAACGTCCCCGTCACCGCTTCCTCGAAATGCTTGGTGATCTCGCGCGTCACCGCCGCTTCGCGATCCCCCAGCCCTTCGGCGAGCGCCGCCAGCATCACGCCGAGCCGCGGGCCCGATTCATACAGCACCAGCGTCGCGCGCACCGCCGCCACTTCAGCGATCGCCGCCGCGCGCGCCTGCGCCTTTGACGGCAGGAAGCCGAGGAACAGGAAGCGATCGGTCGGCAACCCGGCAAGCGTCAGCGCCGCTACCGCCGCACACGGCCCCGGAATCGTCCACACCGTATGCCCCGCCGCGCGCGCATCGCGCACCAGCTTGTAGCCGGGGTCGGAGATCAGCGGCGTCCCCGCATCGGACACCAGCGCCACCGCTTCGGTCCCCATGCGGGCGATCAGGCCGGGGCGGACATCCTCGGCATTGTGGTCGTGATACGGCGTCATCGGCCGCTTGACGCCGATATGGTTCAACAGCTTGCCCGTCACCCGGCTGTCCTCGACCGCGATGATCGCGGCGTGGCTGAGGATATGCGCCGCACGCGGCGTGAGATCGCCGAGATTGCCGATCGGGGTGGCAACGATGTAGAGGCCGGGGGAAAGATCAGGGTTCATCGGGAGTGGTCATGGCAGAGCGGGATATGGGCGCGCAACGTCCCATCGGGTTTAAGCGGCTTTTGCGCGGGGCAGCGTTGGTCGGCGCGGTGCTGCTCGCGGGCTGCCAGACGGTCGTGCCCGGGCCCGGCCCATCGCGGCGCCCCCCGGCGGAGCGCCCGTCGCAGAGCCAGCAGCCTGCGGTCGAGCCGGGCATCCCGACCGATACGCAGCGCCACCGCGTCGCCTTGCTCGTGCCGCTCTCGGGCGCGAATGCCGGCGTCGGGCAGAGTCTGGCCAACGCAACGCAGATGGCCCTGCTCGATTCGCGCAACGAGCGCGTCCGCATCACCAGCTACGACACCGCCGCCGGTGCCGCGCAGGCCGCGCAGCGCGCGCTCGCCGATGGCAACCAGCTGATTCTCGGCCCCTTGCTCGCCGACGACGTCCGCGCCGTGACGCCGATCGCGCGGCGCGCGGGCGTTCCCGTGGTGAGCTTCTCGAACGATGCCACCGCGGCGGGCAACGGCGCGTATCTGATGGGCTATGTCCCCGCGCAGTCGATCATCCGCGTCGTCAAATATGCGCACGACCAGGGCGTGGCGAGCTTCGGCGGCCTCGTCCCCAACGGCGTGTACGGCGAACGCGCCTCGACCGCGTTCCTGCGTGCGGTCGAATCGGCCGGCGGCCGCGTCGGCGCGCTGCAGACCTATGATCGCGCGCCGGGCTCGATGACCGCGGCGATCACGCGGATGGCCAAGAGCGCCCCGTATCAGGCGATCCTGATCGCCGATGGCGGCTCTGCGGCGGCGGCGGGTGTCCCCGTGCTGCGGCGCAACGGCATGGGCGGCGCGCGCATCCTCGGCACCGAATTGTGGAATTCGGAAAGTTCGATCGCGAGCAAGCCAACGCTCGAGGGCGCGTGGTTCGCGAGCGTCTCGGACGGGCTGTACCGCCAATATGCCGCAAAATACCGCGCCCGCTTCGGCGCGGCGCCGTTCCGGCTGTCGAGCCTCGGCTATGATTCGGTGCTGCTGACGATCCGCATCATGCGCGACTGGCCGATGGGGAGCGCGTTCCCCGAGGACCGGCTCAAGGATCGTGGCGGTTTTTCAGGGATCGACGGCGCATTCCGCTTCGGCCGCGACAATGTCGCCGAGCGTGCGCTCGAAGTGCAGGAGATCCACAGCGGAACGACGGTGACGGTATCGCCCGCGCCGAGCGGGTTCTAACCTTCTAAAGCCCCTCCCCTGAAGGGGAGGGGCTTAGGACGATCAATGGCAGGATCGCATCGAGCAGGAGCATCCCCGCCTCGGTGACGCGCAGATGGTCGCCAGAGCGTGCAACCAAGCCCTGCGTTTCGAGCCGCGCCGCCGCCGTCCAGTCGATCAGCGCCTCGACCGTCGTCTCGCCCAGCCCCGCGATCCGTGCGAGATCGACACCTTCGCGCAACCGCAACCCCATCAGCAACGCTTCGGTCGAGCGCTCGCCCGGCACCAGCGGCTGTTCGATCTGCGCGCCGTGCCCGTTGCGCGCGACCGCGCCAATCCAGTTCTCGGGCTTCTTGTGCCGCGCCGTCGCGAGGCCACCGCGTCGCCCGTGCGCCCCCGGACCGACCCCGGCATAATCGCGGTAGCGCCAGTAAACGAGGTTGTGGCGGCTCTCCGCCCCCAGCCGCGCATGGTTCGAAATCTCATACGCCGGCAGCCCCGCCGCCGCGGTCGCCGCGCGCGTCGCCTCGAACAGGTCGGCCGCGGAATCGCCATCGGGAATGACGATCCGCCCCGCCGCCGCCTCGGTCGCAAAGCGCGTGCCGGGTTCGATCGTCAGCTGGTAGAGCGAGAGATGCTCGGTCCCGAACGACAGCGCGCGGGTGAGCTCGGCATCCCAGGCGGCAAGCGTCTGGCCCGGCCGCGCATAAATCAGGTCGAAGCTGACGCGCGCAAACGCCGCCTGCGCGGTCGCGAGCGCGGCGAGGCCTTCGTCGACGCCGTGCGCCCGGCCGAGGAACACCAAGGCTTCGTCGTCGAGCGCCTGCAACCCGAGCGACACGCGGTTGACCCCGGCGCGCGCGATATCGGCGAAACGCGCCGCCTCGACCGAGGAGGGATTGGCCTCGAGCGTGATCTCGATATCGGGCTCGGGCGGCCAATACGTCGTTGCCGCATCGATGATCGCGGCGACCGTCGCGGGCGGCATCAGCGAGGGCGTGCCGCCGCCGAAGAAGATCGAGCCGAGCCGCCGTCCGGGCAGCGCCGCCGCCTCATACGCCAGGTCGGCAAGCAGCGCGTCGCGCCACGCCGCCTGGTCGACGCTCTCGCGGACATGGCTGTTGAAATCGCAATAGGGGCATTTCGACACGCAGAACGGCCAATGGACATAAAGCGCGAGCGGCGGCGTTAGCAGGGGCGTTTCGGGGGCATTCATCAACCGGAGCCTATGGGCGTTTCGAGGAGATTACGAAAGATGCGCGTTCACTGGCTGGCGCTGGCCTTGGTGGCGGGACTGACAGGATGCGCCGCGTCCGACCCGGACGAACCGCCGCGCGTCACCGAGCCACGACTGAGCGAGGCGTCCGCTGCGCGCGGCGAATCGCTGCTGCAGCGCGCGATGCTCGACGGGCACAATCGTGCGCGCGCTGCGGTCGGCGCGCCGCCGCTGGCGTGGAACGCCGAACTTGCCGACGATGCCGCGCGCTATGCCGCGGTGCTCGCCGAAACACGCGACTTCAAGCATTCGACCGGCCTGCGCGGGCGCATCCCCGAGGGCGAGAACCTCTTCATGGGGTCGCGCGGCGCGTATCGCTATGACGAGATGGTGCAGCTGTGGGTCGACGAGCGACGCGGCTACCGGGCAGGCGTCGTGCCCGACATCAGCACGACGGGGCGCTGGCAGGATGTCGCGCATTACACGCAGATCATCTGGCGGCGGACCAGCGCGGTCGGCTGCGCGCTCGCGAGCAGCGCGCGCGACGACTATCTGGTGTGCCGCTATTCGCCGCCGGGGAATGTCGTCGGGCGGCGCGTGGCGGACTAAGGGCGCTTACGCCTGTGTCGTCCCCGGCTTCCGTTCCCCGGCGAAGGCCGGGGACCAGGCGTGGCGCAGGCCGAGGCGGGCGCAACGCGCGCCTGTTGAAGCCATCGCACCTGGGCCCCGGCCTTCGCCGGGGAACAGATGCGTGGGATGAGGTGGAGGCTTACACCACCGCCGCAATAAGCTGCGCGAACGCATCCGCCCGGTGGCTGATCGCGTGCTTCTGCGCCGGGTCCATCTCGGCATAGGTCTGGTCGCCACCCGCAGGCACGAACACCGGATCATAACCGAACCCGACATCGCCGCGCGGCGGCCAGGTCAGCGTGCCCTCGGCACGGCCTTCGAACCATTGCACATGCCCATCGGGCCACGCCAGCGCGAGCACGCAGACGAAGTGCGCGGCGCGGCTCGCGTCGGGCCCCTTGGTCGCGAGCGCCTGCTCGACCTTGGTCATCGCGAGCGTCCAGTCGCGCCCGTTCGGCGTCTCTGCCCAATTCGCAGTATATACCCCGGGGTCGCCGTTCAGCGCCTCGACGCACAGCCCGCTGTCATCGGCGAGCGCGGGGAGGCCCGACAGGTCCGCCGCCTGCAATGCCTTCAGTTCGGCATTGGCGACGAACGTGGTGCCGGTCTCCTCGGGCTCGGGGAGATCGAGGTCGGCCGCCGAGATCGCCTCGATGCCGTGCTCGGCGAGCAAGGCGCCGATCTCGCGCACCTTGCCGGCATTGTGGCTGGCGATGACGAGCTTGCCCGGGCTGAGCTTGCGAATGGCCTGCGGCGCGACCTCTTGCGTCATTTTGCGACCGCCTTGGCTTGTGCGGCGAAAATGTCGGTGCAGCCGATCCGCGCGAGACGCAGCAAGCGGAGCAGCGCCTCCTCGTCATAGGTCGCGCCCTCGGCGGTCGCCTGGACTTCGGCGATGTTGCCGTTTTCGAGCAGCACGAAGTTGGCGTCGGCGTCGGCGTTCGAATCCTCGTCATAGTCGAGGTCGAGCACCGGCGTGCCCTTGAAGATCCCGCAGCTGATCGCCGCGACCTTCTGCGTCAGCGGGTCGGCGGTGAGCTTGCCGCTCGCCATCAGCCCGTCGATCGCGAGCCGCAGCGCGACCCATGCGCCAGAGATCGATGCGGTGCGCGTGCCGCCATCGGCCTGGATCACGTCGCAATCGAGCACGATCTGGCGCTCGCCGAGCAGCTTGAGATCGGTCACGGCGCGCAGCGAACGGCCGATCAGCCGCTGGATTTCCTGCGTGCGGCCCGACTGCTTGCCCTTGGCGGCCTCGCGGCTGCCGCGCGTGTGCGTGGCGCGCGGGAGCATGCCGTATTCGGCCGTCACCCAGCCTTCGCCCTTGCCGCGCAGGAACGGCGGGACCTTCTCCTCGATCGACGCCGTGACCAGCACCTTGGTGTCGCCGAAGCCGATCAGCACCGACCCTTCGGCATGTTTGGTGAAGCGCGGCTCGATCGTGATCGTGCGCATCTGGTCGGGGGTGCGGCCGCTGGGGCGCATGGGGAGTCTCCTGGAAATGATCGAGTCGCCCTAGCTGTGCGTTGGGCGGGTGTCACCCCTTGGCTGGGGGCGGCGGATGCCCACATTCGGGGCCAAGGACGACGCAAAGACATGACCGGCTACGCACCAGCTTCACGACAGGACCGGATCATCGGCGCGGGCGGCGCGGCGGTGCTCGTCGGCCTGATCGGCTATGGGCTGGTGATGGGGCTCGGCGTCGATTTCCAGCGCCGCGTCGTCGAGGATCTCAAGGTGATCTCGGTCCTGCCCGATTCGCCCCCGCCCAAGCCCGATCCGGTGCCCGCGCCCAAAAAAGCCGAGAAGCGCAAGGAGGCCGCAGCATCGCCGCCCAACCTCAAGGCGAAGGCGACCGAATTGGTCGCGCCGCCGCCGCCGATCGTGCTGCGCCAGCCGCCGCCGGTGGTGGTCGCGCCGATCGCCGGCATCGGCGCCGAGCGTTCGACCGGCTCCGCCTCGATCGCCGGCCCGGGAACTGGAAGCGGCGGGCAGGGCAATGGCACCGGCAGCGGCGATAGCGGCGACGGCGATGGCGGCGGCGGCGGGACCGATGCCGAGCTCATCAGCAACGCGCTGCGCTACCGCGATCTGCCGCGCGACGTGTATGAATCACAGGCCGCCGGCATGGTGACGTATCGCGCGACGATCGGGGTGAACGGTCGGCTCAGCGATTGCCGGATCGTCCGCTCGAGCGGCAACCGCGCGCTCGATGCCGCGACCTGCGCGCTCGCGCTCCAGCATGTCCGTTTCCGCCCGGCGCGCGATGCGAGCGGGCGCAAGGTGGCGGATTCGGCGCTGTTCGAACAGGAATGGACCGTGACGCGCGATCCGGATCGCGAAGATCGCGACCGCTAGCCCGCGCGCCGACCGTCACTGCCCACCGTCGTCATCCCAGCGAAGGCTGGGATCTCCCGCGGCGCGCGGGGGCGCAGAAACGGGGAGACCCCAGCGTGCGCTGGGGTGACGCGGGGGGTGTGGGCGGCGCATGGTTGGGCATCCGTCATCGGCCACCCCGCTATCGCGTCATACCCGCCCGCGCACCACGCTCGTCATCCCAGCGAAAGCTGGGATCTCCCGCGGGCGCGCGGGCGCGCGAAAACGGGGAGACCCCAGCGTGCGCTGGGGTGATGGGCGGGCGCTGTCCTACACGGCGTGCTTATGGTATGTCCGTGTCGGCTCTTTGATATAGTCGGCTGTCCAGTAACCGCTCGCGTCCGGCGAAGGGTCGGAGACGAACGTCGATCATCGCAAAAATGGAAACGATATCGTCGGTCGTTTTCGCTCCGGGGGTCAATCGAGTCAACCAACGCACCGTCGGTCGCAACACGCAACCGGTTGAGCCCCGCGCCGCACCGCCCCATATAGGTCTAATGCGGCTGCCCCCGATCACCGAGCTCAACGACCGCGCCCGCGACGTCTTCCGCGTCGTCGTGCAGAGCTATCTCGATACCGGCGCGCCGATCGGGTCGCGCACGATCGCGCACCTGTCCGGGTTGAACCTGTCGCCGGCCTCGATCCGCAACGTGATGCAGGATCTCGAAGAACTCGGCCTGCTCGCAGCCCCCCATACCAGCGCGGGGCGGATGCCCACAGAGATCGGTCTGCGCCTCTTCGTCGACGGGATGATGCAGGCGCTCGAACCCTCGCTCGAGGAGCGCGCCGCGATCGAGCGCCAGCTCGTCCAGACGGGCCCCGTCGAGGAAGCGATCGCCGCCACCACTGCGGCGCTGTCGGGCCTGTCGGCGTGTGCCGGGATGGTGATGGTCGCCAAGCGCGAACTCGTGCTGCGCCAGATGAGCTTCGTGCCCTTGTCGTCCGACAAGGCGCTCGCGGTGCTAGTCGGCGAAGACGGCTCGATCGAGAACCGCGTGATCGATCTGCCGCCCGGCCTGCCGGTCTCGGCTTTGATCGAGGCGGGCAATTATATGAGCGCGATGCTCGGCGGCCTGACGCTGTTCGAGGCGCGCGCGAAGATTGAGCGCGAGCTGCTCGCCGAACGCGCCGAGCTCGACGGCGCCGCGCGCGCGCTGATCGAACGCGGCCTCGCGATCTGGAGCGAGGATGGCGAGCGCCGCCCGGTGCTGATCGTGCGCGGCCAGGCGCGGCTGATCGACGATGCCGCCGCCGCCGATCTCGAGCGCGTGCGCTTCCTGCTCGATGATCTCGAGGGCAAGCAGGACATCGCGCGCCTGCTCGACAACGCCAGCGCGGGCGATGCGACGCGGATCTTCATCGGCGCGGAGACCAAATTGTTCTCGCTGTCGGGCTCGTCGGTGATCGCCAAACCGTTCCGCGGATTGGACGGTCGCGTGGTCGGCGTGGTCGGTGTGATTGGCCCGACGCGGTTGAACTATGCGCGCGTCGTGCCCATGGTGGATTATACCGCCGCGACACTCGCGCGGCTGATGGCTTGAATGGACTAGGGACGACATGACCGAAGACGAAAACACCGTGGCGAACGACGCGGCCGAGCTGCGCGAAGAGACCGCCGCAGCGGCGCCCGAGGTTGCCGAGCATGACGAGACCGCCAAGCTGCGCGCCGAACTCGCCGAGTCGAAGGCCGCCGTGCTCTACGCGCACGCCGAGGCGCAGAACGTCCGCCGCCGCGCCGAGAAGGAAACCGCCGACGCACGCGCCTACGCCTCGACCAACTTCGCGCGCGACCTGCTGTCGGTCGCCGACAATCTCACCCGCGGCCTCGACGCGATCCCGGCCGAGCTACGCGCCGACGAGAAGATGAAGGGCCTCGTCGCGGGCCTCGAAGCGACGGGCCGCGAGCTCGAGGCGGTGTTCCAGCGCCACGGCATCAAGAAGATGGTGGCGATCGGCGAGAAGCTCGACCCCAATTTCCACCAGGCGATGTTCGAATTGCCGAGCGATGAGACGCCGGGCACCGTCGTGCAGGAGATGCAGGCCGGGTACATGATCAAGGATCGCTTGCTGCGGCCGGCGTTGGTGGGCGTGGCGAAGGCGGGGTGAGCGAGGGGTGGCGCGTGGCCCAAGACCTGGCCAGCGTCGCCATTGCGGTGTTTTTTCTTTACCTTGCGGTGGCTTGGTCCCGACGAAAACGCCGCCGACACGATTGCGCGCCAGATCGGCCTGAGCAGCCGTACAGCGTCTACACGAAGGAGTTCGATCTCGCGCTGCGCGCGCGCGATGTGCCGTCGGTCTTGTCCGCGGATCCCTTTCTCAACGGAAAGGGATGGACCCTTAACGATCCGTCAGTATGGCGGAGGAAGGTTGCAACGGCGCAAGACATTGCGGCAGCGTACGAGCAATCCTGGCCTTCCACAGAGCAGGAAGACCGCCTCGACGACTGGGCGATTTGTTTTCTGGTCGATCAATCCGGGTCGATGCGCGACGAGCCGATCGCCCATGTAGCCGCTGCGCTGTCGTTAGAGGTCAAACGTCTTCTAGAGCGGGGTGCCCGCACCTCCGTGCTGGGGTTTTCCACCGTCGGCTGGCATGGCGGCAAGGCGCGGCAAAAGTGGCTGTTCAGCGACCAGCCGGGGCGCCCCGGGCGACTCTGCGCGCTGCTGCACGTGACATATCAGGAATTCAATGAAAAGCTGGAGCAGGAAGACTGGGAGGCCATGTTGCATCCTGATCTGCTCCGCGAAAACGTGGACGGCGAGGCGCTTGCGTGGGCGCTCAGGCGTGTTGAAGGCGATGCATCTCTTCGACGCGCTTTGATCGTTGTTTCAGACGGAGCACCGGTGGACGATGCCACGTTGACGCATAATGGGACGGGATATTTAGAGCGCCATCTTCAATCGGTTATTCGCGGTATCGAAGCCGACGAACAGATCCTTCTAGGCGCCGTAGGCGTTGGTTTTGATGTCGGTCGGTATTATGCGATGTCCGAATCTGCGACGGCGTTGGACGATTTGCCAGCAGCACTTCACACGGTTGTTACCCGTATGACAGCGCAAGCGACCCATCGGTCGGTATAAAGGATTGAAGATGAGTATCGATCTGCGATCTAAAGGCCCAATCCCGCTTGACGCATTCGTTGCGGAGATCGAGCGACGCCGCGCCGCGGCTGGCTACCCGGACATGCCGCGCAACGCCGGCAACCGCCGCACCGAAAGCAAGCGCGCGCTGCTAAAGGCAATCGAAGTTGCAGGGGGCAAGTGGTGATCAATTCGAACCTTACCGCCGACCGCTCGACCTTCGTCACGCATCTCGAATGCTCGATGACGGGCGAGCGCTACGAGGCCGATCAGCTCCACGGCCTGTCGCGCGTCGGGCGCCCGCTGCTCGTCCGCTACGATCTCGACGCGGTCAAAGCCGCGCTTCCCAAGGCGACGCTCGAATCGCGCCAGACCGATCTGTGGCGTTGGCGCGAGCTGCTGCCCGTGCGGCGGACAGAGAACATCGTCAGCCTCGGCGAGATCGAGACGCCGCTCGTGCCAATCCCGAAAAGCGTGGGCAGCGCGAACGTGCTGGTCAAGGACGAAGGCCGCTTGCCGACGGGCAGCTTCAAGGCGCGCGGGCTCGTGATGGCGGTGGCGATGGCGAAGGAGCTGGGCGTCACCCGGATCGCGATGCCGACCAACGGCAATGCCGGTGCCGCGCTCGCCGCCTATGCGACGCGCTGCGGGATCGAGACAATCGTGCTGGCGCCCGAGGAAACGCCAGAGATCAATATCCGCGAGATCGCCGCGCAGGGCGCGCGCGTGTACCGCGTCAACGGCCAGATCGATGATTGCGGCGCGATCGTCGGGCGCGGCGCCGCCGAGGGGCGCTGGTTCGATTTCTCGACCCTGAAGGAGCCCTACCGGATCGAGGGCAAGAAAACGATGGGGCTCGAGCTCGCCGCGCAATTCGGCTGGAAGCTCCCCGATGCGATCTTCTACCCGACTGGCGGCGGCACCGGGTTGATCGGCATGTGGAAGGCGTTCGACGAGCTCGAAAAGCTCGGCTGGATCGGCTCCGAGCGCCCGCGCATGTATGCTATCCAGGCAAGCGGCTGCGCGCCGATCGTCCGCGCGTTCGAGGCGGGCGAGGAACATGCCGAACGCTGGGAAGACGCCGCGACCGTCGCCGCCGGGATCCGCGTCCCCAAGGCGGTCGGCGATTTCCTGATCCTGCGCGCCGTCCGTGAAAGCGGTGGCAAGGCGCTCGGCGTCGGCGATCCCGCGATCCTCAAGGCGGTCGAGGATTGCGCGAAAAAGGACGGTTTGCTGCTCTGTCCCGAGGGCGGCGCGACGCTCGCCGCCTATCGCGCGGCGCTGCGCAGCGGCGAAGTCGATGAGGACGAGCGCGTCGTCCTGTTCAACTGCGCGACGGGCCTCAAATATCCGATGCCCGAGGCCAATGCCGCGGTCGATCGGTTTGGCGAGATCGATCTTGGCGCACTGTGAGGCACGCTAATATTGCTTAATTTTTTCGGCCGTATCGTGCCGTGTTGACAGCCTTGCCATGAGCTCGCACGCTTTGGTCGCCGCCGTCCGGCGCTGCCGTGCCCATGTGCGAGATCTGAGCCTATGGCCGTTGAACATCCCGTACCCGATCTCGTCCCGAGGTCAAATGTGGAATCGATCTCGGCAAAGCTGCGCTTTCTCGACGGTGCGGGGCCGATCGCGACGCTGTTGCGCACCCACGACTGGAGCGGGCATCCGCTCGGCCCCCCCGAGGATTGGCCCGCCACGCTCAAGCTGAGTGTCAGCCTGTGCCTGCGCGCGCGCTTCCCGAGCGCGGTCTATTGGGGGGCGGACTTCTGGCTGATCTTCAATGCTGCGTGGACCGGCATGGCCGGGCCCGACGCGTCGAAGCTCGCGCGTCCGGTGGCGGAGACGCGGCCTGAATTGTGGTCGATGATCGAGCCGCACTTCCGGCGGGCGTTCGAGACCGGCGAAGGCGCGACCTTCTCGTCACAGCCAGTGACGATGCTGCGCGACGGGGTACCGACGCTCACCTATTGGACCTATAACATTTCGCCGATCCAGGACGAGAACGGCACGGTCGTCGGCCTGTTCAACCAAGGCCTCGAGGTGACCGACTATGTCGAGACCGACAATGCCTTGCGCGCGGCGAAGCGCGAGCGCGATTTCATCCTGACCCTCGTCGAGGAACAGCGCATCCAGCCAAGCCCGGATGACGTCATGCAGCGCACGGCCGAGGCGTTGGGGCGGTTCCTCGAGGTCGACCGGGTCGGATTTTTCGAGGTCACGCCCGAGGATCTGCTGATCTACGGAGCATGCTGGGTCAGCGGACGCTTGCCGCCGCTGACGGGCACGACGCCTTCGGCGGTGTTCGGCAAGATCATCGGCAAGACCGTGCAACGCGGCAACACGCTGGTATTCAACGCTCCCGACGATCCGGCCGCGCCACCGCCGGCCGTCCTCGGCGCGATTGGGACCAAGGCCGGGCTGAGCGTTCCGCTGGTGCGTGGCGGCGCATTGCAAGGTGCGCTCTATGTCAGCCACGCCGAGCCGCGCGCGTGGACGCGTGGCGAGATCGCCTTGGTCGAGGAGGTCGCCGAGCTGAGCTGGGACGCGGTCGCGCGGATCCGCGCGGTGACCGAGTTACGCGCGCTCAACGCCGACCTTGCGCGCAAGGTCGCGGCGCGAACTGCGGAGCGCGATCAATTGTGGGAGTTCAGCACCGATCTGCTTGGCATTGCCGAGCAGGACGGGTCCTGGATAGCGGTTAATCCGGCGTGGGAGCGCTCGCTCGGCTGGTCGAACGAGGAGATCGTCGGGCGCGACAGCCGGTGGCTGCGACATCCCGACGACGAAGGCGGCAGCTCGGCCGAGATCGCGCAGATCGCGGCGGCCGGAACGACGCATCGGCTCGAACGGCGGCTACGCACGCGCGACGGCGGCTATCGTATTTTTGCCTGGCAGACGACGCTGGTCGGCGACCGGCTCTACACCAACGCGCGCGATATTACCGAGGAGCGGCGCCAGCAGGCCGCGTTGCGGGCTGCCGATGCCCGGACGCGGATCGTGCTCAACGCGATGGAGGGCATCGGGGTCTGGACCTATGACGTCGCGCGCGACCGGTTCGATGGCGAAATCGGCTTTGCCGAGCTGTACGGGTTTACCCCCGAGCAATTGGAAACGGGGGTCTCGCTCGCCGATGTCGCGGCGCGGGTCCATCCCGATGACCAAGCGATTCTGACGGCCGCCGTCGAGCTTGCGCGCAAGACCGGACAGGACGGCGCGCACGAATATCGCCTGCGGCTGCCCGATGGCAGCGTGCGCTGGGTGATGGCGCGCAACCATGTCCAGCACGACGCGGCTGGCGGACGGGAGACCGTCGTCGGCGTCGGCGTCGATGTCAGCCGCCAGCGCGAGCTCGAGGAGCGATTGCGCCAAGCACAGAAGATGGAAGCGGTTGGCCAGCTCACCGGGGGGCTCGCGCATGACTTCAACAATCTGCTGACGGGCATTTCGGGCGCGCTAGAGCTGATGCAGCTGCGGGTGACGCAGGGGCGCACCGAGGACTTGCCGCGCTATATCGCTGCGGCGCAGGCCGGCGCGGTGCGCGCGGCGGCGTTGACGCACCGGTTGCTCGCTTTCTCGCGCCGCCAGCCGCTCGATCCGCGCCCGGTCGATGTCCCGCAGCTGATCGCCGGGATGGAGGATCTCGTCCGTGGCACGCTCGGCCCGTCGATCACGCTCGAGATCGCCGCGCAGCCCAAAAGCTGGCCAGTGCTGGCCGACGCCAACCAGCTCGAGAATGCGCTGCTCAACCTGTGTATCAATGCGCGCGATGCGAGCCCGGCTGGGGGTACGGTGCGGATCACGGCGCATAACGAGACTTTCGATCCGTCCGCGGCGGCAGTGCGCGACCTCCCGCCCGGCGCATATCTCGTAGTGTGCGTCGCCGATTCGGGGACGGGGATGAGTGCCGACGTCATCGGCCGCGCGTTCGATCCGTTCTTCACGACCAAGCCGATCGGGCAGGGGACGGGGCTCGGCCTGTCGATGATCTACGGCTTCGTCCGGCAATCGGGTGGGCAGATCCAGATCCACTCAACGCTCGGCGAAGGGACGACGATCTGCCTGTATCTGCCACGGCATGACGGCGCGGTCGGTGACGGCGCGCCTGCGCAGGCGGGGCCCACGCTCGGCGCCGCGCGGCGCGGCGAGACCGTGCTCGTCGTCGATGACGAGCCGAGCGTGCGGATGCTGGTGAGCGAAGTGCTCGGCGAGCTCGGCTATGTCGCGCTCGAGGCCGAGACCGGCGCGGCGGCGCTCGAGCTGCTGCGTTCGGCCGAGCGGATCGATTTGCTGGTGACCGATGTCGGGCTGCCCGGCGGCCTCAACGGCCGGCAAGTCGCCGATGCGGCGCGGGTCGCGCGGCCGACGCTGCCGGTGCTGTTCATCACGGGCTTTGCCGAGAATGCGGTCGTCGGCGACGGCGCGCTCGAGCCGGGGATGGCGCTGCTCGCCAAGCCGTTCGCGATGGAGGCGCTGGTCGAGCGGATCCGCACGATGCTAGGGGCGTAGGGCTGCGCTACGCCGCCCGGTCGCGTGCCACCGCGTCGCGGCGGCGCAAATACGGCGCGACGAGATTGCGCGCGCGAAACCACTCCTGACGCTCCTGCGACAGCGTCGAGAAATTGCCGATGACGCGACGGCAGTCGGCGCTGCGGCACTGGCAGATCATGTGCCAGTTCGATTCGGCGAGCGTCGTCGAATAGTCCCACGCGATCTCCTCGCCCGCTGCGATGTCGCGCACCGCGACCAGCGTCACGCTGCCGCCGGCGAAGCGCAGGCCGGCATTGGGGTCGCAGCTATGGTTGATGAGATCGTCGATCTTGCCCGATGGCCCCATGAAATGCTGCGGCGTCACCTGGACGAAGCGATCGCTCGATCCGCGCATCAGGCTGGGCACCTGGTCGGCGCGGAAGCGGCGGCCGGTGAAGCGGATGATCGCATCGCCCTCGGCAAAGCCCTGCGCGGCATAGACCGCCTTGCCGAGATGCGTCTCACCGACCGCGAACAGATTGGCGGCGGGGCCGTACGCGTCAAGCACGTAGAAGCGGCCCTGCCGGAAGCCGAGCGAGCGCAGCGGGTTGATCGTCGCCAGGCCGACCATGAACCACACGCTCGCGTGGCACAGCGATTCGACGAGGATATAGGCATATTCGCCGACATGCTGGTCGCCGCTGCGTGTCGCGACGAGCAGCGTCGCAAGGTCGCCGATCGACCACAGGCCCCAGGCAGGCGAGCGTTCGCGCGTGCGGTCCTGCAGCACGCTTTGCCAAGTCGGCCAGAAGCTCACCGGCACCGCGACCACCACGAGCATATGTGCCCAGAAGGCATTGTGCGAGACGATCCACAGCGTCAGCGCGGCAAGGCAAGTGCCGGTGCAGAACAGCTCGCCGCGCGACGGCGCGCTCCACACCGAGCGGCGCCAGATCCCGATCGTCACCGCGGCGCATGCGAGAGCCGACAGCGCGAACACCCAGCCGGGGAGCGCGTTCGGGTTGACCGCGGCGTAGGTGGCGGCCTCGACGGTGGTGGCGGCGCTCCAGATCAGCCAGGAGGCGCGGTTGGGCTGGACGAGGTGCCGACGCAGCCCGACCAAGTACAGGCCATAGCCGGCCACGCTGCACGCGATCGCAATCAGGAACCAGGGATCGATCGGCATGCCCGCGCACCGTTAAGGTCAATTCGATGCGTATCGCATCTGCCGACTCGCGTCCACGAAAACGTAGGAATATCCACGAGTCGCACCGAAGCTCGATGATTTGGACTCGGTTAAAGCTGTGTGACCCGCGCGATGATCTCGGCATAGATCGCGGTGAGCGCGGTCATGTCGGCGAGCGCGACGGCTTCGTCGAGCTTGTGCATCGTTGCGTTGACCAGCCCGAATTCGACCGTCGGGCACAGCGCCGAGAGGAAACGCGCATCGGACGTCCCGCCCGTGGTCGACAGCGCGGGCGCGAAACCGGTCTGCGCTTCGATCGCGGCGCCGATCAGCGCGGAGAACGCGCCCGGCGCGGTGAGGAAGGCTTCGCCCGATATCCGCGCGGTGACGATCGCGGCGGGATCATGCCGATGGACGAGCGCTTCGATCCGCTCGACCAGAGCGCCCCCGCGCTGCTCGTCGTTGAAGCGGATGCTGAGCCGCGCGCTCGCCTTGGCCGGGATGATGTTGGTGGCCGGGTTGCCGACGGTGATGTCGGTGACTTCGATGTTCGACGGCTGGAACCAGGCATTGCCCGTGTCGAGCACGATGGCGTCGATCTCGGCGAGTATCGCGATCAGCCGCGGGATCGGATTGTCGGCGAGGTGGGGGTAGGCGACATGGCCCTGCTTGCCCGGCACCGCGATCCACAGATTGACCGAGCCACGGCGGCCGATCTTGACCATGTCGCCGAGCTTTGCCGACGAGGTCGGTTCGCCGACGAGGCAGAAATCGGGGCGGACGCCCGTTTCCGCCATCCGCTCGATCAGGCTGCGCGTGCCGTAGGTGGCGGGGCCTTCCTCGTCGCCGGTCAGGATCAAGCTGAGCGGGGCGGTCGGCTCGGCCGGGATCGCGGCGATGAAGGCGGCGATCGCGCCCTTCATGTCGACCGCACCGCGGCCGTAGAGCAGGTCGCCGCGGATCTCGGGCGCGAACGCGCCGCTCGTCCAGCCCTCGCCGGGGGGCACGACATCGAGATGCCCGGCAAAGGCGAGATGCGCGCCAGTGCCGCCGCGCGTCGCAAGCAGGTTCTCGACCGGGCCGTCGGGGGCTTCTCCGAGGGTGAAGCGATCGACCGTGAAGCCGAGCGGCACCAGCGCGGCTTCGACCACGTCGAACACGGTGCCCCGCGCCGGGGTCACGCTCTCGCAAGCGAGCAGCGCCTTGGCGAGGGTGACGCAATCGGGCAGGTTCGAGGTGCTATCCATGGAGGCGACATTGCCCAAGCTTGACCTCGATACAATCCCGCAAACCAACGCGACGGGCTATCCGCCGCCGTTCGATACGCCGGTGCAGGGGCGCTGGTACCGCCGGCTCGCGCCGCCTGCTGGGCTGACGCATTTCGGGGCGAGCCATGTCACGCTCGAACCCGGCGGCTGGTCGTCGCAGCGGCACTGGCATGCCGATGAGGACGAACTGGTCGTGATGCTGTCGGGCGAGGCGGTGCTGGTCGAGGACGGCGGCGAGACGCTCCTGCGTACGGGCGACGTCGCGACGTTCGCGGCCGGGGTCGCGGACGGGCACCATCTGCAGAACCGCAGCGACGTGCCGTGCGTCTATGTCGCGATCGGCGCGGGGCCGCGGCTGCAGGGCGGGGAGTATCCCGATATCGACATGCGCTTCCTGCCCGGCCGTTACGAGCGGAAGGACGGGACGCCGTATCCGACTGAGCGCGTGCCGTAGCGTCGCTTCTACCCAGGCTGAACCATGTGCCGTTCGCCCTGAGCCTGTCGAAGGGCACCTCGCAGCAGGCTGGCGTTCAGCGTGCTAAGAGCAGGGCTTCGACAGGCGCAGCCCGAACGGATTTGGGGTGTCAGGCCGTCGGCGCCGGCTGCTCGAATTGCTCGATCACCCATTCCTCTTCCTGCGCGCTCGCGATCCAGTCCTGCATAAACGGGTGGTGGAGCACCGCCTCCATATAGGGCGCGGCGAAGCGCGCGATCGGCAGGCTGTAGGTGACGATCCGCGTCACCACGGGCGCGTACATGATGTCGGCCGCGCCGAACGCGCCGAACAGGAAATCGCCCTCGCCGCCGAAGCGCGCGCGCGCCTGTGCCCACAGCTCCATGATCCGCTCGAGATCGGCGAGCACGTCGGCGTCGGGCTGGGCGGGCGGGAAGATCTGGCGGACGTTCATGCTGTGCTTGCGGCGCAGCGCGGTGAAGCTCGAATGCATCTCCGCCGCCATCGACCGCGCCATCGCGCGCGCGGCGTCATCGGCCGGCCAGAACAGGTCGCGCGAGGTCTTCTCGGCGAGGTATTCGACGATCGCGAGGCTGTCCCACACCACGGCGTCGCCATCCCACAGGATCGGCACCTTGCCCGAGGAGGGGGCGAATTCGTCGCCTTCGCGGCGCTTGTCCCACTCGGCGTCGTAGAGCGGGACGACGGCTTCTTCGAACAGCAGGCCCGATTGCTTGCACGCGAGCCAGCCGCGCAGCGACCAGGAGGAATAGGCCTTGTTGCCGATGATGAGTTTCATGGCCCCTGCCTAAGCGAGCGCGGAACGCCGCGCAACCGCATCCGCGGGTGGTGTCCAGCGCCGCAATCGCGCATGAGCGCGGGCATGAATCGCAATGCGCCTTATGCCGTCCGCCTCGTCTCGATCGTGTGGCGCCGACGCGGTGCGCGCCAGGCCGGGATGCAAATCGGTCGGTTGCGGCGGCGGCTGGCGACCGGTGTCGGCGCGGTACTGCTCGGGCTGGTCGCGTTGCTGTTTGCCGGGGCGAGCGACCGCGCGCAGGCGGTTTTCGGCGTGTTGGTCGCGCGCTTCCCGTATGCGCCGCTCGCTTTGACCCCGGCGGTGTTCGCGCTGGTCGTGTGGGTGACGCGCCGTACCGCGCCCTATGCCCGCGGATCGGGCATTCCGCAGGTGATTGCCGCCAGCCGCGCGCCCGATACGCCGCCGAGCAACGCGCTCGTCTCGCTGTGGACGGCGTGCGTCAAGCTCGTGCTGACGATCGTGATGCTGCTCGGCGGCGCGTCGGTCGGGCGCGAGGGGCCGACGGTGCAGATCAGCGCGGCGATCATGGTCAAGGTCCACCGCTATCTGCGCGTGCCGATCACCTCGGGCGTGCTGATCGCGGGCGGCGCAGCGGGCGTCGCGGCGGCGTTCAACACGCCGCTCGCCGGGGTTGCCTTCGCGATCGAGGAGCTTGCGGCCGCTTACGAACAGCGTGTCGCGGTGCTGGTGATGGGGGCGGTGATGATCGCGGGCCTGGTAAGCCTCGGGATTGCGGGCGACTATGTCTATTTCGGGGTGATGCACGAGACGCTGGGAGTGTCGGCGGTCTTGCTCGTCACCCCGGTTGCAGGCGTGCTCGGCGGTGCTGCGGGCGGGCTGTTCTCGCGGCTGGTGCTCGGTTTTGCGGGCGCGCGCTGGCGGCCGATCGCGGCGGCGCGGGCGCATCCGATCCTGTTCGCTGGCGGATGCGGGTTGGTTGTCGCGCTGCTCGGGATTGTCACCGGGGGCGCGACGTGGGGCACTGGCTATGGCGCGACGCGCGCCTTGGTCGAAGGGCTTGGCCAGTCGGACTGGTTCGGGCCGGCTAAGTTCCTCGCAGCGCTCGCCACGACGCTCAGCGGCGCGCCGGGCGGCATCTTCGCGCCGTCGCTCGCGGTGGGGGCGGGGTTCGGCAATCTGCTGACCGGGCTGTTTGCGGGTGAGCCGGCGGGTGCGGTCGTGCTGCTTGGCATGACCGCCTATTTCGTCGGCGTGGTGCGCGCGCCGCTGACCGCGGTGATCATCGTGATGGAGGCGACCGCGGCGCGCGGGCTGATCCTGCCGCTGTTCGCGACCGCGCTGATCGCCGATGCGGCGAGCACATTGGTGTGCCGTGAGCGGCTGTATCACGGGCTCGCCAAACCGTTCGTGGCGCTGGTGGAGGGTAAGGCATGACACAACACGATTTCACCGCGCGAATCGCCTGGACGGGCAACCGCGGGGCGGGGACCTCCACCTATCGCGGTTACGACCGGACGTGGGACATCGCGACGCCCGGTGGGGCGGTGGTGGCGTGCTCGAACGATCCGCGGCTCGGCGGCGATCCGGCGTTGCCCAACCCCGAGGACCTGTTGCTGGCTAGCTTAGCGGGGTGCCACATGCTGTGGTACCTGCACCTGGCGAGCGTCGCCGGCGTGGTGGTGACCGGCTATAGCGACGATCCGCTCGGCATGGGCGAGAGCGCGCCCGACGGCACCGGGTGCTTCGTCAAGGCAGTGCTGCGGCCTCGGATCGAGGTCGCGGCGGGGAGTGACCTGACGATGGCGGATGCGATCCACGCGCAGATCCACGCGCACTGCTTCATCGCGCGGTCGGTAAACTTTTCGGTCGAGGTAGCGGCAACCTACGTCGAGGTTTGAACCGCGTCGGTCGATGGACCGACGCGCGCAAGTCTCAGCGTACCGCCTCGATTACCGCTGCGCGCAGTTCGGGGATGCCGAGCCCGGTCTCGCTCGACGTCACTAGGATCTCGGGATGCGCTGCCGGGCGCTTGCGCGCTTCGACCGCGGTCGCCTCGGTCACCTCGACCAGCTCCGACGCCTTGATCTTGTCGGCCTTGGTGATGACCATGCGGTAGCTCACCGCCGCCTTGTCGAGCATCTCGAGGATGTCGCGATCGACCTCCTTGATGCCGTGGCGCGCGTCGATCAGCACCAGCGCGCGCTTGAGCACGTCGCGCCCGCGCAGGAAATCGTTGACCATGAAGCGCCACTTCTTGACCAGGTCCTTCGGCGCCTTGGCATAGCCATAGCCGGGCATGTCGACGAGGCGGAACGCCAGCGGATTGCCGACGTCGAAGAAGTTCAGCTCCTGCGTGCGGCCCGGCGTGTTCGAGGTGCGCGCGAGCGAGTTGCGGTTGGTCAGCGCGTTGAGCAGCGACGACTTGCCGACGTTCGAGCGGCCAGCGAAGGCGACTTCGTTGACCGTCGGCTCGGGGATAAACTCGAGCGTCGGCGCGGATTTGAGGAACGCGATCGGCCCGGCGAAGAGCTTGCGCGCAATCTCGATATCTTCTGGTTCGAAGCTCACTTCTTCACCGCCGGCTCTTTGAGGCCCGGGTGCCGCGCGTACAGCAGGCGCTGCTGCGCGACGGTCCACAGGTTCGAGGTGATCCAATAGACCTGCAGGCCGACCGCGAACGGCGCCATCACGAACATCAGCACCCACGGCATGATCGCGAACACCTGCTTCTGCGCGTCGTCCATCGGCGCCGGGTTCAACTTGAACTGGAAGAACATCGAGATGCCGAGCAGCACCGGCACGATGCCGATCGCGAGGAAGGGCGGCAGATGGTACGGCAAATATCCGAACGCATTGAGGATCGTCGCCGGGTCGGGCGCCGACAGATCGTGGATCCAGCCGACGAACGGCTGGTGGCGCATTTCGATCGTCAGCAGCAACACCTTGTACAGCGAATACATGATCGGGATCTGGATCAGCGTCGGCAGGCAGCCCGCGAGCGGGTTGACCTTCTCGGCCTTGTACAGCGCCATCACTTCCTGCTGCGCACGCGCCTTGTCGTCCTTATGCTTCTCCTGGATCGCCTTCATCTTCGGCTGGATCGCCTTCATCGCGGCCATCGAGGCGAACTGGCGCTGCGCGACCGGGAAGATCAGCGTGCGGATCGTGACGGTGAGCAGGATGATCGCAACACCGAAATTGCCGATCATGCGGAACAGCCAGTCGAGATATTTGAAGATCGGCTTTTCGACGACCTCGAACCAGCCCCAGTCGATCGCCTTGCCGAAATGCTGGATGCCGAGGCGATCCTCATAGCGGTCGAGCGTGTTGGTTTCCTTCGCACCTGCAAAGAACTTCGCGGTCGAGACGAGCGCCTTGCCCGGCGCGATGACGCGCGGCGCCTGTGTGAAATCGCCCTGGAAGGTGTCGCCATTGGCGGCGTGGAAGCCGGCATGGACCTGCGCCTTGGGGTCGGGGATCACGGCGGCGAGGAAATATTTGTCGCCAAAGCCGAGCCAGCCGCCCTTTGCGTCGAAGAAGTTGTCGCCGGCCTTGGCATTGCTGCCCCAGATGCGGCCCATGAAGGTCGCGTCCTTGCCCTTCAGATTGTCGAAGGTGATGTCGTAGGTCGCGCCTTTGTCGAACACGCCGATCGGGCCGATGTGATTGGTCCAGGTGTCGGGCTCGGTGCCGACGCCCGAGCGCGAGACGAGCGCATAGGGGCGCAGCGCTACGGCCGCGGGGCCGGCATTGCCGACGCTCTGGCGTACCGTGAACATGTATTTGTCGTCGATCGCGAAGGTGAGTGCGAAGACCTGGCCCTTGCCGTTCGCCCAGCGCAGCGTGACCGGCGTGGTGGGGGTTAGCGCACCACCGCTCGCGGTGAAGACCGTGTCGCCGTTGGGGACGCTGACGCCGTCGCCATTCCAGCCGAAGCCCGCGAAATAGGCATCCTTGGTACCGCGCGGCGACAGCAAGCGGATCGGCGGCGAATTCTTGTCGATCGTCTGCTTGTACTTGGTCAGCGTCAGATCATCGATCCGCGCGCCCTTGAGGTTGATCGAGCCTTGGAGGTCGGCGGTGCGGATCGGCACGCGCGGGCTCTCGGCCTGGACGATCTTGAGATCGCGCACGGCCGCGGCACCCGTCGCGGCAGGGCCGGTCGGCGTGGCGACGACCTGGCTCTTGCCGTCGACCAGCTTGGTGGCAGGCGGGTTCGCCGCGCGCGGGAAGAAGCGCGCCGACAGGAAATTGCCGCCGAACAGGATGATCGCGGCGAGCACCGCGAACAGGATGAAATTGCGGGTGTCTTGTTTCACGCTGGCGTTATCCGTTCGTCACTCGCGGGAGTCTTCAGGGCACGGGATCGGGGCCGAACCCGCCCCAGGGATGGCATCGCGCGATTCGCTTGGCCGCCAACCACCCACCTTTCACCGCGCCATAGCGACGTAAGGCGGTGATTGCATAGGCGGAACAGCTTGGCTGATAGCGGCAGGTAGGCGGAAGGATCGCCGAAGGGCCGATCTGCCAGCCTCGGACGAGCAGCACGAGCAGGCGGGTCAGCATGGCTGCGCTCCGGCGCGAATCGCCCATCGGTCACCCCGGCCTTGTGCCGGGGTCCACCGGGCGGCTCGCGCATCCCATGCAATCCGGGCGTTGCGCGGGGTGCGAAGTGGGCCCCGGCACAAGGCCGGGGTGGCAGTGGCGGGCGTGGGGCTCACCGCGCCACCTTCGCCAGCGCCTTGATCAGCTCGGCGCGGAGCACGGCATAATCGCGCTCGATCCCGCCATTGCGGCCGATCAGCACATGGTCGGCCCCGCGCACGCCCGAATCGGGGAGCACATCACGCGCCAAAGCGCGCAACCGGCGTTTCATCCGGTTCCGCACCACGGCATTGCCGATTTTCTTGGTTACGGTGAAGCCGACACGCATGTCGCTCGATCCGTCGTCGCGGGCGCGCACCTGCAGGACAAAGCCCGGCATCGGCGCTCGCTTGCCAGCATTCGCCGCGAGAAAATCGCGGCGAATCTGCAATGTCCGTATGTCGGCTCCGCCGACGGGGTCGCTTAGGCCGACAGCTTCTTGCGGCCGCGGTTGCGGCGCGCGCGAATCACGTTGCGGCCGCCTGGCGTCGCCATGCGCGAGCGGAACCCGTGGCGGCGTGCGCGCACCAGATTGCTCGGCTGAAAGGTCCGCTTCATCGTTCATTCCCTAAAATTCTGCCCGGGGCACGTCTAAATAGAAAACGGCCGCCACGAGGACGGCCTTGGTGGGCTGCGCTTAACGACCGACCTGCGCAAAGTCAACGCGGGCGATCGTTCGACGGCGGGGCGAGAATCTCGGCGAGGCGCTGGCGTAAGGTCGGCGGCGGACCCTCGGGCATCACCGCCTTGTCGCGCGCACGGCGGCGCGCCGCGCTTTTGCGGCGCAGCCCCATGTCGGCATAATGGCCGAGCGCTGGCCAGCGACGTTTGGTGTCGACAAATATCCGCTTAGTGCGGTGCGAATTCTGCAACATCAGCGCAAGGCCTGCGGCGAACACGAAAATGCCGCCCGGCCCGGGAATCGCGCCGACCAGCGGCGAGAGAATCACCAGGACGACGCCCGTGGAAAACCACAGCGTACGGAGCATCGGGTGGCGTTGCGGCTTCATTGTCGTCCGATGTGGGTCGCGCGGGCCTGTTCGGCAAGGCGCGATCGCGCCACGCCAGCACGCCCGCTATCGTCACGGGCAAAAGACGTTATGCTGTCAGCACTTGCTGAGGGGTGGGGATGGTCGCGAGCGTGTCGACGGTGGCGTATCTCGGGCTCGAGGCGCGTGCCGTCGAGGTCCAGGTGCAACTCATTCCCGGATTGCCGGGCTTCTATGTCGTCGGGCTTGGCGACAAAGCGGTCGGCGAGAGTCGCGAGCGCGTGCGCGGCGCGATCGCGGCGATGGGGCTGGCGCTGCCGCCCAAGCGGATCGTGGTCAATCTCTCGCCCGCCGACTTGCCCAAGGAAGGATCGCATTTCGACTTGCCGATCGCGCTCGGGTTGCTCGCCGCGATGGGCGTGGTCGATGCCGAGACGCTGAGCGACTATCTCGTCGTCGGCGAACTGAGCCTCGACGCACGGATTGCGCCGTCGCCGGGGGTGTTGCTCGCGGCGCTGCATGCCTCCGAGCGTGGGCTCGGGCTGATCTGCCCGGCAGCGCAGGGCGCCGAGGCAGCATGGGCGGGGCAGGCGGTGCTCGCCGCGCCCGACATTCTGTCGCTGATCAACCATTTCAAGGGGTACGGCCTGCTCGGTGCACCGCAGCCGGGCACGGTCGAGGCGGCGCTTGCCGGACCCGATTTGCGCCAGGTCAAGGGACAGGAAACCGCCAAGCGCGCGCTCGAGATCGCGGCGGCTGGCGGGCACAATCTGCTGATGGTCGGCCCGCCGGGGTCGGGCAAGTCGCTGATGGCGTCGTGCCTGCCCGGCATCCTGCCGCCGCTTGATCCGGCCGAGGCGCTCGAAGTGTCGATGGTGGCAAGCGTCGCGGGCACGCTGACTGGCGGGCGCCTGACTCGGTCGCGGCCGTACCGCGCGCCGCATCATTCGGCGTCGATGGCGGCGCTGGTCGGCGGTGGATTGAAGGTCAAGCCGGGCGAGGTCAGCCTCGCGCATCTCGGCGTGTTGTTCCTCGACGAACTGCCCGAGTTCCAGCGCGCGGTGCTCGATTCGCTGCGCCAGCCGCTCGAGACCGGAACGGTCAGCGTCGCGCGCGCCAACGCGCACGTCACTTTCCCGGCGCGCGTCCAGTTGATCGCGGCGATGAATCCGTGCCGCTGCGGGCATCTCGGCGATGCCGCTTTGGCGTGCTCGCGCGCGCCGCGCTGTGCCGCGGATTACCAGGCGAAGGTGTCGGGCCCGCTACTCGACCGGATCGATTTGCATGTCGAAGTGCCGGCGGTGAGCGCGGCGGATCTCGTGCTGCCGCCGCCTGCCGAAGGTTCGGCCGAGGTCGCGGCGCGCGTTGCGACGGCGCGCGGCGTCCAGACGCTGCGCTACGCCGATCACCCGGTGCGCACCAATGCCGAGGCCGATGGCGAATTGCTCGATGCGGTCGCGACGCCCGACGAGTCCGGGCGCGCGTTGCTGGCGCAGGCATCGGCGGCGATGCGGCTGTCGGCGCGGGGCTATACGCGCATCCTGCGCGTCGCGCGGACGATCGCCGATCTCGCCGGGGCCGAGCAGGTCGGGCGGCTGCACGTCGCCGAGGCGTTAAGCTATCGCCGGCAAGCGCCGCGTAATTGAAGGACTTGCTCCCGCAATGTTTGGCCGCAACACTATGAGCATGCGCAGCCCGCGCCAGGGGACAGACGATGGAATGGATGATCTTGCCGTTGAAGCGCTACGCGCACTTCAATGGCCGCTCGCGCCGCAAGGAATATTGGATGTGGATCCTGTTCCAGGTGATCGTCGGCATCGTGCTCAGCTTCATCGATGCAGCGCTCGGGCTTGGCGGACAGGCCACCGGCACGACGAGTGCAGTGCCGGGTAGCGTCGCTGCGGCGGGCAATCTGCGCGGCGGGATCCTCAGCAATATCTTCTCGCTTGCGGTGCTGCTGCCCAACATCGCGGTCGCGGTGCGGCGGATGCACGACATCGACCGCAGCGGCTGGTACATCCTGCTGCCGATGGTCCCGGTATTCGTCGCGATCTTCGCTGTGGCGGGCAACGCGGCGTCGGGAAACATGGGCGTGATGATTCTGGCAGGCGTCGCCGGGCTTGCCGCGCTGGTCTGCAGCATCCTCGTGTTCGTCTGGTATTGCACCGCCGGCACGCCGGGCCCGAACCGCTTCGGCAACGATCCCAAGGCGGACGTCCCTGCCGATCTGGCGCGCACCTTCGAGTAATCGGCACCGTCGCGTGACGCGGGAACGGCGCGGCGATCGGGGCTGTCGCCCCCACCGCTACGGCGTGGTGCGGAGCTCGTAGGGGATCCGCCCGCGCCGGTCGGGATCGATGTGCAAGTCGCTCGCGGCCGGCGGGAAGGCGCGCTGGTCGCAATCGGCGCGCGGGCAGACGCGGCACGAGCTGCCGATCGGCGTCGCGCCGCTGTCGGTGCGCAAGCCATCGGCATAGACGAAGGCCGACGCGTACCGCTCCTCGCAGCCGAGCGCGACGGCGTAGCGGCGCGGGGCTCGCGTGTAGCTGTTCGACGGTTTGACGAGCCCCTTCGCCATCGAGACGTAGCGCACGCTGTCGGGCGTTTCGGCGAGCTGGACGAGGATGCGATCGGGGATCGCCACGGCTTCGTGCACCACCCAGAGCGGACAGGCCCCGCCGAAGCGCGCAAATTCGAGTCGTGTCGCCGAATGCCGCTTGGTGATGTTGCCGGCCATGTCGACGCGGCAGAAGAAGACGGGGATGCCGAGCGCGCCAGGGCGCTGGAGCGTCGAGAGGCGGTGGCAGGTTTGCTCGAAGCTCGTCCCGAACTGGAGCCGGAGCTGGTCGACATCGTGGCGACATTCGCGCGCGGCCTGGCGGAAGGCGAGATACGGCATCAGCAATGCCCCGGCGGCGTAATTGGTGATGCCCGCGCCGAGCAGTTGGCGTCCGACGCTCGTCTGCGATCCGCGCGCGGCGATGCTCGCGACGAGATCGCCGAATTCGAGCCGCGCGAGCTGATACGCGACCGAGAACAGGATGCTCTCCGCCGGCTGCGACGGATCGACATGCAGCACGCCCGCCGGATCGAACGCGCGGATCGCGGTGTCGCCCTTTGCGATCGGCGCGACGCGCACGCCGAACCGGTCGAGCAGCCGCGCCTCGATCTGCTGCAGCGCCGGGCCGTCGGCGAATTCGGCGGCGATCCGCTCGGCGGCGCGGTCGATCTCGTCGATGTAGTTCTGCTGCGCGTGAAACCAGTCGCGCACTTCTTCCCACGGCAGGCGGCGTGCGCTGCCCTCGGCGCCGACCTGATCGTCGAGCGCGCGCAATTGCGCGAGATTTGCGCGCTGCGTCGCATAGAGCGCGGCGAGGCGGCGCGCGATCAACGGGTGCTGGCGGATGACGCGTTCGATATCGCTGAGATCACCAACGACGTCGCCGACGCTCGGGTCCGAGCAGGCGTCGATCACATCCGACAGCAGCGTCTCGGTCTCGCTCGGGTCGATCGCCGACCAGTCATGCGGATAGTGCGTCGCGAGCGCTGCCAGCACGTTGCCCGTGATCGGCCGGTCGCCGCTCTCGATCTGCGACAGATACGACACCGAGATGGCGAGTGCCCGCGCCATCTCGGCCTGGCTCAAGCCGAGCTGCTTGCGCACCGCGCGGACACGGTAGCCGTCGAACGATCGGCGCGATTGGGGAACGGGCATTGTGAAGTTTCCACACGCGTATTTGCAAAACCACATTTGCATAGTGCGCGCAGAGCGGCAAGACGAGCGCGACCTAAGGGAGTGCGCATGTCTTCGACCCTCGCCGAACTGGACCGCAAGCGCGAAGCCGCCCGCATGGGTGGCGGTGAAAAGCGCATCGCCGCGCAACACGCCAAGGGCAAGCTGACCGCGCGCGAGCGGCTCAATGTCCTGCTCGACGAGGGCTCGTTCGAGGAGCTCGACATGTATGTCGAGCATAATTGCGTCGATTTCGGAATGCAGGACCAGATCATCCCGGGCGACGGCGTCGTCACGGGGTCGGGCACGATCAACGGCCGGCTGGTGTTCGTCTTCTCGCAGGATTTCACCGTGTTCGGCGGTTCGCTCAGCGAGCGTCATGCGCAGAAGATCTGCAAGATCATGGACATGGCGCTCAAGGTCGGCGCGCCGGTGATCGGGCTCAACGACAGCGGCGGCGCGCGCATCCAGGAGGGCGTCGCATCGCTCGGCGGCTATGCCGAAGTGTTCCAGCGCAATGTGCTGGCGAGCGGCGTCGTGCCGCAAATCTCTCTCATCATGGGGCCATGCGCCGGGGGTGCCGTCTATTCCCCGGCGATGACCGACTTCATCTTCATGGTGAAGGATAGTTCCTACATGTTCGTCACCGGCCCAGATGTAGTGAAGACCGTTACCAACGAGATCGTCACGCAGGAGGAACTGGGTGGAGCGGTGACGCATACCACGAAGTCGGGGGTCGCCGACGTGGCCTTCGAGAACGATATCGAGGCGCTGCTCGCGGCCCGCGACTTCGTGGATTTCCTTCCCGCCTCGAACCGCGAAGCGTCGCCCGAACGGCCATCGTCGGACCCGTGGGACCGGATCGAGCACAGCCTCGACCAGTTGGTGCCGGCCAGCGCCAACCAGCCGTACGACATGCACGAGCTGATCCGGAAGACGGTCGACGAGGGCGATTTCTTCGAGGTCCAGCCGACGCATGCCGGCAATATCATCATCGGGTTCGGGCGGATCGAGGGACGCACCGTCGGTTTCGTCGCCAACCAGCCGATGGTGCTCGCCGGCTGCCTCGACATCAATTCGTCGAAGAAGGCGGCGCGCTTCGTGCGCTTCTGCGACGCGTTCGAGATCCCGATCGTCACCTTCGTCGATGTGCCGGGCTTCCTGCCGGGCACCGCGCAGGAATTGAACGGCATCATCAAGCATGGCGCCAAGCTGCTGTTCGCCTATGCCGAGGCGACCGTGCCGAAGATCACGGTGATTACGCGGAAAGCTTACGGCGGCGCGTATGACGTGATGGCGTCGAAGCATCTGCGCGGCGACCTCAATTATGCCTGGCCGACCGCCGAGATCGCGGTGATGGGCGCGAAGGGTGCGGTCGAGATCATCTTCCGCGGCCGCTCGCCCGAGGAGATCGCCGAGCAGACCGCGCAGTACGAGGCGCGCTTCGCCAACCCGTTCGTCGCGGCGAGCAAGGGGTTCATCGACGAGGTGATCCAGCCGCACTCGACGCGCCGCCGCATCGCGCTTGGCTTGCGCAAGCTGCGCGGCAAGGCGCTCGAAAACCCGTGGAAAAAGCACGACAACATCCCATTATGACCGACAAACCAACGCTGAGCGACTGGCAGGCGGCTGCTGCCAAGGAAGTCAAAGGTCGCGACCTGACCTGGCAGACGCCCGAGGGAATTGCGGTCAAGCCGCTGTATACCGCGGCCGATGTCGAGGGGATCGATCCCGGCCTGCCGGGCTTCGCGCCCTTTACGCGCGGGGTGCGCGCGTCGATGTATGCGGGGCGGCCGTGGACGATCCGGCAATATGCCGGCTTCTCGACCGCCGAGGCTTCGAACGCCTTCTACCGCCGCAACCTGGCGGCTGGGCAAAAGGGGCTGTCGGTCGCGTTCGATCTGGCGACGCATCGCGGGTATGACTCAGACCATCCGCGCGTCACCGGCGATGTCGGCAAGGCGGGCGTGGCGATCGATACGATCGACGACATGAAGATCCTGTTCGACGGCATTCCGCTCGACAAGATGTCGGTCTCGATGACGATGAACGGCGCGGTGATCCCGATCCTCGCCTTCTTCATCGTCGCGGGCGAGGAGCAGGGCGTGCCTCAGGCGCTTCTCGACGGGACCATCCAGAACGACATCCTCAAGGAGTTCATGGTCCGCAACACCTACATCTACCCGCCCGAGCCGAGCATGCGGATCATCTCGGACATCATCGCCTACACCTCGGCGCATATGCCCAAGTTCAATTCGATCTCGATTTCCGGCTATCACATGCAGGAAGCGGGCGCGACGCAGCTGCAGGAGCTGGCGTTCACGATCGCCGACGGGCGCGAGTACGCCAAGGCGGCGATGGCATCGGGGCTCGATCTCGACGCGTTTGCCGGGCGGCTGTCGTTCTTCTTCGCGATCGGCATGAACTTTTTCATGGAAGTCGCCAAGCTGCGCGCCGCGCGCAAACTGTGGCACCGCGTGATGACCGATCTTGGCGCCAAGGACGAGCGCTCGAAGATGCTGCGCACGCATTGCCAGACGAGCGGCGTGTCGCTGACCGAGCAGGATCCGTACAACAACGTCATCCGCACCACGGTCGAGGCGATGGCGGCGATGCTGGGGGGGACGCAAAGTCTCCACACCAATGCGCTCGACGAGGCGATCGCGCTGCCGACCGATTTCTCGGCGCGGATCGCGCGCAACACGCAGATCGTGCTGCAGGAAGAGACGGGGATGACCAAGGTCGTCGATCCGCTCGGTGGTTCTTATTACATCGAGGCGCTGACCGAGGAGCTGGTCGACAAGGCGTGGGAGATCATCCAGCGCGTCGAGGCCGAGGGCGGTATGGCGCAGGCGGTCGCGGCGGGCTGGCCCAAGGCGATGATCGAGGAAGCCTCGGCCGGCCGCGCGGCGCGCGTCGACAAGGGCGAGGACGTCATCGTCGGCGTCAACAAGTACAAGCTCGCCGAGCAGGACCCGATCGACATTCTCGACGTCGACAATGTCGCGGTGCGCGAATCGCAGATCGCGCGGATCGCGCGGTCGAAGGCTGGGCGCGACGAGGCGAAATGCACGGCGGCGCTCGACGCGTTGCGCGAAGGCGCGCGCGGTACGACCAATGTGCTCGCGATCGCGGTCGAATGCGCCCGCCAGCGCGCGACGCTCGGCGAGATTTCCTCCGCCATGGAGGATATCTTCGGCCGCTACGACACAGTCCCCACCCCGGTGTCGGGCATTTACGGCGGCGCGCACGAGTTCGACGCGGCCTGGCAGGGGCTCAAGGAAGGCGTCGTCTCGCTCGAGACGCGCAACGG
Source organism: Sphingomonas sp. PWP1-2 (assembly GCF_049898305.1). Taxonomy (NCBI): domain Bacteria; kingdom Pseudomonadati; phylum Pseudomonadota; class Alphaproteobacteria; order Sphingomonadales; family Sphingomonadaceae; genus Sphingomonas; species Sphingomonas sp. PWP1-2. The sequence goes on from NZ_JAFCXM010000003.1 coordinate 242,750, forward strand.
CCGCCGTCCGCGCATGCTCGTCGCCAAGATGGGGCAGGACGGGCATGACCGCGGCGCGAACCTCGTGTCGTCGGCGTTTGGCGACCTCGGGTTCGACGTGGTGCCGGGGCCGTTGTTCCAGACGCCGTCCGAAGCCGCCAAGCTCGCGATCGAAAGCGATGTCGACGTGGTCGGCGCATCGTCGCTCGCGGCGGGGCACAAGACGCTGATCCCAGAGCTGATCGGGCATCTGCGCGAGGCCGGACGCGGCGACATCAAGGTGATCGCGGGCGGGGTGATCCCGGCGCAGGATTATCAAGTGTTGCGCGACGCCGGCGTGCAGGGGATTTTCGGGCCCGGGACCAATCTGGTCGAGGCGGCGGGCGAAGTGTTGCGGTTGCTGGGGCACAACATGCCGCCGGTCGAGGAAGATGTGAAATGACTGTAGATACGCTCCGTCACCCCGGACTTGTTCCGGGGTCCACCGCCCCACACGCGCCGACCTTGCAAGCTGAGGCGGAACAGGTCCGGGGTGACGAAGTGCGAACCGACTGGACCCGCGCCGAGATCGCCGCTTTGTTCGATCTCCCCTTCGACGAACTGATGTTCCGCGCCCAGACCACGCACCGCGCACACCACGCTGCGGGGCAGGTGCAGCTCTGCACGCTCTTGTCGATCAAGACCGGCGGCTGCCCCGAGGATTGCGGCTATTGCAACCAGTCCGCCTCGGCCGAGACCGAGCTCAAGGCGAGCAAGCTGATGGACGTCCGCGCCGTGCTGCAATCCGCCGCGCAGGCACGCGACGCGGGGAGCCAGCGCTTCTGCATGGGCGCCGCCTGGCGCAACCCCAAGGACAAGGACATGCCCGCGATCATCGAGATGGTGCAGGGCGTCCGCCAGATGGGGATGGAGACCTGCATGACGCTCGGCATGCTGACGCCCGCCCAGGCCGAGCAGCTCGCCGAAGCGGGGCTCGATTACTACAACCACAACATCGACACCTCGCCGGAAAAATACGCCGAGGTCATCACGACGCGGACCTTCCAGGACCGGCTCGACACGCTCGAGAACGTGCGTGAGGCGGGCATCAATGTCTGCTGCGGCGGGATCGTCGGGATGGGCGAGACGCGCGCCGATCGCGTCGGTTTCGTCCATGCGCTCGCTACGCTGCCGCGCCATCCCGAGAGCGTGCCGGTCAATGCGCTGGTGCCGGTCAAGGGCACCGTGCTCGGCAACATGCTCGCCGACACGCCGCTCGCCGCGATCGACGACATCGAGTTCGTCCGCACGGTTGCGGTCGCGCGCGTCACGATGCCGCTGAGCATGGTGCGGCTGTCGGCGGGGCGCGAGAGCATGTCCGAGGCGACGCAGGCTTTGTGCTTCATGGCGGGCGCGAACTCGATCTTCACCGGCGACAAGCTGCTCACCACGGGCAATGCCGGCGACGACAAGGACGCCGCACTGCTGGCGAAGCTCGGGCTCGTCCCGATGGTCGGCGAGGAACCGATGCGGAAGGAAAAGACGTGCTGCTGATCGCGCTGCTTCTCACCGCCGCGCCGATCCAGACCCAGGCAGCGATGAACCGCAGCACGGGTGCAAGCTACGCGCAGGCCGACGCCGCGATGACCGCGCAGTGGAAGCGGACCTATGCCTATATGAAGGGCCGCGATGCGCAGGACACGTCGCGCGGCGGCGGGTTCGGTTATGCGGGCGCCTTGCTCGAGAGCCAGCGCGCCTGGCTCAAGTATCGCGATACGCAGTGCGTCATCGAGGGCGGGCAATATGCCGGCGGATCGGCGCAAGGCATGACGATGGCGGCGTGCCGGACCGACCTGACGCGAGCGCGGACGGCGCAACTGAAATCGATGATCTGGTACCAGTGATGACGAGTTCCCTTCCCGGTTACGGGAGGGGTTAGGGGGAGGGGCCATCCTCCCTCCAGGTTTCACCTCTTGCGGACGGGCCTTCCTCTGGTCCTTCCCGCAAGCGGGAGGGGAGAAGTTAGCGTGTTCAAGAAGATCCTCGTCGCCAATCGCGGTGAAATCGCCTGCCGCGTGATGCGCACCGCCAAGAAGATGGGGATCGCCACCGTCGCGGTCTATTCCGACGCCGACGCGCGCTCCCCGCACGTGCTGATGGCCGACGAAGCCGTCCGGCTCGGGCCGCCCCCTGCGGGCGAAAGCTATCTGCTCGCCGACTTGATCCTGCTCGCCGCCAAGGAAACCGGCGCCGACTGTATCCACCCAGGCTACGGCTTCCTGTCCGAGCGCGAGAGCTTCGCGCGCGCCTGCGCGGATGCCGGGATCGCGTTCGTCGGCCCGCCCCCGAAAGCGATCGCCGCGATGGGCGACAAGATCGAATCGAAGAAGCTCGCCAAGGCGGCGGGCGTCAACGTCGTCCCCGGCTTCCTCGGCGAGATCGCCGATACTGAGGATGCGGTGCGGATCGCCAGCGAGATCGGCTATCCGGTGATGATGAAGGCCTCGGCTGGCGGCGGCGGCAAGGGGATGCGGCTCGCCTATTCCGAGCAGGACGTGCGCGAAGGCTTCGAGGCGACCAAGCGCGAGGGGCTCGCGTCGTTCGGCGACGACCGCGTGTTCATCGAGAAGTTCATCGAAAGCCCGCGCCACATCGAGATCCAGGTGATGGGCGACCAGCACGGCAACATCGTCTATCTCGGCGAGCGCGAATGCTCGATCCAGCGCCGCCACCAGAAGGTCGTCGAGGAAGCGCCGTCGCCGTTCGTCACGCCGAAGATGCGCAAGGCCATGGGCGAGCAGACGGTAGCCCTCGCCCGCGCGGTGGGCTATTTCTCGGCGGGGACGGTCGAGTTGATCGTGTCGGGCGCCGATACCACCGGCGAAGGCTTCTACTTCCTCGAGATGAACACCCGGCTGCAGGTCGAGCATCCCGTGACCGAGGCGGTGACCGGGCTCGATCTGGTCGAGCTGATGATCCGCGTGGCGGCGGGGGAACCGCTTGGCTTCTCGCAGGACGACGTCCACCTCAACGGCTGGGCGATCGAGAACCGCGTCTATGCCGAGGACCCGTATCGCGGGTTCCTGCCGAGCATTGGCCGGCTGGTGCGGTACAATCCGCCCGAAAGCAGCGAGACGCCCTACCTTTCCCCCTCCCGCTTGCGGGAGGGGCTAGGGGAGGGGCGTGCCGCGAGCGCGGACCTCTCCGGCACGCCCCTCCCCCAACCCCTCCCGCAAGCGGGAGGGGGGCAAGAAGAAGCGTATACCCGCGTCGATGACGGCGTCCGCGAGGGCGGCGAGGTCAGCATGTTCTACGACCCTATGATCGCCAAGCTGATCACCTGGGCGCCGACCCGCGAGGAAGCGATCGACGAGCAGATCGCCGCGCTCGACGCGTTCGAGATCGAAGGCCCCGGCAACAACATCGATTTCCTTTCGGCGCTGATGCAGCACCCGCGCTTCCGCTCGGGCAACATCACGACCGGCTTCATCGCCGAGGAATATCCCGACGGCTTCCACGGTGCCCCCGCCAATGCCGAGTTGATCGAAGCGCTCGCCGCGATCGCCGCCTTCGCCGCGACCGCCGAGGCCGACCGCGCGCGCCGCATCGACGGGCAGCTCGGCAAGCGACTCCGGCCGCCGTCGGAATGGTCGGTGCGGATCGGCGACAGCGATCATCTCGTGTCGATCTCGACCGATGGGATCACCGTCGACGATGCCGATCTCGACATCGCGCTCGAGTATACGCCGGGCGACCGCTATGTAGACGCCGAGCTCGACGATGCGCCGCTGACCGTCAAGATTTCGCGCACCCGCACCGGCTTCAAGCTCACCACGCGCGGCGCGAGCCACGTCGCGCGCGTGCTCCCAGCGCATGTCGCGCCCTACGCGCAGCACATGATCACCAAGATCCCACCCGATCTGTCGAAGTTCTTGCTCTGCCCGATGCCCGGCCTGCTGATGCGGCTCGATGTCGGCGCCGGCGACAAGGTCGAGGCGGGGCAGCCGCTTGCGGTGGTGGAAGCCATGAAGATGGAAAATATCCTGCGCGCCGAGAAGGCGGGTACGGTCAAATCGGTCAACGCTGCGCCCGGCGACAGCCTCGCGGTCGATGCGGTGATCCTCGAGATGGAATAGCCGTGGGCGGCGTCTCGCGCTGATGCGATCCGCGATACCGACATTTCGTATCGCGTCAGGACGGAACCGCGACAGGTTGCGACAATAAATCGGTGGACCTCGCACGGTGTGCTAGTCCACACGAACACCATGCGTCACCGCCTTTCCCTGCTGCTCGCCGTCACCCTACCGCTGGCGGCGTGTACGGTTGGCCCGGATTACCACCCCGCCACGCCCGCGACGCTCGGCGTGCCCGATGTGTATTCGGTGCCGAGCGACGGCCGCCCCGCCGCCGATCTCACCGCCTGGTGGACGCAGTTCAACGATCCGCTGCTCGCGAGCATCGTCGAGCGCGCGCGGACCAACAATCTCGACATCGCCCAAGCCGTCGCGCGGCTGCGCCAGGCGCGCGAAGCGCTGGTCCAGTCGCGCGCGCAATTGCTGCCGACGCTGAGCGGATCGGGCGGCTATACACGCTCGCAAAGTATCCGCGGCGGCACGACGACCTTGCCCGGCGGCGCGACGGTCATCACCGGGCGCGGATCGGGCGACACGCTGTCGCTCGGGCTCGACGTGCAATATCAGGTCGGGCTGTTCGGCGAGGTGCGCCGCACGGTCGAGGCGAGCCGCGCGCAATATCAGGCGTCGGGCTATGATTACGCCAGCGTCGTGCTGTCGACCCAGGCCGAGACCGCGCGCAACTACATGCTCGCGCGGCTGTATCAAGCGCAGCTCGCCAATGCGCGCGATTCGCTGCGGTTGCAGGACGACAACCTCCAGATCGCGGGCTTCCGCGTCCAGGCTGGGCTCGTCTCGTCGCTCGATGCCGAGCAGGCGCGTTCGCAGCGCGCCTCGACCGCGGCGACGATCCCGACGATCGAGCAGAATTACAACGCTGCGGTGTCGCGACTGGGCGTGCTGACCGGCCAGGCCCCTGGCGCGCTCAAGGCCGAGCTGGCGGCGGCGCGGCCGATCCCGACGGGGCCGGCATCGGTCGCGGTCGGCATCCCGATCGACACGCTGCGCCAGCGCCCCGATGTCCGCGCCGCGGAGCGCGCACTTGCCGCGGCGACGGCGCAGATCGGCATATCGAAGGCAGCGCTCTATCCGGCGCTCGCGATCAGCGGCAGCGTCTCGACCGATGCGTCGCATATCGGCGACCTGTTCCAGAGCATTGCGGGCCAGGTGTTCGCCGGGCTGACACAGGCGATCTTCAACGGCGGGCGGCTGCGCTCGCAGGTCCGCGCGAGCGAGGCGGCGGCGGAGGGCTCGTTCGCCGCGTACAAATCGACCGTGCTGTCGGGGCTCGAGGATGTCGAGAACGCGGTCGTCGCGCTCGACAGCGCGCGCGCCCGTGCAGCCCAGTTCGCGATCGCGCTCGACGCCGCGAACAACAGCGCGATCCTGTCGCGCACGCAGTACCGCGCGGGGCTGACCGATTTCACCACGCTCAACACGTCGGAGGCGAGCTTGCTGACCGCGCGCAATGGCCTGAGCCAGGCGCAGTCCGACCAGGCGACGGCGCTCGTCCAGCTCTATCTCGCGCTCGGCGGCGGCTGGGACAGTGCCGCCGATCCGACCGCCCTCCCGCTCTCTCCCGCACAGGTACGATAGATGGCCGATCCCGCGCGCACCGATCTGAACGAATTTCTCGGCGCCAAGTCGGTTCCCGCCTGGCGCCGCTGGGCGAAATGGGCTGCGGTCGGCGTCGGCGTCCTGTTGCTGCTGATCCTGCTCAAGAGCTGCTTCGGGGGCACTGCCAAGCCCGAATATGCGACCGACACCGTCGCGCGCGGCGCATTGGCGGTCAGCGTCTCGGCAACGGGCAAGCTCGCGCCGACCAACCAAGTCAATGTCGGTTCGGAATTGTCGGGGCTCGTCACCAAGGTCGTCGTCGACGTCAACGACCGCGTGACCAAGGGGCAGCCGCTCGCATTGGTCGATCCGTCGCGTTTCCAGGATACGGTCAACCAAAGCCAGGCCGCGCTCGATGCCGCGGTCGCGACGGTCGCGCAGAATCAGGCGACGCTGTCGCAGTCGAATGCGACGCTTGCGCGCTTCCAGGAGGTCAGCCGCCTGTCGGGCGGGCGCGTCCCCGCCAAGACCGAGATGGACCAGGCGGTCGCCGACCGGAACCGCGCGATCGCCAATGTGCGGGCGGCGCAAGCCAATGTCGCCTCGGCACGCGCGACGCTGTCGTCGAACGCGACGCAGCTCGTGAAAACGGTGATCCGGTCGCCCGTCAACGGCGTCGTGCTCGCGCGACAGATCGAACCGGGCCAGACCGTCGCCGCCTCGTTCAGCACGCCGACGCTGTTCGTCATCGCCGAGGATCTCAGCCGGATGAAGCTGCAGGTCGCGATCGACGAAGCCGATGTCGGATCGGTCAAGGAAGGGCAGAGCGCGGTCTTCACGGTCGACGCCTTCCCGGGCAAGACCTTCCCCGCGGCGATCACGCGCGTCGACCTCGGATCGAACCTGTCGGCGCAAGCCAGCACGACGACCACGACGACGACCACGACCGGGCAAGTCGTGTCGTACAGCGCGACGCTGAGCGTCGGTAACGCCAATCTCCAATTGCGCCCGGGCATGACCGCGACTGCCGACATCACCACGACCGCCAAGACCAACGTGCTGCTCGTCCCCAATGCCGCGTTGCGCTTCAAGCCGACCGACACGGGCGCGAGCGCCAACAAGGGCATTGCCGGCGCGCTGATCCCCGGCCGTCCGCGGCGTGGCGGCGCGGGCACGGGCAAGGGCGAGACGGTCAAGCGCGGCGGATCGCAGACGGTCTATATCGCCGATGCGCAGGGCACGCCGCAGCCGGTGCAGATCACCACGGGTGAAAGCAACGGCGCGATGACCGAAGTGATCGGCGGCAATCTCAAGCCCGGTGACAAGGTCATCACCGGGCAGCTCGCGGCGGGCGCGAGCGCATCGGGGGCGGGCAAGCGCAAGCGGTCGGGCGGGCAGGCCGGTGGCCAGTAACGCCCCCGCCGTCCACGTCGCTGGCCAATATGTGCCCGCCGCGGGCGCACCGATCATCGCGCTGCGTCAGGTCATCAAGACGTACGGCGAGGGCGCGACCGCGTTCCAGGCGCTCAAGGGTATCGACCTCGACATCGCGCAGGGCGACTTCGTCGCGGTGATGGGGGCGTCGGGCTCGGGCAAGTCGACCACGATGAACATCCTCGGCTGTCTCGACGTGCCGAGCGGCGGGACGTTCGTGTTCAAGGGCGTCCATGTCGAGACGCTCGACCGCAACCAGCGCGCGTTGCTGCGGCGGAAGTATCTCGGCTTCGTGTTCCAGGGGTTTAATTTGCTCGCGCGCACGACCGCGCTCGAGAATGTCGAGCTGCCCTTGCTGTATCGCGGCGATGCGAAGAAGGAGCGGCGCGCTTTGGCGATGGCGGCGCTCGACAAGGTCGGGCTCGCCGACTGGTGGGACCATACGCCGGCCGAGCTGTCGGGCGGGCAGCAGCAGCGCGTCGCGATCGCGCGCGCGATCGTCACCGCGCCGTCGGTGCTGCTGGCGGACGAACCGACCGGCAACCTCGATTCGGAGCGGTCGATCGAGATCATGGAGCTGCTGTCGGGGCTCAATCGCGACAGCGGGATCACGGTGATCATGGTGACGCACGAACCCGACATGGCGGCGTTCGCGCATACCATCGTCCATTTCAAGGACGGGCTGGTCGAGCGCGTCGAGGCGCAGCATCGGCCGGGGGAGACTCCCGACGAATCCCCCTCCCGCTTGCGGGAGGGGTTAGGGGAGGGCAGTGCGTCAAGCGATAGCCCCACCGGCACGCCTCTCCCGCAAGCGGGCGGGGAATCATAATGTTCGGCACGACCCTCCTCCTCGCGCTGCGTTCGATCGCGCGCCACAAGCTGCGTTCGTTCCTCACCACGCTCGGCATCATCATCGGCGTCGCAGCGGTGGTAACGATGGTGACGCTCGGCCAGGCGACGACCGCGGCGGTGCAGAAATCGATCGCCGCGCTCGGCACCAACATCCTCCAGATTCGCCCTGGTCAGGGTTTCGGTCGCGGCGGCGGCGGACCGCGTCCGCCAGACTTCAAGGCCGACGACCCCGCCGCGATCCGCGACCAGATCGCCGGCGTCACCGCGGTCGCGGCGCAGGCCGGCACCACCGGCACCGCGATCTACGAGGGCGCGAACTGGTCGACCACGGTCAACGGCACGACCAATGCCTATTTCCAGGTCCAGCCGTGGCCGCTCGCCGAGGGGCGCATTTTCACCCCGGCGGAGGAAGCCGCAGGCAAATCGATCTGCATCATCGGCAATACCGTCAACGACAATCTCTATCGCGGCGCGTCGCCGCTCGGCACGCGGCTGCGCATCGCGGGGATTTCGTGCGACGTAATCGGCTTGTTGTCGAAGCGCGGGCAGGCGGGTTTCGGCGGCGATCAGGACGATGTCATCATCATGCCGCTGAAGACGGTGCAGCGCCGCTTCACCGGCACGACCGACCTCAAGCTGATGCTCGTCGGCGTCGACCAGGCCTATTCGAGCGCGGCGGTGCAATCCTCGATCGAGGATCTGTTGCGCGAACGCCGCAACATCACCGGCGGCAAGGACGACGATTTCAACATCTTCGATACAGCGCAAATCTCGGCGACGCTGACGCAATCGACCACCTTGCTGACCGGGATCGTCACCGCGGTGGCGGCGATCAGCCTGATCGTCGGCGGGATCGGGATCATGAACATCATGCTCGTCTCGGTGACCGAGCGCACGCGCGAGATCGGCATCCGCCTCGCGATCGGCGCGGTCGCGAACGAGGTGTTGATGCAGTTCCTCGTCGAGGCGATCGCGCTGTCGATGCTCGGCGGGTTGATCGGGCTCGTCGTCGCGCAACTCGCGATCCTTGGCCTTGCGCCGGTGATGAAGGTCGACTTCCTGTTCGTGCCGCAGATCAACCTGATCGCGTTCGGCATCTCGGCGGTGATCGGCGTCGTCTTCGGCTATTTCCCCGCGCGCCGCGCGGCAGCACTCAACCCGATCGACGCGCTCCGCCACGAATAACCGCGTAACGCTACGCCCTTTCTTCTCCGCGTCTCCGCGTCTCCGCGTGAAATCAATTTCTTGTTCACGCGGAGACGCGGAGAGAAGAAGGGATGCCCGCTTGCGCGGGGCGGGCGGCGCGGGCAGGACGCAGCGATGACCAGCTGGAAAGTGACGCTCCCCTGCACCCGCGCCGAGGCCGAGGCGATCGATGCCGCCGATGATATCGTCGTGGGCATGGTGCTGATGACGACCGAACTCGAGGAGGACGATCGCGAGCATTGGCGGCTCGACGCCTATCTCGAGGTGGCGCCGACGCCCGCGGCGATCGCCGCGATCCGCCTGCTCGCGCCGAGCGCGGGGGAGAGAGCGCCGCAGGTCGAGGAACTGCCCGACGAGGATTGGGTGACGCTGAGCCAGGACGGGCTCGAGCCGATCGCCGAGGGTCGCTTCGTCGTCCATACCAGCGCGCATCCCGTCGCCGCCCCCGCAGGCGGTCGCGCCTTCCTGATCGAGGCGGGGCAGGCGTTCGGCACCGGACACCATGCGACCACGTCGGGATGTCTCGCGATGCTCGACCGGCTCGCCGACCAGTCGTTCGCACGGATCATCGATATCGGCACCGGCACCGGGCTGCTCGCCTTCGCCGCACAGCATCTGTGGCCGACGGCCGAGATCGTCGCGACCGATATCGACCCGCGCGCGATCATCGTCACGCGCGAGAATGCCGAGCTCAACGCGCTCGACGGCATCGCGCTGATCGTCGCCGACGGTGCGCTCGACGATACGATCACCGCACGCGCGCCGTACGATCTGGTGATCGCCAATATCCTGGCGGGCCCCTTGGTGTCGATGGCGCCCGAGCTCGCCGCAATCGCCGCGCCCGGCGCGACGATCGTCCTGGCGGGCTTGCTCGACACGCAGCGCGCCGATGTCGTCGCGGCGTTTGCCGGCTGCGGCTGCACGCTGGCCGAGACCGACCGGCGCGGCGACTGGACGATCCTGCGGCTCGTGGCGGGCGCGGTGCGCTATGTCCCGACCAAGCCGATCGACCCGAAGGGACGCGACGGCTGGGCGCTCGATCTCTAGCGACGCGTCAGGCCGGCTGCCACTCGGCCTTCTCGCGCCGGAGCGAGGCGAGCAGCGAATCGTAGATCACCTTGGCGCGCGTCAGCCCGGCCTGGCTGCGCCCGCGGTCGTCGATCGGCAGCTCGCCGCGCACGCCGAAGCCGTCACGCAGGAACTCGCGGTCGTCGTAGCGTGTCTTGAACATCTGGAGAAAATCGCGGCATTCGCTCGCCATCGTCGCGCGTTCGTCGAAGCTGAGCTGCGGCAGCGCCTCGGCGATTTCGGCATGCAGCGCCTTCAAATGGCCGAAGACATGCAGCCGCTCGGTCATGAACGCCTGCAGCGTCGGCCACTGTTCCTCGGCCATCGCCCAGCGCTCGCGTTCGGCGCGGCTCACGACGCCTTCGCCAGCGCATAGGCCTGCGACCCGCGCGTCAGCAGCGTGTCGTCGGGCAGGATTTGCGCGACCGGCACGTCGGGCATCTCGGCAAGCTTGGTATAGAGCGGGGCGAAGTCGGTCTCGACCGTTACGCGCAGCAGATCCTCGAAGCTCGGGATGACGAAATAGTTCTGCTGGAAGTCGTCGATCCGGTACTCGGTGCGCATCACGCGTTCGAGATCGAAGGCGATACGATTGGGGCTCGGGTCATCGAGTGCGAAGCGGCTCTCTGCAAAGCTCGACACGATCCCCGCGCCGTAGAGCCGCAAGCCTTCGGGCTCGGCGACGAGGCCGAACTCGACCGTGTACCAATACAGCCGCCCGAGATATTTCAGCGCATCGAGCCCCTGCGCGCGCTGCCCGCCGCGGCCGTATGCCGCGAGGTAATCGGCGAAGACGGGGTCGGCGAGCATCGGGACATGGCCGAACACGTCGTGGAACACGTCGGGTTCCTGGAGATAATCGAGCTGGTCGGCGCGGCGGATGAAATTGCCCGCGACGAAGCGGCGGTTCGCCATATGGTCGAAGAACACGGCGTCGGGCACGAGCCCCGGCACCGCGACGACTTGCCAGCCGGTCAGCTTCATCAGCCGGTCGGACAGTTCCTCGAAATCGGGAATCCCCGGTTTAGACAGCTTGAGTACATCTAGCCCGCGCAAATAGGCGTCCGACGCGCGACCCGGCAGCAGTTTTGCCTGGCGCGCGAACAAGGTGTCCCAGACGTGGTGTTCTTCTTGGCTGAAATGCGCCCAATCCTGCGGGATCGTCCAATCGGCGGAGGCGCCGGGCGGGGGGCGGTCGAGAACGTGCGTATCATCGGTCATTGCTGCAGGGTATCACAGCCACTGCGGGTCTGGAATGCTTACGCATGAAACGAATTCTTGGGCGGGTAGTCAGCGTGGCTGGCATAATCGCCGTATTGCTCGTCGCTTATGGCGCGGCGGGGATGGCGGGCGGTGCGGTGCCGAGCAATGCTGGCTGGAGCCAGCCGCGCGATGGCGTGCGAATCCTGGTCGAGAGCAATGGCGTGCATACCGATCTGGTGCTGCCCAAGGTCGCAGCCGGGGTCGATTGGCGCGACCTTTTGCCTGGCGATGATCTCGCCGATCCGCGCTATGCCGGCTTCGATCATGTCGCGATCGGCTGGGGCGAGCGGACCTTCTACCTCGAGACGCCGCGCTGGAGCGACGTGAAGCCGCTGACCGTGCTGCGCGCCGCGTTCGGCAGCGACCGCACCGTGCTCCATGTCGAGCATATCGCGCCGCCCGCCGCGGCCGACGATGCGCGCGTGCTCGTGCTGCGGCCCGACGAATATCGCCGGCTCGCGGCGTTTATTCGGGCAAGCTTTGCCGGGCGGCAGGCATGGCACCGTACCGGCTATGCCAGCAACGACGCCTTCTATCAGGCGCGCGGTCGCTATAGCGCGATCGAGACGTGCAACGCCTGGACCGGCGACGCCTTGCGGGCGGCCGGGGTGCGGATCGGCGTGTGGACGCCGTTTCCGGTGACGGTACTCGGCTGGTTTGCCCCGCCGCGACATCCGCTACGAGATGCGACGTGAAACCGCCGTCGAAAGCATTGCTCGCGCTCGAAGTGCCGCGCGGGGCGTGGGGACTGGCATCGCTGCTCGGGTCGCGGTCGCTGCTGGCCAAGGGGCCGCGCGGCGATGGGCGGCCGGTGCTGCTGCTGCCAGGCTTGTTCAACAGCGATCTGTCGGGGGTGTTCCTGCAGCGCTATCTCGTCTCGCTCGGTTACCGCGCCGAGGGGTGGGGGCTCGGGCGCAATCTCGGCGCGCGGACGATCGGCGTCGATGGCGCGCGGCTGCACGACCGGATCGTCGCGCTGGCCGCGGCGAGCGGCGAGCCGGTGACCTTGGTCGGCGTCAGTCTCGGCGGGATCATGGCGCGTTTCGCGGCGCATCGCTGGCCCGAGCTGGTGCGCGAAGTGGTGACGATCAGCTCGCCTTATGCCGGCAGCCCGCGCGCGACCAATGTGTGGCGCGCGTTCGAATTCTTCACTGGCGACCGGATCGACGCGCCCGAGATCGTCGCGCACAGCGCATTGGTCGCGCAGACCCCGCCGGTGCCGGCAACCGCGATCTGGAGCCGCAGCGATGGGCTGGTCAATGGCATGATCTGCCACGACGCCGCGGGGCGATCGGTCGAGGTGCGCAGCAGCCATGTCGGCGTGCAGGTGCGCCCGGCGGTGTTGCTCGCGGTGGCGCAGGTGCTGGGCGGCGCTGCGGTCTGAACGAACGTCGTACCGACCGTCACCCCGGCCTTGTGCCGGGGCCCACCGTGCCGCGCGTGCTACGCGGGCACGATGTGCGGCCCGGTGGACCCCGGGACGAGCCCGGGGTGACGGACGAGGTCAGGCGTGGGCTCAGCGCCCCGCCTGATACCCGTCGTAGCGATTGCAGTCGGGGCGCTGCTCGCGGCGGCATTCCTGCGCCCAGCGGCGGCGTTCGGCGCCTTCGCGCGCTTCCTGCTTGCGCATCTTGCGGCCGTAGTTGCGATCGGCTTCGGACTGGCTCGTCGTCGTCCAGTCGACCGCCTTGCCTGCGGCCTTGACGGGGAAGGTGACGATGCTGGCAGCGGTGCGGACGCAGCCGCCCATCATCAGCGGGAGCAAGGCGGCGGCGATCAAGGGGCGGTACTGCATCATTTTTCCTTTAGGGCGTTGCGCACCTTTACGCCAATCCCTGGGAAATCGGTAAAGAAGCCGTCGATTCCGAGCGCGAGATAGCGCCGCATCGCATCTTCGATCCGCCCGTGGACCGCCGGATCGGTGTCGGTCTGCAGGCTCGGCGGCAGGAAGATGTTTTCGGCGCGGAAGGTCCAGGGGTGGAGCCGCAGCCCGGCGGCATGCGCATCGGCGACCAGGGTCGTCGGCGGCGCATCGCCATTCTCGATCATCGCGAGGCCGGGGCCAATGCCATACGCGTATTTCGCGACCGCCTTGAGCCCCTCGGGCGTCGCCATCGCGGCATAGCTCGGCACGGCATGGTCGGCAGGGCCGCCGCTCGCGTCCATTAGCTGAATCAGCCGCAGCCCCGTCATGGCGTGGATGCGCTTGAGATTGTCGACCTCGAACGACTGGATGAACACCGGGTCGCTCGGCTTGTCCCAGCCCGCGGCCTTGAGCTGCGCGACGAGCCGCGCCTCCATCGGATGGCCGATGCTCGCGAAATAGCTCGGATGCTTGGTCTCGGGATAGATGCCGACGACGCGCCCGCCGACCGAATACTGTTTCGCCAGAGCGATCACCTCGGCAAGCGTCGGGACTTCGAATTGGCCGTCATAGCGCACGTTGTCGGGGCGCAGCTTGGGCAAACGCTCGACCGCGCGCAGCGTCTTCAGCTCGGCGAGCGTAAAATCCTCGGTGAACCAGCCGGTATGGCTCTCGCCGTCGATCACCTTGGTCGTGCGGCGCCCGGCGAATTCGGGGTGCTTGGCGACATCGGTGGTGCCGGTGATGTCATTCTCGTGCCGCGCGACAAAGATGTCGTCCTTGGTCAGCACGAGGTCGGGCTCAATGAAATCGGCGCCTTGCTCGATCGCGAGCGTGTACGAGGCGATCGTATGCTCGGGCCGAAGCCCACTCGCGCCGCGGTGCGCGATGACGATCGGCGGGGAGAGCGGTTGCGCGGTGACGGGGTGGGGCATCACGCCAGTCTGCGCGATCGCCGGGCTCGACGCCAGCGACAGCAACAGCGCCGCGACTGTCTGGGCGGCCTTGGCGGTGCTCGAATGCGTCATCGTCGTAAAAATCCTCTTGGCAGCGTCGTGTTCGCCCGCATGGGGCTAGACGATGACAGTTTGACGATAGCGCGCCACGCGAAAAGCCTCGATAGCGCAGCGCTGTGCGGACCATATCGGCGACGGCGCGCGTTGATGCCGCAGGGCGAGGGGCAGTCGCGCCGGAGAACCGAGATGATCGCGATCGACGACTATGTGCTGATCCTGCTCGCTGCTGGGCGGTCCGAACGCTTTGGCGATGCCGACAAGTTGCAGCAGGACTTTCTCGGCAAGCCGCTCGCCTTCCACGTCGTCACTGCGCTCGAGGATGTGCCGTTCAAGGCGCGCTTCGCGGTCTGTTCGAACACCGCGCTCGATTTCGGCAGTCGCGGCTACACCGTGCTCCACAATGCCGACCCCGGCGACGGCATGGCGGGATCGGTCAAGCTCGGCGTGCGCGCCGCGATCGAGCTCGGCTGTGCCGGTGCGGTGATCGCGCTTGCGGACATGCCGCGCGTGACCGCGTCGCACATCTATCGCCTCGCCGACGCGGTCGACGGCGATGGCGAGAATGCCGTGATCGCCTCGAGCAACGGCGTCCAGACGAGCCCGCCCGCGCTGTTCGGCGCAGCGCGGCTTCCGGCGCTGCTCGAACTGGCGGGCGACGAAGGCGCGCGCGCGATGGTCCGCGCCGGGCGCCACGTCATCGCGCCCGAAGCGGAGCTGCTCGACATCGACCGGCCCGAGGATCTCGAGCGGCTGCGCGCGCTGCGCTAACGGACGTAGCTCGCGCCGTTGATGTCGATCACCGCGCCCGTCATCGACGCCGGCGCGGTCAGCGCGAGGAAGCGCGCGGCCTCGGCGACTTCCTCGGGCATCGCGACGCGCCCGAGCGGAATGTCGGCGAGCAGCGCGTCGCCGCCGCGGCTCTCGAGATACTCCTCGGCCATCCCGGTCATCGTGAAGCCCGGGCAGATCGCGAACGCGAGGATCCCGTTACGGGCATAGCCGCGCGCGATCGACTTGGTCATTGCGACCATCCCGGCCTTCGACGCGGCATAATGCCAATGCGCCGGAGAATCGCCGCGATAGGCCGCGCGGCTGGCGATGTTGACGATCCGCCCGCCGACGCCGCGCTCCTGCCAGTGGCGCACCGCGAAGCGGCAGAGCTCGGCCGAGGCGGTCAGGTTGATCCGCAGCGTGCGCTCCCATTGCTCGACCCACACGGCATCGTCGGACTCGATCGGGTTGGCCTCGAACACGCCGGCATTGTTGATCAGCACGTCGATCCGCCCGTCGCAGCGCGCGAGCGCTGCATCCCACAAGGCGCGCGGTGCGGCGGGATCGGCGAAGTCGGCGGGGATGCCCGAGCGGGTGCCCTGGCCGATGACGGTGGCGCCCGCCGCTTCGAGCGCGGTGAGCGTGGCGGCACCGATCCCGCGCGATGAACCGGTGAGGAGGATGTTGGCCATGGGCGGTGTTTAGCGGGCCGTTCGCCCAAGCGCTACGGGCCTCCCCTCGCTTTCAGGGAGGGGAAAGACGGGAGGAGGTCAGGCCGCCACGCTCGCCGAGAAGGTGTCGGCCGCGCCTTTCAGCTCGCCCAGCCGATCGTCGACGGTGCCGAACTCGCGTTCGAGCGTGTCGATCTCGCCCGCGACTCGCTCGGTGCCCGCCCGGATCGCGGTGATCGTCCCCGACATCGAATCGGCGGCGAGCGCGGTTTCGTCGACTGCCGCGGTGATCGCGGTGACGGTCTGCGCTTGCGCCTGCATTGCGAACCGGATGCGGTTGGCGCTTTCCTGGACCTCGACGACGGTCGATTTGATCGAGGCGTTGGTCTCGACCGTCGAGCGCGTTGCCGACTGGATCGCGGCGATCTTGGCGGCGATGTCGTCGGTCGCACGCGCGGTCTGGTTGGCGAGGCTCTTCACTTCCTGCGCGACCACCGCGAAGCCACGGCCGGCATCGCCCGCGCGCGCCGCCTCGATCGTCGCGTTGAGCGCGAGCAGATTGGTCTGTCCGGCAATGTCGCGGATCAGCCCGAGGATCGATTCGATCGACTTGGCATGATCGCTGAGCGTCTCCGACATGCCGACCGCCGTCGTCGCCTGGGTCGAGGCGCGCGTCGCGATTTCGGCGGCAGCTTCGACTTCGCTGCGCGCATCCTCGATCGCACGAATGAGGCCAGCGGCAGTCTGCGCGGCTTCGCGCATCGCCATCGCCGACTGTTCGGCCGCGGCGGCGACTTCGCTCGTCTGGCCGAGCATCCCGCGCGCCGCGCGCGATGCACCTTGCGCCTGGACGCGAATGCGGTTGCCGAGCGCGGCGGCACCCTCGATCGAGCTGGCGATCGTCGCGCTGAAATCGGCCGAGCGGGTGCGCCGTTCGGAGCGTGCGCGTTCGGCATCGTGCGCGCCGAGATACGATGCCATCACATCGGCCTCGACGAGCGCGAGCCGCTGGACGCAATCGGCGAGCGCGCCGATCCGCGCCGACCCGCTGCCGAGCTTGGCTTCGATCGCGACCAGCGTGCGGGTATGCGCAAAGCTCAACGACGAGAGCAGTGCCTGCAACGGCACGCCCGCCTTTTGCGACGATGCGGCATGGCGCGTCGCCATTCGCATCCAGTCATCCTCGTACGGCGCGGCATATTTGACGCGGGTGTAGCGCGCGCTGTTGTCGACTCGCGTGTCGAGATAGTCCGCGGTGAATTGCGAGCGGATGTGCGCGCTCACCGGCAGCGAGAGATAATGCTCCCAGAAAGCACGCGAGATTTCGGCTTCGTGTCCGGCGATCGCCTGCGTGATCTCCGCCGCGCACGCGCGGATGCTGCCGTCCCAATCATAGTCGGCGACACGGGCGGCGGCGGTGCGGTGTTCGCCGCTCCACCCACCCGGGATCGCGCCTACAAGCGCGTCGCTTACTGCCATCTCAGTTCCTCGTTCCCGGTTTACGCCGCGACTTTTGCGACAAAGTCGCTCGCGCGGTTCTTTAAGGTCCCCAGCTTGTGGTCGAGCGAATCGAAGCCGCGCCCGACGCTGTCGATCTCGGAGGCGACCGATTCGGTGTCCTCGCGGATCGTGGTGATGGTGTTCGACATCGAATCGGCGGCGAGCGCGGTCTCGTCGACCGCGGCGGTGATCGCGGTGACGGTGTGCGCTTGCGCCTCCATCGCATAGCGGATGCGGTTGGCGCTTTCCTGGACCTCGGCGACGGTCGATTTGATCGAGGCGTTGGTCGCGACGGTCGAGCGCGTCGCCGACTGGATCGCGGCGATCTTGGCGGCGATGTCGTCGGTTGCGCGCGCGGTCTGTTTGGCCAGCGACTTCACCTCTTGCGCGACGACCGCGAAGCCACGCCCCGAATCGCCGGCGCGCGCCGCCTCGATCGTTGCGTTGAGCGCGAGCAGATTGGTCTGCCCGGCGATGTCGCGGATGAGCCCGAGGATCGATTCGATCGACTTGGCATGGTCGCTGAGCGTTTCCGACATGCCGACCGCAGCGCTTGCCTGGGTCGAGGCGCGTGTCGCGATCTCGGCGGCGGCTTCGACTTCGGAGCGCGCATCCTCGATCGCGCGGATCAGTCCGGCGGCGGTCTGCGCCGCCTCGCGCATCGCCATCGCCGATTGCTCGGCGGCGGCGGCGACTTCGCTCGTCTTGCCGAGCATGCCGCGTGCCGAGGTCGAGGTGCGGACCGACTGGCCGCGCAGCACTTCGGATTCCTGCGTCGCTTCCTCGACCGTCGCGGCGATGCGCTCGCGGAACTCGGTGGCGAGTCGGTCGCGCTCGCCTTGCGCGCTGTTGAGGCGGAAGGCGTTGTAGATTTCGACGGTGATCTCGGCTTCGAGCCCGGTCAGCCGCATCAGCGTGTCGATGAAGCCGGGCAGGCGCGGGTCGTCGCCCTTGACGCGCTTGAACAGGATATCGAGCGCGGCGCGGTCGCTCGCGCAGGTCATCGACAGCAGCGCCATCGTCGACACGCCCTCCTTGTAGCCCGACGCGACCGATCGCTCCATCGACTCGATCCAGGCACGCCCCGAAACGTCGCAGAAGCGATTGCGCAGGAAGGTCACGCCAAGCTCGATCATCTTGGTTTCTTCGTGCGGCTGCCAGCTCTTTTCGCCCGGGCTCGCGCGGCGCCATTGCGCCCAGAACGCCAGCGCGATCTCGGCGGCATCGGCCTCGAGGACGCTCCACACGTCGCGCGCGGCGGCTTCCAGCGTATTGTCGAAATCGAAGGCGCGCAGGCGCGCCCGGATATCGATGGTCGCGGCGACCGTACCGGGGGCAGGCAATGCAGTGGGGTTCAAGGCGAAGCTCCGTATCTGCCGCAGCCATGGGCTGTACGCTACTGGTCGGCGGTCACCCGATGGCTTAACGCGATTTGGTTAACGCTCGGTAAGCCCTGCGTGCGGCCAGCTTAGGCCCTTGGGCAAAGTGCCCAGCTGCAATTGCTGCATCTCCGTGGCATGCCAGAAACCTTGCATCGCAGCGCTTGCCGACTAAAGGAGCCACAACCCAATATGACGAGGACGTCCTAGCCTTGGCCAGCCCAACACCCCGCGCCCGACCGCTCAGTCCGCATCTGTCGATCTGGAAACCCGGTCCGCACATGGTGGTCTCGATCCTCCACCGCATTACCGGCGACGGTATGGCGACCGTCGGCACCGTCGTGCTCGTCTGGTGGCTCGCCGCGATCGCGGCGGGGCGCGAGAGCTATCAAACCTTCTACCATGTGTTCGGCGAAGTTGCCGGCGGTGCGATAGGTTACCTGTTCGCCATCGGCATGACGCTGTGCTTCTTCCAGCACATGGCGACCGGCATCCGCCACTTCTTCCTCGATGCCGGCGCCGGTTACGAGTTGAAGATCAATCGCTCGGGCTCGATCGCGACAATGGTCTTTGCGGTGGTGGCAACCGTGCTCGTCTGGGCCTATATCGTGGGGGTCAAGTAAGATGGGTAACGGAACCGAACTCGGCCGCGTCCGCGGTCTCGGCAGCGCCAAGGAAGGCGCGCACCATTGGTGGGCGCAACGCGTCACCGCCGGATCGAACCTGTTTCTCACCTTGTGGTTCTTCGTCGCGCTCGTCCGCCTGCCGGCCTACGATTACGACTCGGTCCACACCTGGCTCGGCTCGCCCTGGGCGGCGATCCCGCTGGTGCTGCTGATCCTCTCGGTCTTCTATCACTTCCGGCTCGGGCTGCAGGTGCTGATCGAGGACTACCAACACGGCGCCAGCCGGGTTGCTTTGATGCTGCTGCTCAACTTCTTCACCTTCGGCAGCGGCGCCGTCGCCCTTTTTGCGATCCTCAAGGTCGCGTTCACCGCCACCACCGGAGTGCCGCATGTCTGAGGCATATAAGATTATCGATCATACCTACGACGCCGTCGTCGTAGGTGCCGGCGGGTCCGGCCTTCGTGCCACGATGGGGATCGCCGAAAGCGGGCTGAAAACCGCGTGCATCACAAAGGTGTTCCCGACGCGCTCGCACACCGTCGCTGCGCAGGGCGGCATCGCCGCGTCGCTCGGCAACAATTCGCCCGACCATTGGACGTGGCACATGTTCGACACCGTCAAGGGGTCGGACTGGCTCGGCGACCAGGACGCGATCGAGTATATGGTGCGCGAAGCACCGGCGGCGGTCTATGAGCTCGAGCACGCCGGCGTGCCGTTCAGCCGCAACGAGAATGGCACGATCTACCAGCGTCCGTTCGGCGGCCACATGCAGAACATGGGCGAGGGGCCGCCGGTCCAGCGCACCGCCGCTGCCGCCGATCGTACCGGCCATGCCATGCTCCACGCGCTGTACCAGCAGAGCCTGAAGTATGACGCCGACTTCTACATCGAATATTTCGCGCTCGACCTGATCATGGAAGACGGCGTGTGCCGCGGCGTGATCGCTCTGTGCATGGACGACGGCTCGATCCACCGGTTCCGCTCGCACAATGTCGTGCTCGCGACGGGTGGCTATGGTCGCTGCTATTATTCGGCCACGTCGGCGCACACCTGCACCGGCGACGGCAATGCGATGGTGCTACGCGCGGGGCTCCCGCTGCAGGACATGGAGTTCGTCCAGTTCCACCCGACCGGCATCTACGGCGCGGGCGTGCTCATCACCGAGGGCGCGCGCGGCGAGGGCGGGTATCTCACCAATTCCGAGGGCGAGCGCTTCATGGAGCGCTATGCTCCGTCGGCGAAGGATCTCGCGTCGCGCGACGTCGTGTCGCGCTCGATGGCGCTCGAAATGCGCGAGGGCCGCGGCGTCGGCAAGAATGGCGACCATATCTGGCTCCATCTCGACCATATCGATCCCAAGGTGCTCGCCGAGCGCCTGCCGGGCATCACCGAGACCGGCAAGATCTTCGCCGGCGTCGATCTGACGCGCCAGCCGCTGCCGGTCACGCCGACGGTGCATTACAACATGGGCGGCATCCCGACCAATTATCACGGCGAAGTCGTCCATATGAAGGATGGCAACCCCGATGCGGTCGTCCCCGGCCTGTTCGCGGTGGGCGAGGCGGCATGCGTCTCGGTCCACGGTGCCAACCGCCTGGGTTCGAACTCGCTGATCGATCTGGTCGTGTTCGGTCGTGCGACGGGTCTGCGGATCAAGGACATCCTCAAGCCCAACACGCCGCACCAGCCGCTGCCCAAGGGGTCGGAAGAGCTGTCGCTCAGCCGCCTCGACCGCTTCCGCAACGCGACGGGCACGATCCCGACCGCGCAGATCCGCCTCGAGATGCAGCGCACCATGCAGAAGAACTGCGCCGTGTTCCGCGACAACGAGCTACTGAACGAGGGCGTCGAGCAGATCAAGGCGACCTACGCCAAGCTCAATGACGTCGCGGTCACGGATCGCTCGCTGATCTGGAACACCGATCTGGTCGAGACGCTCGAGCTCGACAATCTGCTCGCGCAGTCGATGGTGACGATGCAGTCGGCGGCGAACCGCAAGGAATCGCGCGGCGCGCACGTCAACGAGGATCATCCCGATCGCGACGACGCGAACTGGATGAAGCACACCACCGCGACCTTCACGGGCTGGGGCGGCGTCGGCGGCAAGGTCGAGATCGGCTATCGCCCGGTCCACGACTACACGCTCACCGACGAAGCCGAATACATCAAGCCGAAGAAGCGGGTGTATTGATAGCGTGGCGGGGGCAGTCCGCGCCCCCGCCAATGCCGCCCCGGCAGCCGATCGAACCCGGCTGAAAATTTCGGATGTTGCGGTGGCGCTGGAACCAGGCCCCGCTTCGCCGGTTAGCGCGGGCATGACAGCCACCCGCTACCCCTTGCTCGCCAATCCGCACATCCGCCTGTCGGGTCCGGTCGACCAGCTGATGTACACCAACTTCCGCCAGCAACTCGACGCCTGCCCGGACGAGGGGACGATCGTCATCGCGCTGACGACGCTCGGCGGCGACCCCGAGGTCGCGCGGACGATGGCCGACGATATCCGCTTGCTCGACGAGCATGACGGGCGCGAGATCCTGTTCCTCGGCAAGGTCGCGGTCTATTCGGCCGGCGCGACCTTCATGGCGGCGTTCCCGGTCGAGCGCCGGTTCCTCACGCGGCACACGCGGCTGATGATCCACGAGCGCAAGATTTCGAAGACGATCACGCTCGATGGGCCACTGCGGATGGTGGTCGCGTCGATCAAGGCGGCGCTCCACGAGGTCGAGCATTCGATCGAGATCGAGGAAGAGGGCTTCCGCGCGATCGTCAAGGACAGCCAAGTCGATTTCGAGGAACTGCGCGAGAAGGCGCCGTCCAATTGGTATATCGAGGCCGAGCAGGCGCGCGATCTGGGGCTGGTGCTCGACGTGATCTGAGGGCTTGCTCCCCTCCCTTTCAGCGCGCGCAAGAGCGATGCCGCGGCTGGGACAAATTGCCCACCCTCTTTCAATTGCATGCTGCAATGCAGAGCTAGGGTTTGCGGCCCGCGCTCACTCTGTGTACGAGCGGTCGCAAACCCGGCGCTCTTGGGCGCTACGCATCACGGAAACGAGACAGCGATGGCCGAATTCTCCCTTCCCGCCAATTCGAAGATCAAGAAGACCGGCACGGTGCACAAAGCGGCATCGGACGCGACTCGGATCAAGAACTTCAAGATCTATCGCTACGATCCCGATGCCGGCCAGAACCCGCATTACGACACGTTCGAGGTCGATCTCGATTCGTGCGGCCCGATGGTTCTCGACGCGCTGATCAAGATGAAGTCCGAGCAGGATTCGTCGCTCACCTTCCGCCGTTCTTGCCGCGAGGGCATTTGCGGGTCGTGCGCGATGAACATCGACGGCACCAACACGCTCGCCTGCACCAAGGCGATCGAGGACGTGAAGGGCGAGATCCGCATCACCCCGCTGCCGCACATGGAAGTGATCAAGGATCTCGTCCCCGATTTCACGCACTTCTATGCGCAGTACAGCTCGATCAAGCCGTGGCTGCAGACCGTCACCCCGCCGCCCTCGGGCAAGGAGCGGCTCCAGTCGCCGGCCGAGCGCGAGAAGCTCGACGGGCTGTACGAGTGCATCCTGTGCGCGTGCTGCTCGACGGCGTGCCCGAGCTATTGGTGGAATTCGGACAAGTTCCTGGGCCCAGCGATCCTGTTGCAAGCCTATCGCTGGCTCGCCGACAGCCGCGACGAGATGACCGGCGAGCGGCTCGACGAGCTCGAGGATCCGTTTCGCCTGTATCGCTGCCACACGATCATGAACTGCGCGAACGTCTGCCCCAAGGGTCTCAACCCCGCCAAGGCGATCGCCGAGATCAAGAAGATGGAAATCGAACGCGTCGTTTGATTTTTCTCCCTCTCCCCGGGAGAGGAGTTTGGGGTCGGCCATGCCCCCGGCATGGCCTGAACAGCGCGGGGCGCTGTTCACCCCAAACTGGCCCGCGCCGCAGGCGTGGGAAGGGTGAGGGTGACGCGGGCGATATCGCGCAGCACCCTCATCCGGCGCTTCGCGCCAGCTTCTCCCACCGGGAGAAGGATTTGAGGGATCACCTCGCGGTAACTGCAGCTCCGTGGGAATCCATGTGAGGTGCGTTACGGAATGACCGACATCCTCAAGCGCTACGCCGCGCTCCTCGCTTCGGGCGAGCTGAAACCCGATCCCGAGCAAGCCGCCGCCGCCCAGCGCCTCGCCGATCTCGCGACCGCGCTCGAGGCCACTCCAAAACGCGGCTCCACGCTGTGGCGCGTGCTCGGCCGCAAGCCCGAGCCGCCGCGCGGGCTCTACATCTGGGGCGGGGTGGGGCGCGGCAAGTCGATGCTGATGGACCTGTTCTTCGACAGTCTCGACATCCGCCGCAAGCGCCGCGTCCATTTCGCCGAATTCATGCTCGAAGTGCACCAGCGCCTCGCCGCCGAGCGTGCCAAGGAACTCGGCGACCCGATCCCGCCGCTCGCCAGAACCTTTGCCGAGGAAACGCGCCTGCTCGCGTTCGACGAGATGATGGTCACCAACAGCCCCGACGCGATGATCCTGTCGCGGCTGTTTACGCATTTGCTCGACGAGGGCGTGACCGTGGTGACCACTTCGAACCGCCCGCCCGCCGATCTCTACAAGAACGGGCTCAACCGCGAGCATTTCCTGCCGTTCATCGCGCTGATCGAGCAAAAACTCGATGTGCTCGCGCTCAACGGCCCGACCGATTATCGCCGCGATCGCCTGGGGCAGGTCGACACCTGGCTCGTTCCCAACGGCCCGCAGGCGACCGCGACGCTCTCTGGCGACTTTTTCCGCCTCACCGATTTTCCGGTCGAGGACCGCGCCCACGTTCCCTCCGAAGAGATGATCGTCCAGGGCCGCACGCTCCACGTCCCCAAGGCGCTCAAGGGTGTCGCGGTGTTCAGCTTCAAGCGGCTCTGCGGCGAGGCGCGCGGTGCCGCCGACTACATCGCGATTGCGCGGCGCTTCCACACCGTGATCCTCGTCGGCATCCCCAAGCTCGGCCCCGATATGCGCAACGAGGCGGCGCGATTCGTCGCTTTGATCGATGCGCTGTACGAACATAAGGTCAAACTGCTCGCCGCCGCCGACGCCGAGCCCGCGCTGCTGTATGAGGCAGGAGATGGCCGTTTCGAGTTCGAACGCACGATCAGCCGCCTCGAAGAAATGCGTTCGGAAGAGTATCTTGCGCAAGGCCATGGCACAGACTGAGCGCTGTGGCGTTCAGCATTGGTAGAAGCATCCGCCCGACCCAATTGCACTTGCGAATTAGTCGCAATACTGCTTGTTAACCCCGTCGCCTTTACGGTTGCCCCGAGGCGCAAACCGGCCTAAGCCGCGCGCCATCTGCCCCGCCGCGCGTCCGCGGCCCCAATCACAACGCCCGGATGCGGGCGATAGTCGGAAGGATCCCAGATGGCTCGCAAGAAGATCGCGCTGATCGGCGCCGGTAACATCGGTGGCACGCTCGCGCACCTCGCAGCGCTCAAGGGTCTGGGCGACGTCGTGCTGTTCGACGTGGTCGAAGGCGTGCCGCAGGGCAAGGCGCTCGATCTCAGCCAGTGCTCGCCGGTCGAGGGCTTCGACGCCAAGGTCACCGGCACGAACGATTACAAGGACATCGCCGACGCCGACGTGATCATCGTCACCGCTGGTGTCGCGCGCAAGCCCGGCATGAGCCGCGACGATCTGCTCGGTATCAACCTGAAGGTGATGAAGGCCGTCGGCGAGGGCATCGCTGCCAACGCCCCCGACGCGTTCGTCATCTGCATCACCAACCCGCTCGACGCGATGGTGTGGGCGCTGCGCGAATTCTCGGGGCTCCCGCATCACATGGTGGTCGGCATGGCCGGCGTGCTCGACTCGGCGCGCTTCAGCCACTTCCTCGCCGAGGAATTCGAGGTTTCGGTCAAGGACGTCACCAGCTTCGTGCTCGGCGGGCATGGCGACACGATGGTCCCGGTTATCCAGTATTCGACCGTCTCGGGCATCCCCGTCCCCGATCTGATCGCGATGGGCCGTTCGACCCAGGAGAAGATCGACGCCATCGTCAAGCGCACGCGCGGCGGCGGCGGTGAGATCGTCGCTTTGCTCAAGACCGGCTCGGCCTATTATGCGCCCGCCACCAGCGGCATCGCGATGGCCGAAGCCTATCTCTACGACCAGAAGCGCGTCCTCCCGGCAGCGGCGCACCTCACCGGCCAGTACGGCATCGACAATCTCTATGTCGGCGTGCCGGTGGTGATCGGTGCGGGCGGCGTCGAGCAGATCGTCGAGATCGCGCTCGACGACGAAGCCAAGGGCAACCTCTCGGTCTCGGTCGACGCGGTCAAGGAACTGCTGGTCGCGTGCAAGGCGATCGACGGGTCGCTCAACTGATTTTTCTGCCGGTGGTGCGCTGATCGCACCACCGCTTTCTCCCAACAGGAAGAACGCTGCATGAGCATTCTCGTCGACAAGAACACCAAGGTCATCACCCAGGGCATGACCGGTGAGACCGGCAGCTTCCACACCAAGGCGGCGCTCGAATACGGCACGCAGATGGTTGGCGGCGTGACGCCCGGCAAGGGCGGCACCACCCACCTCGACCTGCCGGTGTACGACACCGTCGCCGAGGCCGTCGCCAAGACCGGCGCGACCGCGTCCGTCATCTACGTTCCGCCCCCCTTCGCGGCCGACTCGATCCTCGAGGCGATCGACGCACAGGTTCCGCTGATCGTCACGATCACGGAAGGGATTCCGGTGCTCGACATGGTCCGCGTCAAGCGCGCGCTGTCGGGTTCCAAGTCGCGGCTGATCGGCCCGAACTGCCCGGGCGTGCTGACGCCTGGCGAGTGCAAGATCGGCATCATGCCCGGCAGCATCTTCCGCAAGGGTTCGGTCGGCGTTGTCAGCCGTTCAGGCACGCTCACCTATGAGGCGGTGTTCCAGACGTCGAACGCAGGCCTTGGTCAGACGACTGCGGTCGGCATCGGTGGCGATCCGGTCAACGGCACGAACTTCATCGACGTGCTCGAGCTGTTCCTCGCCGACGACGAGACCAAGTCGATCATCATGATCGGTGAAATCGGCGGTTCGGCCGAAGAGGAAGCCGCGCAGTTCCTGCGCGACGAAGCCAAGCGCGGTCGCTCGAAGCCGATGGCCGGCTTCATCGCGGGCCGCACGGCGCCTCCGGGTCGTCGCATGGGCCATGCCGGGGCGATCGTCTCGGGCGGCCAGGGCGGCGCCGAGGACAAGATCGCGGCGATGGAAGCGGCGGGTATCCGCGTTGCGGACAGCCCCTCGGAACTGGGCACGACCTTGCTGGCAGTGCTGAACGGTTGAATCTAACCCTTCTCCCCTTGTGGGAGAAGGTGGCCCGAAGGGCCGGATGAGGGGGAGTAGTGGGCCGCTGCTGTGGTCCCCCTCACCCTCCCACCCGCAAGAGCGGGTGGGCCCCTCCCTCTCCCACAAGGGGAGAGGGAAAAGAGGACGACGATTATGGGCATTGAAGGCCAGGATTTCGCGGATGTTGCGGGCAGCGTAAGCCCCGCCTTCATCGAGTCGCTCTACGCGCGGTTCAAGGCGTCGCCCGACAGCGTCGAGCCGTCGTGGCGCTCCTGGTTCGAAGGCCTCGAAGGCTCGACCGAAGGCGCTTCGTGGCAGCAGGCGAACTGGCCGCTTTCCTCGACCGACGATCTCACCTCGGCGCTCGACCCGACCCAGATGGAGCCCGCGCCCAAGCCCGCGCGCGGTGGCGCCAAGCCAGCTCCCGCCGCGCCGGCCGCCCCGGCGCCCTCGCAGGACGCGATCCTGCGCGCCGCGAGCGATTCGATCCGCGCGATGATGCTGATCCGCACCTACCGCGTGCGCGGCCATCTCGCCGCCAATCTCGATCCGCTCGGTCTGTCGACGCGCGACATGCCCGATGATCTGAAGACCGAATATCACGGCTTCTCCGACGCCGATATCGACCGCAAGGTCTATCTCGGCGGCGCGATGGGGCTCGAATGGGCGACGA
Source organism: Sphingomonas sp. PWP1-2 (assembly GCF_049898305.1). NCBI lineage: Bacteria > Pseudomonadati > Pseudomonadota > Alphaproteobacteria > Sphingomonadales > Sphingomonadaceae > Sphingomonas > Sphingomonas sp. PWP1-2. The sequence continues at coordinate 270,044 of NZ_JAFCXM010000003.1, forward strand.
TCCGCGAGCTCGTCGACACGCTGCGCACCAATTATTGCGGCAATGTCGGCCTCGAATACATGCACATCGCCGACGTCGAAGAGCGTCGCTTCCTGCAGGACCGCATGGAAGGCAAGGACAAGGCGATCGAGTTCACCGACCTCGGCAAGAAGGCGATCCTCAACAAGGTGATCGAAGCCGAGCAGTGGGAACGCTTCTGCGGCAAGAAGTATGTCGGCACCAAGCGCTTCGGCCTCGATGGCGGCGAAAGCATGATCCCGGCGCTCGAGTCGGTCATCAAATATGGTGGCGCGCTCGGCATCAACGATATCGTCTTCGGCATGGCGCATCGCGGCCGCTTGAACGTCCTCACCAACGTGATGGCCAAGCCGTTCCGCATCATCTTCCACGAATTCGGCGGCGGGTCGGACAATCCCGACGACGTCGCGGGTTCGGGCGACGTGAAGTACCACCTCGGCACCTCGACCGACCGCGAGTTCGACGGGATCAGCGTCCATATGTCGCTGGTCGCCAACCCGTCGCACCTCGAGGCGGAAGACCCGGTCGTGCTCGGCAAGACGCGCGCGATCCAGACGATCGCGGGCGATCTCGACGAGCACAAGGCATCGCTCCCCGTCCTCATCCACGGCGACGCGGCGTTCGCGGGACAGGGGATCGTCTGGGAGTGCCTCGGCTTCTCCGGCATCCGCGGCTACAACACCGGCGGCTGCGTCCACTTCATCATCAACAACCAGGTCGGCTTCACGACGTCGCCGCAGTTCGCGCGTTCGTCGCCATACCCGTCGGACGTCGCCAAGGGCGTCCAGGCGCCGATCTTCCACGTCAACGGCGACGATCCCGAGGCGGTGACCTTCGCCACCAAGATGGCGATCGAATATCGCCAGAAGTTCCACCGCGACGTGGTGATCGACATGTGGTGCTATCGCCGCAACGGTCACAACGAGGGCGACGAGCCGTCCTTCACGCAGCCGCTGATGTACGACGTGATCCGCAAGCATCAGCCGGTCAGCGAAATCTATGGCGCCAAGCTGATCGAGCAGAAGGTGATCGACCGCGCGTGGATCGACGCCAATATCGCGCAGTTCACGACGCTGCTCGAAGGCGAGTTCGAAGCTGGCGCCACCTACAAGCCCAACAAGGCCGACTGGTTCGCCGGTCGCTGGTCGGGGCTGCACTCGCCCGCCGATTCGGAAAGCGCGCGCCGCAACGTCGAGACGGGCATCGAGCAGAAGCTGTTCGATTCGCTCGGCCGCACGCTGACGACGATCCCCGAGGGGCTGACCGTCCACAAGACGCTCAACCGCGTGCTCGATGCCAAGCGGGCGATGTTCAAGACCGGCGAGAATTTCGACTGGGCGACCGGCGAAGCGCTGGCGTTCGGGTCGCTGCTCTCGGAGGGCTATGGCGTCCGCCTGTCGGGCCAGGATTCGGGCCGCGGCACTTTCTCGCAACGCCATGCGGTGTGGGTCGATCAGACCAACGAGGATAAGTATCGCCCGCTCTCGACCGTCGAGCATGGCCGCTTCGAAGTGCTCGACTCGCCGCTGAGCGAATATGGCGTGCTCGGGTTCGAGTACGGCTATGCGCTCGCCGATCCGAAGACGCTGGTGCTGTGGGAGGCGCAGTTCGGCGACTTCATGAACGGCGCGCAGATCATGATCGACCAGTTCATCGCGAGCGGAGAGGCCAAGTGGCTTCGCGCCAACGGCCTCGTGATGCTGCTGCCGCATGGCTATGAAGGGCAGGGGCCGGAGCATTCGTCCGCCCGCGTCGAGCGCTTCCTCCAGCTCTGCGCGCAGGACAATATCCAGGTCGCCAACTGCACCACGCCGGCCAACTATTTCCACCTGCTGCGCCGGCAGATGCACCGCTCGTTCCGCAAGCCCTTGATCATCTTTACGCCCAAGTCGCTGCTGCGCCACAAGCTGGCGGTGTCGAAGACCGCGGACTTCATCGGCGACAGCCACTTCCAGCGGATGCTGAGCGACCCTTCGGCGCCCGCCGATGCGGACGTGAAGCGCCTCGTTCTCTGCACCGGCAAGGTTGCGTACGATTTGATGGAAGCGCGCGATGCCGCGGGCGACCAGAACACGGCGATCGTCCGTGTCGAGCAGCTCTACCCCTTCCCGGGCGAGCCGCTGGTCGAGCGTCTCAAGCGCATGCCCAACCTCGAGACGGTGGTGTGGGCGCAGGAAGAGCCGAAGAACAACGGCGCGTGGACCTTCGTCGATCCGTTCATCGAGGAATGCCTGATCGAAGCGGGCGGCACGGTGCAGCGTGCGCGCTATGCCGGTCGTGCGGCCTCAGCCTCGCCGGCGACGGGCTTGATGAAGCGCCACCAGACCGAGCAGGCGGCGCTCGTCGCCGATGCGCTCGGGCACAGCGTCCGCGAGGAAATTCGCCGGACACGCAAGGTTTGATCGTTACCCCGGCTGCGCGAGCAGCCGGGCCTTCGTAATTTTGCGCAGCGCTTGATCGGCAAGCGTTGCGCACCTGGGCCCCGGCCTTCGCCGGGGAAGAGAAAAGAGGCTGATATGGCAACCGAAGTCACAGTACCGGTACTCGGTGAATCGATCACCGAAGCGACGCTCGGCGAATGGCTCAAGCAGCCCGGCGACAAGGTCGCGGTCGACGAGCCGATCGCCAGCCTCGAGACCGACAAGGTCTCGGTCGAAGTCCCGTCGCCCGTCGCCGGCGTGATGGGCCAGCACGCGGTGCAGGTCGGTGACACCGTCCTCGTCGGCGCCATGATCGCGACGATCGACGCAGGCGAGGGCGCGCCCGCCACCGCTGCCGCGCCACAGCCCGCCGTGCTCCAGTCGCCCGCGGCTGAGGCACAGGCATCGCCCGCCGCGACCGCCGGCCAGCAGGCGCCTGCCTCCGACCCGCGCGACACGCCTGCAGCGCTCTCGCCGTCGGTTCGCCGCGCGGTGCTCGAGCACGGTGTCGACCCCGCGACCGTCAAGGGCACCGGCAAGGATGGCCGCCTGACCAAGGACGACGTCGCCGCCGCTGCCGCCTCGACCCCGGCGCCCGCCCCGGCACCCGCCGCCGCACCGCCCGTCTCGGCTTCGGTTGCCGCGTCGACCGGCCGCAAGGAAGAGCGCGTCCGCATGACGCGCCTGCGCCAGACGATCGCCAAGCGCCTCAAGGAAGCGCAGAACACCGCCGCGCTGCTGACGACCTTCAACGACGTCGACATGACCGCGGTCATCGAGGCGCGCGCGAAGTACAAGGATCTGTTCGAGAAGAAGCACGGCGTCCGCCTCGGCTTCATGGGCTTCTTCGTGAAGGCCGCGTGCCTCGCGCTGAAGGACATCCCGAGCGTCAACGCCTCGATCGAGGGCGATGAGATCGTCTATCACGATTATGCCGACATCTCGGTCGCGGTGTCGTCGCCGGGCGGGCTAGTCGTGCCGGTGGTGCGCGATGCCGACCAGATGTCGGTCGCGCAGGTCGAGAAGACGATCGGCGATTTCGGCAAGCGCGCCAAGGACGGCACGCTCAAGATGGACGAAATGAAGGGCGGTACCTTCACCATCTCGAACGGCGGCGTGTTCGGCTCGCTGATGTCGACCCCGATCATCAACCCGCCGCAGGCCGCCGTGCTCGGCCTGCACCGCATCGAGGACCGCGCGGTCGTCGTGAACGGCCAGATCGTGATCCGCCCGATGATGTATCTGGCGCTCAGCTACGATCACCGCCTGATCGACGGTCGCGAAGCGGTGACGTTCCTCGTCGCGCTCAAGAATGCGATCGAAGATCCGACGCGGATCCTGATCGACCTGTAATATCGGATCGCACCTACCCATATTCCGTTCGTGCTGAGCTTGCCGAAGCACTGTCCTTGTCTGTCGGACGGAAGAGAAGGCAGCCCCTCGGCAAGCTCGGGGCGAACGGAGTGACACATGGCTGACTACGATTACGACGTCCTCATCATCGGCTCGGGCCCCGGCGGCTACGTCGCGGCGATCCGCGCCGCCCAGCTCGGCCTGCGCACTGCCTGCGTCGAATCGCGCGAGACGTTAGGCGGCACCTGCCTCAACGTCGGCTGCATCCCGTCGAAGGCGCTGCTCCACGCGAGCGAGTATTTCGACGCCGCCGCCAACGGCACGATGGCCAAACTCGGCATCAAGGTCACGCCCGAGCTCGACCTTCCGCAGATGCACGCGCAGCGGCTCGACGCGGTCAACCAGCTGACCGGCGGCATCGCTTTCCTGTTCAAGAAGAACAAGGTCACCTGGCTCAAGGGCCGCGGCGCGTTCGTCGATGCGCACACCGTCCAGGTCGGCGAGCAGACCGTCACCGCCAAGGACATCGTCATCGCGACGGGCTCGTCGGTCACCCCGCTGCCGGGCGTCACCGTCGACCAGAAGGTCGTCGTCGATTCGACCGGCGCGCTCGAGCTCGACAAGGTGCCCGAGCATATGGTCGTGATCGGCGGCGGCGTGATCGGGCTCGAGCTCGGTAGCGTGTGGCGCCGGCTCGGCGCACGCGTCACCTGCGTCGAGTATCTCGACCAGATCCTCCCCGGCTTCGACGGCGATATCCGCAAAGAATCGAACAAGGTCTTCAAGAAGCAGGGCATCGAATTCAAGCTCTCAACCAAGGTCACCGGCGTCACCGTCAACGGCGACAAGGCGACACTGACGGTCGAGCCGTCGGCCGGCGGCCCAGCCGAGACGATCGAAGCGGATTGCGTGCTCGTGTCGATCGGGCGTCGTCCCAACACCGACGGCCTCGCGCTCGAGAACGCCGGCCTCTCGACCAACCCGCGGGGCCAGATCGACACCGACCACCGCTTCCAGACGAGCGTCCCCGGCGTATGGGCGATCGGCGACGTGATTCCGGGCCCGATGCTCGCGCACAAGGCCGAGGACGAAGGCATTGCGGTCGCCGAGAACATCGCGGGCCACACCGGCATCGTGAACCACGCGGTCATCCCGAGCGTCGTCTACACCTGGCCCGAGATCGCCGGCGTCGGCCTCACCGAGGAAGTCGCGCGCGAGCAGGCGACCAAGAACGGCGGCGAGATCAAGGTCGGCAAGTTCCCGATGGCGGGCAACAGCCGCGCCAAGACCAATCATGATCCCGACGGCTTCGTGAAGATCATCGCCGATGCCAAGTCCGATCGCGTGCTCGGCGTCTGGGCGATCGCGGTGCCCGCGGGCACGATGATCGCCGAGGCGGCTTTGGGCATGGAGATGGGCGCGACGAGCGAGGACATCGCCTACACCTGCCATGCGCATCCGACGCATAGCGAGGCGATGAAGGAAGCCGCGATGGCGGTGAGAGGGAAGGCGATACACGTCTGAGTCTGATCGCGCCAAGCCGTAGCAAAGCTACGGCGCGGCCCCGCCGCGATCAGACCGGCCGGCGGCGCCCGAAGCGCCGACCGACGGCGTGGCTTTGCCACGCCGCTGCCAACCAGGAAGCCAACCGACCACGCCCCCCGTTCCCCGGCGAAGGCCGGGGCCCAGTAGCAAGGGCGGTGGTAAGCGAGCGGTGTCGCGCGATCGTCACCCCAAGCACGACTGGGCCCCGGCCTTCGCCGGGGAACGCCTCGGTTGCATCTGCTCGGTCGGGGGGAAGGTACCGCTAAGCCGTATCGCGCTGCGTAGCCCGCGCCCCAACCGTCAGCACCGCCGCCGCCCCCGCCGCGATCCACAGCGCGCCGGTCCCGTACGCCGCATAACACCGCGCGCCCGTGATCACCCCCGCGCCGAACCCCAGCCACAACCCAAGATAGCGCGCCCAGTCCCAGCGTGGTCCTTCGCCCATCAGCGCGGCGGCGAGCCCCTGGCCGATCCGCACCAGCGCGCCGGTCATGTACGTCAGCCCGATGCTGACCTCGCCATCGCGCGTGAACACGCCGTTCTCCGCCCCCATCGCGGTCGCCAGCAGCAGCAGCGGCACGATGACCGGATGATATGGCGCAAACAGCGCCGCGCCGCCGAGCAGCAGCGTGACGAGCGCCATCACCGCAACGCGCTGATGGTGCGGCCGCGAACGTCCGATGATCGCCGCCGCCACCACGCCGCTGACGAAGCTCAAAATCAACCCGGCCCCGATCCGCGCGTCGTTGCTCGCCCCGGTGGCGAGCGACACGCCGAGCCGCGTCGTATTGCCGCTCATGAACGAAGCGAAGAAGCCGCCCATGCTCGAATAGGCCAGCGCATCGACGAACCCCGCCAACCCGGTGAGGCACGCTGCAAAGAGGAGGGTGGAGCGCTGATACCGTCGCATCGCGCGACCATGCCCGATGCCCCGCGCCGATGCCAGCGTCGCGCTCGCTGCGCAGGCGGAACGATCCGCGCGCACGGCGGTTTTCCCGCGCGTACCATCACGGTACGTGTCCAACAGGGGTTACCGATGAAAAAGACGATGATCGCGGCGCTGGCGCTGGTCGCACTGCCGCTCGCCGCATGCGGCGGCAATGGCGACGGCAAACTCGCCAAGCAAGTCGAGAAGGCTGCCGACAACCGCGCCGACGCGATGGAGGCCAACGCCAAGGACCTCGAGGAGCAGGCCAAGCAGGAGCGCAAGACCGGCGACGAGCGCGCCGACGCGATCCGCGCCGCCGATGTCAACGCAAGCGCGATGACGCCCGAACAGCGCGGCGAAGTCGTCGCCAACGAAGCGGCGGCCGTCCGCTGATCGCTGCGGCGCGCGACCCTGTGTCGCGCGCCGCATTCCCTCGCGCGCCTTGCGCGGGTAGAGCGCTGCGATGCCCTCGCAATTTCCCTGGCAATTCGGCTCTGCGCTGCCCTGGCTCGATCTGTTCGGGATCGCCGTGTTCGCGATCACCGGTGCGCTCGCCGCAATCCGCCATCGCCAGACGCTTGTCACCGCCACCTTCTTCGCGCTGATTACCGGGGTCGGCGGCGGATCGGTGCGCGACCTGCTGATCGGCGCGCCGGTCTTCTGGGTGCATGACCGCTTCGTCGCGGGGATCTGCCTCGCGGTCGCTGTACTGGTGTGGACGACGCCCGAGCGCTGGTGGAAGGGCACTGCGCTCGACTGGCTCGATGCGGTGGGCTTGGCCGCCTATGCCGTGTTCGGCGCGGCGAAGGCCCTCGCGTTCGGCATCCCGCCGGTGCCGGCGGCGCTGATGGGCGTGGTGACGGCGTGCATCGGCGGCGTCATCCGAGACGTGCTCGCGGGCGAGCCGTCGATCTTGATGCGGCCGGAATTGTATGTGACCGCGGCGGCGCTGGCGTCGGGGTCGTATGTCGTGCTGGTGAGCGCGGGCATCTCGCCAAGCCTCGCCGCGCCGATCGCCGCTGCGTGCGGTTTTGCACTCCGCGCGGCGGCCATCAGGTGGCGGCTGGCGTTGCCAGCCTATGGCCGGGGCTAACGGTCGCTCAGGGCAGTCGCCAATTCACGTAACGCATCGCGTGCACCGTCGTCGGCTTTCCGTCGTAGCCGAGCGGCGGGGCATATCGCCCCCGCTTGGTAACGGCCGCACACGAGGCCAGGTCGAGCGACTTCGATCCACTCGATTGAATGATCCGACAATCGCCGACCTTTCCGTCGGGCTGGATTGCCCAGATCATCATTGTGGTGCCTGCGCTGCCCGCTGAGAGCGCTTCGGACGGATAGTCGTCAGTCGTGATCCAGCCCGCCATTGGTGTAAGCGGCGTTGGCAATGGCGCCTTGTCGCGCTCGGACGGGTCGACACCCCATTGTTTCAGCAAATCGTCCTGGCACGCCCGGAGCGCCGCGGCGGCGCTCTTCATTCCGGGCACCGCGAAGCTCGTGCGGGCTCCGTCGGCCGATGCGATCGTCAGCGCTGAAGAGGTTTGCACGGCCGCAGCGCCGTCTTGCTCGGTCCGGAGGGTCGTGACGATCTGGTTTCTCGCCTTCACATCGTAAACCGAGACGGTGCTGTCGATTGCCTGGCCCGACGGCTGGAGTAGCAACTGGGCTTTAAGGGAGCGTGCACGGGTGGTGGTGGCGCCCGACGAAAGGGTGACGATCTCCAACGCATCGCCCAGTGGCCACGGTTTGAATCCCAGCGTCCTGCGTGCCTGTCCATCTCCATAGTCGCGCGACAGGATGCACGCCGCATCGGCATATTCGACGGTCCATTTGCCGGTCGGCTGCAATGGGACCTCGGCGGGCGCGGGACCCCCGAGCGCGAGCAGCGCTGCAATCAGCATCGTCTTCATAGCTTGCCCCCAAACCTTGTCGTTGCGAGTTTAACGCCCCATCTCGCCCCTGCAACCGGTCGCTTGCGCCATCCGAACAAATCTGGAACAAACCGCTCCCATGCTGACTCATATTTCCGTGCGCGGCGCGCGCGAGCACAATCTCAAGGACGTCTCGGTCGATATCCCGCGCGATACGCTGACGGTCATCACCGGGCTGTCGGGCAGCGGCAAGTCGAGCCTCGCCTTCGACACGATCTACGCGGAAGGCCAGCGGCGTTACGTAGAGTCGCTCAGCGCCTATGCCCGCCAGTTCCTCGAGCTGATGCAGAAGCCCGACGTCGATCACATCGAGGGCCTCTCCCCCGCGATCAGCATCGAGCAGAAGACCACCAGCCGCAATCCGCGCTCGACCGTGGCGACCGTCACCGAGATCTACGATTACATGCGCCTGCTGTGGGCGCGCGTCGGGATCCCGTATTCCCCCGCGACCGGCGAGCCGATCGCCGCGCAGACCGTCAGCCAGATGGTCGACCGCGTGATGGCGCTTCCCGAGGGCACGCGGCTGTACCTGCTCGCCCCGGTCGTGCGCGGCCGCAAGGGCGAGTATAAGAAGGAACTGCTCGAGTGGCAGAAGGCCGGCTTCACCCGCGTCCGCATCGACGGCGAGATATACGAGATCGACGAAGCCCCCGCGATCGACAAGAAGTACAAGCATGACCTCGAGGTCGTCGTCGACCGCCTCGTCATCGGCCCCGACATCGCGACGCGTCTGGCCGAAAGCTTCGAGGCCGCGCTGAAGCTCGCCGACGGGCTGGCCTATGTCGACCCCGCCGACCCGGTCGAGCCGCACACCCCCAAGAACGAAGTGCTCGGCGACAACGCGCCCCCCGGCCGCATCGTGTTCAGCGAGAAGTTCGCCTGCCCGGTGTCGGGCTTCACCATCGCCGAGATCGAGCCGCGGCTCTTCTCGTTCAACGCGCCGCAGGGTGCGTGCCCGGCGTGCGATGGCCTCGGCGAAAAGATGCTGTTCGACGAGGAGCTCGTCGTCCCCAACCATGCGCTCAGCATCAAGAAGGGCGCGGTCGTGCCCTGGGCCAAGTCCAACCCGCCGTCGCCGTACTACATGCAGGTGCTCGGCAGCCTCGCGCGCGAGTATAAGTTCGAGCTCGACACGCCGTGGGAAGACCTGCCCGAAACCGCGCGCGACACGATCCTCTACGGCACCAAGGGCAAGGCGGTCACGCTGACCTTCATCGACGGCAAGAAGTCGTACGACGTCAAGAAGCCGTTCGAGGGTGTGATCGGCAACCTCAACCGCCGCATGCTCTCGACCGAGAGCGCGTGGATGCGCGAGGAGCTGAGCAAGTACCAGTCCTCCGCCGCGTGCGAAGTCTGCAAGGGCGCGCGGCTCAAGCCCGAGGCGCTCGCGGTCAAGATCGGCATGCGCGACATCTCGAGCGTCACGCGCCTGTCGGTGGTCGATGCGCTCGCCTGGTTCGAGCAGGTCCCGAGCCAGCTCGGCGACCAGCAGAATGCGATTGCCGAGCGCATCCTCAAGGAGATCCTCGAGCGGATCGGCTTCCTCAACAATGTCGGGCTCGATTACCTCAACCTCGATCGCACCTCGGGCACGCTGTCGGGCGGCGAATCGCAGCGCATCCGTCTTGCGTCGCAGATCGGCAGCGGCCTGTCGGGCGTGCTCTACGTGCTCGACGAGCCCTCGATCGGCCTGCACCAGCGCGACAACGACATGCTGCTCAAGACCCTTCGCCGGCTCCGCGATCTCGGCAACACCGTGCTCGTCGTCGAGCATGACGAGGACGCGATCCGCACCGCCGACTATGTCATCGACATGGGGCCGGGCGCCGGCGTCCATGGCGGCCACATCGTCGCGCAAGGCACCTTCGAGGAAGTCCTCGCCAACGAGAACAGCATCACCGCCGACTATCTCTCGGGGCGCCGCGAAGTCGCCGTCCCCAAGACCCGGCGCAAAGGCAACGGCAAGAAGATCACCGTCCACAACGCCACCGCCAACAACCTCAAGGGCGTGACGGCGAGCCTCCCGCTCGGCACCTTCACCTGCATCACCGGCGTCTCGGGGTCGGGCAAGTCGAGCTTCACGATCGACACGCTGTTCGCCGCCGCCTCGCGCACGCTCAACGGCGCGCGCATCGTCCAGGGCAAGCACGACAAGATCACCGGCCTGCAATATCTCGACAAGGTCATCGACATCGACCAGTCGCCGATCGGCCGCACCCCGCGCTCGAACCCGGCGACCTATACCGGCAGCTTCACCCAGATCCGCGACTGGTTCGCCGGCCTCCCCGAAAGCTTAGCCCGCGGCTACAAGCCCGGGCGCTTCAGCTTCAACGTCAAGGGCGGCCGCTGCGAGGCGTGCCAGGGCGACGGGCTGCTCAAGATCGAGATGCACTTCCTCCCCGACGTCTATGTGACGTGCGACGTCTGCCACGGCGAGCGCTACAATCGCGAGACGCTCGAGGTGAAGTTCAAGGGCAAGAGCATCGCCGACGTGCTCGACATGACGGTCGAGGATGCGGTCGAATTCTTCAAGGCGGTCCCGCCGATCCGCGACAAGATGGCGATGCTGCAGGAAGTGGGCCTCGGCTACGTCAAGGTCGGCCAGCAGGCGACGACGCTGTCGGGCGGCGAGGCGCAGCGCGTCAAGCTCGCCAAGGAACTGTCGCGCCGCGCCACCGGGCAGACGCTGTATATTCTGGACGAGCCGACGACGGGGCTGCATTTCGAGGACGTGCGCAAGCTGCTCGAAGTGCTCCACCAGCTGGTCGAGCAGGGGAATACGGTGGTGGTGATCGAGCATAACCTCGACGTCATCAAGACCGCGGATTGGGTGCTCGACCTTGGGCCCGAGGGGGGCGTGAAGGGCGGCGAGATCGTCGCGCAGGGGACGCCTGAGGTTGTGGCGAAGGCGAAGGGGTCGTTTACTGGGAAGTATTTGGCGCCGTTGTTGAAAGGATAAGGCGCGGAAGAAGTGGTATTGTCTATTGGGTAAGCAACGAAGAAGCAATATCCACGTGACAATCGAGTCTTTGCCGATTCAATCCTCGTATGGCGCTTCGTCGGTGGGCAGAATGCTCGTAGCTCCCGACTGGATAGTCATATGAATATTGACTCTAGCCTGTGTAGCTACTTGTAGGCCTGTTACCCCAGTCCCTGGGAAGTCCGTCGTTGCTGCGATCGTTTGCTTTCCCCAAGAATCAGGTGTCGACGCGAAGCAGGGGTGATGTTGCGCTTCCCAAGCCATTTCAGAGAATCCGGGATCATTGTCGGGATCGGCCCGAAAAATCTCCCATGAGGAAATCTTCGGAACGTCGATTCGCGACGGGATGTTGCCACCGCCGCCTGAAAGTGGAGGGCGGGTGCTTGCCCAATCGCCGTATGTTAAGTCGGCCTGCTGAAATCTCTGACGCATCGCGGCGAACAACCGCCTTTCCATCGCCATTTCTTCCATATTGCCCACGATGTGAGAAAAGCTGTCAGGGAAAGAACTCGACATGACAACGATTTCTGAGTTCGGGAGCGCAACCAAGATTCTTTCCAGTGTGGGCAACGACCAAGCTTCTAGCGCTAGGTAATCTCGTGACCATCCAGCATCAACGACGATCACTGTATCATGGGGTAACGGCGGTAAACCCAGTATCAAATCGGAAAGTGGTATGGCCGATCCGCGGCGCTGATGGATAATTAGTCCGCGGTCCAAATCTGCTGCATTGCCGATTTGAAGCAGGAGATTGTCCGGGGAGGTTGGCGGAATGAGCACCGGTACAGCGCCGGGAATAGAATCTACGGTTTCGTAGAAATGACGATGTCCTTGGTGGCTCTCGAACAAGTCGTCGAACTCTGATTGGGCTTCACGAGGATTTGGATGTGCTCGGCGCTGGGCATCTAGCGCAAACCCGAATGGCTGGCCGGCAGTTGCTTCACGAATCCTATCGATCGTCAGAGAGAAATGGTTTGCGTGAGGCCAAGGGCGAGCCTGAAAAATAGGAAACACGGTTGCCTTGACGTCAGGAAATAGCGTTCGATACGCTCCGACCTCCGCGACTCCCGTTTTCAATAAGGCTACATACTGTTTGAGCTGAAGCAAATTATCCCACCCGTATACTCATCGCCTGCTTTGAAACGCCAAATTCTTCCGCAAGTTGTGATATGCTGTCGTCATTTAAATTCTTAGCGTGTTTCGCCATAGCTACGCTAACTGCTTGACTGGGCATAACGATATCTGCGGCTAGCCGGTTGGCTTCCGCCTCCATTCTCGATGAGAGTGTTGATCGATAAAGAACAGAGTCGACTATTCCAGAATTTATGCGATCTCTGTGGATAAGGTAATGCGCAATTTCATGAGCAATAGTGAAACGTTGACGTTCCTTGGATTCAAATCGATTAATCTTTATAACGAAACCATCGCCGTCAGGCTGGATTAAGCCGGATATGTTTACAGGCAGCGTCGCTATTACCACTCGCAAGCCCAGTGCAGTCGCCAAGGCACCTACTTTTACGGGTGTCTGAGTGGTAAATTCGCGTAATACGTCAAGGTCGGAATCGTCGATGCGATGACTGAAGCTAAAATCAGTCATTGTAGGGGGTTTCGTCTTTAGCAGGCTCTTTCAGTCCTTCGATGCCACTGTAAGCGATATCGGCGAATAGAGCCTCCAGTTCCTTTCTCAACGGCCCTTCCTTTTCCAACTGCTTCGAGAAGTATTCCACCGAGTGGGAGCGGAGCTTATTTTCCAATGTGCTCCATCCAATAACGCCTGCTGCTGCGACGAAGAAGCCAAGAACTGTAATCATCAATCCTAAAGCTGTGAGCGTAATTGAGATAAAGTCGCTATACTTTATGTCGTCAATTGACGGTAGCAGGGGAGTATGAGCTAAATGCAATATAATCGTTGTCACTGCACCAACGCAGGCGGCTACAATGCAGAGAGCAAAAAATTTAGCGTGGCAGCCATAAAGGCTAAGCTAGATGCTATTTTTTTCTTTGGCAATGTGACCCGCAGGATCTGCTCGCCGCCGCCCCGCGTCGCTAGTCGAGCACGAGGCTCGGCCTCAAACAAAAGGCTCCATCACCCCGCTAACCACCAACAACCCACAAACCCCCGCGAGCATCGCCACATTCGCCCGCCGCCCCTTCACCAGCAGCAGCGCGATCAGCAGGCCGAGCACCCCGAACCCGCTCACCAGATACACCAGCACCACCAGCCCGTTCCCCACCGGCTCCACCACCTCGGGCCGCGGGTGGAGCGCGTCGAGCACGACGCCCCCGGCCCAGCTCGCCACATTCGCGGTGAGCAGCCCGCCGATCACCAGCCGGTTCTGCTTGTCGTACCATTCGTCGAACTCGGGCCAGTCCTCGGGCGTGTCGGGAAAGATCAGCGTCGCCGCGAGATAATAGACGCCGACCATCGCCAGCACGCTGAGCAGCGTGACGTAATTCGCGCTGATCTGCTCGCGCGCATCGAAGGCGAGCAGCCAGAAGCTCGTCAGGTCGAGCATCACCACCAGCCCGAGCAACGGCGTCAGCCAGCCGATCCGCACCGGCCGCGCGCCGCGCTTCAATTTCAACGCACGCGAAAAGCCGTTGAGCACCGCGGCGAGCGCCAGGCCCAGCACCAGGCCGAACAGCGTGAACACCAAACCAAATGGACTCATCGTGATTTCCCCCCGGATATCAGGGGGAAGGCTAGCGCGGCCGAGGCGGGGCGTCGAGTCTTGCGCGCTGCGGGGAGGGGGGGCGCAGCAAAGCCGCGCTGCGGCACCACACCGTCTGCCGCTGTGGCAAACCCCGGTCGTCGGCCAACGCTGTCGCGCCGCCGTCCGGGCCACGGCGGGGGCGCTCGTCGCTTGCTACGCAAAAGCCTCGGCGGCGCGGCGTAAAAAAATCTTGCGGATGGGGCTGTCCTACAGCGCTATGTTCTGTATATGTTCCGAATCCTCGCTACCCATGGAGAGGACCGACTCATGCCGTCAGACTCGACCCAGCCGCCATCCGACACCGCGCCCGTGCGCGATCCCGCGTCCGATCACCCCGCGCCCCCGCAAACCCCCGACGCGCCACCCCAGCCGCGCACCCACCACGATCCGCATGCCGCAATCAGGGCGCGGATCCGCAAGCTCCAGGGTGCCGAGGCGGCGCGCGCGCGCGAGGCCGCGCCCCATCCCGCGCGCGCGCCGGAGCCCGCCCCGAAGCGCCGTCGCCGCGCGAACGGCATGGTGTGGCGCGACGTCTCCGCGACCGGCTGGACGACCGACAAGCAGCGTGCCTTTCTCGAACATCTCGCGACGCACGGCTGCGTCAGCCACGCCGCAGCGCATGTCGGCCTGTCGAAGCAATCGGCCTATGCGTTGCGCCACCGCGGTGGGCGCACGATGTTCGCGCTCGCCTGGGACGTCGCGGTCCGCTCGGCGCGCAAAGCGCTGCTCGACGAAGCGTTGGAGCGCGCCTTTGCCGGGCGGTCGCTGCCCGTCTGGTATCGCGGCGAGCACGTCGGCGAGCGCATCGTCCATAACGACCGGCTGCTGATGCAATTGCTCGCGCATCCCTTCGAGCCGATCGATTCGGCGTATGACGCGGCGTCGCTGGCGCAGGCCTGGCCGACGTTGCTCGCGCAGGTCGATGCCGAGTTGCCGTTCGACGTGAAGATGCTGCGCACGCGCGACGCCGATCAGGACGAAAACGGAAACGATGACGAGCGATAAGGACAGCTCCGGGGGTCAATCGAGTCAAGCGCGCACGCTTCGTCGCACGCTCCCGACCGTATCGCGCGCCGTGCGGCATCGCTCCGCCGCGCGGCGGGGCGGCGTCGGCGGGCAACCTTATCGCCGCCCGCGCATTGCGCTTGGATACGATAACAGGAGGATTCGAATGCGCACCCTCACTCTCGGCCTGTTGGCCGCATGTACCTTGGTCGCCGGCTGCGACGAATATGGCGACAGTTACGGCGGCGGCCCGCGCCGCGGATATGGCGGCGGCTATTCGCAATACGATTACGACCGGCCCGATCCGGCGTATAACGGCTACGATGCCTCGCGTTATTACCGCGACGACAACCGCCGCTATCAGGAGCGCCGGCTGAGCAACAACGACCGCGTCTATCGCGGCAGCGACGGGCGTTACTATTGCCGCCACAGCGACGGTACGACCGGTCTGGTCGTCGGCGGGATCGCGGGCGGCGCGCTCGGCGCGGCGATCGCACCGGGTGGTTCGGGCGTGCTCGGTGCACTGCTCGGTGCCGCCGGCGGCGCGCTGGCCGGCCAGGCGATCGACAAGGACAGCACGCGCGACGCGCGCTGCCGCTAACTTCCCCGCGCGCGGCGGCCCCGGTCGCCGCGCGCCCGATTTTGCAGAATGAGATGTGACATGGCCAAGACCCAGCTTCCCAAAAGCGCCATCAAGCGCGCCCCCGCGCCGCAGGCCGCCAGCGCCACGCCTGCGATCAGCCGCACTGCGGCCTGGTCGATCGGCGCGGTCGTCGTCGCGGCTGGCGCCGGGGTCGCCGCGTTCCTGACGCGCGGGCGGATCGCGAGCGCGCTCGCCAAGGCGTCGGGAACGGCCGAGGGGCATGTGCCGACCGACCTGCTCGATCCCAAGCGCAATGCCGACGACCGCGCGATCGCCGATTTCCGCCCCGACATGGATGCGGTGATGACCGCCGCCGAGCGCGAGGCGCTGCGCCCGCCGGTCGGCAAGCCGTCGATCACCGCGTCGAACGGCTCGATGAACGCGATGACCGCGCCCGCCAATTGAGCGGGTGCCGCGCCCGCAGGCTGGCTCAGGCCGCCGTGCGGGCGAAGCGGCGATGGACTTGCCGCCGCAGGATCGCCTGCCACAAGGGGATCGTCAGCAGCCCCATCTGGCTGAGCGGCGCGATGAAGAAGGCAAGGCCGAACGACGCCGTCGCGCCGAGCACCACGCCGATGCCGCGGATGCGGACCTGGGCGATCGCCTCGGCTGCGGTGTCGGCGCGGACGATACCCGGGCTGGTGGTGCGATAGGTCACCCACATGCTGAGCAGCCCGGTGACGATCAGCGTCAGCGCATAGAGCGCCGAGGGGACGAGCGTCCCCAGATTGGCGCTCATGAACGCGGTCGCGAAGGGCGTGAACACGATCGCGCAGAGCATCAGGATATTGGGCGCGAGCAGCTTGTCCGAATAGCGCCCCGCCAGAGCGAAGGCGCGGTGATGCCCGGTCCAGAACGCCGCGATGACGAAGAAGCTGACGAAGAAGCCGAACAAGCTCGGGCCGAGATCGGCGAGCGCTTGGAGAAAGGCGGCGGGCGACGCCCCATGTGGCAGATGCGGCGGGTGCACCTCGATGATCAGCAGCGTGATCGCGATCGCGAACACGGCGTCGGAAAAGAAGATCAGCCGCTCGAGCGGGTGATCGGGCCCTGCATGGCCGTGCTGGTCGCTCATACGTATCGTTCCCCCGCGCCTCCTATCGCCGAGCAGGGCGCGCCGACGCAAGCCGGATTGCACAGGGCGACCCCGCATCCCATATCGCCCTCCATGAGCGAGAACAAAATTGTGTGGCACGGCACCACGATCCTCTCCGTGCGCAAGAATGGGCGCGTCATCGTCGCCGGCGACGGCCAGGTGACGCAGGGCCAGACCGTGATGAAACCCAATGCGAAGAAGGTGCGGCGGCTGGGCGACGGATCGGTGATCGGCGGCTTCGCCGGCGCGACCGCGGATGCCTTCACGCTGTTCGAGCGGCTCGAGCGCAAGCTTGAGCAGCATCACGGGCAATTGCTGCGTAGCGCGGTCGAGCTCGCCAAGGACTGGCGGACCGATAAATATCTGCGCAACCTCGAGGCGATGATGATCGTCGCCGACAAGGACGTGACGCTGATCCTGACGGGCAATGGCGACGTGCTCGAGCCCGAGGCCGGGATCGCCGCGATCGGATCGGGCGGCAATTTCGCGCTCGCCGCAGCGCGCGCACTGGCGGATTACGAAGCCGATGCCGAGACGATCGCGCGCAAGGCGATGGGAATTGCAGGCGAGCTGTGCGTCTATACCAACGACCGGCTAACCGTCGAAGGGCTCGACACGAGCGCGTGATGCGCGTCGCCCCGGCGGAGGCCGGGGCCGCTAGGCTCTAGCGCGCGCCCTTGCACCATAGCGGCCCCGGCCTCCGCCGGGGCGACGGAAGCAGAGATGAACCAGGACCTCACCCCCAAAGCCATCGTCGCCGCGCTCGACGCGCACATCATCGGCCAGGCCGACGCCAAGCGCGCGGTCGCGGTCGCGATGCGCAACCGCTGGCGCCGCCAGCAGCTCGCACCCGATCTGCGCGACGAGGTGTCCCCCAAGAACATCCTGATGATCGGACCGACCGGTTGCGGCAAGACCGAGATCAGCCGACGGCTGGCCAAGCTCGCCGACGCGCCGTTCATCAAGGTCGAGGCGACCAAGTTCACCGAAGTCGGCTATGTCGGCCGCGACGTCGAACAGATTGCGCGCGACCTGGTCGAGGAAGCGATCCGGCTCGAGAAGGAGCGGCGGCGCGGCGCGGTGAAGGACAAGGCCGAGGAAGCCGCGATGGCGCGCCTGCTCGACGCGCTGACCGGCAAGGGCGCGAGCGAGGCGACACGCGAGGCGTTCCGCCAGCGGCTGCACGACGGCCATCTGCGCGACACCGAGATCGAGATCGAACTCGAGGCGGCGCCCGCGATGCCGTTCGAAATGCCCGGTGGCGGCGCGCAGATGATCAACCTGTCCGAGATGATGGGCAAGGCGTTCGGCGGCGGCCAGCTCAAGCGCCGCAAGCTGAGCGTGCCCGCCGCCTGGGACAAGCTCGTCGAGGAAGAGGCCGACAAGCGGCTCGACCAGGACGAACTCAGCCGCGCCGCGATCGCCGATGCCGAGGCGAACGGAATCGTCTTCCTCGACGAGATCGACAAGATCGCGGTGAGCGACGGGCGCGGCGGATCGGTCAGCCGCGAGGGCGTGCAGCGCGATCTCCTACCGCTGATCGAGGGAACGACGGTCGCGACCAAATACGGGCCGATGAAGACCGATCATGTGCTCTTCATCGCGAGCGGCGCGTTCCATGTGGCCAAGCCGTCCGACCTGTTGCCCGAGCTGCAGGGCCGCCTGCCGATCCGCGTCGAATTGAAGGCGCTGACCGAGGACGATTTCGTCGCGATCCTCTCCGACACCAAGGCGTCGCTGACGCAGCAATATGTCGCGCTGATCGCGACCGAGGGCGTCGGCGTCGAGTTCACCGCGGATGGTATCCGCGCCGTCGCGCGGATCGCCGCCGAAGTGAATGGCGAGATCGAGAATATCGGTGCGCGGCGCTTGCAGACGGTGATGGAAAAGCTGCTCGAGGATGTCAGCTTCAATGCCGAGGATCGCGGTGGCGAGACCGTGGTGGTGGATGCGGCGTATGTCGAAACGCATCTGGCGAGCATCGCGCGCAATACCGACCTCAGCCGGTTCGTGCTCTAACAAGGCGGGGCATCGTCTTCGCCTTCAAGACTGTCGCAGCCCCTCGCGTTCGCCCTGAGCCTGTCGAAGGGCACTTCGCCGCTTGCGCAAGGGGGAGGGGTGCGGCGGGGCTTCGACAGGCTCAGCCCGAACGGGTCTGGAGTGGCGCGCTTTAGCGAGGCTGCGGCGGCTTCGCCCTGGAAACGGCCCGGTTCCTACCGCGGCTTGTCCCACGGCACGAAGCTCCCCAGCCGACACCGCGGCCCAGGGATCGTGCTGCCCGTGCGTTCGAGCGTGTAGAATTGATCGTTGCGGCACAATTGCGCACCATAGACCTCGGTAACGACGATCGCATCGTCGTCGAGCCCGGGGCAGCCATTGGGCAAATCGTTGCGCCACATCCGGCTACCGTCGCGGTACAGCAGGATGCGGTCACCGATAACCTGCGGTGCGCCG
The DNA here is from genome assembly GCF_049898305.1 of Sphingomonas sp. PWP1-2. NCBI lineage: Bacteria > Pseudomonadati > Pseudomonadota > Alphaproteobacteria > Sphingomonadales > Sphingomonadaceae > Sphingomonas > Sphingomonas sp. PWP1-2. The sequence goes on from NZ_JAFCXM010000003.1 coordinate 289,128, forward strand.
ACCCGGCTGGGCGAAACGCAGGTCTCGGGCTTGCCCGGCGTTCGGCCCGCAAGCGCCTTGGCGAGATCCTTCGCATCGTCCGATGCGGTAGACCCGCCCAGCGCCGCCACCAGCAGCAGCCCGCGGATCACGGCCTGCGATAGGGGACGAAGTCGCCGAAGCTGCAGCTTCCGCTCGGCGTGCTCGTGATGAGATCGGCCGTCCGCACGATATCGCCGCGGCAGAATTGGCTGCCGAAGGTCTTGGTGATGATCGCATCGCCACGCCGCAGCCCGAAACAGCCGCCGCCGGTATCGTTGACCATCACGTCGTTGCGGCCGTTCTTGTAGAGGATCCTGTCGCCGACGCGCGTCGAGTCGCGATACCGGAAGGTGTCGATGCAGCTTTGCGGCTTGCCCGGCACGAGGCCGGCAAGCTGCTTGTCGAGCTCGACCTGATCGCGCGCCGCTTCACGTGCGCGATACTCTTTGGAGTCGGCGGACAGCGCGGCGCTCGCGCCAGCCAGCACGATCAGCGGAAGGATGAAGCGGAACATGCGATCGGTCCTTTTCAAAACGCTTGCGGCCCCATCCGCGTCATACCGCAGATACGGCTAGAATGCATCCTTGGCTGCACGTCGTTCCGCGAGCTGGTCGGCCGATGTCGCACGCAGGAACGGGTTGGTCGCGAGCTCGAGCGCGATCGTCGTCGGGACGGTCGGTTCGCCCGCTGCGCGCTGCGCATCGACCGTAGCCATCCGTTCGGTGACGGCCTGATTGTCGGGCTCGGCAGCGGCGGCGTAGCGGCCGTTCGACTGCGTATATTCGTGCGCGCAATAGACGATCGTCTCGGGCGGTAGCGCAGCAAGGCGCTGCATGTTGCCGTACATCTGCGCGGCATCGCCCTCAAACAGCCGCCCGCAGCCCATCGCGAACAGCGTGTCGCCGCTGAACAGTGCAGCGTCGTCGGCGATGTAGAACACGATGTGCCCGGCGGTGTGGCCAGGCGTCTCGATCACGCGCGCGACATGCGTGCCGATGCGCACCGAATCGCCTTCGCGCACGCCGTAATCGAGCGTCGGGATCTTGCCCGCTTCGGCGGCGGGGCCACTAACCACCGCGCCGAGCGCCTTGATCGCGGCATTGCCGCCGGTGTGATCGGGGTGCCAGTGCGTGTTCCAGATCTGCGAGATCGTCCAGCCGCGCGCCTCGGCCGCGGCGAGCACGGGGGCGGCGTCGCTCGGATCGATCACCACGGTCTCGTCGGAGACGGGATCGTGCACCAGCCAGACATAATTGTCGCTCAGTGCCGGGATGCGGACGATCTCGAGCGCGCCTGCCATCACCATTCGCCGGTGTTGGGCATCGACGCCCACGGCTCGGCCGGCGCCAGCGCGCCGCCTTCCTGGAGCAGTTCGATCGAGATGTTGTCGGGGGTGCGGACGAACGCCATGTGGCCGTCGCGCGGCGGGCGATTGATCGTCACGCCGCCGTCGTGCAACCGCTGGCACGTCTCGTAGATATTATCGACGTGGTAGGCGAGATGCCCGAAATTGCGCCCGCCGGTATAGGGTTCGGGATCCCAATTGTGCGTCAGCTCGACCTGCGCGTCATGGTCGCCGGGGGCGGCGAGGAAGATCAGCGTGAAGCGGCCCTTCTCGCTGTCCATCCGCCGCACTTCCTCGAGCCCGAGCAGCTTGAAGAACGCGATCGTCCCATCGGGATCGGTGACGCGGATCATGGTGTGGAGATATTTCATCGGCGCGCTCCATTGTGCTTTGCGCCGAGATAGGCGCGCGCGAGCAGCGATGCCACCCCGACGCGTTCCAAAAGCGTCAGGGCTTGGCGGTGAACTGCAGCAATGCGGCGGCGGCGGCCTTTCCGGCGGCGCTGTCGGGCCGCAGCGTGACCGCTTGCTGCCACGCGGCCCGCGCGCCGGCTTCGTCCTTCGCGAACGCCGCGATATTGCCCGCCTCGAGCTGGACCGCTGGGTCGTCGCTGCCGCGCCGCAGCGCTTCGGCGATGTCGTGCTGCGCGCGGACGATCTGGCTCTGGCGCCGCGCGAGCGTCGCCGAGAGCAGCCAAGCGAGCGGGTCTTCGGGCACCTCGGCAAGCGCGCGGTCGAGATCGTCGCGCGCACCGTCGAGATCGCCCCCGGCAACCATCGCGCGCGCGCGGTCGAGATGCGCTTCGCCCAGCGGCAGCCCGCTCAGCGAGCCGCCCGCGAGTGCCGCATCGAGCGCGGCGCGCGCCTTGGTCGCATCGCCCGATGCAAGCCAGGCATTGCCCGCTTGCGCCCAGTAATTGACCGCACGGCCGTCGCCGGCCTTTTCGGCGGCACGCGCGGCGGCATCGAACGCGGTCGCGGCGGCGGGCCAGCGCTGTTCATTGGCATAGGCCATGCCGAGGCACTGCCCGGCAAGAAAACCACCGCCCGCGAGTTGCCATTGTCCGGCTTCGGCTTCGGCCAAGGTCGGGTTGTTGGTCGCCAGATCGAGGCACTTTTCGTAGCGCTGCGACGGCGGCGGGGCGGGCGGGCCGATCGGCGCGGTGGCTTGCGCGAACAACAGCGGGGCGAGCAGCAACGGGGTCATAGATCGGCCATCACACTTTCGAGCGTCGCCTCGAGCAACGCGAGGTCGGCGTCGCGCGACAGGCGGTGGTCGCCTCCCTTCACCAAAGTAAGCTGCACATCGGCTGAACGGAGCTGCTCGACCAGATGGATCGAGCGGTTGGCGGGCACTTCGGTATCGGCCATGCCGTGGAGCAACCGCACCGGCACGTCGATCGCGAGACCCGAGAAGAGCACGCGATTGGCCTCGCCCGACTGCCAGAAGGCGCGAGTATAGACCATCGGCAAATCGGCGTAGCGCCCGACCTTTTCGAGCCGGCCTTCGGACAGGATCGCGAGCTTCTGTTCGACGGTGAAGCCCCAGTCGGTGAAATCGGGCGCCGCCGCGATCCCGACGAGCGCCGCCACCTTTTCGGGATGGTCGCGCGCGACGAGCAGCATCAGCCAGCCGCCCATCGATGATCCGACCAGCACCGCGGGGCCACCTGCGGCTGCGTCGAGCATCGCGACGACATCGTCGCGCCAGCCGGCGAGCGTCTGCTCCTCGAAGTCGCCCTCGCTGCTGCCGCAGCCGCCATAATCGAAGCGCAGATAGGCGCGGCCTTTGCGCTTCGCCCACGCCTCGAGCGCGAGCGCCTTGCTGCCCTCCATGTCCGAGCCATAGCCCGGCAGGAAGACGATCGTCGGGCCGGTGCCCTCGGTCAGATGATAGGCGAGCGCGGGGCGGGCGGGGGTGGGGGAGAGCGTGTCGGTCATGGCGCGGAGGCTTAGCGGAAGATTACGGGAGGGGAAATCGCGCTTTCCTCAGCCTCCCGTTCCCCGGCGCAGGCCGGGGCCCAGTCGCGGGCCGCTGCAGGGAAGCGCTGCGCTCGACCGGCTCCGCACTTCGCTGCTGGGCCCCGGCCTGCGCCGGGGAACAGGGGCGCGTTGGCCCTTTACTTCGCCTCGACGAAGGCGAGCACCGCCGCCTTGAACGCGTTGGGCTGGTCGAGCATCACCATGTGCGCACTCTCGGCAATGTCGGCGAAGGCGATATGCGCCGCGGCGGCGTATTGCTTGCGATAGAAGGCGTCGGCCTTCGCCTTGGGCAACGATGCGGCATTCCACGGATAGAGCATCGTCATCGGCGTCGCGATCGTCGCGAGCGACGGACGCAGGTCGGTCGTCAGATCCTCGTACATCGCCTCGCCGGTGACGCGCGGATCGGCGGCCTTCGCCCAGCCTGACATCGTCACGACGCTGCCGGGCTTGAGCGCGAGTCCGCGCGTCTGCGCCGCGACCATCTCTTCGCTCAGCGGCTTGCCATAGGTCGCGACGATCCCGTCGCGCATCTTGGCGGCATAGGGCGCGACCATCGCGGGCGTCGGATCGACCCCGGGCGGGGCCATGATCACCGCGAAGAACGGCAGCGAATCGACGATCATCAGCCGCGCCAGATCGGTCGGATGCGCTTTTGCCAGCATCAGGCCAACCAGCCCGCCCATCGAATGCCCGACGACCAGCGCATCCTGCAGCTTCTCCGCCGCAATATAACCGTCGAGATCGGCGACGATCCCGTCGAGCACGCCTGGCTGGAGATTGGCCCCCGGATCGTCGCCGCCGAAGCCGTTGACTTGGACCAGGATGACGCGGTGCTTCGAAGCGAGTGCGGGGGCGACCCCGTCCCACACTGCGCGCGGGGAGGCGAGGCCGGGGATAAGGATCACCGGGCTGCCCGTGCCGATCGTCACGATCGAGATATGCGGCAACCGCACCTCGGGTGTCGCCGCAAGCGGCGCCGCGAGGGCGGGCGTGGCGAGAAGCAGTGCGAGCGCGGCAACGAGGCAGGCTTTGACGACAGGCTTCACGCTACATCTCCTTTGGAGGGACTGGCGAAAATCGCTTCGATCGGAAGCTCGAACAGTTCGGCGATGCGGAAGGCGAGCGGGAGCGAGGGATCGTAGCGCCCGGTCTCGATCGCGTTGACGCTTTGGCGCGATACGTCGAGCCGCTCGGCGAGATCGCCCTGGCTCCAGTTGCGCTCGGCGCGGAGCACCTTGAGGCGGTTGATCATGCCGCGTCCTCGCCGCGCCGCTCGATCACGGCGTTGACCGCCGATCCGAGGCCCAGCCCGGCAAACCATGCGATCGGCACGAAGAACAGCGGCACGTGCGGCGCGTGAGCATAGACTTCGAGAAACCCCCAGCCGGTCGCCAGCGTCATCGCAAAGCCCGTCGCGACCAGCGCCTTGCGCACTTCGAGCATCCGCCGATATTCGTCGCGCAGGTCGATCAGATAGCGCCCGATGATCCAGAACACCGCGCTGAGCGGGAACGCGGGGAGCAAGGCGATCAGCCACAGCAGCGGCCCCTCGGCGTGGAGCGCGCGGATCAGGAAGGGCGATGCCCAGACCAGCACGACATAGAGCGCCATCGTCGGGACGAAGCGGCGCAGATAGGCGCGGTCGGCCGGGTCGATGCGGCGGCTCACAGCGCGGCGTCCGCGCCGAACAGGCGATCGGCGCAATTGCCCAGGCCCAATCCGCCAAACCACAGCACGGCGACATAATAGGGCTCGACATGGCCGACCAGGTCGAACGCCTCGAGGAAGCCCCACAAAGTCGCGGCGCTCAGCGCGAAGCCGCTCGCCCACAGCGTCTGGCGGACCATCAGCATGCGCAGATATTCGTCCTGCTCGTCGACCAGATAGCGCCCGATCGCGACGAACACGCCGATGATCGGCAGCGCGGGCAGCACCGCAACGACCCACGCCGCCGGACCGCCAACGAGCTGATGCTTGAAGGCATAGACCGCGCCAAGCAACGCGGCGGCGTACAGCAGCGCCAGCCAGAGCGTGCGGACTTGATAGCGGCGGGCGGCAACGGTGCGCGACATGGAAAGCTCCCTTTCACGTTTGTGAAGGAAGCTTTACAGTCAAGGTCGCTTGTCTGTCAAGTGAGCTTTCCACCCGGTTTGTGCTGCGGGTGTGCCTCTCCATCACCCCGGCCTTGTGCCGGGGTCTACCGGGATGCGCGTACTACAGCGACCGCTCGCGCGGCACGGTGGACCCCGGGACGAGCCCGGGGTGACGACGGGGAGGGCGAACCAACCCGAACTTACGCGCCCATCGCCCGCGCGACCGCCTCCGCCACCTTGATCCCGTCGACTGCAGCCGACAAAATCCCCCCGGCGTACCCGGCGCCTTCGCCCGCCGGGAACAGCCCGGCAGTGTTGAGGCTCTGGAAATCGTCGCCGCGCGTGATGCGGAGCGGCGAGGACGTGCGCGTCTCGACGCCGGTCAGCACCGCGTCGGGATGGTCGTAACCGGGGATCTCGCGGCCGAACTGGACGAGCGCCTCGCGCATCGCGGTCACCGCGAACTCGGGCAGGCATTCCGCGAGATCGGTCATGTGGACGCCGGGCTTGTACGACGGCACGACGCTGGCGAGCTTGGTCGAGGCGCGCCCGGCAAGGAAATCGCCGAGCAATTGCGCCGGCGCGGCATAGGTCGATCCGCCCGCGACGAAGGCGCGCGATTCCCAATGGCGCTGCAGCGCGATGCCGGCGAGCGCGTCGCCGGGATAATCGCGCGCCGGGTCGATCCCGACGACGAGGCCCGAATTGGCGTTGCGCTCGTTGCGCGAATATTGGCTCATCCCGTTGGTCGCGACGCGGCCCTCCTCCGATGTCGCCGCTACCACCGTTCCGCCCGGGCACATGCAGAAGCTGTAGGCGGTGCGGCCGTTCTTGGCGTGGTGCGACAACGCGTAATCGGCCGCGCCGAGGATCGGGTTGCCGGCATTGGGACCGAAGCGCGCATCGTCGATCCACGATTGCGGATGCTCGATGCGGACGCCGATCGAGAAGGGCTTGGCCTCGAGATAGACGCCCTCGTCATGCAGCATCGCAAAGGTGTCGCGCGCGCTGTGGCCGACCGCGAGCACGACCTGTTCGGCTTCCAGATAATCGCCCGTATGCAGGTGCAGCCCGCGCACTTTCCGCGAGCCATCGGCGGCCGTCGCCACGTCTATCCCGTCGACACGAGTCTCGAAGCGATATTCGCCGCCGAGCGCCTCGATCGTCGCGCGCATGCTCTCGACCATCGTGACGAGGCGGAAGGTGCCGATATGCGGGTGCGCCTCGGTCAGGATCTCGGGCGGCGCGCCCGCCTTGACGAACTCGATCAGCACCTTGCGGTCGAGATGCCGCGCGTCCTTGATTCGGCTGTAGAGCTTGCCGTCGGAGAAGGTCCCCGCGCCGCCCTCGCCGAACTGGACGTTTGATTCGGGGTTGAGCACGCTCTTGCGCCACAGCCCCCAAGTGTCCTTGGTGCGTTCGCGCACGACCTTGCCGCGATCGACGATGATCGGCTTGTAGCCCATCTGCGCGAGGATCAGCCCGGCGAACAGGCCGCACGGGCCGGTGCCGATGACGACCGGGCGGGGGCCGCTATAATTCGCGGGGGCCTGGGCGACGAATTTGTACGCCGTGTTCGGCGTCGGCTGGACGTGGCGGTCCTTCTTGAAGCGCGCGAGCACAGGGGCTTCGTTGCGGAGCGTGACGTCGACCGAATAGACGAGCTGGATGTCGCTCTTGATCCGCGCATCGTGTGCACGCCGCGCGATAGAAAAGCGGACGAGGTCGCGCGGGGTGATCCGCAAGCGATTGCGGATCGCGGCGGGCAGTTCCTCGTCGGCGTGATGGAGCGGGAGCTTGAGTTCGGTGATGCGGAGCATCGCGACGCTGTAGCGGGGAAGCGCGCGTTCGGGAATGTAGTTCCTCCCCGGCACGGGGAGGGGGACCGTGAGCATTCAGCGAACGGTGGAGGGGGCTGGCAACGGGCGCAGCGCACGTGGCCCCCCCTCCACCCCTCGGCTGAAGAAGCCGAGCGGTCCCCCTCCCCGTGCCGGGGAGGATTAAGGGGTCAGATCACATATTCGACGGTGCGGCGCTGCAATTCATCCGCGCTCGCCGCCGCGCGCTTCGCCACGATCTGCGCGTTCAACCGCATCACTGTGCGGCTCCCGGTGGTCTTGAACGCGAACGGCAGGAACGCATGCACCACGCCGGCAAGCCCGCCACCGATCATCGTCATGCCAAAGCGCGAGGCGACGAGGAAATGCTCGCCAAAGGTCTCGCCGACCGAGGCGGGGTGATCGAGGAACAGGCGGCGAAACATAAGGCGGCTCCTTGTAGGTCAGCGCAGTCTAGCGGCAATCTGTGGCAACATGTCGGCAGCAAGCTGGCTCAGTGTATCGTCGCGCGCCCCCATTACCACGATCCGGTCGCCGGGTCGCGCCTGCGCAATGATCCACGCGGCGGCATCGGCGCGGTCGGCGAGGTGATGGGCTTGCGGACCGATTTCGGCGACGATGTCGGCGCTGGTCACTTCGCGCGCGACGGTGCCGCCCTGATAGACCGGGTCGGGCAAGACGAGCCGGTCGTCGCCGCCGAGCGCATCGCGGAACATCGCGACCAGTTCGGTCCGCATGACCTTGAGCGGGCCGTAGCCATGCGGCTGGAACAGCACGAGCAGCCGCCCGGGGAAAGCATGCAACGTCGCCAGCGTCGCGGCGATCTTGTCGGGGTTGTGCCCGAAATCGTCGAGCACGGTGACACCGTCAGCCTCGCCGACCAGCTCGAAGCGGCGCTTGAGGCCGGTGAAGCCAGCGATCGCGGCGATTGCTTCGGGAAGCGGCACGCCGGCTGCGCGCGCCGCGCCAAGCGCCGCGAGCGCGTTCGACACGTTGTGCCGCCCCGGAACGGCGAGCCGGACCGCGTGGGTCGCGCCATCGGCGATCAGGTCGAACCCGATGGCGAATGGCTCCGGCGCAAGGTTGCGCGCGCTCAGGTCGGCGTCGGCATCGACCGCGAACGTGACGAGCTTTGCCGGGTCGAGCGTCGATGCGAGCGCGGCGGTTTCGGCGTCCCCGATATTAAGAACCGTCGTCTCGGCCTTGCCTGCGAACTCGCCGAACAGCGCGCGCAACTCCTCGAGCGACTTATGGTCGAGGCTGACATTGTTGAGCACTGCGATCTTCGGCGCATAGAGCGCGATCGACCCGTCGCTCTCATCGACTTCGCTGACGAACGCCTCGCCCGCGCCGACCAGCGCGCTGGCAAACGGCGCATCGGGGCTCGCAAAGTTCTTCATCACCGCGCCGTTCATCACGGTCGGGTCGCGCCCGCAGGCGTGGAGGATCCAGCCGATCATCCCCGTCACGGTCGACTTGCCGCTCGTCCCGGCAACGCCGATCGGCAGCGCGCTCGCGTTGAACAGCGAGGCGAGCAGTTCGGGCCGGCTGAGCCGCTCCGCGCCGACGCGCTCCGCCGACACGATGTCCGCGACGGTCGATTCCACCGCGGCCGATGCGACGACGATTTGTTCGGCCGAGGTCACGCCCGAGCCGTCCTGCGGGAACAGCGTCACGCCCTTTGCGGCAAGATCGGCGAACTTGGCGGGCAGGGCACCGCGATCGAGCGAACGGTCCGAACCCGCCACGCGCGCGCCGCGCCCGGCGAGGATCATCGCGAGCGGCATCATGCCGCTGCCGCCGATGCCTACGAAGAAATAGGGGGCGAAGAAGTATGATTTGCCGTTGCTCATGGCCGGGGGCTATCGCGGGCAGCGACGGAGTGCAACGGAGCTGAACATGCGAATTGGGATCGTGGCACCCGCCAAGGGGATCGACGAAGCACTCGCCTCGCGGGCGCTCGGCCTTGCGGCGGTGGCGATGCCCTCGGTCGATCTCGTCTTCCATCCGCAATGCTTTCTGTCCGACGGCCATTTTGCCGGCCCCGACGCGGCGCGCGCGGCGGCGTTTCTCGAAATCGCCAATGATCCTGCGTTCGACGCGATCTGGTTCGCGCGCGGCGGCTATGGCTCGAACCGCATCCTCAACACCGTCATGCCGCAGCTCGGCGAGGCCGCGCGGCGGAAAACCTATCTCGGCTTTTCGGACATGGGTTTCGTGCTCGGCGCGCTCTATGCCGCCAAGATCGGGCGACCGGCGCACGGCCCGATGATTCTCGATGCGCGGCGCAGCGATGGCGGCTTCGCCTTCGCGCGGGGCTTGCGCTGGCTCGCCTCCAAGGACCGCGCGGTGCTCGAACCCGGGCTCGACGGCCACCCCGCCGCCGCGTTCAACCTCGCGATCCTGACCGCGTTGATCGGCACGCCGTGGCTGCCCGATCTCACCGATCACGTGCTGCTGATCGAGGAAGTGTCCGAACCGCTCTACCGCATCGACCGGATGCTCTTCACGATGGCGCACGCGACGCAGTTGAAGGGGCTGGCGGGCGTGCGGCTCGGCAACGTCACCGATATCCAGGCCAACGAACCGCCGTGGGGCGAAAGCCTCGAGACGATGATCGCGCGCTGGTGCGGCGAGATGGGGGTGCGCTATCTCGGGCGCGCCGAAATTGGCCATGGGGCGGGCAATCACGTCGTCCCGTTCGGCCTGGCGTAGCGCCGCATGGGCGTTGCCCCGCCCGCCAATCTCGGCGATACGGGGCGGATGAAGCGACTCTTCGCGGCGTGCGCGCTCTCCCTCCTCGCCTGGGCGCAACCGGCGGCAGCGCAATCGATCCTGCGCGATGCCGAGACCGAAGCGATGTTCAACGACATGTCGCGTCCGCTGATCCTGGCGGCGGGGCTCTCGCCGAGGAACGTCAAGGTCGTCCTGATCAACGACGATTCGATCAACGCTTTCACCGCGGGCGGGCAGACGATCTATGTCCATTCGGGGCTGATCCAGGCCGCCGACAACGCCAACCAAGTCCAGGGCGTGATCGCGCACGAGCTCGGCCATGTCGCCGACGGGCACGTCGTGCTGATGGACGCGGGCATCAAGCCCGCGCTCGGCGTCTCGATCCTCAGTATGGTGCTCGGCGTCGCGGCGATCGCCGCGGGCGCGCCCGAGGCGGGGGCCGGGATCCTCTCGGCTGGCACGACCGCGGCGCAGGGCAAGTTCCTCGCGTTCAGCCGCGTCCAGGAATCGACGGCCGACGCCACCGGCGCGAAATTCCTGCGCGAGGCCGGCGTCACCGGCAAGGGCATGCTGACCTTCTTCAAGAAGCTGCAGAACGAGGAATATGCGTACGGCCTCAAGAACATCGACCCGTTCGCGCAGAGCCATCCGCTGTCGGGCGAGCGCATCGCCAGCCTCACCGCCGACGTCATCGCCTCGCCGGCCTATGGCAAGAAGCCGGACCAGGCGCTCGAGGAACAGTTCAAGCGCGTCAAGGCCAAGCTGCTCGGCTATGTCGCCGACCCCAAGACCACGCTCAACACCTATCCCGACGAGGATCAGAGCCTCTATGCGCACTATGCCCGCGCCTATGCCTGGCACAAATCGGCTTACCCCGAGAAAGCCGATGCCGAGGCCGCCGCGCTGATCAAGGCTGCGCCGCATGATCCGTATTTCCTAGAGATCCAGGGCCAGATCCTGCTCGAGGCAGGCAAGCCGCTCCAGGCGCTGGCCCCGTTGCGCGAGGCGACCGAGCTGTCGCGCAACGCGCCGCTGATCGCGACGACCTTCGGCCACGCGCTGATCGCGACCGAGGACAAGGCGAATTACCCCGAGGCGATCAAGGTGCTGCGCCAGGCAGTGGCGCGCGACGACGAAAATCCCTTCGCCTGGTATCAGCTCGGCACCGTCTATGAGGCGATGGGCGACCAGCCGCGCGCGATGCTGGCAAGCGCCGAGCAAGCGAGCCTGACGGGCAACGTCCCGCTCGCCGCGTATAGCGCGCGCGGCGCGATGCAAGGGCTCGCCCCCAACAGCGTCGACTGGATCCGCGCGCAGGACATCGCGCTCGCCGCGCAGAACGAAATCGACGACAACCCGAAGAAATATAAGAAGAAACGCTGATGCGCCCGGCCTGGAATTCCATAACCCTCGCGCTCGTCGCGGGGCTGATCGGCGCGGCCGGTTTTGCCAGCCTCGAGCGGCTGATCCCGGCAAGCGGCGGTGAGCGCGCGCGCGTCGAGGGCGTGGTGCACGATTATCTGATGGCGCATCCCGAGATCCTGCCCGCGGCGATGGACGCCTTGCGTGACCGCGGCCATGCCGAGACGATCGCGGCGAACCGCAGCGCGATCTACACGCCGGTCGGCAGCGCCTGGGCGGGGAGCACCAACCCGGATGTCACCATCGTCGAATATTTCGATTACAATTGCGGCTATTGCCGCGCCAGCCTCCCGACGATCGCGGCGCTGCTCAAGAGCGACCCCAAGATCCGCATCGTCTATCGCGACTTCCCGATCCTCGCGCAAAGCAGCATCGATGCCGCGCGGATGAGCTTGGCGGCGGCCGAGCAGGGCAAGTTCCAGGCGTTCCACGACGCACTCTATGCCGGCGGCCCGGTCAGCACGCAGAGCATCGCCGCGGCGGCGAAGACCGCGGGCGTCGATGCCGCGCGCGCCGCGGCCTATGCGCCGCGCGCCGAGCAGGAGATCACCTCGAACGCAACGATCGCACGCGCGCTCGGCATGACCGGCACGCCGAGCTGGGTGATCGGCACCAAGGTGGTTTCCTCCGCGCTCCCGCTCGAGGACTTGCAAAAGGCGGTCGCCGAAGCGCGCGCGGCTGGGCTCAAGTAACACCCGTCACCCCGGCCTTGTGCCGGGGTCCACCGTGCGGCGCGCGGTCCGGCGGCAGTTCGCGCGGCACAGTGGACCCCGGCACGAGGCCGGGGTGACGGCGCGATAGGCATCGCGACTTTCATACCGAGCGGTTGTTATCTCCCCGCTACCGCCCTATCTGCGCGACAACAATCGGGGGCAGCATGGACACCATTCTATCGATCGCGGGCGTGTCGAAGACCTACGCCTCGGGACATCGCGCGCTCGAGCCGGTCGATCTCGACATCGCGCGCGGCGAGATCTTCGCGTTGCTCGGGCCCAACGGCGCGGGCAAGACGACGCTGATCTCGATCATCTGCGGGATCGTCACGCCCAGCACGGGGACCGTGATGGTGCTCGGCCATGACGCGCAAAAGGATTTCCGCAGCGCGCGCCGCGCGATCGGCCTCGTGCCACAGGAACTGTCGGTCGACATGTTCGAGACCGTGCTCGCCACCGTCAAGTTCAGCCGCCGCCTGTTCGGCAAGGGCCCGAACGACGCGCATATCGAGCAAGTGTTGCGCGACCTGTCGCTGTGGGAGAAGCGCGACGCCAAGATCCGCGAGCTGTCGGGCGGCATGAAGCGCCGCGTGCTGATCGCCAAGGCGCTCAGCCACGAACCCGAGATCCTGTTCCTCGACGAGCCGACCGCAGGCGTCGACGTGGCTTTGCGCCGCGACATGTGGAAGCTCGTCCACAAGCTCCGCGCTGGCGGCACGACGATCATCCTGACGACGCATTACATCGAGGAGGCCGAGGAGATGGCCGACCGAGTCGGCGTGATCGACAAGGGGCGGATCATCCTGGTCGAACGGAAGGCCGCGCTGATGAAGAAGTTCGGCAAGCGGCGGATGCTGATCGCGCTGCAGGCGCCGATGACCGCAGTGCCCGCCGATCTCGCGGCATGGAACCTCGCACTGGAGGATGAGGGCGCGACATTGCTCTACACCTTCGATTCGGAGAATGAGGACATTCCGGGGTTGCTCGCGAAGCTCGGCACGCTCGGCATCGGCTATCGCGATCTCGAGACGCACAAGAGCTCGCTCGAAGACATTTTCGTCGACCTCGTCGAACAGAAGGACGCGGCATGAGCGCCTGGGCATCTCTTCCACCCGTTCGCCCTGAGCCTGTCGAAGGGCTGCTCTCAACGGACGGTGCGCTCGTGGCGGGCAGTGCTTCGACAGGCTCAGCACGAACGGAAATAGGGAGGATCGCTGCATGAGCACGCACGCCGCAACCAAGGCCCCCGCGGTCAATTTCCACGGCATCTGGGCGACCTATCGCTTCGAGATGGCGCGCGCGCTGCGCACCTTGTGGCAGAGCCTCGTCACGCCGGTGATCACCACCTCGCTCTATTTCGTCGTGTTCGGCGGGGCGATCGGGTCGAAGATCAGCACGGTCGGCGGGGTCGGCTATGGCAGCTTCATCGTGCCCGGCCTGATCATGCTCTCGCTGCTGACGCAGAGCATCTCGAACGCCTCGATCGGCATCTATTTCCCCAAATTCACCGGCACCGTTTACGAGCTGCTCTCGGCTCCCGTGTCGGCGATGGAGATGGTGATCGGATATGTCGGCGCGGCGGCGACCAAATCGATCGTTCTCGGGCTGATCATCCTGGCCACCGCGTCGCTGTTCGTGCCGCTTAGCATCGTCCATCCGGTCGCGATGCTCGCCTTCCTCGTGCTGACGAGCATCACCTTCAGTCTGCTCGGCTTCATCATCGGCGTGTGGGCGAACGGCTTCGAGCAGCTGAACTTCATCCCCGCGCTGCTGATCACGCCGCTGACCTTCCTCGGCGGGGCCTTCTATTCGATCGACATGCTGCCGCAGCCGTGGCGGACGGTGAGCCTGTTCAACCCGGTGGTGTATCTGGTGAGCGGCTTCCGCTGGGCGTTCTTCGACAAGGGCGACGTGTCGGTAGGCTTAAGCCTGGGCGTGACCGCGCTGTTCCTGGTCGGGTGCCTCGGCGTCATCTCGTGGATCTTCAAGACCGGCTGGCGGATGAAGAACTAATCTCCCTCTCCCTGTGGGAGAGGGAAGGGGCCCGCACCCAAAGGGCGTGGGAAGGGTAAGGGCAGTGCGGTCCGGCGGCGTGCGCTGTCCTCACCCGACCTCGCTGCGCTCGGCCACCCTCTCCCGAAGGAGAGGGATTTAGGGCATTACCGGCAGCACGATCTTCGAGCCGGCGCAAACACGCTGCGTCGCCTTGACGAAATCCCCCGCCTTCGCCCGCGCGATATTGGGTACGAAGCGCTGCGGGTTGCGGTCGATTACCGGGAACCAGCTCGACTGAACCTGCACCATCAGCCGGTGGCCCTTCAAGAACACATGGTCGTGCTCGCGCAGCGCCACTTCCCAGCGCGTCACCTTGCCCGGCACCAGCGGCTGCGGGTTCGTGTCGCTCGCAAGGAAACGCCCGCGCCGGACATCCATCGCGATCGGGAGCTGATAGCCGTTGAGCGACTTGGCATAGTCGCCGGGCTTTGGCGATTCGGCGTTCTGCACTTGGTTGTCCGGATAGACGTCGATCAACTTGACGACGAAGTCGCTGTCGGTCCCGCTGGTCGAGGCGGCAAGCTGCGCGAGGACATGCCCCGTCACGGTCAGATCCTTCTCGAGCGGCGCGCTCGTATAGCTCAGCACATCGGGCCGGCCGCCGAGGAAACGCTGGTCGGCCGCCTCCCACCACGACCAGTCGGGCGACAGATACGTCCCGGACATCGGGCGCGCGCGGAACGGCACCGGGTTGGCCGGGTCCGACACATAATCGCGGCACGCTTCGCCCGGTGCCGGTGCCTTGAACGACAGCGAGCCGTCGGCGTGGAGATACAGGTCGGTCGGCTTGGTGCCTGCCGCCGGCCACGCCGTGTAGCTCTTCCACGCCCAGCTGCCGCTCCGGAAGCTTTTCACGCCGGTCGTCGGCTTCGCGCCCGTCCCGTGGAGCCAATAGGCGAAGAACGGCGCCTGGATCTGCTCCTGGAACTGCGTCCCGCTCGGCACGCCGTACGGGATGGGCCCGAGCGCATTGGTCGGCCGCTGCCACCAGCCATGCGCCCAAGGGCCGGCGACCATCGTCGCGAGATGGTCGGGGTCGTTCTGCGCCTGCTTGAAATAGATCTGCCACGATCCCGACGGATCTTCCTGATCCCAATAGCCCGCGACGTTGAGCGTCGGCACCGTCGTCTTGCCGAGCCGGTCGCTCCAGCGCTGATCGGTATAGAAGGCGTCGTGATTGGGATGGTCGAGCAAGGCGGTGAACATCGGCACCTTGCCCTTGAACTCGGTCTTGTCGATCTGCTCGACCGGGCCCTTGGCGAGGAACCAGTCGTACGTGTCGTAGCGATCGTATTGGAACGACGTGTCCTGCGTCTTGTCGAGCTGGAGCATTGCCAGCCAGTCGGTCGCATACGACAGGCGTAGCGCGCCGTTTCGGTGAAGATCGTCGGACTGCCAGTAATCGACCCAAGCCGCCTGCGGGCTGACCGCCTTCAGCGCGGGATGCGGGCCGATCAGCGCGATCGCCGCGGCGAAGCCCGGGTAGGACACGCCCCACATCCCGACCTTGCCGCTGTTTTGCGGCACGTTCTTCACCAGCCAGTCGATGCTGTCATAGGCGTCGGTCGATTCGTCGACCTGCTTCGGATCGCCCGGATGCACCGCGGTGGAAAGCGTAAACACGCCGTCGGACTTGAAGCGCCCGCGCATCGACTGCTCGACATAAATATAGCCGTCACGGTCGAGCGCGACTTGATTGCCCGGCGTCTTCTTCGGCGCGGAGTCGGGCACGCCATAGGGGGTGCGCGAGAACAGGATCGGCAGCGGTCCGGTCTGGTTCCGCGGACGCAAGATCACGGTCTGGAGCCGCGCGCCGTCGCGCATCGGGACCATCACTTCTTCGTAGGTGTAGGGGGAAAGCGCGGGGGCAGGGGCCGCTACGGGCGCGGCCTGCGGGCGCGCAGCGATCGGGCCGGCCAGCGCGACACCGGCAGCCAGCGCCGCCACAACTTTACGCATACCCAACCCCCAAACGTCACCCCGGCCTCGTGCCGGGGTCCACCGTGCCGCAAAAGCTCTCGCGGCAAGTCTGCGGCACGGTAGACCCCGGGACAAGCCCGGGGTGACGAATTGGTTCTTAGCCCCTCCCCTTCAGGGGAGGGGCTTAGGCGCGCCTCAGATCCGGTGTTCGCCCTTGACCCAGCGCACCGTGCCCGAGCTTGCGCGCATCACGACGCTCTCGGTCGTCATGATGTGCCCCTTGCGCTTCACGCCGGCGAGCAGCGAGCCGTCGGTCACGCCGGTCGCCGCGAAGATGCAGTCGCCGCGTGCCAGCTCGGTCAGGTCGTACTGCTTGTCGAGGTCGGTCACGCCCCACTTGGCGGCACGCGCGCGCTCGTCGTCGTTGCGGAACAGCAGGCGGCCCTTGAACTGCCCGCCGACGCAACGCAGCGCCGCGCACGCGAGCACGCCCTCGGGGGCGCCGCCCGAACCCATATAGATGTCGATCGTCGTGTCGGGGTTGGTCGTCGCGATCACGCCGGCCACGTCGCCGTCGCCGATCAGCATGATGCCGCAGCCGAGTGCGCGCAGCTCGGCGATGATCTTGGCGTGGCGCGGACGATCGAGCACGCAGGCGATGATCTCGGATGGCTTGACGCCCTTGGCGGCCGCCAGCGCGGTGACGTTCTCGGTCGGCGACTTGTCGAGGTCGATGATCCCCTCGGGATAGCCCGGGCCGCACGCAATCTTGTCCATATAGACGTCGGGCGCGTTGAGCAGCCCGCCTTCCTCGGCGATCGCGAGCACCGCGAGCGCGTTCGGCCCGGCGGTGGCGCAGATCGTCGTGCCTTCGAGCGGATCGAGCGCGATATCGATCTTCGGGCCCTTGCCGATCGCCGAACCGACCTTCTCGCCGATGAACAGCATCGGCGCCTCGTCGCGCTCGCCTTCGCCGATGACGACGGTGCCGTCCATGTAGAGCGAGTTGAGCGCGGTGCGCATCGCGTCGACCGCCGCCGCATCCGCCGCCTTTTCGTCGCCGCGCCCGGTGAGCGTCGAAGCGGCGATCGCCGCCGCCTCGGTCACGCGGACCATTTCGAGCACGAGAACACGATCGAGCGTTTTGGAAGCGGTGGTGGTCATTGACGAAGCATCCTCTTGTTTGGGGAGGGACTAGGCGGGGCGCGTTACGTTGTCGAGACTGACCTTCTTCCCTCCCTGGAAGGGAGGGGTTGGGGGTGGGTCGGCCCGTGGCGGGCGTAACGTTCCCATTGAGAGCAACCCACCCCTCGATCCCCTCCCTTCCAGGGAGGGGAGGAGCCGTCAGTCGCGCAGCAGTTCGTTGATGCTGGTCTTCGAGCGCGTCTGCGCGTCGACGCGCTTTACGATCACCGCGCAATACAGCGCCGGCTTGCCGTCGCCGCCACCGGTCGAGCCCGGCACGACCACCGAATAGGGCGGCACTTCGCCGCGGAACATTTCGCCGGTTGCGCGGTCGATGATCTTGGTCGAGGCGCCGAGATACACGCCCATCGACAGCACAGCACCTTCGCCGACGCGCACACCCTCGGCGACCTCGGCCCGCGCGCCGATGAACGCGCCGTCGCCGATGATCACCGGGTCGGCCTGGAGCGGTTCGAGCACGCCGCCGATCCCCGCGCCGCCCGACAGATGCACGCCCTTGCCGATCTGCGCGCAGCTGCCGACCGTCGCCCAGGTGTCGACCATCGTGCCCTCACCGACATAGGCGCCGATGTTGACGAAGCTCGGCATCAGGATTGCGCCCTTGCCGATGAAGCTCCCGCGCCGCGCAACCGCACCGGGAACGACGCGGAAGCCACCTGCGCGGAACTCGGCCTCACCCCAGCCGGCGAACTTCGACGGCACCTTGTCGAACGCCGGTGCGCCACCCGCGCCGCCCTCGACCAGGCTGTTGTCGTTGAGCCGGAACGACAGCAGCACCGCCTTCTTGAGCCACTGATTGACCTGCCAGCCGCCGTCCCCGGTCGGCTCGGCGACGCGCATCGCGCCCGAATCGAGCTGGAGCAGCGCCTGCTCGACCGCGTCGCGCACATCGCCCTTGGTCGCGAAGCTGATCGTGTCGCGCGCGTCCCACGCGCCGTCGATGGTCTGCTGCAGGTCGCTCATATATCCCCCGTATGGTCGTGGAGCCACGCCGTGATGTCGGCGCAGGTGAAGTCGATGAAGGAGCGGTCCTCGCCGCCCGGCGTCTGTTCGGAGCCATTGTCGACCCACAGCGTCGTCATGCCGATCGCCTTCGCGGGCGCGAGATTGCGCGCCATGTCCTCGGCGAACAGGCAGGTCGCGGGGTCGAGATCGAACGCCGCGCACAGCCCGGCATAGGCCGAGGCTTGCGGCTTCGGGATTAGGTCCATCGCATGGACGTCGTGGATCGCCTCGAAACTTTCGCCGAGCCCGAGCTTGGCCAGCACTTTGCTGGCATAGGGCGTGTCGGCATTGGTGAAGACGAGCTTGCGCCCCGGCAGTTTGGCGATCGCGGCGGCGAGCGGGGCGTTCTCCTCGAGCACGTCCATCTCGATGTCGTGGACATGGTCGAGAAAGGCATGCGGGTCGACGTCATGCTCGGCCATCAGCCCGGCGAGCGTCGTGCCGTGGGCGTGGAAATAGCCCTTCTGGATGCGGCGCGCCTCGACATGGTCGACCGCGAACTTGTCGGCGATATACCCCGTCATCCGCGCATCGATCTGGTCGAACAGCCGCGCGCTCGAGGGGTAGAGCGTGTTGTCGAGATCGAAGATCCAGGTGCGGATATGGGCGAGGCGTGGGTCCATGCGGTGGCTCTAAGCGGGAGGGGACGTAGGGGCAAGGCGGAGACGCATCTTCGCCCCTCCCCTGAAGGGGAGGGGACGGGGGTGGGGCGTGCCTCGCAGAGACGCCGGCGCTTTTGACTTCCCCACCCCAACCCCTCCCCTTCAGGGGAGGGGCTTTGAAACGACCGCCGTCCTCCCCACATCCCTAACATGACCCAATATTCCCTGCTCGATCTCGTCCCCGTCATCGAAGGCGGCACCGTGTCCCAGGCGCTCGCCAACGCCGCGGACCTCGCAAAGCACGCCGAGCGCAACGGCTTCCACCGCTACTGGACCGCCGAGCATCACGGCATGACCGGCATCGCCAGCGCCGCCACCTCGGTCGTGCTCGGCCACATCGCCGCGAACACCTCGACGATCCGCGTCGGCGCGGGCGGGATCATGCTGCCCAACCACGCCCCGCTCGCGATCGCCGAGCAGTTCGGCACGCTCGACGCGCTGTTCCCCGGCCGGATCGACCTCGGCCTCGGCCGCGCGCCGGGCTCGGACCAGATCGTCGCGCGCGCGATGCGCCGCAATCTCGAGACCGACGCCAACGCCTTCCCGCGCGACGTGGTCGAGCTGCAGAGCTATTTCGCAAACGACGGCCAGACCGGCATCGTCGCGACGCCGGGCGCCGGTGCAGACGTCTCGCTGTGGATTCTCGGCTCGAGCACCTTCGGCGCGCAGCTCGCCGCGATGCTCGGGCTGCCCTATGCCTTCGCGTCGCACTTCGCGCCCGATTCGCTGATGGCGGCGATCGACATCTACCGTCGCACCTTCCGCCCCTCGGCCGCGCTTGCCAAACCGCACGTCATGGCCGGCTTCAACGTCTTCGCCGCCGATACCGATGCGCAGGGCGAGTTGCTGGCGAGCTCGCAGCAACAGGCGTTCGTCGCGCTGCGCACCGGCAACCCGCGCCAGCTTCCGCCGCCCGTCGCGGGCTATCGCGAGAGCCTCGGCGCGCAAGGGGCCGCGATCCTCGATCACGTCCTGTCGTGCTCGGCAGTCGGCGGCCCCGCGAAGGTCGCGCGCGAGATCGCCGCGTTCGTCGCCCGTACCGGCGTCGACGAGCTGATGATCGCCAGTTCGATCTACGATCACGAAGCGCGCAAGCGCAGCCTGACGATCACCGCGGAAGCGATGCAGGACGTCGCCATCGCGGCGTAAAGCCGCTCACGCCGGACTTGGTTCGGCATGCGCGCGGACGGCCCCCCTCCGTCACCCCGGCCTTGTGCCGGGGCCCACCGCGATGCGCGGGATGCCGCTGGAGCGTGCGCGGCCCGGTGGACCCCGGGACAAGCCCGGGGTGACGAGGGGAGGGGCGTAGTATTCCATCGCTCCCCTTGCTGTGTTACGTCAGTGCACCACAGCAAGAGCCTCTCCAACCATGCGCTACGACATCGCCGGCACCGTAATGCAGACCGTCTCGATCGATCTCGATCGCGGTGAACGGATCGTCAGCCAGACGCACGCGATGGCGTGGATGAGCGACGGCATCCGGATGGACACGCACACCGGCGGCGGGCTGTTCGCGGGCCTCAAGCGCGCGATGTCGGGCGGCAGCATCTTCATCACCGAATATATCGCCGACGAGACCGCGCACGTTGCCTTCGCCCCGCGCTTCCCCGGCAAGATCATCGCGCGCAACCTCCGCGCCGGCGAGTCCTTGATCTGCCGCAAGGAGACCTTCCTCTGCGCCGAATATTCGGTGTCGCTCGACATCGCCTTCCAGCAGCGCCTCGGCGCCGGCGTGTTCGCGGGCGAGGGCTTCATCCTCCAGCGCGTTACTGGCCCTGGCACCGTGTTCCTCGACCTGTCGGGCGAAGTGATCGAGAAGGACCTAGCCCCCGGCGAGCGCCTCCGCGTCCATGCCGGGCATATCGGCATTCAGGAGCCGACCGTCTCGACCGACATTCAGATGGTGCGCGGCTTCCGCAACATCCTGTTCGGCGGTGAGGGCCTGTTCCTCGCGACGCTGACCGGGCCGGGCAAAGTCTGGCTGCAATCGATGCCGATCATGAATCTGGCGGAAGAGGTCGCGCGCCATCTGCCGGGGAAGGAAGAGCGCGGCGCGGCAGCGGGCGCGGGGATCGGGCGGCTGGTCGGCGGTGGTGCAGCCGGCGCGGTGGTCGGCGGGCTGCTCGGCGGGTTATTGGGGAACGAGTGAGGCGAGGGCGCTTTACGACCGCAGCGCCTGACCGAACCACTTCGCCATGTCATCGAGCGGCTTGCGGGCGACGGGTAATAGCGTGTCGGTCTGCGCCGACGCTGCGGTGCCGAGCGAATGGCCAAGCCCCGGATAGCCGATCAACGTGACGCGCGCACGCGCTTCGGGGCGGCGTGCAAACGCCTGCGCCGCGTCGGGCGCGATCATCGAGTCGTTCAACCCCTGCAGGAGCAGGATCCGCGCATTGGTCGCCGGGAAGGCGTCGGCAACCCCTTTGAGCGAGCGCGCCGTCGCGGCGATCCCGAGCCCACTCTCGGGACCGTCGGCATACCAGGAGGCCAGGATCGGATCGGCCTCGGCAAAGCTGATCCGCCCATCGCGGTTGGTGTCGAGCAGCGGATTGACGCGTTCGCCGGGCCGAAAACCGCGGAACATGCGAACGAAGATGTGCGCGAGATCCCCGCCGGGGCCGGCATCGGCGCGCGCGATCGCATCGGCATCTAGCGCACCGTCGACCGCAAAGCGCGCGAGATAGGGCTTGCCGATGCGTTGATATTGCGCCTGCGCCACATGGGCGGGCGTGTCGACGACCGGGCCCATCAGCGCCACCGCGCGAACCGCCGGCTCCCCGCTCGCGACCGCCATCGCGACGGTGGTGCCCTCGCTCCACCCGACCAGGCCGAGCGGCAGGCCGCGCGCTTCCGGGCGCGCCGTGACCAATGCCACCGCGGCGCGGCCGTCGGCTGCGAGATCGGATCCGTTCAACGTGTCGAACTTGGCGCGGTCCACGGTCGTCGGCCCGGTGACATAGCGCTTGTTGTAGCGGAACGAGACGATTCCGGCGCACGCAAGGCGATTGGCGACCTGAAGCATCGGCCGCGAGGTGATCGTATGGTTCGGCCCCTCGATAGCACCGTCCATGTCCGCAACATCGGACCCGGGGAACAGCACGACCACGCCGCGCCGCGCGATCCCGGCAGGCGGTGTTACGAGTTCACCCGCGGTCGTCACGCTGGGAAGCGCCAAGGCGACTGGCGCGCGTTGCGGCACGCAGTCCTGGGCGAAGGCCGGTGCCACGAGCATCGTGGAGGCCGCTGCTACAGCGAAATAAAACGATCCCCGCACGTCGTCACCCCAACCCGATTTGACTGCCCGGAAGCGGTTCTGGCAGCTGCCTCTTCGCTAGGCAAGCGCAGCACTCAGTTCGCCGCAGGCAACCGCAACCGTACCAGCAACCCGCCGAGATCCTCGCTCTCTTCCAGCGACACCGTGCCCTCGTAGATCTCCGCCACGTCGCGCACGATCGCCATGCCGAGCCCCGTGCCAGGTTTGCCCGAATCGAGCCGCACGCCGCGGTCGAAGATGCGGATGCGCTGTTCCTCGGGGATGCCGACGCCGTCATCCTCGATCAGGAATTCGACGAAGCCCGAATGCTTCGAGACGGTGACGAACACCGATCCGCCGCCGTACTTCGCGGCATTCTCGATCAGATTGCCGAGCATCTCGTCGAGATCCTGCCGCTCGACATGGACTTGCAGATCCTTTGGCCCGTCGCTGTCGATGCGGACGTGGCGATAGAGGATGCCGACCGCGCGCTCGACCGATTCGAGGCTCGGCCAGACGTCCGCCCGGCTGTGCGCCGACCCGCGCCGCCCGACCGCGCGGGCGCGGGCGAGGTGGTGGTCGACCTGCCGCCGCATCGTCCGCGCCTCGCGCACGACGGTCTCGCCGAGATCGTTAGCCTCGGCGGTCGCGGCGTTCATGATCACGGTGAGCGGCGTCTTGAGCGCATGCGCGAGGTTGCCGGCGTGACGTCGCGCTTCCTCGGCCTGGCGTTCGTTATGTGCGATCAGCGCGTTCAGTTCTTCGACCATCGGCGCGACCTCGATCGGCATCGGCCGCTCGATCTGGCGTGCCTTGCCAGCGCGCATCCGCGCGATCTCCTCGCGCACTTTGCGCAGCGGCCACAGCCCGTAAAAGGTCTGCAGACCCGCCATCACGATCAGCCCGAAGCCGAGCAGGGCGAAGCTGCGCACCAAAGTCTTGCGCAGCACCTTGATCTGCGCGTCGAGCCCGTCGCGATTTTGCGCGACCTGGAAGCGCCAGCGCACCTTCGACCCCGGCAGCGTGACGTCGCGCTCGACGATCCGCAGCCGTTCGGGATTCTCCGCCTTGGGATCGACGAACTGCTTGCTGTCATAGGCATGGACGCCGAGATCGTTGTGCTTGCCGCCATAGGCCAGCCGCCGATCCCACAGCGAGCGCGACGCATATGGTTCCTGGCCCGGCGCGCCGATCTGATAGTAAAGGCCGGAATTTGGCTCGATGAAGCGCTGATCGGCGAGCTCGCGATTCGACAGGACTTCGCCCTGCGGCCCGATCTCGGCCGAGACGATCAAGGCGGTCA
This sequence comes from Sphingomonas sp. PWP1-2, assembly GCF_049898305.1. Taxonomy (NCBI): domain Bacteria; kingdom Pseudomonadati; phylum Pseudomonadota; class Alphaproteobacteria; order Sphingomonadales; family Sphingomonadaceae; genus Sphingomonas; species Sphingomonas sp. PWP1-2. The sequence goes on from NZ_JAFCXM010000003.1 coordinate 312,685, forward strand.
GCACATATTCGAGCTGGTCGTCGAAATTGCGCGTGATCGCGGTGGTCAGCACGCGGTCGAGCGCGAACCCGCCGCCGGCGAGCAGCAGCAGGATCCAGCCCGCCGCGATCAGGATCATCCGGCGCGACAGCGACCCCGTGGTGCGCACCGGGATCGCCGGATGCGCATCGCCCTCGAGCGCGGGCAGCGGCGGCGCTATTAGGTCGGACGCGTCGGCTTCAGCCACGGTCAGGCATCCGGGTCTTCAAGGCTGTAGCCAAGCCCGCGGATCGTGGTGATCACGTCCTGCCCGAGCTTCTTGCGGATACGCGTGACGAACACTTCGATCGTGTTCGAATCGCGGTCGAAATCCTGGTCGTAGATATGCTCGATCAGCTCGGTGCGGCTGACCACCTTGCCCTTGTGGTGGAGCAGATAGCTGAGCAGCTTGTATTCCTGCGCGGTCATCTTGACCGGCTCGCCGTTGAGCGTGACCTTGCCGCTGCGCGTGTCGAGGCGGACGCCGCCCGCGGTCAGTTCGGACGAGGCATTGCCCGAGGCGCGGCGGATCAATGCGCGCAGGCGGGCGATCAGTTCCTCCGACTGGAACGGCTTGGCGACATAATCGTCGGCGCCGGCATCGAGCCCGGCGACCTTGTCCGACCAGCTGTCGCGCGCGGTGAGCACGAGCACGGGGGCGGTGCGGCCTTCCTTGCGCCAGCGGTCGAGCACGGTCAGCCCGTCGATCTCGGGCAGGCCGAGATCGAGGATGATCGCGTCGTAATTCTCGGTCGAGCCCATGAAATGCCCTTCCTCGCCATCAGTGGCGAGGTCGATTGCATAGCCGGCGCCTTCCAGCGTGGCCTTGAGCTGCTGGCCCAGGCTCGGTTCGTCCTCGACGATCAATACGCGCATGTCTGTGTTCCCTTTACGAGCGCGGACGCGCTCAATTGCCGGTGCGGCCGATGATCTGGCCGGTACGGCCGTCGACCTCGACCCAGATGACGGTTCCATCGCGCAGGAACTTGAGCGTGTAAATCCCGCGGTCGGCGTCGAAATCGAAGCCGAGATACTGGCTGCCACGCATCGTCGGCAGCACGCGCCCCTCGATCTCGCGGATCGGCAGGATGCGGCCCTCGCGCCGCGCGCGCCACGCTTCGCGTTGATCGACATGTTGCAGCCCCGCGCCCGCCAGCGGGGGCGGGGCGGTGGCAGTGGCCAGTCCCAACAAGACGGTTACGAGCATCGACATCGGCTTTGCATAGGGGCGCAGGATTGAACAGCCTGTGAATGAGCCGAAGCGCGGCAGCCGGCCACGCCCGGCTGACCCGCGCAAGGCCGGACGGCGGGTCGCGCCAGCGAACCCGTCCGACGACGCGGCTTTGCCGCGGCGGGGCGCACCGTCCGTTTCCTCGCCAGAGCCAGTCGTCGTCACCCCGGCCGCGTGCCGGGGTCCACCAAGCAGCGGGCACAAACCGCAATTCGTCACGATGCCCGCGCGGCCCGGTGGACCCCGGCACAAGGCCGGGGTGACGGCTAGGATCCTGCTCGAGCGGACCGCGCTTCATGCGGCCTCACCCGCGCCCGCGCTTTAGCCTCGATTTACCCACGCTTAATCGCTAGGCCGCGCGGCCATGGCATTAGCACCAATCCTCGCATACGAAAATCTCGGCGTCATCCAGGGCTCCGGATGGCTCTTTCGGAACCTCGACATCCATATCGGCCCGCGCGATCGGCTCGCGCTGATCGGCCGCAACGGCGCTGGCAAGACCACGCTGATGAAGCTGCTCGGCAACAAGATCGACAGCGACGAAGGCCGCCGCACGATCGTCCCCGGCACGCGCGTGATCCTGCTCGAACAGGAGCCGGCAATGACCGGCTGCACGACGCTCGCCGATTATGTTCTCGGCGGCGACGACGCCCCGCGCCAGCACGAGGCCGAAGCGATCGCCGACCAGCTCGGCATCGATCTCACCCGCGAGGCCGCCAAGGCCTCGGGCGGCGAACGCCGCCGCGCTGCGATCGTCCGCGCTTTCGCGCAGAACCCCGACGTGCTGCTGCTCGACGAGCCGACCAACCATCTCGACATCGGCGCGATCGAATGGATCGAGGAATGGCTCCAGCGCTTCCGCGGCGCGTTCGTCGTGATCAGCCATGACCGCACCTTCCTCACCAAGCTGACCAAGCAGACGCTGTGGATGGACCGTGGCAATCTGCGCCGTGCCGAGATCGGCTTCGGCGGCTTCGATGCGTGGACCGAAGCGGTCTATGCCGACGAGGCGCGCAATGCCGAGAAGCTCGACGCCAAGCTGAAGCTCGAGGAGCATTGGCTGCTGCGCGGCGTCACCGGGCGCCGCAAGCGTAACCAGGGCCGCCTCACCAAGCTGGTCGAGATGCGCGCCGAACGCGCGTCGATGGTCGGCCCGGCGGGGGCCGCCAACCTCTCGATCGGCACCGGCGACGCCAAGTCGAAGGTGGTGATCGACGCCAAGCACATCACCAAGGCGTTCGGCGACCGCACGATCATCGACGATCTGACGCTGCGCGTGACGCGCAAGGATCGCATCGGCATCGTCGGCGCGAACGGCGCGGGCAAGTCGACGCTGCTCAAGCTGCTGACCGGCGAACTCGCGCCCGACCACGGCACGATCAAGATGGCGCAGGGGCTCGAGCGTATCGTCATCGACCAGCAGCGCAGCAAGATGGAGCCTGACAAGACGATCCGCGACGTGCTCGCCGACGGCGGTGACTGGGTCGAGGTGCAGGGCTCGCGCAAGCATGTCGTCGGGTACCTGAAGGACTTCCTGTTCGAGCCCGGCGTGCTCGACGCCAAGATCGGCACGCTGTCGGGCGGCGAGCGCTCGCGCCTGCTGCTCGCGCGCGAATTCGCCAAGCCGTCGAACCTGCTCATCCTCGACGAGCCGACCAACGATCTCGATCTCGAGACGCTCGACCTGCTGCAGGACGTGATCGGCGATTATGAAGGCACCGTGCTGATCGTCAGCCACGACCGCGACTTCCTCGATCGCACGGTGACGATCACGCTCGGGCTCGACGGCTCGGGCACGGTCGACGTCGTCGCGGGCGGCTATGAGGATTGGGAGCGTCGGCGCAAGGCGAAGGCGCCGACCAAGCGCGGCGCGATCGCGCGCAACGCTGTCTCGGCCACCGCCGCACCCGCGCCGGGCGCCAAGGTCAAGCTGACCTATAAGGATCAGCGCGATTACGAGCAGCTGCCCAAGCGGATCGAGGCGCTCGACGCGGCGATCGCGCGCGACCAGACGCTGCTCGAGGATCCCGATCTCTACACGCGCGACCCCGACGCGTTCGAGCGGCTGATGGAGGCGATCGGCCAGGCACAGGAAGACAAAACGGCGGCCGAACTGCGCTGGCTCGAGCTGGCGGAAATGGTCGAAGGGCAGGGGTGAGCCTGCGGGCGATCTATCGTTCCTAGCCCTCTCCCGCTTGCGGGAGAGGGTTGGGTGAGGGCCTTCTTCTTCAAGCGCGACAGAAGGCCCCCACCGACTGCGACTAGGTCCGCCTGAAGGAGGCGAACCAAGTCTCCGTGGCCTCTCTCGCATGCGGGAGAGGGCGGGGCGACTCCGTTACCCCAACGAGCGCCCCTGCCGCCCGGCCAGCTCGACGATGTAATGCCACGCGACGCGCCCCGAGCGCGCGCCACGCCGCGTGGCAAAACCGACAGCATCCATCGGATCGAACGGCAACGCATACGCCGTCGCATAGCTCGCGACGATCGCCAGATACCCGTCCTGGTCGACCACGTGAAAACCAAGGCTCAGCCCGAAGCGATCGGCGAGCGCGAGCGCGTCGTCGGCGGCATCGCGCGGGTTCACCGCATTCGGCTGATCGATCATCTCGCGCGGGACGAGATGGCGGCGGTTCGAGGTGACGACGAGCCGGGCATTGGCCGGCCGCGCTTCCGCCCCGCCATCGAGCATCGAGCGCAAAGCGCGCCCGTCGGCGGCGGCGTCGAAGCCGAGATCGTCGATGAACAGCAGGAACGCGCGGGGGCACTCGGCGATCAGCGCGAACAACGCGGGCAGCGTGTCGAGCTGCGCGGTGACGATCTCGACCAGCGCCAGCGCGCCGCCCTCGGCCTGCACCGCGCCGGTCACCGCCTTGACCAGCGCGGACTTGCCGGTGCCGCGCGCGCCCCACAGCAGCACGTCGTGCGCTGCGGCCTTGGCCGCCAGATGGCGCGCATTGTCGAGCATCGCGCGGCGCTGCGCATCGACGCCGTGGAGCCGTTCCAGCGGCAAGGGACGGAAGTCGCGCACCGGTTCGAGCACTGTGCCACGCCACACATAGGCCGGGTGCGCGAGCGGATCGGCGCTTGCGGGCAGCGGCGGTGCAAGGCGTTCGAGCGCGGCGGCGATGCGGGCGAGGGGATCGGTGCTGGGCTCGGTCATGCCGCGCCTGCTACACTGCGGGCGGCCGCTTCGCTAGGTGAGCCAGCGCGTCGCCTCTGCATGGCATGCCCGCAGCCGCGATCGCGCGGCTAGCCGAGCACCTTCAGCGCCGCGAGCGCCGCGGCACGATCCGCGAAGCTCGGATCGGCAAGCGCCGCGCGGATCTGCGTCTTGGCCTCGGCATTGCGATCGAGATCGGCATAGGCCTGGCCAAGGTGCCAGCGCAGTTCCGACTTCTCGGGTGCGATCGACGCGGCCTTTTCGAGCAGTTGCAAAGCCAGCGCGCTCTTGCCCTGCTGGTACAGCGCCCAGCCATAGGCATCGGTCGTCGCCGGGTTCATCGGCGCGAGCGCATAGGCGGCCTTGCCGAACACCCCGCCCGTCATCGCATCGCCTTCGCCGGTATAGGCATAGGACAGTTCGGCGAGCAAAGCCGCGTCGCGATTGCCTATCCGCTGCCGCAAGCTTTCGAGCGTCTCGATCGCCGCGTCCCAATCGCCGCCGGCGATCTGCCAATGCGCGGTGAGGCGCTGGCCCGCGATGTTCTGCGGGTTTTGCGACACGAACAAGGCGAGGACATTCGCTGCCTCGGCGCGGCGGCCCGCGCGGTCGAGCGCATCGACCGTGCGCAGCATCGTCGGTTCGTCGAAGCGGATGTCGATCGCGTGGCGATAGGCATTGGCGGCGTCGCCCGCGCGGTTCATCGCCATCAGCGTGTCGCCAAGCGCGAGATAGGCGCTGGGCGCGCCCGGCGTGAGGGCGACGAGGCTCTGCGCCTTGGCGAGCGCGGCAGCGGTATCCCCCGCTTCGAGCAGGCCGCGCACCAGCCCGAGCTGCGCGACCGGCTCGTCGGGCGCGGTGTGTGCGGCGAGGCTCAGTCCGGCCAGACCGTCATCGGTGCCGAATGGCGTCGACCCGACCTGCACGGGAAGCGCCGAACGGTCGAGATATGTCGCCGCCCAGTCGCGCTCGCCCGATTGCTCGAACGCGCGCCCGACGAGCGACAGCGTATAGCTGTCGGCGTCGGCCCGGAGCGCGATCGGCTTGAGCATGTCGAGCGCCCCGCGCGCATCGCCCGAGCGCAGCAGGGCGGCGCCGAGCAACCGCCGCGCGACGATGTTGGTCGGTTGCTGGCCGACGAGCAGCGTCCAGGAATCGATCGCCTGCTGGTACACGCCGGCCTTGTACGCGAGCGTGCCGTTGAGCAGCAGCGCGCCGGGCATGGCGTCGAGCTGGCCCTTGGTGCGGGCCATCAGCTGGCGTGCCAGATCGTCCTTGCCGGCGCGCGCAGCGAGCACCGCCTGGAGATAGAGTGCTTGCACGCTGCCCGGGCGCGCGGCGAGCGCCTTGCGCGTCGCGGCGAGCATGTCCTGATAGCGCCCGACCTCGCCGAGCGTCGCGGCATATTCGATCAAGGCGGGGACGTAATAGGCATCGTGCGCGAGCGCGGCCTCGAACCACGGAAGCGCCGCGACCAGCCCATATTGCGCGCGGACGAGTTCGCCGCGCAGCGTCAGCGCCTCGACATTGTTGGCGTTCGCCGCGGTCGCGCGCTGCGCGGCGGTGATCGCGCCTGCGAGATTGCCCATCTGATACTGGATGCGGCCAAGATCGGACCAGGCGAAGCTGTCGTTCGGCGTATCGGCGAGCAGCGTGGCGAGCACGCCTTGCGCGCGCGCCGGATCGCCCCCCGCCGCCAAGGCGCGAGCGCCGACGCGAATTGCGTAGCCGGCATAGCGCGGTGGCGCCTTGCCAGCCTCGGCGAACGCGCGGTTGGCTTGCCCCTGAAGCAGCCAGGCCTGTGCGAGCAAATGATGCGTGCGGGCCGGATCGAATCCGGCCGCACGAGCGCGCGTGACTTCGCCCTCTGCGGCGATCCCGTCGCCGACCGACACGAAGCTGCGCGCGAGCATCGCATGCGCGAGCCCCGATTTCGGATCCGCCTTGATCGCGGCTTGGGCGTGGTTGCGCGCGGCACTGTAGTTTCCGATTCCGAGCGCCTTCGCGCTCAGCGCGAGCTCGGTGCGGGCGGTGGTGGCATCGGCGCGCGCCGGCGCGCTGCATCCGACCGCGAGCAGGCCCGCAGCGGCTATCGTGGCGACCGATCCGAGGAGATACGGCAGGGACTTATGCATGCAGGTCATAGCTCTTCAGCAGATCATAGAGCGTCGGTCGGCTGACGCCCAACAATTTGGCAGTGTTGGAAATATTGCCCTCGGCGCGCGCCAGCGCCTGAGTGATCGTCGCGCGGTCGGCGCCTTCACGCGCTGCGCGCAGATTGAGCGGCAGCTCGTCGCGACCCTCGGCAAGATCGAGATCGGCGGCGGTCACGAGCTTGCCCTCGGCCATGATCACGGCGCGCTTCATGCGGTTCTCGAGCTCGCGGACATTGCCCGGCCATGGCCACGACGCGATCGCCGCGCGTGCGTCGGGCGCGAGGCCGGTGACCCCCGAGCGCATCGACGCGGCATAGAGTTTGAGGAAATGCTGCGCGAGCAGGGCAGCGTCGCCGCTGCGTTCGGCGAGCGCGGGGATGCGTACGACGATCTCGGCGAGGCGATAGTAGAGATCCTCGCGGAACGTGCCCGCTGCGACCATCGCGTCGACGTCCTGGTGCGTCGCGCAGACGATCCGTGTGTCGACCGCGATCGCCTTGCGGCCGCCGATCCGCTCGATCGTGCGCTCCTGCAAGAAGCGTAGCAGCTTGACCTGGAGCGGCAGCGGCACGTCGCCGATTTCGTCGAGGAACAGCGTGCCGCCCTGCGCTTGTTCGATCTTGCCTTCGGTGGTCTTGACCGCGCCGGTGAACGCGCCCTTTTCGTGGCCGAACAGCTCGCTTTCGAGCAAGGTCTCGGGGATGGCGGCGCAGTTGATCGCGACGAACGCGCCCTTCGCGCGCGGGCTGGCATCGTGCAGGCCGCGCGCGAGCAGTTCCTTGCCCGTGCCGCTCGCGCCGAGCAGCATCACCGACACGTCGGCACCCGCGACGCGTTCGATCGTGCGCGTGACCTTGAGCATTTCGGGGCTCGCGGTGATCATGCCGCCGAGTCCGGTGCCGCTGCTGCGCGCAGCAAGGCGGCGGTTTTCGGCTTCGAGCGCGTGGACGTGGAACGCGCGCGCGACGATCAGGCCGAGCGCGTCGATGTCGATCGGCTTGGCATAGAAGTCCCACGCGCCATCGGCGATCGCCTGGCGCGCGCTGTCGCGTGCGCCGTGGCCAGATGCGACGATCACTTTGGTATCGGGCTTGAGCCGAAGGATTTCGGCAAGCGTGGCGAAGCCTTCGCTGGTCCCGTCGGGGTCTGGCGGCAGGCCGAGATCGAGCGTGACGACCGCGGGCTCCTCGGCGCGGATCGCGTCGAGCGCGGTGGTGCGATCGACCGCGGTGACGACCGAATAGCCTTCATACGCCCAGCGCAACTGGCGCTGCAGGCCGAGATCGTCCTCGACGATCAGCAATTTGGGTTTGTCGGTCATGCGGCCTGGTCCAGCGAGATCGTCCGCGCTGCAGTGAGCGTGACATGGAAAGTCGTGCCGGCGCCCTCGCGGCTTTCGACCGCGACGCTGCCGCCCATCGCCTCGGCCAGCTGCCGCGCCTCGAACGCACCGATGCCGAAGCCGCCCGGCTTGGACGACGCGAAGGGCTTGAAGAGCTGTTCGCGCAGGAACGCGGGGCTCATCCCGCAGCCTTGGTCGATCACCGCGATCGATACGCGCTTGGCATCGCCCGAAACCGCGAGCGTGACGGGTTCGGTCGGTGGGCTTGCCTCGATCGCATTCTGCAGCAGGTGGCCGAGCGCTTGCTCGAGCCGGAAGGGATCGGCGTGCGCGAAGACGGGTGTGCCGCTCACCACGACCGGATGCTGGGCGCGTCGCCGCGCCGCGACCAGTTCGGCGAGCGCGAGCACCTCGACCGGGCGAAGCTCCTCGGCGCGCGTGTGATGATGCTGCGACAGCCGCGCGAGCAAATCGTTCATCCGCCCCGCCGAATCCTGCAGCGTTGCGATCATGTCGGCGCGGAAGGCCGGGTTGTCGGCATGGCGCTCGGCATTGCGCGCGACGAGGCTCAACTGGCTGACGAGATTCTTGATGTCGTGCAGGATGAAGGCGAAGCGGCGGTTGAATTCGTCGAAGCGCTTGGCCTCGGCGAGCGCCGATTGCGCGCGCTCTTCCGCCAGATAGCTCGCGACCTGGCGTCCGGCGATGCGCAACAGGTCGAAATCCTCCCAGTCGAGCGCGCGGTCGATCGGCGGTCGGGCGAGCAGGATCGCCCCTTGCAGCCGGTCGAGATGGACGAGCGGCAGCAACACCCAGCCATCGGAGTCGAGCATCCAGATCGGTACGCTCGCGCTTTCCGCCGCGTCGGTCGTATCGGCGCGGACCGCATCGAGTTCGACGATCCGCCCCGTCCTTGCGAGATGCGTAACCAGTGCGGCCTCGGCGCCAGCGCTGGGCGCGTCCCAATTCCACCCGGCGCCGACGCCGAGTCCCGCGCCATCGGGCACAAGCAACAGCCCGGCGGGAGAATCGGTAAGATCGGCGACCGCCTTGACGATCCGCGCGTCGAGCGAGGCGGCATCGTCGGGCTTCCCGAGCGTGTCGGTGAAACGGATCCACTCGGCGCGATAATCGTAGCGATGCCGGAAGAAGTGTTTGGAGACCTTCACCTTGGCCCAGGCGCGCACCCATGGCGACGACAGGATCGTCACCCCGGCAGCGGTCGAACCGAAGACGAAGGCGGTTTGCCATAGCCGCGCATTGTCGCCGCTGATCGAGGCGATCGCGCTGGTCGCGACGAACATCACCGCGGCGTAGAGCAAGGTCACCGCGAACGAGACGGTCTGCCACGCGACGGTGCGCGAGACTTGCAGCGTCCACTCGCCATTGCGCTGGACCGCGACCGCGAGCACCGGCGCGACGAGCGCCATCACGAAACCGCGCCCGATCGTCAGCGCGGTCGGTGCGCCGCCGCTGATATAAGCCGAAACATAGAGCAGCAAGTCGATGCCCCACATCGCCCCGAGCGCGAAGACGACCAGGCGTAACCCTGCGCGCGAGCGCGGCGTGGCGGTGGCGTAAAGGTTATGGACCAGCAACAGCGCCACGATCGCGACCATGCTGCGCAGAAGCAAGCGCACGGCGGCGACTTGCGGAATTAGGGTAACGCCGACGGCCTGTTCTAGGATCGCGAGCCCGATCCCGGCGGCGCTGACTAGGGCGACCACGCCGTAGATGACGCCGATCGCGCGGCGCTCGCGCACCGGTAGGTCGTGCCGTACGAGCGCATGCATGAAGGCGAGCCAGGCAAGATTGCGCAGTCCTTCGGCGACGCGCGTGACGACATCGCTCGCTTCGATCCCGGCGACCGCCAGCGCCCACAAAGCGGTCAGCCCGAGCGCGCAGACCAGCGGCAAACGCGGCAGGCCCTTGCCGCGCTCGCGCAGCCGCGACGCGGCGACGCCCGCGAAGAGAAAGGCGGCGAGCGCATGGCTCCACAGGATGAGCGTGGCGGTGCCCGTCATCGCGCGCCCTCTGGCCACAACACGACGCGGACCGTTTGCAGGAGGATCAACAGATCGAGAAAGGGCGAATAGTTCTTCGCGTAATAGAGATCGTATTCGAGCTTTTGCCGGCTGTCCTCGATCGACGCGCCGTACGGATAGTTGATCTGCGCCCAGCCGGTAATTCCAGGCTTCACCATGTGCCGTTCGGCGTAATAGGGCAGCTGCTGCTCGAGATCCTCGACGAATTGCGGACGCTCGGGCCGCGGGCCGACAAAGCTCATCTCGCCCTTGAGCACCGACCAGGTCTGCGGCAGTTCGTCAATCCGGAGCTTGCGGATAATGCGCCCGACACGCGTGATCCGCGGATCGTTCTTTTCGGCCCAGACGGCTTGCCCGGCGACCTCGGCGTCGATCCGCATCGAGCGCAGTTTCACGCAGTCGAAGCCGACATTGTAAAGCCCGACGCGGCGCTGCCGATAAAACGCCGGCCCCTTGCTCTCGAGCTTGATCGCGATCGCGGTGAGCAGGATCAGCGGGAGCGTGAGGGTGAGCAGGATAAGGCTCGCGGTGACGTCGAACACGCGCTTGAACAGGCTCGAGAAGACACGGCCGGACGAAAACCCGTCGGAGAAGATCAGCCAGCTCGGGTTGACGCTTTGCAAGTCGACTCGGCCGGTCTCGCGTTCGAGGAAGGTCGAGATCTCGTTGACGTGGACGCCGGTGGTCTTGATTCGCAACAGATCCTTGAGCGGCAAGGCGTTGCGGCGTTCCTCGAGCGCGAGCACGACTTCGCTGGCGTTGAGCAAGACGACGTGATCGGCGAGGTTATAGATCGCATCGCGCGCAATCGCCTCGGGAATGACGCGCGCGGCCTCGCTCATCGAGATATAGCCGACGACGACGAACCCCGCGCCCGGCGTCTGCGCGAGCGCCTTGAGCCGCGCTGCGCGCGCGCCGGCACCGAGCACGACGACGCGCCGCTTGAACGCCTGCCCGCCGATCAGCTTGCCGATGAGGATTCGCAGCGCGATCAGCAGCAGCGCGGCGATCCCCATCGCGTAGAACAGATTGGACCGCCAGAAGCTCGCCGACGGCAGGAGGAAGAAAACGACGCTCAGGAAGATCACGCCAAGCGAAATCGCCACGAGCAGCCGCGCCGTCGCGTAGCGCAACGACTGCAGCGCGCCCGCGCCGTACACCCCAACCGCGACCATTGCCATTTCGAGCGACGCGGCGAAGGTCAGCAGTTGCGGGATGCGAGCTTGCATCGGCGTCATCGGCATGAGCAACTGGCCCATCCGCAGCGTGTAGCCGATCTCCCCCGCCGCGATCAGCAGGACGAAGTCGATCATCCCGAGCAGCAGCACGGCGTTGGGAATATAGTGCTTGAACAACCTGATCATCAGCGGTGGACCTCGTCCGCGCCCGCGCGGGGGATGTAAGCGATTCCGACACGGGCATGCCGCTGTCGCAGAAATTGACAAAGAAAAGCTAAAAGGGCCGGATCGGGATGGAACAAGGGATTACCTTCCGCCGCGCGAGCCGCTACAGCGCCGCGACCTAGGAGGAACTTTATGCCACAGCCACAGACGATTGTCCCTGTAATCCTATCGGGCGGGTCGGGCACGCGACTGTGGCCGATGTCCACGCCAGCCATGCCCAAGCAGATGCTGGCGCTGACCTCCGACGAAACGATGCTCCAGCTCACCGCCCGCCGCGCCCAGGGCGCGCGGTTCAATGCGCCGATCGTCGTCGCCAATGCCAAGCATGCAGCGATGGTGGAAGAGCAACTCGAAGCAGCGTCCGCCACGGCCGATGCGCTTATCCTCGAACCGATCGGGCGCAATACCGCACCGGCGATCGCTTTGGCAGCGATCGCGGCGGGGTCGGGCGACGCCGCGCTGCTGATCATGCCGTCGGATCACGTGATCCTCGACGTGCCGGCGTTCCATGCCGCGATCGAAGCTGCGTTGCCGCTAGTCCAGCAGGGCTGGCTGGTCACCTTCGGGATCGATCCGCATGCGCCCGAGACGGGCTACGGCTATATCCATATGGGCGAGAAACTGGCGACCGGGGTCCATCGCGTCGCCAAGTTCGTCGAAAAGCCGCCGCGCGACGCGGCCGAAGCGATGCTCGCCGCTGGCGATCATGCCTGGAACGGTGGTATTTTCCTGTTCCGCGCCGATTCCTATCTCGAAGCGCTGGCGCAGCATGATCCCGAGACGCTCACCGCGTGCAAGGCATCGATGGAAAATGCGCGCCACGAGGGCAAGCGGATCTATCCCGAGGCCGAAGCTTTTGCTGCTTCGCCCGCAGAGTCGATCGATTACGCGGTGATGGAAAAGGCCGAGCGCGTTGCCGTCGTGCCGGTGAAGATGGGCTGGAGCGATCTCGGCAGCTGGGACGCGCTGCAGGACATCAGCGAGCGCGACGCTGCGGGCAATTCGCATCAAGGCGAAGTGATCGCGATCGACACGACCAATTGCCTGGTGCGCAGCGATGGTGTCCGGATCGCCATGGTCGGGGTCGACAATCTGATCGTCGTTGCCAGCGGCAATGACATCTTGATCCTGCCAAGCGGTCGGAGCCAGGAGGTCAAGGCGCTGATCGAGGCGATGAAGAAGAAGTAAGGCGGGGCAGGGGGTAAGCGACGATGACGGGCCTGACGATTCACGCCTATAGCGACGCGCTTGCCCCCGCCTTCCACGACATCAACGCGCAGTGGATCGGCGCGATGTATCGGCTCGAGCAGACCGATCGCGACGTGCTCGAACATCCGTTCGAGCGGATCATCGCGCCGGGCGGCGATATCCTGTTCGTCGAGGTGGCGGGTCTCGGCATTGTCGGCGCGTGCGCGCTGCAGCGGACCGGGCAGGACCAATATGAGCTGACCAAGATGGGCGTGGTCGACACCGCGCGCGGGCGTGGTGCGGGGGCGTTCCTGCTCGACGCCGTCATCGCGCGCGCCACGGCGATGGGCGCGCGGCGGCTGTATCTGCTGAGCAATACCAAGAGCGCGACGGCGATCCGCCTCTACGAGAAAGCCGGCTTCCGCCATGATGCGGGAATCATGGCGGAGTTCGGCGCCCGATACGAACGGTGCAACGTCGCGATGCTGTATCCGCTCGCCGCCGGAGCTCAATAAGCGAGCTGAACGCCGATACGAAAGGTCTGGCGATAGCGCTCGTTCTCGATGAGTTGCGTCTTGACCGCCTGGTAGCGCCGCCAGGGGGAATCGAGCAGATTGCTCGCCTCGACGAACACGGTGAACCGCTTGACCGGCGAGTAACCGATCCGCGCGTCGAGCGAATTGTTCTCGTCGGTATATTGGTCGGTCGCCGCGGTCGTACCGAGCGTGTCGAGATAGGCCGAGCGATAGGTATAGGCGAGCCGTCCGGTCAGGCCGTATTTCTCGTAATAGAGCTGCGCCGTGCCGATATATTTCGACTGGAGCAGATTGCGCACCGAGCCCGCCCGGCCGATCACGCCGCGCGACGATCCATCGGTATAGGTGAAATTCCCCGACACGCCGAAGCCAGACAGCGCGCCCGGCAGGAAGGTCAGCTGCGCCTGGAGATTGGCCTCGACGCCGTAGATCTTCGCGCTGTCGCCATTGACCGGCTGCGTGACCAGTGCGCGAGTGAAGGTCGTGCCGCCGAAGGTGCCGCCTTGCGTCGTGCCGACGGTGAAGATCGGGTCGTCGAGATGCTTGTAGAAGCCCGCGATCGAAACGATTCCCTGGCCCGCGAGATAATATTCGGCCGATAGATCGCCCGACACCGCCTTGTAGGGCTTGAGGTTGGGGTTCCCGAGCGCGACGACGCCGGCGTTGGGCGTGGTGTCGCTGACGTTCACGTACGGCGCGAGCAAATTGTAATCCGGCCGGCCGATCGCGGTGGTGACGGCGGCGCGCAGCACGAGGCGGTCGGTTGCGTCGAGGCGCACGGTGAGATCGGGGAAGGCGTCGGTATAGGCGCGCGAATTCGAGACGTTGTAACCCTGGCTCACCAGCGAGGTCGCGGTGAAGGCCTTGCCCTTGTAGGTGCCGTCGGTGTGCTCAATGCGGACGCCGGGGACGATCGTCAGCTTGGCGAACGTGAACGTGCCCATGATGTAGCCGCCATAGACCTTCTCGCTGAGGTCGTAATCGTTGACCAGCGAGTTGGCGACCGACGTCGCCGCGTCCGACGCGCTCTGCGTCCGCGCGGCGGGATTGGTGACGGTGTAATAGGTCTGCGCCTGATCGTAGTTGATCCGCGGGCCGACCGGATAGCGGCCGTCATAGATCGCGCTGCCGTCGTCGCCCGCAGCCCCGGTCGCGGCGAGCGTGCTGCCGAGCGAATATTGCTGGAAGTCGCGATTGTTGGACTTGTCGGTCTGCTGGAACTTACCGCCGAGCTTGATCGTGCTGTCGCTGCCGACGCCGATCGGGATCGTCAGGTCGGCGCGCGCCTGGTAGAGGTTTTCCGCGGCGCGACGGCGGTCGTACGTCACGCGATAGCCGTTGTAGAGCGCGCTGTTGTACGGCGTGCCATTGGCGGTGTTGACCCTGAACAGCGTGTCGGCGAGGTCGAGCGACAGGCCGGTCAGCGCGGTGCTGCCGCTGCGGAACGAGAATTCCGAGCGCAGCGGGTCTTTCTTGAGCGCTTTGCTGTAGGTGCCCTCGACCTGCAGCTCCGACCCGCCGAAGCGGAACTTGCCGCCGAGCTCGCCTGAGAAGGTCGAGTCATCCTCGTTGCGCAGCCGCAGGAAGCGCGTGCCGCGGCCGCTGAAGGTGCCGCCGTTCGAGATCGCGGCATTGACCGCCTGCTGCGCCGCGGTCGGCTGCGTGGCGACGCCAGCGGCGTTGGTCGTCGCGTAGGTGACCGGGATCTCGATCCGCGACTGGTCGCGCGTCTCGTGGTCCTTGAAGGTCGAATAGAGCGTGCGAAGATAGACGGTGACGTCCGAACTCGGCCGCCAATCGAAATTGCCGACCACGCCGTAGCGGGTGCGGTTGAGATTGTAGTCGCGCAACCGGTAATCGTCGGGCAGCGCGCGGCTCGCGCCGGTCGGCGTGCCCCAGTTCGACGAGCCTTGCAGGTTCTCGGATTCGATCGGTCGGCTCGAATAGTTGCCCGAGAGCACGACGCCGAAGGTCCTGTCGGGACCGAAGCGCGTGCCCGCCGTGATATCGCCCTCATACGGGCTGCGACTGTTGAGCGTATTGTAGCCGCTGACGATCCGCGCGTTGGCGAACGCCTTGGTGCGGTCGAACGCGGTTAGCGTGTTGATGTCGACCTGACCCGCGATGGCATTGGCGTCGCGGTCGGGGGTGAGCGATTTGACGACGGTGACCGAGCCGATCAGCGAGGAGGGGATGTCGTCGAGCTTGACCTGGCGGCTCTCGGGCTCGGGTGCGGGGGCGGTCTGGCCGTTGACGGTGACGTTGGCGAGGTTGGGATTGACGCCCCGGATGATGACGTAGCGCCCTTCGCCCTGATCGTTGGCGACCGAGATGCCGGGCAGGCGGCGCAGCGCTTCGGCGACGTTCTGGTCGGGCAGCTTGCCGACGTCATTGGCGTTGAGCGTGTCGGAGATGGCGTTGGACGAGCGCTTGACCTGGAGTGCGCGGCGCTCGGCGGCGCGCTGTCCGGTGACGACGATCTCGCCGCCGCTCGTGTCGCCCGATGGCGGATCGAGCCGGAACTCGACGACCGTCGCGCGGTCGCTCGAGGTCGCGCTGCGCGTCACGGTCGGATAGCCGATATAGGTGAAGGTCAGCTCGACCGGACCGGGCGCGAGATCGCGGATCACGAACATGCCGTCGCGGTCGGCGACCGCGGTGCGACCCGCAGCGGAGATCGTCGCGCCCGGCAAGGCCGCGCCGGTCTGCGGATCGAGCACGCGGCCCGCTACATCGGCGGCATATGCCGGTAGCGCAGTGGAGCCGAGCAGCGCCGCGCACAGGCCTGCCTTGGACGCGAAGCTACGCGCCCGGATTTGTCCGAACATCATGATTTTCCCCCGGCTCGCGGCGTTGATTGGGGATTCCCAATGTGCCCGCGTCGCCGAGGCCCTATCCGCGTCGCGTGACGGCAGCGTGACGTTTTCGCTATGTTTCGGAGAAGGCGCGAGTCGGCGACCAGTCTATGGTAGGGGAGACGCTCAAACCGAATCAGGCGGAGGACACCGATGCGTCGCACCCCCATAGTTTACGGCATGAGCGCGCTGCTGATCGGCTCGATCGCGGCTATGAGCGGCCATGCGCAAGAGCGCGACAGCCTCGGGCATGTCGTGACGCAGCCACTGCGCGACACGCGGATCGAGAAGACCAAGATTCCGCCTGTCCTCCAGCTCGCGGCGTCTGCGCCGTATTCCGCGGCGCATACGCAAAGCTGCGCGACGATCGCGGGCGAAGTTCGGAAGCTCGACGGTGCACTCGGCGCCGATGTCGACGTGCCGGGCAAGGCCAAGGGTGAGGGCAGCGAAATCGCAGCGGTGGCGGCGCGGACGGCGGTCAGTACGCTGATCCCGGGGCTGGGCCTCGTCCGGGTCATCACCGGAGCGGACAAGGAGCAGCGCCGCGCCGAGGCGGCGGTCTATGCCGGGCAGACGCGGCGCGCGTTTCTGAAGGGGCTGGGCTATGCGCGCAAATGCCCGGCACCAGCGGCACCGACGCGTGCCGCGGTGGCGGATATGCCGAGCTCGAACTGAGCCGTCAGTCGCGCGCGAAGATTTCGGCGTGGGGAATCGGGAGGTTCAGCGAGGGTATCGTCAGGTCGTCGCCCGTCGCGAGCCAGTCGGCGGTCCAGCCGCCGGTGGGCGTGCGCTGGACGAGATGGATGCGCTCTTCCGCGGGGTCGACGAGGATCACCTCGCGCATGCCGGCAAGCGCGCAATATTCCGCAAGCTTGACCTTCTGGTCGTGTGTCGACGTGGAGGGCGACAGCACTTCGAACACCACCTGCGGATCGCCGAGCAATTTCTTGCGCGCGTTCTCGGGGGCGGCCGGGTTGTTGCAATAGACGCTGACGTCGGGGAGGCGCACCGTGCGTATGTCGGTCTGGGCGGCGAGGTCGGAGCCGTATGGCCGACAGCCTGAGCCGCGAAGGCGCGGGCCGAGCGCCATAAGGATATTGAAGGCTATCCGCGCATGCTCTTCGCTGCCGCCCGCCATCATATAGATCATGCCGTCTTCGAGCTCGGCCTTCGCGCCGCCAAAATCCATCTCGAGGAATTCCTCGACGCTGACGCGGCGATAGGCTGGGTCGAGGGCGATCGCGGGCATGACACGCAATATACGCCGAATCACCAGACAAACAAAGGGCCGGCGGATCGCTCCGTCGGCCCTTCGTCTTGGTCCAGCCGGGAGGCCGGGCGTTGGTTCCGGCACCGGCAAAGCCGGTGCTGCGTCGGACGGGATCGTCGAGCATGCTCGCCGACCCGCCGGCCGGAGCCACGCGAGTCCTGACATAGCTCTCGCTATGTCAGGCCGCGTTGGCTCAGAAGTCCATACCGCCCATGCCGCCCATGCCGCCGCCGCCCATCGGCATTGCGGGCTTGTCTTCCGGCAGCTCGCTCACGGCCGCTTCGGTCGTGATGAGCAGGCCGGCGACCGATGCTGCGTTCTGCAGCGCGGTACGGACGACCTTGGTCGGATCGATCACGCCGGCTTCGACCAGGTTCTCGTACGTGTCGGTCGCAGCGTTGAAGCCGATCGTCGGATCGTTGCCGTCGAGCAGCTTGCCCGAGACGACCGCGCCGTCGTGGCCGGCATTGGTGGCGATCTGGCGCACCAGCGAGGTCAGCGACTTGCGGACGATGTCGATGCCGCGCGTCTGGTCTTCGTTCGCACCGGTCAGGCCGTCGAGGACCTTGCTGGCGTAGAGGAGGGCCGTGCCGCCGCCGGGGACGATGCCTTCTTCAACGGCTGCGCGCGTTGCGTGCAGCGCGTCGTCGACGCGGTCCTTGCGCTCCTTGACTTCGACTTCCGAAGAACCACCGACCTTGATGACAGCAACGCCGCCGGCAAGCTTGGCGAGACGCTCCTGGAGCTTCTCCTTGTCATAGTCCGACGTCGTGTTCTCGATCTGCTGACGGATCGCATCGGTGCGGCCCTTGATCGCGTCCGAGTCACCAGCACCGTCGACGATGACGGTGTTGTCCTTGTCGATCGTGACGCGCTTGGCGGTGCCGAGCATGCCGATCGTGACCGACTCGAGCTTGATGCCGAGGTCTTCCGAGATCATCTCGCCCTTGGTCAGGATCGCGATGTCCTCGAGCATCGCCTTGCGACGATCGCCGAAACCCGGTGCCTTGACCGCTGCGACCTTCAGGCCGCCGCGCAGCTTGTTGACGACGAGCGTGGCGAGTGCCTCGCCCTCGATGTCCTCGGCGATGATCAAGAGCGGACGACCCGACTGAACGACGGCTTCCAGGATCGGGAGCATCGCCTGCAGGTTCGACAGCTTCTTCTCGTGGATCAGGATGTAGGGATCCTGAAGCTCGACCGACATCTTCTCGGGGTTGGTGATGAAGTAGGGCGAGAGGTAGCCGCGGTCGAACTGCATGCCTTCGACGACGTCGAGCTCGAACTCGAGACCCTTGGCTTCCTCGACGGTGATCACGCCTTCCTTGCCGACCTTCTCCATCGCTTCGGCGATCTTCTCGCCGACTTCACGATCGCCATTGGCCGAGATGATGCCGACCTGGGCGACTTCGTGCGAACCCGAAACCGGCTTCGAGCGCGACTTGACGTCCTCGACGACCCTGATGACCGCGAGATCGATACCGCGCTTGAGGTCCATCGGGTTCATGCCCGCTGCGACCGACTTCATGCCCTCGCGAACGATGGCCTGCGCCAGAACCGTTGCGGTGGTCGTGCCGTCGCCGGCGATGTCGTTGGTCTTCGAGGCGACTTCGCGCAGCATCTGCGCGCCCATGTTCTCGAACTTGTCCTTGAGCTCGATTTCCTTGGCGACGGTGACGCCGTCCTTGGTGATGCGCGGTGCGCCGAAGCTCTTGTCGATCACGACGTTGCGGCCCTTTGGCCCCAGCGTGACCTTGACGGCGTCGGCGAGGATGTCGACGCCACGGAGGATGCGCTCGCGCGCGTCACGGCCGAATTTTACGTCCTTGGCTGCCATGATGAGGCTACCCTTTCAGATGAGAAATGTGGTGAAAGTTACGCGGAGAAGGAGTTAACCGACGATCCCGAGGATGTCCGATTCCTTCATGATCAGCAGGTCTTCGCCGTCGATCTTGACCTCGGTGCCCGACCATTTGCCGAACAGGATCTTGTCGCCGGCCTTGACTTCGAGCGGGTGGATTTCACCGGCTTCGTTGCGGGCGCCGGTGCCGACCGAGACGACTTCGCCTTCCTGCGGCTTTTCCTTGGCAGTCTCGGGGATGATGATCCCGCCGGCGGTCTTTTCTTCTGCCTCTACGCGGCGGACGAGCACGCGATCGTGCAACGGACGAAAGGTCATGGGCGAAGTCCCTTTATAATGAACAGGTGTTAGCACTCGACGTTGGTGAGTGCCAGCAGGGCGGATATGATGGCGAGGTCTCGCATCGTCAACGGGCGCAGCCAAATTTCTGCGGAACCAAATGCAAAATCGGCGAATTGCCGTGTTGGTCGTATAGCACGCATTTACTCGGCTGGTGGCTTGCCGTAGCGAGGCGATGTGATCTCCGCCAACAAGGAGCGGCCAAGTGAAACTCGTACGCGGCGCGTGGAAAATTCTCGTCGGCATCAAGGACGCGCTGGTCCTTATCGCGATGCTGCTGTTCTTTGGCCTGCTGTTCGCAGCGCTCGCCTCGAAACCGAACAAGGCGGCGATCGGCGACGGTGCGCTCGTGCTCAAGCTCGATGGCCCGATCGTCGAGCAGACGCAGGAGGCAAGCGCCTTCGCCAGCCTGAGCGGCAACGGCATCCAGCGCGAATATCGCCTGCGCGACGTGGTCCGCAGCCTCGACAAGGCGGCCAAGGACGACCGCGTCAAGGTGGTCGTGCTCGATCTCGACTCGTTCGGCGGCGGCTATCCCGCAGCGCTCGAGGATGTCGGCGCGGCGCTGCGCCGCGTTCGCGACGGTTCCGATGGGAAGGGGGGCAAGCCGGTGCTGGCCTATGCCACCGCGTACACCGATTCCGGCTATCGCCTCGCCGCGAACGCCAGCGAGATCTGGGAAAGCCCGATGGGCGGCACGCTGTTCATGGGGCCGGGCGGATCGCAGCTCTATTACAAAGGCCTGATCGACAAGCTCGGCGTCAATGCGCACGTCTACCGCGTCGGCAAGTACAAGTCGTTCGTCGAGCCCTATACCCGCACCGAAGCCTCGCCCGAGGCGAAGGAGGAAGTGGTCAAGCTCTACCAGGTGCTGTTCGCCAACTGGCAGCAGTCGGTCGCGCGTGCACGCCCCAAGGCGAAGTTCGCGCCCTTCCTCGCGACGCCGGGCGCGGTCATTACCGCGGCGCAGGGCGACATCGCCAAGGCCAATATGGACGCGGGGCTGGTCGACAAGCTCGGCACGCGGCTCGACTTCGGCAAGCGCGTCGCCGCGATCGCCGGGGTCGACAGCGGCAAGGCGGCCGGGCTGTTCAAGACGATCAAATACGACGCCTATGTCGCCGCCAATCCGCTGCCGACCGGCGGCGACAAGGTCGGCGTGCTGACGATCGCGGGCGACATCATCGACGGCAAGTCGAAGGCCGGCTCGGTCGGGTCGGACACGGTGTCGAAGCTGCTGCTCGATGCGCTGGCCAAGAAGGACCTCAAGGCGCTCGTCGTGCGCGTCGATTCGCCCGGCGGCTCGGCGCTCGCATCGGAAGACATGCGCCGCGCGATCGAGGAGGCGAAGGCGCAGAAGCTGCCGATCGTCGTCTCGATGGGCTCGGTCGCGGCATCGGGCGGCTATTGGGTCTCGACCGCGGGCGACATGGTGTTCGCGCAGCCGACGACGATCACCGGCTCGATCGGCATCTTCGGGATCATCCCGACCTTCGAGAACACGCTCAAGAAGGTCGGGCTGACCACCGATGGCGTCCGCACCACGCCGCTGTCGGGGCAGCCCGACATTTACGGCGGCACCAACCCGGAGACCGATGCGATCTTCCAGGCGGGGATCGAGAATGGCTATCGCCAGTTCATCACGCGCGTCGCCGGCGCGCGGAAGATGACGCCTGAGCAAGTCAACGAGATCGCGCAGGGGCGCGTCTGGGATGGCGGGACCGCGCTCCAGCTCCACCTGGTCGACAAATTCGGCGGGTTGCAGGATGCGATCGCCGAGGCGGCGCGGCGCGCGGGGCTAAAGGCCGACGGCTATCACGCCGAATATCTCGAGAAGAAGCCCAGCGCGTTCGCCAAGATGATCCAGCAGTTCGCCGATTCGAACAAGGATGACGATGCGTCGGCAGGCGATGCCTTCACGCGGATGGCGGCCGAGCGGCGTGCGGTGTTCGCGCGCGCGCTGGGCGACGTGACGCGGATCGGCACGGGGGCTGCGATCCAGGCGCGCTGCCTCGAATGCGACGGCGTCGGCGGCACCGCGCCGCGCGCCGGCGACGCGCGGTTGATGGACTTCGTGCTCGCACGGTTCGGGCTGTGAGCCTGGACCGCGCCCCGACACGGATCGCGATCCGGCCCGCGACCCCCGACGATGCTGCGGCGATCGCGGCGATCTACCGCCCCTATGTCGAGCGCGGGACGGTGTCGTTCGAGACCGAGGCGCCCGATGCCGGCGTGATCGCGCAGCGGATGGCGGCGTCGCGCGGGCTGTACCCGTGGCTGGTCGCGACCGAAGGCGAGGGTGGGGCGGTGCTCGGCTATGCCTATGCCTCGGCGTTCCGCGATCGGTCGGCGTATCGCTTCACGATCGAGACGACGGTCTATCTCGAGACGGGCACGCAGGGGCGCGGCAACGGGCGGCAATTGTATGATGCGCTGATCGACACGGTACGCGCGCAGGGGTTCACGCATGCGATCGGCGTGATCGCGCTGCCCAACGACCATTCGATCCGGCTGCACGAGTCGGTCGGTTTCAAGCGCGCGGGGTTCTTCCGCGAGGCGGGGTATAAGGACGGGCGCTGGATCGACGTTGGGTACTGGCACTGCGACCTCAACGACGCGACGATCCCGCCGATGGAACCCAAGCCGTTCAGCGCGACGGGGATGGTGTGGAATTGGTGAAGTAGCGGCACGAGGATGTTCCCCGGCGAAGGCCGGGGTCCAGACGAGGAGCGCATGGGGTGGAGAAACCAGGCTTCGTGTACATCATGGCGAACCGGCGTAACGGTACGCTCTATATCGGCGTAACGAGTGACCTCCCCAAGCGCATCTGGGAACATCGCAACGACCTGATCGGCGGCTTCACCAGGCGATATCGCTGCCACCGGCTTGTCTGGTACGAAGCATGCGGCGGGATCGAACACGCGCGCACGCGCGAATTGCAGATGAAGGAATGGAAGCGCGCCTGGAAAATCCGCGAGATCGAGGGCCTCAATCCGGAGTGGGAAGATTTGTTCGACCGACTCGATCCGATGTGATGCGCATTCCGACTGGGCCCCGGCCTTCGCCGGGGAACTAGCAAGAGCTTCCGCGCTTCGCTAAGGCCGCACTCAAATGACCGACACCCCAGACACCGCATCCGCTCCGCGCGATTATCGCGACACCGTCTTCCTGCCGAAGACCGACTTCCCGATGAAGGCCGGCCTGCCCGCCAAGGAGCCCGGCATCCTCGCGCGCTGGCAGGCGATGGGCCTTTACGAGAAGACGCGCGAAGCCCGCCGCGGGCGTGAGAAGTTCATCCTGCACGACGGCCCGCCGTACGCGAACGGCGACATGCATATCGGCCATGCGCTCAACCATATCCTCAAGGACACGGTGTGCCGCACGCAGGGGCTGCTCGGTAAGGACGCGCCCTATGTGCCCGGCTGGGACTGCCACGGCCTGCCGATCGAGTGGAAGGTCGAGGAAAAATATCGCGCGAAGAAGCTCAACAAGGACGAGGTCCCCCCAGCCGAGTTCCGCGCCGAGTGCCGCGCCTATGCGCAGCATTGGGTCGACGTGCAGCGCGAGCAGTTGAAGCGGCTCGGCATCAATGGCGATTGGGACCATCCCTATCTGACGATGGATTTCGCTGCCGAAGCGACGATCGTCACCGAGCTGATGAAATTCGCGGAGAGCGGCCAGCTCTATCGCGGCGCCAAGCCAGTGATGTGGTCGCCCGTCGAGAAGACCGCGCTCGCCGAGGCCGAGGTCGAATATGAGGACGTCGTGTCGACGCAGATCGACGTCGCGTTCGAAATCGTGGACGCGCCAAACGCGCCCGAGCTGGTCGGTGCGCACGCGGTGATCTGGACGACGACGCCGTGGACGATCCCGGTGAACCAGGCGCTGAGCTATGGGCCGGAGATCGAGTATGTTTTGCTCGAAACAACGTCTGGTTTGAAGGTTCTGGTCGCCGACGCACTGCAAGGTGCATTCGGAAATCGCACCCGAGCGGCCTCTGCAAGCGGTGGCTACCAGGACGAGCGGCTGTCCGATGGCAACGATCAAGAGCTTTGGCGCGGTAAGGGCTCTGACCTCGAAGGCGCCACCGCGCGGCATCCGATGCACGAGCTCGGCGGGTTCTTCGCGAAGCCGCGGCCGTTCCTGCCGGGCGATTTCGTCACTACCGACGCCGGCACCGGGCTCGTCCATATGGCGCCGGACCACGGCGAGGACGATTTCCTGCTGTGCAAGCAATATGGCATCGAGCCGGTCTTCGCGGTCGATGGCGCGGGGATGTATCGCGACGATTGGGCGTGGCTCGGCGGGCAGGGCTCGGTGATCAACAAGAAGTTCGTCTCCGCCGAGGGGCCGATCTGTTCGGATCTGCGCGGCGTGGGTGCGTTGCTCGCGGCGAGCGATGATTTCGCGCATTCCTATCCGCATTCGTGGCGGTCGAAGGCTAAGGTTATTTTCCGGGCTACGCCGCAGTGGTTCATTCCGATGGATCAGGCGCTGCCAGAGTCCCCCTCCCGCTTGCGGGAGGGGTTAGGGGAGGGCAGTGCCGCCAGCGCTAACCTTTCCGGCACTGCCCTCCCCCAGCCCCTCCCGCAGGCGGGAGGGGAGCAAGAAGGGGCGACCCTTCGTTCCACCGCGCTCGCGGCGATCGAAGCGACCACCTGGTATCCGCCGAAGGGCCAGAACCGCATCACCGCGATGGTCGCCGGCCGCCCCGATTGGGTGATCAGCCGCCAGCGCGCTTGGGGCGTGCCGATCACGCTGTTCGTCAACCGCCTGACCGGCCAGTATCTGGTCGATCCCGCGGTCAATGCGCGCATCATCGCCGCGATCAACGCCGAGGGCGTCGATGCGTGGTCCGAGGAAGCGGCGCAGGACCTGCTCGGCCCCGATTACGCGCTCGCCGATTACGAGCGCGTCACCGACATTCTCGACGTGTGGTTCGACAGTGGCTGCACGCATGCCTTCGTGCTCGAGAGCGGGCGCTGGCCCGATCTGCAATGGCCGGCCGATCTCTATCTCGAAGGCTCGGACCAGCATCGCGGCTGGTTCCAGTCGTCGCTGATGGAGGCGTGCGGCACGCGCCGGCGCGCGCCGTACAATGCGGTGCTGACGCATGGCTTCACGATGGACTCCAAGGGCATGAAGATGTCCAAGAGCCTCGGCAACACGATCAACCCGCTCGACCTGATGAAGGAATCGGGCGCGGACATCCTGCGGCTGTGGGCGCTGTCGGTCGATTTCACCGAGGACCACCGCATCGGCAAGGAGATCCTCGGCGGCGTCTCCGACCAGTATCGCAAGCTGCGCAACACCTTCCGCTATCTGCTCGGCGCGCTCGACGGGTTCGAGGAGAGCGAGCGGCTGCCGGTCGCGGAGATGCCCGAGCTCGAACGCTACGTGCTCCATCTGCTCGCCGAGCTCGACGCCAAGCTCAAGGCGGCGGTGCTGGTGTACGATTTCAACAGCTATGTCCGGCTGCTGACCGAGTTCGCGCAGGAGGATCTGTCGGCCTTCTACTTCGATATCCGCAAGGATTCGCTGTATTGCGACGCGCCGGCCGACCCCAAGCGCCGCGCCGTGCGGACGGTGTTCGACACGCTGTTCCACGCACTCGTCCGCTATGCCGCGCCGGTGCTGTGCTTCACCGCCGAGGAGACGTGGCAGGCGCGCTTCCCGAGCGAGGACGGCTCGGTCCATCTGCTCGAATGGCCCGAGGTTCCCGCGGTCGACAGCGTCGATGCGGCGAAGTGGGATGCCGTCCGCGCCTTGCGCCAGCAGGTGACCGAGGCGATCGAGCCTCTGCGCCGCGAGAAGATCGTCCGCTCGAGCCTCGAAGCCGAGGTGGTCGTGCCCGAGGCGCCGCTGCCGGTTGCCGAACTCGCGGAGCTGTTCATCGTCGCGCAGGTCACGCTCGGCGACACGCTCGCGGTGGCGCGGACCGACTTCCACAAATGCGGTCGCTGCTGGCGGCTGCTCCCCGAGGTCGAAGAAGACGGCGATCTGTGCGATCGCTGCGAGGCGGTGGTGGCATGAGGCTCCCGCTCGCAGGCTTCGCGACCGCGGTCGCGCTGTTCGTCGCCGACCAGGCCGCCAAGCTCGGTGTGACCGAGGGGCTCAAGCTCGATGCGATGACCAACGCGCATTACGTCACGTCGTTCTTCAACCTGCGCTTCGTCGCCAATAAGGGCGTGTCGCTGGGGCTGCTCCACGCCGATACCGACACGACGCGCTGGCTACTGGTGCTGATGACCGGCGCAATCGCGGTCGGCGTGCTGGTGTGGATGCTGCGCGAGACCAAGCGCGCCGACCAGATGGCGCTCGGGCTCGTGCTCGGCGGCGCGTTCGGCAATATCCTCGACCGGATCCGGCTCGGCTATGTCGTCGATTTCGCCGATCTGCATTTCGGCGAATGGCAGCCGTTTCTGGTGTTCAACATCGCCGACGCGGCGATCAGTATCGGCGTGCTTATCTTGCTCGCGCGC
The DNA here is from genome assembly GCF_049898305.1 of Sphingomonas sp. PWP1-2. Lineage (NCBI taxonomy): Bacteria > Pseudomonadati > Pseudomonadota > Alphaproteobacteria > Sphingomonadales > Sphingomonadaceae > Sphingomonas > Sphingomonas sp. PWP1-2. The sequence continues at coordinate 338,571 of NZ_JAFCXM010000003.1, forward strand.
GCGCTTCTGATACGAGATACACCGAACCAAGATTCTGGGACCAAAGCATCTGGGGCGGACCAGGGCCCAACGGAGAATATCCATGCGTAAGATTTCGATTCTGTCGGCCGGCGTGGCGCTGCTCGCGTTGGGCGCTTGCGCGCATGGCAAGGGTGGCCGCAACGGACCCGACGAATTCTCGGTCGCGCGCCAGGCTCCGCTCGTCATTCCGCCCGATTTCTCGCTGACCCCGCCAAAGCCAGGTGCGGCGCGTGCGAACGACACCAGCGCCAACGCGCAGGCGCTCGACGCGCTGTTCGGCGGCACCGCGCCGCGCAGCGCCGCCGAAAGCGCGGCGATCTCGCAGGCGGGCGTCGATTCGGACGATCCCGGCATCCGCTCGTCGGTCGGCGATCCGGGCACGACCGTGGTCGACAAGGGCACGACGACGCGCGACGTGGTCGCAGCGCCCGAGGGCGACGGTCAGGCAGCCAAGGCGACCGCGCCGAAGTGAGCCAAAACAAAACCCTCCCCCGCGGCTGCGGGAGAGGGTTTCGGGACCGATCAGAGGGAGTGCCCGCAAGGGCGCTCCCTTTTTCGTATCAGAAGTTCACGCCGACATAGGCGAGCACAGTCGATCCGCGGCCGAAGCGCGACGCATAGCCGCGCCGGTACAGCCCGCCGACCTTGTTGTTGGTGATGTCGGTATCGACATAGCTCACGCCGACCTTGAACGGACCCCCGACGGCTTCGGCGGTTGCCGACCAGTCGAGATAGTTGCGGTCGTTGCCGTTGAGGTTGGCGAGGCCGAGCGAGCCGTCGGTATAGCCGAGATGGCCCTTCAGCGTGATCGGCGTCTTGGGCACCGCGACCGAGGCTTCGCCATAGACGTAGATATTGTCGTCCTTGTTGTTCGGCGTGAAATCGAGGCCCTTCTGGCCGCCCCATGCATAATTGCCGCCGACCTTGGTCGAGACCGGGCCGAGCGTGTAGCTCACCGAAGCATAGGGCTCGAAGAAGTCGGTGTTGAGGCCCTTTACGCCGCTCGGATAGTAATAATAGAGCAGGCCGCCATCGACCGTCAGGCCGCTGAAGGTCTTGGTATAGCCGGCGTACAGATCGACCTCGGCATCGCCATATCCGGTGAGGAGCGGGGTCTTGCCGCTGCCGTCGATCGTCGAGGCCCAGGTGCCGACATAGAAACCGGCCGTGCTGTTGATGTTGATCGTGCCCTGGACGGCACCTTCGCCGTTGGTCTGGGTCAAACCGCGGAAGCGGTAATCGCTGATCAGCGTCGCGCCGCCGGTGATCTTGAACGGCTTGTCGGGCGCAGCAGGCGCCGCGGCGGGGGCGTCCTTGGCGTCGGGCGTGGTGGTGGTTGGGATATCCTGCGCAAAGGCGGGCGTGGCGGAGGCGGCGAGCAAGAGCGCGCCAAGCGTAGATGTGGAGAAGCGCATCGTTTCCCTTTCGAAAATGCGACTGTCCCCGCCTGCTTTACCGATGCGGCGTCTGTCGGAGGCGCAAGACCTCCCGCGCAGCTAAGCGGCAAGATCTTTCATTGCCGAGCTACGCTGCATCGCACAACTTAATTCGCGCGCGTGCGCGGGATACCGCGCTATTGTGGCTGTTGCGCAACACCAGTGTTTCAAATCATTGCTGAGCGGAAAAGCGCGCTAGGCCAGCGGCGAGGTCGGCGATCAGATCCGCCGGATCCTCGAGGCCGATCTGCAGCCGGACGAGTGGCCCGGCATCGGCGCGGCGCATGACGCTGCGATGGCGTTGTGGGTCGACCGGAAGCGCGAGGCTTTCGAACCCGCCCCAGCTATAGCCGATCCCGAAATGCTCGAGCCCGTCGATCAGCCGCGCGCGATCGGCCTCGCCACCGCCGTTGAGGACGAACGAGAACAGCCCCGACGACCCCGTAAAGTCGCGCAGGAAGTGCGCGTGGCCGGGGCAGCTCGGCAAAGCCGGGTGGAGCACGGTCGCGACTTCGGGCTGCTGCTCGAGCCAGTGCGCGATCTCGAGCGCGCTTGCCTGATGCTGCTTGAGCCGGATCGCCATCGTGCGCAGGCCACGACTGGCGAGCCAGCTGTCGTCGGGGCTGGCGATCTGGCCGAGCTGGAAGCTGGTGTCGCGTAGCCGCGCGAAATGGCCCGGCGCGGCAGTGACCGAGCCGAGCATCACGTCGCTATGGCCGACGATATATTTTGTGCACGCAAGGATCGTGAGGTCGATGCCGTGCGCGATCGCGGGAAAGAACAGCGGCGTCGCCCAGGTGTTGTCGAGCAGCGTGGTGATGCCGCGCGCCTTGGCGACGGCGACGATCGCGGGAATGTCCTGAACCTCGAAGGTCAGGCTGCCGGGGCTTTCGAGCAGGATCGCGCGAGTCGCATCGGTGATCACGTCGGCGATGCCCGCGCCGATCATCGGATCATAGAAGCGCGTCGTGATCCCCATCCGCTTGAGCAGCCCCATGCCCATCGCGCGAGTCGGGTCATAGGCGCTGTCGGGAAGGAGCAGTTCGTCGCCGGGCGAGAGCACCGACAGCAATGCGGCTGCGATCGCTGCGACGCCCGAGGGGTAAAGGAAGGTGCCCTCGGCGCCGGGCTCGAGCTCGGTCAGCGCATCGGCGAGGCTCCACTGCGTCGGCGTGCCCTTGCGACCGTAGAACAGCCGGTGGTGCGTATCGCGCCCACCCGCCTCGCGCAGATCCACGACCGAATCGTAGAGGATCGTCGAGGCGCGCCAGACCGGCGTGTTGACGATCCCCTGCGTCCATTCCTTGCGGCGGCCGGCGGTGACGACGCGGGTCGAATCGCCCTTGGGGGCATCGGTCTTCTTCATGGCGCGAAATCCTGCAATGCAGGCCCTGCAAAGCGGGAGACCGTGAAGAAGGCAAGAGTGTCGCGTGTATTGTCAGAAGCCCCTCCCGTTCAGGGGAGGGGCTTTCGAGATGCGCTTACGCCGCGCCGGTCGCCTTTGGCGTGGTGCGGTCGGCACCCCATTCGGACCAGCTGCCGTCATAGACCGCCGCCTCGTTGCCGAGCAGATGCGCGCCGAACGCCAGCGCCGAGGCGGTGATGCCCGAGCCACAGGTCGTGACGAGCGGCTTGGCGACATCGATGCCCGCGCCTTCGAACGCCGACTTCAACGCGTCGCCGGTCTTCCACGTGCCATCGGCATTGAAGAGCTCGCCGACGGGCAGGTTCTTCGAGCCCGGAATATGGCCGGCATGCGTCGCCGGGCGCGGATCGGGTTCCTCGCCGGTGAAGCGTGCGGCCGAGCGCGCGTCGAGCACTTGCTCGGCGCCGCTGTCGACATTGGCCTTCATCTGATCGAGCGTGCGGACGCCCTTGTCGTCGGCCCAAACGGTGAAGTGGCGGTGGCGGAGCTGCTCCTTGCCGCTGGCGGTCTCACGCCCTTCGGCCTGCCACTTGGCGAGCCCGCCATCGAGGATCGCGACATCATGCGCGCCGAAGGTGCGCAGCATGAACCAGGCGCGCGCCGAGGTGTGGAGCGGCGAATTGTCGTAGAGCACGATGCGGCTGCCATCGCCGAGACCGAGCGACTGCATCCGGCTGGCGAACTTTTCGGGCGCGGGGAGCATCGAGGGTAGGGTGCTGCTGGTGTCGGCGATCTCGGCGAGATCCATGAACACGGCGCCCGGGATGTGCGCGGCTTCATATTCGGCGGCGGGGTCGCGGTCGACGAGTCCGGCGAAATAGGTGGCGTCGACAATCCTCAGGTCGTTCGCGCCCAGCTCGTTTGCGAGCCATTCGGTTGTCACCAGCGAATCCATCGATCGTCTCCTTGGTTTTTTGATAGCCTAACCATCCGATCGCGCGCCGTCGAGACGCTCGAGGATCATCTGCGCGGGATGATCGGTGCGGGATGACGGGGGCGGATCGCTTCCCTATATCGCTGTGCATGACTCCTATGCATCTCGGCCAAACCAGCGCGCTCCCCACTTCGCCCGAGGAGGCGGTGCTCGATTACGTTCCCAACCCGCGGCCCGGTCGCCTGTATCTGGTGCGCTTCGCGGTGCCCGAATTCACCTCGCTTTGCCCGGTGACGGCACAGCCCGATTTCGCGCATCTCGTGATCGATTACGCACCTGCAGCAACGATCGTCGAATCGAAGTCGCTCAAGCTGTTTCTCGGCGCGTTCCGCAACCACCAAGCGTTCCATGAGGATTGCACCGTCGGGATTGGCGAACGGCTGTTCACCGAGATGCAGCCGACATGGTTGCGAATCGGTGGGTATTGGTACCCGCGCGGTGGCATCCCGATCGACGTTTTCTGGCAATCGGGCCCACCGCCCGAGAGCTTGTGGCTGCCGTCGCAGGACGTTCCGGGCTATCGCGGGCGCGGTTGAGCGCTGGGCTCGTTCATCCTACCGCAAGGTTGATTTGGATCAGACAATTCCCATTGTTGCAATGCAACATTCTTGCAACCATATTGAAACTTGGCCGTTCGGGAGAGGTAACTCGAGGGTATAAGCCCCGTCAGAAATAGGATTTGCGAACATGGTGCAACTGGCGGATGTCGTGAACTCGATCGACCACCTGGCTTTGGTCGGTAATTTTCTGCCGCGTAAATGTGGTCTCGCAACCTATACCACCGATACCTTCACCGCGCTGAAGAGCCGGTTCCCGGATCTTAAGATCGACGTCTATGCGATGGACGATCACCCCGGCCGTTACGAATATCCCCCCGAGGTGACGCGCAGCATCCCCGAGCAGGACCGGATGCAGTATCTCGAAGCCGCGCGCGAGATCGAGGCGAGCGGTGCGCAGGCGTTGTGGCTGCAACACGAATACGGCATTTTCGGCGGCGCAGCGGGCGAGCATATCCTCGCCTTGCTCGAGCGCGTGTCGATGCCGGTGATCGTTACGCTCCACACGATCCTCGAAAAGCCCAACGCCGATCAGCGTCGCGTGATGGAAGGCCTGCTGCGGCGTGCGTCGCGCGTCATCGTCATGGCCGAGCGTGGGCGTGAGATCCTCGAGCGCGTATATGGTGCAACCGGCCGGTCGATCGTGATGATCCCGCACGGTGTTCCCGATCGCGAGTTCGTCGATCCCAACACGCTCAAGTCGCGCTTTGGCTGGGAAGGGCGCGACGTCGTCCTGACCTTCGGCCTGCTCGCGCCGGGCAAGGGCATCGAAGTGATGATCAATGCGCTGCCCGCGATCGTCGAGCAGAACCCCAACGTGCTCTACGCCGTGCTGGGTGCGACGCATCCGAACCTCGTCGCACACGAAGGCGAGAAGTATCGCGACAAGTTGAAGGCGCTCGCGCTCGATCTCGGGGTCGGCCGCAACATCGAATTCATCGATGCGTTTCTCGAGCATGACGAGCTCATCGACTATCTGCAGGCTGCAGACATCTATGCGACGCCGTATCTCAATCCGGCGCAGATCACGTCGGGGACCTTGTCCTACGCAGTGGGCGTCGGCAAGGCGGTCGTCTCGACGCCGTATGTCCATGCGACCGAGATTCTCGCGGATGGGCACGGCGTGCTCGTCGACTTTGGGGATTCCGCAGCGTTCGCGCGCGAGATCAACGCCTTGCTCGGCAGCGAGCGCAACCGGATCAAGCTTTCGGAGCGTGCCTATGCGCGTGGCCGTACGATGATCTGGCCGCGTCTCGCCGAACTTGCCATGCGCGAGATTGGGCAGATGGTCGCCTCCAAGCCGTTGCGCATGCCGAGCAGCACTGCGGCGCTGACTCCGTTGGCACCCGATTTCGCGGCGGTCGAGCGGATGAGCGATTCGACCGGAATGCTGCAGCATTCGATCTTCTCGATCCCCGATCGCCGCCATGGGTATTGCATCGACGACAACGCCCGTGCGCTCATGCTGGTCAGCCAGATGACGTCGCTCGACGAGGTCCAGCGCGACAAGTGGATGACGATTTATGCGTCGTTCCTGCAATATGCCTGGAACCCCGAGGAGCGGCGTTTCCGCAACTTCATGAATTTCGATCGCACCTGGTGCGAGGAGTTCGGTTCGGAGGATTCGAACGGTCGTACGCTGTGGGCCTTCGGCGTGACCGCGCGCGATGCGCAGATGGACAAGCACAAGATGTGGGCCGCATCGATGTTCGACATGACGGCGTCGCTGTCGCTCGAGCTCGGATCGCCACGCGCCCACGCCTTTGCGATACTGGGTGCCGCGGCGATGCTCGAGGTGGTTCCGACGCATTCCCTCGCCCGGACGATTCTGACGCGCTTCGGCGACGATCTGCTTGCTTTGCTCGAGGATGCGCGCCGTCCGCAGTGGGAATGGTTCGAGATCGTGTTGGCGTATGATAATGCGCGTCTGCCCGAGGCGCTGCTGCGTGCCGGTCTTGCGCTCCAGCGCGACGACATGATCCAGTGCGGCCTCAAGACGCTCGAATGGATCGTCGCCAAGCAGACCTCGCCCGACGGCCGCTTCCGCGCGGTCGGCAGCGAGAGCTTCGGGCGGGTCTATGCCGAGCCTTTGCAGTTCGACCAGCAGCCGCTCGAGGCGCAGGCGACGATCGACGCGTGCAGCGCGGCGTTCGACGCGTCGCGGGACGCGCGTTGGGTCGAGGAAGCCAACCGCGCGTATCGCTGGTATCTCGGGCAGAACGATCTCGATTTGCCGCTGGCAACCGTCCAGGATGGCGGCTGCTTCGACGGCCTGATGCCGAGCGGGCTCAACCGGAATCAGGGTGCCGAGTCGATTTTGGCGCTGCAATTGGCCGGTTGCACGATTTCCGGGCTGGCAAAGCGGGCGCAAAGCGTGGCAGGACCGGATCGCGCCGTCGCGTAGCCTCGCTCGCGACGTCGCCAAGGCGTTACGCGAGGCGATATTGTGATCGAGCTGTTTGAACACCCATTGCGACTCCACGCCGACCCGTCACGGGTCGTCGTGCGACCGTTCCACCTTGCCTGGAGCGGCAATGGTGGCAACCGCACCGAGCGGATCGTCAATGCCGTGATGGCGCTCGATGCTGCAGAGACGCGCGCCGAGCTCGAGGTGGTGCTCAAGGATTTCGAGGCGCGGCATTGGCAGACGCGGCGCGTCTTCATGACGCGCTACGACGAGATCGAGGCGATGCTCGGGCTCGACGGTAGCGAGATCGGCGACGAGAAGCGCCAGCTGATCGGTGCCTATTTCTGCCACGAATACAGCTATGCTGCGGCGGCGTTGATGAATCCCAGCGCGGTGCCGCATTTCGACCAGTCGGGCATGCCTGCGGGATCGCAGCGCATCCTGATGAGTTTGCGCGCGGTTGGCGAAGGGCACATCTCCTCGGTCGCGTTCCGCGAAGGCATCATTACCGACGGCAACCAGTTGAAGCTCGCGCCCGAGCCGCCGTTCGCGACCGCGACCGATGCGGTCGGGCTCGACGAGGAAGAGCTGCCCGAGGGGCCGATCACCGTCTATCGCCACCGCGATTCGACGCTGTCGGGTACGGTGATCTTCCCGATCACCGCGGCACAGTCGAAGGGGCTCGAGGATCTTCGCCTCGTCCAGTTCCAGCATGACGATGGCAGCTACGAATGGCTCGGCACGTACACCGCGTATAACGGCTCGACGATCCAGTCCGAGCTGATGCGCACGCGCGATTTCCGCGCGTTCGATCTGGTGCCGATGTCGGGTTCGGCGTCGCGCAACAAGGGCATGGGGCTGTTCCCGCGCAAGGTGAACGGCCAGTACATGATGATCGGCCGGCAGGACGGCGAAAACCTGTATCTGATCAAATCCGACACGCTGACGCATTGGGACGAGGGCGAAAAGCTGCTCGGGCCGATGTATCCGTGGGAGCTGGTCCAGATCGGCAATTGCGGCCCGCCGATCGAGCTCGACGAGGGCTGGCTGCTGCTGACGCACGGCGTTGGCGCAATGCGCAAATATGCAATCGGTGCGGTGCTGCTCGACAAGACCAACCCGGCCAAGGTGACCGGCCGCACACGCGAGCCGATCCTGGCCGCGGCGAACCAGGACCGTGAGGGCTATGTGCCCAACGTCGTCTATACGTGCGGCGCGATCCGGCATGGCGACACGCTGTTCGTGCCCTACGGCGTGGCCGATAGCTCGGTCGCGTTCGCGTTCATCGACATCAAGACGCTGCTCGAGGCGATGGCTTAACCTCCCTCCCCGTTCGGGAGAGGGAAGGGGCCCGCTCGGCGAAGCCGAGGGGGACGGGTTAGGGCAGTTCGTGTTCTGCCCTCACCCGACCTCGCTGCGATCGGCCACCCTCTCCCAAAGCGAGAGGGATTTCAGCGTGTTGCCGCCACCGCGCGGCGATACAGCATCGCCGCGATCGCGAAGAACAAGAGCGTCCCCCCGATCAACGCCTCGGTCTCGTGGCCCGACATCAGCTTGAGCGGCGCATCGCTGCCGCTCAGCCACACGACCAGCGCGAACACCACGCCCCACAGGCTTTCGCCGACGATCATGCCCGTCGCGGTCAGCGTCCCCATCCGCTCGGCAATCTCAGGGTTCGCGCTGCGGTGTGCCCAACGGTTGTAGAACCAGCCGAACACCGAGCCGAGCACGGTCGGCAGGATCACCGCCATCGGCAGGTAGATGCCGAGCGCGACGCCGAGCGGCGGCAGGCGCAACAGCCGGAGCCGACCGAGCAGCTCGTCGAGCGCGATCAGCGCGACGCCCGCAGCGACGCCGTAGCCGAGCATCGTCCAGTTCGCATCGCCCGACAACACACCCTTCGCCAGCGCCGAGATCAGCCCCGCCTGTGGCGCCGCAAGCGCGTTCGGCCCAGCGCCGGGGACGCCGACGAACCCCATCCCGCTGTTGAGCACGTTGAGCACCGGCGGAATGATCAGCGATCCGAACACAACGCCGATCACGAGCGCGACCTGCTGCTTCCACGGCGTCGCGCCGACGAGCTGGCCGGTCTTGAGGTCCTGCAGATTGTCGTTCGAGATCGTCGCGACACCAAACACGATACCGGTGACGATCAGCGCATAGGCGATCAGCGCGCGCGTCGTGTCGGCGCCGGGATTCTGCCCGAACAGCCCGACGAGCATCAGCGACGATCCGATCACCGCGAGGATACCGATCCCCGACACGGGCGAGTTCGACGCCCCGATCAGCCCCGCCATATAGCCGCACACCGCCGCGATCATCAGCCCCGCGACAAGCACGAACACGAGCGCCCCAGCGATCAGCAGGAATGCCGAGCCGACGAGCGCGCCGCCCGCGATCACGTCCCACAACAGCCAGCCGATCGGCAGCAGCGTCAGCAGCGCGACGAGCGCGACCCAGGCGATCGGCAAATCGCGTTCCTCGAGCGCGAGCGTCTCGCCCTTGCCGCGCGCGGCGCTGGCGGCGAGTGCTGAGCGCACGCCACCGATCACGGGGCCGGCGATCTTGACCAGGGTCCAGATCGCCGAAATGCCGATCACGCCCGCGCCGAAGAAGCGCACGTCGCCCTTCCACACGGTGTTGACCCAGTCGGCGATGTCGCTCGGCGCGGGATGCGCCGCGGTCAGCATCGGCACGAGCACGAACCAACCGATCACGAGCCCGAGCGCCATCGCCGCGCCGACCGAGATGCCGACGAGATGCCCGACGCCGATCAGCGCGAACGACAGGCTGCCCGAGATCCCCGTTGCGCCCGCGCCGACGCGGAAGCTGGTTGCGGCGGTATCGGTAATGATCTTGGTCTGCGTGAAGATCGCGAAAGCCGCCGAGGCGATGCTGTTCCAGATCAAAACGAGCAATCCTTGGCGGGCTTCGGCCTCGCCCTCGCGCGATCCGGCGCCGATCTGGAGCACTTCGGCGGCGGCGACACCCTCGGGATAGGGCAGGTCGGTATCGACGACGAGCGCACGCCGCAACGGCACCGAGAACATGACGCCGAGGATCCCGCCGGTCATCGTGATTGCGGCGGTCTGGACATAGGGGAAGTCCTGCCACCAGCCGATCATCACCAGCCCCGGCAGCACAAAGATGATCGCGGCGAGTGTGCCCGCTGCACTGGCGACCGTCTGGACAATGTTGTTCTCGAGGATCGTCGATCCCTTGAACAGCTTGAGGATCGCCATCGAGATCACCGCGGCGGGAATCGAGGTCGCGAAGGTCAGCCCGACCTTGAGCCCGAGATAGACGTTGGCGGCGGTGAACAGCAGCGTGATGAGCCCGCCAAGCAGCACGCCGCGCAGCGTGAGTTCGGCGATCGGGGCGGGACGAGAGTCAGTCATCGCCCCATCTCGCACAAGCGACGCCCTGAACGACAGCGCTTTTTGCGCGGGATATCGCGCGGCGCCCAGGACGGATCGAGGAAACGCTGGATATTTTGAGCATGCTTATTATACCGCGTGCCATGCAAGATTCGATCGCCTTCATGATCAGTGACGTTTCGCGACTGATGCGCCGTCGCTTCGACGAGCGCGCGCGCGCGATTGGCGTGACGCGGACGCAGTGGCGCGTGCTGAAGTTTCTTCAGCGAGGCGAGGGGATCAATCAGGGCGGGCTGGCCGAAATGCTCGAGGTCGAGCCGATCACCGCGTGCCGGATGATCGACCGGCTCGAGGAAGCCGGGTTGGTCGAGCGGCGCCGCGACCCGAGCGACCGGCGCGCGTGGCAAATCTACCTGACCGAGCGCGCGCGGCCTTTGCTCGACGATCTCGGGCATCTTGCCGACGAAATGCTCGGCAGTGCGCTGGCGGGGGTCTCGGATGCCGAGCAGGCGCTCGTAATCGCGACCTTGCAACAGATCCGGGCCAATTTGTCCGATGCACAGCCTGCGAAGGACGCTGCCAACGCGTAATTGCCGCGCGAAGTCGCGTTTTTTTCCGTTGCGCAGGCGTCACTTCTGGCCGCGCTGTGCGTTGAGCGCGCCATGCAGAGACTGTGGTTCATCACCAATATCAAATCGGGCACCGCGACCCCCGCCAAGGCCGATGCCATCGCGGCGTCGTTCGCCGGGGAGGGGCTGACGCTGGTCGGACGCACCGCTTTCCCGAGCGACCCCTTGCCGACCGCCGAATCGCTCGATGCGGCTGACGTCGACACAGCAGTGCTGTTCGCGGGGGACGGGACGATCAATGCGGCGGTCAGTGCGCTGGCGGAATGGCGCGGCGCAGTGTTGATCCTGCCCGGCGGCACGATGAACCTGCTCGCCAAGATGCTCCACGGCTCGACCGATCCTGCGGCGATCGTCACCGCGGCGATCGCCCATGGTCGCAAGATCGCGCTTCCGGTGGTCGACCTGCCGGAGCATCGCGCGCTGGTCGGGCTGATCCTTGGGCCGGCCGCCACCTGGGTCCGCGCGCGCGAGCTGGTGCGGGCGGGGCGGTTGCGGGGATTGGGTCGCGCCCTGCGCCAGGCGTGGCGACGGACTTTCGGTCACGGCATCCGGCTCGACGGCGTGCCTGGCCTCAAGCACGGCGCGCAAGCGGTGTTGGTGCGGGCAGAGCCAGGGCGGCTCGATATCGCGGCGATCGACGCGCGCGATTTTCGCGCGCTGACGCGGCTCGGCTGGGAATGGGTGACCGGCGACTGGGTCGAGGCGTCCGAGGTCACGCAATGCCATGCCGAGCAGTTCCGGACACGCGGCGACAAGCCGGCGCTTGCGCTGGTGGACGGCGAACCGGTGATGCTCGAACCCGGCAGCACGATCCGGCTCGGCACCACGCGCGAGCTCTTCATTACGACCAAGAAGGACGCGTGATGCGGCTGTTCCATGTCAGCGACGTGCATTTCGGGCGCGAGGATGCGGCAGCGGTCGCCTGGTTCGGGGGGCTGGTCAAGGCCGAGCAGCCCGACGCGGTGATCATGACGGGCGACCTGACGATGCGCGCACGGCGCCGCGAGTTCTCCGCCGGGCTCGCGTGGTTGCAGGGGCTCGGCGTGCCGGTGACGGTCGAGGTCGGCAATCACGATTTGCCCTATTTCAACCCGATCGACCGGTTCTTCCGGCCTTATCGGCGGATGCGCAAGATCGAGCGGATGGTCGAGCAGCCGCTCGACTTGCCCGGCGTCGCGATCGTCCCGCTCGTGACGACGGCGCGCGCGCAATGGCGGCTCAACTGGTCGAAGGGCAAGGTGAGCCGCGGCGCGCTCGATCGCACGCTCGCGTTGCTGGCTCAGGTGCCTGCGGGAAAGCTGGTCTTCATCGCCTGTCATCATCCGCTGGTCGAACCCGAGACGCGGATGTCGGCGCAGACGCATAACGGCGCGGCTGCGCTTCGGGCGCTGGCCGACGCCGGCGCGGATGCGGTGCTGACCGGACATGTCCATGATCCGTTCGACATTGCGCATAGCGTCGATGGCACCGTGGTGCGGATGATCGGCGCGGGAACGCTGTCCGAACGCACGCGCACGACGCCGCCCTCGTTCAACGAAATCCGCATCGCCGACGGGCGTTTCGACGTGCTGCTGCGGACGATGACGCCGGCGCCCGATCGTCCGCTCGAGCGGGAACGCGCGGAATAAGCGCTGCATGCCGAAGGGCTTGTAACGCCGCCGTTGCGCGATACGCTGGCGTAATGAAAACAGCTCTCCTGCTCGCGTCGCTCCTGCTCGCCACAGCACCCGCTTATGCAGCGCCGTCCGACATCGACGCTCGCGTCGCGCGCGTGCTGAAAGACACGCCGCTGATCGACGGGCATAACGACTGGGCCGAGACGCTCGTCGGCCGCGCCGGCGACGCGCGCTGGACGCTCGATCTGACGACGCTCGACCCGGCCAAATACGACACCGACATCACGCGGCTGCGCAAGGGCGGCGTCGGCGGGCAATTCTGGTCGGTCTATGTCGATGCCAACTTGCCCGGGCCGCAGCAGGTCGAAGCGACGTTCGAGCAGATCGGGCTGATGCAGCAGATCTTCGCTCGCTATCCGACCGTGTTCGAGGCCGCGACCACCGCTGCCGACGTCCGGCGGATCCAGGCGAAGGGCCGGATCGCGTCGCTTCTCGGGGTCGAGGGCGGGGGGCAGATCGACGGGAGGTTCGCCGTGCTGCGCGCCTATCGCCAGCTCGGCGCATCCTATCTCACGCTGACGCATTCGCGGACGATCGCCTGGGCCGATTCGGCGACCGACGATCCGAAGCATGGCGGTCTGACCAAGTTCGGCGAGGCGGTGGTGCACGAACTCAACCGGCTCGGCATGCTGGTCGATCTCAGCCACGTCAACGAAGCGACGATGCGCGCCGCGCTGCGCGTGTCGAGCGCACCGGTGATCTTCTCGCATTCGAGCGCACGCGCGCTGTGCGATCATCCGCGCAACGTGTCCGACGCCGTGCTCAAGCTGCTCGCCGCCAATGGCGGGATCGTGATGGTCAATTTCGCGCCGAGCTACGTCTCGGAGCAGCGCCGACTATGGGAGGCGGCGCACAATGGCGAGATCGCCAGCTACAACGCGCCGCCGTTCGGCGGGCTCTATATCGGCCAACCCGACAAGGCCAAGGCGGCGCTGGCGGCGTGGGAGCTGGCGCACCCCAAGCCAGCGGTGACGCTGACGATGGTCGCCGACCATATCGACCATATCGCCAAGGTGGCGGGGATCGACCATGTCGGGATCGGATCCGATTTCGATGGGCTTAGCGAATTGCCGCAAGGGCTCGACGGCGTCGAAACCTATCCCGCCTTGCTCGCCGAACTGGCGCGGCGTGGGTGGAGCGACCGCGATCTCGCCAAGCTGGCGGGCGGCAACATCATGCGCGTGATGGCGGGCGCCGAGCGCGCCGCACTCGCGCTCAAGGGCGAGCCCGCGGCGACCGCGACGATCGCGCAACTCGACGGGACGTAAACGCGCCGGTCTCAGCCGTGCGCGGGCTTCGCCGGAAAGGTGATGGCGAACCACGCCCCCCCATCGGATCCGGCGTCGATCACGCCGTCGAGACTGCGCACCAGCGTCCGGATCAGCTGCATACCCAGGCTCGTCGATGATCGGCTCGTCAGGTCGAACGCCTCGGGCAACCCCTTGCCGAAATCGCGCACGGTCACGACGATCGCGCTGTCCTGCGCCTTCGCGGTGACGACAACGCGCCCCCCGGCATCGCCATAGGCATATTTGGCGGCATTGGTGACAAGCTCGGTGAGCAGCAGACCGACCGCGACGGCCTGGTCGGCATGAAGCGAGATGTCGTCGGCGCTGCACTCCAGCGTGACGGTGGCGAGCTGCGTCGAAAGGCTCGCGCACAGATCCTTGATCAGCGCGGGGATCTCGATCCGTCCGGTATCCTGGCGCCACAATTGATCGTGCGTCCGGGCGATCGCGATAACGTGGCCCGACGCCTCGTTTAGCGCGCTCGAGACTTCGGGGAGCGGATTGCTGCGGGATTGCAGATGGAGGATGCTCGACAGCATCGTCAGGCTGTTCTTGACGCGATGGCTCGCCTCGCGGACGAGCACCTTCTGGTAATCGATCGCTTCGGCGAGGCGGCGCTCGCCCTCCTGTCGGTCCATCGCGACGCCGAGCAAATTGGCGAAGCCCTGGAGGAAAGCGATATCGGCGGCCTCGAACTGGCCGGCGCTCGGGCTGTCGACCTCAAGCACGCCCCACGGGCCCGCGGTGGTCGAGATCAGCACGTTGATCGCGCGGCGTACGCCGTGTTCGACCATGATCTTCGGCGTGCGGAAGCGCTCCTCGCCCTCGAGATGGTTCGAGATGACGGGCGTGCCGTTCTGATAGGCGAAGCCCGCGGGGGACTTATCGTCGGCGGCGAGGCTGACCTTGCCGATCACCCCGGCGCGCCACCCCACGCCCGCGCGGAAGATCAAGTCGTGCTGTTCGGCGCGGTACTCGAGCACTTTGCACAGGCTGGTCTGCATCCCGTCGGCGGCCATTTCGGCAGCCTTGGCGAGCAGCGCTTCATTGTCGCGGCATTGCAGCGCGAACAGCCCGAAATCGGACAGGATCGCCTGTTGCTGCAAGCGGTAACCGAGCAGCGACCCGGCGCCGACCTGTTCGATCGCCTCGGCAAACGATGTCGGCTCGTTCGATGCGCAGTCGGTCGTCTCGACCACGTCGTCCGATGGCCCGTCGAGCAAGGCGGTCTGGTTGGTCGCCTGCGGCGCGCGATCGTCGGTCAAACCCGGACTTCCCTTTGTCGTTTTTTCTGGTGCTGTTGCGTATTTCGGCATGGCAGCGTGGCAATGCAAGATCGCGCCCAAGCGGCTCGCGGTATGCCGAGCAGGTCGACCAGAACCGAAAAGGGCGGCCCGTTGCCGGACCGCCCCTTTGCGTACTACAGTTTCGTGGAAGCTTAGCGCTTCGAGAACTGGAAGCTACGACGGGCCTTCGCCTTGCCGTACTTCTTACGCTCGACCGTGCGGCTGTCGCGGGTCAGGAACCCGGCTGCCTTGACGGGCGCACGCAGGATCGGCTCGAAACGAGTCAGCGCCTGGCTGATACCATGCTTGACCGCGCCGGCCTGGCCCGAGAGGCCACCGCCCTTGACGGTGCAGACGACGTCATACGCGCCATCACGCTCGGTCACGCCGAACGGCTGGTTGATGACGAGACGCAGCGTCGGACGTGCGAAATACACTTCCTGGTCGCGGCCGTTGATCGTGATCTTGCCGGTGCCGGGCTTGATCCAGACGCGTGCGACGGCGTCCTTACGACGGCCGGTCGCATAGGCGCGGCCGTACTGGTCGAGGATCTGCTCGCGCAGCGGCATCGGCTCGTGCGTCGGCGCTGCGGGGGCAGCAACGTAATCTTCGCCGGTGGCAGGCGCGGTCGTTGCAGCGGCAGGCGCTGCAACCGGTGCCGGCGTGTTGGTCAGGCCGGCGAGATCGGCGAGGGACTGGCGGTTGTCGGACATCAGTTGCCCACCTTGTTCTTGCGGTTCATGCTGCCGATGTCGAGGACTTCGGGGTTCTGCGCTTCGTGCGGATGCTCGGTACCAGCGAAGACGCGCAGGTTGCGCAGCTGGGCGCGACCCAGCGGCCCGCGCGGGATCATCCGCTCGATGGCCTTTTCGATGATCCGCTCGGGGAAACGACCCTCGAGGATCTTGCCGGCCGCGACGCCCTTGATGCCGCCGGCATAACCCGTGTGACGGTAGTAGATCTTGTCCTTGAGCTTGTTGCCCGTGAACCGCACCTTGTCCGCGTTGATGATGATGACATTGTCACCGCAATCGACGTGCGGGGTGAAGCTCGGCTTATGCTTACCGCGCAGGATGTTCGCGATGATCGACGCCATACGGCCGACGACCAGACCGTCGGCATCGACGATGATCCATTTCTTCTCCACCTCATGCGGCAATGCCGGTTTGGTGGTCTTCATCAGCGCCTTCATGGGGCTTGTGACCTTTACATGCTAAAATGACAGATGCCGCCCCTTCGAGGGCGGCACCGTTGGAAGCGCTATTGCTGCTTGGCCTTGCGAAAGTCAAGCAAAGTGCGGGTTTGCTGACGGGTATTCTGATACCGGAGCGCTTTGCGGAGGGTCAGATCGCGCGGCGGCCGACGGCATGCGCCGCGGCGGCGGTCGCAATCACGAGCAAGGCGGCATTGGCCTGGTGTGCGACCGCGACGGCGATCTCGACCCCGCTCAGCAACGTCACGATGCCAAGCACGATCTGCGCACAGACCAGGCCGATCAGCGCCAGCCCAAGGCGCGGCGCGCCGGCGCGGCGGGCGCGCGCGGCGAGCATCATCACGCCGAACGCGACGGCGAAGGCGAGCCAGCGATGGACGAACTGGACGACGATCGGGTTGTCGAACAGGTTGCGCCACAGCGGATCGGTAAACGGCGTTGCCATCGGGAAGATCACGTCGCCCATCAACGGCCAGCTCGAAAAGGCGTAGCCGGCGCGCAGGCCAGCGGTCAGCGCGCCGAACAGGATCTGCGCGAACAGCAGCACGATCGCGATCGCCGGGATCAGCCGCAACTGGGCAGGGCGTGCAAGCCGGTTGTCGGCGAGCGCGCGCAGATCGAGGGCGGTCCACACCATGCCGGCGAGCGTGAACAAGGCGGTGAGCAAATGCGTCGCGAGCCAGCCCGGCGCGACCTCGGTCCGTCCACTGAGCCCCGAGCGGACCATGAGCCAGCCGAACGTGCCCTGAAGCGCGATCAGCGAGAACAAAGCGACGAGCCGCACCAGATACCCGCGCGGGATCCGCCGCCGGACCGCGAACCACACCAGCGGCACGAGAAAGGCGAGGCCGATCACGCGGCCAAGCATGCGGTGGAGATATTCCCAAAAGAAGATCGCCTTGAACCCGGCGAGCGTCATCCCCTGGTTGAAGGCCTCGTATTGCGGGATCGTGCGGTAATTGGCGAATTCGGCCTGCCACTGCGCATCTGTTATCGGGGGAATGCTGCCGCTGAGCGGTTTCCATGACGTGATCGACAGCCCCGATTCGGTCAGCCGCGTGATCCCGCCGATCACGACGATCGCGACGATCAGCGCGGCCACGACGAACAGCCAGGTGGAGAGCGTCCGCGGGCGGACGGTGGAGGGGAGCGAAGACGCCTGGAGCATCGTGCGACCTTACGCGGTTGTCGGCGGCGCGTCGATTGGACAAACTGCCGCGGGGGCGGGCGGTTATCCGGGCTGGTGTCGATAGCCCTCGAGTTGCTTCGCTTGATCGACCAGCGGCGGGACATTGGTCGCCTGGCGCAGCGCATCGGACAGCAGCTCGCGCTGGTACGGCTCCTGCGTCCAGGCGTGTCCCGGCGCGCGCTGGAATTGCGTGCCATAGATTTGCGGCTGACCGATCCGTTGAAGATAGCGGTCGAGCGTCGCCGCGGCGATCCACACCGCCTCGGGTTTGCCGCGGGCGGTTGCGACCACCGCGAGCGTATGCGCCTTGAGGAAATCCGCTGGCGTCTCGCCATGCTGGAACAGATAGGCCGCGTGATAGAAATCGTCCCCGCTGTGCAGGGCGCCCGTGTCGAGCAGCACCTGCGTCCGCGCCCGCCGGGCGCGATCCGCTGGCCACAGCACCTTCCAGTCGATCGTGGCGGGGGTGTCGCGCGCCTTTTGGTCTGCGTCGAACAGCGCGGTCATCTCTGGGTTGCTGGCGGGTTGCGCTACGGGCGCGGGCCGCGTGGCGGGTTCGGCCGGGGCGGGGGAGGCCGCCGACGCGGGGGTCGCCCACAGCATCAGGCCGACGATAGCGCAGCGCATTTCCACTCCCGACCCCAAGCAGTTCAGGCACCATCATGCGATGCGGCATGACAGCACGCCAGTCCGACGAAAGGCCACCACAAAAAATCGTCGATGATATGTTGTAACCTGACCCTCGACATGCCACATGGCGTCCAGCATGACGACTCTCGCCCACACCCCCGCAATCCGCTGGATCGAACAGCGGTTCGACACGATGGCGATCGGGCTGTCGGGGCTGTGCATGGTGCATTGCATCGCGAGCTCGGTGTTCATCGCGCTGGCCTCGACTGCGGGCGGGCTGCTGCTCAACCCGCTGTTCCACGAGATCGGGCTGACGATCGCGATCGGCTTCGGCGTGTTTGCGCTTGGGCGCGGGATCTTCACGCACGGCTATATGATGCCGGCTGTGGTCGGCTCGGCCGGGCTCGGCACGATGGCGGGCGCGATCTCCTTGCCGCATGACGGATCGGGGATGGAGACGGTGTGGACGCTGATCGGCGTGGCGACGCTCGCACTCGGCCACGACCTGAACCGCCGCGCCGCCAACTGACCCTCCTGAGTCGCGCCGTTGCGGGGAGGGCCCGCACCGCCTATCTCGGCCGCATGGCCACACATCATCATGCCGAGCCGCAAGGCGCCGATCTCGCCGTCGCCGCGCGGGCGACGCTCGAACGCTCGGGCGAGCAATGGACCGCGATGCGCGCGCAAATCTTCCGCGCGCTCGCTGGGTTCGACAAGCCGGCATCGGCCTATGACATCGCCGAGGCGGTCTCCAAGGCCGAGGGGCGTCGCGTCGCCGCCAACAGCGTGTACCGCATCCTCGACCTGTTCGTCGGTGCCAATCTGGCGCGGCGAGTCGAGAGCTCGAACGCCTATATCGCCAACGCGCACCCCGATTGTCTCCACGACTGCATCTTCCTGGTGTGCGACAGCTGCGGGCAGACGACGCACCTCGATGACGACCGTATCACCAAGGGCGTGCGCTCGGCGGCGGAAGCGGCGGGATTCTCGCCGGTGCGGCCGGTGATCGAAGTCCGCGGCAAGTGCGCCGACTGTGGCTGAGCCGCGCTCAGCCAAGATCCTTTCCCATGCGTAACCCCGGCACAGGCGTGCCGCGCTCCGCCATCTTGGCGACGCGCTCGATCTCCTGATAGCCCGCGGCGCGATAGAGCGGCTCGCCCGACAGCGTCGCCATCAGCTCGACCCGCGTGAAGCCAGCGCCCCGCGCAGCCGCTTCGCATAGGCCGAGCACCAAGCGGCCAATACCACGGCGCACGAAGCCGGGGTCGGTGTACATCGCGCGAATCCGGCCAGGCTCGCTTGCGGGATCGAGCGTGCGCGCATCGCGCGGCGCGGCGCCGGCATTGCCGCCGTAGAGCGTCGCGCGGTAGCTCCAGCCGCCGCAGCCCGCGAGTTGGCCGTCCTGCTCGACCACGAAATAGGTGCGGTCGGCGATCAATTGCGTGTCGAGTCCCATGCTCAACCGGCTTGCGGCGATCTCATCGGGTGACAGGAAACCGTGCTGCAGCTCGGCGATCGCGCGCTCCATCAACGCGGCGATCGCCGGGATGTCGGCCTCGGCAGCAAGGCGATGGCTAAGCGCGGTCATGGCATTTCCCCCGGTACGATCGGCGCGATGTGATGCCGCGACGCACGGCGCGTCAAGAATGTGCGCAGCGCAATCGAGGTAATCGACAGGCGGATTGCACCACGCTAAGCAGGCCGGATGGTCGATATTCTCCAAACGCCGCTGCTCGACACGGTGAACATTCCCGCCGATCTTCGGACGCTTGCCCCCACCCAGCTTCGCCAGCTTGCCGACGAGCTCCGCCAGGAGACGATCGCCGCCGTCGGCGTAACAGGTGGCCACCTGGGCTCGGGGCTCGGCGTGGTCGAGCTGACGGTTGCGATTCACTATGTGTTCGACACGCCCAACGACAAGCTCGTCTGGGACGTCGGGCATCAATGCTATCCGCACAAGATCCTCACCGGCCGGCGTGACCGGATCCGGACGCTGCGCATGGGCGGGGGCCTGTCGGGCTTCACCAAGCGCTCCGAGAGCGAATACGACCCGTTCGGCGCGGCGCACAGCTCGACCTCGATTTCGGCCGCGCTCGGCTTCGGCGTCGCCAACAAGATCGCCGACAAGCCCGGCAAGGGCATTGCGGTGATCGGCGACGGCGCGATGTCTGCCGGCATGGCCTATGAGGCGATGAACAACGCCGCCCAAGCCGGCAACCGGCTGGTCGTGATCCTCAACGACAACGACATGTCGATCGCCCCGCCCGTCGGCGGGCTGTCGGCCTATCTCAGCCGCATCGTGTCGAGCCGCGAGTTCCTCGGCTTCCGCGATCTGGCGCGCAAACTCGCCAAGCGGCTGCCGAAGCCGATCGCGACGGGCATGCGCAAGACCGAGGAATTCGCCCGCGGCATGGCGATGGGCGGCACCTTGTTCGAGGAGCTCGGCTTCTATTATGTCGGCCCGATCGACGGGCATAACCTCGACCAGCTGATCCCCGTGCTCGAGAATGTCCGCGATGCCGAGGAGGGCCCGATCCTCGTCCATGTCGTGACCAAGAAGGGCAAGGGCTATGCCCCGGCCGAGGCCGCGGCGGACAAGTATCACGGCGTCCAGAAGTTCGACGTCATCTCGGGCGTGCAGACCAAGGCGCCCCCGGGTCCGCCGCAGTATCAGAACGTGTTCGGCGCGCAGCTTTCGAAGGAAGCCGAAACCGATCCGCGGATCTGCGCGATCACCGCGGCGATGCCGTCGGGCACCGGGCTCGACGCCTTTGCCAAGGCGCATCCCGAGCGCTTCTTCGACGTCGGCATCGCCGAGCAGCACGCCGTCACCTTCGCCGCGGGCCTCGCCGCGCAGGGGATGCGGCCGTTCTGCGCGATCTATTCGACCTTCCTGCAGCGCGCCTATGACCAGGTCGTCCACGACGTCTGCATCCAGAACCTGCCGGTGCGCTTCGCGATCGACCGCGCTGGCCTGGTCGGGGCCGATGGCGCGACGCATGCCGGGTCGTTCGACCTGGCCTATCTCGCCACGCTGCCCAACATGGTGGTGATGGCGCCGGCCGACGAAGCCGAGCTGGTCCATATGACGCACACCGCGATCCTCCACGACAGCGGGCCGATCGCGGTGCGCTATCCACGCGGCAACGGCACCGGCGTCGCGCTTCCCGCGGTTGCCGAGGCGCTCGAGATCGGCAAGGGGCGGATCGTGCGGCAGGGGCACAAGGTCGCGATCCTGTCGCTCGGCACGCGGCTCGAAGAGGCGATGCGCGCGGCCGAGGCGCTCGAGGCGAAGGGGCTGTCGACGACGGTCGCCGATCTGCGCTTCGCCAAGCCGCTCGACGAGGAGCTGATCCGCAAGCTGCTGACGACGCACGAAGTCGCGGTGACGATCGAGGAAGGCGCGGTCGGGGGCTTGGGCGCACACGTGCTGACCTTCGCCAGCGACTCGGGGCTGATCGACGCGGGGCTCAAGCTGCGCACGATGCGGCTGCCCGACACGTTCCAGGACCAGGACAAGCCCGAGCTGCAATATGCCCAGGCCGGGCTCGATGCCGAGGCGATCGTCGAGACCGTGCTGAAAGCGCTGCGGCACAATTCGAGCAGCGTCGTCGAGGGCGCGCGCGCCTGAATGGCGCGGCGGCGGATCCCCGCGGTGGTGGGGATACGTCGGCGGGTGGGGTGCTGCGTCGCTCCTGCGGACGGTGCGACGAACCGAGTGGGCAATTGACTCGATTGACCCCTGGACGGTGAGTCTTCGATCGCGATCGTTTCCGTTTTTGTGATGATCGCGGGCAGACATCCCATCCCGTCGCCCCGGCGAAGGCCGGGGCCGCTCTGTGGTGGCGCCGACGGATCCATGCGCGCGAGAGCGACGCGGCCCCGGCCTTCGCCGGGGCGACGGGATAGGGTCTTGGTGTGCGTGAGGATCGGCATGACCGGCTCTCTGAGATCTGAGACGTGCCCTATATAACCTAATTGTTTCGTGTAGGACAGCGGTTTGTAGCGGTGGCGGTTCGATCGGTGATCGGGTGTGGAACGCGGGCGTGGCCGGCAGCATCGCCGCGGCGGAGGGCGAGGTCGATCGGCGGCGGCGGCTTCGCGCGCCGAGCGCGCACCCGCGACGGGCCCGGTCGCTGCCGGGGGTCGCGTCGCGGCCGCCGCGAAATCCTGCTGGCATTCCACGGCGTTGCGCCCCAGAGCGGACGTCTCTCCTGCTCGTGAAGGTCTGCGCGCATGTGCTTTTCGGCCACCGCCAGTTTTACCGCGTCGGCGGTCCTCGGGGTGGTCGGCGTCGCGACGCTACGGCATGTCCGCGAGCCGCGCGCGCTGCTCTTCGCGTGCGTGCCGCTGCTGTTCGCGGTGCACCAGTTCTCCGAAGGGATGGTGTGGCTCGCGCTCGAGGGGCGGCTCGGGGCCACGGCAGTCGACCATAGCGTGTTCCTCTTCACGCTCTATGCGATCGGGATCCTGCCGCTGCTGATGCCCGTCGCGGTGGTGCTGATGGAGCCGCCGGGGTGGCGGCGGCGCGCGATCCTTGGCCTGTGCGGCGTGGGGGCGGTGGTGTTCGCATGGGACATGACCGGCCTCGTCGTCGCGCCGACCTGCGCGGTGATCGAGCAGCATTCGATCACCTATACCAACCCGATCACCAGCCAGATGTGGGTGTCGCTGCTCTACATCCTCGCGACGTGCGGGGCGCTGCTGCTGTCGACGCACCGCGTGGTGCGGGGGTACGGGCTGCTCAACGTGATCGGGCTGACGATCGTGCATCTGGTCAAGGGCTATGCGTTCGCGTCGGTGTGGTGCTTCTATGCCGCGGTGCTGAGCGTGGTGCTGTATCGGCAGTTCAACCGGCAGGACATCGATGTGGCGACCCCCAATGGGACGAGCGCGCCGCGGCGGCCGTTTGTTTTGTCGTGGTTGCGGGGGTGAGGGGCGTTTGATCCTCCCCCGCCATGGGGAGGTGGCGCGTATGCGCCGGAGGGGGAGGTAAGAGGGCCCTCTCTTGCAGAGGACACCGCTTCCGCCCCCTCCGTCGGCCTACGGCCCCCACCTCCCCCTAGCGGGGGAGGATTGGGCTCGTGGCGCAAGCGGCGATTTTTCATGATGCGCAAACGGTGATACACTCGCGCGCATGAAGCCGACCGCGATCCCCGCCGAGAAGGTCTCCGAGCAAGCTGGCGAGCCCGACCCCGGCTATGCTGCCCGGGAGCGTGCGAAGATCGAGCGCGGACTGGCACAAACCCGCGATCGTGCGGCGATGATCCCGGTCGAGCAGGTGTGGCGCGACCTCAAGCTTGAAGGTTAACCTCACGCCGCAGGCGCGGGACGATCTGGTCGCGATCCGCCTCGCGCGCCTCTAAGCGTTATCTTGCTCCTGCCATTCGGGCTGCCCAGCGGCCCAGATGCGTGCAACGCGTCGTCGCGTATCTTCGACCTCTTTTAGAAAAGGCTTCCAAGTTCGGGCAACCTCTTCAGCACGACGCAAGTGCGATCGCTGCAGTTCGAGGGATTGGCGCCATATCTCTTCGGTCTGCCACTTGGTCTCCACGACAATCTCCAGACGCTCGAGTGTGGCGGATAGAAAGCGACGAAGGTCAGGCCGCCAGGTTCTTCGGGAGCATCGTCCGGTCGCCCCTGCCGGCGAGCAGGCCGGCGATGGAAATGTCTTCGTCGAGCGTTTCCCAATGCAGGCCGTATTGGCTGATCTGCACTGTGCCGCGATCGGCCGGCTGGCATCGAACAGCCGCGGAAACCAAGCGAGCGGCACGCCGAGCGTGCGGCCGTCGTCGAACTCGACCCACATTTGGTCGGCATCGAAGCGGACTTCGGTAGCCTTAGGCGAAATAGTCATGCCATGCGCTTTCGATCTCGGCGCTGAGATCGGCTACGATTCGGCCGAGCACCACGAGTGTCGGCGAGTTCGTAGTCGGCAGTAAGGTGGATGCCTGAGGCTATATCAGGGAAACTAAACTTTAAGAAGCATCAATTTCTTTCTTTCGATCGAAATAAACGTCAACAGCGGTCATCATGTTCTTGTTTGGCTTTGTAGATTTTAGTATTTCCTTGATATCTTCTAAAGATAAATCGCCCAAAGAAGCAAGTGAATAGCCAAAACTACCAACCCTCTTTATTGTCATTCCGCATGGTGAAAAATAGGATATTGTCGAAAGACACCCGGCAATGTATTGTTGCCATGCTTCCGTTTCAAAGGCAGATTGAACTTCGAACTCGATGGATGTCTCGCTCATCTTTTGAATAGCATATATGGCAACCGTTAAGCCTGCAGTAGACTTGTCCTTATTATTGGTCGCTGCCCCATTTTTCCATTTAAATTACTAGAATTTACTATTCTGTCGGTCAACAGTCCTTTTTCGATCTTGTTTTCTACGGCATCAAATCTCGGAGAAAGACTTGAAATCTCTGTCGAAACGCGATCGGCTAAGGTAGTTAAAAAGTTTGAAGCATCTTCTAATTTAGCGGATGACTGAGACGTGTTTTGAACTGATGACTGCAAAGAGCCAACCATTTCGGAAAATGATTGATTTGAAAACATTGAATAAAATATAGCGATAATAGCCAAAATTATCGAAGCTATGGAACTGGCGAAGGATATATAATCTCGCAGAAATGATCCATTCGGAACTAACAGCAATAAAGCGGTGATAATTAATACGAGGATAGATATTATCCAAAACGCATGAACCGCGCCGTGAATTCTGAAGTGTTCTGCAATACCCATCTTGGCTTCCTAATCTTTCCGCCCACGGCGATCTGTGCCGTGGGCGTGGCTCAAGGTGGGGATTAGATTACGCTAATCCCCGGCCGGCGCGACTTACTCCGCGGCCACGCCAGCGCGCGAGAACATATCCCCCGCCTCACCAGCATCCTCATTCGCCACCGGAACCCCAACACCCGCCTTCGCCTTCTGGCGCTTGTCGAACCCGTCCCACACTTCGTTCCAATTGCCGCGCGTCGCCGCCTTCGAATATTCCGTCGCGCGCTGTTCGAAGAAGTTGGCGTGCTCGACGCCGTTGAGCATCGGCGCGAGCCAGGGGAGGGGGTGTTCGTCGATCATGTAGATCGGCTTCATGCCCAGCTGCCCAAGGCGCCAGTCGGCGATGTAGCGGATGTACTTCTTGATTTCCTTGGGGGTCATGCCGTTGACCGGGCCCATTTCGAACGCGAGATCGATGAAATTGTCCTCGAGCCGGACGGTGTGCTGGCACATGTCGGCAATGTCGTCGCGCACCGACTTGGTCATGCAGTTGCGCTCGGCGCAGAAGGCGTGGAACAGCTTGATGATGCCCTCGCAGTGGAGGCTCTCGTCGCGGATCGACCAGGTGACGATCTGCCCCATGCCCTTCATCTTGTTGAAGCGCGGGAAGTTCATCAGCATGGCGAAGCTGGCGAAGAGCTGCAGCCCCTCGGTGAAGCCGCCGAACATCGCGAGCGTCTTGGCGATGTCCTCGTCATTGTCGACGCCGAAGGTCTGCAGGTAGTCGTGCTTGTCCTTCATCTCGCTATATTCGAGGAAGGCGCCATATTCGCTCTCGGGCATGCCGATCGTGTCGAGCAGATGGCTGTACGCGGCGATGTGCACCGTTTCCATGTTGCTGAACGCCGCCAGCATCATCTTGATCTCGGTCGGCTTGAAGATGCGGCCGTATTTCTCGTGATAGCAATCCTGCACCTCGACATCGGCCTGGGTGAAGAAGCGGAAGATCTGCGTCAGCAGGTTGCGCTCATGGTCGCTGAGCTTCTGCGCCCAGTCGCGGCAATCCTCGCCCAAGGGCACTTCCTCGGGCATCCAGTGGATCTGCTGCTGGCGCTTCCAGAAATCGAACGCCCAGGGGTATTCGAACGGCTTGTACTGCTTGCGGGCTTCGGTGAGGGACATGCGGTTTACTCCGGGACTGTATCTGGGGATGGGTTAAAACTGGGGGTGAAACTGGGTCATGCGGCGACGCTCCAGCGCCACATCGCGCTCGCCGACATCAGCAGCACGATGCCGAGCGACATCGCCATGATGCCGATCATGCGGAAGGCGTAGACCTTGCCGGGCGCGCTCGGCCGGGTGAGCGACAGCAGCAGGCCGGCGCCTATAGCCGTGAACAGCGCGGCGACCGCGTACATGATGCCGATCGACAGGCTCATCGCTGGTCCCCGATCGGGCGGACCGCATGGAAGGCGTTGCGGATGCGTAATGATGGGATCATGCTGTGCCTCGTGCATCCAATGCCCCAACGGCGCGTTGGGGGATCGCAATCATAGCACAGGAGCTACCATCATGGTCGACGCATCGCAGATCAAAGAACATGCCGAAGTCATCGGCGCCGACGGCGTCCATGTCGGCACCGTCGACCATGTCGAGGGCGGCCGCATCAAGCTGACCAAGAAGGACTCGGGCGCGCAGGTCAACGAGGGCTCGGGGTCGCACGAAGGGCATCACCATTACATCTCGCTCGGCTTGGTCGCCGATGTCGAAGACGGCAAGGTGCGGCTCTCGGCAAACGGCGATGTCGCCGTGACCTTCGAAGAAGAGAAATAAGCTAAAAGTCCCTCTCCCTTTGGGAGAGGGTGGCCGAGCGTAGCGAGGTCGGGTGAGGGCAGTGCGGGTCATTCCGCGCTGCCCTTTCCGTATGCGATGTCCTCACCCTTCCCACGCGGCTGCGCCGCGCGGGCCCAGTTTTGGGTGAGCAGCGCCCCGCGCTGTTCAGGACATGCCGGGGGCATGTCCGACCCAAAACTCCTCTCCCGAAGGGAGAGGGAGATGGACGCGATCACGCCGTCGGTATTTTTCATCACATCGGTGTTGGTGAAGCGCAGCACGTGAAACCCTTCCGCTTCGATCATCTTGGTTCGGCCTGCATCGCGCGTCTCGCGATCGGCATGCGTGTCGCCATCGACCTCGATCACAAGCTTTGCCGAAAAGCACAGGATGTCGGTGTAGAATGGCCCTACCGGCGCTTGATGGCGCCATTTCAGCGTCAGGAAGCTCTCGCGCAGCGCCCGTAACAGCCGGCGTTCCGGCTCGGGTGCATCGCGCCGCAATTGCCGCGCGCGCGGAACGGTACCGACTGGCTGACGTGCATAGAGCCGCATCCTGTCCTCACCCTTCCGCGGCTGCGCCGCTCCCTCCCTCTCCCACCGGGAGAGGGAATTTAGCTCACTGGCACGCCAGACACTCGTCGTAATCGGTCGTTTCGAACTCGTATTGCGGCTTCTCGATCGTGTTGTCGTTCTCGACCCCGCCGGCGAACCCAGCGCGCTGGATGCTCTTCGAGCGCAGATAGTAAAGCGACTTCACGCCGAGCTCCCACGCGCGGAAGTGGAGCATCAGCAAGTCCCACTTTTCGACGTCGGCGGGGATGAACAGGTTGAGCGAGGTCGACTGATCGATGAACGGCGTACGGTCGGCCTGTAGCTCGATCAGCCAGCGCTGGTCGATCTCGAAGCTCGTCTTGTAGCAGTCCTTCTCGTCCTGGCTGAGGAAATCGAGATGCTGGACCGAACCGCCCTGCTCGAGGATCGAATTCCAGATCGCGTCCGAGTTCTTGGACTTCTCGATCAGCAATTTCTCGAGATACGGATTCTTGATCGAGAACGAGCCCGACAGCGTCTTGTGCGTGTAGATGTTCGCCGGGATCGGCTCGATGCACGCCGAGGTGCCGCCGCAGATGATCGAGATCGACGCGGTCGGCGCGATCGCCATCTTGCAGCTGAACCGCTCCATCACGCCCATGTCGGCGGCGTCGGGGCAGGGGCCGCGCTCCATCGCGAGGTGCATCGAGGCTTCGTCGACTTGGCCCTTGATGTGCTTGAACATCCGCAGGTTCCACGACTTGGCCATCGCGCCCTCGAAGGGCAGGCCGCGCGCCTGGAGGAAGCTGTGATAGCCCATCACGCCGAGGCCGACCGACCGCTCGCGCATCGCCGAATAGGCGGCGCGCTCCATGCCGGGTTCGGCGCGGTCGATGAAATCCTGCAGGACGTTGTCGAGGAAGCGCATCACGTCCTCGATAAAGCCCTTCTCGTCCTTCCACTGGTCCCACGTCTCGAGGTTGAGCGAGGACAGGCAGCAGACGGCAGTGCGGTCGTTGCCGAGATGGTCCTTGCCGGTCGGCAGCGTGATTTCCGAGCACAGGTTCGAGGTCGAGACCTTGAGCCCCAAGTCGCGGTGATGCTTGGGCATGCCCTTGTTCACGTGATCGGCGAAAACGATGTACGGCTCGCCGGTGGCAAGCCGCGTCTCGACGAGCTTCTGGAACAGGCCGCGCGCATCGACCGTCGCGCGGACCGAGCCGTCCTTCGGGCTCGTCAGGTTCCACTCTTCGCCCGCGCGCACCGCTTCCATGAAGGCGTCGGTGATCAGCACGCCGTGATGGAGGTTGAGCGCCTTGCGGTTGAAATCGCCCGAGGGCTTACGGATTTCGAGGAACTCCTCGATCTCGGGGTGCGAGATGTCGAGATAGCAGGCGGCCGACCCGCGGCGCAGCGAGCCTTGCGAGATGGCGAGCGTCAGCGAATCCATCACGCGGACGAACGGGATGATGCCCGAGGTCTTGCCGTTGAGGCCGACCGGCTCGCCGATGCCGCGGACATTGCCCCAATAGGTACCGATGCCGCCGCCGCGCGAGGCGAGCCAGACATTCTCGTTCCAGGTGTCGACGATGCCGCCGAGGCTGTCGGGCACCGAATTGAGGAAGCACGAGATCGGCAGTCCGCGCCCGGTGCCGCCGTTCGACAGAACGGGCGTTGCGGGCATGAACCACAGCTTCGAGATATAGCCGTAGAGGCGCTGGGCGTGTGCGCCGTCATCGGCATAAGCCGAGGCGACACGCACGAACAGATCCTGGAAGGTCTCGCCCGGGAGCAGATAGCGGTCGCGCAGCGTGTCCTTGCCGAAATCGGTCAGCAGCGCATCGCGCGAATGATCGACCTCGACCGGATAGAGCTGGACGTGGATCTCCTTCGAATCGCCCCGCGCGGCGAGCTTGCGATCGGCGGTGCCGCGACCGTCCTTGGCGGCGTCGTCGGCGGGTGCCGCAGCGGCGGCGAGCGCCTCGATCATATCGGTGGCCATGTCGGTACTCACTTCCCCGGTATCCCGAAAATCCATGTTTCGCGTCCCTGTAAACTCGTTCAAAATCGTGTCGACCGGGACCGCCTCTGTTCCCGATCCGTTCGAATCGGGAAGCGAGCTCCCAGCATAGCATTCCGTGGGCAAACGCGAGAACAAAAACAGACCGTCCCGCGCTGCAATCGCAGTCCAGATCATTACCGCAATATAGGGTTGCGGTGTCTGATTCACTAGCTCTTGGGTTCGCCCCCGAACTCAACCCCTACAGATTGTGCCGGATCGCGCGGAGACACAAGACGGTAAATGACAGATTGGGGACTCGGTTCGTCGCTAATCCGCGACGCTTGGCGGATGACCGGGCGAGGCCTCATCACGCGACGCGCGGTCAAAGCTGGCTTCGCTCAAACGCAAGAGACCGAAGCGGGAACGTGACAATATTTTCACGCCTCGGAGAAAAGCGTCGTCGGCAGCGTAACGATCGCATCGAGACCACCGAGCGATGCTGCATCGAGCACCAGCGAGCCCCCATAGAGCGTCGCGAGTTCGTGTGCGATCGACAGGCCGAAGCCGTGGCCATCGCCGCGTTCATCGAGTCGCTGCCCGGCGGTGAGCGCGGCGGCGCGCGCCGCGGGCGCAATGCCCTGGCCGTCATCGGCGATGCTCAGGCGGATGAAGCGCGGGTCGGATGCGGGGGCGGCGTCGATCGTGATTCGCGATGCGGCGAAGCGCCACGCATTGTCGAGCAGATTGCCGATCAACTCGTCGAGATCCTGCCGGTCGACCGCGACGCTGAGCGCGGGATCGATCGTCGCGCTCGCGCTGACGCCGCGATCGGCGTGGATCCGCGACAGCGCGGTGGTCAGGTCGGCGACGACGGGGGCGAGCGGGGTTGCGAAGCGCAAGCCGCTCCCCGGCGTCGCGGCGCGCGCGCGGCCGAGATGGTGGCGCACGGCTTGGTCGATCCGCGCGACCTGCGCGGCAAGTGTGCCGTCGGGATCGTGCTGCGGCAGCGCGAGCGCGAGCGTGGCGAGCGGCGTCTTGAGGCCATGCGCGAGATTGGCGACGTGCGCGCGGGCATTGGCGAGCGCGGTCGCATTTTCGTCGAGCAGCGCGTTGATCTCGCGCGCGAGCGGGGCGAGTTCGGTCGGCTGGTCCTCGTGCAGCGCGCGCGCGGTTCCGGCGCGGATCGCGGCGAGGCCGGTGCGCATCGTCTTCAAGGGGCGCAGGCCGATGCGGAGCTGGATCAGCGTCGCCGCCGCCAGCGCGACGCCGAGCAGCAGCAGCGAGCCGAGCAGCGGTGCCATCGCGGCGCGGAGCGGGCGGTCGACGATCGCGCGCGGGGCGGAGGCGGTGATCCGCACCGCGCCCGCCGGGGTGGCGAGCGTCAGGCTGCGCGCATGGCGCATGCCGTCCTCGCCATGCCAGTCGAGCGCTTGGGTGCCGTCGCGGTCGCGCGGGCCGTCGCCGTGTGCGCGTCGGCCATCGGGCGGGGGCGGCGGGCCGATCAGCGCTGACGCGACGGATGACGGAGCGGAAGGCGCTGGCGGGGAAAGCGGCGGCCAAGCGGGCGGCGGTGCGCGCCGCGGGCCGCCCGCTTGCAGCGCGGCGAGGGCGGGCGCGGCGGGCGAGGTGATCGTGCGGCCCGGCGCATCGATCCGCCAGCCCCAGCCGCCTTGCGGATCGTCATAGGGCGCGGCGAGGACGAGCCGCGCATGGTCGATGCTGCCGTCGGGGCGGACGGCTTGCTCGAGCACCGCGATCTGCGCGTCGAGCCGGTCGTCCAGCCCGTGCATCACGAAGCGATCGAGCACCGCGCCGATCGTCACCGCGGCAAAGGCGAGCGCGGCGAGCGTCGCGACGAGCGCGGTGACGAGCAGGCGACCGTAGAGCGAGCGGGGGAGGAGGGTCATGTCAGCCCTTTCGTCACCCCGGCCTTGTGCCGGGGCCCACCGTCCAACACCGGCTGCCGCGCGAGGGGCGAAGTGGACCCCGGCACAAGGCCGGGGTGACGGAAGAGGGCGGGGCCGCTCACCCCTCCACCACGCGATAGCCGCGTCCGCGGACGGTCTCGATCGCCTCGGCGCCGATCTTCTTGCGCAGCCGCCCGATGATCACTTCGAGCGAGTTCGAATCGGGATCCGAATCGCCTTCATAGACATGGTCGAGCAAATACAGCCGCTCGACCACGACGCCCTTGCGCAGCATCAGCGCCGAGAGCACGCGCCATTCGAGCGCGGTGAGCCGCAGCGGGAGACCGTCTAGCTCGACCTGCCCAGTCAGCGAATCGAAGGCGACACGGCCGCACACGATCCGCGCGGCGGCATTGCCCGTCGCGCGGCGGACCAGCGCGCGCAGCCGCATGACGAGTTCCTCGACGCGGAACGGCTTGGTCAGATAGTCGTCGGCGCCGGCGCGGAAGCCCGCGACCTTTTCCGACCAGCCGTCGCGCGCGGTGAGGATCAGTACGGGGAGCACGCGGCCCGCGGCGCGCCATTCCTCGAGCACGGTGATCCCCGATTTGATCGGCAGGCCAAGATCGAGCACCGCCGCGTCATAGCCGCCGGTATCGCCGAGATGCGCGCCGTCCTCGCCATTGGTGGCGACGTCGACCGCGAAATGCTCGGCGCGCAACGCCTTGGCGATTCCCTCGGCGAGCGCCGTGTCGTCCTCGACCAATAAGATCCGCATATCCTCAGTCCTTTGCACCGCGCGCTAGGCGGACTGCTTAAACCGAGACTGAACCGACAAGTTCAGCGCGGTGTCGGAACGCACCGGTAGAAAGCGGGCATCAACCACGCAGGAGTGCAATGATGACCGACCAAATCGAAGGCCCCCGGGCCCCTCACGATACCGTGGCGGACGACCGCCCGCGCCGCAAGCTGCCCGTCCGCACCGCGATCGTGGGCGCGGCGCTGCTCGCGCTCGGCATCGGCGGCGGCGCGACGATCGCACAGATGACCGGCCCTTCGGTCGAGATGGCGCCGCTTAAGGCGGTGGCGATCCGCTCGCTGACCGACAATGGCAGCGTGATCAGCGTGCGCGGCCGCGTTGCCGAAACCTATGGCCCGATGTTCGTGCTGACCGATGGCAGCGGGCGTGCGCTGGTCGATCTCGGGCGGCAGGGCGATGGCACCGGCCTCGTCAGCGCCGGGCAGGCGGTGACCGTCCAGGGCCATTATCGCCGCGGGATGATCCACGCTTCGTTCCTGGTGAGCGCCGACGGCAAGGTCGTCGCGCTGCGGCCGATGGGCCCGCCGCATCATGGTCCGGGTGGGTCTGGTGGTCCGGGCGGCCCCGATGGGCCCGATGGTCCGCGACACGGTCCGCGTGGACCCGGCGCCGGTCCCGATGGCGGCCCCGGCGCGAACGACGCGCCGCCACCACCGCCGCCGCCTACGATGGGCACGACTGCTCCGGCCGCCCCGGTGTTTCCGGCCGCCGTTCCAGCAGCGCCGGTAGCGCCGGCAGCAACCGGGAACTCCGCACGGTAAGGGGCCAACGGCTCCCCTCCCTGGAAGGGGGGGCTGGGGGTGGGTCGGCCCGTCGTCGGACGGACCGTTCCCACTGAGAGCAACCCACCCCTCGATCCCCTCCGTTCCAGGGAGGGGAGGCGAAGGATGAGCGTCGCTCGCACCCGGCGGCGGCGCTCGGCAGGGGTGGCTCTTATCCCGCCTTGCGCACCGGAGCGGTGGTGGCCGCCGCGAGGCGCTCGAGGTTGAAGCTCTCTGCAAAGGCGAGGCCGGCCTTGCCATCGGCTGCCCAGCGCAGCGTGGCGGGGAACATCTGGTCCTCGAGCAGTTCGATCAACACTTCGAACTCGCCTGCTCCGGCCTCGACATCGATCCCGTCGATCATCGCGCCCGTCGTCGAGAGGTTGCGGATCCGCACCTCGCCGACAATGTCGCCCGCCTGGATCCGCGCAGTCCGCAGCATCGCGGTGCGTGGGCTCCGGCTGACGCGGAAGCCGTTGGCGATCGCGCGGCCGCCGCCCGCCGCGAGCTGCTCGAGCACATCGGGCGCGCGCGCCGGCTTGCCATAGACATAGCCCTGGATGTGGCTGCAGCCGAGCTCGCGGATCAGCGCGATCTCGTCGTGATTCTCGACGCCCTCGGCGGTCGTCTCCATCCCCAGCGTCTCGGCGAGGCTGACGATCGCCTTGATGATCGCGGCGTTGCGGTTGCCCGCGATCGCCGCGCCGCGCACGAAGCTCTGGTCGATCTTGATCTTGTCGAACGGCGCCTTCTTCAAATAGCCGAGCGACGAATAGCCCGTTCCGAAATCATCGAGCGCGAGCCGCACGCCGCAGCCCTTGAGCGTCCTGAACATCTGCTCGGTCGCGGCGTTTTCGTTGACGAACACGCCCTCGGTGATCTCGAGCTCGAGCCGATCGGGCGCGATCCCTGATTTGGCGAGCGCCGAGGTGATGACCGTCGGCAGCGCTGGATTGGCGAACTGGATCGGCGAGACGTTGACCGCGACGCGCACGTCCTTCGGCCAACACGCCGCATCGAGACACGCGGTGCGCAACACCCATTCGCCGATCGATTCGATCAGCCCGCAATCCTCGGCGACGGGGACGAAGTCGGCCGGGCTGATCAGCCCGCGCGTCGGATGCTGCCAGCGCAGCAGCGCCTCATAGCCGACGATCCGCTCGGTCTTCGTGCTGACGACGGGCTGATAGGCGACGAAGAACTGGTTGGCGGCAAGCGCGTCGCGCAGATCGTCCTCGAGCTGCTTGCGGCTCTGCGCGCCGGCGAGCATTTCCGGGCGGAAGAAGCGGTGGATGCCGCGCCCGTCGCCCTTGGCGGCATAGAGCGCGAGATCGGCGTTGCGCACCAGCGTCTCGGCGTCATGCCCGTCCTCGGGCGCGATCGCGACGCCGATCGAGCAGCCGATGCTGATCGCCGAGCCCTCGATCGTATAGGGTTGCGACAGGTCGAAGATCACGCGCCGCGCGAGATCGCCGAGCCGCGTGCGATCGGTCTCGTTGGGCAGGATCACCTGGAATTCGTCGCCGCCCAGGCGTCCGACCAGCCCGTTGCCGCCGATCGCGCGCTGCAAGCGCTGCGCCACCTGCTTGAGCAGCGCGTCGCCGGTGTGGTGGCCGAGCGTGTCGTTGACGGCCTTGAAGCGATCGAGATCGAGCAGGAGCAGCGCGCTGGTGCGCGGCGCGACGCTGCTCGCGCTCAGCGTCTGTTCGAGCGACAGCCGCAGCCGCTGGCGGTTGGCGAGGCCGGTGAGCCCGTCGAACAATGCGAGCCGCGTGATCTCGGCATCGGCGCGGCGCGTCTCGGTGAGATCGCTCCCGCTGCCGACAAAGCCGAGGAACGCGCCCGCCGAGTCGGCGATCGGCCGCCCCGAGATCGACCACCAGCGCTCGAGCTTGGCGCGGCTCGCGGGGCGGACCGAGTAGTTCGAAAAGGCGGTGCGTGCGGCGAGGTGGAAGCCGAGCGTGCGCTCGGTCTCGGGCGAGGCGCTGTCCATGCGGAACAGCGTCGGCAGCGGCTGGCCGAGCGCGGGCGCATCCGGCGCGTCGAGTTCGGCGGCGACCTTGGCCGAGAGATAGCTGAGGCAGCCCTCTACGTCGGTACGCCAGAACCAGCCGTTCGAATGTCCTTCGAATTCATCGACCAGCAGCCGCGCGAGGCGATCGTGCGAGTCGCGTTCGGGGCAAATCGTAACGCTGCGCCGACGGGCCCAGAGGACACCGGCCGCAACACCGCTAAGCCCCAGAGCGAGGGCCAGAATCAGGAGAAGAAGCGGCGAAATGGGCATCGTCGCCGCTATAGCGGGCGATCCTTTCCAAAATCCTTGTGCCCTAGACAATCTTCGCAAGAACCGCGTGCGGCGGATGGCTTGGCGCGCGGCGGACATGGCTTTAAGGCCCGGCCCATAGGAGTAGCCCCATGACGACCATCATCCGCGAAGCCGATCTGATCGAAAGCGTCGCCGACGCGCTGCAATTCATCTCCTTCTATCATCCGATGGATTATATCCGCGCGCTGGGCGAAGCGTATGACGCCGAGCAGGGGCCGGCGGCGAAGGACGCGATCGCGCAGATCCTGACCAATTCGCGGATGTGCGCCGAGGGGCATCGCCCGATCTGCCAGGATACCGGCATCGTCAACGTCTTCATCAAATGGGGCATGGACTGCCGCTTCGACGATACCAGCCGCTCGCTGCAGGAGATCGTCGATCAGGGCGTGCGGCTTGCCTATCTCAACCCCGAGAACAAGCTGCGCGCCTCGGTGCTGGCGGATCCCGCCTTCACGCGGCGCAACACCAAGGACAATACGCCGTGCGTGCTGCATGTCGACATGGTGCCGGGGGCGCGCGTTTCGGTCGATGTCGCGGCGAAGGGCGGCGGCAGCGAGAACAAGTCGAAGTTCAAGATGATGAACCCGTCCGATTCGATCGTCGACTGGGTGCTCGAGATGCTGCCGCAGATGGGCGCCGGGTGGTGCCCGCCGGGGATGCTCGGCATCGGCATCGGCGGCACTGCCGAGCATTGCGTGCTGCTGGCGAAGCAGGCGCTGATGGAGCCGATCGACATGGGGCCTTTGAAGGCACGCGGGCCGAAGACCGACATCGAGGCGCTGCGGATCGAGATCTTCGACAAGGTCAATGCGCTCGGCATCGGCGCGCAGGGGCTCGGCGGGCTGTCGACGATCCTCGACGTCAAGATCATGGACGCGCCGTGCCATGCCGCGGGCAAGCCCGTCGCGATGATCCCCAATTGCGCGGCGACGCGGCACGCGCATTTCGTGCTCGACGGATCGGGGCCGAGCTTCCTCGAGGCGCCCAAGCTGGATGAGTGGCCCAAGGTCGACTGGCA
Organism: Sphingomonas sp. PWP1-2; assembly: GCF_049898305.1. Lineage (NCBI taxonomy): Bacteria > Pseudomonadati > Pseudomonadota > Alphaproteobacteria > Sphingomonadales > Sphingomonadaceae > Sphingomonas > Sphingomonas sp. PWP1-2. Next base: position 374,562 of record NZ_JAFCXM010000003.1, read on the forward strand.
GCCCGACAGCGCAGCGATCCGCGTCGATCTCGATGCGCTGACTCCCGAGATGGTGCAGGGCTGGAAGCAGGGCGACCGGCTTTTGCTCAACGGCAAGATGCTGACCGGGCGTGACGCCGCGCACAAGCGGATCAAGGACATGCTCGATGCGGGCGAGCCGCTGCCGGTCGAGTTCAAGGGCCGCGTGATCTATTATGTCGGGCCGGTCGATCCGGTCGGTGACGAAGTGGTGGGACCAGCGGGTCCGACGACGGCAACGCGGATGGACAAGTTCACGCGGATGATGCTCGACCAGGGGCTGCTCGCGATGGTCGGCAAGGCCGAGCGCGGGCCCGATGCGACCAAGGCGATCGCCGAGGGCAAGTCGGCTTATCTTATGGCGGTCGGCGGGGCGGCGTATCTCGTCGCGCGCGCGATCAAGGGATCGAAGGTGGTCGGGTTCGCGGATCTTGGGATGGAGGCGATCTACGAGTTCGAGGTCGAGGATTTCCCGGTGACGGTGGCGGTCGATTCGACTGGGGCGAACGTGCACCAGTTGGCGCCGCTGGTGTGGAAGGAGAAGATCGCACGTGAGGGGTTGCTGGTGTGAGGGGCCGATTGTCGGGCAACTCCCGATCCGCTATTAATACCAGGTAGTACCTCCGACTACCGAGGTGGATACCATGCCGACATCGCTCAAGATCGATCCTGAAATGAAAAGCCGGATCCAGGCGCTGGCGCAGCAACGCGACCGCTCGGCGCACTGGATCATGCGCGAGGCGATCCGCGAATATGTCGATCGCGAAGAGGCGCGCGAAGGCTTCCGGCAAGAGGCGTCGGATGCCTGGATGGCGTATCAGGAAACCGGACGGCATCTCACGGCTGCGGAAACGATCGGCTGGCTCGAAAGCTGGGGGTCGGAGACTGAGCGCGAGGGGTTGCGGATTTCCTGACCGTCGCCCCGGCGAAGGCCGGGGCCGCTCCGTTGTGGGGGTGTGACGGGAGATCTAGGTACCGCTACATCTTCCAGCGGCCCCGGCCTTCGCCGGGGCGACGGGGGTGGGGGATGAGCGGTTACACGTACATCATGACCAATACGGCGTTCGGCGTGTTGTACGTTGGCGTAACCTCCGACATTGCGCGCATTCTTGCGCATCGCGAGGGGCGCGGGTCAGCGTTCGCGCGGAAGTGGGGGTGCACCCGGCTCGTCTATATCGAGCAGCACGAGCGGATCGAGGACGCCATCGTTCGCGAGAAGCGCTTGAAAGACTGGAACCGCGTGTGGAAATGCCGCCTCATCGCCGAGGCCAATCCGAACTGGGACGACCTATGGGATACGATCAATAGCTAGCCCCCATCGTCGCCCCGGTGCAAGCCGAAGCCGCTGGGTTGCTTTGCGAGGCGGCTGCCCGGAATGCAGCGGCCCCGGCCTGCGCCGGGGCGACGGCTTAGGCAAAGGCGGCGAGCTTCGTTGGGGTGATAGGTCATGATGCCCCTCTGGCTCCCCGCCGCGCTGATCGGCGGGGCGTTGCAGGCGTGGCGGACGGCGGTGCAGCGGCGGGTGTCGCGCACGCTTTCGGTCAACGCTGCCGGATTGGTGCGCTATCTCTACGGCCTCCCGGTCGCGGTGTTGCTCGTCGTCGGGTATCAATACCTTGTGGCACCGGCGCCGTTTCCGACGCTCGGCGCGTGGTTTCTGCCCTTCTGCCTCGGCGGCGGGATCGCGCAGATCATCGCGACCAATTTGCTGCTGATGGCGTTCGGCGAGCGCAATTTCGTCGTCGGGACCGCCTATTCGAAGACCGAGGCGGTGCAGAGCGCCTTGCTGTCGGTGTTGCTGCTCGGCGATCATCTGAGCCTCTCGACCTGGACCGGCATCGGCTTTGGCGTGGCGGGCGTCATGGTGCTGTCGACGGGCGGCAAGCGGATGGGGCCGCTCGCCTTCCTGCGCGCGCTCGGGCAGCCGGCGGCGCGGTACGGGATTGCTTCGGGCTTCGCCTTTGCGTTGACGACGATCGGCATCCGCGCCGCGACCCAGGAAGTGCACACGCCCGATCACATCCGCGCCGCGCTGATCGTGCTGGCGGTGACGGTGGCGGTGCAGACGGTGCTGCAGGGCACCTACGTCTATCTGCGCGAGCGCGACCAGGTTGCGCGCGTTTTCTCCGAGTGGCGCGTTGCGGGGCAAGTCGGGCTGATGTCGTCGGTCGCCTCGGCGTGCTGGTTCACCGGGTTCGCCTCGGCGCCGGTCGCTTTGGTGCGGATCGTCGGTCAGGTCGAGGTCGCCTTCACGATGGCGTTTGCGCATTTCTATCTTGGCGAGAAGACCAGCCCGGGCGAGGTTGCCGGGCTTGTGTTGGTCGCGATCGGCGTCGTGCTGGCCTTGGTCGGCAGCCTGTGACGCGGGCGTGCGCACTGCTGGACCTCGCCCGAAGTGTAGGTACGGCTGCGTAACGAGATCTGCTTGGGGGCGGCGCGGGAGAGTGCTAAGCGGCACGCGGAGGGATCCGACGTGGCGACATCGATGGTACCGGCGGGATATGAAGCATCACTCGATCGCGCGGGGCTCGCGCTCGGTGCGGGGGGCGTTGTCGGGGGGCTGTTCGCCGCGGGGTTGGTGACGATCGGCAGCGGGTTCGATCCGTTTCCGATGCTGATCGGGTTCCTCGTCGGCGCGGTGATCACCGCGATGGCGGCGGTCGCGATCGGCGGGCCGGTTTGGCTCGCGTGCCACGCGCTTGGGCGGCGCGGACCCGTGAGCGCGGTGAGCGTCGGGGCGCTGGCGGGCTTCGCGCTGTTTCTTGGCGGGCAGACCTATGGGTTCGGGATTTTCGCGATGCCGCAGGAAGACACGCCGACGCTGCTCTATCGCTGGATGAGCGCCATCGCGACGAGCCTGGTGCTGGCACTGGTGTCCGCGCTGATCGGCTGGACGATGTGGCGCGTGGCGTATCGGCGGGCGGGGTAGGTGGTAGCGGTGGGCGTGCGCCCATAAACCCCAAACCGTCACCCCGACCTTGTGCCGGGCGCCACCGTGCCGCTTATCCCGCCGCCGCAGACTTTGCGGCACGGTGGACCCCGGGACGAGCCCGGGGTGACGCAGTGGGGTGATCGCGGCGCGGGCTCATGCCTTCACCGGGATGCTTCCCGCCCCGCGTGCTTACGGCTTCGCCGCCGGAGCGACCGGTGCCGGCCCTGCCGCCGGCGCTTCGGGCGGAGTGATGTCGCCGGGCTTGCAGTCGCCGGCGCGGGTCGAGACGATCCGCATCTGCATCGTGCCTTCCTTCGCGCCGCCGACGGCATAGCCCTCGGTCTGCATCGTCATGTCCTGCTTGGTCGCGCTGTTGCTGCCGTCGATCGTCATCTTGACGGTGCCGCCGGTCGGCTGCTTGCAGGTCGCGGCGACGTGGATCGTGCCGCCCGACACGTCCTTCTTGCCAAAGGTGCAGTTCTGGCCGCGCGACGCCATCTGCTCCATCGCCTTGCCGAAATCTTCCTTGGCGGCGGCGGTGGGGGTTAGGCAGACCGATGTGCCCGCCATCGAATCGAACATCTTCTGCATCTGCGTCTTGGTTTCGGGCGTCGCGCCGCGACCCTCGAGCTTCAGGATCTCGATCTTCTGCGACCAGCTGCCGGCCTGGCGCTTGACCGGACCCGAGGGCGAACAGGCGACGAGCGCGAGGGTAGGCAAAGCGAGCAGCGTGGCCAGCGTGCGGAACGACATTGAAGAATCTCCCCGGGAGTGCGCGCGCCGGCGGTCGGCGTGCGTTGTCTGTTGGCGTGTTCCTTCCCATATTGCGCAGCTATGGCAATCCAGATTCGCACCAGCCTCGACGAGCCCGAAACCGGGCAGAGCTTCGTCCCGCATCGCCCGGCGCGTCCGCCCAAGGCCGAAGGCGGCAAGCGCTTCACGCTTGCCTCCGAATATACCGCAGCGGGCGACCAGCCGACCGCGATCGCCGAACTCGTCGCGCAGACGCAGGCCGGCGAGCGCGACCAAGTGCTGCTCGGTGTGACCGGATCGGGCAAGACCTTCACGATGGCCAAGGTTATCGAGGCGGTGCAGCGCCCCGCGCTGATTCTCGCGCCGAACAAGATCCTGGCGGCGCAGCTGTACGGGGAAATGAAGTCGTTTTTCCCCGACAATGCCGTCGAATATTTCGTATCCTATTACGATTATTATCAGCCCGAGGCGTATGTCGCGCGCTCGGACACCTACATCGAGAAGGAGTCGTCGACCAACGAGGCGATCGACCGGATGCGGCATTCGGCCACCCGCTCGCTGTTGGAGCGCGACGATGTGATCATCGTGGCGTCGGTGTCGTGCCTGTACGGTATCGGCTCGGTCGAGACCTATTCGGCGATGATCTTCGACCTCAAGAAGGGGCAGACGGTCGACCAGCGCGAGATCGTGCGCAAGCTCGTGGCGTTGCAGTACAAGCGCAACGACGCGGCTTTCCAGCGCGGCAATTTCCGCGTGCGCGGCGACAATCTCGAGCTGTTCCCGTCGCATTACGACGACACCGCGTGGCGCATCTCGTTCTTTGGCGACGAGATCGAGGAGATCGTCGAGTTCGATCCGCTGACGGGGAAGAAGATCGCGAGCCTCAATTCGGTGCGCGTCTATGCCAACTCGCACTATGTGACGCCGGGGCCGACGCTCAAGCAGGCGATGGAGGCGATCAAGTTCGAACTGTCCGAGCGGCTCAAGGAACTGGTGCCGGAGGGTAAGCTGCTCGAGGCGCAGCGGTTGGAGCAGCGGACGAACTTCGACCTCGAGATGATCGCGGCGACGGGTAGCTGCGCGGGGATCGAGAATTATTCGCGCTTCCTTACCGGCCGGATGCCGGGCGAGCCGCCACCCACTTTGTTCGAATATCTGCCCGAGAATGCGCTGCTGTTCGTCGACGAGAGCCATGTCACCGTCGGCCAGATCAACGGCATGTCGCGCGGCGATCACCGCCGCAAGCTGACGCTCGCCGAATATGGTTTCCGCCTGCCGTCGGCGATCGACAACCGGCCCTTGCGCTTCAACGAATGGGACGCGATGCGGCCGCAGACGACCTATGTCTCGGCGACGCCGGGGGCGTGGGAGATGGAGCAGACCGGCGGGGTGTTCGCCGAGCAGGTCATCCGCCCGACCGGGCTGATCGACCCGCCGATCGAGATCAAGCCGGTCGAGGAGCAGGTCCAGGACCTGATCGTCGAGGCGCGCAAGACCGCCGAGCTTGGCTATCGCACGCTGGTGACGACGCTGACCAAGCGGATGGCGGAGGATCTCACCGAGTTCATGCACGAGGCGGGCCTGCGCGTCCGCTACATGCACAGCGACGTCGAGACTTTGGAGCGTATCGAGCTGATCCGCGACCTTCGGCTCGGCGTGTACGACGTGCTGATCGGCATCAACCTGCTGCGCGAGGGGCTCGACATTCCCGAATGTGGGCTGGTCGCGATCCTCGATGCCGACAAGGAAGGCTTCCTGCGGTCGGAGACGTCGCTGATCCAGACGATCGGCCGCGCGGCGCGCAACGTCGACGGGCGCGTGATCCTTTATGCCGATCGCATCACCGGCTCGATGGAGCGGGCGATGAACGAGACCGGGCGACGCCGCGAGAAGCAGCTGGCGTACAATGCCGAGCATGGCATCACCCCGACGACGATCCGCCGCAACATCGGCGACATCATCCAGGACGTCGCTAGCCGTGACCAGGTGACGGTCGAGATCGACGAGGACCGGCCGCACATGGTCGGGCATAACCTGCGCGCGTATATCGAGGATCTGGAAAAGCAGATGCGGACGGCCGCGGCGGATCTCGAGTTCGAGACGGCTGGTCGCTTGCGCGACGAGATCCGGCAGTTGGAGCAGGAAGAACTCGGGCTGCCGGTCGACCAGCAGAAGGCACCGGTGATGGGGCGCTCGAACGAGGGCAAGCCGGGGACGCGCAAGACACGCTATGGCAAGAGCCAGAAGATCCGGGCGGGGATGGCGGGGAGTTCGCGGCGGGCGCGGTAATTTGGCGCCTACTTTCAGAGTGCTCGTTGTGCACTGGCTTCGGAAGCATGGTAAATTGTGCCTATGCTCGAAACGCCAAGGCCGCCCCGATGATCCGCACCTTCTCTGATCACGAAACCGAGCTTGTGTGGAACAGAGAGCGTAGCCGAAAGCTACCGCCCGACATCCAGCAACGCGCGACGCGTAAGCTTACGGTCTTGGATGCGGCTCAGTCACTCGACGAGCTTGGAAATCAGCGTGGGAACCGGCTCCATGCGCTGAAGGATGATCGGGCGGGCCATCACAGCATTTCAATTAACGACCAATGGCGTATATGTTTCGTCTGGAAGGACGGAGACGCATATGACGTCGAAATTGCAGACTATCACTAATCCGGATTGGCTGGACAATGAGCATGCTGGCCAGATGTTAGTCAGCGAATTTCTCGAACCCGAAAAGCTAAGCGTAGAGCGGCTTGCTGACGGTATCGGGGTCGCGCCCGATCGCATCACCGAGGTCATCGAAGGCATTCGTCCGGTCGACGCCGATCTCGATCTGCGCCTTGGCCGCTATTTCGGTATGTCAGAAGGCTTTTTTCTGCGCCTTCAGGACCGGTACGAAATCGTCGAAGCCAAGCGCGCCCTGAACGGCGCGCTCGACCGCATCGTGCCGCGCGCCGCTTAACCCAGCGACAGATCCTCGCCCGCGACATCATAATATTTCGAGACTCGATCGGCATAGGCCTGGTCGAACTCCGGCGCATTCGCTGCCCAGCTCGGGCCGCCCTCGAGCACGCGGCGGTCGATCGTCACGACATAGGTGTCGTTGACCGGATCGAACGCGAGCAGCGAGAAGGGGATCGGGTAATAGGCCTTGCCCATGCCGAGAAAGCCGCCGATCGACAGCACCGCATAGACCGCGCGGCCGGTGCGCTTGTTGACCATTAGCGAGAACAACGTGCCGATCTTGTCGCCGTCGCGACTGCGGATCGGCATCGTGTCGGCTTTGTTCGACTGGAGCAGCAATTGGGTCGGTTCGGTCTGGGCCATGGATCTCTTCCTTCGTGTCGCGAGCGTAACGGCGCGTGGGCCATTGCGGTTCCCTGGGACATCAACGATCGCACCCCCGGGGCTGGTTCCCGCGGATAAGCGCGTTTGGTGAGCGCCAGTCGACACGGATTCGGGGTGGAGCGCGGGCGGCAGCGGTTGAGCGAGGCGATCGCTTCGCGCATACACCTGCCATGTCCCTGACTCCCGCCCGCTTCGCCCCGCCACGCCTTGCTGTCGTCGCCACGCTCTTGGTCCTTGCCGGTTGCGTCGGAAATCCCGCACCGCCGCGTGCCGTTGCCCCGACGGTTGCGGCGCCGCGCCCGGTTCCGGTGGCGCCGCCCCCCGCGCCGCTCACCGCCGACTGGCGCGATTGGCCGGTGACGCCGGGCGACTGGACGTACCGCGTCGACACACGCGGATCGATCGCGCTGTTCGGGGTGCCCGGCGCCGACGCGTTGCTGACGCTGCGCTGCGACCGCCAGACCAATACGGTGTATCTCTCGCGCCAGGGGCAGGCGCGCGGCCCGCTGACGCTGCGGACGTCGACCCTGGCGCGCAGCGTGACGGTCCAGCCGACCGGCGCCGCGCCGGCCTATGTCGCGACCGCGCTGACGCCGCGCGACGGGATCCTCGATGCGATGGCGTTCAGCCGCGGGCGGTTCCTGGTCGAGCAGGCCGGGATGCCGACGCTGGTCGTTCCCGCCTGGGCCGAAGTCGGCCGCGTGACCGAGGATTGCCGCCGCTGATCGGGATGCCGCGCGGTACGATAAACCGACTTTAGGCAGGCCGAAGAGAATCGTCGAAACAGGCCCATAATACAAGACTTGTTTCGTCTAAAAATATGATTCAAACCTGAGTCGTGACCAGGCCTGGTCACGCTGTTTTAACTGGCGAAAGGAGGTGATCCGATGTCTCATGGTTCAGCAATGGGGTCGGTTCAGTTCGTTCGGAGGACGCACCGCTAGGCCTTTGAGGCTAGTCCTGCGACGAAGGGGCGGGGGGTATTCTCCCCCAGTCAACGCCACCGATCGTCGAGGCTTTGCGGTACGCATGGTCCTCCAAGCTGGAGCTTCCGGCCGCTGACCATGTCAGGAGGTTGCCGATGTCCTCGAAAAGGGCATCGGCAGCCTCTTTTCATGTCCGGGGTCGGGGGCGGGCGGGCTTCGCGATTGTGCTCTTGCCAGTGACGATCTGCTTGTCGCCGATGCGGCGATGACCCATGATCGCGCGATGGCGCGGGTCTGGCTGCGTCGCTCGACCGGAGACCAAGATGCGCTTCACGCTGTCGCTGCTGCTTTCGACCATTCTCGCCGGAGCCGCGCACGCGCAGACGCTCCCGGACGTTACCGAAAAATCGATCGATCAGGTCCAGGCGATGATGGCGGCGGGCACGAGCAGCGCGGCGATCACCCAGGCCTATCTCGCGCGCATCGCGGCGATGGACCGGACCGGGCCGACGCTGCGCGCGGTGATCGCGACCAATCCCGATGCGATCGCGCAGGCGCGCGCTGCCGATGCGCGGCGCAAGGCGGGCAAGCCGCTCGGGCCGCTCGACGGCGTGCCGGTGCTGATCAAGGACAATATCGAGACCAGGGATCCGATCGCGACGACCGCGGGGAGCCTCGCGCTCAAGGACAACATCACGCGCCGCGACGCGCCGTTGGTGGCGAGCCTGCGCCGACAGGGCGCGGTGATCCTCGGCAAGACCAATCTCAGCGAATGGGCCAATATCCGCTCGACGCACTCGATGAGCGGGTGGAGCGCGGTCGGCGGGCTGGTGCGCAACCCGTATGCGCTCGACCGGACCTCGTGCGGCTCGTCGAGCGGATCGGGCGCGGCGGTGGCGGCGAGCTTTGCCGCGGCAGCGGTCGGGACCGAGACCGATGGATCGGTGGTGTGTCCGTCCTCGATGAACGGGCTGGTCGGGTTGAAACCGACGCTCGGCATGATCAGCCGCACGCACGTCGTGCCGATCAGCCATAGCCAGGACACGCCCGGCCCGATGGCGCGCAGCGTGCGCGACGCGGCGGTGCTGTTCAACGGGATGATCGGCGTCGATCCGGCCGATCCGGCGACCAAGGGCACCGCCAAATATGCGCATGACTTTGCCGCGCCGCTGGCGAGCGCTTCGCTGGCCGGGGTGCGTATCGCCGTGCTGCATCCCGAAATGTCAGAGTTGCTCAAGGCCAAATATGCAGCGGCGCTGGCGGTGTTGAAGGCGCAGGGCGCGGTGCTGGTCGATGTCACGCCGCCCAAGCTCGACGGGTTGGGCGAGGCCGAATTGCTGGTGCTGCAGACCGAACTCAAGGCCGATCTCAACAGCTATCTCGCGACCACGCCGCAAGCGGTGAAGACGCGCACGCTCGCCGATGTCATCGCGTTCGATCGCGCCGAAGCGACGCGCGAAATGCCGTTCTTCCAGCAGGAGACCTTCGAGGCGGCCGAACAGACACGCGGCCTCGCCGATGCCGAATATCTCGGCGCGCGCGCGAAATCGCTGCGGCTGGCGGGCAAGGAGGGGATCGACGCGATGCTCGCGACCGCCAATGCGACGCTGATCGTCGCGCCGACCTACGGCATGCCGTGGCTGTCCAACACGGTCTCGGGTGATGGAGGTGAGGGGCCGAGTGCTGCCGGGCTGCCGGCGGTGGCGGGCTATCCGCATTTGACGGTGCCGATGGGGCTGGTGCGGGGCGTGCCGGTTGGGGTGTCGTTCATTGCGACCGCGTGGGCCGACCAGAGCGTGCTCAACGCTGGGTATGTCTATGAACAAGCGGCGCATGCGCGGGTGGTACCGGGTTATGCCGCGACGAATGATGCCGGGCCCGGGCTGGACGGCGCGCGCTGAGCTTACTCCCTTCCCTGAAAGGGAGGGGCAGGGGGTGGGTCGGCCCGTTGTTCGGCCGGGCACCTGCCCTAGGCCGACCCACCCCAGACCCCTCCCTTCCAGGGAGGGGAGGCGTCTCCCCGGGAGGCGGGCGCGACTCAGCGTTCGAGCAGCTCGCTGCGGACGTGGATCGCCGATAGCGAGATGCGGACCTCGAGCAGGAACCCGATCAGCGAGGAAATCAGCAGCGCCATCGCGAGAATGAAGATCACCGCGACGATCGTGCCGATATGCAGTGCGAACAGGCTGGCGACGAACAGCAAGGCGACGACGATGCACGTCATCGCCGCGCTCGACACCGCGAGCACGAGCGAGCGGTTGATCACCGTCATCCGCCGGTCGAGCAGCCGGAGTTCCCAGACGTGACGGTCATGCTCGGGGCCGCTCGACAGCGGGTGCCATTCCTCGACGACACGCGCGCGATCGACGACGCGCGCCAGCCGCCCGGCGAGCACGTTGAGCAGCTGCCCGATCGCGGCGAGCATGAAGATCGGCGAAAGCGACAGCTGGATCGTCTGGGCGATCGTCGAGACGGCGGGGTAGGGGTTCATGATGGCCCTTTGTGGAATGCGGCTGGCGCGGGCGCAAGGCGTCGGCCACAGATTGGTAACCCTGCTGCTTGAGACGTGTTCCAATGACCAAGCCGATGCTGCTCTCCGACTTCACCCGGCTGCCGTCGCGCACGCGTGCCAGCGTGGGCGCCGGGCTGTCGGGCGCGATCGACATCGTTGCCGATGCAGCGGCACCGAGCCATGCGTTCCTGCGCTATGCCTGGTATGCGGCGGCGCTTGCGGCGTATGGCGGGGCGGCGCGGACGATAATGGTCGAGGAAGACGACCTGCCGGTGATCGCGCTGCCGTTCGTGCGAATCGGGCCGGCGATCGCGCGGGTCGCGACGATCCCTGGAAGCTATTGGCCGTTTCGCAGCTTTCCGATCCACCGCCACGCCGATGTGCCTGCGGTCGATGCCTTGCTCGACATGCTCTCGCGCAGCGTCAACGCATTGCGGATCGGCCCGGTGGTCGATGGCGATCCGGCGCTCGAGGCGCTGCTGCCGCGGGCGCGCGCAAAGGGGTGGGCAGTGCTCGACCGCTTCGTCGCGAACAGCTTCGTGCTCGACGTGCAGCAGCCCGACTGGCCGCGCGGATCGACGCTGCGCAAGAACCGCTTTCACGAGAAGCATCTCGCCGAGCATGGCGCGCTCGACTGGCGCTTCGTCGGCGCGGGGGAGTGGGATGCGGCGTTCGATCAGCTTGCGGCGGTCGAGCAGAAGAGCTGGATCGCGGCGAGGACCGATGGTCGCGACGCCAAATTCACGGACGAGGGCCATGGTGGCTTCTGGCGAGAAGCGGCGCGCGATCCGGTCGTCGCCGCGATGCTGTCAGCCGCGGTACTGAGCATCGATGGTGCGCCGGCGGCGTTTTCGTTCGATCTCGATGCCGGCACGACGCGCTATGCGATCGCCAACAGCTATGATCCGGCGTTCGCCAAGCATTCGCCGGGCAAGCTGCTCTCGTATCGCAACCTCGTTCGCGCACGGGCGGCAGGCTTGCGCAGCGTCGATTGGGGCGCGGGCGACAGCGGCTACAAGACGACGCTCGGCGCGGAGCAGGGCCCGGCGTTGCGCGACTGGCTGCTGGTACGGCCCGGTGTGCCGGCGTTCGTCGGGGCGATGTTCAAGGGGCGCTGGGCGGCGAGCGGCAATCCGGGCGGGTAAGGCAGCGACGACAGGACCCAAGCCGGTCTCGCGGCGTTTAGACGCGCATGGATGAGATCGAACGCGTTCGGATTGAAATGGAAGCTGCGGCGGAGGCGCTCGATTTCGAGCAAGCGCGGCGACTACGCGACCGGCTCGCTTTGCTGCGCGGCGGCGCCAGCGCCGAGGAAGCCGCCGAGGCCGAGACCGTCGGCCTGATCCGCCAGCAGCCCGGCGCAATGGGGCTGGGGACGAGCCAGCAACGGATGACACCGCCGCCGGGCTGGAAGAAGCCGGTCAAGCCCGATCCGATGACCAAAGGGCGTTCGCGCAAGCGGTGATTGGCGTGCCGTCGTCACCCCGGCCTTGTGCCGGGGCCCACCGTGACCCGCGTACTGTAGTCGTGGCGCGCGCTTCCCGGTGGGCCCCGGCACAAGGCCGGGGTGACGGGCGCGGGGAGCGGATCACACCGGCGGCAAGTGATCCAGCAGCTTGTCGACCGTAATCGGATAGTCGCGAACGCGGATACCCGTTGCGTTGAACACGGCATTGCCGATCGCCGCGCCGCAACCCGAGATGCCGAGCTCGCCGATGCCCTTGGCGTGGATCGGATTGGCGAACTGGTCGCGCTCCTCGAGGAAATGCACCTCGATCTGCGGCACGTCGGCGTTCACCGGCACGTGATATTCGCCGAGATCGTGGTTCACCAACTTGCCATTGCGCGGATCGTGGACGAGGTCCTCGGTCAGCGCCGCGCCGATGCCGAAGGTCATCCCGCCGAGGCACTGCGAGCGCGCAGTCTTCGCATTGAGGATGCGGCCTGCCGAGAACACGCCGAGCATCCGCCGGACGCGGACTTCACCGGTGGTCGTATTGACGCCGACTTCGACGAAATGCGCGCCATAGCTCGACTGCTTGCGCTCCTTCTCCATCTTGCCCGGTGCGATCGAGCCGATCGCCTCGATCCCGTCGCCGACGAGCGAGCCGAGCGACACCTGGCGGTTGTCGGCGATCGCCTGGCCATCCTTGAGCGTCAGCGCTTCGGGGTCGCAGCCCATCGCCTTGGCGAGCTTCTCGCGCAGCGTCTCGCACGCGAGATACACCGCCGAGCCGCTCGACCCTGCGCCCCACGAACCGCCGGAGCCGGCCGCGTCAGGCAGATCGGTATCGCCGAGCACGACACTGACCTGATCGAGCGGAAGCCCGAGCAGTTCGCCGGCGATCTGGCCGAGGATCGTATAACTGCCGGTGCCGATGTCGGTCATCGCCGAGCTTACGGTTGCGCGGCCATTGGCGTCGATCGCAACCTTGGCCGAGGATTCCATCAGCATGTTGGTCCGCACCGCAATGGCGACGCCCATGCCGATCATCCACTCGCCGTCGCGCACTTGGCCCGGCGTCGCGTTGCGCTTCGACCAGCCGAACTTCTCGGCGCCTTCCTCGAGGCAGCGGACGAGCTGGCGCGTCGAGAAGGGGATCTTCTCCTCGGGGTCTTCGCTCGGCTCGTTCTGCTTCCAGAAGTCGATCGGGTCGACACCGAGCTTGTGGCACAATTCGTCGAGCGCGGCCTCGGTCGCCATCATGCCGACCGCTTCGCCCGGCGCGCGCATCGAGCCCGACAGCAGCCAGTCGAGTTCGACCAGATCGTGGTTGATCAGCCGGTTCTCGCCCGAATAGGCGAAATGCGTGCCGATGCCGGTCGGCTCGAAAAAGCCTTCGCCGGGGAGGTTGCTCGTCAGCGTCTCGTGCCCGACGCCGGTGAGCTTGCCCGCGCCATCGACCGAGAAGCGTACGCGCTGCTCGGTGTTCGAGCGACGTACGGTGGTTTCGAACACCTGCGGGCGCGTCATCACGGCTTTGACCGGGCGGCCGAGCTGCTTGGCAGCCACCGCGGCGGCGACCGATTCGGGCGCGATGCCAAGCTTCGAGCCGAACCCGCCGCCGATATACGGCGCGATGATCCGGACTTTCTTGTCTTTGACGCCGAGCGACTTTGCGAGCTGGGTCTTGTCCGAGGTCGGCATCTGATACGAACCGTACAGCGTCAGCGCGCCATCCTCGTCCCACACCGCGATCGAGGCGTGTGGCTCCATCGCCGAGCTGTTCTGGCTCGGCGTCGTGTAGGTGACATCGACCGAATTGGCGGCGTCCGCCATCGCCTTCTCGACATCGCCCTGCTTGAAGTGCGCGGGGATGGTGTTGGGCGGCGGCTTGGTCGTTTCGTCCTTGTGGGCCTCGAAATCGAAGCGGCCCTCGGCTTCCTCATATTCGACCTTGATGCGAATGCCCGCGTCGCGCGCGGCTTCATAGCTTTCGGCGAGCACGATCGCGACGATCTCGCCGAAATAATGGACGTCCTGCACACCTTGCGTCGGCGCCTTGGTCTCGCCGCCCTGCTGCGAATTCTGCAGGAAAGTTTTGAAGTCGGTGACGACGTCGATCACGCCGGGGATCGCGCGGACGCCGTCGGCATCGACATTGGTGACCTTGCCGCGGCCGAACTTGGTGCCGACGAGATAGCCGTAGGCGAGGTTGGGGATCTGGTATTCGGCCGAATAGGTCGCCTGGCCGGTGACCTTGAGCGGGCCTTCCTTGCGGTCGAGCGGGCGGCCGATGATCCCCTGGCTGCCACTGTCGAGCAGGCTGGCGGGGACGGGCTTGTCCATCTTGAGGCTGTTGGTGTTGCTCATGCGGTCAACTCACGCAGGCACGCGATCAGCGTGCGTTTCATCAGCGGGATCTTGAAGTCGTTCGACCCATAGCCCTGTGCTTCGGCGAGCAGGATGTCTGCAGCCGCCGCGAAGATTTCGTCGGACGGCGCCTTGCCGATCAGCGACTCCTCGACGCGGCTATCGCGCCACGGCATCGGGCCGAGGCCACCAAAGGCGAGTTGCGCCGTGGCGATCGTGCCGTTCTCGACCGAGACGAGTCCGGCGACCGAGACGAGCGCGAAGGCGTAGGACGCGCGGTCGCGGACCTTGCGGTAGAGCTGCTTGCCGGCGACCGGCGCGGGCAGCTCGACATGCGTGATCAGCTCGCCGGGCTTGAGGACGGTCTCGATTTCGGGCGTGTCGCCGGGGAGGCGATAGAAATCGTGGATGCTGATCCGGCGGCGATCGCCGCCTGGGGTGAGCGTGATGATCGTCGCGTCGAGTGCGCGCATCGCGACAGGCATGTCGCCGGGGTGCGTGGCGATGCACGACTCGCTGGTGCCGAGGATCGCGAGGATGCGATTGTACCCGCCGATCGCCGAGCAGCCGCTGCCGGGCGCGCGCTTGTTGCACGCCATTGCGGGGTCGTAGAAATAATAGCAGCGCGTCCGCTGGAGCAGATTGCCGCCCGTCGTCGCCTTGTTGCGCAGCTGGCCCGAGGCGCCCGCGAGTAAAGCGCGGCTGAGCACTTCGTACTTTTCGCGCACGCGAGTGTCGGCGGCGAGGTCGCTGTTGGGGACGAGCGCGCCGATCAGCAGGCCACCGGATTCGGTGTCTTCGATCTTGGCGAGGTCGAGCCGGCTGATGTCGACGAGCTTGTCGGGCGTCTCGACCTGCAGCTTCATCAAATCGAGCAAATTGGTGCCGCCCGCGATGAAACGCGTGCCCGCGCCGACGAAGCCGACGGCTTCCTCGGCGTTCGCGGGCTTTTCGTAGGTGAAGGTCTTCATGCCTTGGCCTCCGCCACGTCGCGGATCGCGTCGACGATGTTGGGATAGGCGGCGCAGCGGCAGAGGTTGCCGCTCATCCGCTCGGAGATTTCGCCATCGTTGAACTCGACGTCGCCGAGCGTCTCGCTGACATGGCTCGGCCAGCCCTTCTTGACCTCGTCGAGCATGCCGACCGCCGAGCAGATCTGCCCTGGCGTGCAATAACCGCACTGATAGCCGTCATGCTTGACGAACGCGGCTTGCAGCGGGTGCAGATCCTCGGGCGTGCCGAGACCTTCGATCGTGGTGATCTCGTCGTCCTGGTGCATCACCGCGAGCGACAGGCAGCTGTTGATGCGACGGCCGTTGACCAGAACGGTACACGCGCCGCACTGGCCGTGATCGCAGCCCTTTTTCGAGCCGGTCAGGCCAAGATGCTCGCGCAGCAGATCGAGCAGCGAGGTTCGAATGTCGGGTTCGGCGGTGTAGGCCGTTCCATTGATGGTGAAGTGCATGTCAGACCCCTGCGGTTCGGCGAGGTAAACGCGCATTTCGGAAATGAGGTCCGCACGCGCGGAGATATTGCGCGCCGATCTTCGCTGCCCGGCATCGGCCGGTCGCGTTCGGTCAGGGGCGGCGCGGCCAGTGCATGCGGATCCGCCAGACGATGCCGGTCTTGCGCACCGCACTCCCACAGCGCGCCTGCGCGAACAGCCGCGCGTAGCTGAGATCGTGGACTGGCTTGGACGGGGTGAGGCGCTCATGCTCGCGCGCGGCGTCGAGCGCGGTCTGGCAGGCCTGCTCGCTCGGGAAGCTCGCATCGAGCAAGGCGGCGGCGGAGTGTGGCGTCCAGGCCTTTGCGTGCACAGGCGTCGTGGCCGCCAGCGCCAAAGCCAGCGACGGCAGCGCGATCATTTGCTGAGCCGCACGGCCGACGCCGAGGCGATCTCGGTCTTCGGCTGCGCGCACGACCGTAGTGCGGCGAGTCCACCGACCGCGTCGAGCCGCGTGCGCGCTTCGCGGGCGAGCGCGGCCTTGTCGATCGGCCAGCCGATGTTGGCGTCCTTGGCGCTTCCCGGGAAGACGACATAGGCGATCCGCCCGTCGGGCAGCCCCTCGCCGTTGCGCGGGTTGGGCGCCTGGGCGCCGAGCGCGTGCCAGAACGCGACCGACGCCTCGCCGAGTCGTTCGACCGGGCCTTCGTCGGCGATGACGAACGGCGTCGTCTGGCCGGTATCGAGGTTGGTCGCGAAGCCGATATCGCCCATCTCGCCCATGCCATCGGTGCGATAGATCGGCGCGGGGAGCACGATGTACGGGATCGCCGCGGCATCGACATAGCTGGCGGTGCTTGCGGGCCCGGCGAACGCGGTGTTCCGCAGCGAGGTCATCGAGACGAAGTAGCCTCTGTATGGCCCGTCCCGCTGGATCGCTGGTCGGGTCGGATCGGCCGGGTCGGCGACGAGCACGGTCTGCCACCATGATCCATCGGGATAGCCCGCCGCGGCAAGGCAATCGATCCCGCGGCCGGTCTCGGGGCAAGTGTTGGGCACGTCGGCGGGGTGATAGGCGTTGGGCGCACCATCTGCGTCGACGAGCTTGTGGTCGGTCGCGAAATAATAGGCCGCGTGATCGGGGCTGAACGCGATCGGCACGCCCATGTAATCGAATCCGCCCGCGGGGCAGGACTGCGCGATCGCGCTCGTGCTCGAAAAGAGGCAGCAGCTCAAAGCGGTCGCCAGCAGGCGCCGGACGGTGGACACGGTTGAATTTCCCTCGGGGGCTGGATGCACCCGCGTCGAACGAGACGAGCGGACCGAGAGTTCCGTGGCTACCCGTGCGGCATGCGCGCGGCGCGACGAGCCGAGCCGCTACGCCGTTGGCTGGTAGATGTAGCGGAAATACCAGACCTCGCGCCCCTGGCGGCGGGCCTTGCGCTCGTAGCGCGTCTCGGGCCAGTCGTCGGGGCGCGTCAGGAAATCGGCGGGGCTTTTCGCGCTCCACACGAAATCGCGGCGTTGGCCGAGCACCATCATCGCCCAGCGGCAATAGGTCGGATCGTCGGTGCCGAGCCGGAATTCGGCGCCGGGCTTGAGCTTGGCCGCGATCAGATCGAGCGGGCCGTGATTGACCATCCGCCGCTTTGCGTGGCGCGCTTTGCGCCACGGATCGGGGTGGAGCAGATAGACGCGCGACAGCGACGCATCGGGGAGCCGCTCGAGCACGTCGAGCGCATCGCCCATATGGAGGCGGATATTGTCGAGCTCTTCGTCACGGACATGCGTCAGCGCGCCGACGACGCCGTTGAGGAACGGTTCGCAGCCGATGAACCCCGTCTCGCGCCGCGCCATCGCCTGGCCGGCGAGATGCTCGCCCGCGCCGAAGCCGATCTCGACCTCGATCGGGCAATCCTTGCCGAACAGCGTGGTGGCATCGAGCGGGCCTTCTTCGGGAACGCTGATTTCGGGGAGCAGGCGCTCGACCAAATCGGCCTGGCCGAGGCGGAGCTTGTGCCCCTGGCGGCGGCCATAGAGGCGGCGGGTCGTCATCGGATCGGTCATCCGCGCAGCCTCTAGCGAGCGCAGCGTTCGGAGCAAAGTCCCGTTACGGTCGTTACAGCGCATCAACGAAGTGGCGGACATGATGGCGGACACCAATCAAGAGCAAACCGAGGGCGGTGACGTCGAGGAACTGAAGGCCGCCAATGCGCGCGAGCTGCACCGTGCGGTGCGCGAGGAAGGGCAAGAGGAACTCGAACGCCCGATCACCTCGCTGTTCTGGTCGGGGCTGGCGGGGGGGCTGGCGATCAACGCCTCGCTGATCGCCGAGGCGGCGATCGCGGCGCACACCGCGCCGTCGCCGGCGCGCCCGCTGCTGATCGCGATCGGCTATCCGATCGGCTTCCTGATGGTGATCCTCGGGCGGATGCAATTGTTTACCGAGAGCACGGTGACCGCGATGCTGCCGCTCGTGACCGAGCCGTCATGGGCGGCGCTCGGGCGGACCTTGCGGCTGTGGGGCGTCGTGCTGGGGGGCAATTTGCTCGGGACCGCGCTCGTTGCGTGGGCGTTTGCGACGCTCGAGCTCGGCGATCCCGCAATGCGCGCGGCGATGCTCGAAGTGTCGATGAAGATCACCGTGCACGGCGCGCTCGATACCTTCATCAATGCGGTGCCGGCGGGCTTCCTGATCGCGATCGTTGCTTGGACCTTGCCCAATGCGCGCGAACAGGCGTTCCTTGTGGTGTTCGGGATCGTCTATGTCGTCGCTATCGGCGGGTTCAGCCATTCGGTGGTCGGGTCGAGCGAGACCTTCCTGCTGCTCTTTTCGGGCAAGATCGGCGGGGGTCAGGCGCTGGCGTTCCTCGTGCCCGCGGTGCTCGGCAATCTGTTCGGCGGGGCGGGCCTGTTCGCGGTGCTGGCCCATGCGCAGGTGCAGGAAGAAGGCGCCTGATCCGGGCGGAGCCAATCCGCCGCCCGCGGCGTTGGGCGTGCGACACAAGAGGAATAGCGACATGAGCAAGATCGCCAAGGCCGTGCGGAAAATCGCCCGCGCCGACCGCAAGGTCACGCACCGCGCCGCGGCGCATCGCGACACGCCCGCGGTCAAGCTGGCGGGGGCGGCGAGCGAAGTCGCCGACCAGCCGCCGTTGCTGTTGCTCGGCGTCGGGACGATCGTCGTCGGTGCGGTGCTGCGCCGTCCGACGGTGATCCGCAATGGCGTGCGGATGCTGGCGAGCGAGGTGCTCGCCACCGCGATCAAGAACGGCATCAAGCGCTCGATCGACCGCACCCGCCCGCAAAAGGCAATCGAGACCGGCGAGCACCGCTTCGCGCCGGGCAAGAGCGCGGCGCACGGCGATACGTCGTTCCCCTCGGGCCATACCGCCGGTGCAGTCGCCGTGGCGGGTGCGATCGCGCAAGACACTCCCGCGGCGGTCGCACCGGCCTATGCGGTGGCAGCAGGGGTCGCGGCGGTGCAGATGCCGCGCGGGAAGCACTATATTTTCGATACCGTCGCCGGGGCGGCGGTCGGCTTCGTCGCGCAGAAGGCGACAAGCATGATCATTCGCGCTGCCGAACCAGCCTTGGTTCGCCTTTTCAAGCGCACCCGCTGAGCGTCGTGTGACTCCCGCGCTATGAGCCGGTCAAGATGCTTAACAACGCCTTCAGCGCGTATCCTAAGTGCCGATAAACGCGGTTGAATTATCACAACGCTCAATCTGCGACAAACGGGGGCGTTGTGATGAAGTTAACGTGTTGGACGATCCTTGCGCTCGCGGCGAGCATCCCGTCGGTCGCGGCGGCGCAGTATAGCGTGCATTGGGCCGCGCCGGTGGCGGCGACGGGGCCCTCGGCGTATTTCCCGATCGGTATGCCGTTGCAGCTGAAGACGCGTAACGAACTCAACACCAAGGACGTGCATTCGGGCGATCGCTTCTATCTCGAGGTGGCCGAACCGCTGATCTATCGCGGCCAGGTCGTCGTGCCGGTCGGATCGATCGCGGTTGGCGAAGTGATGCGGTCCGAGCGAAGCGGAAATTTCGGCAAGCGTGGTGAACTCGAGGTCCGGCTCGATTATGTCGAGACGCCGTCGGGGCCTGTCCGCATCTCGGGGCGTTCTGCGCGGCAGGGCTTGGATCAAGGCGTGCTGGCGATTGGCGGCGCGCTGTTCGTATCGTGGCCGATGATGTTCATTCACGGCACCAGCGGGCGGCTCCCCGCAGATTCACCGATCACCGCCTATCTGGCCGATGATCTGCACTTCGGCGTGCAACCCGGGTCGGCGCAGACCGCACGAGCCGGAACAGAAGCGCCGCCGCAGGGGCCGCGCGCGCTGCCGGCGCGGTTCGATTCGTCGGTCTTCTCGGCCAACCGGCCGTAACGACCGTGCCGAGCGCGGGATGACCCCGCGCTCGGCGTTCGATCAGGCGGCGACGGCGCTCTTGAGCGCGTCGACCAGATCGGTCTTTTCCCAGGTGAAGCCATCGGCATCGGGCTCGCGCCCGAAATGGCCATAGGCTGCGGTGCGCTTGTAGATCGGCGCGTTGAGCTTGAGATGCTCGCGGATGCCCTTCGGCGTCAGGCGAACGAGCTTGGGCAGCACTTCCTCGATCTTGGCTTCGGGAACGGTGCCCGTGCCATGAAGGTCGACATAGAGCGAGAGCGGCTCGGCGATACCGATCGCGTACGACAGCTGGATCGTGCAGCGCCGTGCGAGGCCGGCAGCGACGACGTTCTTCGCCATGTAGCGCGCGACATAGGCGGCCGAGCGATCGACCTTGGTCGGATCCTTGCCCGAGAACGCGCCGCCGCCATGCGGGGCTGCGCCGCCGTAGGTGTCGACGATGATCTTGCGCCCGGTGACGCCGGCGTCGCCATCAGGACCGCCGATTTCGAACGCGCCCGTCGGGTTGATGTAGATCGCGGTCTTGTCGCTGATGAAGCCCTCTGGAAGGACGTCGTGCATCACGCCGCTGACATAGGCGCGGAGCTCTTCGTACAGCGCCGGATTGGCGTTGTCGCCCTGCAGGCAATAGCCCGCCTTGTGCTGCGTCGAGACGACGAGCGCGGTCGCGCGGACGGGAACCTCGTTCTCATATTCGAGCGTGACCTGGCTCTTGGCGTCGGGCTCGAGGAAGGGTGCCGCACCCGAGTGGCGATCGGCGGCAAGGCGCTCGAGGATCTTGTGGCTGTAATAGAGCGTCGCTGGCATCAGGCCCGGGGTCTCGTCGGTCGCGTAACCGAACATGATACCCTGGTCGCCCGCGCCTTCGTCCTTGTTGGCACCTTCATCGACGCCCATCGCGATTTCCGCCGACTGGCCGTGGAGATTGTTCTGGAAGGTGAACTTGTCCCAGTGGAAGCCCGACTGCTCGTAGCCGATTTCCTTGACGGTGTTGCGGACCGCGGCCTCGATTTCCTCGAGCGCGCCATCGGCCCACTGGCCGTTCTCGTAGACGCCCTTGCAGCGGATTTCACCCGCGAGGACGACGAGGTTGGTCGTGGTCAGCGTCTCGCACGCGATGCGCGCATAGGGGTCCTTGCCGAGGAACAGATCGACGATCGTGTCGCTGATCTGGTCGGCGACCTTGTCGGGATGGCCTTCCGAGACCGACTCGGAGGTGAAGAGAAAATTGGAACGCATGCGTGGGATCCTCATGTTGAGGAGAGCTTCGGCCGTTGCCATGCCTGATATAAAGCTTTCCTTATATGACGCCCTATCGTGCCAGGCGGCGCAATGCAAATGCCGCGAGCGCCAGGATGATCCCGATCAACACCGCCATCGCGTTGCCCATACGCGCGAACAGGGTCGGGCGAGCCGCGGGGGGAATCGGGCGCTCGATCGCGCCGGCCGTGTCCGCCGGGATCGACGCGACGATGCGGCCCTGCGCGTCGATGATCGCCGAGATGCCGGTCGGTGTCGCGCGGATGACGGGCAGGCCTTCCTCGATCGCGCGCATCCGGGCCTGGGCCAGATGTTCGGCCTGGCCCCAATAGCCGTACCAGCTGTCGTTCGACGGCTGGAAGAGGAAGGCCGGGCGGTGCCCGCTCTGGACGACTTCTCCGGAGAAGATGATTTCGTAGCAGAGCTGGAAACCGACGCGACCGAAGGCGGGGAGGTCGAGCCCGTCGGGGCCGTGGCCGGGCGCGAAATCGAACTCGCCGGGGACGAGCCGCGACAGGCCGATCGCCGAGAGCAGCGGGCGCGCCGGGAGGTATTCGCCGAACGGCACAAGGTGCGCCTTGTCGTAGCGGCCGAGGATGCGCGCGGTCGCGTCGATCGCGAAGATCGAGTTGGTCGCGGTGCTGACGGTGCCGGCGGCGTCGAACTTCAGCGCGTTGCCGCCGGTCAGCACCACGTCGTTCGGGCCGAGCACGGTGGCGATGCGGCGGCGGACGGTCCCGGGGGTTTCGGCATAATATTGTGGGGGATAGCCGCTCTCGGGCAGATAGCGGAGCGCGCCCTCGGGCCAGACGATCAGCCGTGGGGCGGGGCCGGGCTTGCCGCTCAGCCTCACGAGGGCCTGGAGATTGGTTTCGGCATAATCGTCGCGCGGGCGCTGTTCATCGGCGGCATTGGGCTGGACGACGCGGATGCGGGGGGCGTTGCGGGTGCCGCCTGGATGGTACCAGTTATATGTAAGTGACGAAAATCCGGCGATCCCGATCATCGCGACCGCGGCGGGAAGTCGCCACCACTTTGCCCACGAACCCGCCAGCGCGCCTGCTGCCAAGATCGCTATTCCGGACATCGCATAAGTACCGATAAAGGCCATGAGAGGCGCAAACGGCGTCGGTAGCCAGATCTCGGACAGCGGGTTCCACGGATAGCCGCTCAGCAGCGTACCGCGCAGATATTCGGTCGCGATCCAGGCGGCGGCGAAGATCAGCACGTAGCTCGCGTCGAGCACCGGCCGGCGAAGCTTCCACGCGACGGTTGCCGCCGCCATCGGGAAGAGCGCGAGATAGAGCGACAGGAGCGCCGGCGCGACCGATCCGAGCGCATGCGGCATCGCATCCTGATAGCTGAACGCCTTGGCGATCCAGTTATTGCCGATCGCAAAATGCGCGAAGCCGAACAGCCAGCCGCGCCCCAGCGCCGCCTTGCGGGTCGGCGCCTGGTGGACGAGCAGCATCCACGCGGCGAGGCAGCCGAGCGTGACGGGCCACCACCCGAGCGGCGCGAAGCCGACCGCGGCGATTCCGCCGAGCAGGAACGAGAAGAGCGCGGGGCGTTGGGTCATCGCGTGCGGCTATCGCGGGATCGGGCAGGCAACGCAACGTCGCGCTTCGATCCTCCCCAGAACGGGGAGGGGGTGTGCGAGCGAGAATGTGTCCGGGGGACACATTCTCGCTCGCACACCAGCCTTCTTCAGGCTGGTGGTGGAGGGGGCTCTCCACGAGCGGCACGCCCCCTCCACCATTCTGCCGGAAGAGGCAAAATGGTCCCCCTCCCCCTGCGGGGGAGGATTTGGTAGGGCGCGTTTATGACACGGCCCTTCCACCTCGCCTTTCCGGTCCACGATCTCGCTGCGGCGCGCGCATTTTATGGCGAGACGCTCGGCTGTCGCGAGGGGCGCAGCTCCGACGCGTGGATCGATTTCGATCTCTACGGCCACCAGATCGTCGCGCATCTCGATCCGGCGGCGAAAGCCGTCGCGGTGTCGAACGCGGTCGACGGGCATGACGTGCCGGTGCCGCATTTCGGCGTCGTGCTGACGATGCCCGACTGGCAGGCCCTCGCCGACCGGCTGACTGCGGCCGGCACGCGCTTCGGAATCGCGCCGCATCTGCGCTTCGCCGGGCAGCCGGGCGAGCAGGCCACGATGTTCTTTTATGACCCCTCGGGCAACGCGCTCGAGTTCAAGGCGTTTGCCGATGACGCGATGATCTTCGCGACATGAAGGATTTGTGATGAGCGACCCGATAACCCTCGAAATTCCGCATAAGCTCGGCCTTGCGGGCGCTCGTGCGCGCGTCGAGGGCGGGGTCGGCAAGATCGTCGAGATGGTGCCCGGCGCGACCTCGGTCGATCACCACTGGGAGGGCGACACGATGCACTTCACCGTCGCCGCGCTCGGGCAGCGTGTCGCGAGCCGGTTGACGGTGGGGGACGCCAAGGTGCGTGCGGAAATCGATCTGCCGATGTTCCTGCGGCTGTTCGCCGACAAGATTAAGGCGAAGCTGGCGAAGGAAGCTCCGAAGATGCTGGAGTAGGGATTTTCCGCCTACCTCTCCCGCGAGCGGGAGAGGCTACGGAGACTTGGGTCGCGCTTCTTCAGCGCGGGCCTAGTCGTAGTCGGTGAGGGTCTTCTTTTTTTTGGGCGGGGACGCCAAAAGAAGACCCTCACCCAACCCTCTCCCGCGAAGGGCGGGAGAGGGCTAGAAGGAGAAAAGCCTACTTCGCGGTCACGCGCCAGATCGTGTTGCCGACATCGTCGGCGACCAGCAGCGCGCCGGCTTGGTCGGTGATGACCCCGACCGGGCGCCCTTGCGCGTCGCCCTTGGCGTTGAGGAACCCCGTCAGCACATCGACCGGCTTGCTGCCCTTGACCGGGAAGCCATTGCCGCCGAACGGCACGAACGCGACCTTGTAGCCCGACACCGGCACGCGGTTCCACGAACCATGCTCTCCGACGAACGCGCCGTTGGCGAACTTGCCGCCGAGCTTCGCGTCGGCCGCGAAGGTCAGGCCGAGCGCCGCGACGTGCGGGCCCATCGCGTAATCGGGGCGCTTGGAATATTCCTGCAGCGCGGGGTTCTCGGGCTTCACGCGCGCATCGGGATAGCCGCCCCAATAATACCAGGGCCAGCCGAAATTGTCGCCGAGCCCGACGCGGGTGATGTAATCGGGGACGATGTCCGAGCCGAGCATGTCGCGCTCGTTGACCGCGACCCACAGCGCGCCCGACTTGGGCTCGAACGCCATGCCCTGCGGGTTGCGCAGCCCCGCGCCAAACACGCGGAAGGTCTTCGCCTTGGGATCGACCTGAAGGATGTTGGCGCGGAATTTCTCGGCGTCGAGGCCGTTGTCGGCGATGTTGCTCGACGATCCGACGCCGACATAGAGCAGCCCGTCGGGCCCGGCGAGCAAGGTGCGCGCCCAGTGATTGCCGCCGCCGACGAGCGGGATGACCTTTTCGGGCTTGGCGGTGATCTTGGTCTGGCCGGGGGTGAACGGCACGCGGACCAGCGCGTCGGTATCGGCGATGTAGAGCTGGCCGTCGAGCAGTGCCATGCCGGTGGGCGAGTTGAGCCCTGAGATCAGCACGGTGCGCGTTTCGGCCACGCCGTCGCCATTGGTGTCGCGCAGCAGCGTAATGCGGTTGGGCGAGGCGACGCCAGCGCCGCCCTTCTTCATCAGATAGCCCATCACGACGTCGGCTACCCCCTTGGTAGCGCGCGGCGGGGAATTGGTCTCGGCGACGAGCACATCGCCATTGGGCAGGCGGTAGAGCCAGCGCGGATGATCGAGCCCGGTGGCGAAGGCGGCGACCTTGAGGCCGGCCGCGGCGACGGGCATCGCGCCGTTCTGCCAGCCGACGCGGTCGGCGACCTTGACCGTGGGGATCGTCTGCTCGCGCGGGGGCGAGATGGTCGGGCGGTCACCTTCCACCGCGCTCAGCGGAAGCTGCGCGGGTTCGGGCTGGAGCACCCACCAGAGGACGCCGCCTGCAATCAGGACGACGATCGCGAGAATGATGAGGATGTGTTTGCGCATGGATGCGAAATAGGGGGCGAAGGCAGGCAGGGGAAGCGCGTTCTCGCGAAAGATAGCCCCTCCCCTTTCGGGGAGGGGCTTCGTTCGTATCAGGCGACCGCAGGCTCGCCGCGGACATGGCCCGAGGCCAGGTCGAAGCGGTCGGCGTTCATCACCTTGACCCACGCCTTGACGAAGTCGTGCACGAACTTGTCACCCGCGTCGCCCGAGGCATAGACCTCGGCCAATGCGCGGAGCTGCGAGTTGGCGCCGAACACCAGGTCGGTCCGCGAGGCGGTCCACTTTTGCTCGCCGGTCTCGCGCAGCGTGCCGAGATATTCCTCGTCGCTGTCGTCGCTCAGCTGCTTCCACGCCGTCTGCATGTCGAGCAGGTTGACGAAGAAGTCGTTGGTCAGCTGGCCCTTGCGGTCGGTGAAGACGCCATGCTTCTCGGCCTTGGGGTGGTTGGCGCCGATGACGCGCAGGCCACCGACGAGCACTGCCATCTCGGGCGAGCTGAGACCCAGCAACTGCGCGCGGTCGACCAGCAGTTCCTCGGTCGGAACACTGAACTTGACCGAGAGATAGTTGCGGAAGCCGTCGGCCTTGGGCTCGAGCACGTCGAAGCTCTCGGCATCGGTCTGCTCGGCCGAAGCGTCGGTGCGACCCGGCGTGAAGGGCACTTCGATCGTGTGACCCGCGGCCTTCGCAGCCGCCTCGACACCGACCGAACCACCAAGCACGATCAGATCTGCGATCGACACCTTCTTCTCGCCCTTCCCGTCGAACTCGGCCTTGATGCCCTCATAGACACCCAGCACTTTCGCGAGCTGCTCAGGCTGGTTGACCTCCCAGTCCTTCTGCGGCGCCAGGCGGATGCGCCCGCCGTTGGCGCCGCCGCGATGGTCCGAATGGCGATAGGTCGAGGCCGAGGCCCAGGCCGTCGTCACCAGCTCGGCAACCGAAAGCCCCGAATTGGCGATCGCCTGCTTGAGGGCGGGGACGTCGCTTTCGTCGATCTGCGTATAGTCGGCAGCGGGGATCGGATCCTGCCAGATCAGGTCTTCGGCGGGAACGTCGGGGCCGAGATAGCGGACCTTGGGCCCCATGTCGCGATGCGTCAGCTTGAACCAGGCACGCGCAAAGGCATCGGCGAATGCCGCCGGATCCTTCTGGAAGCGCTTGCTGATCTCGAGATACGCCAGGTCCTTCTTGAGCGCCATGTCGGCGGTCGTCATCATCGTCGGGACCTTGACGCCGGGCGTGTGCGCCTTGGGGGCAAGCGTTTCCTCGGGATTGCCGACCGGCTGCCACTGGTGTGCGCCCGCCGGGCTCTTCACCAGCTCATATTCGTGGTCGAGCAGCATGTCCCAATAGGTCTGGTCCCAGGTGATCGGCGTCGGGGTCCAGGCGCCTTCGATCCCAGACGTGATCGTGTCGTCGCCCATGCCGGTGCCGTGGGTCGACACCCAGCCCATGCCCTGCGTCGCAATGTCGGCGCCTTCCGGCTCGACGCCGACGAGCGAGGCATCACCCGCGCCGTGCGCCTTGCCGAAGGTGTGACCGCCGGCGGTGAGCGCGACGGTTTCCTCGTCGTTCATCCCCATCCGCGCGAACGTCTCGCGCATGTCGCGCGCCGAGCCCAGCGGGTTCGGGCAGCCGCCGGGGCCTTCGGGGTTAACGTAGATGAGGCCCATCTGGATCGCAGCGAGCGGGTTTTCGAAAGCCTTGCCCGATTCCTCGTTGATGCGCGTTTCACCGAGCCACTCTTCTTCGGTGCCCCAGTAAATGTCCTTGAGCGGCTCGAACACGTCCTCTCGTCCGCCACCGAAGCCGAACACCGGGCCGCCCATTGATTCGATACCGACGTTGCCGGCCATGATGAACAGATCGGCCCAGCTCAGCTGCTTGCCGTACTTCGCCTTGATCGGCCACAACAGGCGGCGCGCCTTGTCGAGGTTGCCGTTGTCCGGCCAGCTGTTGAGCGGTGCAAAGCGCTGCGATCCCGACGACGAGCCGCCGCGACCGTCACCCGTGCGATAGGTGCCGGCGCTGTGCCACGCCATGCGGATGAAGAACGGGCCGTAATGCCCGTAATCGGCCGGCCACCACGGCTGGCTGTCGGTCATCAGCGCGGTCAGGTCGCGCTTCACCGCGGCGTAATCGAGCGTGTTGAAGGCTTCGGCATAATCGAAGTCGTCGCCCATCGGGTTGCCCGACAGGCCGTTTTGCTGGAGGATTTCGAGGCTGAGTTGGTTGGGCCACCAATCGCGATTGGTGCGGCCGAGCAACGAGCGGAGCGCGGCGGGCTCCTTGCTCGGGTCGCTCAGCGGGCTGCCTGAGGTAATGGCGTCCATGATTCTCTCCATGTCGAGGCTTGGTAATCTCGACACGGAGAGTGGCATGGACGCGAAGATCGAGGAAATGCATTAAACCGCAGAGAGTGATCGACCGGGTGATTTCTGCGGTCGGCCGTCAGCCATCGCGACCCTCGGGTTCGGCCTTGGGCGGATGCAGGCGCAAGCCCAGCACGCGGCGTGTGTCGGCGGCGGTCACTTCGAGCGTCCAGCCGCTGTCGTGCACGATGGATTCGCCGACTTGCGGCACATGCCCCGCAAGCACTGCGGCGAGGCCGCCGATCGTGTCGATATCGCCATCGACCTCGGCGAGCCGCGGGTCGATCGTCTCGCCGACATCTTCCAACTCGGCGCGCGCATCGGCTTCCCAGGCGCCGCCGTCCAAGGGCACGAGCAACGCCTCGGGGGCGTCGTCATGCTCGTCCTCGATATCGCCGACGATTTCCTCGATCAGATCCTCGATCGTGACGAGACCCTCGGTGCCGAAATATTCGTCGAGAACGATCGCGAGATGGACGCGTTTTGTCCGCATGTCGGCGAGCAGATCGAGCGCGCCGCGCGACATCGGGACGTAGAGCGGTTCGCGGATCAGCTCGGCGATGCTCGGCGGATGCGGCGCGCCAGTCGCAAGGATCGCGAACACGTCCTTGATATGGACCATGCCGATGATCGTATCGAGCTTCTCGCGATAGACCGGCAAGCGGCTGTGGCCGGCCTCGGCGAACAAGGCGACGAGGTTGGCGAAGCTGGTGCGCTCCTCGACCGCTACGATATCGGCGCGGGGCACGCCGACATCGCCGGCATCGCGCTCGCCGAAATGGAGCAGGTTGCGCACCATCGTGCGTTCGAGCGGGGAGAGATCGCCCTTGGCGTCGGGCGCTGGGTCATCCTCGTGCGCGTCGATCGCTTCCTCGAGCGTCGCGCGGAGCGATTCGTCGCCGGTGTGACCCGAGATCCAGCTGCGGAAGCTCCGCCAGATGCTGGTTTCCGCGTGTTGGGCACCGCCGAGATGGCTGGCGGTGCCGGTCGTACTTTGGCCGTCGGGCATGGCGGTCGTTCAGTCCTCTTCGATGAGATAGGGATCGGCAAGGCCAAGGCTCTTCAGCGCGTCGATCTCGATCGCCTCCATCGCCTCGGCCTCCATGCCGACCATGTGATCATAGCCTAGCAAATGCAGCGTGCCATGCACGATTAAATGCGTTGCGTGATCTTCGAGGCTGACGCCTTTTTCCATCGCCTCGCGCGCGCAGGTATCGTGCGCGAGCACGATGTCGCCGAGCAGGACCTCGCCATCGTCGCTGTTCTGGCCGATCGTGTCGAGCAGGTCGGCCTGGACCATCGGAAAGGAGAGCACGTTGGTCGGCTTGTCCTTCTGGCGATATTGCGCGTTGAGGACCTGCACCTCGGCATCGGTGGCGAGGCGGATCGAGATTTCGACCGTGGCAGCGCCGGTCGCGAGTTCGCCATACGGCGTGCGCGAGAGTGCGGCGGTCGCGGCGTGCGTGGCGAGCGCCTCCCAGTCGTGCTCGGGCCAGACGTCTTCTTGGGAGAGGGCGATTTCAAGCATCAGGCAAGGTCCGTATGGAGGAAGTCGTTGCCCTTGTAGAGCAGGCTTGCGTTGTTGGCCTTCGCGCAGGCGTAGGCGAAACAGTCGCCCATGTTGAGCTTGGCGGGGTGGCCACTGTTGCGGCCATACGTCTGGTAAGCGTCGAGTGCAGCGATCAGTTCCGTCGATCCGACATCGACCAAACGCAAGCCCAGCAACTCGGCCGACTCCTCCACCAACGCGCGCGCTTCCGGCACCGACAAAGTGCCGCGCTTGCGTACCGCGCTTACGGTTTCCCAGCACGACATCGCAGACCAGAGCGAATCGGCTTCCGCGAGCACGGTTTGACGGAAGCGGTCGCGCTCCGGTTCGTTGGTGATCATGGCGACGAGCGCGGAGGCATCGACGAAGAGGGTCAATCCGGGGCCTCGCCCCACATCTCGTCGAAGAACGCCTTGTCGGCGTCTGCGCCCGCCGTTGGCGGAAAGGTGTGGCTGGCCCACAACGCATCCAGTTTCTCGCGCGCCGACATTTGCGGCGCGGCGCGGTCGAGCTCGGCCTCTCGCGCTGCGGCGAGTTCGCGGACCAGCGCCGTCTTGGTGAGACCCGACCGTTCGGCGACGCGAGTCACCAGGGCAGCGGTTTCCTCATCCTTGATGTAGAGCGATGCCATCTTCCGTCTCCGGGGATATCCAGACCTTATAGGTCAGGATATCCCCGCTTTCAATCAACTCGCGCCTTCATACGCCTCGACGATGCGTCCGACGATCGGGTGCCGCACGACGTCGGCCGAGCCGAAGCGGCAGATCGACAGGCCTTCGACGCCTTCGAGCCGCCCGACCGCATCGTTCAAGCCGGACGCATTCATCCCGCCGGGCAGATCGGTCTGCTTGGGATCGCCGCACACAACCATCCGGCTGTTCTCGCCGAAGCGGGTGAGGAACATCTTCATCTGCGCGGGCGTGGTGTTCTGCGCCTCGTCGAGGATGATGAAGGCGTCCGCCAGCGTGCGTCCGCGCATGAAGGCGATCGGCGCGATCTCGATCTCGCCCGAGGCGATGCGGCGCTCGACCTGCTCGGCGGGGAGGCAGTCGTTGAGCGCGTCGTAGAGCGGGCGAAGGTAGGGATCGACCTTCTCCTTCATGTCGCCGGGGAGGAAGCCGAGCTTCTCGCCCGCCTCGACCGCAGGGCGCGACAGGATGAGCCGCTGGATGCTGCCGGTGATGAGCTGCGCAACGGCCTGCGCGACCGCGATGTAAGTCTTGCCGGTGCCCGCTGGCCCGAGTGCGAAGATGATGTCGTTGTTGAGCAGTTGCCGCATGTAATGCGCCTGCGCGATCGTGCGCGGGACGATCGTCTTCTTGCGCGTACGGATCATGATCTGCGGGACGGCACCACCGCCAGCATCGGCCTGGATGATACCCGCAAGCGTGGGCTCGCTCGACATCGCGATCACCGCGTCGATCAGCCCGGTGTCGACGACTTCGCCGCGCACGATGCGGTTGTAGAGCCCGTGGAGCACGTCGCGCGCCTGGGCGACCGCCTCTGCACTCCCTTCGAGCCCGACCTTGTTGCCGCGCGCGGTGATGTAGACGCCAAGCTTGTTCTCGAGCGCGAGCAGGTTCTGGTCGAATTCGCCGAACAGCTGCGCCATCAATTGGGGACGATCGAACACGAGTTCGGTGCGGCTGCGATCACCGGATTGCGCGGGGACGGGCTTGCGGCTCATGCGGTTCCTTAACGTCGGAGGGTGAGCAAAAGGTAGGGATCGCGGCGCGGATAGATAGGTGGCGATCGGAATATTCCGACGCGGCGCCCGCAGGCGCTGGGCGCGCGTGCGAGGATCAGCGGCGCAGGCCGATCCGTTCGAGCACGATGCGTCCGCCCGAGAGCAGGATCATGCCGACGCCCGCCGCGATATAGACCCACAAGGCCGCCGGATTGCGCTTCCATTGCGGCGGCACGAGTTCGGTCGGGGCGGGTTTGGGCATAAGCTGCATTTTGCGCTTTTTGGGGAGGCGTGTCGAGAGGGCGCTTCTTTTTGAGCCCTCTCCCATTCTTCATGGGAGAGGGTTGGGTGAGGGCCTTCTGCTTCTTTCTGGCGGCGCAGAAGTGAGAAGACCCTCACCCAACCCTCTCCCGCGAAGGCGGGAGAGGGCTTTAGGAAGAAGACGGCGGGAGGAGGCCGAGCATCGAGTTGGCGCCGGCTTCCGCAAGCGTCACTTCGACGAGATCGCCGATCGCGGCATCGCTCACCAGATGGACCGATTGCAGCCACGGGCTCTTGCCGATCAGCTGCCCGGGCAGCTTGCCGGTGCGTTCCATCAACACCTGGCAGGTCCGCCCGACAGTCGCCGCGTTGAACGCCGCCTGGTCGCGGTTGAGCGCGGCCTGGAGGCGCTGGAGGCGGTCGTCCATCACGTCCTCCGGCACCTGGTCGCCCATCGTCGCGGCGGGGGTGCCGGGGCGCGGACTGTATTTGAAGCTGTAGGCCTGGGCATAGCCGACCGCATCGACCAGGCTCAGCGTTTCGCGGAAATCGGCCTCGGTCTCGCCGGGGAAGCCGACGATGAAATCGCCCGACAACGCAATGTCCGGCCGTGCCGCGCGGACGCGGTCGAGGATGCGGAGGTACGAGTCGCGGCTGTGGCTGCGGTTCATCGCCTTGAGGATGCGATCGCTGCCCGCCTGCACCGGCAGATGCAGGAACGGCATCAGCTTCTCGACCCGCGCATGCGCGTCGATCAGCCCCTGCGTCATGTCGTTGGGGTGGCTCGTCGTGTAGCGGATGCGGGCGAGGCCGGGGATCGCATCGAGCGCGGCGATCAGATCGTGCAGGCCGCGCGCGCCATCGGTCCAGGCGTTGACGTTCTGGCCGAGCAGGGTGAGTTCGCGCGCGCCGGCATCGACCAGCGCCTTGGCCTCGTCGACGATTTGCCCCCAACCGCGCGAGACTTCGCCGCCACGCGTATAGGGCACGACGCAATAGGTGCAGAATTTGTCGCAGCCTTCCTGCACCGTGAGGAACGCGCTCGGCGGTACGCGGCGGCGCGCGGGGAGGTGGCCGAACTTGAGGTCGACCGGCATGTCGGTATCGAGCGCCGCCTCGCCCCGCGCGGCCTTCGCGACGAGGTCGGGCAGGTTGTGATAGGCCTGCGGGCCGACCACGACATCGACCTTCGCGCGACGCACGATCTCGGCGCCCTCGGCCTGCGCGACGCAGCCGGCGACTGCGATCATCGGGGTGCGGCCCTGCTTGCCGGCATCCTTGCGCAGCCGGCCGATGTCCGAATAGACCTTCTCGGTCGCGCGCTCGCGGATGTGGCAGGTGTTGAGCACGACGAGGTCGGCGTCCTTCGCATCTACCTGCGTGAGACCTTGCGCGGCCATCAGCTCGCCCATCCGGTCGCCGTCATAGACGTTCATCTGGCAGCCGAACGATTTGACGGCGTACGTCTTGGGGGCGGTCTTGGGGGCGGGTGTGGCGTCTGACATGATCGGCGGCGCTATAGGCACAAAAGCGCCGGTGCAGAACCCCTGCTAGGCGGTCGGCGCGGGGCGTTCGAGACCGGCGGCGAGGACGCCGGGCAGCGTGTCGCCTTTGCCCGCCCAGGCGTCGTGTCCGATGAACGGCGGGACGGGGCCGCACATCACCACCGACAGCGCCGCTTCGATGCGGCGCTTGCTCTCGGCCGCGATCAGCTTGCGCCCGGGAAAGTCGCGCGGATAGAAGGGTTCGAGGAAGTGCACCGCGACGCGGAACCGCTCTTTGCGCGCAAGCAGCCGCATCGCATTGGCCTTGCCGGTCTCGTCCCCGATCCAGGCGATATCCGCACCGACCGGGCCGTAGTCGAGCAGCACTGGCTGCACCATCACGCCCGGCGGCGGTGGCTCGAGCACCTTGAGCATCGGCGTCTTGAACGGCAGCAACGAGCGGCCGTCGGTGGTCGTGCCTTCGGGGAACACCGTGACCGACCAATTCTCGGCAAGCGTCTCGCGCAGTGCGTTGATCTGCTCGGCGACTCCCAGGCGATCCTCGCGGGCGACGAACACGGTACGGTTGAGCGTGGCGAGCCAGCCGACCACCGGCGCCTCGCGGATTTCGGCCTTGGCGACGAACGCCGTGCCACTTGCCCCCGCGATCGCAAGGATGTCGATCCAGCTGACATGGTTCGCAACGTAGAAGACGTCGCGCTTGAGCGGCACGCCGACGACGCGCACGCGCGCGCCGCAGATCCGTGCCGCGGTGCCGAGGAACAGGCGCGGCCAGGGCGAGGAAAGCCGCACCGTCCGCCACAGATAGTGCAGCGGAATCGCGAGCAGCAGCGTCACCGCGAGCAAGCTCACGCGCGTCCACAGCCTGACCCAGCCGAGCCAAGAGATCGGGGGCGGGCGGCCAGCGGCCGCGTCGGCCCGCGCCGAGGCGCGCGCCGCAGCCGCTTCAGCTCTTGCGGTCAAGGACGACGCCGTACAATTCCATGCGGTGATCGACCAGCCGGAAGCCAAGCCGTTCGGCGATTGCCTTCTGGAGCTGCTCGAGCTCGGGATCGACGAATTCGATGACCTTGCCGGTCTCGACGTCGATCAGATGATCGTGATGCGCCTCGGGTGCGGGCTCGTAGCGCGAGCGGCCGTCGCCGAAATCGTGGCGGTCGAGGATGCCGGCCTCTTCGAAGAGGCGAACGGTGCGGTACACGGTGGCGATCGAGATGCCCGGATCGATCGCCGAGGCGCGCTCATAGACCTTCTCGACATCGGGATGGTCTTCGGCATCGGAGAGGACGCGCGCGATCACGCGACGCTGGTCGGTGATACGCAGGCCTTTTTCGGCGCACAGGGCTTCAAGATCGATATGACGCGGCATGCGGCCGATGTAGGCGCTTCGCGGTTGTTGCGAAAGGGGATAGTGAGTCGCAACAAGCCCGATCGACCAACCCTAGAGCCCCTCCCTGTCGCGGGAGGGGCGGTGGCAGGTGCTTAGCGTGCAGCGACCTTGCGGCGCTTGGTGCCGAGGCCAATCTTCTTGGCGAGCGTGCGACGCTGCTCGGCATAGTTGGGCGCGACCATCGGGTAATCGGCGGGGAGATTCCACTTCGCGCGATATTGCTCGGGGGTCATCTGATAATGCGTCATCAGATGGCGCTTGAGCATCTTCAGCTTCTTGCCGTCTTCGAGGCACACGATGAAGTCGGGCTTGATCGAAGAGCGCACCGAAACTGCGGGCTCTTGCTTGATGGTTTCAACGGGCGCCGGGCCACCAAGGCTGGTCAAAGCACCATGAACGTTTGCGATGAGCACCGGAAGATCCGAAACCGCAACGCTATTGTTGCTGACATGCGCAGCAACGATGTCCGCGGTCAACGTAATCAGGGTCTCCTGCAGTTCGTCCATCACGTCCATAATAATCCTTTCACGATCAACTCGGCAGGCGTCTCAGCCCGCCTGACGGGGCCTATCGCCGCTCCGCTCTCCCTGTGCAAGCAGTAATGAATATGTGACAAAAGGTTTAAGGTATTAAGCGGCGATACGTTAGAGCGTCATAAGTCTGTCCGTTGTGTCCGCGATAGTAATCGCGGCGTCGACCGGCCATGATAAAGCCCTCGGAACTATACAATTTAATGGCGTCATTATCGCTGCGGACTTCGAGATGAATGCTGGTCGCGCCTTGCAATCCGGCATCGCCGATAACGGTACGCAGAAGAGCGCCAGCGACACCGCGGCGACGCAGATGCGGTGTAGTTGCGAGCAACAACAGTTCTGCTTCGTCGAGCACGCGACGCGACAAGGCGAAACCGGCGGATTCACCGGCAACTTCGGCAAGTGTCAGCCACACGCCTGGCATTGCGAGCAGGCCGAGCACTTGATTGTGGGTCCACGCCTCGCCGAAGCGCGGATCGAACGCCGCCTGCATCACGCGATCGACACTCGCCAGATCGGCGACGGCGCCAGTCCGCAAGGCGATGCCGATCATCGTGCTCATGCCACGGGCACGAGCGGCTTCGCGTCGGGCGCGCGGCCGTAGATCGGCTTGGGTTCGAGCGTCGCCCAGTGCGGCGGCAGCAACACCGCGTCGGCGGCGTTGGGCAAGCGTGGATCGGCGACGATCGTAGGGTCGAGGGCGGTCAGGTAGCGGACGCCGCTGCCGATCGCGGTACGCCCTGCCAGCGCGGCGAGCGCCGCTTCGGGCCGCAGCGACGTAAAGGGACCGGTGTCCCGATCTGGCGGGGCAAAACCTTGCATGAAGACTTCGCCATGCCCGCCTTCGAGAATGATCGCAAGATCACCACTGCCACCGCTGCCGAACGCCGTCGCGGCGAGCAGATTGAGCGAGGAATACCCGGTGAGCCTTGCGCCCCAGCCGAGCGCGAGGCCGCGCGCGGCGGCGATCCCGACGCGGATGCCGGTGAAGCTGCCCGGCCCGCAATCGACCAGGATCGCGTCGGCGCGGCCACCGCCGGGCAAGTCGGCAATCATCGGAATCAGCCGCTCGGCGTGGCCGCGACCGACGACTTCATGCGTCTGGGCGAGGACCGTGCCGTTCTCGATCAGCGCTACCGAGCACGCAGCGGTGGCGGTTTCGATTACGAGCGTGCGCGACAAGGGCGTCAGGCGAGCGTGTTGAATTTTTCGAACGCCGGGCGGGGGAGGCGCCCGTAGACCGTCGACGGATCGCCATGCCCGAGCGTTGCGATGAAATTGGTGGTCACGTTCGGCGTGTCGGCGAAGAACGCGGCGTCGACCGCCTTGCCGTCAAACCCCGACATCGGCCCGGTATCGAAACCGAGCGCACGCGCCGCGATCAGGAAATACGCGCCTTGGAGCGTCGAATTGCGGAAGGCCGACTCGGCCCGGACCTCTTCCTTTGCAAACCACGGCCGCGCATCGACGTGCGGGAAGAGTTCGGGGAGGTGATGGTGGAAATCGCGGTCCATCGCGATGATCACCGTGACGGGCGCCTTGCGCACCTTGTCGGCATTCGAATCCGAGCAGCAGACGGCAAGTTTTTCCTTCGCGGCGTCGCTGGTGCACCAGACAAAGCGCGCGGGAAGCTGATTGGTCGCGGTCGGGCCCCATTTCATCAAGTCCCAGATCGCGTGCAGATCTTCGGTGCTGACCGGCTGATCGGTATAGCCGTTATAGCTGCGTGCGGCGCGGAAGATCTGGTCGAGCGCTGCGTCGTCGATGATGGCCATGCTCAGACTGCTCGCACTTCGGTGACTTCGGGTACGTAATATTTGAGCAATTGCTCGATACCGTTCTTGAGCGTCGCGCTCGACGACGGGCAGCCGGCGCACGCGCCCTGCATCGCGAGGAACACCTTGCCCTTGTCGAAGCCGCGATAGACGATGTCGCCGCCGTCATTGGCGACCGCCGGGCGAATGCGCGTCTCGATCAGATCCTTGATCTGCGCGACGATGTCGGCGTCGGCGGGATCGTCGTTGAAGCTATCCTCGGCGGGGACTGCGATGCCACCGGCATTGCCGGGTTTGAACAGCGGCATGTTGGCGCTGAAATGATCGAGCAGCAGGCCGAGCACATCGGGCTTGAGCGCCGACCAATCGACCCCGGCGGCGGCGGTGACCGAGACGAAATCGCGACCGAAGAACACGCCCGTGACGTCACCCAGGCCGAACAGCGCGTCGGCGAGGGGCGACGCCTCGGCGTCCTCGGGCGTGACGAAATCGCGGGTGCCCGCTTCCATCACGACACGGTTGGGGAGGAATTTGAGCGTCGCCGGGTTGGGCGTCGTTTCGGTTTCGATCAACATGCCTGCCATGTGGCGCGCGTGTGCGGCGGGTGCAAGGGTGGATATGGAAACGCTGGGGTGCTGGCGGTCGCCGCATTCCGCCGCTATCTACGCCAGATGATCTCGCCCTCGCGTATGACGCGCTTCGCCTTCGCTTCCGTCCTGGTCCTGGCTGCCGTGCCGCAGGTCGTCGCCCAGACCGCTCCCGCGCAGCCCGCACTGCGCGCCGCCAACACGCCGGTCGATCCGCAGAGCGCGATCGCGAGCCGCGAGGCGTGGCTCTACAAGGGCAGCGACATTACCCCCGATCCAGCGTGGCATTTCGGCACGCTCAAGAACGGCTTGCGCTATGCGGTGCGCAAGAACGGCGTCCCGCCGGGGCAGATCTCGATGCGCGTGCGGATCGACGCGGGTTCGCTCTACGAGACCGACCCCGAGCGCGGCTTCGCGCATCTCATCGAGCATCTCTCGTTCCGCGGCTCGCAATACGTCCCCGATGGCGAGGCCAAGCGCATCTGGCAGCGGATGGGCACGACCTTCGGCTCGGACACCAATGCACAGACCACGCCGACGCAGACGGTCTACAAGCTCGACTTGCCGAGCGCGACCGAGGCGGGGATCGACGAGAGTCTCAAGATCCTGTCGGGGATGGTCTCCAACCCCAACATCACCGCGACCGCGCTGGGGGCCGAGCGGCCCGCGGTGCTCGCCGAACAGCGCGAGCAGCCGGGGCCGCAAGTGCGCGTGATCAATGCGCTCAACGAGACGTTCTTCGCCGGGCAGCCGCTCGCCGATCGTTCGCCGATCGGCCACGTCAAGGAGCTCGAGGCGGCGACCGCCGACACCGTTCGCGCGTTCCATGATCGCTGGTATCGCCCCGAGCGGACGCTCGTCGTAATCGCGGGCGATTTCGATCCCGCCAAACTCGAGACGATGGTCGCGAAGAATTTCGGCGGGTGGAAGGGCATCGGCCCCAATCCCGCCGACCCCGATTTCGGCAAGCCCGACCCCAAGCAGACCACCACCAAGGCGGTGGTCGAGCCCGGCATTCCGACGCGGATCGAAATGGCGATCGTGCGGCCGTGGCAGTACAACGACGATACGATCGTCTTCAACCAGAAGCGGCTCGCCGATTTCATCGCGCTCGCGGTGATCAACCGCCGGCTCGAGACGCGCGCGCGCTCCGGCGGCAGTTATATTGCCGCCGCAGTGCGGCTCGACGATCCGTCGCGCTCGGCCAACGGCACCTTCGTGACGATCTTGCCGGTCGGCTCTGCCTGGGATCCTGCGTTGAAGGATGTTCGCGCGGTGATCGCCGATGCACAGGCCTCGCCGCCGACCAAGGCCGAGATCGAGCGCGAGCTCGCCGAGCAGCGCGTGTCGTTCAAGACGCAAGTCGACACCTATCGCGCCGAAGCCGGTAGCAAGGAAGCCGACGACATGGTCCAGGCGCTCGACATTCGCGAGACGACGACCTCGCCGGCGGTGATCCAGGGCGTGTTCGAGGATGCGGTCAAGAAGGGCTTCTTCGCCCCCGACAAGATCCTCGCTGCGACCAAGCGGCTGTTCCAGGGCACCGCGACGCGCGCGCTGATCTCGACCCCGACCGCCGAGCCGGGGCTCGAGACGACGCTTGCCAATGCGCTCAAGGTCGATGTGAAGGGGCTCGCGGGGAAACGCACGCGGCAGGGCAATGTGACCTTCGCCAGCCTGCCCAAGCTCGGCGCGCCGGCAACGATCGTCTCGAACACGCCGATCAAGGAGTTCGAGATGCAGGAGTACAACCTGTCGAACGGCGTGCGCGTGCTGGTCTATCCGACGACGTCGGAGGACAGCCGCGTCTATGTCCGCGTGCGCTTCGGCGGCGGCTATAACGCGCTGCCGTCGAACAAGGAGACGCCGGCCTGGGCGGCCGATCTCGCGCTCACCGCGGGCGGCATCGGGAAGCTCAACCAGGGCGATCTCGATGCGTTGACCTCGGGGCGGCGGATCGGGCTCGATTTCGGAATCGACGAGGACGCTTTTCTCTACAATGCGCTGACTTCGCCCGCCGATCTCGACGACCAGTTGAAGCTGATCGCTGCCGCCATGTCGGCGCCGGCGTGGGATCCGGCGCCGGTGCTGCGCGCGCGCGCGGTCGCGGTGTCATCTTATGCCGGCGCGAATGCGTCGCCGACCGGCGTGCTGTCGCGCGATCTCGATCGCTTGCTGCGCGATGGCGATCCGCGCTGGGGTACGCCGAGCCTTGCCGCGATCAACGCGACAACGCCTGCCGCCTTCCGAGCCTTGTGGGAGCCGCTGCTCAAGACCGGGCCGGTCGAGGTGATGGTGTTCGGCGACATCAAGGCCGACGTTGCGATCGCGGCGGTGCAGAAGACGCTCGGCGCGCTCCCGCCGCGCACTGCGGCGACCGAGCAGACCCCGCCACCGCATTTCCCGGCGCACAACACCACGCCCGTCACGCGCACGCATGACGGCCCGGCGAACCAGTCGGCGGCGGTGATCGCGTGGCCGACCGGGGGCGGCGTCGCCGGGCTGAGCGAGGCGCGGCGGCTCGAAGTGCTCGCGGCGATCTTCAGCGATCGTCTGTTCGACCGGCTGCGCTCGCAGGCGGGCGCGAGCTACAGCCCCAACGTATCGAGCGATTGGCCGACCGGTTTCGCGACCGGCGGCAAGATGGCCGCGATCGGCCAGGTCGCGCCCGAGAACATTCCGCTGTTCTTCAAGCTCTCGCGCGAGATTGCGGCCGAGCTGGTGTCGACGCCGATCGACGCCGACGAGCTCAAGCGGACGATCGGGCCGATGCAGCAGTCGATCCAGCGCCAGTCGACCGGCAACCAGTTCTGGATGAACCAGCTCGACGGCGCGACCTATGATCCGACGCGGATCAATGCGCTGATGCATCTCTATTCGGATATCTCGAACATCACCGCGGCGCAGCTGCAGGAGACCGCAGCGAAGTATCTGCGGCCCGATCGCGACTGGACGTTGCAGGTGGTGCCGGCGGGCGAGGGGAAGAAGTAAGCCCTCACGTCACCCCGGCCTTGTGCCGGGGGCAACCGTTCCGCGCGTGCTGCGTCTGCAGCGCGTGTAGAGCGGTGGACCCCGGGACGAGCCCGGGGTGACGGGTTTGGACTGCGGGGCCGGCGGGGGTGAGCGGATCGGTACCGCCCCAACGCGTCACCCCCGGCCTTGTGCCGGGGTCTACCCCGCCGCGCGTGCTACGACGGCGGCGCGAGGGGCGTGGTGGACCTCGGCACAAGGCCGGGGTGACGTTCGAGGGTCAGCGGATCGGCGAGTTCGGATCGAGCCGCATGTCGAGATACTTGTCCACGCTGCCCATCAGCTGCGGCATTTCGTGTTCGAAGAAATGGTTCGCCTTGGGGATCGTGTCGTGGTGGATCGTGATGTGCTTCTGCGTGCGCAGCTTGTCGACCAGCTTCTGCGTTGCGAGCGGGGGCGAGACTTCGTCATTCTCGGCTTGAATGATGATCCCGCTCGCCGGGCACGGCGCAAGGAAGGTGAAGTCGTACATGTTCGCCGGCGGCGCGACCGAGATGAAGCCGCGGATCTCGGGGCGGCGCATCAGCAGCTGCATGCCGATCCACGCGCCGAAGCTGACGCCCGCGATCCAGGTGGTCTGCGCCTCGGGATGGAAGCTCTGCACCCAGTCGAGCGCCGACGCCGCGTCGGACAGCTCGCCCACGCCGTTGTCGAAGGTGCCCTGGCTCTTGCCGACGCCGCGGAAATTGAAGCGCAGCGTCGCGAAGCCGCGGCGCTGGAAGGTCTTGTAGAGCTCCATCACGATATGGTTGTTCATCGTGCCGCCGGCTTGCGGATGCGGGTGGAGGATCATCGCGACGGGCGCGCGCGGGCGCGGGCCGGGGACGAAACGACCTTCGAGGCGACCATCGGGGCCGGGGAAAATGACTTCTGGCATCGGACCTGCTGACTGTAGAATGTGGGGCGCGGCCCGTAGGATATGGGCGCGGGAGCTTGTGCGCTATATAGCCATGACCCTGCTTTTCGCAATCTTAACGGAGCCGCCCCGCTTTTGACCGACCGTCCCGCTTCCCGCCTCTATCTCGATCACGCGGCGACGACGCCGATGCTGCCGGCCGCGATCGCCGCGGGGGAGGCGGGGATGCGCAGCTGGGCGAACCCGTCCTCGCCGCATGCCGAGGGTCGCGCGGCGCGCGCGGCGCTCGAGGCGGCGCGGGCGAGGATCGGCGCGGCCTATCGTTGGGGCGGCGAGACGATCCTGACGAGCGGGGCGAGCGAGGCGCTGGGAATCGCACTCGGGCGCGCGGTGGCGGCTCGGCGGCTGATCTCGGCGGTCGAGCATGACGCGGTGATTCGCGCTGGCGGCGATGCCGGCGTGGTGCCGGTCGATGGACAAGGGTTGCTCGATTTGACCGCGCTTGCCGCGATGCTCGACGGCGAACGCGCGATCGTCGGGGTGCAGTGGTGCAACAGCGAGACGGGAGTGCTGCAGCCGATCGCCGAGATCGCCGCGATCGTCCATGCCGCGGGATCGCTGCTGCTGGTCGATGGCGCCCAGATGCCGGAGAGCGCTGCTGGCGACGTCGTCGAGCATGCCGATTTCCTGGCGATTTCGGCGCACAAGCGCGGTGGCCCGCCAGGGATCGGCGCGCTGCTCGTGCGCGATATTGCGACGCTCAGCCCGACTGGCGGGCAGGAACGCGGCTATCGCGGCGGGACCGAGAATGTGCCTGCCGCGCTCGGTTTCGCTGCTGCTTTGGCTGAGGCGGAAGATGTCGCCAAGATGCGCTCGCTGCGCGCGAAGCTCGATGACGCGATCGCACGCTCGGGCGGCCAGCTTGTCGCTGCCGACGCGCCGCGGCATCCGGCGATCGGCGCGTATCGCATGCCGGGGATGGCAGCGGCGACGCAGTTGATCCGCTTCGACATGGCGGGGATCGCAGTGTCGGCGGGGAGCGCGTGTTCTTCGGGGAGCATGAAGCCGAGCCATGTGCTCGGCGCGATGGGGTGGAGCGTCGAGGCGTCGCGCGAGGTGGTGCGCGTCAGCTTCGGGCGCACGACGACCGAGGCCGATGTCGACCGCTTCATCGCCGAATGGCGCAGCGTCGCCCGCTCGGCGCGGGCGTTTGCGGCGTGATCTATCTCGAGTACCAAGCGACCACGCCGCTCGCGCCCGAGGCGTTCGACGCGATGCTGCCGTGGCTGCGCGACCAGCACGCCAACCCGCATTCGGCGCATGCCGCAGGGCGCAAGGCCAAGGCGGTGGTCGAGGTCGCGCGGTCGCGGATCGATGACCATTTCGTGGCCGAAGGCGATATCGCCTTCACCAGCGGCGCGACCGAGGCGCTCAACTGGGCGATCAAGGGCACGCAAGGGCCGATCGTCACGCTCGCGACCGAGCATGCCGCCGTGCTCGACACGGTCGAGGCCGAGCGCGCGCGCGGCCGCACGGTGACGATCCTGCCGGTCGGCGCGGACGGGCTCGTTGATCTGGGCGTTGCGGAGGCGGCGATCGGGCCGGGGACGGGGCTCGTCGCGGCGATGCTGGTCAATAACGAGAT
Source organism: Sphingomonas sp. PWP1-2 (assembly GCF_049898305.1). Lineage (NCBI taxonomy): Bacteria > Pseudomonadati > Pseudomonadota > Alphaproteobacteria > Sphingomonadales > Sphingomonadaceae > Sphingomonas > Sphingomonas sp. PWP1-2. The sequence continues at coordinate 417,222 of NZ_JAFCXM010000003.1, forward strand.
CGGCGTGGTCCAGCCGATCGCCGAACTGGCCGAGCTCGCGCATCGCGCCGGTGCGTTGATGCTGTGCGACGCGGTGCAGGGGTTCGGACGTATCTCGATTCCGTCGAGCTGCGACCTCGTCGCGCTGTCGGCACACAAAGTCTATGGACCCAAGGGCATCGGGGCGCTGTGGATCCGCAAGGGGGTCGCGCTCGCGCCGTTGCTGCATGGCGGCGCGCAGGAAGCTGCGGGACGATCGGGCACGCTGTCGCCTGCGCTGTGTGCGGGGTTCGGCGAAGCGGCGCGGCTGCTGCAGACGGAGGAATATCCCGACGCGCTCAAGGTCGACTGCCTGTGGACGCTCGCCACCAAACGCCTCGGCCCCGAGTGGCATATCAACGGATCGACCGAGCAGCGCTATCACGGCAATCTCAACATCCGCCGCGATGGGCTCGATGTCGCGCGGCTGATGTCCGACCTCCGCGATATCGCCTTTTCGGCGGGGTCGGCGTGTGCGAGTGGCTCTGGCCGATCGAGCCATGTGCTGCGCGCGATCGGGCTCTCCGAAGCGCAGGCGCGCTCCAGCATCCGGCTGGGCTTTGGTCGCTACACGCCCGAGGCGGAGCTGGCAGAGGCGATCGACCGGATCGTGGCAGCGACCGATGCGCAACGGATCGCGGGAGGAATTGCGGCATGACGCTGGTACGCTTCATCGGAATCGACGGGACACTGCGCGAGGTCGATGCCGCGCCCGGCGCGCGGCTGCTCGAGGTCGCGCAGGCCGATGGCCAACCGCTCGAGGGCACGTGCGAAGGACAGATGGCCTGCTCGACCTGCCACGTCATCGTCGCGGCCGAGGATTTCGCCAAGCTCCCGCCGCCGAGCGAGGATGAAGAGGATATGCTCGACCTCGCGGCCGGTGCAACGCGGACCAGCCGGCTCGCGTGCCAGATCTTGCTCGCGCCTGATTTAAATCAATTAACCGTACGGATTCCCGGCGAAGTTCGGAACATGCAGGGCCGTTGATCATTACGCTCCCGTACCCCTTGGTACCCACTGGGAGAGATTTGATGAAGTTCGCAGCCCTTGTTTCGGCTGGCCTGATCGCCGCCGCTGCCCTCGTTCCCGCCGCCGCCAGCGCGCAGCAAAACCGCCACGACCGCGTCGTGACCCGCACCGTCCATACCGAGCGCCACAATGGCTATCGCAACCACACGCGCCGCGTCTGCAAGGTGACCTATCGCCATCACAAGCGCATCCGCACGTGCCGCACGGTCCGCTACTGAGACCGGCTAGGCAAGCCCCGCCGATAAAGCGGGCTTGATCCCGCCGCCCGACCCCGCCATATGCGCCGCGGGAGTCGGGCGGACGTAGTCGTCGCCAACCTGGTCAGATCCGGAAGGAAGCAGCCACAACGATTTCGCTACGGGTCGTTCCGGCTCCCACCGCGCAGCCGCCAAGCTGCACCGCAGTTGTAGCGCGAGGTCGCGGAAAGCGCGGCCGGCGGCGCCTCCAGCGCCGTCCGACGACACGGCTTAGCCGGGCCGCCGCTCAACCGCCCGACCGCAGCAAAGCCTGGAACCGACCCTCCCGCCGCTGCGGCGCACACACGTCGGTCGACCGATCGCGCCGCATCACGGTTTCAACGCGCTACGCCCTGCGCAACCTTCGCCGCGGCAGCATCGTTTCGATCATGAAGCAATCGCGAGTTTTCCGCATGACTGGCCTTATCTCCACGATTCTCGTCGCCGGGCGCGACCGTCAGCGGCTGAGCGAGATCGTCCAGGTGGCGTCGCGGTTCGGGCTCGGGGTATTGCTCGCGCAGCTCGGGCTCGCGCGCGCGCCGGTCGATGCGGCGCTGCCCGACGAGCCCAACACGCTGCCGCGCAGGACGCGGCTCGCGCTCGAGGAACTCGGCCCGACCTTCGTCAAGCTTGGTCAGATCCTCGCGACTCGCGGCGATCTGCTGACGCCCGAATGGATCGCCGAACTCGAGCTGCTCCATTCGCGTGCGCCGACGTTGCCGTTCGAGACGCTGCGCCCGGCGGTCGAGGCGGCGCTCGGCCAATCGCCCGAAACCGCGTTCGCGACCTTCGATCCCGCGCCACTCGCCGCGGCGTCGATGGCGCAAGTGCACCGCGCGACGCTCACCGATGGGAGCGCGGTCGTGCTCAAGATCCGGCGCCCAGACATCCGCCCGCGGATGGAGGCGGATCTCCGCCTGATCGCGCACCTCGCCGCGCTGGCCGAGACGGGCAGTGCGGAGGCGCGGCGTTTCCGGCCGTCGGAGATGATCCGGCAGTTGGCCGAGGCGGTGCTCGAGGAACTCGATTTCACCGCGGAGGGGCGCAACGCCGACCGCCTGCGCGCCGATTTCGCCGACGATGCGCGGATCGTCATTCCGCAGATCCACTGGGAATGGACGTCGGAGACGCTGTTGGTGATGGACTATGTCGCGGGGGTGCCGCCGCGCGACGGCGCGACGCTGCGTGCCGTCGGGATCGATCCGAGCGCGATCGCCGCGCTCGGGGCCGATCTCGTGCTCGACATGGTGCTCGTCAACGGACGCTTCCACGGCGATCCGCATCCAGGCAATCTGCTGTGCCTGCCGGGCAATCGCATCGCGTTGCTCGATCTCGGGATGATCGGCCATGTCTCGCCGCGGCGGCGCGAGGAATTCATCGGTTTCGTCCAAGCGCTGTCGCGGTCCGATCCGGCGCAGCTGGCCGATGTGCTGGCGGTGTGGTCGGCTGGAAGCGGCGTGCCGCGCGAGCGCGTGCAGGCGGCGGCGGAACGGCTGATCGTCCGTCACGGCGGCGGTCGCGTCCTGCTGGCGCCGATCGTCGGCGATCTGCTGCCGCTGATGCGCGACGAGGGCATGACGATGCCGCCCGATCTGCTGCTGATCTTCAAGGCGCTGGTGACGATCGACGGCGTGTTGCAAGCGATCGAGCCCGATTTCGATCTCTCGGCGGCGATGCAGCGCGCGACACTGCGAATCGTCAAGGCGCGGCTGTCGTCGGAGCATTGGGCGCCGGTCGTGCAGGCGCTTGCGTGGGAGGTGATCAAGCTCGGCGACGATGCGCCGCGGCTCGTCCGCGCGGCGGTCCGCCGGCTCGAGGCGGACCCCGCCGGACCGGTGCAGAGCGATCCGGCGGCAGCGATCCTGACGGTGGGGCGCTGGATCGCGGCCGCGGTGCTCGTTGCCGCGGGGATCATTGCGGCGGCGCTGTTCCTTGTCTGAGCGGGGCAGGGCGCGCTAATCGCCGCGTCGCGCACCAACCCTTCGACACGGCGCGCCCGCCGCGCTAGACCGCCCGGCGATGTCCGACTCCTTCGATCTAGACCTTCCCGTCACCGCCTCGAAGGACGCGTACCGCGTCCTCGCGCGCAAATATCGACCGCAGACCTTTGGCGAGCTGATCGGCCAGGATGCGATGGTCACCACGCTCGGCAATGCGATCCGGCGCGGGCGTCTCGCGCATGCCTTCCTGCTGACCGGCGTGCGCGGCGTCGGCAAGACGTCGACTGCGCGATTGCTGGCGAAGGCGCTCAACTGCATCGGGCCCGACGGCACCGGCGGCCCGACGATCGACCCGTGCGGCGTGTGCGAGCCGTGTGTCGGGATCGCCGAGGGGCGGCATATCGACGTGATCGAGATGGATGCCGCGAGCCATACCGGCGTCGACGACATGCGCGCGGTGATCGATGCCTCGCGGATGACGGCGTTCGTCGCGCGCTACAAGATCTACATCATCGACGAAGTCCACATGCTGTCGAAGAACGCGTTCAACGCGTTGCTCAAGACGCTCGAGGAGCCGGCCGAGGGCGTGAAGTTCGTGCTCGCGACGACCGAGGTCAACAAGGTGCCGGTGACGGTGCTGTCGCGCTGCCAGCGCTTCGATCTGCGGCGCATCCCGGCCGAGAAGCTCGCCGAGCATTTCGCGCGCGTGTCGAAGGCCGAAGGCGTCGAGGCCGAGCCCGAGGCCTTGGGGCTGATCGCGCGGGCGGCCGAGGGCTCGGCGCGCGACGGGCTGTCGATCCTCGACCAGGCGATCGCGCATGCCGATATGGACGGCGGCGCGGTGAGTGCGGCGGCGGTGCGCGACATGCTCGGCCTGTCCGATCGCGGTGCGATCCGTGACTTGATGGCGTTGCTGATCGCGAGCGACGGCGTTGGCGCGCTTGCCGCGCTTCGCCGGCAATACGATCTCGGCGTCGATCCGCTCGGCGTACTGCGCGGGCTCCTCGAAACGGTCCATGCGACGACGCTGGTGAAGCTCGGCGCGACGCAGGAAGCGGGGCAGGCGACCGAAGAGCGCGAGGCGCTGGTCGGCTGGGCCGAGACGCTGTCGTTCGCGGTGCTCCACCGGCTGTGGCAGTTGCTGCTCAAGGGCCATGACGAAGTCGCCCGCGCGGCGATGCCGATCGAGGCGTGCGAGATGGCGTTGTTGCGGCTCGTCCATGCCTCGAGCCTGCCCGATCCGGGCGAGCTCGCGCGCATGATCGCGGCGGGCGCGCCGATGATAGCGGCGCCGGTCGCGCAAGCCGCCGCCGCACCGGCGCAGGCGCCCGCCGCCGAGGCGGTCTTGCCGAGCACGGTCGAGGGGATCGTCGCGCTGCTCGAGGATGCCGGCGAACTCGCGCTGTCGTCGCGGATCGTGCATCATGCGAGCGTGATCAGCATCGTCGAGGCCGAGCTCGTGCTGAGCAACGCGCGACCGCTGCCGGCCGATCTGGTCGGTGATCTCGGTGCCGCGCTCAAAGCGCTCACGCGCCGCGCGTGGAAGATCACGACGTCGCCCAAACCCGGCCGGCCGACATTGCGCGAGGCCGAAGCAGCCCAATATGAGAGTTTCAAGGCCAGCATCTTGGCAAGCCCGATGATCGAAGCGGCGTTTGCCGCTTTCCCGGGCGCCGAGCTGCCCGAGACCGAGATCAAGAGCTTGCTCGAAAAAAGGAGAAATACCGTATGAAGAGCATCGAAGACATCATGGCGATGGCGCAGAACGTCCAGGCCGAGCTGACCAAGGCGCAGGACGGGCTCGACAAGATCGAGGTCGAGGGCGCCGCCGGCGGCGGGCTCGTCAAGGTCCGCGCCTCGGCCAAGGGGCGGATCATCGGGATCGAGATCGACCCGTCGCTGCTCCAGCCGAGCGAGAAGCAGATGGTCGAGGATCTGGTGATCGCGGCGTTCAACGACGCAAAGGTCAAGGCCGATGCGGCATCGGGTGCGGAAATGGCGAAGATGACGAGCGGCATTCCGTTGCCGCCGGGCTTCAAGCTCCCGTTCTGAACGGCCCGTACGCCACGGGCCTTCGCTCGTTTTTGGGAGGCGGGTGATGTGCCTGCATCGGTCCGCTCGAAGCGCCAGCGGCTGAGTCGGACAGGGCGCTGCCGCCACGGTATGAAGGGTTCGTTTCCGAAAGGGCCGGATCGGAATATTTGTGGCGGCGCCGACACATAACGTCAACAATCATATGCATTCGACGTCAAAGCGCTTTTCAACCTTTCACCTGACATTCATCATCCTGGCAACCGGCTGAGAGAAGCCGAGCTTAACAGGGATATGAAATGCTTGTAGGAACACCTCGTGGGCGGGCTTTGCTCGCCCTGTCCGCGTCGCTCTTTGCGATCGTGACGGCAAGTTCAGCGGTCGCACAGGACACCGCGCCAACGCCCGGCAGCGTCCCGCCGACCACCCAGCCAGCCACTGCCGACGACACGACCGGCGAGATCGTCGTCACCGGATCGCGCATCCGCAATCCGAACGGCGCGTCCGCGGTTCCGATCAACTCGATCAGCGCTGCCGAATTGCTGCAGACCGGCACGACCAACATCGGTGAAGTGCTCAACAAGCTGCCCGGCACTGCCAACACGTTCAGCCAGGCGAACTCGACTCGTTTCCTCGGCACCGCCGGCCTCAATCTGATCGATCTCTACGGCCTGGGTACGCAGCGCACGCTGGTCCTCGTCAACGGCCGCCGTCACGTCGCTTCGGACGTGCTCAACAACGCGGTCTCGACCGACATCAACACCATCCCGAGCGACCTGATCGAGCGTGTCGACATCGTCACCGGCGGCAGCTCGGCAATCTATGGTTCGGACGCGATCGCTGGCGTCGTGAACTTCGTCCTCAAGGATCATTTCGAAGGTCTGCAGGTTCGCGGCCAGGGTAACATCACCCCGCACGGCGATGCCGGATCCTATTATGGCAGCCTGCTCGCCGGCAAGAATTTCGCCGACGGCCGCGGCAACATCGCGATCGATCTCGAATATGCGCGGCAGAACAGCCTCTACGCTTCGGACCGTTCGAACTATGCCAGCAGCAACGGCTTCCTGCTGGTGAACTCGGCCGGCGGTGCGAACACGTCCGGGCCTGCCAACAACCAGTTCTTCAACGACCGTCGCACCGGCACGATCTCCGATGGCGGCCTCGTCGCCTTCGGCAGCACGACGGGCGCATGCGGCCGCGATTCGCAGGGCCGGGCGTTCACCTGCAACTACCTGTTCCAGCCGGACGGTTCGCTGGTGCAGCAGACCGGCACGCGCGTCGGTCTCGCGCCGACCGCGGGTTCGCCCTCGGGCAGCTCGTTCATCGGCGGCAACGGCAACACCGGGCGTGAAAACACGCTGGTCCAGCTCTACCCCGAACTCGATCGCTATTCGGCGAACTTGATCGGCCATTTCGAAGTCTCGAAGGCGTTCATCCCGTTCGTCGAAGCGAGCTTCGTGCGCACCAATTCGGTCGGGCAGGGCTCCTCGGGTCCGGCGTTCATCACCGGTTCGACGATCGGCAGCGCGTTCGGCTATTCGGCACCGCTGTCGACCTATGAGCGGCCGAACCTCGACAATCCGTATCTGTCGACTCAGGCGCGCGCGCAGATCATCTCGGCATTGGTTGCCGGTGGCGCCAACCCAGCGAACATCACGGGGGCGACGCGCTTCACGCTGCGCCGCAACCTGACCGATCTCGGCACGCGTACCGAATCGGCGACGCGCGACACGTATCGTATCGTCGGCGGCGTCCGGGGTGATCTCAGCAGCCACCTCAACTATGAGGTTTCGGCGAACTATGGCGAGTTCATCGAGAACACCCGCCTCGAAGGCGTGATGAACACCCAGCGTTTCCTGCTCGCAATGGACGCGCAGCGGAACGCATCGGGCCAGATCGTCTGCGGTTCGCAGATCAGCGCTGCCCGTGCCGGTACCGATCTCAACGGCGATGCCGCCAACCTGGCGCGCGACATCGCGGCGTGCGTTCCGATCAATCCGTTCGGCAACGGCAACATTTCGCAAGCTGCCAAGAGCTACCTGCTCAACTCGATCTCGGCTTCTGGAAAGCTGACGCAGCTCGACATCGTGGGTACGATCGCGGGCGATACGGGTGCCTTCTTCAACTTGCCGGGCGGCCCGATCCGCGGCTCGGTCGGTGGCGAATATCGTCGTGAAACCGCGCGCTATGCGCAGGATGCGGGGGTCGCGAACGGCTATTATTTCTACAATGCGATCCCGGCCTTCACGCCGACGTCGTTCGAGGTGAAGGAAGCGTTCGCCGAGGTTCAGCTGCCGCTGCTCCGCGATCTGCCGTTCGCCAAGGAACTGACCGTCGGTTCGGCCGCACGCGTTTCGAACTATAAGGGTTCGGCGGGCACGACTTGGACGTACAATGCGACCGGGACCTACAAGCCGATCGATCAGATCACGTTCCGTGGATCGTACAACATCGCGGTCCGTGCGCCGAACCTGGCCGAGCTCTACACCCCGCAGGGCCAGAACTTCGCGCCGGGCTTCATCGATCCGTGCGCTGCGGATCACATCGCGGAGGGCTCGGCTAACCGCGCGGCGAACTGTGCCGCTGCAGGGCGTCCGGCGGGCTACAACTATGCGTACAACCAGTCGCTGGTGTACCGCAGCGGTGGCAACCCCGATCTGAAGGCGGAAGAATCGCGCTCGATCACGGCGGGTGTGGTGTTGCAGCCGGTCCGCGACCTCGTCCTGAGCGTCGATTACTACGACATCAAGGTCGACAACGTCATCCAGTCGGTCGATGGGCAGACGATCGTCGATCAATGCTACGATCTGTCGAACCCGAACAACCAGTTCTGCGGCCAGTTCAAGCGTGCCGGTGCAACGGGTGGTTCGGGCGGCGAAGAGCCGTTCCGCATCATCGAAGGCAGCCTGCTCGCCTCGTCGCTCAACTACGCCAAGCTTCAGGCGCGCGGCATCAACACCGACGTCACCTATCGTCACAAGTTCGGCGACTTCGGCGCAACGGTGCACGTGGTGTGGAATCACTCGATCCTGAACGACCAGTTCACCGACCCGACCGATCCGACCTATGTCACGCGTTTCAACACGACCGTCGGCATTCCGAAGGATCGCGTCAACGCAAGCTTCGGCTTCACCTACAACAAGCTCTTCCTGAACTATCAGGTGCGCTACATCTCGCCGCAGCTGATCGGCGATTACGAGACGGTGAACTCGGTTCAGGGTCGCGCGCCGACCAACCCGAACCAGTATCCGAACAACTACTACCCGGCGGTCGATTATCACGATTTCCGTCTGGGCGTGAACGTGACGCCGAAGTCGACCTTCTATGTCGGCATCGACAACGCCTTCGACCGGCAGCCGCCCTACGGCTCGACCGGCATCGGCGGCGGCACGGCGATCTTCGACAATATCGGTCGCCGCCTGTACGCAGGTGTCACCGCGAACTTCTGATCGGCTTCGATCGGAACGACACCTTGGGGTCGCCGCGAAAGCGGCGGCCCTTTTTGTATCGCGAAGCGCGTGTGGCATGGGAGTAGATGATGCCTGGTAATCCACCCCCGCCAGCATGGCTGGTCGCGCTGGAGCGTGATGCGAATGCCGGCAGCGGCGCGGCGTTGCTCGAGCTTGCGCGCTTGTACCTGGTGGGCCGCGACGTCCCGCGCGATCTGCCGCGCGCGCGCGACTATTTCGCGCGCGCCGCCGCGGCGGGGGAGCAGGCTGCGGCAGCGGTGTATCGTGCATTTGTCGCCAACGGTACGGGCGGCGCGCCGGACTGGCCGGCGGCGCTGCGGTTGCTCGAGGCGGATCGCGTCGATCCGGACGCGGCGGAGCAGCTTTCGCTGATCGCTGCGATGGCGCTCGATGACGCGGGAGCGGGATCGATGCCGCTCGTCGGTGAGCCGCTCAGCGCACAGCCACGGATCCTCCTGTTCCGGCGGTTCCTGAGCAACGCGGAAGCAGACTATCTCGTCGCGCGTGCCACGCCACGCTTTCAGCCTGCACTCGTCGTGCATCCCGTGACGGGCCAGCAGATCCCCGACCCGGTTCGGACATCGAACCTGGCTGCGTTTCCGCTGGCGCTCGAACAGCCAGCAATCCACGCGATCAATCGCCGGATTGCGGCCGCGAGCGAGACCGACGTGCGGGCTGGCGAACCGCTGACGGTGCTGCGCTATCGGCCGGGGCAGCAATATCGCGCGCATCTCGACACTTTGCCTCGCGTCGAAAACCAGCGCCTCGCGACGATGCTCGTCTATCTGAACGACGGCTATGGTGGTGGCGAAACCCACTTTCCGAAAATCGGCCTCAAAGTCCGGGCGCAAAAGGGGGATGCCTTGCTCTTTTACAATGTGCGCGATGGCGGGCAGCCCGATCCGCTCACCTTGCATGAAGGCATGGTCGTCTCGGCCGGAGAAAAGCTGGTCGCATCGCGCTGGATCCGGCAGTCTCGTCTGATGCTGTGATATCACCATAGCGTGACGCGCGCTCGCCGCTGGCGCTTTTGGCGCGGGCGAGGACGAAGCCGGTTGTTCGACCATGCGCTTTGGGTGTGCGTCAGCTTTATTCGTCGCCTGTACCCGCTGGGGGGTTGGGAACGCGGCTCGCTGCCGCTACCCTTGCGCCAATGTTTGGAAGTGGCGACGTTGCAGCAATTCTGGTCGGGGTCGCACTCGCCGTGTTTATCGGCGGGACCGGCTGGGTGCTGTACACCGGCCTGCGCGCGCGGCGGGCCGCGTCCGATGCGATCGCGAGCAATGCCCGGTTGGGTGCGATGCTCGCGTCGGCGCCTGCGCTGGCGATGGTCGTGCGCGCCGACGGGCGGGTCGAATGCAGCGCGCGGCTCGCGTCCTGGCTCGGGCTGTCGACGCCGCCACGCTATCTCGATGATCTCGCACAGGCCGATGCCGGCCTCTCCACAGACGACGCCGCCGCGCTCGCCGCCGATGTCGTGTCGGCGCAGAAATCGGGGCGCGGCTTTTCGCGCACCGTCCGCGCGCAAGGCTCCGACCGCGCGCTGATGATCCGCGGCAGCCGTGCGGCGCGCGAGATGCAGGCGCCGGGCGGGGTGATCCTGTGGGTGTTCGACGCGACCGAGAGCGAAGCCGAGATCGTCCGGCTCGGCGACGCGGTCGGCTATGCGACGACGCTGTACGAGGAACTGAGCGGGGTGATCCAGGCCGCGCCGATGCCGATGTGGTATCGCGGCGCCGACCTGCGGCTCGCCATGGTCAATTCGCATTATGTCGATGCGGTCGAAGGCGCCTCGGCCGAGGACGTCGTCGCGCGCGGGCTCGAACTGGTCGAGGGATCGGGGATGGGCGGCCCGCTCGCCAATGCCGTGCTCGCGCGCGATGCCAAGGCGGTGCAAAGCCAGGCGATGCCCGCGACGATCCGCGGCGCGCGGCGGATGCTGCGCGTGTATGACGCGCCGCTGTCGACCGGTGGGGTCGCGGGCTTCGCGATCGACATCGAGGATCTCGAGCAAGCGCGTGCGCGGCTCAAGCGCTTCGACGATGCGCAGCGCGCGATGCTCGATCGGCTTTCGGCGGGCGTGGTGCAGTTCGCCGCGGATCGTTCGCTCGTCTTCTGCAATCAGCCGTTCCGGCGGTTGTTCGCGATGAAGGGCGAATGGCTTGCCGATCGTCCCGAATTCGACCGCGTGCTCGAACGCATGCGTGAAACCAAGCGCCTGCCCGAAGTACGCGACTTCCCCGGCTGGAAGGCCGAGCGGCGCGACTGGTTCCTGGCTGGCGGCGGCGAGGAAGAGGAATGGCATTTGCCGGGCGGCGTGCATCTGCGCGTCGTCGCGCAGCCGCTGCCCGATGGCGGGCTGCTGCTGATCTTCGAGGACCGTACCGAGGAGGTCCAGCTCGCCAGCGCGCGCGACACGCTGCTGCGCGTCCGCACCGCGACCTTCGAGAATCTGCACGAGGCGCTCGGCGTGTTCGCCGCCGATGGACGGCTGCAACTGTGGAACAACAAGTTTCGCGCGACATGGGGGTTCGACGAGGCGTTCCTCTCGACGCATCCGCGCGTCGATGCGCTCGCCGAGCGCGCAGCGCGCCAATTGTCGAACCCCGAGCGTGCGGTACTGATCAGCGATCTGGTGCGCGCCGCGACGGTCGAGCGCCAGCAGCGCGGCGGGCGGGTGGCCTTTGCCGACGGGCGCCATTTCGAATTCGCGGCGGTGCCGCTGCCCGATGGCAACGGGCTGTTCACGATGCTCGACATTTCGGACAGCCGCCGGATCGAGACCGCGCTGCGCGACCGCAACGAGGCGCTCGAGGCGGCCGACCGGATCAAGACCGCGTTCGTCGCGACGATGAGCTACGAACTGCGCACGCCGCTGACCTCGATCAGCGGGTTCGCCGAGATGCTGCATGAGGGCTATGCCGGCAAGCTGAGCAAGGCGGCAGTCGGTTACGTCGAGGCGATCCTCGAATCGGTCGAGCGGCTGGGCATGCTGGTCGACGAAGTGCTCGATCTGACACAGGCCGAGGGTCGCACACCGGCGCTCGAAATGCATTCGGTCGCGCTCGCGCCGCTCGCGCGCGCTGCCGCCGATGCCGTTGCGCCGCTCGCGGTGAAGCGCAAGCTCGAGTTCGCGGTCGAGATCCTGCCGTCGAGCGGCGAGATTTCGGGCGATGCGAAACGCTTGCAGCAAGTCGTCGAGCATTTGTTGCGCCATGCCGTGTCAGGAACGCCCGAGGGCGGGCGGATCCTGCTGCATGTCGATGGAGGCGCCGATGGCGCGCGGATCGTCGTGTCGGACGATGGCGCGGGGATGTCGCGGCAAGCAGTCGCACGCGCGTTCGATCGTTTCGGCCAGCCCGGCATCACGCGCGATGGCGAGCGCGCGCTCGGGCTTGGTTTGCCGCTCGCGAAGCAATTCGTCGAGGCGCATGGCGGGACGATCGCGCTGGTGTCCGAGCCGGGGCAGGGGACGCTGATCACGGTGACATTGCCGCGGGGCTGACGTTGCGCGGTTGGAAGGATGCGCATATTCTATGCGCATTGGAGGTGTCCGATGACTCGAGTCCGTGAAGATCGCGCCGCGTTTCGACGACCAACCAATCTGTCGCTCGACGAGCAATTGGTTGCAGATGCAAAGGCGCTCGGGATCAATGTCTCACGCGCATGCGAAGTCGGGCTGGATGCTGAAATCCGGGCGGAGCGCAATCGCCGCTGGAAAGAAGAGAATCTCGAGGCGACCGCCGCCTGGGCGGTGTATGTCGAGACATACGGCTTGCCGCTCGAGCGCTATCGTCAATTCTGATGGCGCGTTTCGATGTCTATCGCACGCGGGATTTCGACGACGTTCTGCTCGATTGCCAAGCTGACGTCCTTGATGACTTGCCGACGCGATTCGTGGTTCCGCTTGTCCCCGCAGAGCGAATCAGCCGCATTTACGCGCGGTTGAACCCCGTTCTTTCCTTTTCAGACGGCGACTATGTGATGGCCACGCAATATGCGGCCACTGTCCCGGTCAAGGACCTCGGGAAACGTGTCGCAGCGCTTTCTGCCGAACAGTCCGCTATCATGAACGCGCTCGACATGCTGCTGACGGGCTATTGAAATGATCCTCGTCGATCCTCCGGCCAGCGAAGCGCTCGGCGCGCGCCTCGCGGCTCTCGTCGCACCGGGCGATGTCATCACGCTGTCGGGGACGCTCGGCGCTGGCAAGACCAGCATCGCGCGCGGGCTGCTCGCCGCACTCGGGCTGGTCGGCGAGGCGCCGTCGCCGAGTTTCGCGATTGTCCAGCCGTATGCGCCGCCCGAAGTGCGGTTGCCCGTGCTCCACGTCGATCTGTATCGCATCGATGACGCGCACGAGATCGAAGAACTCGGGCTCGACGAGGCGCTCGCGGATTCGGTGCTGATCGTCGAATGGCCCGAACGCGCGCCCGGCTGGTGGCCCGAGGCGCTCGCGCTGGCGCTCGAGATGCTGCCCGATGGCACCCGCCGCTTGACAGCCAGCGTGCCCGCTGGCTGGAGGGCGCGATGGCAGCAGATATGATTCCACCCCCGGCCGCGGCGGCTTTTCTGGCCGCTTATGGCTGGGGCGGCGCGACGATCCTTCCGGTTGCGGGCGATGCGTCGTTCCGGCGCTATTTCCGCGTGATCGATGGCGCGCGCAGCGCGATCCTGATGGACGCGCCGCCGCCGCACGAGGACCCGCGCGACTTCATCGCGATCGCGCGCTGGCTCGGCGAACACGGCTTTGCCGCGCCGACGATCGATGCGGTCGATCTCGCGCAGGGCCTCGTCTTGCTCGAGGATTTCGGCGACGTGCAGATGCGCGAGACGGTCGATGCCAATGCCGCACGGGCGCCAGCGCTCTACGGCACCGCGATCGATACGCTGGTGCGGTTGCACGGCGTGCCCGCAGCGCCGGTCCCGCCCTATGACCATGCGGTGCTGCACCGCGAAGTCGATCTGCTGACGCAGTGGTATTGCCCCGCGGTCGGCGTTACCCCCGATCAGGCGCGCTACGATGCTGCCTGGGACGCGGTTTTCGCGCCCGTGCTCGCCGAACCGGGCGTGACCGTACTGCGCGATTATCACAGCGAAAACCTGATGTTGATCCCGGGCGGAACGGGCGAACGTACGCTCGGGCTGCTCGATTTCCAGGATGCGCTGGTCGGGCATCCGGCCTATGACCTCGTTTCGTTGCTGCAGGATGCGCGGCGCGATGTCGACGAAAGCGTGGAGGCGCAAATGCTGGCGCGGTACAAGGACGCAACGGGGGCGGGTGACGCCTTCGACAGGGCGTATCACGTGCTCGGCGCACAGCGGAACGCCAAGATCGTCGGCATTTTTACGCGGCTGTGGCAGCGCGACGGCAAGCTCCGCTACGCAGGCCTGTGCCCACGCGTGTGGCGCTATCTCGAGCGCGACCTCGCACATCCGGCGCTCGCTCCGGTCAGGGCGTGGTTCGACGCGACGCTCCCGGCGGAGCTGCGCGGCGACCCAATGCTGGTCCGCCAGGGCGCCGCGGCGTGATGCGTCCCAAGCGCACGCTGCGCCTGCGGCCCGACTCGAACGCCGCGGTGCCGACCACCGCGATGGTGATGGCGGCGGGGCTCGGCACGCGGATGCGCCCGCTCTCGGCGATGCGGCCCAAGCCGCTGATCCAGATCGGCGGCACGACCTTCATCGACCATGTGCTCGACCATCTGCGCAGCGCGGGCGTGTCGAAGATCGTCGTCAATGCACATTACATGGCCGACATGCTCGAGGCGCATCTCGCGGTGAATGCGCACGGGCTCGAGGTGGCGATCTCGGACGAGCGCGGCAAGCTGCTCGAGACCGGCGGCGGGCTGGTCAAAGCGCTGCCGCTGATCGATGCCGACCCGTTCCTGTGCGTCAACACCGACAATATCTGGCTCGACGGCCCGCTCGATTCGCTCAAACTGATGGCGGACGCGTGGGATGATGCGAGCATGGACGTGCTGATGCTGATGATCCCGCAAGCGCGCGCCAACCACAATGCGGGCCTAGGCGATTTCTATCTCGATCCGTTCGGGCGGATCGCGCGGCGCAAGTCGGGGCGGGTGGCGCCCTATGTCTGGACCGGGATCCAGATGCTGTCGAAGCGGCTGATCGTCGATCCGCCGAGCGACGCGTTTTCGACCAACGTCTTCTGGGATCGCGCGATCGAGGCGGGGCGCGCGTTCGGCATCGTCCATCAGGGCTTGTGGTTCGACGTCGGCACGCCGGCGGCGATCCCCAAGACCGAGGCGATGCTCGCGGATGGCTGAGGGCCCGCGGCTCTTCACGATCCCCGCGCACCGCGCGTTCGCCGATGCGCTGGCGGCGGGGCTGATCCGACAATTTGGTGGCGATGATTTGGGGCTCGCCAAGGGGCTCGTGCTGCTCCCCAACAACCGCGCCAAGCTCGCGCTGACCGACGCGTTCGTCCGTGCGAGTTCGGGCGGATTGCTGTTGCCGCGGCTGGTCGCGATCGGCGATCCGGCGCTCGACGAAGCGATCGGTGCGGCGCTCGATCCGGCGGACGATGGTGATCCGGTGCCGCCCGCGGTCGCGCCGCTCGAACGGCGGATGATCCTTGCGCGGCTCGTCGCCGAGGAGCGCGCGCGGGCGGGCCAGCCCGTCGATGCGGCTGAGGCGGTGCGGCTTGCCGGCGACCTTGCGCGCACGCTCGACCAATTGCTCGTCGAGGAGATCGCGCCGCATCGGTTGCGCGAGATCGAGCTCAACGAAGCGATGTCGGCGCATTGGGAGCGCGCGCTCGCGCTGTTCGGGATCGTGCTCGACCGCTGGCCCGATGAGCTGCGGCGGCTTGGCCGGGTCGACGCGGCGGCGCGGCGCGCGATGCTGTTCGAGCGACTGACGACGCGCTGGCGCGCCGCGCCGCCCGCCGGGTTCGTCTGCGCGGCCGGGGTGATCGACAGCGCGCCCGCAGTCGCGCGGCTGCTGCGCTGCATCGCCGATAGCCCGCGTGGAATGGTGGTGCTCGCCGATCTCGCGACGGGGATGGATGAGGGCGAGTGGCAGGCGCTCGGGCCGCATGTGCCCGATCCGGTGAGCGGTCTGTCGCGGCGATCGATCGAGACGCATCCGCAATTCCATCTCAAGCTGCTGCTCGAGCGGATGGGCGTCAATCGCGGCGAGTTCCGGACGTGGCGCGACGGCAGCGATCACGACGCGACGATCGCACGCGGCAAGGCGGTGGCGAACGCGCTGTCGGTCGCCGACTATACCGCGCGCTGGACTACGCTCGGCCCCGAGCAGCGCCGCCTGGCGGGAATTTCCGCCGCCGAGCTCGCGACGCCGGGCGAGGAAGCGCAGGCGATTGCACTCGCCTTGCGCGCTGCGCTCGAGCCCGAGGCGGGCGAGCTGATCGGCACGCGGACCGCGGCGCTGATTACGCCAGATCGTGGGCTGGCGCGGCGTGTTGCCGCACATCTCCAGCGGTGGAACATTACCGTCGATGATTCTGCGGGGCGACCGCTGTCGATCCTGCCGCCTGGGACCTTGCTCACCGCGCTCGCCGAGGCGGCGACGCAGCGGTTTGCGCCGCTCGCCTTGCTGACGCTGCTCAAGCATCCGCTGGTGCGCAGCGGAGCGCCGCGTGCGGCGTGGCTGTCGGGGGTGCGGGCGCTCGACCGCGCCTTGCGCGGGCCGAGGCCGGCGGCGGGGCTGGCGGGGATCGACGCGCATTTGCGCGAGGCGCGGCACGCGCGCGCTGCGCTCGAATGGTGGCCCGAGGCGCGCGCATTGCTCGCACCGATCGAACGTGTCTTTGCGCACGGCGCGCAGCCGCTCGGTGCGGTGCTCGAGGCGCTGCGCACGACCGCGCAGGCGCTGTGCGGCGATGCCTTGTGGTCGGGCCCCAATGGGCGCGCGGCGGCGGAATTGCTGAACGAGGCCGAGGCGCATGCCGCCCACGGCCCGCCCACGATCGACCCGGCGAGCCTCGCGGCGTTGCTCAAGACGCTGATGGATGAAGTCGCGGTGCGCTCGCGTCAGGGCGAGCATCCGCGCCTCGCGATCTATGGCTTGATCGAGGCGCGGTTGCAGACCGCCGACATCATGATCCTCGGCGGACTCAACGAAGGGACGTGGCCGGGCCTGCCCGCGCCTGATCCGTGGTTGGCACCGCGGATCCGCGCCGAGCTCGGGCTTCCAGGGCTCGATCGCGGTGTTGGTCTGGCGGCGCATGATCTGGCGCAGGCGCTCGGCGCGCCGACCGCGCTGATCACGCGCGCGCGGCGCGGGGGCACGCAACCGGCGATCGCGTCGCGCTTCTGGCTGCGGTTGCAGGCGCTGGCGGGCGAGCGGTTCGAGCGTGCGACTGCGCTCGAGGGTTGGACGCGCGCGCTCGACGATCCTGGGGTGCATGAGCCAGCCGAGCAGCCCGCGCCGGTGCCGCCGCGCGAGCGCCGGCCCGAGAAGATCGCGGTGACCGATGTCGACCGGCTCAAGGCCGACCCATACGCTTTCTACGCCAAGCGCATCCTGGGGCTCGCGCCGCTCGATCCTGTCGACGCCGATCCGAGTGCGGCGTGGCGGGGGACTGCGGTCCACGACATTCTCGAGCGCTGGGCGAAGGAGGACGGCTGCGCGCTCGACCGGCTGCATACGCGTGCGCTCGCGATGTTCGAGGGTGCGCATCCGATGCAGCGCGCGCTCTGGAAGCCGCGGCTGATGGAGGCGATCGACTGGATCGTCGCGCAGATGGGGCGCAATTTGGATGAGGGGCGGCAAGTGCTCGCGGTCGAGCAATCGGGGGCGGTGTCGCTTGCAGGCGTAATGCTGACGGGCAAGTTCGATCGGATCGATCGGTTGGCCGACGGGACGCTCGCGGTGATCGATTACAAGACCGGCAAGCCGCCATCGCCGGCAGCGGTGCGCGAGGGGTTCAGTCTGCAGCTTGGGTTGCTCGGGCTGATCGCCGAGCGCGGCGGGTTCGACGCGATTGCCGGCAAGGCGCGCGGGTTCGAATATTGGTCGCTGTCGAAGAAGGGCGATGCGTTCGGGTATGTGACCTCGCCGGTCGATGCGGCGGGGAAGGGCGACAAGGTTTTGCCCGAGGATTTCACGGGCGTTGCGGCGGGGCACTTTTCGGCGGCGGCTGCGGACTGGCTGACGGGGATGCGGGCGTTCGAGGCGAAGCTGCATCCGGAATATGCGCCGTATGCCGAGTATGACCAGCTGATGCGGCGGGATGAATGGTATGGGCGTGAGTGAGCTCGGCCGTGGTCTGCTCTTCCCGAACCTTTTTCCTCCCCTCCTTGAAAGGGAGGGGCTGGGGGTGGGTAGGCCCGTGGCTGGCGTTGCGTTCCTCCTGAGAGCAACCCACCCCTCGATCCCCTCCCTTCCAGGAAGGGGAGGATTGAAATGAGCGCTCCCCACACCCACCGCCCCCTCCCGATCCTCAAGGACCAGCAGGCGCGCGCCAGCGATCCCGGTGGGCACGTCTGGCTCTCCGCGTCCGCGGGCACCGGCAAGACGCAAGTGCTCACCGCGCGCGTGTTCCGGCTGCTCCTCACCGGCGTCGATCCCGGCGCGATCCTGTGTCTCACCTTCACCAAGGCGGGCGCGGCCGAGATGGCGGGGCGGATCGGCGATCGGCTCGCCGCCTGGGTGCGGATGCCCGAGCCCGAGCTCGTCTCCGACCTGCAGGCGCTCGGCGAGGATCCGTCGCCGGCGCTCCGCGCGCGGGCGCGCACGCTGTTCGCGCGCGTGCTCGATTCGCCGGGCGGCGGGATCCGCATCCAGACGATCCACGGCTTCTGCCAGAGCCTGCTCGCCGCCTTCCCGGTCGAGGCGGGGCTGGTCCCCGGCTTCCGTCCGATCGAGGCGCGCGAGGAAGCGGTGATGGCGCGCGATGCGCTCGCCGAGATGCTCGTCGCTGCCGAGACCGAAGGGCGCGAGGCACCCGTCGCGACGGTCGGCGCGCTGAGCTTGCGGCTGGGCGAGGGCGAGGCGGAGAAGTTCCTGCTCGCCTGCGCGCGTGCACCCGCCGCGATGGCCGAGCTGCCGATGGGGGAGGGGGTGCGGCCCTTCATCCGCCGTGCGCTCGATTTGCCGCAGGGCGAGATCGAGGCGGAGATCACCGCCGCATGCAGCGATGATGCGTTCGATGTCGATGCGGTCGCGCGGCTCGCCGCCGCCAACCGGGCCTGGGGCACTGCTACCGGCGGGAACCATGCCGATGTCGCCGAATGCTGGGTCGAGGCCGACCCCGCGATGCGCGCGCAGATGCTCGGCGATCTGATTGGTGTACCCTTCACCGCGAAGCGCGAGCCGCGCAAATATTCGCCCAAGCTGCTCGCTGCCGATCCGGAGTATGCCGATCTCGCGATCGAGATCGGCGAGGCCTGCGCGCATCTGTTGGGCCTGCGCGAGCGCGCGGCTTATGCCGACCTGCTCGCCGATGCGCTGTCGGTCGGGCGCGACTATGCGGTGACGTATGAGCGCGCCAAGCGGCGGCTCGGCGCGGTCGATTTCGACGATCTGATCCGCGCGACGATCAGCTTGCTCGGCCAGCCGGGAATGGGCGAATGGGTGCGCTACAAGCTCGACCAGGCGACCGACCATGTGCTGATCGACGAGGCGCAGGACACCAATCCCGCGCAATGGGCGATCATCCATGCGCTGGTCGAGGAGTTCTTCGCGGGCGAGGGCGCGCAGGATGCGCGCGTCCGCACGCTGTTCACCGTCGGCGATTTCAAGCAGGCGATCTTCGGTTTCCAGGGGACGCACCCGCTTTACTTCGCCGCCGCCGAAAAGAAGCTCGGCACCTTGGCTCGCGATGCGTGGGAGGCCGATGACGAGCAGCGCCGCCAGACCGGCACGATGCGCGCACGGCCGTGGCACCGGCTGTCGCTGACGCAATCGTTCCGCTCGACGCGGCCCGTGCTCGAATTCGTCGATGCCGCGATCGAGGCGCTGCCCGAGCCTGGGCTCGGCGCGATCGCCGACCGCGAGGTGCATGCGAGCGAAGTGCCGGGGCCGGGGACCGTCACGCTGTGGCCGCTCGTCGTCGCGGGCGGAAGCGACGAGGACGAGGAGAGCTGGATCTCCGATTCGACGCGCGAACTCGCGCGCCAGATCGCGCGAACGATCAAGGGCTGGATCGGCACGCTGATGCTCGAGAGCAAGGGGCGCACGCTGCGGCCCGAGGACATCATGATCCTCGTCAAGCGGCGCGGCGAGCTCGCCTCGCTGATCGTCGCGCGGCTCTATGCCGAGGGCGTGCCGGTCGCGGGCGTGGATCGATTGCGGCTCAACGCGCCGTTGTCGGTGCAGGATCTGCTCGCCGCGATCCGCTTCGTGCTCCAGCCGGCCGACGATCTGTCGCTTGCCGCGCTGCTCGTTTCGCCGCTGATCGGATGGAGCCAGGAGCGGCTGATGCTGGCGGCACCCCCGCGCACCAGCAGCTTGTGGCGGCATATTTCGGCGAGCGAACCTCGCGAGGACATCGCGCCGCTGTTCGCGATGCTGGCGCGCGCCGATATCGCGACACCCTACCAGTTTCTCGAGGAATTGCTGTCGGGGCCGCTCGGCGCGCGGCGCAATCTCGTGCGGCGGCTCGGGCAGGAGGCGCGCGATCCAATCGAGGAACTGCTTAGTGCCGCGCTCGATTTCGAGTCGCTCGGGACGCCGTCGCTGCAGCGCTTCCTCGACTGGTTCGATCGCGGTGAGGTCGAGATCAAGCGCGATCCGTCCGCCCCGCTCGATGCGGTCTGCGTGATGACGGCGCACGGCGCCAAGGGGCTGCAGGCGCCGCTCGTCATCCTCGCCGATGCTGCGGTCGATCCGACGCGCTCGCCGCGTTCGACGCTCAACTGGCGCGCGGGCGACATGGCGAACGAACTGCCGGTGATCCGCCCGCGCAAGGGCGAGGCGACCGGGCCGCTCGCCGTGCTGGTCGAGGAAACCGCGGCGCGCGATCTCGAGGAGCATTGGCGGCTGTTCTATGTCGCGGCGACGCGCGCCGAGGAGCGGCTGGTGATCGCCGGATCGGTCGGCCCGCGCGCGCAAGGGATCGCGCCCGAGCAGAGCTGGTACGCCGCCGCCGACCGCGCGATGGCCGCGCTCGGGATCGCGGGCGAGGGCGCGCGCGACTTTGCCGGGCGTGAGCCGCAACGTCCCGTCGCGCCCGATCGCCGCGCGGCGCGCGGGGCAGCGACGCACGAGCCCGTCCCCGACTGGGCGCTGCGCCCCGCACCGCAGGAAGCCCGCCCGCCGCGTCCGCTCGCGCCGTCATCGCTTGGAGAAGATGCGGTCGCCGATGCGCCGCCGACGCCGACGATGCGCGCCGCCGCCGAGCGCGGGCGGTTGATCCATGCGCTGTTCGAACGCTTGCCCGCGGTCGCGCCCGAGCTGCGGGCGGCGGCGGCGGATCGCTGGCTTGCGCAGGCGGGCGCGGTCGAGGATGCCAAGGACCGCGCGCGGATCATCGCGCCGGTGCTGGCGGTGCTCAATGATCCGGCGCTGGCCGAGCTGTTCGGGCCGAACGCGCTCGCCGAGGCGCCGATCGCGGCGGTGCTGCGCGACGGGTTCGTCGTGTCGGGGACGGTCGATCGGCTGTTGGTGACCCCCGAGCTGATCCGCGTGGTCGATTTCAAGACCGGGCGCGCGGTGCCTGCGGGGCTCGCCGACGTGCCTGCCTATCATCTCAAGCAGATGGCGGCGTATGTCGCCGCGCTCGCGGTGATCTTCCCGCAGCGCGCTGTCGAGGCGGCGTTGCTCTATACCAGCGGGCCGACGCTCCACGCCCTGCCCGACGATCTACTCACCGCGCACAAGCCAGGCTTTGCGGGCGTGGAGCAAAGCTAGCGTTCGTGCGCTTGAGTGTACCCGGCGCACATCCTATCTCTGCGTTCACACGAAGGAGTTTCACCATGGCGACCAAGAAGATCACCGACGCGAGCTGGGAAGCCGACGTCACCAACGCAACCGGCCCCGTGCTGGTCGATTTCTGGGCGGAATGGTGCGGCCCGTGCAAGATGATCGGGCCGAGCCTCGAGGAAATCTCCGAGGAACTGGGCGAGCAGGTGACGATCGCCAAGCTCAACATCGACGACAATCCCGATGCGCCGGGCAAGTTCGGCGTGCGCGGCATCCCGACGATGATTCTGTTCAAGAACGGCGCGCCTGCCGCGACCAAGGTCGGCGCCGAGCCCAAGGGCCGGTTGAAGGCGTGGCTCGAGGGCGAACTCGCCTGAGATCCTATCGCGGGTTAGGCTGTTAGCGCTGTGAAGCGATAGCCTTTTCTGGATATCTTCCCGCCAGTGCGTGAGCCTCACGCGCTGGCGGAGTCGTATCATGATCCTGGCGAAGCGCGCGACCGCGGCCGTGGCGGCGATCCTCCTGCTCGGCGGGTGCGCGACGATCTCGCACGGCACGACGCAAAGCCTGGATGTGCGCTCGCAGCCGGCGGGGGCAGAGGTAAGCACATCGCTCGGGATCGCGTGCATCACGCCGTGCACGCTGCGGCTCAAGCGCAAAACCGGCTTCGTCGCGACGATCCGCAAGCCTGGCTATCAGCCGCTTGAGGTTGCCGTGAGCAGCATCGACACCGAGCGGCCGGGTGCCGCTGCCCGCAGTGCGCTGACGACGGGACTGGTCGGTTACCTTGTCGATCGCGGCAACGGCGCGTTGCGCGAGCTCAAGCCCAACCCGATCGACGTAACCTTGACGCCCGAGCCGCGACGCTGACGCGTCAGGCGGGTGCGAGGATCTGCCCGATCCGCGGGAAGTGCACCGCGACGCGCCCGACGTGCGGATCCTCGCGCAGCACGACGATCTCGCGCGGCGTCAGGCGCACGAGCGCACCGGCAACCGCATCTGCGCCCGGGTCTTCGGTTCGAACGGTGACGTTCTGGCCCGCTGTGAAGCCGCTGTCGGGCTCGATCAGTTCGATCGCGGTGGGTTCGGCATCGCGCGCAATGACGAGCGCTTCGGCCGCGGAGAGGTCGGTCGGCGTGCCGTGGCCGATCGCGGTGACGCGCTCGAACCACGCGGCGAGATGTGGCAGGCGGGCGGTACGCGCGTCCTTCATCCCGAAATTGCCGTGGAACCACAGGTTCATCGCCGCCGCGCAATCGGCATAGCCCGGCGCGTCGCCGCCGAGGAACGCGCGCCCGTCGCTTAGCGCGTCGTCGAGCCGCGCGAGCCACCCGGTGAATTGCGCGAGCAGATGCGGCGCGGCCTTGGCGATGCGGTCTCGGTCGAAGCCGAACAGCTTCTTGCGGTCCTCGAAGAACGCGTCGGGGATGCGGTCGAGGAACGGCGCCATCGCCGAGCCGACCGCCTGGCTGAAGGTCGCGCCGCCCGCCTGCAGCGCGAGCACCGCGTGCAACCGACCGAGCGGGGCGGGGAACAGGCTCGGGCCGGGCAGTGCGGCCTCGATCGCCTCGATCGCGATCGCGGTGTCGCAATAGATGTCGGCGCCGATCTGCAGCACCGGCGTCTTGCGATAGCCGCCGGTGAGCGGGGTGAGATCGGGCTTTGGCGCGATGTCGGGGATGATCACCGAACGCCACGCCGCACCCTTGATGCCGAGCGCGATCCGCAGCAGCTCGCTATACGGCGAGCGCGGATAATGGTGGAGGATGATCTCGGACATCGGGGCTCTCCTGGTGGGTTTTATGTTTTATCTTTGGTGGTCCCGGAGAAGGCCGGGGCCCAGTTGCGGGCGGATGATCGTCGTGTACCGCCCCCGCTATCAAGGCCTTCGCGCCTGGGCCCCGGCCTTCGCCGGGGAGCAGTAAAGGGCAGTACTCAGCTGCGATAATCCGCGTTGATCGAGATGTAGCCGTGCGTCAGGTCGCACGTCCATACCGTCGCCTGACCATCGCCCAGCCCGATGTCGACGCCGATCTCGATGTCCTGCCCTTTGAGATGCGCCGCGACGGGCGCCTCGTCATAGCCGACCACCGCGAGGCCGCCCTGCGCCACCTGCGTGTCGCCGAAGCGGATCGCGAGGAGATCGCGCTCGGCGGGTTCGCCGGCTTTGCCGACCGCCATCACGACACGGCCCCAATTGGCGTCCTCGCCCGCGATCGCGGTCTTGACCAGCGGCGAGTTGGCGATGCTGAGCGCGATCGTGCGGGCGCTGGCGTCGCTCTCCGCGCCGGTCACCGCGATCTCGATGAACTTGGTCGCGCCTTCGCCGTCGCGGACAACGAGATGCGCGAGCTGGAGGCACAGGTCGGAAAGCGCCGCGCGGAAGGCGTCGGCGCCGGCATCCTCGGCGTCGGCGAGCGGCGTGTTGCCCGCCTTGCCGGTCGCGAAGGCGAGCACGCTGTCGCTGGTCGAGGTGTCGCTATCGACCGTGATGCACGAGAAGCTTGCGCGATTGGCCTCGCCGAGCGCCGCCTGGAGGAAGGCGGGTTCGACTGCCGCATCGGTGAAGATGAAGCCGAGCATCGTCGCCATGTCGGGCGCGATCATCCCCGAACCCTTGATGATGCCGACGAGCGTCACGGTACGCCCGTCGACCACCGCGGTCGTCATCGCTGCCTTTGCGAAGGTGTCGGTCGTGCCGATCGTGTTGGTCGCCTCCTCCCACGTACACGGCGCGGCGGCGAAGGCAGCGTCGAGCCCGGCCTCGGCCTTGTCGATCGGCAAGGGCACGCCGATCACGCCGGTCGAGGCGACGAAGATATCGGAGGGCCGGCAGCCGAGCTGCCCCGCCGCGCGTGCCGCGATCGCCTCGACGGCCGCGCGGCCGCGCGCGCCGGTGAAGGCGTTGGCGTTGCCGGCATTGACCACCATCGCGCGCGCCCGGCCGAGCACGAGCGCGGCGCGGCACCATTCGACCTCGGGCGAAGGGCATTTGCTCTGCGTCAGCACGCCCGCGACGCTGGTGCCCGGATCGAGCGTGATGAAGGTCAGGTCGGTGCGCTCCCACGCCTTGTAGCCGGCGCGCGCGACATGCGGCGTGACGCCGGCGATCTGCGGCAAAAGCGGGAAGGGGCGGGCGAGCGGGGAGCGCGGGCTGGTCATGCTGTGCTCTTAGATGCGCTGCTGCGCTGACGCAAAGGGTGGGCGCCGCGTGGAGGGCGGCAAGGTTGGAGCGGGCCAGCGGGGGGATTGGCGGGTCTCTCGGCTAGTCGTATCCTTTCATAGCGTATCCCGGTCGGCTCACGCCGCGATCGTGCACGACGAAGGAGATGGCATGATGTCGGGGGAGGGGAAACGCCGCGAAACGCTGATGATCGCGGTTTGCAGCGTGCTGGGGTTCGCTGCGATCCTGGTGCTGAGCGTTGGCATCGCATCAATACGCGATTCGACCGACGATTCGCTCGCCGATCTGTCGCGCGTCCAGGCAAGGCAGTCCGCGCCTTCGACCCGGCGCGCAGCCTCGCCCGAGCGCTTGGAAGCGTCCGATCCGCAGGGTCCGGTACCCGTTGGAAATCCAGCGCGTTGGATCACCGCCGATGATTATCCTGTCGCAGCGCTCCACCGCAGCGAGCAGGGCAAGGTGGGAGTCGATCTGCAAATTGCCGCCACGGGCAGCGTGGTCGCGTGCCGCATCGGCGAGAGCAGCGGCCATGAGTCGCTCGACCAGTCTGCGTGCCGCGCGCTCCGCAGCCGTGCCCGCTTCGCCCCGGCGCGCGATGCGAACGGCACGCCGATTGCCGCGACCTGGCACCGCAATGTCGTCTGGCGCCTTCCGTCCTGATCGGCGATGGAGACGCGATCCGCTGGACGTGCGCGCGGTTAGTCCCTAGATCGCGCGGAGCCATGCCGTTTCTGCTGCTTCTCTCTGCCCTTCTGACCGCGCTGACCGGCGTGGTGAGTGGCGTGCGACCGGTCGAGATCAGCGCGCAATGCCCGCTGGCCGCCGCGCAGACGCAGCGTCTCGCGGTCGCGGTCGCCCCGTTCGTGATCGGCCATCGGCATTTGCTCGGCGCGTTCGGGCTCACCGACAGCTTTGCGGTTGCCGATTCGCTGCCCGCCCCGCTGTCGGCCGCACCGCGGCTGTATCTGGATCGCCCACGCGCTTGATCCGGCGGCGCTGACCGCGCTCGCCAGCTCTCCATCCTATTCTGCGCAGCCTCGGCGCGCGCGTTCTATCGTACAGGAATTCCCCATGTTTGGTGGCCTTGCCAAAACGCTCTTCGGTTCGTCCAACGACCGCTACGTCAAATCGCTCGGCGCGATCGTCGCCAAGATCAATGATTTCGAGCCGGTCATTTCGGCGATGTCCGATGAGGATTTGTCGGCGCAGACGGTCCGCTTCCGCGAGCGGCTCGCCGCCGACGAGAAGCTCGACGACTTGCTCCCCGAGGCCTTCGCCACGGTGCGCGAAGCCGCCAAGCGCGCGCTCGGCCAGCGGCATTACGACGTACAGATGATCGGCGGCATCGTGCTCCACCGCGGCGAGATCGCCGAGATGCGCACCGGCGAGGGCAAGACGCTCGTCGCCACGCTCGCCACCTATCTCAACGCGCTGCCGGGCAAGGGCGTCCACGTCATCACCGTCAACGACTATCTGGCAGCACGCGATGCCGGCTGGATGGCGCAGGTCTATAATTTCCTCGGGCTGACGGTCGGCGTGATCGTGCCGAACCTGTCGGACGAGCAGCGCCACGCCGCCTACGCCGCCGACATCACCTACGGCACGAACAACGAATTCGGCTTCGATTACCTGCGCGACAATATGAAGTACGATCGCGAATCGATGGTCCAGCGGCCGTTCGCGATGGCGATCGTCGACGAGGTCGATTCGGTGCTGATCGACGAGGCGCGCACGCCGCTGATCATCTCGGGCCCGACCGACGACAAGTCCGACCTCTATCGCTCGGTCGATCTGGTGGTGAAGGAGCTCGCCGCTGAGGATTACGAGAAGGACGAGAAGCAGAAGTCGATCATCCTCACCGAGGACGGTACCGAGAAGGTCGAGCGGATGCTCGAGAATGCCGGGCTGCTCGAGGGCGCCAATCTCTACGATTTCGAGAACACGCAGGTGGTCCACCACCTCAATCAGGCGCTGCGCGCCAACATGATGTTCAAGGCCGACACCGATTACATCGTCAAGGACGGCAAGGTCATCATCATCGACGAGTTCACCGGCCGGATGATGGACGGGCGCCGCTGGTCGGACGGTCTGCACCAGGCGGTCGAGGCCAAGGAAGGCGTCGATATCGAGCCCGAGAACCAGACGATGGCCTCGATCACCTTCCAGAACTATTTCCGCATGTACCCGAAACTCGCGGGCATGACCGGCACCGCGGCGACCGAAGCGGCCGAATTCTACGACATCTACAAGATGAACGTGGTGACGATCCCGACCAATGTCGGCGTCAAGCGCGTCGACGAGGAAGACGAATTCTACAAGGACACCGCCGACAAGTTCGCGGCGATCGCCAAGAAGATCAAGCATCACGCCGATCTCGGCCAGCCGGTGCTGGTCGGCACGGTGTCGATCGAGAAGTCCGAGCTGCTCAGCGACTTCCTCGTCAAGGAAGGCGTCGAACATGCCGTGCTCAACGCGCGCCAGCATGAGCGCGAGGCGCATATCGTCGCGCAGGCCGGCCGCGCGGGCGCGGTGACGATCGCCACCAACATGGCGGGCCGCGGCACCGACATTCAGCTCGGCGGCAATCTCGAATTCCTCGTCAATGACGAGCTGTCCGAGATGCCCGAGGGGCCGGAGCGCGAGGCGGCGATCGCCAAGATCAAGGAGCAGATCGCTGCCGAGAAGGCTGCGGTGCTCGCCGCCGGCGGGCTGTTCGTACTCGGCACCGAGCGGCACGAGAGCCGCCGCATCGACAACCAGCTGCGCGGCCGTTCGGGCCGCCAGGGCGATCCGGGCCTGTCGCGCTTCTATCTCAGCCTCGACGACGATCTGCTGCGCATCTTCGGGCCGGACACGCTGTTCGCCAAGATGATGCGCAACAATATCGGCGATGGCGAGGCGATCGGCAGCAAGTGGCTGTCGAAGGCGATCGAGACCGCGCAGAAGAAGGTCGAGGCGCGCAACTACGACATCCGCAAGCAAGTCGTCGAATATGACGACGTGATGAACGACCAGCGCAAGGTGATCTACGAGCAGCGCGCCGACATCATGGATGCCGACACCGTCGGCGACGTGGTCGAGGACATGCGCGCCGAGACGGTCAACACGATCGTCGGCGGCGCCTGCCCTCCGGGTACGTATCCGGAGCAGTGGAACATCGAGGGGATGAAGGCGCAACTCGCCGAGACGCTCAACCTCGACCCGCAGATCGAGGCATGGCTCGAGGAAGAGGCGATCGACCCCGAGATCATCGAGCAACGTGTCCAGGCGATGGCCGACGAGATGATCGCCGAAAAGGCCGCATCGCTCGACCCCGACACCTGGGTGCGCGTCGAGAAGTCGATCCTGCTGCAGAATCTCGACCATCACTGGAAGGAGCATCTCGCGACGCTCGATGCGCTGCGCCAGGTCGTCCACCTGCGCGCCTATGCGCAGAAGACGCCAATCAACGAGTATAAGCAGGAGGCGTTCTCGCTGTTCGAGCGGATGCTCGCCAACATCCGCGAGGACGTGACGCGGACGATCGCGTTCGCGCAGTTCCAGCTCGAGCAGGCGCCCGAACTGCCGACGCTGCCCGACTTCATCACGCAGCATTTCGACCCGTTCACCGGCGAGGACGACAGCTACGATCAGGATGGCGCGTCGTCGGGGCACATCACGACGCGGCTCGCGCCGCTGTCGATCCCGCAGCCCGATGGCAGCGAGATTGGGCAGGACCCGGCGCAGTGGGAGAGCACGGTCAGCCGCAACGCGCCGTGCCCGTGCGGCTCGGGGCGCAAGTACAAGCACTGCCACGGCGCAGTGTGACGCTCTCGCCGCGTGCTGGCCCCGGCTGATCTTCGGGGCTAGCACGCTGGCGGGAACGATGCCGGGTCGCTGGTGTTCTGTTCGGACAGAACAGGGTGATCAGCATGAGCGAAGACTTCCCCGATGTGCCGAGCGTCGACATGGTCGAGCGCAAGGGCGGCGGTACGGCGGCGATCGTGATCGGCGTGCTGATGCTCGCCGCTATCATCGTCGGCGCAATCCATCTCTACAATCAGAGCAGCGCGCACGCGGTGCCCAGCGACGCCGTATCGACGGACAGCGGCGCAAAGCCCCTGCGCGACAGCGCCGCACGCGGCAGTGACGGCGCGACGCGCTGATCCGTCCGGGGCGGGCTTACCGCGGCATTACCGCAGGCACCCATCCAGTCCATCGTTGCGAACGACCCCGACGCGCCGTGCGATCGTATTGCCATGCCGTCGCGTAAAGCCGCGTGGCGCAACCGCCGCGCGTTTTTTGGGCAAAGGCAGCACAGCGGCGATCCGCCCGGCTTCGTCGGCCGACAAACGCGAAGCGTCATGCCC
This sequence comes from Sphingomonas sp. PWP1-2, assembly GCF_049898305.1. NCBI lineage: Bacteria > Pseudomonadati > Pseudomonadota > Alphaproteobacteria > Sphingomonadales > Sphingomonadaceae > Sphingomonas > Sphingomonas sp. PWP1-2. The sequence continues at coordinate 446,328 of NZ_JAFCXM010000003.1, forward strand.
GAAATAGCGATGCGCCGCGGCATCGACGCCGTAGGTTCCGATCCCCGTCTCGGCGACATTGAGATAGACCTCCATGATCCGGCGCTTCCCCCAGATCGTCTCGATCAGCAGCGTGAAATACGCTTCGAGGGCCTTGCGCGGATAGCCGCCGCCCTGGATCAGGAAGACGTTCTTGGCGGTCTGCTGGCTGATCGTCGAACCACCGCGGATGCGTCCGCCGCGCGCGTTGCGCGCCATCGCGGTCTCGATCGCGGTGAAATCGAAGCCGTGATGCGCGCAGAACCGCGAATCCTCACCCGCGATCGCGGCACGCGGCATGTTGCGGTCGATGTCCGACAGCGGGCGCCAACTCTTGTCGATCCCATGCCCGCCGAGCGCATCGCCGATCATCGTCAGCGTGATCGGCGGCGGGACGAAGCGGTACACCACCACCATCAGCACCGAGATCAGCAGGAAAGCGATCACCAGCTTGACGATCCAGCCGATCGCCCAACCGATCCAGCCGCGGCGGCGCGGCGTTCTGGTCCGGTTGGAGAGGGGCGCGCGGGATGGCCTGGTGTCGCTCATCCTCGCGTCTTAGGGCGCGGCGGTCAGCGCTGTCCACCACGTGCGGCAAGCACGGCTGCGGCGGCAGCGAGGCCGGTCGCATAGGCGCCGTGCGCGGTCGAGAAATCGTGACGCGAGCAGGCTTCGCCAGCGAAGAACAGGAGATCGTCGACCGGGGCGGCGAGCACCGCGCGTTGGCCTGCGGCGCCGACCCGCGCGTGCGAATAGCTCCCGTGAATATGCGGTGCGTGCCGCCAGCGGGTGCGGCCGAGCGGTGTCAGTTTGGCGCGCCAGTCGCTGCCGAGCAGCGCGACCAGCTCGCCGATCGCAAAGTCCGCGGCAGCGCGGTCGTCCTTGTCCTCGAGCATCTCCGCGCAGTCGCCGCCGAGAAAGCCTTCGATCAGCGGCGTACCGAAAGGCGCGAGGCGGTAGCTTGCGGTGCAGGCGCTGTGCGGATCGCCGATCAGATGGCCGTTGCGCGGCAGATCGGCATCGGCGACGTGGAGGAAGATCTTGTCGGCGAGCCCGAGCGGCAGGTCGGCGGCGGCGGCGTGCTTGGCGGGGAGCGGTGGATCGAAGCGGATTGCTTCGCGCGCGAGTACGGTGGTGGGCACCGCGACGATGACATGGCGTGTCTCGAGCGTGCCGCGGTCGGTTTCGACGCGGATGGTAGTGCCGCGATGGTCGATACGCGTGACCACGGTCTGGAGTTGTCGTGGCAGGTCCCGCGCGTGACGCGCGACGAGCGTGCCATAGCCTTGCTCGACCGCCCAATTGTCAACAGTCGCCGCATCCTCATACGCCGCCCAGTCGTGGAGCGAGACTTCGGCCAGCGGCGCGCCATTGGCATAGCCTGAGATCGCATCGATCATCGGGCGCCAGGGGGCGTCGGAGGCGATGAAATCGCTGAGCGGGCGATCGGGGCCGCTCAGCGCGGCGTGCGCAGTGGTTTCCCAGCGATCCCAGGCGGTGCGATAGGCAGCTTGCTCGGCGCGCGGGAAACCAAGGTCGCGCCATTGTTTGCCCCAGTTGGAAGGGCTGCGATCGACGCTTAGCCCGTATTGCTCGGCAAGCCTCGTCCACGGGTTGCGCCGGGCGGAGTGGAGCCAGCCACAGCCATAATCGACGGTGATGTTCCCCGGCGAAGGCCGGGGTCCAGTCGTGCTGTCGGTCTTCGGCTGGGGCAGACGCTGACTATGTCCGCCTTCGCTACTGGGCCCCGGCCTTCGCCGGGGTGCGGTATCGGGTGGGAGGGGAAGCGCTACGCTATGCGCCCGACCACCAATGCGGTCCCCCGCCTCGAGCAGCAGCACGTCGAGGCCGGCATCGTGCAGCGTGCGCCCGGCGGCGATGCCAGCGGCACCGGCACCGACGATGATGACATCGGCGCCGGCCATGCGCTTACGCCGCGACGAGCATCCGCTGGTCGCCGGCGATCCGCATCATCGCCTTCTGCAGCTTCTCGAACGCGCGTACTTCGATCTGGCGGACGCGTTCGCGCGAGACGCCATAGACCTGCGACAGCTCCTCGAGCGTCTTGGGCTCGTCGGTCAGGCGGCGCTCGGTGAGGATGAACTGCTCACGCTCGTTGAGATCCTCCATCGCGGCGGTCAGCATCGAGTGGCGGACGTCAGCCTCCTGCGCTTCGGCGACGACAGTATCCTGCAGCGGCGCATCGTCCTGCAGCCAATCCTGCCACTGGCCGTCGCCATCCTCGCGCATCGGCACGTTGAGCGACGTGTCGCCGCCCATCGCCATGCGGCGGTTCATGCTCGTCACCTCGGCCTCGGTCACGCCGAGGTCCTTGGCGATCTTGGCGAGATGCTCGGGGCTGAGATCGCCGTCCTCGAACGCGTCGAGCTTGGACTTCATCCGGCGCAGGTTGAAGAACAGCTTCTTCTGCGCAGCGGTAGTGCCCATCTTCACGAGGCTCCACGAGCGTAGGATGAATTCCTGGATCGAGGCGCGGATCCACCACATCGCATAGGTCGCGAGGCGGAAGCCGCGATCGGCCTCGAACTTCTTCACGCCCTGCATCAGGCCGATATTGCCCTCGGAGATCATCTCGCTGACGGGCAGGCCATAGCCGCGATAGCCCATCGCGATCTTCGCCACGAGGCGGAGATGCGACGTCACGAGCTGCGCCGCGGCGTCGGTGTCGCCATGTTCCTCGAAGCGTTTGGCGAGCATATATTCCTGCTCGGGCGCGAGGATCGGGAATTTCTTGATCTCGGAAAGATAGCGATTGAGGCTCGCTTCGCCACCGAGGGCGGGAATCGTCGCGGGGACGTTGCTGCGGGCTGCCATGATCGTGTCTCCCTTTAATAGGTCGGGTGCCGTGAAACGCGGACGCCAGGCCGAATGCTATACCAAGAGTGCAGTGAACAGTTCCTGCATGTCGCCAGGCATTTCGCTGTCAAACGCCAAAGCGTTACTATTCACCGGATGAATGAACCCCAGACGGGCGGCGTGCAACGCCTGACGTCGGAAACCCAGGGTTTCCAGAAGTGCCTTATGGGCCTGCTTTGTTCTACCGTAAACCGGGTCGCCGATCAAGGGATGGCCGAGCGAGGCCATGTGCACACGGACTTGATGCGTGCGCCCCGTTTCCAGTCGACATTCCACCAACGCACCCCCGTTCAACCGCTCAAGAGTAGTATAGTGGGTGACGGCGCGTTTTCCGCCGGGGACGATCGCTATTTTCTTGCGGTTCGACGGCGAGCGCGCGAGCGGGGCGTCGACCGAGCCCGCGGTGGGGGTAGGGCGGCCCGACACCATCGCCTTGTAGCGGCGGTCGATCGAATGGTCGTGGAACTGGCGAGCGAGGCCTTCGTGTGCGCGATCGGTCTTGGCAGCGACCATCAGCCCCGACGTGTCCTTGTCGATTCGGTGGACGATTCCGGGGCGCGCGACTCCGCCGATCCCCGACAGATTGCCCGCGCAGTGGTGGAGCAGCGCGTTAACGAGCGTCCCGTCGGCATTGCCCGCTGCCGGATGGACTACAAGCCCGGCCTGCTTGTCGATCACGATCAGATGCTCGTCCTCGAAGACGACGTTGAGCGCGATGTCCTGCGCTTGGTTGGTCGATGGCGTCGCCTCGGGAACAGACACAACATACAGGCCGCCGGCGACCGCCTTGCTCGACGGATCGCTCACCACCGCGCCGCGCGGATCGGTGACCGCGCCGCCGGCGATCAGCGCCTTGAGCCGCTCGCGCGAAACCTCTGGCAGCGCGTCGGCAAGCGCGCGGTCGAGCCGGAGGCCTAATGCCTTTTCGGACACGCGCGCTTCGATGGTGACGACCCCCCGGTTCATGCTCTAGAATCTGGGAATGGCGATGGAAATTTCAAGCACTCTCGTGGCGAGACTGCTAAACGATGCGCGATTATCGCCGGCGCGCGAGATTTGCGGGCTATTGTTCGGCACCGCCGAGACGATCGACAGCGCGCAACCCTGTCCAAACGTCGCGCCCGATCCAGGCCGGCATTTCGAGATCGATCCCGCTGCACTGTTTGCGGCGCACCGTGCGGCGCGGCTGGGCGGCCCCGCGGTCGTCGGGCATTATCATTCGCATCCGTCGGGCATCGCGACCCCCTCGGTGCGCGATGCCGAGGGGGCGATGGGCGACGGCGCGCTGTGGCTGATCGTGACGGCGAGCGACGCACGGCTGTGGCGGACGCCGTCCGCGGGCGCATTCGTGCCGGTCGACTATGTCGCGGTCGATAAGGCCAACTGAGCGTCCGCTCAGGCCTTGTAGAGCGCCTCTAGCCGCGGGCCGTAGACCGCCTTCAACACATGCCGCCGGATCTTGAGGCTCGGCGTCATCTGCTCGTTCTCTATCGCGAAGGGTTCGTCGGCGAGGACGAAGCGGCGGATTCGCTCGGTCACCGCCAGATCGGCGTTGACCCGCTCGACCGCCTGGCCGAGCGCGGTGCGATACGCGCTATTCTCGGCCAGCCGCGCGAAGTTGCAGGCGCTGCCCTCGCGCGCGCACCATTGCTGCGTCCACTCGGCATCGGGAACGATGACGGCGACCATGTAGGGCCGCCGGTCGCCGAACAGCATCGCCTGCGCGATCTCGGGCTGAAGCGTCAGCATCCCCTCGACCTTTTGCGGTGCGACATTCTCGCCCTTGTCGTTGACGATGATGTCCTTCTTGCGATCGGTGATCTGGATGCGGCCCTGCGCGTCGATCACGCCGATGTCGCCAGTGTGGAGCCAGCCGTTCTGCAGCACGCGCGCGGTCTCGGCGGGGTTGCGCCAATAGCCGTGCATGACGAGTTCGCCGCGCACGAGGATTTCGCCATCGTCGGCGATACGCACTTCGGTATCGGGCATCGGCGGGCCGACGGTGTCCATCTTCAGCCCGGCCTTGGGGCGGTTGCACGAGATCACCGGCGCGGTCTCGGTCTGGCCATAGCCTTGCAGGACGGTGATCCCGACCGCTTCGAAAAAGGTGCCGACCTCGGGCGTGAGCGGCGCGCCGCCCGATACCATCGCCTTGATGCGACCGCCGAAGCGCTGCTGGATCTTGGGGCGCAACGTCGCGCCGAGCAGGAAGTCGATCGGCTTGTCGAGCAAGCCCGCTTTGCCCGCCGCCTTCTTGCTGCCGAGCGCCTGTGCACGGCCGAGCAAATAGCTCGAGAGCTTGCCTTGCTTTTCGACCGCCTTGGTGATGCGCGTGCGGAGCAGTTCGAACAGCCGCGGCACGACGATCATCATCGTCGGGCGGACCTCCTCGATATTGGTGGCGAGCTTGTCGAGGCCTTCGCTGTAATAGATCTGCGCGCCGAGCCCGATCGGGAAATATTGCCCGCCGGTATGTTCATAGGCGTGGCTGAGCGGGAGGAACGACAGGAAGATCTCGTCGTCCCAGCCGAAATCCTCCGAGATGATCGTGCAGCAGCCCTGGACGTTGTGGAGGATTGCGCCGTGATGCTGCATCACGCCGCGCGGGGATCCGCCGGTGCCGCTGGTGTAGATCAGGCAGGCGGTATCGGCGCGCGTTGCGGTCGCGGCGATGGTCGACGGTGCGGCCGCATAGGTGGCGAGCAGCGCGTCCCACTGGTGGAATTCGAGCGCGCCCGACTGGTACGCGCGCAGATCCTCGATCCCGATCACGATCTGCGCGGTGCTCGCGCGGATGGCGGCGGGGAGCAGCGTCTTGGCGAGCTTCGCGGTCGAGACGATCACCGCCTTGGCGCCCGAATTCTCGAGGATGTGGATGTGATCGCGCTCGGTGTTGGTGGTGTAGGTCGGCACGGTGATGCAGCCCGCCGCCATGATCGCGAGATCGGCGATGCAGAATTCCGGACGATTCTCGCTGATCAGCATCACGCGGTCGCCGGGCACCAGCCCGATCGCCTTGAGCGCCGCCGCCATGCTCGCGACCTGGTGCGCGGTTTCGCTCCAGCTGCGCGACACCCAGCGGCCGCCCGCTTTGTGCCACAGGAACGGCGCATCGCCCTTTTCGGCAGCGCGCGTGAGGAACATCGCGACGAGATTGGGGAAATGTTCGAGGCGGCGGATGTCTGACATACTCTCTCTCCCGGGGAGGACGCGCCGTGTTCGGCTGCGGAATAACGGTTATTCGGCCGGACGCGGCGTTGCGCCGGCGCGGACGATCTGTGTGGTCTGGCCGTCCTCGCGGACTGCGACGCCCTCGCTGCGCGGATCGGCGGCGCCGACCCAGACGCCGTTGACGCGCTCGATCGCATTGGCTTTTAGCCCCAATGGCGCGATTTGGATATGCTCGCCGAGCGCTTGCAGGGCGGGCACCATCGCATCGAGCTGCGTGCCCTTTTCGGCAACGGCGTCGAGCTTGGGCGCGTAAAGCAAGCCCATCGCGATCGCATCCTGCGCGCTGAGCTTCCAGTCGAGCACGCCGACCAGGGCCTTGGCGACCTGCGCGATGATCGTCGATCCGCCCGCCGCGCCGATCGCGATGCGGACCTTGCCGTCGGCGCCATAGACGATCGTCGGCGCCATCGAGCTGCGCGGACGCTTGCCGCCTTCGACGCGATTGGCGACGAGATAGCCGTCCTTGACGGGCACGAAATCGAAATCGGTGAGCTCGTTGTTGAGCATCACGCCGTCGACCGACACGCCCGACCCGAAATAGCTTTCGATCGTCGTGGTGACCTCGGCGACGTTACCCTGCTTGTCGACCGCGACGAGGTCGCTCGTGCCGGGAACATCGGCGTTGGGGGCGAGTGTGCGCTGCGGTGCGCCGGGCGGGGTGCCGGCGGCGATGCTCGTCATGCTGTGCTCGGGCGAGATCAGCGCCGAGCGCCTGGCGAGATAGGCCGGATCGAGCAGGCCCTTGATCGGCACGGTGACATGGTCGGGATCACCGAGATAGAGATCGCGGTCGGCATAGGCCAACCGCTCGGACTCGGCGAAGAGATGCCAGGCGACGGGCGAATTCCTGCCGAGCTTGGGCAGGTCGAAGCGTTCGAGCTGTTTGAGGATCATCAGCACCGCGATCCCGCCCGACGAGGGCGGGCCCATGCCGCATACCTTGTAGACGCGGTACATCGTGCAGACCGGCGGGCGTTCCTTGGCGCGGTAGCCCGCAAGATCGGCGAGCGTCATCTTCGACGGGTTGCGCGCGGCGGTGTTGACCGCGGTGACGATCTTCTGCGCGACCGCGCCTGTGTAGAAATAGTCGGCGCCGTGCTTGGCGATCGCGGTGAACAAAGCGGCCTGTTCGGGGCTCTTGAGCAGCGTGCCGACGGGGAGTGGCGTGCCGTCTGCCGCAAGGAAGTGCGACCGCGCCCAAGGATCGATGTGCCCCCCGAAATTGGCGAGCCCATTATGCAGCCGCGGGGTGACCGCGAAGCCCTCCTGCGCGAGCTTGATCGCCGGGCCGAACAGCGTCGCCCAAGGCAACTTGCCGTAGCGCTGGTGCGCCAGTGCCATCATCCGCAGGTTGCCGGGCACGCCGACGCTGCGCCCGCCCGGAAGGGCCGCCATGAATGGGAGCGGCTTGCCGTCTGCGCCGTAGAACCATTTCGGGTCGGCTGCCGCTGGCGCGGTCTCGCGCCCGTCGAACCCGGCGACGGCGTTGGTCGCGGCGTCGTGGTGGAGCATGAAGCTGCCCCCGCCGATCCCGCTATTCTGCGGCTCGACGACATTGAGGGCGAGCATCGTCGCGATCGCGGCGTCGGTCGCGCTGCCACCCTCGCGCAGGATCTCGGCCCCGGCGGCGGCCGCGCGCGGGTCGGCGGCGCTGACCATTCCGAGCGCAGGGCTATGCGCTGGCCGTGGTGGCGGAGCCGGGCGCCGGGCTTCCGCAGCGGCGGGCGCGATCAGCAGGAGCAGGTAAGCAACAAGCGGTCTGGTCATGACGCGACCCTAGCGCGCTGTACCGTGCAGGCAAGAACGGGATCGAGCCAAGCTTGCGCTTCTCATATCCTCTCCGCGTCTCTGGCCGGCGCGCAGGCTCAGGCGGCTCGCGTGCCGACCGCCTCGGCGATGCAGGCAAACCCGTCGCGCGCAAGGTTTTTTGCGAGCCCGCGGAGAATCCGCTGCGCGAGCCCTGGACCGTGGAAAACCAATGCCGAGTACAGCTGGACGAGGCTCGCACCCGCGCAGATCCGCGCATAGGCTTCGTCGGCGCTGTCGATCCCGCCGGCCGAGACGAGCGGCATCGTCCCGCCGGTCGCGCTGCGGAAATTGGCGAGCCGCTGGCGGGCGAGGCTTGCCAGCGGCGCGCCCGACAGGCCGCCGGTTTCGCCGGCATGCGCCGATCGCAGCGCGGGGCGCGAGATCGTCGTGTTGCTGACGATCAGCGCATCGACATGGTGCGCCGCCGCGGCGCGCGCGATGAAGTCGATTGCCGACGGGTCGAGATCGGGCGCGACCTTGAGGAACAGCCGCGGCCGCTCGACCGGTGCGCGGCGCGCCTCGTCGGCGGCGGCGAGCACGTCGAGCAATTCGTTGCCGTGCTGCAAGTCGCGCAGACCCGGCGTGTTGGGCGAGCTGATATTGACCGTGACATAATCGGCAACGCGCGCGGCGGCGGCGACGCCGTGCGCATAATCGGCGACGCGGTCGGGCGCGTCCTTGTTCGCGCCGACGTTGATGCCGAGCACGCCGCGCCGCTTCGCCGCGACCGCACGCGGCAGTGCCGCGGCGATCCCGCCATTGTTGAATCCCATCCGGTTAATCACCGCCTGGTCCTCGACCAGCCGGAACAACCGCGGCTTGGGGTTGCCCGCTTGCGGCAGCGGGGTCAGCGTCCCGATCTCGACGCTGCCGAAGCCCAGCGCGAAGAACCCGTCGATCGCGCTGCCATTCTTGTCGACGCCGGCGGCGAGCCCGAGCGGGTTGGCGAAATCGAGCCCCGCGACGTTGGTGCGCAGGCAGGCCGGGCCTTCGCTCCGCGCGACGCCGGTGCGGCTCACCGTCGCAAGAAGCTTGAGCGTCATCTCGTGCGCGCGTTCGGCATCGAGCGCGAAGAGAGCGGGGCGGAGCAGGGGGAACAGCATGGCGGCGTGATGACAGCGCAGGGCGGCTGCGTCAAAGCGCTCCCGCGCTCGGGCAGACTTCTGTGTCACGCCGTTTGACGGGAAGTCCGGCGACTCTGTCCAATACTGACGACGGCGAATCACGGTATGAGAAAGTGCGACCCGGGGAGCCCCAAATTGGAGCTTCCTGCCTTGGGCCGGTCAGTTTGCTGACCGGCCCACTTTTCTTTGTTCGACGAACGCGATACGCTCTGTTCCCAAGAACAGAGGGGTCCGCAATCGTGGAGAACGTTCGGCTAGACTATGCCGTTCCGGCAGCGGATCTGGCCGACTATGTAACGCTATTTTATGATTTTTCCGCCGCCGTCGCCGTGTTCGATGATGTCGAGCGCGCCGACAACGCGCAGATTCGCTTTCGATTGTCCCCAGGCGGCGCCTGTTATCGCTTCGCCGACGGGACCGAGCAGGATTCGAGCGACATCCATGTGATCGGCCCGACCAGCGGCGCGGTCCATGTCCATGCCGAGGGACCGATCGCGCTCTTCGGGATGGGCGTGACCGCGGTCGGCTGGGCGGCGATGATCGGCGCGGATGCCTCGACCATGGTCAACCGCGTCGTCGATGCGGGCAAACTGTTCGGCCTCGGGCGGTTGCAGGTCGCGACCGCCGCGCTGCGCAAGACCGAGGGCATCGCCGCGCGCGCCGCGGTGGGCGAGGAATTGGTCCGCGACTTGATCCGCAGCGCCGATGGCCACTGTACGCTCGGCGCGATCGGATTCGTGCGTGAGGTCGATGCCTGGCTGGCGGCAAGCCCCTCGCCCGAAATGGAGGAGCTGCTTGCCACTACCGGTCTGTCGCGGCGGCAGGTCGAGCGCAAGTGCAACGCCCTGTACGGCGCGCCGCCCAAATTGCTTGCGCGCAAGTACCGCGCCTTGCGGGCCGCGGTGGCGATGGCGGCCGATGCCGAGACGATTGGCGACGCGGTCGACCGCGGTTTCTACGACCAGTCGCACATGATCCGCGAGATCAAGCAGTTCACCGGCCTGACCCCCGGGCAGATCCGCGCCGATCCGGGTGTCCTCCCACGATTGACGATCGCGCAGCGCACCGCGCTCGACGGTGTCGTCAGCCCCCTGGTGAGCGGAACCTAGCGCGTCTTTTCCAGGGGAGGGCAGGCGCAGGGGTTGACCCGACTCGTGCGCGCGCCCATTTGCAATCGGAGCAATTCCATCCGATTGGACCCGATGCGTCTTTCCAGCCTTGCCGACTATGCCGTCGTGATGATGTCCGCCGCTGCGCGGCATTGCGGTAGCGTGGGTCGGCTCAATGCGACGATGCTCGCCGAGGAGACCGGACTGCCGCTGCCGACGGTGCAGAAGCTCGTCAGCCGGCTGTCGGCGGGCGGGCTGATCGAGAGCGCGCGCGGCACCGGCGGCGGTTTCCGTCTGTCGCGACCCGCGGCGGCGATCAGCCTGGCCGATATCATCGAGGCGATCGAGGGACCGATCGCGCTCACCACCTGCGTCGACGAGGCGCGGCACGATTGCGCGCTCGAGGGCGATTGCCGGGTCAAACCGCATTGGGGCGTCGTCAACGGCGCGGTGCGCGGTGCGCTCGACGGGGTTTCGCTCGCGAGCCTGTCGAGGATCCCGGCATGACTGATTTTAACGAGCCGCGTGACGGCAGGGATGATGTAATGGCTACCAAGAACGCCGAAGCTTATGAAGCCGTCAGCAAGACCTACGAATGGGGCTTCCATTCGGACATCGAGCAGGACTTTGCGCCCAAGGGCCTGAGCGAGGACACCGTCCGCTTCATCTCCGCCAAGAAGGGCGAGCCCGCGTGGATGCTCGACTGGCGCCTCAAGGCGTTCCGCCTGTGGCTCACGATGGAGGCGCCCGATTGGGCCAAGCTCCAGATGGACCCGATCGACTATCAGGACGCCTATTATTACGCCGAGCCCAAGGTAAAGCCCAAGCTCGGCTCGCTCGACGAGGTCGATCCCGAGATCCTGCGCGTCTATGAGAAGCTCGGCATTCCGATCGAGGAGCAGAAGATGCTCGCCGGCGTCGAGGAGCTCGATGCCGAGGGCAACCCCAAGCGCCGCGTCGCGGTCGATGCGGTGTTCGACAGCGTCTCGGTCGCGACCACCTTCCGCAAGGAGCTCGAGGCCGCGGGCGTGATCTTCCGGTCGATCTCCGAGGCGATCAAGGAATATCCCGATCTCGTGCGCAAGTGGCTCGGCAAGGTCGTGCCGCAGCACGACAATTATTTTGCGACGCTCAATTGCGCGGTCTTCAGCGACGGGACCTTCGTCTACATCCCCGAGGGCGTGCGCTGCCCGATGGAGCTTTCGACCTATTTCCGCATCAATGCCGAGAATACCGGCCAGTTCGAACGCACGCTGATTGTCGCCGACAAGGGCGCGTACGTCTCGTATCTCGAGGGCTGCACCGCGCCGATGCGCGACGAGAACCAGTTGCATGCGGCGGTGGTCGAGCTGGTCGCGTTGGACGACGCCGAGATCAAATATTCGACGGTGCAGAACTGGTATCCTGGCGACGAGAACGGCAAGGGCGGGATCTACAACTTCGTCACCAAGCGCGCGCTGTGCCAGGGCAAGAATTCGAAGGTGTCGTGGACGCAGGTCGAGACCGGCAGCGCGATCACCTGGAAGTACCCGTCGTGCGTCCTCGCGGGCGAGAACAGCGTCGGCGAATTCTATTCGGTGGCGGTGACCAACAACCGCCAGCAGGCCGATACCGGCACCAAGATGATCCATCTCGGCAAGGGCTCGCGCTCGACGATCGTGTCGAAGGGCATTTCGGCGGGGCGTTCGGACAACACTTATCGCGGGCTGGTGCGCGTCGCGCCGACCGCGGAGGGCGTGCGCAACTTCACCCAGTGCGACTCGCTGCTGCTCGGCGACCAGTGCGGGGCGCATACCGTGCCGTATATCGAGGTGCGCAACCCGTCGGCGCAGATCGAGCATGAGGCGACCACCTCGAAGATTTCCGACGACCAGATGTTCTACGCGATGCAGCGCGGGCTCGATTCCGAGGCGGCGGTGGCGCTGATCGTCAACGGCTTCGCCAAAGAAGTGCTGCAGCAGCTGCCGATGGAGTTTGCGGTCGAGGCGCAGAAGTTGCTGGGGATTTCGCTGGAGGGCAGCGTGGGGTAACCACGGGTGTCGGTCGAGGGAGTTTGATCTGATGTCGATGGCGCAGATTTTGCGATTGAAGCCCGCTTTCACCGACGAACAGGCGCAGGCGCTTGCCGGGCTGTTCGACGAGGAAATCGCTACCAAACGCGATCTCGAAGCGCTCAGGATTGCCGCGAAGACAGACCTCGACGCGGTCAAATTTGAACTGAAAGCAAGTCTCGAGGCGGTTAAGGCCGAACTCAAAACCGATATCGAAAAGCTTCACCTCAAGGTGCAACGCGACATCAAGGGTACCGAAGCAAAACTTGTGACTTGGGTGGTCGGACAAGGCGCGGCGACGATCGGTATCCTCTTCGCGCTGCTACATTTTTTTGGGAAATAACGTGCTGAAAATTACCGACCTCCACGCCGAAATCGACGGCAAGGAAATCCTCAAGGGCCTCTCGCTCAGCGTCAATGCGGGCGAGGTTCATGCGATCATGGGGCCGAACGGCGCGGGCAAGTCGACGCTCGGCTATATACTCGGCGGGCGGCCCGGGTATGAGGTCACCGCGGGCTCGGTCGAGTTCGACGGGAAGGATTTGCTCGAAATGGCGCCGCACGAGCGCGCTGCCGCCGGGCTGTTCCTCGGTTTCCAATATCCGGTCGAGATCCCCGGCGTGTCGAACTTGCAATTCCTGCGCGAGGCGCTAAACGCCCAACGCCGCGGGCGCGACGAGAAGCCGCTGTCGGGCGCTGAGTTCCTGAAGCGCGCGCGCGAGCAGGCGGCCGCGCTGTCGATGGATGCCGAGATGCTCAAGCGTCCGGTCAATGTCGGCTTCTCAGGTGGCGAGAAGAAGCGCAACGAGATGGTGCAGATGGGCATCATCGACCCCAGCCTCGCGATCCTCGATGAAACCGACAGCGGGCTCGACATCGATGCGCTGCGCGTCGTGGGCGACGGAATCAACCGGATCATGCGCAAGCCCGACAAGGCGGTGATCCTGATCACCCACTATCAGCGCCTGCTCGATTACGTTGCGCCTGATTTCGTCCATGTGCTGGCCGGCGGGCGGATCGTGCGCTCGGGCGGACCGGAACTGGCGCTGGAGCTGGAGCGTGAGGGATACGCCGGGGTGGCGGCGTGATCTTCGCCTTGGCCCTGCTCCAAAGTGTCGCCCCGTCGCCGCCACCAGCCGCCGACCCCGATATCGTCGTGATCGCCCGCAAGCTGCAGGATTGGCGCGCGTCGGTCCGGATGAAGAAGGGCAAATATGTCTGCGCGGTGACCCGATCGACCGGTGACCCGGAGATCGACGGGGTTGCTTGCGAGGCGATGCGCGTCTGCGCGATTCCGGCGATGCCGCGCTATACCGCGACACGCGCCAAGGGCGTGGATGCGGCGACGCGCCAGCGGCTCATCGAAGGGATCAATGGGGAGATGGCTATGTGCGTGCGCGACCAACGCCATCAACTGATCGCCGAGTTGGCCGATCGTCGGGCGGGAGCGGTGCAATGACGCTGGCTCTTCCCACCCGCCGCGATGAATCCTGGCGGTATTCCGATCTCGAAGCCGTCGCCTCGGTGTGGCCAGTGCCTGCGGCCGAAGTGATCGAGGTCCCCGCCGGCCAGTCCATCGCCCGCGTGATCGTGCAGGATGCAGCGATCGACGCCGTCGCGATCCGCGATTTCCAGGTCATCCTGCGCGCCGGTGCGACCGCGACCTTCCACGTGCTTAACGTCGGCGGGCAGCTCGGCCGAGTGACCATCGACGTGACGTGCCACGAAGGCGCGCACTTCGAGCTTGGCGCGGCGATGCTCGGCGGTGGCGACCAGACGCTCGAGATCGTCACCGTGCTCAACCATATCGAGCCCAATGCCACCTCGAACCAAGTGGTGCGATCGGTGCTCGGCGGACGCGCGACGGGGTCGTATCTCGGCAAGGTCGCGGTCGCGCGGCATGCGCAGAAGACCGATGCGTCGCAATCGGTCAAGGCGATGCTGCTCAGCCGCACCGCGACCGCGAACGCCAAGCCCGAGCTCGAGATTTTCGCCGACGACGTGAAGTGCGCGCATGGCGCGACGGTCGGCGAGCTCGATGCGAATGCGCTCTTCTATCTTGCGTCGCGCGGGATCGCGCCGCCGCAGGCCAAGGCGAGATTGCTGCGGGCGTTCATCGGATCGGTGTTCGAGGGGATCGCGGACGTTGCCGAACGCGAGCGCGTCGAGGCGGTGGCGCAGGCGGCGTTGGAGCGGATGCTGTGAGCGCGCTGATCCAGACCCGTCCGCTAGACCATGTCGCCGATTTTCCGGCGATCCCGGCCGGCTGGGCGTATCTCGACACCGCCGCCACTGCGCAGAAGCCGCAGGAGGTGATCGACGCGATCACGCGCGCCTATGACACCGATTACGCCACGGTGCACCGCGGCGTGTATCAGCGCTCGGCTGATATGACGCTCGCTTATGAGGCGGCGCGTCGCAAGGTGGCCCAGTTCCTCAACGCCGGCTCCGAAAACGAGATCGTCTTCGTCCGCGGCGCGACCGAGGGGATCAACCTCGTCGCGCAATGCTGGGCGGGAACGCAGCTCAAGGCCGGCGATCGCATCCTGCTCTCGCAGCTCGAGCATCACAGCAACATCGTGCCGTGGCAGATGGTCGCCGAGCGGATCGGTGCGCAGATCGACGTGCTCCCGCTTACTGCCGACCATCGCATCGACCTCGACGCGATGGCCGCGATGATCACGCCGCAGCACAAGCTCGTCGCGTTGGGGCATGTCTCGAACGTGCTCGGATCGGTGCTCGACGGCCGCCGGGCGGCGGACATCGCGCATTCGGTCGGGGCGAAGATCCTGCTCGACGGCTGCCAGTCGGTCCCGCGCATGACGGTCGACGTCGCCGCACTTGATTGCGATTTCTACGTCTTTTCGGGCCACAAGCTCTACGGCCCGACCGGGATCGGCGTGTTGTGGGCAAAGCCAGCATTGCTCGAGGCGATGCCGCCGTATCAGGGCGGTGGCGCGATGATCGACAAGGTCAGCTTTGCGGGCACCACCTACGCGCCGCCGCCGGGCCGCTTCGAGGCGGGGACGCCGCATATTGTCGGCGTGCTCGGGCTCGCCGCCGGGATCGACTATGTGACGCGGATCGGGCTTGAGCGCATCCATGCGCACGAGACCGCGCTGGTGAAACTGACACGCGACGCGCTGTCGCAGTTCAACTCGCTGACTTTGTTCGGCCCCGAGGATTCCGCAGGAATCGTCAGCTTCAGCATCGCGGGGGTGCATCCGCACGACATCGGCACCATCTTGGACGAAGCCAAGGTGGCGGTGCGCGCGGGCCATCACTGCGCGCAGCCGCTGATGGAGACGCTCGGCGTCGATGCGACGGCGCGCGCGAGCTTCGGGGTCTATAATAGCGCCGCCGACGTCGAAGCGCTGGTGCGCGGAATTGAAAGAGTAACGAGGATTTTCGGATGAGCGACCGGATCGAGATTCAGGAAGTCGGCGCCGTCGAGCAGCCGCCGCGCGCGCGCGTCGAGGATGTCGCGGTCGAGGCAGGGACGCGCAAGCGCGACTATCTCGAGGGTTTTCTTAGCCAGAAGCCCGCAGGCGATGTCGCCGGCGAACCGGGCGGAGCGCTGTACGAGGCGGTCGTCGACGCGCTTAAGGAGATTTATGATCCGGAGATTCCGGTCAATATCTACGATCTCGGACTGATCTATGGCGTCGAGGTGACCGAGGCCGGCCACGCCGTTGTTACGATGACGTTGACCACGCCGCATTGCCCTGTCGCCGAATCGATGCCGATGGAAGTCGAACTGCGCATCGGCGCGGTGCCGGGCGTCGGCTCGGCCGAGGTCAATCTGGTATGGGACCCGGCATGGGATCCCGCCAAGATGTCCGACGATGCCAAGCTCGAATTGGGCATGCTGTAATGCACTAAGCCCCTTCCTTTCAGGGGAGGGGCTGGGGTGGGGAAGTCCCATACGCAGGTCTCTGCGAGGCTTCCCCCACCCCCTACCCCTCCCCTGAAGGGGAGGGGCTTTGGAGGAAGAAGCCGATGACCACCATGACCCGCGTTCGCCCTGCTGCGCTGATCCTCACGCCCACGGCCGAGGCGCGGATCGCCACGCTGATGGCCAAGGCGCCCGCGGACGCGATCGGCGTCAAGCTGTCGACGCCGCGGCGCGGCTGTTCGGGGCTTGCCTACTCGGTCGATTACGTCACCGAAGCCAAGCCGTTCGACGAGCGGATCGATACGCCCGGCGGGACTTTGTTCGTCGACGGCGGGTCGATCCTGTATCTGATCGGCTCGACGATGAATTGGGTCGAGGACGATTTTGCGGCAGGCTTCGTGTTCGTCAATCCCAACGCCAAGGGTGCATGCGGGTGCGGCGAAAGCTTCACCGTCTAAGCCGTGCACTGGCTTGAGCGCCGATTTGCGTCCACAGGCGGGCGATGACGACCCAAACGACCTACGACACTATCATTCTCGGCGCCGGCGCGGCCGGGCTGATGTGCGCTTTCACCGCCGGCCAGCGCGGGCGCCGCGTGCTGCTGCTCGATCATGCCGAGGCGATCGGCAAGAAGATCCTGATCTCGGGTGGCGGGCGGTGCAATTTCACCAATGTGCACACGGCGGCCGATCGCTACATTTCGGCCAACCCGCATTTCGCCAAGTCGGCGCTCGGGCGCTACACCGCGCAGGATTTCCTGGCGCTGGTCGAGGCACACGGGATTGCGTGGCACGAGAAGACGCTCGGGCAATTGTTCTGCGATGGGTCCGCCAAGCAGATCGTCGCCTTGTTGCAGGACGAGTGCGACAAAGGCGGGGTGGAGATCGCGCTGGGTGAAGCGATCCGCGACATCGACCACGCCGATGGACAGTATCGCGTTAGTTTCGGCGATCGCACCGCGAGTGCGCCGTCGCTCGTCATCGCCACCGGCGGCCCGTCGATTCCGCAAATGGGCGCGACCGGCTTTGCCTATGATCTCGCACGGCGCTTCGGGCTGAAGGTGGTCGAGCCCCGCCCGGCCCTGGTGCCGCTGACGCTCGGTGGCGACGAAACCTTGTTCCGCTCGCTTTCGGGTGTGGCGGCGGAAGTGGTCGCCAAGGCGGGCAAGACCAAATTCCGCGAGGCCGCGCTGTTCACGCACAAGGGGCTGAGCGGGCCCGCGATCCTGCAGGTCTCGTCTTACTGGCGCCATAGCGAGCCGGTCGGGATCGACTTCCTGCCCGATCTCAAGCCCGGCTGGCTGGTCGGCGTGAAGCACGCCCGGCCGCGCGTGTCGCTCGCGTCGGTGCTGTCGAACCATCTGCCCGGGCGGCTTGCCGAGACGCTCGCCGATCGGCTCGGGATCGAGGGCGAACTGGGCGCGGCGACCGACAAGGTGGTCGATGCGGCAGCGCGGCAGTTGGCCGATTGGCGCTTCAGTCCGAACGGCACCGAAGGCTTCGCCAAAGCCGAGGTGACGGCAGGCGGCATTTCAACCGCTGAACTGTCGTCGCAGACGATGGAGGCGCGGAAGGTGCCGGGGCTGTACGCGATCGGCGAGGCGGTCGATGTGACCGGGTGGCTCGGCGGCTATAACTTCCAATGGGCCTGGGCGAGCGGCTGGGCGGCGGGGCAGGTGGTGTAGGTCGTCTACCGAATTGCTTTTTAGCTGGCGGTGTGTATGATGCGCACGATGAAAAGCGCCGATCTCATTCGTGAGTTGAAATCGGCAGGGTGGACACTCGATCGGGTGCGGGGATCGCACCACGTTTTCACCCATCCACAGCACGGCGGGCATATCGTCGTGCCGCATCCCAAGAAGGATCTCGGGCCGGGGCTGGTCGCTGCGATCCGCAAGCAGGCAAAGGTCTAGGTGTTCTCCATGCGGTATCCCATCGCCATCGAACCTGGTAGCAACAGCACCGCCTTCGGCGTCGTGGTGCCCGATCTGCCGGGGTGCTTTTCCGCGGGTGATACGCTCGACGACGCGCTCGTCGGCGCCGAGGAAGCCGCAGCGGCGTGGATCGATGCTGCGCTCGACGCGGGCACGGCAATTCCGCCGGCGCGAAGCCTCGATACGCTGCGGCTGGATCCGGACTTTGATGGCTGGGCGTTCGGCGTGATCTCGGTCGACCCCGCGCTTCTCGAAGACACGATCGAGCGAGTCAACGTAACCCTGCCAAGGCGAGTCCTGAAGCGCCTCGACGCGATGGCACGCGCTGCGGGGCAGAGCCGGTCGAGCTATATCGCTTCGCTGACGCTCGACTCGCCGGTCCCGTCGGTCGAGCGAGCCGCGTGACGCTCGCGTTGATGCCTGCCGATATCGCGCGCGTCATTTTCTACAAGCGCGACGAACTCACCACCGATCTGATCTGCTGCGACATTGAGGCGCTCGGGCAAACATGGATCTTCCATGAGGAAATGCGCGAATGACCGGGTCTGATTGCAACCCTCGAGACGCTTCCCGGATTCCGCAGCGATTGGTTCGCAGCCGTCAGCCAGCCGCCTTTCGCCACGAATGCGACGCTCGCCTACCAACGCGTCTGACGGAATCCACACCCCCCGTGCTTTTCTCCAGCACCCGTGCTAAGGGCCCTTTTTGGCGCGCGAACCCGCCGCCCCCATATTCGGAATACCATGCCCTTTTCACACCTCCCCACGCTTCTTGCCGAAGCGCTCTCTGCCCGTGGCTATGAAGCCCCGACTCCTGTCCAGGCCGCCGTCATCCAGCCCGAGGCCGAAGGCCGCGACGTCATCGTCTCGGCGCAGACCGGGTCGGGCAAGACCGTCGCATTCGGCCTCGCCATCGCGCCGCAGCTGCTGACCGAGGACGGCCTGCTCCCGCCGCCGCGCGCGCCGCTCGCGCTCGCGATCGCGCCGACGCGCGAACTCGCGCTGCAGGTCAGCCGCGAGCTCGAATGGCTCTACGGCAAGGCCGGCGCGCGCATTTCGACTTGCGTGGGCGGCATGGACGCGTCGCGCGAGCGCCGCAGCCTCGCGCATGGCACGCATATCGTCGTCGGCACGCCGGGCCGTCTGCGCGACCATATCGAGCGCGGCGCGCTCGATCTGTCGAACCTCAAGGCGGTCATCCTCGACGAAGCCGACGAGATGCTCGACATGGGCTTCCGCGAAGATCTCGAGCTGATCCTCGACGCTTCGCCGTCCGAGCGCCGCACGCTGCTTTTCTCGGCGACGATGCCCAAGTCGATTGTCGCGCTCGCCAAGCGCTACCAGAAGGATGCGTTGCGCATCTCGACCGTCGGTGAGGACCGTGGTCATGGCGACATCGAATATCAGGCAGTGACCGTGGCGCCGGCCGATATCGAGAATGCTGTCGTCAATCTGCTCCGCCTCCACGAGGCCGAGACCGCGATGCTGTTCTGCGCGACGCGCGACAATGTCCGTCATCTTCACGCTGGCCTGATCGAGCGTGGGTTCGCCGCGGTCGCTCTCTCGGGCGAGCATAGCCAGAACGAGCGCAACGCCGCGATGCAGGCGCTGCGCGACAAGCGTGCGCGGGTTTGCGTCGCGACCGACGTCGCGGCGCGCGGGATCGATCTGCCGTCGCTGTCGCTCGTCGTTCACGTCGAGCTGCCGCGCGATGCCGAGACGATGCAGCACCGCTCGGGTCGTACCGGTCGCGCGGGCAAGAAGGGCACCGCGATCCTGATCGTGCCGTATCAGCGCAAGCGCCGCGTCGAGATGATGCTGCGCGGCGCGCGGATCGCGGTCGAGTGGATGAACGCGCCGACCGTCGACGACATCCGCAAGGCCGACAAGTCGCGGCTGATGACGATGCTAATGGAAGACGTCGAAGTCGACGAGGACGATCGCGCATTGGCGGCACAGCTGCTCGAGAAGAAGACCCCCGAGGATATCGCGGCGGCGCTGGTGCGCAGCTATCGCGCGCGGATGCCGGCGCCCGAGGAAATGATCGAGGCGAGCGGATCCGCGCCGCGCGAGGCGGGCAAGGAGCATCACCGCGAGGGCTTCGACGATATCGTCTGGTTCCGCATGGACATCGGGCGTCGCCAGAATGCCGATCCGCGCTGGATCCTGCCGCTGATCTGCCGTCGCGGGCATATCACCAAGAACGAAGTCGGCGCGATCCGCATCGCCGCCAACGAGACGATGTTCCAGGTGCCGAGCGGCATCGCGGGCAAGTTCATGGCGGCGGTAAAGCGCACCGCCGGCGAGGAAGCCGAAGGCGGCGTGCAATTCGAGCAGGTCCAAGGCGGCCCGGTCGAGGCCGAGCGCAGCCCGCGGCGTGCCAATGGGCCGGCACCGGTGCGGCATCAGCCGCGGCCGACATTGCGGCCCGGTGGGCCGAACAAGCGCCCGCAACGCTAACCCCGTAAATCCTCCCTCGCTGCGCGAGGGAGGATTTGAAGTGTCGCTCTTTCCCCGCTAACCCACGCGGCATGAACGCACCCCAGCCCAAGCCATGGATCATGGCCATCGCCCCCTATGTGCCCGGTCGCTCGACGAGCGAGGGTGGGGCGCCCGTCATCAAGCTGTCGTCGAACGAGAATCCGCTCGGCACCAGCCCGCAAGCGGTCGACGCCTTCGCCGCCCATTCCGCCGATCTCGCACGCTATCCCGATGCCGGCGCCGCACTGCTGCGCGAGGCGATCGCGGCGCATCACGATCTCGATCCCGCCCGCGTTATCTACGGCACCGGATCGGATGAAGTGCTCCACCTCATCGCCGGCGCTTATGCCGGGCCGGGCGACGAGATCATCCAGGTGCGCTACGGCTTCGCGGTCTATGAGATCGCCACGCGTCGTGTCGGCGCGACGCTCGTCATCGCCGACGACCGTGACTATGCGACCGATGTCGATGCGATCCTCGCTGCGGTCACCGAGCGCACGCGCGTCGTGTTTGTCGCCAACCCCAACAATCCGACCGGCACCTTCACGCGCAAGGAAGAGATTGCGCGCCTCCATGCCGGGCTTCCGGCACACGTGATGCTCGTGCTCGATCAGGCCTATGCCGAATATCTCGCGCCCGAGGATGACGACGGCGGGCTCGACCTCGCGCGGAACGCGCCGAACGTCATCGTGACGCGCACCTTCTCGAAGATCCACGGCCTTGCCGCCGAGCGAATCGGCTGGGGGTACGGGTCGGAGGACGCGATCTCGGCGATGCACCGCATCCGGGCGCCGTTCTGCTGCACGACCGCGGGGCAGGAAGCCGCGATCGCGGCGCTCGGCGCGGCCGATTTCATCGCCGCCTCGCGCGAGCACAATCGCGAATGGCGCGCGTGGTTCGGCGCGGAGATGGGCAAGCTCGGCAACGCGGGCCTGCGCGTCGTCCCGAGCGAAGCCAACTTCCTGCTCGTGCTGTTCGAAGGCGCCGTCACCGCCGAGACCGCGTACAAGGCGCTGCTCAGCCGCGGCTATATCGTGCGCTGGCTGCCGGGGCAGGGGCTCGCCAACGGCTTGCGCATGACGATCGGCACCGAGGCCGAGACGCGTGGTCTCGCCGAGGCGCTGCGCGAGATCGTCGCCGGGTGACGATCAAGGCGCTCGCCTTCGACGTGTTCGGCACCGTCGTCGATTGGCGGACGAGCATCGCGCGCGAGGCTGCGGCGGTTTTCGCGAGGATCGGGCGCGAGGATATCGATCCCGCGCGCTTCGCCGATGACTGGCGCGGGCTGTATCAGCCGGCGATGGAAGCGTGCCGTTCGGGCCGGCGCGCTTATACGCGGCTCGACGTGCTCAACCGCGAGACACTCGACGTGCTGGTCGAGCGGCTCGGGATCGCGGCGGATGAAGCGACGCTCGCCGATCTCGCGCTGGCGTGGCGGCGGCTCGATCCGTGGCCCGATGCGGTCGCGGGATTGACGCGGCTCAAGACGCGCTTCCCGGTCGTCACGCTGTCGAACGGCAATGTCGCGCTCATGCTCGCGCTGGCGCGGCATGGCGGGCTGCCGTGGGATGCGATCCTCGGGGCCGAGGCGACCAGGATCTACAAGCCGTTGCCGCAGGCCTATCTCGGCACCGCCGATATTCTGGGAATTGCGCCCGAAGCGCTATGCCTCGTCGCCGCGCATCACAGCGATCTTGCCGCGGCGCGGGCGTGTGGGTTGGCGACCGCCTATGTCGATCGGCCGATGGAATTGGGCGGCGCGCCCAAGCCCGACCGCGCCGCGGAACAGGCGTGGGATTACAGCGCCGAGTCGCTGACCGAATTGGCCGACCGCCTCGGCTGCTGACGCGTCAGCCCGCCGCCAGCATTTCCTTCAACGGCACGTCCGCATCGGCCAGCAATGCGGGATCGATCACGGCGCGTGCCATCACCAGCGCACGGCCCTGGACGTAATCGCGCGTCATGTTGACGCAATCGAGCGCGATCACCTTGCCGCGCTTGAGATAGACGACCGAGAAGCGCCGCGTGGAGACATCGCCGCGGAGCACCGCCGTATCGAAGCCGGTCGAAAGCCCGACGGTCTGCAGCTTCAGATCATATTGGTTCGACCAGAACCACGGCACCGCATCATAGGGCTGCGGATCGCCCGTCAGCACGCGCGCGACGACCGTCGCCTGATCGTTGGCGTTCTGGACCGATTCGAGCCGGATCGTCGCGCCATCGGCATAGGGGTTGGAGTGCGCGGCACAGTCGCCGATCGCGAACACGTCGGGAAGCGAGGTGCGGCAGAAGGCATCGACCGTCACGCCATTGCCGCCAGCGGCGCCCGCCTCGATCAGCGGCGCGACCGCTGGGACGATCCCGATCCCGACGACCACCATGCTACCCGCCACCACGCTGCCATCGGCGAGCCGTACCCCCGTCGCAGCGCCGTCTTGGCCCTCGATGCTTGTGACCGTGACGCCGGTGCGCAGGTCGACGCCGTGCGCGCGGTGCTCGGCCTCGTAGAAATGCGAGAGCGCTTCGCCGGCAACGCGCGCGAGCACGCGCGGCGCGGCCTCGAGCACGGTGACGTGCTTGCCGAGCTTGGTCAGCACCGCCGCCGCCTCAAGCCCGATATAGCCGCCGCCGATCACGATGACGTGGCGCACGTCGGGCAGTTCGGCGATCATCTGGTCGACATCGGCGCGGGTGCGCACGCCGTGGACGCCGCGTAGGTCATGCCCCGCGCACGTCAATCGGCGCGGCGGACCGCCGGTCGCCCAGATCAGGCTCGAATAGCCGATGGTCGCACCCTCGGCGGTGGTGACGACGTGCGCGGCAGGATCGACCGATACCACCGTGCGGCCCGGCAGTAGCGTGATCGTGCGCTCGACCCAGAAGGCCGCGGGTCGGATCAGGATCCGCTCGAAGGGCTTTTCGCCAGCGAGATAGTCCTTCGACAGCGGGGGGCGCTCATAGGGAGGCTCGGGTTCATCGCCGAGCAGCGCGATCGTCCCCTCGAAACCGCGCTGGCGTAGTGCGATCGCCGCTTGCGCCCCGCCATGCCCCGCACCCACGATCAAAACATCGAACGAAAGCGCGGTGTCGGTCATGTCGGCCCCTCTTGATCCTCGTGGCGGCTGACGTGCGGGCAACGCGCCGATCTGTCCAGCCCGAAGCGCGATATCAGCCGCGAGGCCGCCGCGCCGGGAGCGGGATGAAGTTCAAGGCGGCAAAGGCCAGCGCGGCCCCGCTGATGATCGACGCGAACCAGCCGATTGGGCCGAACACCGCGCCCCACGCGATCATCGACAGCGCGAATGCCAGCGAGAGGAGCGTCCACGCGGTTGCGCGCAACCTAGTGGCGCGGCCCCGCGGGCACGCGCGCCGGAAGCGCTTGCCGTGATGCTGGTCGGTCGCCAGCCCGAACAGCACGAAGGCGAGGATAGCGGCAAGGAAGGGGAGCGCGGTCATCCGCGCGCCTGGCTGCGCGATCGGCGTCGCGCGGGCACATGCCGGTGAACGCCGCGCGCGATCGCGGCATAGGCAAGCCCGAGCGCGATCAGCGTCAGGTCGACACCGGCGAGCGTGGCGTCCCCCGCCGCGATCATCGCCGGCAAGCCGCGCGCCGTCGCCAGCATGTCGAACAGCGGGAGCGCGAGCAGCAGCGCTGCGGTCAGCGCGAGTTGCTCGACCCAGGCACGCCGCGGGCGGCGGAGAAAGGCGTGGAGCAGCAGCGCTCCCCAGAGCACGAACATCGCATTGATCTCGGCCTCGGCGCGCGCCGGGAGGGTGAGCGGCAGGAGGCGGTTCGCCCACAGGAAGCCGACCATCGCCGCCGGGAAGCCCGCGACGAAACCGATATTGAGCCGCTCGACCAATCGGAAGCCGAACGGCGGGCATGCTGGATCGGGCAATTTCTCGCGGCGTTTGACGCTCCACAGCAGCAGCCCGCTTGCGACCATCACCGATCCGCCGATGCCGCACAGGAAATAGACCCAGCGGATCGCGGCGTCGGCGAAGCGCCCGGCATGGACCCCGATCATCGCGCCCGCCGTCACTGCGGCCGCGCCCGGCAGCGGCGAGGCCCAGAGCAGGCGTCCGCTCACGCCGTCATAGGTCAGCCGCGGCGTCAGGCTCGACAGCGTGCCGTGGTTGCTTTGCGACAGCAGGATCCGCGCCGAGGCATCGCCCGGTGCGGTGACGCTGATGACATCGACCGGCGCGCGGAGCCGCCGCTCGCCATCGCGCAGCACCGCGGCAAGATCGACCAGCCGGGCGGGCCGGTCGGCACGCGGGACTGCCGGAGCCTCGGGATAGAGCAGGCGACCCAAGCTGAAGGGGGCGCTGTAATTGGCGACCGCCGCCCACGGCATCAGCAGCGTCATCAGCGTGACGAGCCCGGTATAGGTGATCATCAAGTGAAACGGCAGGCCGAGCACCGCGACGGCATTGTGCCCGTCGAGCCACGAGCGTTGCCCCTTGCCGCCGCGAAAGGTGAAGAAATCGCGGAAGATCTTCTTGTGCGTCACGATCCCGCTGAGGATCGCGACGAGCATGAACATCGCGCAGATCCCGACGATCCAGCGCGCGACATAAGACGGCACGTAATGCAGGTCGAAGTGGAAGCGGTAGAAGAAGTCGCCGCCGAGCGTCGCGCGCGCCACGACCTTGGCGCCATTGGCATCGATGCGCGCGCTGGTCTCGCCGGGCGTGGGCGGCGCTTTGGCGCCCGGCATCCAGAAGACGCTGCCGCTCGCCGAGCGCGTGCTCGGCACGGTGATGAACCAGCTTGCGGCGTCAGGGGCTTCGCGGTGCAGCAGCAGCTGCGCGCCGCGGACGACGCGCGCTGGCTGCTCGATCGGCGGGAGTTCGGGTTGCGCCCAGCGGTTGATCGCCTCGCGCCAATAGGCGGCGGTGCCCGTCACGAAGACGATGAACAGCACCCAGCCGACGAGCAGCCCCGACCAGGTGTGGAGCGTCGCCTGGCTCTGCCGAAAGCCCTTGCTCACGCGCGACCCGTCAGCGCGATCGACCCGAACGCGATCGCGGCGGCGATGCCGCCGCCTATCAGCGTCGTCCATGCCGCGCGCCAGCCGCTGCGCGCGGCGAATGCCCACATCGCGGTGAAGGCGCACAGCGCGAACGCGACGAGCGTCGCGGTGAAGGTCGCCTCGGCTGGCCCGCCGGGCAGGATCCGCGCGAGCGCCATCGCCCACAAGCTCGCCACCGCATAGCCGCCGGGCATGGCGACGACGACGCGCAGCGCGGTGTCGGCGCGGTGTCGCCAAACGCGTCGGTCGTGCTTCATGCCCTGCCGCATCTGCCCTCAGAACCGATAGGCGATCGTGCCCTGCACGGTGCGGCGGTTGCCGTACCAGCACCAGGCATAATCGAGATAGCAGGTCGTGACATATTTCTTGTCGAACAGGTTGGCGGCGTTGACCCCGAGCGACACGCCGGCGAAGCGCGGCGCGATCGTGCCGAGATCGAAGCGCACCAGCGCATCGACCAGCGTGAAACCCGGCGTGCTCGTCCGCGCAGCACCACCGGCATAGATGCTGTCGACATGGCGCACCGCGCCGCCGATCGCGAAGCCCTGCCACTTGCCGCCGCGCGGCGCCCATTCGAGATTGCCCGACACGCCGCCGCGCCCGACGCCGAGGATCCCCGCGCCGATATTGGCGGGGTTGGCGTCGGCGGTGGTGCGGACCTTCTGCCGGCTATAGGCGAGCTTGGCGTTGAAGCCGTAGGGCAGCGGCGCGCTCGCCTCGACCTCGACGCCGCTCGAGCGGACCCGGCCGCTCTGCGTCGAGACGTTGGTGAGCGGGTTGGTGGTGATGAGGTTGGTCTGGTCGATCTGGAACCACGCGCCGGTGACGAGCATCTGCGTGCCCGGCACGGTATATTTCGCGCCGGCCTCGATCTGCTTGCCCTCGGATGGCTTGGCGACGGTGATCACGCCGTTCGGCTGCGACAGCGTGCCGTTGGGCTCGAACGAGGTCGAGTAGCTGACATAGGGTGCGAGCCCGAACGGCAGCGTGTAGAGCGCGCCGGCGCGATAGGTGAACTTCTGCGAGTCCTGCGACGCGGTGCCTGGCGCGGTGCGGACCGACGCCCAGTCCTGTCGCCCGCTGAGCAGCACGCGCAACGCGCCGTACGAGAGCTGATCCTGCGCATAGACGCCCGCCTGGTTTGAGCGGGGCTTGTTGTCGTTCAGGCTGAAAGAGTTCGGCACCGCGGCAGGGCTCTGCGGCACGACCATCGTGCCATAGACGGGGGCATAGCCGTTGAGCGGCGTCGCCGAGCCGAAGGCGTTGATCGAGCGCGCGTTGCCGGTCTGGTAATCGACGCCGAACAGCACGTCATGCTTCACCGCGCCCGTGGCGAAACGGCCGTGGACCTGATTGTCGAACACCCACGAGTCGCTGCGCTCGCGCGTCGCATAGGACGCGCGGTTGTAGAGCGTCGAATTCGGGTTGCCGACATCGACCAGCGATCCCGATGCGTAGACGATCCCGAGCCGCGAGGTGCCGTGCTGGTAGCGGCCCGACGCGCGGATGTTCCAGTCGGGGTTGATCTCGTGCGTCAGGATATAGGTCGCGGCGACCTGCGCGCGCTTGAAGTAGTTGCCGGGCTCGCCGAAGTCGGTCGAGGTCGACAGCTTGCCGTTAGGGTTGGCGAGGAAGGTGCCCGATGCCGGGAACACGCCGTAGCTGCCGTTCTGCGGATCGTTCGAATAGGCGCCGAGCAGGGTCAACTTGGTCGCGTGGTCGAGATTGAAGGTCAGCGCGCCCGAGACGGTCTGGCGCTCGCGCGCGCTGAAGGTTTGCTGCGTGTGTGCGCCGTTGACGCTGCCGTTGACGCGCCACAGCACCGCATCGCCGATCTTGCCGCCGACATCGGCGTCGGCGCGGTACAGGTCGTAGCTGCCGTAGGTCCCCGACACCGCACCGTAGAACGGCTTGTCGAGCGGGAGCTTGCTCGACAGCGCGACGAGGCCGCCCGGGCCCGACTGGCCGTAGAGCACGGAGGCGGGGCCCTTGATCACTTCGATCCGGTCAAGCCGCGAGACGTCGATCTGGGGCTCGAGATAGCTTGCCCCGCCGATCAGCTTGAGCCCGTCGAGAAATTGCGGCGCGTCGAACCCGCGCAGCTTGAACTGGTCATAGACTTCGGCGCTCGACCCGCGCTGCTCGGTGGTGACGCCGGCGACGAAACGCAGCGCCTGGTTGAGGTTCGACAGGCCGAGGTCGGCGATGTCGGCGGCGCTGATGACGCTGATCGATTGCGGCGTCTCGGCGATCGGTGCCGAGCTCTTGGTGCCGGCGGTGGCCTCGCTGCTTGGGCGCGCGCCGGTGACGACGATCGCGGGGCCGTCCTCGGCTTCGTCCTCCGCCATCGCCGGTGCGGCATAGACGGCGGAGCTCAGCAGCACTGCGGAGATGACAAAACGCTTCATTCACTGGTCCCTTTGGTGTCGCGGGGCCTAGTGACGTATTTGCGAACGCTTATCAATAGCGTTATCAAGAAGGCGTCAAAGCGTCTCGCTTGCCTCGGCGATCGCGCTGTAGATTTCGCCCAGGCTGGCATCGTCGATGCAGTAGGGCGGCATGACGTAGACGGTGTTGCCGAGCGGACGGAGCAACAGGTCGCGCTGCTTGAAGAACGCGAGCAACCGCGGGCCGAGGCCATCGAGATAGGTGCCCGTCGCGCTCGCCAGTTCGAATGCCGCGATCGTCCCGCAGACGCGGGCATTGTGGATCGTCGGCAGTAGGCGCAACTGCTCGGCCCAGCCCGCCTGGCGCTGCGCGAGATCGGCGATGCGATCGAGCACGGGCTCGGTGCGCCAGATTTCGAGATTGGCGTTGGCGGCGGCGCACGCGATCGGGTTCGCGGTGTAGCTCGACGAGTGGAAGAACATCCGCGAGCGGTCGTCCGAATAGTGCGCGTCGAAGATTTCGGCGGTTGCCATTGTCACTGCGAGCGGAACCGCGCCGCCCGTCAGGCCCTTCGACAGGCACAGGATGTCGGGCACGACGCCGGCTTGCTCGCACGCCAGCAGCGTGCCGGTCCTGCCCCACGCCGTCATCACCTCGTCGGCGATGAACAGCACGCCGTGGCGCGCACAGATCGCGCGCATCTCTGCGAGCACGCGAGGCGGATAGAAGAGCATCCCGCCCGCGCCGAGCACCAACGGCTCGACGATGAACGCGGCCGGGGCGGCGCGGCACGCTTGCTCGAGCGCATCGAGCGTCGCCTGCTCGGCGCCCGCGGCGGGGTAGGGGATCGTGCCGACATCGAACAGCAGCGGCGCATAGGCCTGGTTGTAGACGCCGCGCGCGCCGACCGACATCGCGCCGATCGTGTCGCCGTGATAGCTGTGCTCGAGCACGAGGATGCGGTTGCGCGGTTCACCGCGATTGGCGAAGAACCCGAGCGCCATCTTGAGCGCGACCTCGACCGCGGTCGATCCCGAATCCGAGAAGAAGACATGCTCGAGTGCGGGCGGCATGATCTCCACCAGGCCTTGCGCGAGCGTCTCGGCGGTCTCGTGCGTCCAGCCGGCGAAGATGATCTGGTCCATCTTGCTCGCTTGATCGGCGATCGCCGCCATGATCGCGGGATGGCAATGGCCATGCGTCGTCACCCACCACGACGAGATCGCATCGATGATCCGGCGGCCGTCATCGGTGTAGAGAAACGCGCCCTCGGTGCGCGTGACACGCGGGATCGTCTCGCCGAGGCCGTGCTGCGTGAAGGGGTGCCAGACGGGCGAGCTCATCGGAAATCCTCGAGCGAGAAGTGCGCAGCAAAGGCGGCGGCAAGCGTCGCGCGGTCGAGCGTCGGCAGCAACGGCAACCGGCCGAGGCGGCGGACGCCCCCGATCCGCGCGATCGTCGCCTCGCTGTCCTCGACCGGCTCGCCGATAAAGGCCACGCCGAGGATCGGCACGCCGCGCGCGCGCAGCGCCTCGATCGAAAGCAGGCTGTGGTTGATCGTGCCGAGCGCGGTGCGCGCGACGAGCACCACGGGATCGCCCCAGCGCGCGAAGATATCGGCGTAGAGCGTCGTGTCGTTGACCGGCACGAGCACGCCGCCCGCGCCTTCGATCACCAGCGTGCCATCGTGCGGCGGCGGATCGAGCGCGTCGGCATCGATCGTCACGCCGTCGATCCGCGCGGCGCGGTGCGGCGAGCACGGTGTGACGAGCCGATACGCCTCGGGCAGGATATGGCTCGCGGGCAGGCCGCTCAGCGCCGCGACGCGCGCGGCATCGCTGCCGTCGTCGAGCCCGGCTTGCACGGGTTTCCAATAGGCCGCGCCGAGTGCGCCAGCGAGCGCGGCGGCAAAGACGGTCTTGCCGATGTCGGTATCGGTGCCGGTGACGACGATGCGGGGGATCATGACAAAGCTTCCAGGCAAGTGGCGAGACGGTCTATATCGGCGATGTCGACGTTGAGCGTGATCGAGATGCGCAGGCGCGCGCTTCCCGGCGGCACCGTCGGCGGGCGGATGCCGCGCACGTCGAAGCCCGCCGCCTGCAGGCGCGCGGCGAGCGCCATCGTCGCTTCGGGGTCGCCGACGATCAGCGGAACGATCTGCGAGCCCGTCACCGTCGCGCCGAGCGGCGCGAGCACTTGGCCGGCATGGACGATCAGCGCGTCGAGCCGCGTACGGCGCTCGGGTTCGTCGGCGAGGATGGCGAGCGCGGCGCGCACCGCGCTCGCCATCAGCGGAGAGGGGGCGGTCGAGAAAATGAAGGCGCGTCCGCGATTGATCAGGAAGTCGCGCACGATCGCGGGCCCGCACACGAGCGCGCCTTCGCAGCCGAGCGCCTTGCCGCAGGTGCGCATCGTGATCACGTCGGCGCGTCCGTCGAGCGCGGCAGCCAAACCGCGGCCGTCGGGGCCGAACACGCCGGTGGCATGTGCCTCGTCGATCAGCAGCATGGCGTCGTGGCGTTGCGCGATACCGGCGAGATCGGCGAGCGGGGCCTGGTCGCCGTCCATGCTGTAGAGGCTCTCGACCGAGATCCACGGCGTGCCCGTTCCGCCTGCGCGGCGCCAGGCGGAGATCGCGTCGTCGAACGCCTGTGCGTCGTTATGGGCGACGCTTTGCGCTGGCGCACGCGCGAGCCGCATCCCGTCGTGCGCGCTGGCGTGGATCAGCGCGTCGTGGACGATCAGGTCGCCGGTCTGCGGCAGCGTGGCGAACAGCGCGGCATTGGCGGCGAAACCGCTGGAGAAATAGAGCGCTGACTCGCTCCCGAAAAAGGCCGCGGCTTCCACCTCGAGCGCTTCGTGCTCGGGATCGTTGCCGCGCAGCAGGCGCGATCCGCCCGAGCCGATCGGCACGCCGCGCGCCAGCGCCGCCGCCACGGCTTCGCGCAGCCGCGGCGACGCGGCGAGGCCGAGATAATCGTTCGAGGCGAAATCGAGCCCGGTGCGCGGGGTCAGCGTGCGTCGGCGGTGGGTCTGCCCGAGCGACTCAAGGTCGCGGGCGTGGGCGGCGAGAAGGGACATCGCGCACGCCCTAACGCGGTTGGCGGCGTCGCGCGATGGGGTTGCGCTTTTGGGGCGGGGTTCACCCGCGTTCCCCCCGTCATCCCCGCGAAAGCGGTGATCCCGCTTCTGGCCCGCGGCGCGCAGAAGAAGCGGGACCCTCGCTTTCGCGAGGGTGACGGCGGGAGTGTATGACGGGGCAGGCGGGATGACGGAAGGCGCGGGGCCCGTTAGGAAAAACCAACGACCGCGTGCGGGACGTACGGCTCTTCGAGCCGCGCGATCTCGGCCTCGGTCAGCCCGGTCTCTAGCGCCGCCAGCGCATCGTCGAGATGCGCGACCTTCGACGCCCCCACGATCGGCGCCGAGACCTCAGGTTTCGCCAGCACCCAGGCGAGCGCGATCTGCGCGCGCGGCACGCCGCGTTCCTTGGCGATCTCGGCGACGCGCTCGACCACGCGGCGATCGGCGTCGGCGGTGTGGCTGTAGAGCGTCGCGCCGAATGTATCGGTCTGCGATCGCTCCGTCGCATCGTCCCAGTCGCGCGTCAGCCGGCCGCGCGCGAGCGGGCTCCACGGGATCACGCCAATCCCTTCGGCGGCGCAGAGCGGCAGCATCTCGCGCTCCTCCTCGCGGTAGAGCAGGTTGAGATAATCCTGCATCGTCGCAAAGCGCGTCCAGCCATTCGCCTCGGACGTGTGAAGCATCGTCGCGAACTGCCAGGCGAACATCGACGAGGCACCGATATAGCGGGCCTTGCCGGCCTTGACGACGTCGTGGAGCGCCTCGAGCGTCTCCTCGATCGCGACCTCGGGGTCGAAGCGGTGGATCTGGTAGAGATCGACATAGTCGGTGCCGAGCCGCTCCAGGCTGGCATCGATCTCGGTCAGGATCGCCTTGCGGCTGAGCCCGGCGCCGTTCGGGCCGGGACGCATCCGGCCGTGCACCTTGGTCGCGATCACGACCTCGTCGCGGCGCGCAAAGTCCTTGAGTGCACGCCCGACGATCTCCTCCGACGTGCCGTCCGAATAGACATTGGCGGTGTCGAAGAAATTGATCCCGGCTTCGACCGCCTTTTGCAGGATCGTGCGGCTGGTCGCTTCGTCGAGCGTCCAGGCGTGGGTGCCGCGATCGGGGACGCCGAAGGTCATGCAGCCGAGGCACAGCCGCGAGACGTCGAGCCCGGTCGCGCCGAGTTTGATATAATCCATGTGCGTTCCTCGGTTGGTGTCGGATGGCCAACGAACCAGCGGCGAGAGCGCTCCGGCTTATTTCTTCGGCGTGACCCACACCGAAACCGGCACGACGAACTTGCCGGGGGCAGGCTTGCCGACATCGACGCGGTCGGCGGTGACGAGTTCGCCCGAGCTGAGCGTGAAGGACGCCCAGGGCTTGGGCATGCGGCCGAAGACCATCTTCTGGATAGGCTCGCCGGTGGCGGAATTCATAATCGTTGCGGTGACACTCATAGCGGCGCGTTAGCGAGCGAGCGGCGCGCCTGTCCAGCGGTGTGCGACGAGCCGGCACTTTTCCGGTCAAGCGGCGTTCAGTTGCCGCGGCTATGGCTGTGTTCAGGACCAGGGCGAATGCCCGAAACGAAGAAGCCTCGCGCCATGCAGACCAAACCGTGACCGAGATCCCTGCCGCCACGGCCAACACGCCCGAGGGCGACCGCGCGACCGTCGAGACACCGGCGCGGCGCCGCTGGCGCCTCGTGCGCAACGTACTGCTCGCGATCCTGGCCGTGCTCTTCGCGATCTGGCTGGTGCTCTACATGACCAAGGGGCGCTTCCTGAAGCCGACCTTCGAACGCGTGGTGGGATCGCTGACGCATCGCACCGTCGGCGTGCGGGGCGATTTTCAGCTGTTCTTCGACCCGTTCCAGATCAAGTTCCTCGCCGAGGGGCTGACGATCTCGAACCC
Organism: Sphingomonas sp. PWP1-2; assembly: GCF_049898305.1. Taxonomy (NCBI): domain Bacteria; kingdom Pseudomonadati; phylum Pseudomonadota; class Alphaproteobacteria; order Sphingomonadales; family Sphingomonadaceae; genus Sphingomonas; species Sphingomonas sp. PWP1-2. The sequence goes on from NZ_JAFCXM010000003.1 coordinate 479,265, forward strand.
GTCCTGGGCGAGCAAGCCAAATCTGTTCGAGGCGAAGAAGATCGACACGCGGATTGCGCCGCTGTCGCTGCTGTTCGGCAAGCGTCGGCTCTATTTCCTCGATCTCGCCGACGGCGCGGTCGATCTCGAATGGAGCCCCGACCATAGCACCAACAGCTGGACTTTCAGCCAGACCAAGGGCGGCAAGCCGCTTGCCTTCCCGACGATCGACCGCGCGACGCTTGCGGGGACGACGGTGCGCTATCGCGACACGCGGATGCGGCTGCTTGCCGATCTGAGCTTCGCGACGATCAAGTCGACCGACGCGAAGATCGGCGACAAGGTTGATTTCACCGGCAATGGCGTGGTGCGCGATACGCCGTTCACGCTGAGCGGCGCGTTGCTCTCACCCGACCAGACCGTCGCGCGTGGCGCCAACACGCTGACGATGACCGCGCACGCCGCACACAACGTGATCGATGTCGCGGGCACGCTGCCGAGCCTGGCCGAGATCGAGAAGGTGCCGCTCGACGTGACGGCGCGTGGGCGCAACATGGCCGAACTGCTTCATATCATCGGCGTCACCATTCCGCAGTCGCGCACCTATGTCCTCAAGGCGCAGCTGGTGAAGACCGGCACCACCTATGCCTTCACGCATCTGCGCGGCCGCTTCGGCGCGAGCGATCTGGCAGGGCGCTTCACGGTCGAGAATATTGCGCCGCGCATCCACATCGATGCGACGCTGGCGAGCAAGAAGGTCGACATCATCGATCTCGCGCCGTTCATCGGCTACAATCCTGATCTGATCGCGGCCAAGGGCGTCCAGGCGGCAGCCGCCGCTACGGGTGCCGCACCGGCGCGCCTGCTGCCGGACGCGTCGCTCGATATTGCCGCGCTCCACGCGTTCGATGCGGATCTGAAATGGACGGTCGGCACGGTGCGGTCGAAAAACGTGCCGGTCTCGAACATCGACCTGACGCTCGCGCTCAAGGACAGCGTGCTCAAGCTTTCCCCGCTGACCTTCTCGATGGCGCGGGGCAATGTCGCGTCCGACATTATCCTCGACACGCGCCGCCGACCGACCAAGGCAAGCTATGACATCCGCCTGGCGTCGACCCCGATGGCGCGGCTGCTCGCCGGCTTCGGTGTTGCCGAGGCGGGGACGACGGGGACGATCAAGGGGCGGATCCAGCTCGTCGGCAGCGGCGACAGCCTGCATGATTCGCTCGCCAATGCGAACGGGCGGATCGCGTTCGTGATGCCCGCCGGCAGCTTCTGGACGCGCAATGTTCAGTTGAGCGAGCTCGATATCGGCACCTTCGTCCAGAAGATGTTCCAGGACAAATTGAAGGAGCCGGTGCGGATCAATTGCGGGCTGGTCGCCTTCACGGTGCGCAAGGGCGGGGCGGCGGCCGATCCGATCCTGATCGACACGAGCAAGAACGTCATCGCGGCGACAGGCGGGTTCAGCTTCGGGACCGAGGCGCTCGATCTCGCCTTCCGCGCCGATGGCAAGAAGTTCAGCCTGCTTTCGGCGCAGTCGCCGGTCGGCCTCAACGGCCATTTCGCCAAGCCGGGGATTTCGGTGATCAGCCCCGATTTGATCGGTCGCGCGGGGACCGGGCTTGGGCTGGCGCTGCTCGCGACGCCGCCGGCAGCGTTGCTCGCGTTCATCGACGTGGGGGATGCCAAGGCCGCAGCCTGCGCGCCGATCCTTGCGGCGAAGCCCGCTGCTGCGCAACGCACGACCAAGGGGAAGCCGCGGGATGATGTCGGCAACGGCACGCCTGAAAAGGGCGCGGGCAAGCGGAAGAAGTTCCTGGGGATTTTTTGAGGATGGGGGGCGGAGTGCGGACCGCTGTCTCGCCACCGCTCAGATCGGGGTTTCGCCGAGCCGAGTCCCGACGCGCGTCGCCCCAGCGAAAGCTGGGGTCTCCATGGGGTGGGGGTAGCGCTCGACACTCGGGAGACCCCAGCTTTCGCCGGGGTGACGCCTGGGGGTGGTGGAGCGGGAATTACGCCGCATAACCGCAGAAGGCGCTCGGAATTGCTTACCGCGCCTCGCGCAGCCGCTTCGCATTCCCCGTTGCAGCCTTATGTACGGGCGCGACGACGTCGCGGCCCATCTTCGCGCTCGTTTCGAGCGCGGTCAGCGCGTGCATGCTAGAGCGTTCGGACAGCGCCGCCAGCTCGAACAGCGTCGGTGGGCGGCCGCGCAGCCACATCGCGCCGAGCTCTTGTGCCTGCGCAACATAGCCCGCCTGCAGCGCCATCAACGCCTGCATGCCCGCCGTCCCGGATGCCGAGAACGCGGCGAGTTTCTCGGGCACCATCCGGCCGAGCTCGGCATAATCACCACTGAGCGGCGCGCGCATCGCTTCGCCGATCGTGTTGGTGCGCGAGGCGATCACCGCATGTGAGGCGGTCGCCGTTTCGCTCAATCGCTCGCCGGTCGCACCGACCGACCCCCATGCCGACATGACACGCGTCCAATAGGCAAAGGGGTCGATCATAGGTGCATCCCGATAAAGGGCCGCAGCCCTCGCGGTTAGGCGAGGGTGCGGACGTTGGGTTCGCGCGCGTAGAAGCGCTTGGCCGCAGCGGCGATGAAGCCGTCGTCGAGCCCCGTCACGCCTTCATCGGCCTCGACGCCGGCCTTGTCGAGCAAAGGCTTTGCCGCGTCGCTCGCGCCGACTGCCTTGAGATGCCCGAACGCGTCCATCACCCACTGGACGGCAGCGCCTTCCTTGAGCATCGCCGCGGCTCCGTCCTTCGACAGCACGACCGCTGCCGCATCGAACAGCTGCGACGGCGAACCGGGGAGCTGGCCATCGGCCTTCTTCATCGTCCCGTCGGACAGCTTTGCGCCGCCGACCTTGGGCGCGACGAGGAAGGGTTTCGCCTTCGCCTTGGTGATTGCCGCGACCAGCGTCTCGAGCTCGCCCGCATCGGTGCCATCCGCGATCAGCACGCCGACGGTCCGCCCTTCGAGCGTCGCCTTCATGTTCTTGTGGATCGACAGCGCGTCGGACGGCTTCATGTCCACCGGCTCGCGCGCGGCTTTCGCCTTCTTGGGCAGCGGGATGCCCAGCCCGTCGGCGACGCGCTTGGCGAACGCCTCGTCGACATTGCGCAGGTTCGCCAGCATCCGCGGCGGGACCTGATCGAGCGTCCCGACCTTCGACAGCTCGAACACGAACGACGATGCGATATGTGCCTGCTCGCTCTCGGTCTGCGAGTTCAGGAACAGCCGTGCCTGGCTGTAATGGTCGCTGAACGTCTCCGAGCGGATGCGCAGCTTGTCGCCAGTCTCGTTCGGACCCGTCGCGGCGTTGACCGTGGCGAACCCCTTCGGGCTCTCGCGCGGGCCGCCTTCTTCGCCATGTGCGCCGAGGCTGTTGGGCTCGTAATTCGCCCGACCCTTCGGCACTTGCGTCTGCATCATTCCGTCGCGCTGGAAGTTGCCGAACGGGCAACGTGGCGCGTTGATCGGGATCTGGTGGAAGTTGGTCGTGCCCAAACGCGACTTCTGCGTGTCGAGATACGAGAACAGCCGGCCCTGGAGCAGCGGATCGTTCGAGAAATCGATTCCCGGCACGATGTTGGTCGGCAGGAAGGCGACTTGCTCGGTTTCGGCAAAGAAGTTGTCGACGTTGCGGTTGAGCACCATCCGACCGATGATCCGCACGGGGATGTCGTCCTCGGGAATCAGCTTAGTCGAATCGAGCACGTCATAGGGCTGCGCGTCGGCGAAGGCCTGGTCGAATACCTGGATGCCGAGCTCCCATTCGGGGAAGTCGCCACCATCGATCGCCTCGAACAGATCGCGGCGGTGATAGTCGTTGTCGGCCGCCTGAAGCTTGAGCGCCTCGTCCCAGATCGTCGACTGAATGCCGAGCTTGGGCTTCCAGTGGAATTTGACGAAGCTCGCCTTGCCCTCGGCATTGACCAGCTTGAAGGTGTGGATGCCGAAGCCCTCCATCATCCGCAGCGAGCGCGGGAGGGTACGGTCGGACATCGCCCAGAACAGCATGTGCGTCGCTTCGGGGGTGAGCGAGGCCCAGTCCCAGAAGGTGTCGTGCGCGCTGCCGGCCTGCGGATAGCCGCGATCGGCCTCCATCTTCACCGCGTGGATCAGATCGGGAAACTTGATCGCATCCTGGATGAAGAACACCGGGATGTTGTTGCCGACCAGATCCCAATTGCCTTCGCGCGTGAAGAGCTTGACCGCGAAACCGCGTACGTCGCGCGGGGTATCGACCGAACCCGATCCGCCCGCGACGGTCGAGAAGCGGACGAACACTTCGGTCTTCTCACCCTTGGTGAAGACGGCGGCCTTCGACAGATCCGAAATGTCGTCGGTCGCCTCGAAATAGCCGTGCGCGCCCGACCCGCGGGCGTGGACGATCCGCTCGGGGATGCGCTCATGGTCGAAATGGAAGATCTTCTCGCGCAGCACGAAATCCTCGAGCAGCGTCGGCCCGCGCTCGCCCGAGCGCAGGCTGTTCTGGTTGTCGGAGATCGGCACGCCGTGGTTGGTGGTCAGCACGGCATCGCCCTCGCTGGCCTGTTGGTGGGTCTCGCCCGCGTTGCCGCGGATTGTCTCGGGGGTGGTGGCCATCTCATGTCTCCGGGAAAAATATCGTGCGCTGTCGACAAGCGCGCCAGCGCGCCCATTCAGAAAACCTCGCGGTCAAGGAACGACCCGGCCGCGGATTCTTTCCGCCGCAATCGCAATATAGTACCAAAGGCTCGCCTCGCCTCAGCGAGCGAGGGCATCGTGCAGGCGGTCGACCACGGCGCGCGCTCGCGCCGTCTCGCACACGGCAGATCCGAGCAGATTTGCGATCGTTTTGCACGCATCGCCATGGTCGATCGCAATTTGCATCGCGGCGAGGTAGTTGGTCAGTGCAGTCAATGGCTGGCTGAGATCGTGGACGATCTCGGCCAAGTCTGCGTCGTCGTCGATCGTGCTCAATGGACGAGCCCGGCGGCGAACGCGATGCGCAGCGCGTCCGGCAGCGATTGGACGTGAAGCTTGGTCATCATGTGCGCGCGATACACTTCGACCGTGCGCGGGCTGATGGCGAGGTCATGTGCGATCACCTTGTTGACCTTGCCGGCGATCAACCCACACAGCACATCGACTTCGCGCGGCGCCAGCCGGGCGATTTGTTTCTGCGCCGCGGCGATGCGAGCGGCATCCTCGCCAGCGCGCGTCAGCCGATCGAACGCGCGTTCGACCGTTTCGAGCAGCGTCATGTGGTCATACGGCTTTTCGAGAAAGTCGATCGCGCCGCGTTTCATCGCCTCGACGGCGACGGCGATGTTGCCGTGCCCGGTGACGATCACGCACAGAAAGGGCAGCGCTTCGCGGCGCAAGGTAGCGAGTACCTCGAGCCCGGTCAGTCCGGGCATGCGCAAGTCGAGCAGGACGATCCCGGGATCGAGCTTGGGCGTCGCGTCGAGAAAGGCGTCGCCCGAGGCGAAGCATTCGGCATCGAAATCCCTGCGGAGGGTAAGCAATGTCAGCAGCGAGCAACGGACCGGTTCGTCGTCGTCGACTATGTAGATGCGCTTCGCCATGGAGCCTCGCTTGCGGGAGTGGAGTGCGACAGGTTGGGGGAAGGGGGGCCAGAAACTGGCCGAGCGACGGGGAACAGCAGATCGAACCGCGCGCCCTGGCCCAGGTTGCTCTGGACGGAGATCACCCCGGAATGGGTCTGGACGATACGGCGGACGATCGCCAGACCGATCCCGCTTGCCTCATTGCCATCCTTGGAGCTGGCGAACGGCTCGAAGATGTGATCGATGATCTCCGGCCGAATCCCCGCGCCATCGTCGCAGACAAACAGCCGGACCGACCGCGCGCGCGCATGCCCGCTTGGCTCAGCCGCAGTGCCAATCGTGATCGTGCCACCGCGCGGGCCGATCGCCTGTGCTGCGTTGACCGTCAGGTTGAGGACGATTTGATAAAGCTGGCACACGTTTCCTTCGATCGCGGGCACGGGTGCGAGCGCGTCGACGATCGTGATCCCGGCAGGGAAGCGCGCGCGCAGCAACGCCAGCAAATCGCGGACCAGTTCGTCGAGCCGGACCCGCTCGAGCGCGGTGGGTTCCTCGCGCGTAGAGGCCAGCATGGCGCGCGCCAGTTCGCGTGCGCGCGTCGCCGATTCGATGATCAGGTCCATGCTATGCCGATCGGTTGGGTCGGTGATCGTCTCCAGCACGAGCGGCGCGAGGGTTCCCAGCGGGACGAGCGTGTTGCTGAGGTCGTGCGCCACGCCGCCGGCCAACAGGCCCAGCGTTTCGAGCTTCAGAGCGTCGTCCAGTTTGGCGCGTAACTCGGCACTGCCGCGTTCGCATTTTCGCTGCAGGGTCACATCGTGGACGATGCCGGTCAGGCTGACGATCACCCCGTGCGTGTCGCGCGTCGGCACCCAGCGCAGCAGCGCATCTCCCGTTTCGCCGTCGGGGCGCTGGAAGCTGTATGCGACAGCGTCGGTGCCCCGGCCGTGATGCGCCGCGGCAAGGCTGGCCGCCAGCGCGGCCTGTTGCTCGACGGGAATGTACGCTGCGACGAACGATCGCCAATCGTTGCGCACCCGTGCGGTCCGGCCGTGGAGCGAATCGAACGCGGGACTGGGGACGAAGGCCATGCTTGCCAGATCGAGTTCGAAGCACGTCGTCGCCGTCATCTGCTGTATCGCGGCGAAACGCTCGGTCATTTCGCGATGGTCTTGTCGCGCCTGCCACTGCCGATCGACCAGCACTCCTGCCAATACGATCGCGCCGATCGCCAGGGCGGCGTCGAGGAGGCTGGCGACGCTCGCACTCTCGCTCCGTTGCGATGCCACCAAGCCGAACAGTGCAAGACCGACCGATACGGTGGTCAGCACGCGCACGAAGACGCGTTGCGGGAGCAGCAAGCCGCACGCGACGACCAGGACATACCCCCATCGCGCCGCGCTGCTGTGCGTCGCGAGCAGATCGGTGCTGGCGATCGCTACCGCCAACACCACGGGCAGCCACAGCCTCGGTGCAGCGGCCAACGCCGCATCGTGCCGGAGCCCATACGCACCCATCGCGCCTGCCAAGAAAACCAGCGAGGCTGCCATCGTGAGGAGCGTCAGGTTCGACGAGTCCAGTCCGGCGACGAGCATGACGAGCGCTTCGGCGGTGAGCGCGATCGGAACGAACAGCATCAGCGCGATGCGGAGGTCGCGCGATCCGTGAAGCCGGTCGAGGCCGAGTTCGAGACAGGCAATACCGACCACGATCTGCAGGAGCGCCGCGCTCGGGAGCAGGCGGCCCGGCATGGCCGCGGCAAGCCAATGAGAGAACTGGCCTGGACTGACGAACATCTCCGAAACGGTCGCCCAATCCCGCAATATGAAGGCGCCGAACAGCACGACAACGCCAGCGACGGGTGCCGCGCGACGCGGGCGATCGAGCAGTAACGGTACGACCGCGACCGCGCAGCCAGAAAATCCGACTGACGCGGCAAGGCTGTAGCCCGCATGAACTCCAAAAAATGGAGTATTTTCAATTATATAAATTGTCTCATTTAAGACAATTGCGATTGTAAGTCCTATTGAAACTATCGCAAAGGTAAGACCAGTTGCTTTCATGGGGTCCTATTTATCATCCGCCGTCTGTGTTTTGAAACTATTGGCGAATGAATTGGCAAAATTTATCACAAAGACTGCCAATTGATATGTGTTAATTTATTTCTAAAGAGCAAATTTAAACTAATCTATTATAAGTTTTCCCGCAGTTTCAGCCGGTGCCAAGGGCGGGTCAAATCCGTGGCGGGTCTGCGCCTTGGCATCGGGAGCCAACTCGCGTTCGATGGATTTGGCGCGGCGGTACGGCTAGGCTCGCCGAACGGTATCGCAGCGGGGACCAAGCGGCTGGACAATTCGACGATGCAATCCGCGCTGGCGGACGCCAAGCGCTTGCTGGGTCACGATCCGCTAGCAGCGCTTGCTCGTGTCGACGGCGTCTTGGCGGGGGGACGTGATTCGGTTGAAGCGCGCGTCCTGTTGGGCGCGGCGCTGCGCCGGGTCGGAAAGATCCGCGAGGCGCGCGATGTGTTAGCGCCGCTTGCCGCCGCCATGCCGCAGGCGTGGGGGATTCATTACGAGTTCGGCATGGCGCTTGCCGCACTGGGGGCGGGGGAGGCCGCCGCCGATGCGCTCGACCAGGCCACGCGCGCCAATCCGCAATCCTCGCTCGCATGGCACGCGCTTGGCGACCAGTTGCTGCTGCTCGGGCGCCCGATCGATGCGAACGCGGCGCAGGCGCGGATGGTGCCTGGCTGCGTCGCCGATCGCGCACTCGACGAGGCGGCTGCGGCGTTCTTCGAGCGGCGCGATACGGCGGCGCGCGGCGCGCTCCAGCGGCGGTTCGGGATCGATCTCAACGATCTCGGCGCGGTGCGCCTGCTGTCCGATATCGGGCTGCGGCAGGGAAATTTCGCGGCGGTCGCGGACTTGCTGGACCAGGCGCGCCGCGCTGCGCCCGACTTCGTCCCCGCGCAGTTCGCACACGCGATCGCGCTTCACCGGCTCGAGCGTGGGCAAGAGGCGCTTGCGGCGATCCATCTCGCGCTCAAGGCGCTGCCGGGTCTTGCCGCTTTCCTTATGCTCGAAGCGGCGATCCACATGCAGCTTGGCGATGCGGCTGCGGCGATCCGTGCCTATCAGGCGGTCCTGGCGGCGACGCCCGACGATGCCGAGGCCTGGCATGCGTTCGGCCACGCGCTCCGCGCGGTTGGCCGGCAGGACGAGGCAGTCGCCGCCTACCGCCGTGCGGTCGCACTCCGGCCGGGCTACGGTGAAGCATATTGGAGTCTCGCCAACCTCAAGACCGTCCGCTTCGACAGCACCGAGGTCGCGCACATGCTCGCGCTTCCGGCGGAGGCGAGCTCCGATCCGGCCGACCGCGCGTATCTCGACTTTGCCTTGGGCAAGGCGCTCGAGGACGAGGCACGCTACGCCGAGTCGTTCGTCCACTATGCTCGCGGCAATGCTGCGCGCGCCGCGCTCGAGCCGCATGACGCCGCAGCGTTGCATCGCTTCGTGACCGACTCGATCGCGGCGTTCGACGCCGAGCTGTTCCGCCGCAACGCCACCGCGGGGTGCGCGGAGGCCGGGCCGATCTTCGTGCTCGGCATGCCACGGTCGGGATCGACGCTGGTCGAGCAGATCCTCGCCAGCCACAGTGCGGTCGATGGCGCGTCCGAACTGCCCGACATCACCACGCTCGCGCGCGAACTGGCGCAGCGCCACCCGGGCTATCCGTCGTCGATCGCGCACGTTCCCGAAGCCGTCTTTGCCGCGCTCGGCACCGCCTATCTCGAGCGGACGGCAGTCCACCGCGCGGGGAAGCCGTGGCTGGTCGACAAGTTTCCGGGCAACTTCCTCCATACCGGGCTGATCCACCTGATGCTGCCGGGCGCGCGGATCATCGATATCCGGCGCGATCCGATGGCGTGCTGCTTCTCGCTGTTCAAACAGGCGTTCGCGCGCGGGCAGGCCTATAGCTACGACCTCGGCGATCTCGGGCGATATTACGCCGATTACGTCGCGCTGATGGCGCATTTCGATGCGGTGCTGCCGGGCCGGGTATACCGCATCGACTATGAGGCGCTCATCGACGATCCCGAGACCGAAATCCGCCGGTTGCTCGCGTATTGCGGCCTGCCGTTCGAGCCGCAGTGCCTGCGGTTCTTCGAGAGCGAGCGGACCGTCCGCACGCCGAGCTCGGAACAGGTCCGCCAGCCGATCAATCGCGACGGCCTCGACCAGTGGCGCCCTTTCGAAGCGTGGCTCGCCCCGCTCGTCGATGCGCTCGGACCGCTTGCCAAGGCGACCGCCAATCGGCATTGATGCCTAAATTGGATGCCCCTATCCGATTTTTGGTATCGAACGGGGATCAAGGACAGCGTCGAAGGCATGAGCCGGCAATGGCTTGCACGACGGCTGCCTTGGTGGGGCAGCTGGGTTGCAAAGGGGACTTTCGTGGTGAATCTTTCTGTCGGTCACAGCGTTTCGGCGCGTCCTGCGCGGATCGTCGCGCGGCTCATGGCGTCGGGGGCAGCGCTTGCGCTGATCGCGCCGGGCATCGCGCGCGCCGCGCCCGAGCCGCAGGCGCCTGCCGGTGCGCCGCAAGCCGCGCCGCAAAGCGAAGGACTCAACGATATCGTCGTCACCGCGACGCGTTCGGGCGCGCAATCGCTGCAGACGGTGCCGATCGCGGTGTCGGTGGTGAACGTCGACCAGATCACCAAATCGGGGCAGGGCAATCTGTCCGATCTCGCGAAGTTCACGCCGTCGCTTGTCATCACCGAGGGCGCGCCGGGGTTCAACAAGTTCAACCTGCGCGGGCTTGCGACGGGCGGCTATGTCACCTCGGATACGTCGGATCGCCCACTCGTCGCGGTCTATCTCGACGATACGCCGATCTCGGTGCAGGGCCAGACGCCCGACCTCAAGGTCTATGATCTCGACCGCGTCGAAGTGCTGCGCGGGCCGCAGGGCACGCTGTTCGGCGCGGGCTCGATGGCGGGCACGGTGCGCTTCGTCACGGCCAAGCCCGATGCGCGCAGCGTCTTCGGCACCGCCGAAGCGAGCGGATCGACCACCGAATATGGCGCTGGCAGCTATAACGTCCGCGGGATGGTCAACATCCCGCTGATCAAGGATGAGCTCGCGGTTCGCGGCAACATCTTCGTCGGCAACGATGGCGGCTTCATCGACAATATCGGCCAGCACCGTGTCGACAATGCCAACAGCAACCGCTCGACCCAAGGCCGCGTCGCGGTGCGCTGGACGCCGACCGACAGACTGACCGTCGACGGTAGTTTCACCTATGAAAACAGCCGTGCCAAGGGCCTCAACACCGGGCTCGATGGGCTGAAACCGTATCAGTACGAGAGCAACGGGGCCGAGGGCACGCGCGATCTGTTCAAGCTCTACACCGGCGGGTTCGATTATGACGCGGGCTTCGCCAATTTGATCGTGACCGGCGCCTATACCGACCGCAAGATCGGCTTCAACGCGAGCCCCGATCCGCAGATCGGCTATTACTTCGCCAATTATTACGCGCCCTATACCGGCGCGGGGAAGTATCCGCTCTACGCTCCGCCCGCACGCTACGACCATGCGGTCACGAGCCTGATCCCGGCCGAGAACTATACGATCAACCAGAAGCTGAACGACTTCATGGCCGAGGCGCGGCTCGTCTCGAAGAACGACGGCCCGGTCAAATGGACCGTCGGCGCGTTCTACGAGAAGCAGAACCGGCATCTGATCCAGGACATTCCGGTCGCCGGGTTCGACACGCTGTCCTATCAGAACACGGCGTTCGGCCCGTTCGCGACGCCGACCGGCCGCTACGATTCGAAGACCGTCGACGGCGCGTTCAGCTCGAACGACATCTTCTCGGGGCTGCAGGACGTGCACGAGCATCAGTTCGCTGCCTATGCCGATGGTACGTGGCACGTCACCGACCGGCTCGATCTGACCGCAGGCCTGCGCTACTTCAACTTCAAAGAGAGCTATTATCTCTACGAAGGCGGCGCGTTCGGCGTGCTGCTCGGCAAGGACGCGCAGGGGCGCACGACCGGCATCACCCAGTCGATCCGCTCGACGCTCAAGTCGAACGGCGTCAACCCGCGCGCCAACATTTCGTACAAGCTCAACGACAATGTGCTGATCTATGCCGAAGCCGCCAAGGGCTTCCGCTATGGGGGTGCGAACCAGCCGGTGCCGCTCGGCACCGCGGGGCTTGCCGGGCGCTGCACGACGCAGCTCAATTCGTATGGGTATAGCGCGGCACCGGGGACGTTCGGGCCCGACAAATTGTGGAACTACACGATCGGCGAAAAGGCCAAGTTCGCGGGCGGTCGCGTGACGCTTAATGCGAGCGCGTATTATATCGACTGGTCCGACGTGCAGACGCGGTTGCGGCTCAACTGTTCGTATTTCTTTACCGACAACAAGGGCAAGATCGCGAGCAGGGGCGTCGAGCTCGAGGCGGCGGTCAAGGCGACGCGCAACATCACGCTCAACGGCAGCTTCTCGTTCAACGATTCGGCCGCGCGTGGCGACATCCCGACGGTCGGCGCGTTCGACGGCGACCGCACGCCCTATTCGCCGCGCGTGACGGCGTCGGCGGGGGCGTTCTACGATGCCGATCTTGGGCGCGGGTCGCTCCATCTGCAGGCGACGTACAAATATATCTCGTCGCAGCAGACGACCTTCAACGACTTCTCGACCACGCTCGACCCGACGTCCAAGAAGCTGATCGTCGACCGCGCGAGCAATGGCGGGCGTAGCCAGACCTATGCGGTGATCCCAGAGAGCCACAATGCCAGCGCGTCGATCGCCTATGACATCGGCAATTACGAGTTCGGTATCTTCGGCAACAATCTGTTCGACGGCGTCAAGGTGATCGATATCCAGCGCGCGACCTATTACGCGATCTACCAGGCCGGCTCGCGGGTGACCTACGCGCGGCCACGCACGATCGGGGTGCGCGCGAAGGTGAAGTTCTAATTCTCCCACGTCACCCCGGCCTTGTGCCGGGGCCCACCGGGCGGCACGCGCTTACGGCGTAGCACGCGTGGCACGGTGGACCCCGGCACAAGGCCGGGGTGACGGTGGTGGCGCGTGACCACCGCCTTTCGTGCTTGCCTCAAGCGGTAACGCCCGTCCCCTGGATCCGTGCATCGTCGGCGGCATAGGTCCGCACGCTCGTCCAGTAATGATACGCCGCCCAGAAGCCGGTCAGCGACAGCGCCAGCAGCGCATACCGCAGCGACTCGGCATTGCTGCCGAGCCGCCCGGCAAGCGTGTCGCTGAGCCAGCCGACCGCGGTCGGCGCGATGATCAGATTGGCGACATTGGCGGTGAGCAAGCTGATCGCCATCCCCTGCGCGCGCATGTTGGCGGGCAGGAAGTTGAGCAGCAGCGCCATCGTCGGGCCGACATAGAGATAGATCGCCGGCACGACGATCCACAGCATTGCGGTCGCGAGGCTGAGCGAGTGCGTCCAGTAGATGACGAACGACGGGATCGTCGACAGCGCGACAATTGCGGCGAGGCCGTAGGCGATGCGCTTGGGGTCCTGCATCTGCGGCAGCGCGAGGATCGCGCCGGTGGCGATCGTCGCGGCGGTCCCCGCCCAGAAGTAGATCGTCCCGAGCCGCGCGCCCGCCTCGGCGGTCGACAGGCCATAGGCGCGCTCGAAATAGGTCTGCGTCCAGAACAGCAGGCCCCAACCCCACAGGCAGATGACCGTGCCCGCCGCATTGATGTGCCAAGCCGAGCGTTGCGACCAGAGGAAGGCGCAGGTTTCGCGGAAGGTCGCGCTCGGCACCTTGGCTTCGCTGATCCGCTCGAACCGCCCGCGCACGGGCTCGCGCACGGTGAGCAGGATGATCAGACCGAACACCACGCCAGGAACGCCGAGCGCGATGAAGCCCGCGCGCCAGCTGTGGAAATGCTCGACGATCGCGCCTGCGACGCTCGACCCAAGCCACGCGCCAAGCGGCAGCCCGAGCGCGTAGACCGTCAGCGCGAACGCGCGTTGCCGACGCGGGAAGTTATCGGCGACGATCGAGGTCGAAGGCGGGGTGCCGCCCGCCTCGCCGACGCCGACCGCGATCCGCGCGACGAGGAATTGCCAGTAATTCTGGGTGAGCCCGAGCACCGCAGTCGCCGCCGACCACAGGATGATCGCGGCGGCGACGATGTTGCGGCGGTTGGCGTGGTCGGCAAGCCGCGCGATCGGCAGCCCGACAAAGATGTAGAAGAACGCGAGCGACACGCCGGTCAGCCATGCGACGCCCGAATCGGACAGGCCGAATTCCTTGCGGATCGGCTCGAGCACGGTCGACACGACATAGCGGTCGGCGATGTTGAGCGCGTAGACGAGCCCGAGCACGAGCACGACATACCAGCGCGCCGATTCGAGCCGCGGTGTCGTCGTCATCATTCGGGGCCCCATCTTTTCGTCGTCCGTCACGCCTTGCGGGCTGCCACACGAGCGCGCCGCAAGATCGACCTTCGTAGCGGCGGAAGCGCGTGGCAGATAGACCTTGTGCACCCTCCCGGACCGATCGGCGCGGTGCGACGCCGTTGCATCGCGTGGCGAAACGCGCTTGGTATTTCCCATCGGCATGGCCCGCATCGCTCAGGAGTTCGCTATTCCTCGCTCATCCCCGGACAATCGGCGCTGGCTTCCGTTGAATGCGCTCCGCGCATTCGATGCGGTCGGCCAGCGGTTGAGCTTCACCGCCGGCGCGCAGGCACTCGACGTCTCGCAAAGCGCGGTAAGCCGGCACGTCATCAGCCTCGAGGAGCAGCTCGGCCACAAACTGTTCGACCGCTCGGGGCCGACACTCGCGCTGACCGCGGCGGGACGCACGCTGTTGCCCGAAGTGCGCAAGGCGTTCGACCGGATCGAACAGACGATGGATGCGATCAGCGGCAATCCCGACACCAGCCGCCCGATCCGCCTCCACATCCCGCCGACGCTATTGCAGCAAGTCGCGATGCCGATGATCCAGGCGTTCCACGCCGAGCATCCCGCGATCCGGATCGACATTTCGAGCTCGCCCGCGGTCGGGCTGCCGAGCGGCGAGACCGACATGGCGATCGTGTTCGACCGGCCCAACATCGATGATCGCGTGACCGATCTGCTGTGGATGGTGCGCGTCGCGCCGGTCTGCTCGCCGCAGGTGGCGCAGCGCAACGCGGGCAAGACGCTCGAGCAGTTCCTGGCGGACAATCCGCTGCTCCACGTCAAGCTCGAGGGGCAACCGCGCGGGTTGTTGTGGAGCACTTTTGCGAATCAATGCCGGATCAGCCTCGACGTCGAGCGCGGGCTTGCCTTCGACGCGAATGCGCTCGCGGTCGGCTATGCGATACATTCGGACGGCGTTGCGCTCGCCGATATCGACATGTTCGCGCCCGAAATCGCCGCCGGGCGGCTCGTTTTGCCGTACGACAGCGTGATCAACGACGGCTTTGGCTATTACCTCAAGTTGCGCGCGGAGGATCTTGCCGATCCGACGATCAGCCTGGTGCGCAGCTGGTTGATCGCACAATTCGCCGCGCGCCAGGGGGTACCCGTCGCCGCGGGATGACGCCGCGCCAAAAGGGGCCTCGCGGTCGCGCGCCAATCGGCTATGGGGCGGCATGGATATGATCGCTACCCCGCCGGCGCACCCCGCCGATCCCGCCACCATCGCCGTGCTCGAGACGATCGAGACGCGGCTGCGCTGGCTGTCGTCCTGGACGATCCACAACGCCAACCATCTGCGCGACAGCCGCGACGGGCTGAAGGTCGGCGGACATCAGGCGAGCTGCGCGTCGATCACCGCGATCATGACCGCGCTCTATTTCGGCGCGCTGCGCCCGAACGACAAAGTCGCGGTCAAGCCGCATGCCGGGCCGGTGTTGCACGCGATTCACTATATGCTCGGCCAGCAGAGCCAGGACGCGCTCGAACGCTATCGCGGGATGGGCGGCGCGCAGAGCTATCCGAGCCGCACCAAGGATTCGATCCCGGTCGATTTCTCGACGGGCTCGGTCGGATTGGGCGTCGCGATCACCGCGTTTGCCTCGCTGATCCAGGATTATCTGATCGCGCATGGGGAGATGGCCGAGGCCGATGCCGGCCGGATGATCGCGCTGATGGGCGATGCCGAGCTCGACGAGGGCAATATCTACGAATGCCTGATCGAGGCCTATAAGCACGACATCCGCAATTGCTGGTGGATCGTCGATTACAACCGCCAGTCGCTCGACAGCACGACGGCGGACCGCATGTTCCGCCGCTTCGACGATATCTTCGAGACGTGTGGCTGGCGCGTCGAGACGCTCAAGCACGGCAAGAAGCAGCGTGAGGTGTTTGCGCAGGCCGGCGGGCAAGCGATCGCCGACTGGATCGACGCGTGCCCCAATGCCGAGTTCGCGGCGCTGACGTATCAGGGCGGAGCTGCCTGGCGCGCGCGGTTGAACGCCGATCTGGCCGGGCAAAGCGAGACGCTCGCGCTCATCGCGGCGCAGGACGATGCCGCGCTTGCGGCGTTGATGACCAATCTCGGCGGGCATTGCATCGCGACCTTGCTCGAGGCGTTCGCGCGCTGCGACGATGACGTGCCGACGCTGTTCATCGCCTATACCGTCAAGGGCTACGGGCTGCCGTTTGCGGGGCACAAGGACAACCATTCGGGGCTGATGAACCCCGGCCAGATCGCGCAATTGCGCGGCGACCTCGGCATCGTCGAGGGCGAGGAATGGGCGCCGTACGGCGGGCTCGGCGACAATGCCGCCGCTTCGGCGCGCGCGGTGGTCGAGGCGAGTGCGCTGGCACAGGCGGTCAAGGCGAAGCCGGCTCAGGCGGTGGCGGTGCCCGAGCGCCTGCCGGTGCCCGATGGGGCCGAGCTTTCGACCCAGGCGGCGTTCGGGCGGATCCTGCTCGATCTCGCCAAATCGGGGCATCCGCTCGCCGACCGGATAGTCACGACGTCGCCCGACGTGACGGTCTCGACTAATCTCGGCGCGTTCGTGAATCAGCGCGGGCTGTTTAGGCGGCAGGAACTGAAGGACGTCTTTTCCGCCGCGCGCATCCCGACCGCGCAG
Source organism: Sphingomonas sp. PWP1-2 (assembly GCF_049898305.1). NCBI lineage: Bacteria > Pseudomonadati > Pseudomonadota > Alphaproteobacteria > Sphingomonadales > Sphingomonadaceae > Sphingomonas > Sphingomonas sp. PWP1-2. The sequence goes on from NZ_JAFCXM010000003.1 coordinate 495,902, forward strand.
AAATGGGCGGGGCACGGCGCGGGCCAGCATATCGAGCTGGGCATTGCCGAGAACAATCTGTTCCTGATGCTCGCGGCGCTCGGGCTTGCCGCGCCGCTGTTCGGCACGCGGCTGATGCCGATCGGCACGGTGTACGATCCGTTCATCGCGCGCGGGCTCGATGCGCTCAATTACGCTTGCTACCAGGACGCGCGCTTCCTGCTGGTGGCGACGCCGTCGGGGCTGACGCTCGGGCCCGAGGGCGGGGCGCACCAGTCGATCAATTCGCCGCTGATCGGGATCGGTCAGCCCGGGCTCACCTATTTCGAGCCTGCCTTCGCCGACGAACTCGCGCTGATCATGCGCTGGGCCTTCGCGCACATGCAGGCGGAGGACGGCGGATCGGTCTACCTGCGGCTGACGACGCGCGCGATCCCGCAGATCGAGCGGGCCGACGATGGCTGGCAGGACGATGCGCTGCGCGGCGGCTATTGGCTGAAAGCACCTTCCGGCGACGCCGACATCGCGATCGTCTTCACCGGCGCCGTGACGCCCGAGGTGCTCGAAGCGGCTGCCCTGCTCGCCGACGACGTGCCGGGTCTGGGGCTGCTGTTGGTGACGTCGCCCGATCTGCTGCATCGCGGTTGGTCGGCGCGGCATGCCGGGCGCTGGACCGGGGCGGGCGCGTCGAGCCATGCCGACACGCTGCTCGGCGCGCTCGCGCCGCACGCCAAGCTTGTCACGATCATCGACGGCGCGCCGTCGACGCTGTCGTGGCTCGGCAGCGTGCGCGGGATGCGCGTGAGCCCGCTCGGCACCGATCGCTTCGGCCAGACGGGTGATCTGCCAGATCTGTTCCGCGCGTATCGGCTCGATGCCGAAGCGATCGTCGATGCGGTCGCCGAGCTGTGCCTCGGGCCAGTGGATTAGCGGCGGCGATTGCGGTAGCTGCCGAGCATGCGCGAGATCAATTTCGACGGGCTGGTCGGGCCGAGCCACAATTATGCCGGGCTGTCGTTCGGCAACATCGCCTCGGCGAGCAATGCCGGTGCGGTGTCCTCGCCGCGCGGGGCGGCGCTGCAGGGCATCGCCAAGATGCGCCACATGCTGGCGCTCGGCTTGCTGCAAGGTCTTTTGCTGCCGCACGATCGGCCCGATGCGACGTGGCTGCGCCAGCTCGGCTTTGCCGGCGACGACGAGGCCGTCCTCGCTGCGGCATGGCGCGAGGATCCGGGGCTGCTGCGCAACGTGATGGCCGCATCGGCGATGTGGACCGCCAATGCCGGCACCGTCTCGCCCGCGCCCGATACCGGCGACGGCCGCTGCCACATCTCGGTCGCCAATCTCTCGACGATGCTCCACCGCAGCCTCGAAGCGCCACAGACCGCGCGGCAGCTGCGCCTCGCCTTTGGCGACACGCGCCACTTCGCGGTGCACGACGCGCTGCCATCCCCACTCGGCGACGAGGGTGCGGCGAACTTCATGCGGATGGCGCCGCGCCACGCTGCGCGCGGAGTCGAGCTGTTCGTCTATGGCGTGCGGCAGGAGAGCGGCTTTCCCGCGCGCCAGAACCGCACCGCGAGTGCGGCGGTCGCGCGACGCCATGGCCTCGATCCCGCCGACACGCTGCTCATCCAGCAAAGCGCCGCCGCGATCGCCGCGGGCGCGTTCCACAACGATGTCGTCGCGGTCGCCAACGAAAGCGTGCTGTTCACGCACGAGCAGGCGTTCGAGGATCCGGCATCTGTCTATGCCTTCATCCGCAGCCGGTTGCCCGAGGCGATCATCCTCGAGGTGCCCGCGGCGCAAGTGTCGCTCGAGGCGGCGATCCGATCGTATCTGTTCAACTCGCAGCTGGTGACCCTGCCCGACGGTGCGATGGCGCTGATCGTGCCGGGCGAGTGCCGCGAAGTGCCGGCGGTGTGGGCTTGGCTGCAGACGATGCTCGCGGGCAATGGGCCGATCCGCTCGGTCGAGGCGCTCGATCTGCGCGAGTCGATGCGCAATGGCGGCGGGCCGGCGTGCCTGCGGCTGCGCGTCGCGGTGGAAGATGCGGACTATGCGACGATCGACCCGCGCTTCCTGCTCGAACCGGCGCGCTGCGATCTGCTCGCCGATCTGATTGAGCGGCATTGGCCCGAACGGATCGCGCCCGACGATCTCGGCGACCCGGCGATGTGGCGGCAGTGCCGTGCGGCACGGGCTGCACTGCTCGACGGACTCGGCTTCGGACCCGGCGAGCTTTGAGCCTCGCCGAGCGGCTGCGTTCGGCGGGTCCGTTGCTGGTGCTCGGGCTACTCGCGCTTGCGCTGCGGGGCGCCGATTTCGGCAATCCGATCATCCACACCGACGAGCAATATTACGCGCTGGTCGGCAGCCGGATGTGGCACGGCGCGCTGCCGTATATCGACCTGTGGGACCGCAAGCCGATCGGGCTGTTCCTGATCTATGCCGCGACACGGCTCCTGCCGGGCGACGGGATCGTCGCCTATCAAGGCGTCGCGCTGCTTTTTGCGGTGGGGGCGGCCTGGGCGATCGGCCGCGCGGCGCGGATCGCGGGGGCGAATGCAGCGGGCGCGCTGATTGCGGGGGCGGCGTACCTCGTATGGCTGCCAATGCTCAGCGGCCGCGCCGGGCAGTCGCCGGTGTTCTTCAACCTGTTCATGGCGCTCGGCGCGGTCCTGCTGCTGCGGCTCCCGGCGCTTGCGGAGCGACGCGACAGGCGTGCGATCGTCTGGAGCGGGGCGGGGGCATGCCTGCTCGCCGGGCTGGCGATCCAGACCAAATACACGCCTGCGATCGAGGGCGCGCTGTTCGGTCTCGCGCATCTTTTCTATTTGCGGCGCGCCGGGGCAAAGCTCGGCATGCTCGGAGTGGCGGGGCTGGTGTGGCTGGCGCTGGGGCTTGCTCCGACGCTCGCGGCGATCGGCTTTTACTGGCAGCTCGGCCCCGCGGCCTTCCGCGCGTTCTGGTACGATAATTTCAGCTCGATCTTCGCGCGCGGCCATTACAGCTATCCGATCGACCTCACGCTGCGCCGGCTCGCCGGGATCAGTGCGCAACTCCTGCTGCTCGTGCTGTGTGCCGCCGCGGCGCTGCGGCGCGATTGGCAGCGGCCCGAAATCCGCCTGGCGGCAGCGTGGCTCGGCGCTGCGTTTGTGCCGTTCGTGCTGCTCGGCGTGTTCTTCGATCATTATGCGCTGCCCTTGCTGCCACCCCTGCTGACGCTGGCGGCGGTGACGTTCGGGCGGCATCGCCGGATCGCGCTCGCGATCGTTGCCGCCGGGCTCACCGTCTTCGCGGTCGAGGCGGCGATCCGCCCCGACGACGCGCCCAGCGTCCGTGCGCTGGCGCGCGTGGTGAAGGCCAATAGCGGACACGAATGCCCCTATGTCTTCATCGGCGACGCGATCGTCTATCAGCTCGCGGACGCCTGCATCCCGACCGCTTATGCCTTCCCCTCGACGCTCGCGTATGCGCCCGAGCAAGGCGCGACGGGGATCGACGAGGCCGCCGAGGTCCGTCGTATCCTCGCGCACCGTCCGCCGGTGATCGTCAGCGCCAGCCGCCCGCTTGCCGATTGGAACGAGCAGAGCCATGCCGCGGTCGAGGCAGCGCTTGCGCGCGATTATCGGCCGGTGTTCGGCACGGCCCGGAACGACTATCGCGCAGTCGTCTATCTGCGCAACGATCGTCCCTTCCGACGGTGATCGCACGCCTGACGTAAGAAAAAGTTCCGCAGCGCAATATTTCCCGTCCGGTTATCCGGCATCGGTATCGTTCTGTTAACGAGGAGATCTCGTTTGCCGATGCCGACCGCGAACCAGTTTATGGGACTTAACGCCCGTATCGCGTCCGGCATCGTGTGCGGTTGGCCGGGGGGCGGCCGCATTATCGCAAACCGAGCGCGGGCCATTCCGGCGATCCGCGCTCTCTCCGCTTCTTTCTAAGACCGTCTGACAGACGCTTACAGGAAACGGCCATGTTGCTCGAATCGCAATACTATCCCGAGTGGGGAGCTCCGGGTCAGCGTCCGGCCGCGACCGCTTTGCCGCGCTGGAGCGTTCTGATCCCGTTCTTCAACGAACGCGATTTCCTTGACGGCACGCTCGCCAGCCTCGCTGCGCAGGACGTGCCGTTCGAACTGATCCTGATCGACAATGGGTCGACCGACGGCAGCGGCGCGGTCGCCGCGGCGACGTGCCGCCGGCTCGGTCTCGCCTTCACGCTGTTGGTCGAGCGGCACCCCGGCAAGGTCAACGCGCTCCAGACGGGCGTCCAGCGCGCCCGCACGCGGTTCGTCGCGACGTGCGACGCCGATACGCTGTATCCGGTCGACTATCTGCGCCAAGCCGAGCGTCTGCTCGAAACCGGCGCAGTCGCGGGCGGCGCCTATTTCGTCACGCCGACTGCCACGGAGCAGGATCATGTCGAGGCCGCCAAGCGCATGGCGCGGGCGGCACGGCTGTTTCCCGCGCAATGCCACACGGGTGGGGCAGGGCAGGTGTTCCGCACCGACGTGTTGCGCCGTGCGGGGCAGTTCGATGCGCTGCGCTGGGGGTACGTGCTCGAGGATCACGAGATCATGCACCGCATGGCGAAGTTCGGGCGGCTGGCATATGGCGAAGGCCTGTGGTGCGCGCCCTCGCCGCGCCCGCGCGACCGTGAGTCGATCCGCTGGACGCTCGCCGAGCGGATTCTCTATCATGCGACGCCCGAGCCTGCGCGCGACTGGTTCTTTTATCAGTTTCTTGCGCGCCGCCTTGCCGCCCGGCGCCTGTCGAGCGATCGCATTCGCGAACGACAATTCTACGCCGAGCCCGACTGCGCCGTCAAGCTGCAAAAAGCCGCGTAATCGGACGCTGCCGGACTGTCCGCGCGGCACGGGGGTTGCGGGCGGGGACGTTCGGCGCTTTAGGCTATAGTATGTTGCAAACCCCAGCGATTCGGTGACCGAAAGCGGTCTCAAGGCCGTCTTTTTGGCCGAGCAGCCGATGTTGCTGCGTTTGCTCGTGGCGCGGCTCGGCAATCGCGCCGATGCCGAGGACGCGCTGCAGGACATGTGGATCAAGCTCGACCAGCTGCCGACGTCGCAGCCCGTCGCGCAGCCCGCGGCCTATCTCTACCGCATGGCGTCGAACCACGCGTCCGACCGGCGGATCGCCGCAACGCGGTCGGGCGCGCGCGATACCGCGTGGATGGAGGTCCAGCCCGCCGCCGACGAACAGCCGACGATCGAGCGCGCCTTGCTCGACCGCGAACGGCTGACGCGGCTCGAGAATGCATTGGCGGCGATGCCCGAGCGGATGCGCACCGCGCTTCGGTTGTACCGGCTCGAGGACGTGCCGCAAAAGGAGATCGCCGCGCGGCTCGGCATGACGTTGAGCGGGGTCGAGAAGCTGTTGCGACGCGCCGTCAAGGAAATACAAGCGTACAAGATCGCGAGCGAGGCGGATTCGGAAGCGCCACATCGTCTACCCAGCGAAGAGGAATCGAATCGTGACCGCTGAGCCAGCGCACATCGTCGATCGCGCCATCGACTGGCAGATGCGCCAAGCCGATATGGACGATCAGGAATGGCATGCCTTCGTGGCATGGCTCGAGGAAGATCCTGCGCATGCGCGCGCGTTCGACGCTGTCGCGCTCGATATGGCGCTGCTCGCCGATCATCCCGAACTGTATCCCGCCGATCCTGTCGTGGCACCGATCGAGGTTCCGATTGTCGCGTCGCCGCGGCGCCGTGTCTGGGCCTGGGCAGGCGGCGGCGTGGCTGTCGCGGCCGCAGCGTGCCTGACGCTGGTGCTCGTGCCCGCCGGCGGTGGGCCCGCCCCCTATGCGATCGAGACGAAACCCGGCCAGCGGCAGGACATCGCGCTCAACGATGGCACGCGGATCGAGCTCAACGGTGCCAGCTGCTTGGTTCTCGATCACAACAATCCGCGCGTCGCGACGCTCGATTCGGGCGAGGCGACGTTCCATGTCCATCACGACGCGGGTGCGCCGTTCACCGTCCGCTCGGGCGCGCAGGTAGTCCAGGACGTCGGCACGGTGTTCAACGTCGAGCGCGACGGCAAGCGGCTCGACGTGCAGGTCGCCGAAGGATCGGTGCTGCTTCAGCCGCAGCGCGAGGCGGTGGCGTTGCGCGCGGGTGCGGCGGCGACGGTGCATGAGGATGTCGGCAGCATCGTGCTGTCGAAGGTCGATGTCGCCAAGGTCGGGGCGTGGCGCAGCGGTGCGATCGCGTTTGCGGGCGAGCCGTTCGGTCGCGTCGCGAGCGCGGTCAACCGGATCGACGGCGTCACGCTTTCGATCGACGCAAGCTTGTCGCAGCGTCCCTTTAGCGGCATGGTCCGCCTGACGGGGACGGCGGCGCGGGATGTTCCGCATCTGGCCGCATTGGTTGGGGCTGAGTGGCATCACGATGGCGAGCGATGGTCTATCTCGCCTAACTAAGAGTCTGCGCACCGCTGCTCCGTTTGCGCTCGCCGTCTGCGCCGTGCCTTCGGCGCCGGCGAGCGCGCAAAGCGTGCGGATCACGATCGCACCAGAACCGCTCGATCGCGCGCTCACCTCGCTCGCGCGTCAGAGCGGGTTCGACATCATCAGCACCGAGCCAGGGCTCGCGCGGATCCAGGCGCGCGCGGTGCGGGGGCAGATGGCGCCGCGCGAAGCGCTGCAGCGCTTGCTCGACGGGACGGGCTATCGCGCGGTCGCGATCGATGCGCGCAGCTACCGCGTCGTCCGCGCGCCCAAGACGGTCGGCGCGCTGATCCGGCGCGTCGCCGTCCGCAAGCACGCCGACGTGACCGAGCCAGGCGGCGACATCGTCGTCACGGCGAGCAAGCAGGGATCGACGCTGCTGCGTTTTCCGGGCAGCGCGTTGCTGATCGGCGGGTTCGCGCCGGGATCGCTCGCCGCGCGATCGGTGACGATGGACGATGTCGCGCGCGATACCCCGGTGCTGCAGAACACCGAGCTCGGCGAGGGGCGTAACAAGATCTTCATCCGCGGGATCGCCGACAGCAGCTTCAACGGCCCGACGCAATCGACCGCGAGCCTCTATTTCGACGAGGTTCCGCTGGGTTTTGCGGGGCCCGAGCCGAGCCTCAACCTGTACGACATGAAAAGCGTCGAGGTGCTCGAGGGGCCGCAGGGTACGCTGTACGGATCGGGTGCGATCGGCGGGATCATCCACCTCGAGCCCAACCCGACCGATCTTGCCAAGACCGCGGCATCGCTCAGCGCGGGCGTTACGCTGACGCAGGGCGGCGCGGCGGGCTATGATGCCGCGGGCATGGTCAATCTGCCGATCCTGAAGGATCGCATCGGCTTGCGTGTGGTCGGCTATAGCGAGCGCGACGGCGGCTACATCACCGACTCGATGCGTCGGCTCGGCAACATCAACCGCGCCGATCGGATCGGCGGCCGCGCGAGTCTGGTGATCGCGCCGGGCGATGGCTGGAGCATCGAGCTCGGCGCGCTCGGCCAGAAGATCGATGCCGCCGACGGGCAATATGCCGAGACGATGAGCGGACCGCTTGAGCGTCGCTCGGTGCTCGCGCAGCCCTATAGCAGCCATATCAAGCTCGCGCGTGGCGTGGCGCGCAAGCATTGGGACAGCGGTCTCGATCTGGTGTCGGCAACGGGTTACGTCGATCTGCGCACCTTCGACACGTTCGACGCCTCTCGCACGATCGGCGCGACCGGGCCGACCGTCTACACCACCGAGCAAAGCGACAAGCTGTTCGTCCAGGAAACGCGACTGTCGCGCGCGGTGCCCGATAAGATCGGCTGGCTGGTTGGCCTCGCCTTTCTCGAGGATCGCGACGTCCAGGCGCGCACGCTCGGCATGCCCAACCAGACTCGCGACATCATCGGCGTCAGCAACCGTACCGACAGCGTCTCGGTGTTCGGCGAGGCGAACTGGCCCGTTACTGAGCGGCTGACGGTAACTGGTGGCGCGCGCGTGACGGCGGCGCGGACCGATGGCGAGCCCTCGGTCACGCCGCGCAGCAACAGTTTCGTCAAGGGGCGCGCGACGCGACGGATCGATCCGACGCTGGCGCTGTCATGGCTGGTCGGGCCGCGCCTTGCGCTGTTTGCGCGTGTGCAGTCGGGCTATCGCACCGGCGGGCTGGCGGTTGCGAGCGGGGTCGGGCGCGTCCAGGATTTCGGCTCGGACTCGATCACGGTCGGTGAGCTTGGCTTACGCAAGCAACGCACCGGCGCGACCGGGCTGGAGCTCACGGTCGCGGCCTCGTACGCGCGCTGGCGCGACATCCAGGCGGATCTCTACACGCGGCGGGGCCAGCCCTACACCTCCAATATCGGCAATGCCGACATCATCGGGCTCGAAGCTACGGGGGATTGGGTGCCGGTGCGCGGGCTGCACGCCAATTTCGCCTTTCTCTACACGCACAACGTCGTCGACGGGCCGCTCGCGCAATCCTCGACCAAGGCCAATCGGCGCTTGCCCGAGACGCCGGCGTTCGCTGGCAATGCCGGGCTGAGCTATCGTTGGACCCTGCGCGATGCGTCCATGTTGAGCATCGCGACGTCGGGGCGCTATGTCGGGCGATCGGTGCTGGGGACCGGGGATTTTCTCGACGTCAGCCAAGGCAATTACGCCGTGCTCGACGCGCAGATCGCGTGGCATTGGCACACGTTCGACGTGACGCTGGCGGGCGACAATCTGACGAACGCGACCGCCAACCGCTTCTCGCTCGGGAACCCGCTGATCCTCGCCTCGCGCCAGCAGACGACCCCGCTGCGCCCGCGCAACGTGCGCTTGGGCGTGTCGGTCGCCTGGTAGCCGCTCAGCGGTCGCCCGGGCGATAGCGGCGTTCGATGTGCCCTGCGAGATCGTCCGGATAGAAATAGACCGGCCGCAACGCACCCGCGGCATAGCGCTCGGCCTGGTCGTTGAAATGCGGCGAGGCGGGGTCGCCGCTTTCACCGCCCGCGGTCACCGCCCAGGCGCGCAGCTTGGGGCCGAATTCGACCACCGCGACGAAGCTGTTGCCGCTCGAGCCATAGAGCTTGGTCGTGCCGGGATAGAATTTCGCGCCGAACGAAGCGAGGCTGCCCCATTGCGCCGAGGCGAAGGGGACGGGGATGCTTGGCTTGGCGTCGTCGAAGTGTGGTTGGATCGAATCGTCGATCCGCTGGAAGCGGTTGATCCGGCCCCAACCGACGCGCCAATCGCCAAAGTCGCGCGTCAGTTGGTCGACCGCCGCGCCGAGCGCATCGAGCTTGGCGCTGTCGGACACGCGCGTGGCGATGTAGCGCGGCACGTTGATCTGTTCGGAGAGGATGAAGCTGCCGACATCGCGCCACATCTGCCCGGCCCACAATATGCCGAGCGTGGTGGGGACCGAATCGGTGCCCCAGCGATTGTCCCAGCCGCGCAGCATCGCGATCGGCGCGGCGAGCTTCGCACGGCGCGGGTCGCTTGCCGGGAGCGCGTCATACGCCTTGACGAGCGGCGGGATCAGCGTCGCGAACGCAGGCATATAGCTGTCATAGGCAGCCGTGATCAGCCGTTCGGGCGTGAAATCGTGGCGGTCGGTGAGCAGCAGGTCGGCGTGCACGCCGCGCTGATTCTCGCCCGCGCTGTCCATGTAGCGCGGATAGTCCTTCGCCTTGGGGCTATCGGGCCCGGCAGCACTCCACGGCCAGTCATTGGTATTGCGCGCCCAGCCGACCTGCGGGTTGATCGCATTGGGCAAGCTCGCGACGGTGTGGAGCCCATGCCAGTCGGTCGCGGGATCGGCGCCGTCGACGGGCTTGGAATAATCGAAGCGGTCGTCGCGCAGCGGCACGAATTGCGGGTGGAGATAGGCGATCTCACCGTGTGAGTCGGCGAACAGCGTGTCGTTCGACGAATTGGCCTTTCGCTCGGCGACCTTCATGTAGCTTGCGAGATCGTGCGCCTTGGTGCGCAGCCAGCTTTGCTCGAGCGCGGGGATCGGTTTCCACATCAGGCCTTGCGCGATCCATTTGCCGTTCTGTTCGGTAACGATCGGGCCGTGGTGCGAGGCAAAGGTGGTGAAGCTGCGCGCTGCCATCGTTCCATCGGGCTTGCGATAGGAGAGCGTCACCACCGCAGTCCGCAACGGACGCATCGCCTTGCCGTAGCGATACGCGGCGGTCTTGCCCGAGCGGCTGATCTCCTCGGCGAAGCTGTCGACGTTATCGACGCCCGACGAGGTGTGCATCCACCCGGCTTGCTCGTTGAAGCCCTGATAGATGAAGAACTGCCCCCAGGTCGACGCGCCGTACGCGTTCAGCCCTTCGCCGCTCGTCATCTGGAGTTCGGAGCGGAAATAGAAGCTGGTGTGCGGGTTGATCAGCAGCAGCGCATGGCCGTCGACCGTGTTCTTCGGCGCGATCGCAATGCCGTTCGATCCGCGCGGTTCGCGCGGGAGCGGGCCGGTATTCTCCGACGCGATGGTGATCGGCCGGCCGCCGTAAAAGGAAGCGAGGTCGGACAGCGAGATCCGCTCGATATCGCCGCCGATGCTGCCTTCGGTGAAGGACAGGGCCATCCACGGCTCGAACCGCGTGAGGACCTTGGGGCGGACCTGCGGGTGTGTCGCGAGGTAATAATTAAGCCCGTCGGCCCAGGCGGTCATCAGCGTCTGGAGATAGGCGGGGCTCGCCCGGTATTGCGCCTGGAGTGCGAGCGGATCGACATAGAGCCGCTGGCGCAGGTCGGCCCAGATCGCGCCTTCGCCCTCGGCCTCGGCGGTGCGCCCCAGCGCGGTCAGATAATTCGCCTCGATCCGGCTGAAATCGTCCTCGGCCTGCGCATAGATCGCGCCGAACACTGCATCGGCATCGCTGCGCCCGACGACATGCGCTATCCCCCAAGTGTCGCGCGTGATCGTGACGCGCGCCGCCTCGGCGCGCCAGCGGGCCTGCTCGGGCTGGGGCGGGGCAGGGGCCGCAGCGACGGCCAGCGAGGGCGCGAGCAGTGCGGCAAGAGCGAACAGGTTGCGCGGGCGGCGGGCGAGTCTATCCATGGGCACACGCTATCGGGCATCGCTCGCGGCGACAATGTTGATGGGAGCCGCACCGATGAAATGGCCGATTGCCGCCCTTCTGTTCGCCCCGCTCGCGCTCGGCGGAGCCGCGTCCGAGCCCGTGGCGCCGCACGCGACGCTGCTACGCCCGGCAGCGGTGTTCGACGGGATCGACCCCGTCGCGCATCCCGGCTGGCAAGTGCTCGTCACGGGCGAGCGAATCACCGCGGTCGGCCCGGCGCTCGCGGTGCCGGCGGGGACCGAGACGATCGACTTGCCCGGCGACACGCTGATGCCTGGGATGATCGAAGGCCACGGCCACCTCTTCCTCCACCCCTATAACGAGACGAGCTGGGACGATCAGGTGCTCCACGAGCCGCTCGCGTTGCGCACCGCGCGCGCCGTTGCGCAAGCGGCGGCGACGCTGCGCGCGGGCTTCACCACCGAGCGCGATCTCGGCACCGAAGGCGCTGGCTACGCCGATGTCGGACTGCGCCAGGCGATCTCCGCTGGGATCGTGCCAGGCCCGCGGCTGCTCGTCGCGACGCGCGCGATCGTCGCGAGGGGCGCCTACGGCCCCAAGGGGTTCGAGCCCGGCCTCGTCATCCCGCAAGGCGCCGAGGAAGCGAGCGGGGTGGACGAGCTCGTGCGCGTCGTCCGGTCGCAGATCGCAGCGGGCGCCGACGTCATCAAGCTCTACGGCGACTATCGCTGGGGGCCGGGCGAGCCGAGCCGCCCGACCTTTTCGGTCGCCGAGATGAAGGCTGCAGTGGAGGCGGCGCACGATGCCGGACGGACCGTCGCGGTTCACACTGCGACGCCTGAGGGAATGCGCCGCGCGATCGCCGCGGGGGCCGATACGATCGAGCACGGCTATGGCGGCACGCCCGAGATCTTCCGTGCGATGGCGGCACAGCACATCGCCTTGTGCCCGACGCTCGCCGCCTCCGATGCGGTCGCGCGCTATCGCGGCTGGCGCGGTGGCGATCCGGTGCCCGAAGCGGTCGCGCAGAGCCGCGCGTCGTTCGCGCTGGCGCGCGCGGCGGGCGTGCCGATCTGCATGGGCGGCGATGTCGGCGTCTTCGCGCATGGCGAGAATGCCCGCGAGATGGTGTTGATGGCCGCCGCCGGAATGCCCGCCGCGCAAGTGCTGATCGCCGCCACATCGGGCAACGCCCGCGCCTTCCATCTGAGCGACCGGGGCGCCGTGCGCGCCGGACTGCTGGCGGACCTGATTGCCGTCAAAGGAAATCCGGTCGCGGCGGTGGATGCGGTGCAGCATGTCGCGTGGATCATGAAAAACGGCGCAATCGTAACGCTGTAGTTTTCGCCTCCCGGAAAAACTATCCTGTGACGATGAAACGTGTTGCCAATCGTGACAGGATGGAAACCAAGCGTTTCGCGCGGGCCTCTTGCAATGCAGCATTCATCGTCGCAGTTAGACGCTGATGGCCGTGAGTCCGCCCTTGAGAGCGGACCGCCTGGACGAGGGTGGACTGTAGCCGACCAGGTCGTAGGGATAGACGGAAATGATCAAGCCAACGAGCTCGGTTCGCTCGCTTTTGACGGTAGCCAGCCTTCTGGCGCTCGCCGCGTGTTCGAAGAGCGCGCCACCGCCGCCCCCCGCCCCACAGGTTACGGTCGCGCTCCCGCTGCAACGCGACATCGTCGATTGGGACGAATATGTCGGTCGCTTCGAGGCGATCCAGGATGTCGAGCTGCGTCCGCGCGTTTCGGGGACGATCGAAAAGGTGCTGTTCGCCAATGGTCAGCGCGTTCGCGCCGGCGAGGCGTTGTTCACGATCGATCCGCGTCCCTATGCCGCCACGCTCGCGCAGGCGCGTGCGCAGGTCGCCAAGGCGCAGGCCGCGCTGACCAACGCGCGCTCCGAGCTCGCGCGCGCCGACAAGCTGCTCGCCGCGCAGGCGATCAGCAAGGAAGAATATGAGACCAAGCTCGCGGCGGTGCGCAGTGGTCAGGCCGATCTCGGCGCGGCCAATGCCAACGTCACGACCGCGCAGCTCAACCTCAGCTTCACCACGGTCCGCTCGCCGATCACCGGGATCGTGTCCGATCGCCGCGTCAGCAAGGGCAATTACGCGACCGACGCGACCACCGTGCTGACGCGCGTCGTCTCGACCGACCCGATCTGGTTCTCGTTCGACGGCGCCGAGAGTTTCTATCTCAAGTATCTCCGCCAGGCGAAGGCCGGCGAGCGTGGCTCGTCGCGCAACACGCCGAACCCGGTCGAAGTCCAGCTCGCCGACGAGAGCGGCTATCGCTGGCATGGCCGGATGGAATTCGTCGACAATGCGGTCGATCCCAATTCGGGGACGATCCGCGCGCATGCGGTGATTTCGAACCCCGACGGCTTCCTCACCCCCGGCCTGTTCGGTCGCGCGCGGCTGCTCGGCTCGGGCACCTATCACGCGATGCTCGTCCCCGACGAAGCGGTCGTGACCGACCAGACGCGCAAGCTCGTCTATGTCGTGGGCAAGGACGGCAAGGCAGTCCAGCGCCCGGTCGAGACGGGGCCACAGGTGGAGGGCTTGCGCGTCATCAAGACCGGGCTCGCCGCTAGCGAGCATGTCGTGATCGAGGGCATCACCACGCTCCAGCCCGGGATGGCGGTCAAGGCAGTGCTGACCAAGATGAAGCCGCGCGCGGCTAATACCGCGCCGACGAGCCAGCCCGACATGGCGCCGCCCGCATCCGATGCGACCGCGAAGTAAGCGCCCGTGAAATTTCCCCATTTCTTCATCGAGCGCCCGATCTTTGCGGCGGTGCTGTCGATCCTGATCGTCGTGTTCGGCGTGGTCGCCTATCCCGGCTTGCCCGTCGCGCAATATCCCGAGATCGCGCCGCCGACGGTGGTCGTCACCGCCACCTATCCCGGCGCGAACGCCGAAACGCTCGCGGAGACCGTCGCCGCGCCGCTCGAGGAATCGATCAACGGCGTCGAGAACATGATCTACATGTCTTCCTCGTCGACCGGCGATGGCGCATTGTCGATCACCGTGACCTTCAAGCAGGGCGTCAACGTCGATCAGGCGCAGGTGCTCGTGCAGAACCGCGTCTCGACCGCCGAGCCGCGTCTGCCCGACGACGTCCGCCGCGTTGGCGTGACCGTCGCCAAGAATTCGCCCGACATCCTTATGGTCATCGCGTTGACCTCGCCCGACGGCTCGCTGTCGCAGCAATATGTCTCGAACTATGCGACGACCCAGCTGATCGACCGCATGGCGCGTATTCCCGGCGTCGGTGGCGTGCGCGCCTTCGGTGGCCGGGACTACAACATGCGCGTGTGGATCAACCCCGATCTCGCGGCTTCGCGTAACCTGACCACCGACGAGATCGTCGCTGCGATCCGCGCGCAGAATGCGCAGGTCGCGGTGGGCTCGGTCGGGCAGCCGCCGTTCAACCAGGGCGGTACCGCCTTCCAGCTCGGCATCCAGACCAAGGGCCGCCTGACCACGCCCGAGGAGTTCGGCCAGATCATCGTCAAGCGCGATGACCAAGGGCGTCTCACGCGGCTGCGCGACGTCGCGCGGGTCGAACTCGGCGCGCAGGATTACGGCATCAACGCCGTGCTCAGCGGCAAGCCGATGATCGGCCTCGCGATCACCCAGCTTCCCGGATCGAACGCGCTGACCACCGCCGACGCGGTCAAGGCGTCGATCGCCGAGGCGTCGAAAAGCTTCCCGCCAGGGATGCAATATCAGATCCCGTACAACCCGACCGAATACATCCAGGCGTCGATCGAAGCGGTGTATCACACGCTGGTCGAGGCGATCGTGCTCGTCGCGCTCGTCGTGCTGCTGTTCCTGCAGAGCTGGCGCGCGACGATCGTCCCGCTGATCGCGGTGCCGGTTTCGCTCGTCGGATCGCTCGCAATGCTCGCGGCGTTCGGCTTCAGCCTCAACAATCTGTCGCTGTTCGGCTTGATCCTCGCGGTCGGTATCGTCGTCGACGATGCGATCGTCGTGGTCGAGAATATCGAGCGGTTGATGGAGGAAAAGGGCCTCAGTCCGCGCGAAGCGGCGCACGAGACGATGGACGAAGTGTCGGGCGCGCTGATCGCGATCTCGCTGGTGCTGTGCGGGGTGTTCATCCCGACCAGCTTCATTCCGGGCATCTCTGGCCAGTTCTACCAGCAGTTCGCGCTGACGATCGTGTCGGCGGCGGTGATCTCGGCGTTCGTGTCGCTGACGCTGTCGCCTGCGCTCGCGGCGTTGTTGCTCAAGCCCAAGCACGACGCCGAGCCACGCGCCGGCGTGCTCGGCTGGCCGACGCGCTTCGCGCGCGGTTTCAACCGCGGGTTCGACAAGATCAGCAGCCGCTTCGGCAAGTTCACCGCACGTGCGGTGCGCGCGCTGGCGCTGGTCGGGATCGTCTATGCGTGCTTGATCGGGCTTGCCGGCTGGCGGCTCTATGCGACGCCGTCGGGCTTCATTCCGGCGCAGGATCAGGGCTATCTGATCGCGGTCATCCAGTTGCCGCCAGGGTCGTCGTTGCAGCGCACCTCCGAAGTGATGGAGCAAGCCACCAAGATCGCGCTCAAGAACCCGTCGACGCTCGCGACGGTCGCGTTCGCCGGCCTCGACGGCGCGACCTTCTCGACTGCACCGAACGCAGGCGCGATGTTCATCACGCTCAAGCCGTTCGGCGATCGCAAGACCGCCGACGAGATCGCCAACCAGATGCGCGGTGCGCTGGGGGCGATCCACGGCGGCAATCTGCTGATCGTGCCGCCGCCACCCGTCCGCGGGATCGGCACCGGCGGCGGGTTCAAGATGCTGATCGAGGATCGTTCGAACCTTGGCTACAAGGCGCTCGAAGGCGCGGCCTTCGCGATGATGATGAAGGCCAACCAGACGCCAGGCCTGGTCAGCACTTTCACCACCTTCAACACCCGCACGCCGCGCTTGTCGGCGGATATCGACCGCGAACGCGCCGAACAGCTCGGCGTGCCGGTGGCGAACGTCTTCTCGACGCTCGGCACCTATCTCGGCGGGACGTATGTCAACGACTTCAACTATCTCGGGCGTACCTACCGCGTGACGGCGCAGGCCGATGCGCCGTATCGCGACCAGACGTCCGACGTCGGGCATCTCAAGACGCGATCGGCGGCGGGCAATATGGTGCCGCTCGATTCGGTGATGACGCTCAAGAACGACAGCGGGCCGTATCGCGTCGTGCGCTACAACCTCTATCCGTCGGCCGAACTGCAGGGCGATACCGCGATCGGCTATTCGTCGGGCCAGTCGCTCCAGACGATGGCCAAGCTGGCGAGCGAGACCTTGCCCAAGGGCATGGCGTTCGAATGGACCGAGCTCGCCTTCCAGCAGCAGCAAGCGGGCAACACCGCGACGCTCGTGTTCGGGCTCGCCGTGCTGTTCGTGTTCCTGCTGCTCGCGGCGAATTACGAAAGCCTGGTGCTGCCGCTCGCGGTCATCCTGATCGTGCCGATGTGTCTGCTCGCTGCGATCGTCGGGGTGAATCTGTTCGGTGGGGACAACAACATCCTCACGCAGATCGGCCTCGTCGTGCTGATCGGCCTCGCGGCCAAGAACGCGATTCTGATCGTCGAGTTCGCGCGGCAGAACGAGGATGCCGGGATGGAGATGCACGAGGCTGCGATCCACGCCGCCGAGCAGCGTCTGCGCCCGATCGTGATGACCTCGATCGCGTTCATCCTCGGCGTGCTGCCGCTGGTGATCGGGACCGGGCCGGGCGCCGAGATGCGCCGCGCGCTCGGCGTCGCGGTGTTCTTCGGGATGATCGGCGTGACCACTTTCGGCTTGCTGTTCACGCCGAGCTTCTACGTCATCAGCCGAACCTTCGGCGATTGGGTGTCGTCCAAGATGCCGCGCCGGAAGGCCAAGCCGCCAAAGCACCTCCCCGCGCCCGAGGAGACGCCGGCATGAAGCGTATCGTAGCAGTCTTTCCCGCGCTCGCTTTGTCGGCGTGCGTCGTTGGACCCAATTACACCAAGCCGACGATGCCCGTCGCGGCGACTGGCGGTAGCTTTGCCGAAGCCGGCAAGACCGCGGCGATCACGCCGACCCCGCTGCCCGATCATTGGTGGCGGCTGTATAACGACCCGGTGGTCGACCGGCTCGTGACCGATGCTCTCGCGCACAATACCGATGTGCGCATCGCTGCCGGCAACCTCGAGCGTGCCCGCGCCGTGCTCGACGAGCAGCGCGGAGCGCGGCTGCCGACGACCAGCCCGAGCGCGCAATATACGCGTGGCCAGGCCAACCTCGCCAGTGTCGGCGCGGGCGCGCTGGGGACCGGCGGCACCACGGGCGGCACCACCGGTGCGGCGACGCAGCAGACCTTCCAATACAACAGCTTCAAACTCGGCTTCGATGCGTCGTACGAGGTCGATCTGTTCGGCGGGATCACGCGCGCGATCGAAGCGGCACGTGGCGATGTCCAGGCGGCGCAGGCGCAGCTCGATGCCGCGCGCGTCTCGGTCGCGGCGGAAACCGCGCGGGCCTATGCGACGGCCTGCAGCAATGCCGCGCAGCGTTCGGTCGCGCTGGATACGGTGCAGTTGCAGCAGCGGACCTTTGCACTGACCAACACGCTGTTCGACGCAGGGCGGGGGACGCGGCGCGACGTCGATCGCGCCGACGTGCTGCTTGCGCAGACGCAGGCGACGATCCCGGGCTTCGAGGCCGAGCGGCGTGCGTCGCTCTATGCGCTCGCGGTGCTGACGGGCTTAGCCCCCGAACAGGTCGATGCCGCGGCAGACGCCTGCAAGGTACCACCGCGCATCGCGTCGGTGCTGCCGGTCGGCGATGGCGCGGCGCTGATCGCGCGGCGCCCCGATGTTCGCGCGGCCGAGCGGACGCTCGCCGCCGATACCGCGCGGATCGGCATCGCGGTCGCCGATCTCTATCCAAAGATCCAGTTGCTCGGATCGATCGGCCTCAATTCCCAGCGCGGCAGCCAGTTGTTCAAGGGCAGCGCGGTCACCTATTCGGCCGGACCGCTGATCTCGTGGAGCTTCCCCAACCAGACCGTTGCGCGCGCGCGGATCCGTCAGGCGCGCGCCGGCGCTGATGCGAGCCTTGCAACCTTCGACGGCCGCGTGCTGACGGCGTTGCAGGAAGTCGAGCAGGCGCTCGCGCGTTATGCGGGCGCGCTCGATCGCAACGCGGCGTTGCGCCGCGCCGAGGCGTCGAGCAGCGCTGCGGCCAAGCTCTCGCAATTGCGCTTCGATTATGGGGCCGACAGCTTCCTGCTGCTGATCGAGGCCGAGCGCGATCGGGCGAGTGCCCGCGCGGCGCTCGCGCAGTCTGATGCGGCGGTGTCCGACGCACAGATCAGCCTGTTCAAGGCGCTCGGCGGCGGCTGGGAAGACGCGCCTGTGCCGGCGCGGCGCGAGCCCGTGACGCCGACCCCGTGATGCGCATCCGCAGCGCTTTGTTCATGCCCGCGTCGAACGCGCGTGCGATTACCAAGGCGCGCGGGCTCGACTGCGACGTAGTGATCCTCGACCTCGAGGATGCCGTCGCACCCGAGCAGAAGGCGGCGGCGCGCGCGCAGGCGATCGCGGCGGCGGCAGAGGGCGGGTTTGGCGCGCGCTTGCTGGTGCTGCGCGTCAACGGGCTCGACACCGCATGGGGCGAGGCCGATCTGGCTGACGCCGCCGATGCTGGCTTCGATGCGGTGTTGCTGCCCAAGGTTTCGGCGCCGGGCGATCTTGCGCTCGCGCGCGCGCAGCTTGGCGCGGTGCCGCTTTGGGCGATGATCGAGACGTGCGCGGCGATGCTCGCGTTGCCGCTGATTGCGGCCGCGCCGGGGCTCGCCTGTCTGGTCGCGGGGACGAATGACCTGGCCAAGGACATGCGCTGCACGCCGGGGGCCGACCGCCTGCCGCTGCTGCCGCATTTGACCGCGATCGTCACCGCGGCGCGGGCGCATGGCCTCATCGCGCTCGACGGGGTGTCGAACGTGCTCGCCAACACACCCGAACTGGCGGCGGAATGCGGGCAGGGGGCGGCTTTCGGCTTCGACGGCAAGACGCTCATCCACCCTGCGCAGATCGCGCCCGCCAATCGCGCCTTTGCGCCGTCGGCCGATCGCATGGCGTGGGCGCAAGCGGTGATCGCGGCGTTCGCGCTGCCCGAGAATGCTGACAAGGGCGCGATCCGCGTGGCGGGTGAGATGGTCGAGCGGTTGCATCTTGAAGAGGCGGAGCGAGTCGTCGCTTTGGTGTAGCAGGGCGTTCTCCTGCCCTCCACGTCACCCCGGGCTCGTCCCGGGGCCCACCGTGCCGCACAGGCGGCGAGCGAACTGCGCGTATCACGGTGGACCCCGGGACAAGCCCGGGGTGACGGGTGGTGTGGTTGACCTTGCGGCGCTAACCCAGCACGCGCCCAGCCACCGCATCGAGCTTCGCCAGCATCGCCGGATCGCGCGCCTCGGGCGCCGTAATCAGCGCATAGTCGAGCACCGTGTCGAGCGGCGAGGGCGTCCGCTCGGCCGGCAGCGCCGCAACCAGCGCCTCGACCGCCTTGCGCGCGATCACGCCGTTCGCGCCCATTTGCTTGATCACTTCGTGCACCTCGACGAACGCGGCTTCCTCGCGCCAGCAATCGTAATCGGTCACCATCCCGATCAGCGCGTACGGCAGCTCGGCCTCACGCGCGAGCTTGGCTTCGGGCATCGCGGTCATGCCGATCACGTCGGCGCCCCATTGGCGGTACATCACGCTCTCGGCGCGGCTCGAGAATTGCGGGCCCTCCATCGCGAGATAGGTCGCGCCCTTCGCGACGCTCCCGCCAGCGGCATGGACCGCCTCGGCCGCGAAGGCCGAGAGGCGCGGGCAGACCGGCTCGGCCATCGAGACGTGCGCGACCATGCCGGAGCCGAAGAAGCTCGAGGCGCGCGCGACCGTCCGGTCGATGAACTGGTCGACGATCGCGAAATGGCCCGGCGGCAATTCCTCGCGCAGCGACCCGATCGACGAGATTGCCACCAGATCGGTGCAGCCGCTGCGCTTCAGCGCGTCGATATTGGCGCGAAAGTTTAGCTCGGACGGGCTGATCCGGTGCCCGCGACCGTGGCGCGGCAGGAAGACGAGGTCGACGTCGCCAATCGAGCCGAACAGCAATTCGTCGGACGGCGCGCCCCACGGCGTCTCGACGCGGCGCCATTCGGGGTGCTCCAGCGCGTCGATCGCGTAGAGGCCCGATCCGCCGATGATGCCCAATGTCCACTTGCCGCTCATGCGCGAGTCTCCGTCCACTGATCGAGCCAGGCCTGCGCTTGCTTCGCCTCGCCGACGGCATGTGCGCTGACCGCGCCGCGCGAGGCAAGGAATTGCGCGTGGAGCGCGAACGGCTCGATCGACAATTGATCGCGCAAAGCGTCGATCGTCTCGCCGAGTTCGGTCAGCTCGGCGACAACGGGCGCTGCCTTGGCGATCTGCGCCTTGTCCTTGGTGTGTCCGAACAGCCGGATCTGCCCCGCAGCCGTCCGCTCCAAGGCGCCGCGGAGCAGCGCATGATATTCGGTTTCGCTCTCGATGCGGCGGTCATCGAGCCGGGCGAGGCGGTCGGCTTTGGCCATCAGATTACCTTCATGTCGCTTTGATAGTGATACCAGGCGAAAACGGCTGCAGCGCCACGGTGCGGCCGCCACGCTTCGGCCAGCTCGCGCACCAGTTTCTCGCTCGGGCGCGCCTCATGGCCGAGGATCCGTCCGACTTCGATTTGAATCGCGAGGTCGCCCGCGGGCCAGATGTCGAGCCGACCCTCGGCGAACAGGAGATAGATCTCCGCCGACCAGCGCCCGATGCCCTTGACCGCGACGAGCTTGGCGATCGCTTCCTCATCGTCGGCGGGCAAGTTCGCCAGATCGAGTTCGCCGCTTGCGACCAGCGCCGCCAGGCTGCGCGCATAGCCCGCTTTCTGGCGCGACAGGCCGGCCTCGCGCAATTGCTCGTCGCTCGCGCTGGTGACGTTGGCGGGATCGTCGAGGTCGCCGATGATCGTCTCGAGCTTGCGCCACACCGACTCCGCCGCCTTGGTGCTGACTTGCTGCCCGATGATCGTGCGCAGCAGCGTGACATAGCCGCGGGGCGAAATGCGCGGTTCGGGATAGCCGACGCGCGCGAGCGCCGCCGCGATGGCGGGTTCGCGCGTCGCGAGTTCGTCGAGAGCGGTCTTCAGCTGGTCGGCGCTCAGGCCCATGCGGTGATCCCTTGATCGGCGCCGCGTCTGGCGGCATGGCGGTGGAGAATTCGCTATCGCAAAGGACCGTCAATGCCCAAGCTTATCGTTGTGACTCGTGAGGGTGAAGAGCGCGAAATCGAGGGCGAGGCAGGCCTGTCGGTGATGGAAGTGATCCGCGACGCCGGGATCGACGAGATTCTCGCGCTGTGCGGCGGCTGCTGCTCGTGCGCGACGTGCCATGTCCATGTCGACCCGGAGTTTGCCGACAAACTCCCGAAGATGAGCGAAGACGAGAACGACCTGCTCGATTCGTCGGCCGATCGCACCGCGACTTCGCGGCTGTCGTGCCAGCTGCCGATGACCGACGCGCTTGATGGGCTGAAGGTCACGATCGCCGCGGAAGACTGACGGGCGCAGGCACGTCGGCGCAGCGACGGCGCCGGTGCGGCCGCGCCGCAGCGCCCGGCACGGCCGGCGGGGTCGCTTACGCGATCCCGTCCGACGACGGCTTTGCCGGCGTCCTGGCGCGCGCCGTGCTATGAGCGCTTAGCGCGTCGCCACCGCGTACAGCGCGATCGCCGCCGCGTTCGACACGTTGAGGCTCTCGATCTTGTCCGAGATCGGCAGCTTGGCGAGCTCGTCGCAATGCGCCGCGGTGTTCTGGCGCATGCCTTCGCCCTCGGCACCGAGCACGAGCGCGACGCGCTGCGTCCCCATCGCCGTGGCGAGCGTCTGGTTCGAATCGCCCGTCAGGCCGATTCGCCAGAAGCCTGCCGCGGCAATCTCCTCGAGCGCGCGCGCCAGGTTGGTGACACGCACCCACGGCACCACTTCGAGCGCGCCCGAGGCCGAGCGGGCGATCGTGCCCGATTCGGGCGGGGCGTTGCGATCGGGCGTGACGATCCCAAGTGCGTCGAACGCCGCCGCCGAGCGCAGGATCGCGCCGACATTGTGCGGATCGGTCACGCCGTCGAGGATCAGCAACGGACGCTGATCGCCTTCGCCTTGCTCGAGCAGATCGGCGAGCCACATATCCTCGAGCGGATCGACCTCGATCACCAGCCCCTGATGCGGCGCGTCGCCCGGTACGAGCCGCGCGAGATCGGTCACCTGGGCATAGACGATCGGGATCGCCGGATCGAAATCGATATTGGCGATCGCTTCACGCGTCGCCCAGATCTTGCGCACGACGCGCTCGGGATTTTCGAGCGCGGCGGTGACGGCGTGGCGCCCCCAGAAGCGCGGGCGCCCGGCAGGCGCTTGCGACGGGCGATGTCCGCGACGGCCGGCCATCAGGCGATCCCGCCGAAGCTGCGGGCGGAGAGGGGGAAACGAACCATTGCGAAAACCTTCGATCGACCAAGCAGATTGTGGCGCCACGGGTATGCGCCGGACGCCGCGCGTGCAAGCCTTGCGCGTTTTTGATGGCGAAAGCGTCGCTATAGCCGTTGACACGCGCCGATGCGGTCGGCATTGGCACGCCTCGCTTTTCGGAGCGACCGCCCGCAAGGGCGAGCACCTGGGGACAGGTGGCCGAGTGGTTAAAGGCAGCAGACTGTAAATCTGCCGGAGTTTCTCCTACGTAGGTTCGAACCCTACCCTGTCCACCATGTGTTCTCCCGGATCCGTCCGGCACCATGGAACATCGCAAACGACGTCCCGCGAGGCCGGTCGGCCGAGCGGCGCGCTAGGCGGATTGCGTACGGGCTCCGTGCGCCGACGCATCGATGCGCTGGAGCAGCGGTTCGGCGGCAGCCGTGGACCGAGCCTGCCGGACCAACGACCGCAGAACCTGCCCCGTCGTTCGATTCTGCCGCGGGCGCATTTCGTTCACGACCGAAAATGTCGCGGCGAAAATCGCCGATTCCGCCGATCTGCATCCGTCGGACCAGGCGGCGTCGCGGTGCTGGTTGCGGAGCAGAACGTCGCGCACCGCCTGCGAGATCACCGACTGGATGCGCGTGACGCCCAGATCGAGCGTGTCGACGCGATGCTCGGCCAGAAGCGCTGCGAGCCGTTCGGTTTGTTCTGCGGTGATGCCGAGATCGAGTTCGCGGACGACTTTTGCGGCGGCCAGTTGATCGACCATCCAAACGCTTTTTTCTGTCATTTTTCACTCTCCGGCTGAAAGCTAGGCCAAGCGTGGCGGCGCGTCGAGCCCTTCGGATCGGCGCGCGTCGGCGGCGATCGCCGCTCGGGCGTCGGTTGAGGCCCGCGCCGCGTATAGCGCTTGCGGCTGCCGGACTTGCGGTCCATCTCCCGCGCGACCTGTCCTCCCTTGTCTTGGGCGTCTCTTGCGATGAATCCGCTATTTGCCGGGCTTGGCACAACGATCTTCGAAACGATGTCGGCACGCGCGCGGGCGAGCGGCGCGATCAACCTCGGGCAAGGCTTTCCAGACGGTCGCGGGCCAGAGGATGTGCTCGCCGAGGCGGCGCGCGCGCTGCTCGAGGATTCGAATCAATATCCGCCGATGGCGGGGACGCCGGCATTGCGAGCGGCGGTCGCCGCGCATTACCGCGTCCATCAGGGGCTCGACCTCGATGCGCGCGAGGTGATCGTAACCTCGGGCGCGACCGAGGCGCTCGCTGCGGCAATCTTCGCGCTGGTGACACCGGGCGACGAAGTGGTGATGTTCCAGCCGCTCTACGACGCCTATCTGCCGCTCGTACAGCGGGCAGGGGGCGTCGCACGGCTCGTGCGGCTCGAACCGCCCGAGTGGCGCGTCACCGCCCAAGCGCTCGCGGCTGTGGCGAGCGCGCGGACGCGGCTGGTCATCCTCAATTCGCCGCTCAACCCGACCGGCACGATGATCGGCACCGACGAGCTCGCGCTGATTGCCGATTTCTGCACAAGCCACGACGCGATCGCGATTTGCGACGAGGTGTGGGAGCACGTCGTGTTCGACGGCGCGCGGCACCAATCGCTGATGGCGCTGCCGGGGATGCGGGAGCGCACCGTAAAGATCGGCTCGGCGGGCAAGATCTTCTCGCTGACGGGGTGGAAGGTCGGCTGGATGTGCGCCACGCCCGCGATATCCTCGGTGCTGGCCAAGGCGCACCAGTTCCTGACCTTCACGACGCCGCCCAATCTGCAGGCGGCGGCGGCCTATGGGCTGGGTAAGGATGTGGCCTATTTCGAGGGGATGCGTGCAGGCTACCAGCGCTCGCGCGATCGCCTGGCGGCGGGGTTGCGCGGGCTTGGGTATAGCGTGCTGCCGAGTGCGGCGACCTACTTCCTCAATATTGATCTCGCCGCCTCGGGCATCGCGATGGGCGACGTCGCCTTCGCGCAGTGGCTGCTCGACGAAGCGGGTGTCGCGACGATCCCGGTTTCGGCATTCTATGCGCAGGATGCGGTTACGAGCGTCGTGCGGCTGTGCTTCGCCAAGCAGGACGCGACGCTCGACGCGGCGCTGGAACGGATGGCGGCGCGGCCGTAGCGCTCGGCACGGACAAGGCAGGGCGCTTTACCCTCGCCGGCGCATCAGACCGACGTCAGCAATCCCCGTTCGGTCAAATACCCCGTCACCAGCCGCGCCGGCGTTACGTCGAACGCCGGGTTCGCCGCACCCGATGCGGTAACGCGGATGCGACCGCCTTCGCCTGCTACATGCGTCACTTCCTCCCCCGAACGCTCCTCGATCGGCACGTCCGCGCCCGTCGCGGTGCTGGCGTCGAAGGTGGTGTAGGGCAAAGCGACGTAGAACGGCACGCCGTTGTCCTTGGCGGCAAGCGCTTTGAGATAGGTGCCGATCTTGTTGCACACGTCGCCATTGGCGGTGACGCGGTCGGTGCCGACGATCACCGCGTCGACTTGGCCGGTCATCATCAAATGCCCGCCCGCATTGTCGGCGATCACGGTGTGCGGCACGCCGTGCCCCGCCAGTTCGAACGCGGTGAGCAAAGCGCCCTGGTTGCGCGGGCGCGTCTCGTCGACCCATACGTGAACTGGAATGCCCGCGTCGTGCGCGAGATAGATCGGCGCGGTCGCGGTGCCGTAATCGACCGTCGCCAGCCAGCCGGCGTTGCAATGCGTCAGGATGTTGAGCGGGCGATCGGGGTTCTCCGCGTGGAGGGTGCGGAACAGCGCGAGGCCATGCGCGCCGATCGCCTGGTTGAGCGCGACGTCCTCGTCGCAGATCGCATCGGCGCGCGCGAAGGCGGCGGCGGCGCGGTCGGCGGTGGGGAGGGGGCGGACTATGGCGGCGACTTGGTCGAGCGCCCATTTGAGATTGACCGCGGTCGGGCGTGATTCGAGCAACAGCGTGTAAGCGGCATCCAATGCGGCGTCCGATCCATCCTCTGCCAGCGCCATCGCGAGGCCGTACGCGGCGGTCGCGCCGATCAGCGGAGCGCCGCGCGTCCACATCTCGCGGATCGCGAGCTCGGCCGCGTGCACGCTGCGTAGTTCGACCCACTTGACCACCCAGGGAAGCTCACGCTGGTCGAGGATGCGCGCGCCCGCGCCATCGGCGGTGCGCGTGATCGAGCGTTGATGCGTACCGTCGAGTTTCATCGCGCGTTCCTAATAGTGTTGCCCTTCCCCGGCGAAGGCCGGGGCCCAGGAGCGAAGGTTTTGCGAGCGAAGCGCCGCGCCCGCTGTTCAGCCGTCCGCTACTGGGCCCCGGCCTTCGCCGGGGAAGGGAGTGGGGAGCGCACTGCGCTCACCTCGTCGAAGCTCGCAATATCCCCGCCGCCGCCGCCCGCGCGATCGATCAGCAGCGCGTCCATCCCCGCCGCACGCGCGGCGGCGACTTCCTCGGGGGTGTCCGACAGGAACAGCACGGCGCTTGCCTCGACGCCGATTGCAGCCGCGATCATCGCATAGGACGCCGCCTCGCGCTTCGGTCCCGTCGTCGTATCGAAATAGCCCGAGAACAGCGCTGTCAGGTCGCCCGCATCGCTATGCCCGAACAGCAATGTCTGCGCCGCGACCGATCCCGACGAGAAGACGTAAAGCTTCACCCCCGCCGCATGCCAGCGCCGCAACCCCGCCACCGCATCGGCATAGACATGCCCCGTGAACGCGCCCGCGGCGTAACCGTCGGCCCAGATCATCCCCTGCAGCGCCTTGAGCGGCGTCGCCTTGCGATCCTCGTCGATCCAGCGCGTGAGCGTCGCCACGGGATCGCCCGGCTCCATAGCCGCAACCTCGGCGAGGATCGGCGCGGTCTCCGCCGGATGCGCCGCGACATAATCGGCCAAACGCGCGCGGGCATACGGAAACAGCACTTCGGCAACGAACGCGATGCTCGACGTCGTGCCCTCGATATCGGTCAGGATCGCCTTCACGCTGCCGCCGGTTCGAGCCGGGGGAAGCGCTCGGCAATGTCGCTGCCGGTAAATTGCGCGACCCAACCGTCGGGATTCACGAACAGCCGGATCGCGGTGAAGCGTGGGCTTGCGCCCATGTCGAACCAGTGGCGCATGCCCGCCGGCACCGAGATCAAATCGCCCGCGCTGCATAGCATATTGAACACACGATCCTCGTGATGGAGCGTGAACAGTCCTTTGCCCTCGACGAAGAAGCGCACTTCGTCCTCGCCATGCGTATGTTCCGACAGGAATTTGTCGCGCAGGGCGGCGCGCTCGGGATGGTCGGGCGCGATTCGCGCGACGTCGATCGCGCGATAGCCGCCCTTCGCGGTCAGCCGCGCGACCTCGTCGGCGTAGGCCGCGAGCACGTCGCTGTCGGCATCGACCGGCTTGAGCGGCCAGCGCTCGAACAGCACACCGACCGCGCCGAGCGCCGCGGCGATCGCGGTGCCGTCTCGCGTATCGAGCAGCGCCGTCGTGCCGTCGGTGTCGGCAAAGACCTGCAAGCGACTCATCGAAAGCTCCTTTCGGCGCGTTCGGCGGCGATCATCCATTCGATCGCTTCGATCACCCGCTCGGCCTCGGCCATGTCGCGGCCCCAGCCATAAAGACCATGGCTGCGAATGAGATAGGCGGGAATCGCACCGCTTTCCAGCAGCCGCGGGGCGATGGCAGCTTCGACGATCGCCATGTCCTGACTGTTCTCGACGATCGGCAGCGTGACCGCGGTGTCGTGTGTCGCGACGCCAGGGAGCGCCTTGAGCATCTCGTGCCCTGCCAACCGATAGCCGTCACCCGCTACCGCCCGACTGAAGCCGACCGCGCTCGGCGAATGGCTGTGGAGCACCGCGCCGACAGCGGGAAAGGCGCGATAGAGCGCGAGGTGGAGCGCAGTCTCGGCCGAAGGTGTCTTGCCGTCGAGCGCCGCGCCGCCGGCATCGACGCGCATCACGTCGTCGGGGGTGAGGCGCCCCTTGTGCCGGCCCGACACCGTGACCGCAAAGCTGCCATCGTCGAGCCGGGCCGAATAATTGCCCGAGGTCGCGGGCGCCCAGCCCTTGGAGTCGAGCCAACGGCCGACCGCGACGATCGCGTCGCGCGCATGTTCGAAGCTGGTGCTGGTCATCGGGGGGCGGCTGGAGCGGGTAACGGGAATCGAACCCGTGTATTCAGCTTGGAAGGCTGCTGTACTACCATTGTACTATACCCGCTCGCCGGCTCAGCGCACGCATGTGCGGCGACGGGCATCGGTTAGCGCGGTGCTGCGCGCGGCGCAAGATGCGGGTCTTGTACTTGTGCGTGCAACGCGACAGGATCGGGCGCTTCCCCGCAAGGAGTGCCGCGTGCCCGACGATCAGACCGTAACCTGCCCCGGCGGCGACGGCGACACGGCGGTCACGCTCCCGGCGCGGCCCGAGGCGTTGCGGCTCGCGCCCGAACAGACCGCGGTCGTCGTGATCGACATGCAGAACGCCTATGCGAGCGAAGGCGGTTACGTCGATCTCGCCGGGTTCGACATAGCGGGTGCGGCGGGGACGATCGGCAAGATCGCCACCGTGCTCGATACCGCGCGCGCGGCGGGCGTGCAGGTGATCTACCTGCAGAATGGCTGGGATCCCGCCTATGTCGAGGCAGGCGGGCCGCAATCGCCCAATTTCCACAAGTCGAATGCATTGAAGACGATGCGCAAGCGGCCCGAACTCGCGGGGCAACTGCTCGCGCGCGGCGGGTGGGATTACGCGCTGGTCGATGCGCTGAAACCGCAGCCGGGCGACATTTCGCTCCACAAGACGCGCTATTCGGCGTTCTTCAACTCGCAGCTCGACAGCGTCCTGCGCGCCCGCGGCATCCGCAACATCGTCTTCGTCGGGATCGCCACCAACGTCTGCGTCGAAAGCACGCTGCGCGACGGCTTTCATCTCGAATATTTCGGGGTGATGCTCGAGGATGCGACGCATCATCTCGGGCCTCCGGCGATGCAGGCGGCAAGCGTGTACAATATCGAGAAGTTTTTCGGCTGGGTCAGCACGACCGCGGATTTCTGCGGCAGCTTCGGCCAGTCCCCCAAGGAGTGACCATGCCTTTCGAAGCGATCAATCCCCCGCAATTCCCGACCCCGATCGCGCCCTATTCGGCCGCGGCGAAGGCGGGCAACACGATCTACGTCTCGGGCATGCTCGCGCTCGGCGAGGGCGGGGCGGTGCTGCATGTCGGCGATGCCGCCGGCCAGACGCGCCATATCCTCGACACGATCCGCACCACGCTTGAGGCGGCGGGTGCGACGCTCGAAGACGTGGCGATGAACCATATCTTCCTCAAGAGCCTTGCCGACTATGCCGGATTCAACGCGGTCTATGCCGAGTATTTCCCGGGCGCGAAGCCCGCGCGTTACTGCATCCAGGCCGAACTGGTGAAGCCCGAGTGCCTCGTCGAAATCGCATCGGTCGCGCATCTTGGCTGAGGCAGCGGGGCTCTATTACGAGATTCACGGGCGCGAGGACGCGCCTCCGCTGATCCTGTCCTCGGGGCTTGGCGGGTCGGCGCACTATTGGGCGCCCAACATCGCGGCGCTGTCCGAGCGCTACCGCGTGATCGCCTACGATCATCGTGGGACGGGTCGCAGCGACCGCGCGCTGCCCGATGCCGTCACCGTCGACGATCTCGCCGCCGACATGCTCGCGCTGCTCGACGCGCTCGCCATTCCGCGGGCGATCGTCGTCGGGCATGCCGCGGGCGGTGTCGCGGCGTTGGCGCTGGCGCTGATGGCGCCCGACCGGATCGACAAGCTCGTCGTGGTCAACGGCTGGGCGTCGCCCGATCCGCATTTCCTGCGGTGCTTCGCTGCAAGGCTGGCGTTGCTGCGCGGGAGTGGACCCGAGGCGTACCTGCGCGCGCAACCGTTGTTCCTCTATCCGCCCAACTGGATCTCGGCGAACGATGCGCTGCTAGAGGCGGAGTTGCCCGAGCAGCTCGCGCATTTCCCGGGTGCAGCGACTATGGAAAAACGGATCGCCGCGCTCGCCGCGTTCGACGTTTCGGAACGCCTGCGAGACATCCATCGCCCGGTGCTCGTCGTGGTGTCGGATGACGACATGCTCGTCCCGTCCAACGCCGGGGTCGCGCTTGCCAACGGCCTGCCGATCGCCGGCTTCTGCCGCGCCGAGCATGGCGGCCACGCGGTCAATGTGGTCGATCCGGATGCGTTCAACAGCTTCGTGCTTGCCTGGCTGGCGGGCGAAACCGTGCAAGGATAACGCGCATGCAGGTCGGCGTCTTCGTCCCCATCAACAACAATGGCTGGCTGATCTCGGAGAACGCGCCGCAGTACATGCCTTCGTTCGATCTCAACAAGACGATCGCGCAGTCGGCCGAGAAGCACGGGCTCGATTTCCTGCTGTCGATGATCAAGCTGCGCGGCTTCGGCGGCAAGACCGAGTTCTGGGAATACGGCCTCGAAAGCTTCACGCTGATGGCGGGCCTCGCCGCGGTGACGGAGAAGATCAAGATCTTCGCGACCTGCCCGACGCTCGTCATCCCGCCGGCCTTTGCCGCGCGGATGTGCAACACGATCGATTCGATCAGCCATGGGCGCTTCGGGCTCAACCTCATCACCGGCTGGCAGCCGCCCGAATATACGCAGATGGGGATGTGGCCGGGCGATGCGCATTTCCGCAACCGCTACAAGATGCTCGACGAATATGCCCATATCCTGCGCGAATTGTGGGCCGAGGGCGTCAGCGACTTCAAGGGCGATTACTATCAGATGGAGGACTGCCGCGTCCGGCCCAAGCCAGACGGCGATATGAAGATCATCTGCGCGGGCTCGTCCGACGAGGGGCTCGCTTTCTCGGCGAAATGGGCGGACTATGCCTTCTGCCTCGGCAAGGGCGTCAACACGCCGACCGCCTTCGCCTCGAACAACACGCGCCTCGCCGCCGCCACGCAGAAGACCGGGCGCGACGTCTCGATCTTCGTCCTCATCATGATCATCGCCGCCGAGACCGACGAGGAGGCGATGGCGAAATGGCAATCGTACAATGCCGGGGTCGATCTCGACGCGATCGCCTGGCTCGCCGACCAAGGCGCGAAAGACACGCACAATAAGGACACCAACGTCCGCCAGCTCGCCGCGCCCGAGGGGGCGGTCAACATCAACATGGGGACGCTGGTCGGCTCGTATGAGAGCGTCGCGCGGATGCTCGACGAGATGGCGGAAGTCCCCAACACCGGCGGCGTGTTGCTGACCTTCGACGATTTCATCGAGGGCGTGGAGGCGTTCGGCACGCGGATCCAGCCGCTGATGAAGTGCCGGGCGGGGGTGGGAGCCTGACCGCGACCGTCACGCCGGGATGACGCGATCGTATCCGACGCCAAACCGTTACATCGGAAACTAGATGGGGTTGGCGCGGCGCAAAAATTGGTCGAAAGAGCATCGCAAAACGGAGAGTATGCCATGCGGATCATCGACCATCACATCGTCGGCCTTTCGGGCGGCGGAGCGACTCGGACCGGCGACGTGTTCGATCCCAACACCGGCCTCGTCCAGGCGAGCGTCAACCTCGGCACGCAGGCGACGCTCGACGCCGCGGTCGCCGCCGCGCTGAAGGCGCAGCCGGGCTGGGCGGCGACCAACCCACAGCGTCGCGCGCGCGTGATGTTCAACTTCAAGGCGCTGGTCGAGGCGCACATGGACGAGCTCGCGCATCTGCTCTCGTCCGAGCATGGCAAGGTGATCGCCGATTCGAAGGGCGACATCCAGCGCGGGCTCGAGGTGATCGAATTCTGCGGCGGCATCCCGCATGTGTTGAAGGGCGAATACACCCAGGGCGCAGGCCCCGGCATCGACGTCTATTCGATGCGCCAGCCGCTCGGCATCGGCGCGGGCATCACGCCGTTCAACTTCCCGGCGATGATCCCGCTGTGGATGTCGGGCGTCGCGATCGCGACGGGCAACGCCTTCCTGCTCAAGCCCAGCGAGCGCGATCCGTCGGTGCCGGTCCGGCTCGCCGAGCTGTTCGCCGAGGCCGGATTGCCCGAGGGCATCCTCCAGGTCGTCCATGGCGACAAGGAAATGGTCGACGCGATCCTCGATCATCCCGCGATCAGCGCGGTCAGCTTCGTCGGTTCGTCCGACATCGCGCATTACGTCTACAAGCGCGGCGTCGCGGCGGGCAAGCGCGTCCAGGCGATGGGCGGCGCCAAGAACCACGGCATCGTCATGCCCGATGCCGATCTCGACCAGGTCGTCGCCGATCTGTCGGGCGCGGCGTTCGGCAGCGCGGGCGAGCGCTGCATGGCGCTCCCCGTCGTGGTGCCGGTCGGCGAGAAGACCGCGGTCGCTCTGCGTGAGAAACTGATCCCCGCGATCGCCGCTCTCCGCGTCGGCGTCTCGACCGACAATGACGCGCATTACGGCCCGGTTGTGAATGCAGCGCATCGCACCCGGATCGAGCAGTGGATCCAGACCGGCGTCGACGAAGGCGCCGAACTGGTGGTCGACGGCCGCGGCTTCGAACTGCAGGGGCATGAGAAGGGCTTCTTCATCGGGCCCTCGCTCTTCGATCACGTCACGCCTGAGATGTCGGCGTACAAGGAAGAGATCTTCGGCCCCGTGCTCCAGATCGTCCGCGCTGACGATTTCGAGCATGCGCTGCGCCTGCCGAGCGAGCATCAATACGGCAACGGCGTCGCCATCTTCACGCGCAACGGCCACGCCGCACGCGAATTCGCCGCACGCGTCAACGTGGGCATGGTCGGCATCAACGTGCCGATCCCGGTGCCGGTGGCGTATCACACCTTCGGCGGCTGGAAGCGCTCGGCGTTCGGCGACACCAACCAGCACGGCATGGAAGGCGTCAAGTTCTGGACCAAGGTCAAGACCGTGACGCAGCGCTGGCCCGATGGCGGAGTCGGCGACGGCGCCAACGCCTTCGTCATCCCGACGATGGGGTGAGCGAGTGAAGCGCCGCGTCAGCAGCGGTTCGCCGCTCGAGCCGATCCTCGGATTTTCGCGCGCGGTGCGGACCGGCGGCCAGATCATGGTCGCCGGCACCGCGCCGATCGAGCCCGACGGATCGACCACGCCGGGCGACGCGGCGGCGCAGATGGAGCGCTGCTGCGCGATCGTCGCCAAGGCGATTGCTGATCTCGACGGCGATATTGCCGATACCGTGCGCACCTGCCTCTATCTGACCGATCGCGCCGATTTCCCCGCGGTCGCGGCGGTGCACGGCCGTTGGTTCGGCACGGCGCGACCGGCGACGACGACGCTGATCGTATCGGGTTTCATCCGCCCCGAATGGCGCGTCGAAATCGAAGCCGAAGTGCTGTGTGCATGACGCGGCGCGGCGGGCTCCTCTGGCGGCTGACCCGCAAGCGGCGGCGCGGCGCGACGGCGGCGCTTGACGCGCGGCTGTATCGCGTGCGGATCGGCTTGCTCGTCGGTGCGATCGTGGTGATCGCGGTGCCGACCGCGATCAACCTCGAGCGCTCGCGTGGCTGGCGCGCCGAGGGCAAGCGCATCGCGCTGACTTTCGACGATGTGCCGCGTGGCCCCGGCGCGTTCTACACGCCCGAGCAGCGCGCGACGCTGCTGACCGCGGGGTTGCGCGCGGCCGGTGTCGCGCAGGCGGCGTTCTTCGCCAACCCGGGGCGGATCGGGCCAATGAACCGCGCCGATGCGCGGCTCGCCTCCTATGTCGCGGCGGGGCACGTCGTCGGCGATCACAGTTTCTCGCACCGCGATCTCGCGTCGATGCCGGCGCCGGCATTCCTCGCCGACGTCGACAAGGCTGAGCACTGGCTCAGGGGCCGACCCGGCTATCGCCCGTGGTTCCGCTTTCCCGGGCTCAATCAGGGCGGCCGCGACATGGCGAAGCGTCGCGCGGTGGTCGATGGCCTCATCACGCGCAGGCTGCAGATCGCCTGGGTTTCGGTCGACGGCTCCGACTGGAACATCGAAGGCCAGACGATCGCCGCAAAGCGCGCCGGGCGCAGCATCGACGAGGCCGCGCTGCGCGACCTCTATGTCGAGACGATGGTGCAATCCGCCGATTTCTCCGACGCGCTGGTGCGCCGCACGATCGGGCGCGCGCCACCGCAGGTGTTGCTGCTGCATGAGACCGATGTCGCCGCGCGCTATCTGCCCGATCTCGTGGCGGCGCTGCGCAAGGATGGCTGGGCGATCGTCACCGCCGACGCCGCCTTCGCCGATCCGGTCTATCACGACACCAGCGACTTCGTCAGCGCGAACGGCACCTTGCCCGAGGCGCTGGCCTGGCGGAAGCAGGTCGGCGGAAAGCTCTATTACGAGCGCAACGACCTGCCGCTTGCCAACCGGCTGTTCGCCGAGCGCGTCCTGCACCGCGCGCCGCTGGCACGCACCGCTGCGGCGCGAACGTCCTCGCACCGGCGGTGTCCGGTGCAACTCCACCCGTGGCGGCGCGTCTGTGCGTCGACTGCCTTTGTAACGCCGCGCACCTCGCGCTTAGGGATCGCTGTATGACCGACCAATTCGACCTCACGGACGACCAGCGCGAGATCCAGGATCTCGCGCGCAAGTTCACCGCCGACCGGATCACCCCGCACGCGGCGGAATGGGACGAGAAGCACATCTTCCCGCGTGAGACGATCAAGGCGGCGGCCGAGCTCGGTTTCGCCGCGATCTACGTCTCCGAAGAATCGGGCGGGATCAACCTCGGCCGGCTCGAGGCGGCGCTGATCATGGAGGCGATGGCCTATGGCTGTCCCTCGACCTCGGCGTTCATCAGCATCCACAACATGGCGGCGTGGATGATCGACCGGTTCGGATCGCAAGGCGTGAAGGACAAATATCTGCCTTCGCTGGTCACGATGGACCGAATCGCAAGCTATTGCCTGACCGAACCCGGCTCGGGCTCGGACGCGGCGGCGCTGAAGACCAAGGCGGTCCGTGACGGCGACGATTACATCGTCACTGGCAGCAAGCAGTTCATCTCGGGCGCGGGCGAGAATGAAGTCTATGTCACGATGGTGCGCACCGGCGTCGAAGGCCCCAAGGGCATTTCGTGCCTGGTGATCGAGAAGGACATGCCCGGCGTCAGCTTCGGCGCGAACGAACGCAAGCTCGGCTGGCACTCGCAGCCGACGCGGCAAGTGACCTTCGACGGCGTGCGCGTTCCTGCCGAGAACCTCGTCGGCGGCGAGGGCGAGGGCTTCCGCATCGCGATGATGGGGCTCGATGGCGGGCGGCTCAACATCGGCGCTTGCTCGCTCGGGGGCGCGCAGCGCTGCCTCGACGAGGCGATCGCCTATACGCGCGACCGCAAGCAGTTCGGCACCGCAATCGCCGATTTCCAGAACACGCAGTTCATGCTCGCCGACATGGCGACCGACTTGGAGGCGGCACGCGCGTTGCTCTACATGGCGGCAGCGAAGGTGACCGCGAACGCGCCCGACAAGACCAAGTTCGCCGCGATGGCCAAGCGGCTCGCGACCGACACCGGGTCGGCCGTCGCCGACCGCGCATTGCAGCTGCACGGCGGGTACGGCTATCTGATGGACTATCCGATCGAACGCTTCTGGCGCGACTTGCGCGTCCATTCGATCCTCGAGGGCACCAACCAGGTCATGCGGATGATCGTCGGTCGAGAATTGACGCGGCAATGAGCGACGTCCTCACCTCCGTCGACGGGCGGGTTGCCCGTATCCGCCTCAATCGGCCCAAGGCGCTCAATGCGCTGACCACGCCGATGTGCGAAGCCATGCTCCGAGCGCTCGACGCTTGGCGCACAGACCCCGCAGTTGAGGTCATCCTCCTCGACCACGCCGAGGGCCGCGGTTTCTGCGCGGGCGGTGACATCCGCATGCTTGCCGAGAGCGGCGCGGGCGATGGGGCCGACGCGCGGCGCTTCTTCCACACCGAATACCGCCTCAACCACCGCCTCTTCACCTACGCCAAGCCGACCGTCGCCTTCATGGACGGCATTACGATGGGCGGCGGGGTCGGGCTCGCTTGCCCATGCGACCACCGCGTTGCGACCGAGAACACCAAGTTCGCCATGCCGGAAACGGGCATCGGCCTGTTCCCCGATGTCGGCGGCGGCTGGTTCTTGTCGCGGCTGCCGGGGCGGATCGGCCAGTATCTCGCGCTGACCGGGCACCGGCTCGACGGTGCGGAGTGCCTCGCGCTGGGCCTTGCCACGCACTACCTGCCGAGTGCCACGCTCGAAGACGCCAAGGCGCGGATCGTGGCTGACCCTGCGACGCTGGCGGCAACGCTTGCGGACCTGGGGTCGACGCCACCCGAAGCGCGGATCCTCGCGCATCGGGCCGACATCGACCGGCTGTTCGCCTCGGACGTGCTCGAGGACATCTACGCCGCGCTCGAGGCGGATGGCGGTGAGTGGGCGCTCAAGCAGCTCGCCACGCTCAAAACCAAGTCGCCGCAGACGATGAAGGTCTCGCTCCGCCTGCTCCACGAAGGCGCGACGATGTCGACCTTCGAAGACGAGATGCGCCAGGAATATGCCGTCGGCGCGCATGTGGTGCAGCGGCATGATTTCCTCGAGGGCGTCCGCGCGGTGATCGTCGACAAGGACAATGCCCCGCGCTGGGACCCGGCGACGCCCGAGGGCGTGAGCCCGCACGTGCTCGACCAGATCTTCGCGCCGCTGCCCGCGGCCGACGAATGGACGCCCGGCTGATCGTCGCCCCGGCGCAGGCCGGGACCGCTTTGTATTCGCGCGTGGCAGGCGTCGCGCGCACCACCCAACGGCCCCGGCCTTCGCCGGGGCGACGGAGAGACAAATGACTTACGAAACCCTCCTCGTCGAACAGCGCGGGCGCGTGACGCTTGTCACGCTCAACCGCCCGCAGGCGCTCAATGCGCTCAACAGCCAGATCCTCGCCGATCTGCTCGCGGCGATGGCGGCGTTTGATGCCGATCCGTCGCAGGGCTGCGCCGTCATCACCGGCAGCGAGAAGGCGTTCGCTGCGGGTGCCGACATCAAGGAGATGCAGCGCCAAGGCTTCGCCGACATGTACGCGCATGATTTCTTCGCCGGCTGGGATCGTTTCACCAAGACGCGCAAGCCCGTCATCGCGGCGGTATCGGGCTATGCGCTCGGCGGCGGATGCGAGCTGGCGATGATGTGCGACTTCATCCTCGCCGCCGACTCGGCCAAGTTCGGCCAGCCCGAGATCAAGCTTGCGGTCTCGCCCGGCATGGGCGGTTCGCAGCGCCTCACGCGCGCGGTCGGCAAGGCCAAGGCGATGGAGATGTGCCTCACCGGCCGGATGATGGACGCCGCCGAAGCCGAGCGCGCCGGGCTCGTCTCGCGCGTCGTGCCCGCCGCCGAGCTGGTCGAGGAAGCGGTCAAGACCGCGGCGACGATCGCCGGGATGGCGCCGCTCGCCGTGCTGGCGAACAAGGAGATGGTCAATGCAGCGTTCGAGACGAGCCTCGCGATGGGCGTGCAGTTCGAGCGTCGGCTGTTCCACGCGCTGTTCGGGACCGAGGACCAGAGCGAGGGAATGAGCGCTTTCGTCGAGAAGCGCGCGGGAACCTGGACGGGGAAGTGACGCACAATTCCCCTCCCGCTTGCGGGAGGGGCTAGGGGAGGGGCGTGCCACAAACCCAGCGCCTCGCGGCGGCACTGCCCTCCTCCAACCCCTCCCGCAGGCGGGAGGGGAGTAAGAAGAAGCAGGAGAGAAAAATGACACGCATCGCTTTCATCGGCCTCGGCAACATGGGCGGCGGGATGGCCGCGAACCTCGCCAAGGCCGGCCACGACGTCCGCGCCTTCGACCTGTCGGCAGAGGCACTCGACCGCGCCAAGGCCGCTGGCTGCCTGCCCGTCGCTTCCGCCGCAGAGGCGGCCGACGGCGCCGAGGCGATCGTCACGATGCTGCCCGCCGGCACGCATGTCGAAGCCGTCTATGCCGAGCTCTTCGCCGCCAACGTCGCCCCGCCCACGCTGCTGATCGACTGCTCGACGATCGACGTCGCCACCGCGAAGCGCGTCGCTGAGGCCGCGCAGGCCAAGGGCCTCACCGCCGTCGACGCCCCCGTCTCGGGCGGGATCGGCGCCGCCAATGCCGGCACGCTGACCTTCATGGTCGGCGGCAGCGCCGAGGCATTCGGCCGGGCGCAGCCGATCCTTGCAGCGATGGGCAAGGCCGTCATCCACGCCGGCGCCAACGGCACTGGCCAGGCCGCCAAGATCGCCAACAACATGCTGCTCGGCGCGACGATGGTCGCGACGTGCGAGGCGTTCCTGCTCGCCGAGAAGCTCGGACTCGACCCGCAGACCTTCTACGACATTTCGAGCGTCGCCTCGGGGCAGAGCTGGTCGATGACCAGCTATTGCCCGGTCCCCGGCGTTGGTCCAGACACGCCCGCCGATCACGACTATCAAGGCGGCTTCGCGACCGCGCTGATGCTCAAGGATCTCAAGCTCGCCGCCGCCGCCGCGGGCGACACCGGCGCGGACACACCAATGGGTGCGAAGGCGGCCGAACTCTACCAGCGCTTCGCCGACGACGGGCAGGGTGGGCTCGATTTTTCCGCGATCATCCGTATGTTGCGCGGCTGACCGAATGGGAGCGGGGCGGACGCGCGATGATCCTTAACCCGCTTCTAACCCTTGGCTGTTACCCAAGGCGGTGATGTTCCACGACACCGCCCTCGCGCGCGCTGCGCGCGCCGCCGATCCGCGACCGGCCTCGGCGGTGAGCACCGGTTGCGGGCTCGCCGGGCTGGTCGGGCTGTTCGCCTGGGTGGCGGTCGCGCGCACTGTCGGGATGGACGGCCCCTATGCCGCGCTCGTCAATATCGCGGCGTGCGCGCTGCCGATGGTGGTATGGGCGGTGCTGGTCGACAAGGTTCACCGTCGCCCCTCGACCGGGATCGACTGGTCCGCGCCGAAGCCATGGCGCGAGACGCTCGACCTCTCGCTCACCAAGCTTGCCGGGCTGTGGCTGACCTGGGCCGGGATCGCGCTGATCTATGGCACCGGGCGTTTCTATTGGAGCTACCAATGGGGCGGCTTTCCGTTTGCGATGCAGTGCTTCGGCATCGCCGCGCCGGTGTTGTTTCTCGGTTCGATCGTCTACATTCCATGGCTAGATCGTCGGCTCGAACAGCCCCAGGATGGTTGCTGGGCGCTCGGCGCGTGGCTGATGGGCCTAGACGAGCCGATCGACCGCGAGGCGATCTACAACCATCTGCGCAGCTGGGGCGTGAAGGCGTTCTTCCTCGCCTTCATGCTCGCGGTGGTGCCGCCGGGCTTTGCCGGCTTCATCCGCGGCAATGTCTCGGAGGTGCTGCATAATCCGGTCGCGCTCGCCAATTGGCTGATCGGCTTCATGTTCGTGATCGACTGCGCGTTCGCGACGGCGGGCTACATCCTGACCTTCCGCCCGCTCGATTCGCATATCCGCAGCGCCAACCCGTTCGCCGCGGCGTGGATGGCGGCGCTGATCTGCTATCCGCCGTTCACGTTGATGGCCGATAACGGGCCGCTCGATTATCATCCCGGCACCTATGGCGCCGACGGCTGGTCGACCTGGTTCGCCGGGCATCCCGCGATCCTCATTCCGATCGGCGTGGTGCTGATCGGCCTCACCGCGATCTATGCCTGGGCGACGGTGGCGTTCGGCTTCCGCTTTTCGAACCTCACCAACCGTGGGATCCTGACGCACGGGCCATACGCTTTCTCACGGCATCCGGCGTATCTGTCGAAGAACCTGTTCTGGTGGATCTCGACGATCCCGTTCCTGACGACGGGCTCGTTCGTCGACGCCGCACGCGCGACGATCCTGATGGGGGTGGTCAGCGGGGTCTATTATTGGCGCGCGAAGACCGAGGAGCGGCATCTCGGGATGGACCCGGATTATCAGGTCTATACCGAATGGATGGCACGCAATGGCGCGGTGCCGCGGTTTTTTGGCTGGGTGACGGGTCGCAAATAGTCGTCGCCCCGGCGGCGACCCCGGCCTCCGCCGGGGCGACGCAGGATCAGAAGCGAAGCTCGTCGTAGACCTTCGAGATGTCGCCGCCCCAGACGCCGTGATATTTGTCGAGCAGCACTTGCGCTGGTACCTTGCCGCTGCGGACGATCTCGCGCAGCGGATCGAGGAAGCCCGTCTCGTTGCTGCCGCCCGCGTCGAGCCGCGCGCGCGCGCTCAGGCCTGCGCTCGAAATGTCGACGACCTGGCCCGCAATGTCGCGCAGCGTGCGCCCGCCAGCCACCGGCGCATCGAGCCCCATCTTGGGTACCGCATCGCGCAGTGCCTGGCGCTCGTCGATTGTCCAGTCCTTGACCAGATCCCACGCCGCATCGAGCGCACCCTGATCGTAGAGCAGCCCAACCCATAGCGCGGGCAGCGCACAGATCTTGTTCCACGGCCCGCCATCGGCGCCGCGCATCTCGAGGAAGGTCTTGAGCCGCACCTCGGGGAAGGCGGTCGAGAGATGATCGGTCCAGTCGTCGAGGGTCGGCTTTTCGCCCGGCAGCACCGACAGCTCGCCCTTCAGGAAGTCGCGGAACGACAGGCCCGCGGCGTCGATATATTTCCCGTCGCGGTAGACGAAGTACATCGGCACATCGAGCGCATAGTCGGTGTAGCGATCATAGCCGAAGCCGTCCTCGAACACGAACGGCAGCATGCCGGTGCGCGCCGGATCGGTGTCCGACCAGATATGGCTGCGATACGACAGCATCCCATTGGGCTTGCCCTCGGTGAAGGGCGAGTTGGCAAACAGCGCGGTCGCGAGCGGCTGGAGCGCGAGGCCGACGCGGAACTTCTGCACCATATCGGCTTCGGAGGCGTAATCGAGGTTCACCTGGATCGTGCAGGTGCGCAGCATCATGTCGAGCCCCATCGACCCGACGCGCGGCATGTGGCGCAGCATGATCGCATACCGGCCCTTGGGCATGATCGGCAGCTCTGCGCGCGTCTTGTCGGGCCACATGCCGAGACCGAGGAAACCGATCCCGAACTTCTCGCCGATCGCCTTGACCTGTTCGAGGTGACGCCCCGTCTCGGCGCAGGTCTGGTGGAGGTTTTCGAGCGGCGCGCCCGACAGCTCGAACTGGCCGGCGGGTTCGAGGCTGATCGAGCCGTCGCTGCCCGTCATCGCGATGACGTTGCCGCCTTCGGTGACCGGCGCCCAGCCGAATTCCTCGAGCGCCTTCAACAGGTCGCGGATGCCGCCCTGTTCGGTGTAGCTCGGTGCGTGATGGTCGCTGTCGGCATAAACGAACTTCTCATGCTCGGTGCCGATGCGCCAGCGGTCGGCGGGCTTTTCGCCGCGCGCGAAACTGGCGACGAGCTGGTCGCGCGATTCGATCAAGGGCGAGCTTTTGATGGTGTCTGGACGCGTTGTCATGCTCGCGCCTTAGCGCTGCGACGGCCCGCCCGCCAGCAGGTTTCGAATGACTACCAATCCCCTCGGGATGCCATCCAGATCGCGACCGCCGCCGCCGCCGCGGTGTCGGCGCGCAGGATGCGCGGACCGAGCCCGATCGCAACCGCGCCCGGCACCGCGCGGATCGCCGCGCGCTCGTCCTCGTCGAAGCCGCCCTCGGGTCCGATCAGGATCGCGGCCGAGGCGGGTGCGCCGCGCATCGCCTCGAGCGCAGGCGCGCCGCCGGTCTCGTCGGCGAAGAACAGCGCGCGGCCCTGCGGCCAATCGCGCAGCAACGCGGTGAGCTTCACCGGCTCGGCGAGCTCTGGCACCGCGGTGCGCCCGCATTGCTCGGCCGCCTCGATCATGTGCGCACGCAAGCGCTCGCCGTTGAGCCGGTCGACCACGGTGCGCCGCGTCAGCACGGGGACGAGCCGCGCGACGCCCAATTCGCAGGCTTTCTCGGCGACCCAGTCGATCCGGCCCTTCTTGATCGGCGCCGCGCAGAGCCACAAATCGGGAACGCTCTCGGGCTCGCGGAGCTGCGCGGTGACGTCGAGCATCAGCTCGCGCTTCGCGACGCTCGCCGCGACGCCGAGCCATTCGCCCGAATGGCCGTCGAACAGCTTGACCGGATCGCCGGGCTTCATCCGCATCACGGCGCCGAGATAATGTGCCTGCGGCCCGTCGATGCGCAGCGGGCCTACGCCCAGCGGGGTCTCGACGAACAGGCGCGGGGTCGATTGCGGGGGCCAGGCGGGGGTAGCGGGCATGACGGCGTGGTAGGGGGTCGGGGGGTGGTTTGCTACCCCGAAGCGCGGTGTGCCAATTCCTCCCCTTGGCGGGGAAGCATTGCATGGCGCGATCTGATTGACTCGATTGACCCCAAGACGCGGTGGTTGCGACGGCGATCGTTTCCGTTTCTGTGCTAATCCGCCCGTGCAGGTCCAACGATTTCAAAGAGCGTGTCGGTCATACCATACAGTCGGGTTGTAGGACAGAGCTAGGTCCGCTTTCGACCAAAGTTGGACGTTGAGCGATGCCAGTTGGGTTCCCGATTGCGGACATAGCCCGTTGGTGTAACCATCGTCGCCGATGCTATTTGCCACCCTCTTCAGCACGGCTGTCTTGACCGCTGCCGGTCAGCCTGACTTTTCGCAAAGCTACGGCGTTTGGGTTTCTGCAAGTCAGGGGCGGTGCGCCTACTGGATTACTGACGTCGGTCTTAACTCTCGCCAACTCACTGATGCCCTAAAGCAAAATGGGTATGAAGTGAGAAGGGGGGCAGAAATCCTTACGGATGTCGATACGCCGGTTCTATGTGTCCGCGAGGCTACGCGGGCGGTCCGGCGAGCCGGTTTCGTCAATGTTCGCGCGAGGCTCGGGACGGAAAAGGATCGGATGCACGGCATTCCGTGAACGACTGGTATGCGGACTAATCTCCCCAAAAGCTGCTCGTCCGCTTTCCACCAGACTCGGACATTCGCTCGGCCGTCTCCCTTTTGGAAGCCGGGATCCTGGAATGGCTTGGCGGGCGGTGGGGCACCACAAGGGAGGCCCCGGCCTGCGCCGGGGCGACGTATAGGCGTTAGGGCCGTTCCACCACATCCAGCCATTACGCCACGCGCCCGAGATTACCGCCGACGCCACACCGCGCGCACGCCGAGCGCCACCACGCCGAGCGTCAGCGCCGCCAGGATCGCCCAGCCGGCCATCACGCCGATGCCGCGCGCGAGTGCCCAGAGCAAGGCTTCGAAGAACCGTCCGATCGCGACGGAGAGATGTACCATGCTGTCCGCCTGTGTGTCCGGCCCGGGAGTGGGATGGCGCAGTATCGCGGCCGACCATGGCGAAGTCGAGGCGGCTGTCCCTCGCGGTATACGGACCGAGCGGTCGCACAACACCGTTTCCGCAATCTTTCCGCACGCGTATGAGCGGCTGCCATGACCTCCGCTGATCGCCTCCCCGCCGACCTCACCCCCGATACCGAGCATCGCGGCCTCGTCGGGCTGCTCCCTGCCGCCGCGCGGCCGTTCGCGCTGCTCGCGCGGTTCGACCGGCCGATCGGGTGGTGGCTGCTGTTCTGGCCGGGCGCGTGGGGCGTGGCGCTCGCAGGCGGCGCGGTGACGCGCTGGGATCTGATCCTCTGGCTGTTGCTCGGCAGCATCGCGATGCGCGGGGCGGGGTGCGTGTTCAACGATATCGTCGACCGCGATCTCGACCGGCAAGTCGCGCGCACGCGCAGCCGTCCGCTGGCGAGCGGCGCGGTGTCGCTCAAGGCGGCGTGGGTGTGGCTGGTGCTGCTCAGCTTGATCGGGCTGGTCGTCTTGCTGCAGCTCCACCTCTCTGCGGCGGTGGTTGCGCTGGCGAGCCTTGCGCCCGTCGCCGCCTATCCCTTCATGAAGCGGATCACCTGGTGGCCGCAGATCTGGCTCGGGCTCGTTTTTTCGTGTGCGGCGCTGGTCGGGTGGAGCGAGGTCACGGGCGCGCTGAGCGCGCCGGGGCTGCTGCTCTATGCCGGATCGATCTGCTGGGTGGTCGGCTATGACACGATCTATGCGCTGCAGGACCGCGAGGACGATGCGCTGATCGGCGTGCGATCGTCGGCGCTGCGGATGGGGCGGCGGGTGCGGCTCGGCGTCGGGCTGTTCTATGTGGCGGCGCTGGTGTTGTGGGCGGCGGCGATCTGGGTGTTGCGGCCCGATGCGCTGGCGCTCGTCGCGTTGCTGCCGGTGGCGGGGCATTTCGTGTGGCAGGTGGCGACGCTGGCGCCCGACGATGGGGCGGGGGCGTTGCGGCGGTTTCGCTCGAACCGGTTTGCCGGGCTGCTGGTGTTTCTGGCGTGCGTCGTCGTCGGGACGCCGTGGCCGTATTGACCTACGTCAGTCACCCTCGCTTTCGCGGGGATGACGGGGGTGGGGTCGTGCCGCGGAGGCTTCGCCCGGTCCGAAGCGCCGGAGCGGGCCTCGAGCCCCCGCCCGGGCGGGGGGGGGGGGGGGGGCCCCCCCCCCCCCCCCCCCCGCCCCGCCCCCGCGCCCCGCGGGGCGCCGCCCC
>NZ_JAFCXM010000004.1:0-487329 GCF_049898305.1 Sphingomonas sp. PWP1-2
CGACAATGTCAAAGAGCGCAAAATACCGACGCTAAGGAAATGCCCTCTTTTCAAAGAGCCCCTCGGCGCCGACAATTTGGTGACTGCAGAAGCGAACCGTCCGGTCCGTCGCTGCGGTGACACCCCTCTAGGTCCACGCCCTGATTCGGTCAAACCCTTTTTTGCACTTTTCTTGCAATCCCGCGTCAATCCCGCAGAAACGCTCGGGTTTAGGCTCCTTAAAGGCTTTGCGGCTAAGGGTTGCTCCATGACCGCCGCCGCCGACGCCCCGATTCCCGCCACCGAATCGCTATCCAATCAGGTGCGCAGTGCGGTGATCTGGCGTTCGGGCAGCCAGATCCTCGCGCAGCTGGTGCAATGGTCCTCGACCTTCCTCGTCATCCGCATCCTCAACCCGCACGATTACGGGCTGTTCGCGATGACCGGCGTGGTGCTGGTGTTTCTCAACATGCTCAACGGCTACGGCCTGGCGAGTGGGTTGATCCAGAAGCCGCAGGTCACGCCACGCGACATCCGCCAGCTGTTCGGGATGCTGCTGCTGCTCAACGGGCTGCTCGCCGCAGCGCAGGTGTTCATCCTCGCCCCCGCCGCCGCCGCTTACTATCGCCAGCCGATCGTCGCCCACATGCTGCAGGTCCAGGCTTTGCTCTATGCGACCACCCCGTTCATAGCGCTGCCCTACGCGCTCCTCTCGCGTACGCTCGACTTCAAGCTGCAGGCGCGCGTCAACATCCTTGCCTCGATCGCCAGCGCAAGCGC
The DNA here is from genome assembly GCF_049898305.1 of Sphingomonas sp. PWP1-2. Taxonomy (NCBI): domain Bacteria; kingdom Pseudomonadati; phylum Pseudomonadota; class Alphaproteobacteria; order Sphingomonadales; family Sphingomonadaceae; genus Sphingomonas; species Sphingomonas sp. PWP1-2. The sequence goes on from NZ_JAFCXM010000004.1 coordinate 760, forward strand.
CGCGCTCGGCGGCGCGTTGGCTGGACTGGGCGTGTGGACGTTGGTGCTCGCCCCACTCGTGTTGTTCGGCGTGCGTGCCATCGGGATGACGATCGCCGCAAAGTCGCTGATCTGGCCGAGCTTCGACTTTCGCGGATCGGGCACGCTCGCGCGCTATGGCGGGGTGATGGCGATCGGCCAGCTCTTCTGGTTCGCGCAGAGCCAAGCCGACGTGTTCATCGCCGGCCGGCATTTCTCGCCGCACGAGCTGGGCCTCTACACCGAGAGCCTGTTCCTGACGCAGGTCTTCGTCTCGAAATTCGTGCCGCCGCTCAATGAAGTCGCGTTCTCGGCCTATGCGCGGATCCAGCATGACAGCGCGGCGGTCGCAAACGCGTTCGACCGGTCGGTGCGGATCGTGATGCTCGCGGCGCTCCCCTTCTATTTCGGGCTGGCAGCGACCGCGCGGCCGCTGGTCGACGCGGTGCTCGGCGACAAATGGAGCGGGACCGCGCCGGTCGTCCATCTGCTCGCGCTCGCGATGCCGTTCATGACCTTGCAAGTGCTGCTGCAACCCGCCTGCGATGCGCGCGGGCGCCCCGGTATCGGCGTCGGCAACGGCGCATTTGGCGCGCTGGTGCTGTCGAGCGGCTTCCTCGTCGCGGTGCAATGGGGCGCGACCGGCCTCGCCACCGCGTGGATCCTCACCTATCCGATCTATCTCGGCTTCAGCCTGTGGCGCTCGCTTCCCGTGATCGGGACCAACCTTCGCCGAATCTTTTACGCGATCTCGCCGGCGCTGTGCGCGGCAACCGCGATGGCACTGTGCGTCACCTTCGTGGCGGCGCTGCTCCCGCCGCTACCCGACTGGCCCGACCTTGCGATCCTCGTGACGACCGGTGCGATCGTCTATGTCGGCTGGCTGCTCGTGTTTTCGCGCGGCGCGGTGCGAGAGCTCATCGCGGTGGTGCGCAAGCAGCCGATCCCGACCTGACCCTCACGCCGACTGGATGTAGCTGCGCATCGCCTCGGCATCGGCCTCGATCTTGTCGATGCGATATTTGACGAGATCGCCGATCGAGACGAAGCCGACCACGCGGCCCTGCTCGACCACGGGCAAATGCCGGATCCGCCGCCGCGTCATCAGCGACAGTGCGCCGATCACCGCTTCGCCCGGGGCGACGGTGATCGGCGGCGCGGTCATCGTGTCGCCGACGCTGCGCGTCATCGCAGCGCCGCCATGCGCGGCGATCGCGTGGATCACGTCGCGTTCGGAAAAGATGCCGACGACCGCATCGCCCGCCATCACTGGGACCGCGCCGACGCGGCGCTCGGCGAGCAGCGCGACCGCGTCGCCGACGGTCTGCTCGGCGGTGATCGAGACCACCTCGCCGCCCTTGGTGCGAAGGATTGCCGCGATCGTCATTGGCTCTCTCCTGTCTGCGCTCGTCAGCCGAGTCTCTCAGGCGCTGGAGGATTCCACGTTTGGCAGCGCTTGGGAAGCCGCGCCCCGCAATCGCTAGCGATCGGCCGATACGCGATAGCCCAGCCCGCGCGTGGCATTGGCGGGAAGCTCGATCGCCCAGACCAGCTTGCCGTTGGTGTGCGTCAGCGCGCTCGTGGGATGCGACACGCGCGGCGCAATCCGCGGATCGAACTGCAACTCGAACCGGACGGGATGAGGATTGGCGTTGCGCAGGGTCAGCGCGACGTCTTCCCACGCCTTGCCGCGATTGGCGCCGCTCTCGCGCGGCGTCGTCTCGAGCGTGACTTGCGTCGCGACCGCCAGATTCGCCTCGACCAGCTCACCGACTGCCTTGTCGTCGATCGCCCCTTCGCCGATCAGCACGGCGGCATCGCCGCGCGGCTGAAACACCGCGACCGGCCCGGCGGGAAGCGGCACGCCGAGCCCCTTCGCCCTACGATTGAGCGCGCGCAGCGTGAGGTGCGGCGCGCCGGCCTCGCCCGCAGCGTCGACCGTCGCGACATACAGGATATCGACCGGCACGGCTTGCCGATCGAGCAACGCCACTTGTTTCTGCGCGAGCGCTGCGACCGTCGTGCGATCGGGCACGCGGTAGAGCTTGAGGTCGCCGAGATCCTCCTGCGTCACCCGGCGCGGCGCGCGCATCGCCATTCCGGTCACGACGATATCCATTGTCTCGGCTGGCGGCGGCGGGGGCGGTGCGCCGGGCACCAAATCCGCGATCGGGTGCGCAAAGCAGTGAAACGTCAGCGGTGCACTGCCGCGCGCATATGGATAGGGCGCGCGGTCCTCGCGCTTCACGCGCCCGGCGACGACCATCGTCTCGGCATCGGCGAAGCTCGTCGAATCGCCGCTCGCGAGCGTGACCCAGGCGAGCAGGTCGGCGCTGCGGCCGTCCGGCTTCAGCGTCGCGACGTAGTTCGCCTGCCAGTCGAAACCCCAGGCAAGATACGACAGCGTGATCGTGACGGTCGCAGCGCGCGGCGAGTCGAGCGCGACCGACAAAGTCGGTTTGGACGACAGCCCCGACGCGATGCCATTATAGACCAGCGTCTCCGTGGCCGGCCCGCAATCGACCGCGACCACGCCGTCGCGCGTCTGGACAATCGCCGCGCCATCGGGGCTCGACCGGATGATCGCGGATTCTTCGACGCTCCGCTTGGCGATGGTGCGGCGAAGCGTGACGGGGCGGCCGAAAGTCCCCGCGTAGAGGCTGCGCGGCGACAGCAGCTCGGCATCGAGATTCTTCTCGCGAACGCCATTCGGCAACCCGGTCACGATGGCGCTTTCGGGCAGGATCCCCGCCGCGACACCCTCGAAGCGGAGCGTCGTGCGCCCAGCCGGGATTGCCACGCGGCGCTGCTCGGTGATCAGCGCATAGCCGCCCAGCCAGCTTAGATCGATCGGCGAGTCCGCCGATCGATCGGGCGCGCGGTAGATTGTCACCGCAACGCGGTCGGGCGCGGGCGAGACCGTCTGCGCGGGCGCCGCGCGCGCGACGACCGCGACGAGCAGCACGCTCAGCCATCGCAGCGCGCGGCGCACCGGGCTCAGTACCGCGTGTCGAAAGTCGCGGTCACGCTCGCCGTGCCATTGGCGGGGACGCGGACGTGCCACACCGCCTCGTCGGCCGTGACGCGCTCGCTCGGTTGGCTCTCCGTCACGACGCGGGTGTCGTGCCACCAAGTGTCGAGCCCATCCTGCGCGACCTCGACGACCGCTTCGGTCGCGCGCGCATTGGTCAGCGTGTAGCGCATCGTCGTGCGCCAGCGATCCGCCGAGATCCGCTCGCGTTTTTCGACCACCGGCAGCATCTTCACGTCGAACGCCTCGCCCGTCTTGAGCGCGAGCCGCGAGCCCATCGGCGTGTGCGGGATGGCGCTTTCGCCGATGAATTGCGGTGCGCCGCGCGCATCGCGCATATAGACGCGGACGGTCCCCGCGGGGAGCGCATCGCCGAGCCCGCCGTCGCGCGACGAACTGAAGGTCAGCACGGTATCGACGCTCTTGGCTTCGCTCTGCGTCGCGAGCCACGGGTTGCGATAGAAATACGCCTTGGCAGCGGGCGACCCGGCGACGTCGAGAAAGCTGACTTGCTTGGTCTGCGCGTTGGCAATCGTGGTGCGCTCGGCGAGCGGGTAGAGGTAGAAATCGCCGAGCTGTTCGCGGTTGGCAGTCTCGGTGCCCGACTGGTTGCCGCGCGGCGTGGTCGGGCGCGCGGAATAGCGCGGGCCATTGCCGTCCTCGGCGCTGCCGACCGATCCGGCGACGAGCAGCGTCTTGGCGGCGGTGAAGGTCGTGCCGCTGGTGTTGTTCAGCGTGATCCAGCCCTGGACGTCGAGCTTGCCCGCCTTTTCATCGAACAAGGCGACATAATCGGCCTTCCAGCCGAGCCCGCGCGACAGATAACTGAGCGTCGCCGGGCGCGTCCCCGCCGCATCGCTGTCGAGCGTGACCGACAAGGTCGGGCGCGCGCGCAGATTGGGCGGGAGCGTCGGGAAGATCACGCGACCGGCGCTGCGGTCGAGCACTTCGATCCGGCTGCCGATCTGGACGATCGTGCCGCCATTGTTGGCGAGCACGCGGGCCTCCTCGCGCGTCTCGGCGCCGGTCGCGGGGTTGGTGCGGACAAGCGTGACGGTCTGGCCGACCGCCTTGTCCATCAGCTTTTGCGGCGAGAGCAGGTCGTAATCGAAATTCTGCTCGACGATACTCGCGCCCGTTGTCTTGAGCGTGACCGTTTCGGGGCGGATCGCGGCGGAGACGTCGGCGAAGTCCTGGCGGCTGCGGCCGCGCGGGAGCGCGAGTTGGCGCGTGTCCTGGATCAAGGCGAGATCGTTATTGTAGATCGTGACCGCGACGTCGCCCTGCCCCGAGCGCGCGCCTTCGTCTTGCGGTAGGGCGGTGGTCTGCGCGCAGGCGAGCGCGGGGGCCCACAGCATCGTCGTCGCCAGCCAGATCCGCATATCGCCTCCCCACTTCGTATCTTGGGGAATAGGCTAGGAATATAACGACGGTGTTACAATCCCTTCGCTGCGGCGAGCGTGTGGGACGCTCACCCCGGCGCGCGGCCGGGGTGAGGAAGAAGGTTTGCTTATTCGACCGTGGTTGCCGCGGTTGCGGGCGGGCGGCCGCGACGGCGGCGTGGCTTTTCGACGAGGTCGCCTTCCTGGCCGAACTCGGGCTCGACGACTGCCGAGACGTTGAGCGACGGCGGCAAGCGATCGGCGGCGAAACCGTTATCCTCGAAACCGGCATCGTCCGATCCGGCTGCGTCGGACGTGACGGGCGCTTCGACGATCGGCGCGACTTCGCGGCGTGGACGACCACGCCCGCGACGCGGCGCTTCGGCGACGGGCTCGACCGGCGCTGCGGCGTCGAGCGGAAGCTCCGCACCGGTGGGCTGCGCTTCGGCGACGGGTTCGGGCGCGCGCGACACGCGGTCGGGGCGCTCGTAGCGCTCGCCGCGCGGCGGGCGCTCGGCACGTTCTTCGCGCTGCGGCTCGGCCTGGCGATCGTAACCGCCTTCGCCATTGCCGTTCACGCGACCGCGCGGACGATCCTCATAACCCTGCGCGCCTTCGCGCTGCTCGCTGCCGTGCTGCCCATTCGACTGCCCGTTCGCCGCAGCATGATTGGACTGGCCGTTTTGCGCGTAACCGCGATTGCCGTCCTGACGGTTACCATCCTGGCGGTTGCCGTCCTGCCGATAGCCGTTCTGGCCGCCGCGCTGCTGATCGCCGCGCGGTTGTTCCTGGCGCGACGGATCGTGGCGTTGCTGCTCCTGACGGGGCTGCTCCTGACGGGGCTGCTCCTGACGGGGCTGCTCGACGACGCGCTCGCCCTCGTCCTCGTAATCGGGCTCGTCCTCGTCGAGCGTCGCGCCCTGGATCCGCTTGGTCGAGACCGCGCCACCGTTTTCCTCGAAGCGCGCGCGCGTTTCGGCGAGCACGCGGAAATAGTGATCGGCGAACTGGAGGTAATATTCGACGTTGACGCGGTCACCCTGCATCTGCGCGTCGCGCGCGAGCGTCTTGTATTTCTCGAGCAATTGCGCGGCATTGCCGCGGGCGCGATTGTCGATGCGGTTGCCGGTGTCCTGACGACCCGGATTTCCACCACCACCCGACGAGCGCTGCTGCTGCCCGCCACGGCCGCGACGGCGGCCGGCCTGACGATTATTGATCAACGTCTTGTTGTCCTGTCCTTGGGAACCAACCTGGTCACGCTCCAGAAATATGGATGCAATGCCTCCTGCGCGCCGGCCACCGACCATCGGCACTGCGCGCTTGCCAGCGTCGCCGGACGGGGCGACTGCATGACGATGGAGGCGGACACCAGCCCATTTTCAACCGACTATGGTGAGAATGCGTGCCCCTGCGCCGTCCAATAGCGGGTCGCGGGGCAATCTCCAAGCACAATATTGTGCTGATCGAACGCAATATCACGCGCTGTGCGTTGCGATCAGCGCGCGCGGGTGGCGCGCGAGATCGTGCCGCAGCGCGACCGCGAGGCCTTGTGCGGCGAGCAACGCGGTGACGGCAGGCGCCTGGGTCGAGCCGATTTCAAGGATCGCGGCGCCACCGGGCGCGAGCAGGGCGGGAAGCTGCGGCGCGATGCGACGATAGTCGTCGAGCCCGTCGGCGCCGGCGAACAGCGCCATGCCGGGTTCGTGCGCACGGACCTCGGCGGGGAGCGGTTCGTCGGCGCCGATATAGGGCGGGTTCGAGAGGATGAGGTCGAACACGCCGTCGAGACCGGTCGCCCAATCGCCGGTGCGGAATTCGGCACGGGTCGCGAGGCCGAGCGTGGCGGCGTTGCGCGTCGCATAAGCGAGCGCCTCGGGTGACGCATCGACGCCGAGCCCGGTCGCGCCCGGCCATTGATCGAGCGCGGCGAGCAGCAGCGTGCCGGGACCGGTGCCGAGATCGAGAATCCGGCGCGGTCCGGCCTTGCCGAAATGCGCGAGTGCTGCGTCGAGCAGCGTCTCGCTGTCGGCGCGCGGCACGAGCACGCCCGGGCCGACCGCGAGTTCGATCGTCCAGAAGGCGCGGGTGCCAGTGATATAGGCGATCGGCTCATGCGCGAGGCGGCGCGCGAGCAACGGGCCAAAACTGTGCGGAGTGGCGGAATCGAGCCGGTTGAGCAGGAGCTGCTCGCGGGGGATGCCGAGTGCATGCGCCATCAGGAGCTCGGCATCGAGGCGGGGGGTTTCGCTGACGTCGGCAAGGAAGTTCGTGGCGGCGGAGAGCGCCGACCGTATTCTCCCCTCCCCTTCAGGGGAGGGGCTGGGGGTGGGGGAAGCCTCGCAGAGATCTGGCGTCGCGCACTTCCCCACCCCAACCCCTCCCCTGAAGGGGAGGGGCTTTTCGGGCTCGTCACGCATCGAGGGCGGCCAATCTTTCGGCCTCGTCCTGCGCGATCAGCGCGCCGATCAGTTCGTCCATCTCGCCCTGCAAGATCTCGGGAAGCCGGTGCAGCGTCAAATTGATGCGATGATCGGTCACGCGCCCCTGCGGGAAATTGTACGTCCGGATCCGCTCGGAACGATCGCCCGACCCGACCATCGATTTCCGCGCGCCCGCGCGCTCTTGGTGGAGCCGATCGCGCTCGGCCTCATACAGCCGCGTGCGCAGGACCCGCATCGCCTTGGCCCGGTTCTTGTGCTGCGACTTTTCGTCCTGCTGGATGACGGTCAGCCCAGTCGGGATGTGCACGATCCGCACCGCCGAATCGGTGGTGTTGACCGACTGCCCGCCCGGCCCCGACGAGCGATAGACGTCGATCCGCAGGTCCTTGTCGTCGATCTTGACGTCGACCTCCTCGGCCTCGGGCAGCACCGCGACGGTCGCCGCCGAGGTGTGGATGCGCCCCTGCGCCTCGGTCGCGGGAACGCGCTGGACGCGGTGGACGCCGCTTTCGAACTTCAGCTTGGCGAACACGCCCTTGCCCTCGACAGAGGCGATCGCTTCCTTGAACCCGCCGCTTTCGGAAGAAGACGCGGAGATCAGCTCGACCCGCCACCCCTGCGCTTCGGCATAGCGCTGGTACATGCGGAACAGGTCGGCGGCGAACAGCGCCGCCTCGTCGCCTCCGGTGCCGGCGCGGATCTCGAGCATCGCGGCGCGCTCGTCAGCGGCGTCGCGCGGGAGCAGCGAGAGCGCGAGCTTCCGTTCGGCATCTGGGAGCGTGTCGCGGATCGTCGCGATTTCCTCGCGCGCCATCAGCTTGATCTCGGGGTCGCTCTCCTCCTCCATGCTGGCGAGCACGTCGAGCTCGGCGCGGAGCCGCCTGACCTCGCCCGCCGCGCGCGCGATCGGCTCGAGCTCGGCATAGTCCTTCGAGACCTGGACGAAGCGGTCCGACGGCAGATCGCCCGACGCCATCAGCGCCGACAGTTCGTCGCGCCGCGCCTCGATCTGCAGGATGCGTTCGGGGGAGATCGAGGTCATCGCGGGCGCCAGATCAAGGCGATCCCCGTTCCGATCAAGGTGGCAGCATCGTCCCCGCCAACCGCGATATCGGCGGACAGCGCCTTCAAAACAGAGTCCGCCCTGTCCTCGAGCGCGACGGGCCCGGTCCCGATCTTGCCGAGCTTGAGCGATGCTGCGGTGCCGCCCTCGACGCCCACACGCCCGACGAAAAGAACCTCGGTCACATTCGCGCGCCGCGCGCGCTCGACTTGGCGCTTCGCATTACCGGCGAACGCCGCCGCAACGGACAGACCGCTGCGCCGAAGGCCTGCCACCACGCGAACGGCATCGAGCGGATCTGCGTCATTCTCGGTCACGACCGCGATATCGACCTGGTCGACCGTCGGCTCCTCGAGCAGCATCGCCAGCCGCTCGATCCCCGCCGCCCAGCCAACACCCGCCGTCTCCGGACCGCCGAGGCTGCCGATCAGCCCGTCATAGCGCCCGCCCGCGAGCACGGTGCCCTGCGCGCCGAGCCGGTCGGTGACGAATTCGAACGCGGTGTGGCGGTAATAATCCAAGCCCCGCACCAGCCGCGCGTTGCGCGTCCACGCCACGCCAGCCGCATCGAGCCCCGCCGTCACCGCGTCGAAGAACGCGCGCGCCTCGGGCGTCAGATAGGCGTCGATATCGGGCGCGCTGTCGGCGACCGGCCGATCGCGCGGGTCCTTAGAATCGAGGATGCGCAGCGGGTTCTTGTCGAGCCGCGCGAGGCTGTCCTCGCTCAGCACGTCGCGGTGCGCCTCGAAATGCGCGACCAGCGCCGCGCGCCACGCGTCGCGCGTCTCGGCGTCGCCGAGCGTGTTGAGCTGGAGCGTCACGCCATCGGCGATGCCGAGTTCGCGGAGCAACTGGTCCGCCAGCACGAGCAGCTCGACATCGGCGGCGGGCTCGCTCGCGCCGATCACCTCGGCGTCGATCTGGTGGAACTGGCGAAAGCGCCCCTTTTGCGGACGCTCGTAGCGGAACACGGGCCCATGCGTCGCGATCTTGAGCGGCGCGTATTGCTGCCAGCCCTCGGTCAGATAGGCGCGCGCGATACCGGCGGTGAATTCGGGGCGCAGCGTCAGCGAATCGCCGCCGCGATCCTCGAAGGTGTACATTTCCTTCGACACGACGTCGGTCGTCTCGCCGAGTGAGCGTGCGAACACCGCGGTGCTCTCGAACACGGGGATGTCGACGCGCTGGAAGCAATAGAGTCGGCGGACGCGTTCGAACGTCGCGATGACGTGTGCGAAACGACGCTGCTCCTCGCCGAAGATGTCCTGCGTGCCGCGGATGCGTTTTGGGGTTTCTATGCGGGCCATAAGGGTGCGTTCTCTATGCGAGCGTTCGGGCGAACGCCAGATGGTTGTGGATTCTGCTCCCCTGCGTGGAAGGGAGGGGAGGAAGAGCGGCTTGACACGTCCGGCTCCCGCGCCGCAGCATAAGCGTAACGGGGGCGGCAACAGTCCCCATTTCAGCATCCGCAGGATCTCACCCGGCTCGTTTCGGAAAGGTCGCCATGCGTCTGTTTGCCGTGTCCGTTGTCCCATTCCCGCGTGCCAGCGCATGAGCGCCGTGCTCGCCTGGGCGCCCGCCATCCTCGCCATGCTCGCCGCCGGGCTGTTCGCGGGCTTTGCCGCCGGACTGTTCGGGATCGGCGGCGGCTTCGTCGTCGTTCCCGCAATGATCGCGCTGCTGCCGCTGCTCGGCGGCGCGAAGGGCGAATATACGCATGTCGCGATCGGCACCTCGTTCGCGACGATCGTCGTCACCGCTTTGCGCTCGACGCTCAGTCACCACAAACGCGGCGCGGTCGATTTCGAGATCCTCAAGACCTGGGCGCCGTGGATCATCCTCGGCGTCGGTGTGGGCGTGCTGCTCGCACAGCGGATGACGGGGCAGACGCTGACCTTCATCTTCGCTGGCGGCATCGTGCTGATGTCGATCAATTTCCTCGTGCCCAGGCTCGCGCGGCGCCAGGTCAGCGACACGATGCCGAGCGGCCTGCCCCGCGCCGCGATCGCCGGTGGGCTTGGCCTCTTCTCCTCGTTGCTTGGGATCGGCGGCGGGACGGTCGCGGTGATCGTGATGACGCTGTGCGGCCGCTCGATCCACAAGGCGATCGCGACCGCCTCCGGGTTCGGCTTCATCATCGCGGTGCCCGGCACGATCGGCTGGATCCTGATCGGGCTCGGCAAGCCCGGCCTGCCGGTCGGCTCGCTCGGCTATGTCAATCTGCTCGGCGCGGTCGTCATCACCTCGATGTCGATCCTCACCGCCCCACTCGGTGTCGCCGCGGCCCATGCGCTGCCGGCCGAGCCGCTCAAGCGCGTGTTCGGCGTGTACCTGCTGTTCATCGCAGGGGTGATGGCGAACCGCGCGCTGCAGATGTGACAGAAACGTTATGTTTGCGCGAGGATTTCACCCCGCACAAAAGCGCGGTAGCTCTGTTGCATGAGTCTGAATCTCGGCAACAAGGTCGCCCCGCCCCGCTTCATCCTGTTCGCGACACTGTTCGTGATCGGGCTATTCGTCGCCATCCCCCCGCTCGGCTGGGGGCGCGGTGCGATGGCGGCGTTCGACGTCGCCGCTGCCGTGTTCCTGATCGCGATCTCGACGCTGCTCGGCCACGGCGAGGCCGACAAGATGCGCAAGGCCGCCGCGAACAACGACGCCAATCGTGCCGGGCTGCTCGTGCTCACCGGCGTGACGATGCTCATCATCCTCACTTCGGTCGCCAAGGAATTGCAGGGCAAGACGAGCGTTGCCGCGACCGTATTGGTGATCGCGACGCTGGTGCTTGCGTGGCTGTTTTCGAACACCGTCTATGCGCTGCATTATGCGCATCTCTTCTATTCGGACTGCGACGATGACGGGCAGGATTCGGGCGGGCTCGATTTCCCCGAATGCGCCGAGCCCGATTATTGGGACTTCCTCTATTTCAGCTTCACGCTCGGGATGACCTTCCAGACCTCCGACGTCGAGATCTCGTCGCGGCGGATGCGGCGCGTGTCGCTCGGCCAGTGCCTGGCGGCGTTCGTGTTCAACATCGGCGTGCTCGCCTTCACGATCAACGTGCTCGGCAGCAGCAGCGGGTCGTAGCGGAATCGCGCGGCGGGGGGCTGGACGGCGCGCGCTTCAACCGCTTTAACCACCGCCAAAGCCGCTCTTCCCAAGAAAGCTCCCCTGCATGATCCGTCGCGTCGCGTTCACCGCCCTGTTGCTCGCCACCACCGCATCGCCGGTGCTGGCCGAAAATTCCAAGCCGCAGCCGGTGCCGATCGTCGACACGATCCCCGAAGCGCGCGACACGCCCTTTCCCGGCACGATCAGCCTCGACATCGACGCGACCGACACGACGCGCGGCATCTTCACGACGCGCGAGACGATCAGCGGCGTGAGCGCGGGCCACATGGTGCTGCTCTTCCCGAAATGGCTGCCGGGCAACCATTCGCCGACCGGCCAGCTCGACAAGCTCGCCGGCCTGCACATTCGCGCGGGTGGCAAGGAGGTCGCGTGGACGCGCGATCCGGTCGACGTCTATGCCTTCCACATCGAAGTGCCGGCGGGCGCAAAGAACCTCGACATCGACTTGCAGTTCCTCTCGGCGACCGCAGGCGACCAAGGCTCGGTGGTGATGACCCCGAACATGCTGCGGCTGCAGTGGAATTCGATGAGCCTCTATCCCGCGGGCTATTTCACGCGCCAGATCCCGGTCAAGGCTGTGGTCAAATACCCGATTGGCTTCACCGCCTCGTCGGGCCTGCCGTCGAAGGCGAACGGCTCGACCTATGCCTATCAGCTCACCAATTACGAAGTGCTGGTCGATTCGCCCGTCCTCGCCGGGCGCTATTACAAGCAGTGGCCGCTCTCGCCGCGCGTCAATCTCGACGTCTATGCCGACACGCCCGCCGAGCTCGCTGCAACGCCCGATCAGATCGACGCGCACAAGCGGCTGGTCGATCAGGCGGTCAAGCTCTACGGCGCGCAGCATTACGACACCTATGAATTCCTGCTGTCGATCTCCGACGTGATGGGCGGGATCGGGCTCGAGCATCACCGCTCGTCGGAAGACGGCGTGAAGCTTGGCTATTTCACAAAGTGGAAGGACGGCCCGGGCTCGCGCAACCTGCTGCCGCACGAATACAATCACAGCTGGGACGGCAAGTTCCGCCGCGGCGCCGATTTGTGGACCCCCGATTTCCGCATGCCGATGCGCGGCAGCCTGTTGTGGGTCTATGAGGGCCAGACGCAGTTCTGGGGCTATGTGCTGCAGGCGCGCTCGGGGATCGTGTCGAAGCAGGATACGCTCGACGGCTATGCCGCGATCATGGCCGAGCTCGACAACCGCCCGGCACGCAACTGGCGCGACATGGTCGATACGACCAACGACCCGACGATTTCGCAGCGCCGCCCCAAGGGATGGACGAGCTATCAGCGCTCCGAGGATTATTATAACGAGGGCCTGCTGGTGTGGATGGAGGTCGATTCGATCCTGCGCCAGCAATCGGGCGGCAAGAAATCGATCGACGATTTCGGCCGCGCCTTTTTCGGCCTCAACGACGGCGATTACGGCGAAGTCACCTACACGTTCGACGACGTGGTCAAGACGCTCACCGCGATCCAGCCGTACGACTGGGCCGGTCTGCTCACCAAGCGGCTGACCGAGACCGGCGCCCCGGCCCCGCTGAAGGGCTTTGAGGCAAACGGCTACAAGCTGGTCTATACCGAGGAGCCGACGCTCGCCTTCAAGAATGCCGAGGCCGCACGCAAGAACACCAACCTCACCTTCTCTCTTGGCCTGACGGTCGACAAGGACGGCAAGCTGACCGGCGTCGGCTGGGATTCGCCCGCGTACAAGGCCGGGCTGACGATCGGCGACAGCATCGTCGCGGTCGACGGCACCGCCTTCTCCGACAGCGCGCTGAAGGGCGCGGTCACCGCCGCCAAAGCGCGCAAGACGCCAATCGTTCTGCTGGTCAAAAGCAACGACCAGATCAGCCCGGTCAGCATCGACTATCACGAGGGCTTGCGCTATCCGCACCTCCAGAAGATCGGCACCGGAGAGGGTGGACTGGACCGTTTGCTGGCACCGCGTTAAGGCCGATTTTCTTCCATATTATTCAGTGTAGTTAAGGACTTACTATGCGTATCGACATGATCCCGGTCGGCAAGGGCCCGCCGGACGACCTCAACGTGATCATCGAAGTCCCGACCGGCGGCGAGCCGGTCAAGTATGAGTTCGACAAGGCGTCGGGCGCGCTGTTCGTCGACCGCATCCTGCACACGCCGATGCGCTACCCGGCGAATTACGGCTTCGTGCCGCACACGCTCTCGCCCGATGGCGACCCGCTCGACGCGCTGGTCGTCGCGCGTTCGCCGTTCATCCCGGGCTGCGTCGTGCGCGCGCGGCCGATCGCGGTGTTGAACCTCGAGGACGAAGCCGGCGGCGACGAGAAGCTCGTCTGCGTGCCGGTCGATTCGACCTTCCCGTATTATTCGAACGTCAACGAGCGCGGCGACATGCCCGAGATCGTGTTCGAGCAGATCGAGCATTTCTTTACGCACTATAAGGACCTCGAAAAGAAGAAGTGGGTCCGCGTCGGCAAGTGGGGCGACCGCGACGAAGCGCGCAAGGTCGTGATCGAGGCGATCGAACGCTATGAGCAGGCCAAGAAGGCCGGCGACCCTGCACCAGGCGAAGTCGCGCAGGCGGACTGAACCCAACCGTCACCCCCGCGAAAGCCAGGGTCCCGCTTCTTCTGACCTGACAAGAAGAAGCGGGATTCCCGCTTTCGCGGGAATGACGGGTTATTTCTGGGCCGGTTTGCGCTTCACCGGCGCGCGCAGCCCCGCAGCAACGCCAAGCGCCGCCCATTCGCGCAGCGCATCGGCGTCGTCATAGACATCGTCGGGCGCGCGGCGATAGTTCATCGAGCCTTCACGCCCCTCGCCCATCGTATAGCTGAAGCGCGGGCAGCCGGCGGCATCCCACACCGCATCGCTCGTCGCATCGGCCTTGATCCACAGCCCGTCCTCGACCGCGATCGCGAAGATCGTGCCGTCGAGATAGAGCGTCGCCCCGCCCATCATCGCGCGCTTGGTCACCGTGCCGATCGGTGCGAGCGCTTCCTCGATCCAGGCGATCAGGCCCGAATCGACCGGCATCAGCCCTGCCCCGCCAGCTTGGCGAGCGCATCGCCGGTGACGCGGTAGACGGTCCATTCCTCCATCGGCGCCGCGCCCATCGAGCGATAGAAGGCGATCGCCTTCTCGTTCCAGTCGAGCACCGACCATTCGAAGCGCGTGCAGCCGCGCTCGACCGCGAGTTTGGCGAGATGCTGCAGCAACGCCTTGCCGACGCCCGCGCCGCGTGCCTCGGGCGTGACGTAGAGATCCTCGAGATACAGCCCGCGCCAGCCGGTCCAGGTCGAGAAATTGTGGAAGAACAGCGCCATCCCGACGGGCTTGCCGTCGAGCTCGGCGATCACCGCCTCGGCGGCCGGGTGCGGCCCGAACAGCGCGTCGTGGAGCAACGGCTCGGTCGCGACGACCTTTTCGGCGGCGCGCTCGAACTCGGCGAGCTCGCGCACGAGATGCAGGATCAGCGCGACGTCGGCGGGGGTGGCGGTACGAATCTCGATCATGCGGCGGCCTCGGTTTGTGGAGCGGGTGCGGCATGGCCGCGAACGGCGAGGACGCATCCCAGGATGATCAGCGCCGCGCCGCCCGCGGTGTAGAGCGAGACGGTCTCGTGGAAAACCCACCAGCCGAACAGCGACGCCCAGACGAAAGCGGTATATTCGACAGGTGCCAGCACCTGCGCCTCGGCATGGCTGTACGCCCAGGCGAGCGCCATCGCCGAGAGCGACCCGAGCACCGCCGCCACGCCGATCGACGGAAGCTGCGCTGTGGTCGGCAGCCCGGCGAACCACGGCGCGCCGAGCAGCAGCAGCCCCCCAAGCACCACGCTGGTGAACAAGGCGACCTCGAGCGGATCAGCGACCTGCGCCTGCTGGCGTAGCAGGATCAGGCTGTAGGCGTAGAAGATCGACGCGGCGAAGATCGCGAGCGAGCCGAGCACATGGGCGGTCGAGGCATGCCCCTGCACCTCCCCTGCGGCGATCACCAGCACGCCCAGACTCGCGACGATCGACCCGAGGATCGCCGCACGCCGGATCGTCTCGCCAAGCAGGGCAGCCGCGAAATAGAGCGCGATCAGCGGCGCGAGAAAGGTCAGCGCCACCCCCTGCGCCATCGGCACACGCACGAGGCCCCAAAAGAAGAGCAGCACCGAGAAGCCCGCCGTTGCGCCGCGCAGCGCGTGCAGCTTGAGCGCCGCGCGCCCTGGAAACGGCCGCCGCCGCAGCACGAAGATCGTGCCGAGCAACACCACGCCGACGACCGAGCGCCACAGCACCGCCGAATAGGCGCCGCTGGTAATGCTCAGGCCCTTCATCAGCACATCCATCGCCGAATAGGTCGCGATGCCGGCGGCGGCGACAGCGAAAGCGAGCGCCGCACCCACCTTCTTCGGTGTTGGCACACGCATGTTCAGCGGATCAGACGAAGTTCGAGACCGATATCGACGTCGGCGAGGCGACGGTCTCCGGTATATACGGTCGCGCGCCGCTCGGCGGCAAGCGCCAGACAGGCGCGATCGCCGAGCGAAAGACCCGCCGCCTTGGTTGCGGGACGCAAATCGGCCGCAGCGATCGCGTGATCCACCGTAAAAGGAACGACTTCGATCTCAAGGCCCTTCAGCAATGCGAGAACGCGCTGTGTCTGATGGCCCTTGTCTGCCGCACGCTGGAACGTCTCCGACGCGTTCACCGCCGAGAGCGCGCTCCCGCGCATCACCGGGATCACGATCTCCGCGCCGGGTTCATCCAACAGCACCGCGAGAATTGCTGACGCATCGAGAACGACACTCATTCCTCGCGCCAGTCGCTCGCACGCTCACGTAAGAACTGATCGACGGAATAGTCGTCACCGGTCATCTCGCGGAACGCCTGCTGCGCCTCCCGGACGACCTGCCCGTAGGTTTTCATCGATATTCCGCCATCGTCGCTCTTGGCGAGCACGAGCGAGTCACCGTCCGCAATCCCCAATTCGCGGCGCAACTCCGCCGGGATAACGATCTTGCCGCCAGCGATCACTTTGGCATGATAGGTCATGTCAGGCCTCCCGAGACCTGACACATACCACAAGACCTATTCCGCCGCCACAGCCACCGGCGCCGCCGCTGCCAGCGCCGCATCATGCGCTTCGATCGACGCGGCCTTTTCCTCGACCAGCTTGACGATGTGCTCGAGCATATCCTCGGAATTGACGGTGTGATCGGTCACGCCCGACAAATACACCATATGCTTGCCGTTGCCGCCGCCGGTCAGGCCGATATCGGTCTCGCGTGCCTCGCCCGGGCCGTTGACGACGCAGCCGAGGACCGAGAGCGACATCGGTGTGCGGATATGCTGGAGCCGCTCCTCGAGCGCTTGCACGGTGCGGATCACGTCGAACCCCTGTCGAGCGCACGACGGGCACGACACAACGCGCACGCCGCGGTTGCGGATGCCGAGCGCTTTCAGAATCTCGAAGCCGACGCGGACCTCGTCCTCGGGCTCGGCCGAGAGCGAGACGCGGATCGTGTCGCCGATGCCGTACCACAGCAGCGAGCCGATCCCGATCGACGACTTGACCGTCCCGCCGACGAAACCGCCCGCCTCGGTAATGCCGAGATGCAGCGGGCAATCGACCTGTTCGGCGAGTTGCTGATACGCCGCCACCGCGAGGAAGAAGTCCGACGCCTTCACCGCGACCTTGAACTCGTGGAAGTCATGGTCCTGCAGGATCTTGATATGGTCCATCGCCGATTCGACCAGCGCGTCGGGGCACGGCTCGCCATATTTTTCGAGCAGATGCTTTTCCAACGACCCGCCATTGACGCCGATGCGGATCGCGCAGCCGTTCGACTTGGCCGCGTCGATCACTTCCTTGACGCGGGCGGGCGAGCCGATGTTGCCGGGGTTGATGCGCAGGCACGCCGCACCCGCATCGGCGGCTTCCAAAGCCCGCTTATAGTGGAAATGGATGTCGGCGACGATCGGCACGCGGCTGGCGCGGACGATCTGCTTCAACGCTGCGGTGCTCTCCACGTCGGGGCACGACACGCGAATGATGTCGACGCCGACATCCTCGCAGCGGCGGATCTGGTCGATCGTCGCCTTGACGTCGTCGGTCGGCGTGTTGGTCATCGTCTGGACGGTGACGGGCGCGTCGCCGCCGACGGGCACGTTGCCGACCATGATCTGGCGGCTCTGACGACGGTTGATGTCGCGCCACGGGCGGAGGGACATGGAAAACTTCCTCTGGTTGGTCGCGCCCATATAGCGACGATCCGCGCCATCGGAAACCGCTAGAGTTTGCTCGATCGGGCACATCGCATTAGGGCCGCGCGATGGAACGGCATTACGGACTGGACTGGTTGCGCATCGGCGCGTTCGCGCTGCTGATCCTCTATCATATCGGCATGGTGTTCGTGCCGTGGGGGTATCATGCCAAGACCGCGCAGCCGCTGGCATGGGTCGCGATCCCGATGCTCGCGGTCAACAGCTGGCGGTTGCTGCTGCTGTTCGTCGTGTCGGGCTATGCCAGTCGGGCGCTACTGGTGCGCGGGCCCGCAACCGGGCATTTCGCGGTCAACCGTACGTGGCGGCTGATCATCCCACTCCTGTTCGGCGTGATCGTCGTGGTGCCGCTCCAGCCGTGGGTCGAGCTCATCACGCAGCATGGCTACACCCATGATTTCGGGTATTTCCTGCTCCACGATTATTTCAGCTTCCGCGTCGTCAACGGCCTTGCGCTGCCGACGTGGCAGCATCTGTGGTTCGTCGCGTATCTGTGGATCTACACGATGGTGCTGGCGGTGCTCGTCGCCGCGATGGGACAGCGCAGCCTTCAGCGCGGCTTCGATCGGCTGTTCGGCGGATGGCTGGTGTGGTTGCTCCCGGCCGCCTGGCTCGTGCTGGTCAGCGCCTGGCTGTTCCCCGGGATCGGGCCGAGCAACGATCTGGTCGGCGATTCGGTGAGCCATGTCCAATATCTGCCCGCCTTCCTGTTCGGCTTCGCGCTCGCCGGGTCCACGCCGGCGCTGGCGACGATGCGGCGATTGTGGCCATGGGCGCTGGCGATCGGAATCGCCTGCTACTTAATTGTCGCCGCGACCGAGTTGCGCTGGCCGAACAGCTCGATGCCGACCTGGCCATGGGGTATCCTGTTCGCCAGCGCGCGCGCCGTGCAGGGCTGGAGCATGATCGTCGCGTTGATCGGCTTTGCCGACAGCCACCTCAACCGCGACCTGCCGTGGCGCCGCGTGCTGACCGAGGCGGTGTTCCCCTTCTACATCATTCACCAGACGATCATCGTCGGGGTCGAGGGCGCGCTCCTCCCGTTCGGCCTGCCGCGCTTCGTTGAGTTCGGCGTGCTGGTCGTGACGACGCTGGTCGGATGCTGGCTGTTTTACGCGATCGGCCGCGAAATCGGCTGGCTGCGCCCGCTGATCGGGCTGCGCCCCTTCCCCCAAACGAACGAGACGTGATGAGCTGGACCCTGATACTCCATGGCGGCGCGGGACAGATGACGCGCGACACCGTCTCGCAGGCACAGGCCGAGGGTGCGCGCGCCGCGCTCGGCCGCGCGCTTGATGCGGGCGCGGCGGTTCTGGCAGCGGACGGTGCGGCGCTCGATGCCGTAGAGGCGGCGGTGCGCGTGCTCGAGGATGATCCGCACTTCAATTCGGGGCGCGGCGCGGCGCTGACGCACGCCGGTGTCGCCGAGCTCGATGCAGCGATCATGGACGGTCGGGATCGCAATGCGGGCGCAGTGGCAGGGGTGACGGCGACACGCAATCCGGTGAGCCTTGCCCGCGCCGTCATGGCGAACAGTCCGCATGTGCTGCTGAGTGGTGCGGGGGCCGACGCGTTTTCGGTGGAGCAAGGCTGCGAGCCCGCGACACAGGACTGGCTGGTCCTGCCCGAGCGGCGCGCGCAGCTCGACGAGATGCTCGAAGGCGGCGGCGCGTTCGATGTCGACATGAAATATGGCACGGTCGGCGCGGTGGCGTGCGACGTGCACGGCCATGTCGCCGCCGCGACCTCGACCGGCGGGGTGACGGGCAAGCGCTGGGGCCGGATCGGCGATTCGCCGCTGATCGGCGCGGGCACCTATGCCGATGATCGCGCAGGCGCCGTGTCGTGCACCGGATCGGGCGAATTCTTCATCCGCGCGAACGTCGCGCACGAGATTTGCGCGCGGGTGCGGCTGGCGGGCGAAACGCTGGAAGCGGCGGTCGAGACGGTGCTGGCCGAAGTGACCGCGCTCGGCGGGACCGGCGGCATCATCGTCGCGGGGCCGAAGTTCGAGGCGCTGTGGCGGTTCTCGACGCCGGGCATGTACCGCGCGCGCCTCGACTCCGCCGGGGGCCGCGAAGTCGCGGTGTTCGGCGACGAATAGCCTGCAAGGCAAAACCCTTCTTCTCCTCCGCGTCCTCCGCGCCTCTGCGCGAAAAAAGAAGATGGGTTCGCGCAGAGGCGCGGAGGACGCAGAGGCGGTTGCTTTCGCCTCTTCGTGCCTCCGCGTCTTCGCGTGAGCATCCCTTCTTTTCTCACGCGAAGGCGCGAAGGCGCGAAGAGCAGGCGTGACGGCGACGAAACTCTCGTTTCGGCATCGGACTTGCGAGACCCGCTTTCGCGGGAGGAGCAACGCCGCTAAGGCCGGAGCCCATGACCAGTCTCCGTCGCGTTCGTCCCGGCCTTGCCGTTGCCGCCACCTTGATCGTCGCGGCGACCGCGTCGCCGGCGGCGGCCTATTGGGAATATGGCCACCAGACGATCGCGCAAATCGCCGACGCGAATGTCCGCCCCAAGACGCGCCTGGCGATCCGCGCGCTGCTCGCGCATTCGGAGCTGCTCGGCACGCCCGAGTGCAAGGCCTCGACCATTTCAGATGCCGCGGTGTGGGCCGACTGCATCAAGCCGCTCAAGGGCCCCGACGGCAAATCGCGCTTCGGCTATGCCTATAGCTGGCACTATCAAGACGTGAACATCTGCCACCCGTTCGACCTCGTCGCGGCGTGCAAGGACGGCAATTGCGTCTCGGCGCAGATCACCAAGGACGTCGCTGTGCTCAAGAACAAGCGCGCGCCGCTCCACGACCGCGTCGAGGCGCTCGCCTTCCTCGTCCACTTTGTCGGCGATCTCCACCAGCCGCTGCATGCCGGCGAGAAGGACGATCAGGGCGGCAACAAGGTGCTCGCCAGCTATGGCGGCTACGGCACTGCGCGGCTGAACCTTCACAGCATCTGGGACGGCTATCTCGCCGAGCGCGCGATCACCAGCGGGCCGCCGATCGTGCGCCGCTACCCGGCCGCCGTGCGCGCCAAGATCGCCGCGGGCGACGTCACCGACTGGAGCCGCGAGAGCTGGCAGGTCGCGCGCGACGTGACCTATGCGAGCGTGATGGCCGATCCCTGCGCGCCGACACCGGCGCACGTCACGATGGACGAAGCGACGATCGAGAAGGCCGTGCCGATCGCGCGGCTCGAGGTCGAGCGCGGCGGGCTGCGCCTGGCGAAACTGCTCGACCAGGCGCTCGGCTGAGGCCTGCCTAGCCCCGGATACCCCAGCGCCAGCTCCAGCCGCCCTTGGTCTTGCGCACAGCGATACCGGTGAAGACCGCGAAGAGCGCAACGCCGATCGCGATTTGCGCGATCCGCTCGTGGACGAAGCGAATATCGGCAACGAGCAACACCGCAAACCCGATCGTCAGCGCCCAGCCCTGCCACGTCACTGGCGTCGCGCCGATGCCGAACAGCTTGGGCACGAACCAATAGCCCGGCTCGG
This sequence comes from Sphingomonas sp. PWP1-2, assembly GCF_049898305.1. Classification (NCBI taxonomy): domain Bacteria; kingdom Pseudomonadati; phylum Pseudomonadota; class Alphaproteobacteria; order Sphingomonadales; family Sphingomonadaceae; genus Sphingomonas; species Sphingomonas sp. PWP1-2. The sequence goes on from NZ_JAFCXM010000004.1 coordinate 21,582, forward strand.
CGCGGTAATGGTCGATCACGTCACGCGTCTGCATCGTCATCCTCCTTGGGTGGCCGCCCGCGCCGGGGCGGGTTGGGCGCTTCGAGCTTGACGCCGCGCTTGGCGAGCGCCTCGCGCAGCAGGCATTCGAACTGGGCGTTGACGCTCCTGAGATCGGCCGCCGCGATCCGCTCGACCGCCGCGTACAGCGAAGGGTCGAGGCGAAGCGCGAACGCCTTCTTGGGAGGAGCCGCCACCGTCCAGCTCGTTACTGGTAGAGCGAGCCGGCGTTGACGACGGGCTGCGTATCGCGCTCGCCGCACAACACGACCATCAGGTTCGAGACCATCGCCGCGCGGCGCTCGTCATCGAGCTCGACGACGTTCTTCTCGCTGAGCAAAGCGAGCGCCATCTCGACCATCCCGACAGCGCCCTCGACCAAGGTCTTGCGCGCCGCGACCACCGCCTGCGCCTGCTGGCGGCGCAGCATCGCGCCGGCGATTTCCGAAGCATAAGCGAGGTGCGTGAACCCGCATTCGTCGACGGTGATCCCCGCGGTCGCGAGGCGCGCGATCAGCTCGGCGCGCAGCTCGGCGGCGACCTGGTCGTGATTGCCGCGCAGCGTCACTTCCTGATGCTCGAAATCGTCATAGGGGTAGCGCGCGCCGATCGTGCGCACCGCCGCCTCGATCTGGACGATGACGAACGCCTTATAGTCGTCGATGTCGAACAGCGCCTGCGCAGTGTCGGTGACGCGCCACACGACTTGCGCCGCGATCTCGATCGGGTTGCCGCGCAGGTCGTTCACCTTCAACCGCTCGGAGATCATGTTGTTGGCCCGCAGCGAAACCTTTTTCCGCGCGAGCCAGGGGAGCAGCCAGCGCAAGCCGGTCTTGCGGTCGGTGCCCTTATACGCGCCGAACAGCGTGATCGCGGTCGCCTGGTTGGGCTGCTGCATGTAGAAACCACAGGCGACGAAGGCGATGACGAGCGCCGCGATCGCAACGAGCACGCCGCCGAGCGTCGATTCGTCCTGAAGCAAGCTCGCGCCGAACAGCCCGAAGCCGAGCGCCACGAGCATCACGATCAACATCATGTACCCGCTCGACGTAGCCGCGGTGTGTTCGTGCGACAGCGTGAGTGCTGTGTTGCGTGTTGGCGACTCGACCATCAATGCCTCCCGTTAATATGATATCATATTTATATCGGGATTTGAGGAGAGGCAAGCCTATTCCCTCGCCCGTTCAGAGAGGGAGTGTGGAGGATAGCGACGGGAGGGGTAAGGGTCACGGACATGGCAAGGGCGACGCCAGCAAAAGCCGACGTCGCCCCCATCCCCATCTTCTTCACCCCGGCCGCGTGCCGGGGTCCACCGTGCCACACATTCTACGACCGTAGGGCGCGCATCCGAGTGGACCCCGGAACAAGCCCGGGGTGACGGATCAGCTTAGTTCAGAACGATCGTCACCGCGCGACGGTTCTGCGCCCAGCTGGCTTCGTCCGAACCCAGCGCGATCGGGCGTTCCTTGCCGTAGCTGATCGTCGAAATCCGGCCCGGCGCGACGCCGCGTGCCGCGAGATAGTTCTTCGCCGAGAGCGCACGACGATCGCCAAGCGCCAGATTGTATTCGCGCGTGCCGCGTTCGTCGGCATGACCTTCGAGGCTCACCGGCGTGTTGGGATAGCGCGCGAGCCACGTCGCCTGGCTGTCGAGAATCGACCGCGCACGGTCATCGAGGCTGTAGCTGTCGAGCGCGAAATTGACGGTGTTGCTCGTCACCGACCGCTCGAAATCGGCGCGCGAGCCAGGAACGATGGCGCCCTGCCCGCCCGAGCCGCTCTGATCGGTTACCGCCCCGGGCGCGGGCGGCAGCTCGGCGGGGCGCTTCTTGCTGCACGCGGTGGTCGCGAGCAGAGCGGTGGCAATCAGCAGCGTCGTGGTCAGTTTCGCCATGGCGGCTTCTCCCAGAGGTAAAAGGTCGTTTCGGGCACAGACCGAGGTAAGCTAACGGCTTCGCCCGGTCGCAACGGTGAGTCAAACGCTTGGCTTGATATCAGGGGCGTAACGGTCCCCAGGCGGGATCGGATCCATCGAGCACCGTCGGAACGCGCCGAACATTGACCCCGGTGAGATCGACCGACCACAGATCGGCGCGTCCGCCGCCGCCCATCCCCGAGCGGAAGAACATGATGACGCGACCGTTGGGCGACCAGCTCGGGCCTTCGTCCTGCGCGCCGTCGGTGAGCAACTGCTCGTTGCCGCCCGCCGGGCTCATCACGCCGATGCGGAACGATCCGCCGATCTTGGTATAGGCGATCAAGTTGCCGCGCGGGCTCCACACAGGCGTTGCATAGCGCCCGCTGCCGAAGCTGATGCGCTGCTGCGACGATCCGTCGGCATTCATCACATAGAGCTGCTGCGTGCCCGAGCGATCGCTCTCGAACACGATACGTCCGCCGTCGGGCGAATAGGTCGCGCCGGTGTCGATCCCGGGCGAATCGGTCAGCCGCTGCGGACTGCCGCCGGTGAAGGCGACACGGTAGATATCGGTATTGCCGCCGACCGCCATCGAGAACAGCACGAAGCGGCCATCGGGTGAGATCCGCGGCGCGAAGGTCAGGTTGGCGCTCGCCACGAGCAGCCGCGACGATCCGCTCGCCAGATCGTAGACGTAGATCGCGGGGCGATCCTTGAGATAGCTCATATAGACGATCGAGCGCTGGTCGGGCGAGAAGCGCGGGGTCAGCGAGATCGCCTGGCCGTTGGTCAGGAAGCGGTGGTTGCCGCCATCCTGGTCCATGATCGCGAGCCGCTTGATGCGCTTGCCCTTGGGGCCAGTCTCCGAAATGTAGACGACGCGGCTGTCGAAATAGGGGCCTTCGCCGGTCAGCTTCGAATAGACCATGTCGGCGCATTTGTGCCCCGCGCGGCGCCATTCGCTCGGCGGCACGACAAAGCCCTGCCGCGCGATCTCGGCGCGCGACGAGACGTCGTAGAGATAGCAGCCGACCGTCAGCGTTCCGTCGCCATTGGCGCGAACGAACCCCTGGACGAGGGCGGAGGCGCCTGCCGGCCCCCAGTAATCGAAGGTCGGCGCGGTTACTTCGGGATAGGCGATCGGATGGAGCGCGTCGCCGCCGAGCGGCTTGAACAGCCCCGAATTGCGCAGATCGGTGGTGACGATATCGGACAATTGCCGACCGAGCTCGTCGGTGCGGCCGGCAGCCGTACTGACCGCCTCCGACGTCGGCATCACCGGGATCGCGATGCCGAGCGGCGCCGACACGCCGCCGACGACATCGACGACGAGCTCGCCCTGCTGTTGCGGATTGGCCGCGCCCGCCTGCCCGCCAGCCTGCGGTGCGCTCTGCGGGCTATTCGGGAACGGCACCGGCAGCGGCGCCGATCCCGTTTGCGCAAGCGTCGCCGCGGGCGCCGCGGCCAGAGCAAATGCGAGGATCGTCTTGGGGAGCATCATCGTCTTTCCTCAGCCGGGAAGTTTGTAGCGCAGGATAAAGGTCTTCCACCCGCGTGGCACGTCGTAAAGCTCGGGCGGAAGCCCACGCAGCGGCGCGCAGCCGGCGAAGGTCGCGATCGCGTTGCGATCGACCGTGTCGACATAGCGGCGGTTCTCGTCATCGACCCCGCCATGATCGTCCGACACGGTCGGTCGCCCGGCGAGCGACCCGTCGCGGTTTAGCGACAGCCGGATCGTCACGACGATACGCGACGCGCCGGGGCCCGGATTGACCTGCCGATCGGCGCACGGCTGGACCTGGCGGCGGATCGCCGAGCCGATGTCGGCGGCGGCCTTGGCATCCATCGTCGCGCCGGGCGCGGCTTCGGAGGCCTTGGCCTTGGAGGGCGATTGCGTCAGGCCTTTGCGGAAATCATCGTCGAGCAGCGATCCGGTCGGCTTGGCCTTGGTCGCCTTTGGATTGGTACCCGTCGACTTGGCGGTCGCCACCGCCTTGGTCGACGCCGCGCTCTTGGCGGGTGCGGCCTTCGCGGGCGCGGCCTTGGCGGGTGCCGGCTTGGCAGCGGGCTTGTCGGCCGCCTCCGATTTCTCGGCGGCGGGTTTTTTGGGCGCAGGCTTGGGCTTCGGGGCGGGCTTGGGCGGCGGCACTGCGTCGGGCTTGGGCTCGGGTTTCGGCGCCGGCTTGGGTGCAGGCTTCGGCGGCGCGGGCTTGGGTACCACCGGCGCAGGCTTGGGTGGAGCCGGCTCGGGCGCGACCTCTTCCGCTTCGGGCGGCGGCGCCTCGGCGGGGGGCCCGGGATCGGGCGCGGCGGATTGCGCAGGCGGCTCAGGCGCCGCGGGTGCGGTCTGGTCGAGCGCGACGTCGTCGACCAGCGAGACTTCGATCGGCTTGTTCATCGGCGGCGGGGTAGGCGCGCTGCTCCAGGCAAGCGACAGGAGCGCGAACAACGCGACATGGCCGAGCACGGCCGCCCCGAGTCCGTATTGCTCCGCTCGCGTCATTGGCCGTCCTGGCCCACCGTCACCAGCGCAACGCGGTTATAGCCGGCGCGGTTGAGTTCCCCCATCACGCGCATGACGTGCCCGTAATCGAGCTTGCGGTCGGCGCGCAGGAAGACCTGTGGCGGCTTTGCCGGATCGCCCTTGGCAGCGAGCTGGGCGAGCACGTCGGGGAGCATCGCTTCGCTCAACGGATCCTTGTCGAGGAACAGCTTACCCGCGCCGTCGAGCGACAGGACGAGCGGTTTCTGGTCCTGGTCGAGCGCCTTCGCGCGGCTGTCGGGCAGCGTCACGGGCACACCTGCGGTAAGCAACGGCGCGGTGACCATGAAGATGATCAGCAGCACCAGCATCACGTCGACCAACGGGGTGACGTTGATGTCGGCCATCGGCGCGCGACGCCCGCGGCCGCGCTGGGAGGGGAGGTTCATCGACATTTTCTACTCCCCTCCCGCTTGCGGGAGGGGAGAATAAAATGCGCCCCTCACCGGCGCACCTCGCTCTCGAGCTGCCGGCTGAGCGTCGCGTGGAAACCGTCGGCGAAGCGGTTGAGCCGCGCCTCGATGCGGTTGATGCCGTGGCTGAAGCGATTGTACGCAATCACCGCCGGGATCGCCGCGAACAGCCCGATCGCGGTCGCGAACAGCGCTTCGGCAATGCCCGGCGCGACGACGGCAAGCGAGGTGTTCTGCGCCTGCGCGATGCCGGTGAAGCTGCGCATGATGCCCCACACCGTGCCGAACAGCCCGACGAACGGCGCGACCGAGCCGACGGTCGCGAGGATGTTCAACCGATCGGACAGCTGGTCGATCTCATTGGCGACCGCCGCGCCCATCGCCGTCGCAAGCCGCTCGCGCGTGCCGCCGCGGTCGACTTGCCCGCCGACCGTCGAACGGCGCCACTCGGCGACGCCCGCGGTGAACACGCGCGCGATCGGCAGATCGCTCTCGTTATGCAGCCGGTGGAAAGCATCGATATCCTCGGCCTTCCAGAAATCGCGCTCGAAGGCCGCGGTCTTGCGACGCGTGGCGCCGAGCCGGAAGAAGAAGCCGAGGATCACCGCCCAGGTCCACACGCTCGCCGCCAACAGCCCGATCATTACCGTCTTCACCACCCAGTCGGCCTGGAGGAACAGCGCGATCGGCGACAGCGTCGTTGCGTCGGTGTTGAGCATGATTTCGTTCACGTGGCGCTATCCCCTGATCCCATCGCGCGTTCGCCCATCGCTTGGGCAAACGCCGCAATCCATTCCTGCGGCTGGCGCAGCGGCCGGCCATTCGTCGCGACCAAGGCCGCAGTGACGTCTGCCTCGGTGAGTATCGTCTCGCCGCGCATGACTCGTTGCTGAATATCGACCGACGCCGCACGGACATTCTGGAGCGTCGTCAGGACGATCAGCGCGTCGTCGAGTTTGGCCGGCGCGCGATACCGGATCGCGAGCGCGGTCACCGCATAGGCTCCACCGCCGGCTTCTTGATGCGCGCGCTGGTCGATCCCGACGACGCGCAACATGTCCGAGCGCGCGCGCTCCATGTAGCGCAGGTAATTGGCGTGATAGACGATTCCCGAAAGATCGGTGTCCTCGAAATAGACGCGCAGCGGAAACCGGTGGACGGTTCCGACGATGCGGCCTTGCGCGGGCTGATCGAGGTCGCTGGCCGTCGTCATGCCCCGGCTGTTAATCTAACCAGGCAAGCGAGGGAACCCTTTACGGCGCTTGCGGCGATGTAACACTTAGGTTACATGTAACCCGTAGGTTACGACTCGAAAGGGGAATGATGATGGGAATGATCGAACTCGCCGAACGCAAGGCGCGCGCGCGCGCGCTTGGCCTATACGCCTTTGCGGGCCTCACCGTCGTGTTGCTCGGCCTCACCTTCGCGACATCGCGGGGCTCCTTCTTCCAGGGCATGTGGTTCGGCTTCACGCTCGTCTCGGTGCTCTATCTCTCGCCGCTGGTGACACGGTTGAAGAACGGCCCGCTCGCACAATTGCTCGAGGACGAGGTCACGCGCGAGCATCGCCGCGCAAGCAGTGCGATCGGCTTCTGGGCGGGCCTGCTCGCCGCCGCCGCGATGCTTGCGATCGGCGACGTGCCCGGACTGCTCTCGGCAAGCGACAGCGCGCGGATCATCTTCACCACGGCGATCGTCGCGGCGCAGGTCCGGCTCGCGACGCTCGAACTGCAGGCCGCGCGCTGAATGGCCGAAACACTCCACAACACGCTCAAAGCCGAACGCGAACGGCTCGATCTGACGCAGGCCGCGCTTGCCGAGCGCGTCGGCGTCAGTCGCAAGACGATCAACACCGTGGAGAATGGAATCTTCGTTCCCTCGACGATTCTCGCGCTGAAACTCGCCGTCGCGCTCGATCGTCCCGTCGAGACCCTGTTTCGGCTGGACGATCCGAGTGTATCGCCTAAACAGGACACATGAGCGATTTCTCTTCCCCTTTGGCGCTGCGGATCAGAGGCTTGGCCCAGGCGTTCGACAAGCCCGTCATCGCCGGGCTCGACCTCGATATCGCCGCGGGACAGCTCTATGCGCTGCTCGGGCCCAATGGCGCCGGCAAGACGACGACGTTGCGGATGGTCGCCGGGCTCGCCAAGCCAGACGCCGGCTCGATCGAGATCTTCGGCGTCGACGCACGCCGCGATCCGCTCGGTGCCAAGGCGATCACCGCGTGGCTGCCCGACGAGCCGATGCTCTACGACAAGCTCAGCCCGCTCGAATATCTCGCCTTCGTCGCCGGGCTGTGGCGGATGGACCCAGCGCATGCCGCGCAGGAAGCCGACCGGCTGCTCCACTGGCTCGACCTGTGGGAGCAACGCGACACGCGCTGCGAGGGCTTTTCGCGCGGCATGCAGCAGAAGGTCGCGCTTGCCGGCGCGCTGATCCACGATCCGCAACTGCTGATCCTCGACGAGCCGCTGACCGGGCTCGATGCGAGCATGGCGCGCTCGGTCAAGGATGCGCTGCGCAGCGCGGTCGATGCCGGCAAGACCGTGATCGTGACGACGCACATCCTCGAGGTCGCCGAGCGGATGGCCGACCGGATCGGCATCATCGGCGGCGGAAAGCTCCTCGCCGAGGGCTCGCTCGATGATCTGCGCGATCGTGCGGGGACCGAGGGGATGACGCTCGAGGACACGTTCATCCGCCTGACCACACCGGACGCCGTCGCCGCGTGAACTGGGCGATGCGTCACGTCCCGCCGGGCTCGTTCGGCTGGCTCGCGCTGAACGAAGTGCGGCTGGCGGTGCGCGCCCGCAGTTCCAGCGGGCGGCGGGGCTTGCTCGCGCGGCTCGGCGCGACGCAAGTGATCGGCTGGCTGCTGATCGCAGCATGGCTGGCGATCGGCTGCCTGATCGGCTGGGCGGCGCGCGACACCGCGATCCCCGTCCTGCCCGAACTGCGCATCGCCGCGCTTGGCGTGAGCGGGCTCATGCTGAGCTTCATGACCGCGCAAGCGGTACTCGGCAGCCAGCGCAGCCTGTATGACACGGGCGACCTGGCTCTGCTCTTCTCGGCGCCTATTCCCGAAAGCAGCGTGCTGCTCGCCAAGATGCTCGGCATCGCCGCGACGATCGCGCTGACCTATGCCGTATTGCTGTTACCGATCGTCGTGCCCGTCGCCGTGCTCGGTCACCCGCAGTTGTTCGGCGTAGTGGCGCTGCTCGTCGCGCTCGCCTTGACCGCGAGCGCCGTCGGGATCGCGCTGACGCTCGCGGTCGCGACGCTGGTCGGGCCACGTGCCGCGCGCACCTTCGGGCAGATCCTCGCGGCGTTGCTCGGCGGCGCGGTGTTCCTCGCCTCTCAACTCTATCCGCGCGCCGACCACAAGGGCAGCGCGATGGTCGCGCACTTCGAGCGGCTGCGTGCCAGCGGGTTCGGCACGCACGGCCTGAGCAGCCTGCCGGGGCGCGCCGCGTTCGGCGATCCGCTGGCGATCGCGATCCTGCTCGGCGTCGCGCTGCTGCTGTTTGCGGGTGCGGGGCTGACGCTCCAGCGGCTGTTCCTGTCGGGCTATCAGGACGGCGGCAACCGCCTGTCGCGCAGCAAGCCGACCGGCCGCGCGAGCCAGCGGCTGTTCCATGCCGGGCTAACGCGATCGATTTTCGCCAAGGAATGGCGGCTGCTCGCGCGCGATCCGGCGCTTGCTTTCCAGATCGTGATGCGGCTGATCTACATGGCGCCGCTCGTGCTCGCGATGCTCGGCAGCCGCCATGCGGTGCCGGTGCCGCCAGCCCTCGCCTTTGCCAGCGTCCTGATCGCGAGCCAGCTCGTCGGCAGCTTTGCCTGGCTGACGGTGTCGGCGGAGGATGCGCCCGATCTGCTCGCGGTCGCGCCGGTCAGCAAGGACCAGATCAACCGCGCGAAGCTGCTGGCGGCGTTTGCGATGGCGGCGCCGTTCGCGCTGGTGCTGCCGATCGGGCTCGCCTGGCAGACGCCGCTTGGCGCGCTGATCACCGTGATCATGACCGCGCTCGGCGGCGCGGGTGCGGGCTATGCCGAGCTCAAGCTCGGAAAGCCGAGCCAGCGCAGCAGCTTCGCGCGGCGGCGGCAAGGCGGCGTCATTGCCGGCTTGGCGTCGGTCGCGATCGCCGTGGTGTTCGGCGGCGGGGCGGCCATCGCGGTCTATCTCGTCTCGGGCGACCTCGGCGCGCTGCGCATGGTCATCGGCCAGCGCTGACTCAGCGGCGCGGGCGCGTCGCAGCGAGCGTGCGCGGCGCACCACCGTGGACTTCGCGCCCCTCGGGATCGGGCAGCAACGCGACTTGATCGAGCTGGATCCACGGCGTCGCGGGCGTCGATGCCAGCGTCGCGCGCGGCGCTGCGCGGCGCTGCGCGACGATCGGCGGCGGCGCTGGTGCCGTGATCGCAGCCGGCGCTGCGCCCGCGCGCCAGCGATCGTAGCGCGCGTAGAAATCGGTAAAGGCGCCGTCGAGCACCGGCAGGCGCGCCGCCGCGAAGGCGGGGAACGCTGCGGGTGCGATCGTCTCGCTCTCCGCGAGAATCTGCGTCGCCGACGCGCAGAAGGTGTCGTGCGCAAAGCCCTGCGAGAAGAAATTGTAGAGCACGGTCATCGCATGGTCGTAGCGCGCGCGCCACGCGGTCCCGCCGCTGCCGCGATATTCGTCGGCGAGCCTTGCTTCGGAGTCGCGCAAGACGCTGCTCTGGCGCGTAAGGATTGCATTGTAGCGCGCGGCGACGAGCGCATCGCCGGGGCCGCGGCACGCGAGCGCCGCGACGTTGAGCCCGGCGCGAAAGTGCCAGACGGTCGCCGCTGCGCTGAGCGCGCGATTGGGCGTGGCGTACGATCCGTCGGCGAGGCGCGCGGGGATCGGCATTCCGGGATAGCTGCCCGCAGGGGGCGCCGTGGCGGCGATCGCCACGGGGGGCGGCGTGACCGTCGCGACCGATGGCAAGCGATGCGATGCGCATCCGCTCATCACCGCGACTCCAGCCAGCAACAGCGCGGACGCCGAAATTCGAATCGATCTCATCACGCAACTCCAGTCCGGGACTTGGGTGTCGCATGACAGGGTTAACGCGGCGTTACCGGGCGGAGGTCGGCGATGCCGAGACGCGGTGATCCGCGCGCTCGATCACGCGCTGCCGGGGAACGACGAGGCTGCGGGCGGAGGCTCGGCACTTGAACCGGCGGACCGTGCGGCGCGTCAGACTTCGACCTGGTTGCCGACACCCGGAACCTGGGCGAGCACCGGCCCGCCCGTCGCAGGCAAGGCGGTGTTCGGCCATCGCGCGGCGAGAAACCGTTCGCGCGGCTTGCCGATGATCGACACCGCGTTGCCCTGATGGCCGCCGAGGATCAGGAAATCGCCGACTTGGTCTTCGCCGACATAGAAGCCGACATGGCCTTTGCCGCTGCCCTCCGACTCGCGCCAGAACACCATGATAGCGCCCGGCTGCGGCGCGACTTTCTTGCCGAATGTCTCATACGACCGCGCGCCGAGCGGGTTGGCGGGGAGCGGCTCGCGCGGCAGTTGCGACGCGATGCAATGGCCGACGAAGAGCCCGCACCACGGAACATCGTCATCGTCGTATGGAATGTGCAAATCGCGCGCCCATTGCAGGATCTGCTGGTTGCTGCCGGCGCCAGTATCTTCCTTCAAACCGAGCAGGCGATGCGCCTCGGCAAGCCAGGGGATCGTCGAGGCGAGCGTCAGCGTCGCGGGATCGGTGCCGGGGATCAGCTTGGCGAGCGTCTGCCGCCCGACGATCCCATCGGGCATCAGTCCTGCGGCGGACTGGAATGCCAGGATCGCGGCGATCGTCTTTCGCCCGCGCACGCCGTCGAGCGGCCCGGGATCGAAGCCCTTTGCCTGCAGCGCCTCCTGCACATCGAGCAAGTTCGTCGTCATCGGCCAACCCCATCAAGAGTATCGATAGACGCTATACGACGCTAAACAGTATCCGATGGATCGTTGGCCATGACCAACGACTCGAGATCGATGTCTTGTGGCATATTTCAGGGCTTTTTACCATCGCCGCCACCTATAGTGGCGGCGGGTCGACCGAGACACGGAAGGACCTCGGCCCAATCAACACCCCTGATATTGACCTAATTTGTATCTTTAACTTGCGTAAGGCGAACGCCGCACGCGTCGCGCGCAACCTTTAGGCTGCGCGCTGCTCGAGCGCCGCCGCAGCCTCGGCCATCAGCAGCGCGATGATCTCGGCGACGGGCTCTTCCTTGGTCACCATCCCGACCGACTGGCCCGCCATCAGGCTGCCATGCTCGACATCGCCGTCGATCACCGCGCGGCGCAGCGCGCCCGCCCAATAATGCTCGATCTGCAATTGCGCCTCGGCCATCGCGACCTTGCCCTCGTCGAGCAGTTGCGCGACTTCGCGCTGCTTGGCGGTGAACAGGTCGCCGCCGGCATTCTTGAGCGCGCGCACCGGGATGACGGGCAGGCGCGGATCGATCTGCACGCTCGCCACCGCATCGCGGGCAGATGCGCGCAGGAACGCCTTCTTGAAATTGGCATGCGCGATGCTCTCGGTCGCGCAGACGAAGCGCGTGCCGAGCTGGACGCCAGCCGCGCCCATGTCGAGATACGCCGCGATCCCCTCGCCGCGGCCGATCCCGCCCGCCACGAAGACCGGCACCTTGTCGGCGACTTCGGGGAGGATTTCCTGCGCGAGCACGCTAGTCGACACCGGGCCGATATGCCCGCCCGCCTCCATCCCCTCGACGACGAGCGCGTCGACGCCCGAGCGGATCAGCTTCTTGGCGAGCGACAGCGCGGGGGCAAAGCAGATCAGCTTCGCGCCGTTCGCCTTGATCGCGTCGATCGACCCCGTGGGCGGGAGGCCGCCTGCCAGCACGACATGGCCCACGCCGTGGCGGTTGCACACGTCGATCAGGTCGAACAGCGCCGGGTGCATCGTGATGAGGTTCACGCCGAACGGCTTGTCGGTCAGCGTTTTGGTCGCGGCGATCTCGCGGTCGAGCAGCTCGGGCGTCATCGCGCCGCATGCGATCAGCCCGAAGCCGCCCGCGTTCGACACCGCAGCGACGAGGTTGCGCTCGGACACCCACGACATCGCGCCGCACAGGATCGCGACCTCCGAGCCAAGAAATGCGGAACCGCGCGCCATGCGCCGGGCGAGGCGCGCTGCGCCGGTCGAGGAGATTTCGTTCATGCGCGCAGGCCTAGCCGCGCGCGGGGCTTTGGGGCAAGCCCGCGTCATGCGACAGACTTCGACCGAACTGGTGATTGCGACCCCCGGGCAGGGCCTCCACGAGATTACCGACGCGGTGGTGCGCTGGGTCGCGGACAGCGCGATCGAGACGGGGTTGCTGACATTGTTCGTCCGCCACACCTCGGCATCGTTGCTGATTCAGGAAAATGCGGCGCCGGCCGCGCAGCGCGACGTAGAGCGCTATTTCGCGAAGATCGCGCCCGAGAGCGCGGGGTATGAGCATGACGATGAGGGGCCCGACGATATGCCCGCGCATTTGCGCGCGGCGCTGACTGCGACGAGCTTGTCGATTCCGGTGGTCGGCGGGCGGCCGGTGCTGGGGACGTGGCAGGGGATCTATCTGTTCGAGCATCGCACGAATGCGCATCGGCGGCGGGTGGCGGTGCATTTGATGGGGGAATAGCGTTGGGGAGGGGCAGAAGGCAGAAGGCCCTCACCCAACCCTCTCCCGCAAGCGGGAGAGGGCTAGAAAGGCAGGAAGGGCTGGGAAAGAGGCAGGCGGCCCGCAGCGCGCAAGCCCTCTCCCGCCCTTCGCGGGAGAGGGTTGGGTGGGGGTCTTCTTTCTAGTATAATCAACACCATGCCGCCGATCCGCCGCCAGATCAGCCCTCACGCCGCACGCCTCCGCCGCGAGCGGACCGATGCGGAGGATCTCTTCTGGCAGGCGGTGCGCAACCGGCAGCTCGACGGGTTCAAATTCCGGTTCCAGCATACGATCGGCGGATATGTCGCCGACTTCGTGTGTCTCGAGGCGATGGTCATCGTCGAGATCGATGGGAGCCAGCATTCGGAGCAGGCCGACGCTAGCCGCACTGCTTTTCTCGAGTATCAGGGCTTCACGATCCTGCGCTTCTGGAACACCGAAGTGCTGACCAATCTGGAGGGTGTTGCCAGCGTCGTTCATGCGGCTTTGCTTGAAAGAAGAAGAAGAAAGCCCTCACCCAACCCTCTCCCGCCCTTCGCGGGAGAGGGTTGGGTGAGGGCCTTCTTCTTCCTTCTACCTTCTTCCTTCGACCACATCCGACCCCGGAACCTCCCTCCCCGCCAAACGCTTGCGCTTGCAGCTTCTCCAGACAGGATCCTCAACATGCAGATCGGTTTCATCGGGCTCGGCAAGATGGGCAGCGCCATGGCCGTCAACCTCGCCAAGGCGGGCCATCAGGTCCACGCGTGGAACCGCTCGCCGGTCGACGCAGCCGAAGTCCCCGGCGTCACGATCGTCGACAGCGTCGCTGCCGCGCTCGACACCGAAGTCGTGTTCACGATGCTCGCCGACGATGCCGCGATCCGCAGCGTGTTGCTCGACTCGGGTGCACTCGACTCCGCCCGCGCCGGGTTGATCCATATCGTCGCCGCGACGATCTCGGTCGCCTTCTCGAAGGCACTCGCGGCAGACCATGCCGAGCGCGGCCTGGCGTACGTCGCCGCCCCCGTCTTCGGCCGCCCCGATGCCGCCGCCGCGGCGCAACTCAACGTCGTCGTCGCAGGACCCGAAGACGCTGTTGCCACCATCACCCCGTTGCTCGAGACGCTCTCGACCAAGGTCTGGCCGCTCGGCACCGACCCCGCCCAAGCCAATGCCGCCAAGATCGCGGGCAACATGATGATCACCATGGCGATCGAGGCGATGTCCGAGGGCGTCGCGCTGGCGGGCGACAATGGCGTCGCGGCCGACACCTTCCTCGACCTGATGACCGGCACGCTGTTCGGCGCACGCGCCTATCAGAGCTATGCGCCCAAGATCGTCTCGGGCGATTTCACGCCGGGCTTCAAGATGAAGCTCGGCCTCAAGGACCTGCGGCTCGCGACGGAACTGGCCGATGCGGCGCAGATCACGCTGCCGGTGCTCGACGCGGTGCGCACGAGAATGGGGGCCGCGGTCGATGCCGGAATGGGCGAACAGGATTGGTCGGGCATCGCGAGCCGGCCCTACGCTCCCAAGGACTGATCGGACAGGGGGTAACGGCCTGGCCCCGCGATTGCGCCGTCGCTCACCGAAATAGCCGCGTTTCTCCAAAGGTTTGCCATCGTTCCGCCGCGATCCGTCGCCACTTTGTACGCAGTGCGGGGGGTGGCCGATGTCGGTGGTGTTGATGCTGATCCTCCAAAGCGCGGGCGCCGCGCTGCCGATCGACTTCGATCTCGCGCATTCGCCCGCGCGCGACCGCCTCGCGATCCTGCAACGCTGCGCCGCGGCGTCGACGTCCGCCGCCATCATCGTCTGCGCCTCGCGCCACGATCGCACGCCGATGGCGGCCGCCGAGGGCTGGGCCAATCCCGACGACGAACCCGACGACGCCCGCGTCACGCGCGGCACCGGCATGGCGGCGCTGACCCCGGTCGGCGCATGCGGCATGTTCGCCGGCCAGCGCGACTGCAACAAGGCCGAGATGCGCCACTTCGGCTATGGCCGCGGGCGCGATCCGGTGACGTTCGTGGGCAAGCTCGCGACCAAGCTGCTCGGCCACGACTGAGCGCGCCGCGGTTCAGGCGGCGACGTCCTCCGCATCGAGGCCGTAGGCGGTGTGCAGCACGCGCACCGCGAGCTCGGTATAATCCTCCTCGATCAGCACCGAGACCTTGATCTCGCTGGTCGAGATCGCCTGGATGTTGATGCCGCGCTCGCCGAGCGTGGTGAACATCGTCGAGGCGACGCCGGCATGGCTGCGCATGCCCACGCCCACCACCGAGATCTTCGCGACGCGCGTGTCGTGGACCAGCTCGGCGAACCCGATCGCCTCGCGCCCCTGGTTGAGCACCTCGATCGAGCGCGCGAGATCGGCGGCGGGAACGGTGAAGGTCACGTCGGTCGACCCCGCGGCATGCGCGATGTTCTGGATGATCATGTCGACGTTGATGTTCGCCTGCGCGAGCGGCGCGAAGATCGCCGCGACCGCGCCGGGCTTGTCGGGCACCGCCACCAGCGTGATCTTGGCTTCGTTCTTGTCGTGCGCGATGCCGGTGATGAGCTGGCTTTCCATATCGTCGATCTCCTCCCAAAACTCATCCTCGCCCACGATCATCGTGCCGGGCAATGTATCCGCCATCGGTGCGTCCTCGCCGGTGAAGGACGACAGCACTTGAACGCGCACGCCTTCCTTCATCGCGAGGCCGACCGAGCGGGTCTGCAACACTTTCGCGCCGACCGAGGCCAGCTCGAGCATTTCCTCGTACGTCACCTTCTTCAGTTTGCGCGCACGCGGCACGATGCGAGGATCCGTCGTGTAGACGCCGTCGACATCGGTGTAGATGTCGCAGCGATCGGCCTTCATCGCCGCCGCCATCGCGACCGCCGACGTGTCCGATCCGCCGCGGCCGAGCGTCGTCACGCGGCCATGCTCGTCGACGCCCTGGAACCCCGGGATCACCGCGACTTCGCCTGCGGCGAGGCTCGCCTCGAGCGCTGCCATGTCGATATTCTCGATCCGCGCCGAGGCATGCGCGTCCGAGGTCGAGATGGCGAGCTGCCAGCCGAGCCAACTGCGCGCCGGGACCCCTGCCGCCTGCAGCGCGATCGCCAGCAGGCCGGAGGTGATCTGCTCGCCCGCCGAGACGACGACGTCATATTCCTTGGGATCGTAGAGCGACGACGCCTCGCGGCAGAAGCCGACGAGCCGGTCGGTCTCGCCCGCCATCGCCGAGACGACGACGGCGACCTGATTGCCCGCCGCAACCTCGCGTTTCACCCGCGCGGCGACGCTGCGGATACGTTCGATCCCGGCCATCGAGGTGCCGCCGAATTTCATCACGATACGGGCCATGGGTGGCAGAAGTCCTTGAGGTGGGGCTTGGGCTATGCGGGCGGTCCTGATAGAAAGCGGGCATGAACAGCGCAACCGTAACGTCTGCAACCACTATCGACCCGGCCGAGGCCGCACATTTCGGCGCGATGGCGGCGGAATGGTGGAATCCAAAGGGCTCGTCGGCGATGCTCCACCGGCTCAATCCGGTGCGGCTGCGCTATCTGCGCGAGCGGATCGACGCGCATTGGCTCGGCGATGACACGGGCTTCACCCCGCTCGCCGGCAAGCGCGCGCTCGATGTCGGGTGCGGCGCGGGGCTGCTGTGCGAACCGCTTGCGCGGCTGGGGGCGAACGTGACGGGGCTCGATGCGGCGGCGGAGAATGTCGCGGTGGCGGCGACGCACGCCACGCAATCGGGGCTGGCGATCGACTATCGTACCGGCAGCGTCGAGGATTTGGGCGGCGAGACGTTCGATCTCGTCACCAGCCTCGAAGTGATCGAGCATGTCACCGATCCGGCGGGGTTCGTCGCCGGGCTGGCGCGCGCGCTCGCGCCGGGCGGGTTGCTGATGCTGTCGACGCCGAACCGTACCGCGTTGTCGCGCCTTGCGCTGATCACCTTTGCCGAAGGGACCGGCACGATCCCGCGCGGGACGCATGATTGGGACAAGTTCCTGACGCCCGAGGCGTTGACCGAGTTGGTCGTCGCAGCCGGGCTCAAGGTTGTCGATGTACGGGGCTTGGGCTTCTCGGTGGCGAAGGGCTTCGTGCTCAGCGACGACACCAAGCTCGACTATTTCGTGACCGCCAGCCGCTAGTATCCTCCCCTCCCCTTCAGGGGAGGGGGCGGGGGTGGGGCCGTGCCTCGCAGAGACCTAGCGCCCGTTACGTCCCCACCCCAACCTCGCCCCTGAAGGGGAGGGGCTAAGCACGCTACAACCCGACCTTGCGCTCCAGCCACCGCGCCGCGGCATCGGGCGTTGCCTTGTCGGCATCGCGATCGACCTGGTAATTCGCCGCGCGCATCGCCTCGACCGGGATTCGCCCGACCATCGGCTGCAACGCCGCAACCAATTTCGCATCCTTCGCCCGCCCCGGCGCGACCATCAGGATCGCGTCATACCCCGGAATCGCATGGCGCGGGTCGCTCAGCACGGTGAGATGCTGCGCCGCGATCCGCCCGTCGGAGGAGAAGGCCGAGATCACATCGGCCTGCCCGCTCGCCAGCGCCTGGTACATGAAGGTCGGGCTATAGGCGTGCGACGCGCCGAACTTGAGCGGATAGGCGCGCTGCACCGCCGCCCATTCGGGCCGCTCGAGAAATTCGAGATCGGCGCCGAGCGTCAGCTGCGGCGCGACGCGCACGAGATCGTCGAGCGATGCGACGCCCCTCGCCTTGGCCGCCGCGTCCTTCATCGCAAAGGCATAGGCATTCTCGAACCCGAGCGCGCCGAGCAGCCGGACCTGCGCCGTCTTCGCCGCCCAATCGCCGATCGCCGCGACCATCGCGGGACGTGCCGGGATGTCGCGGCGCTTCATCTCGTTGGTCCAGATCGTGCCCGCGTAATCGACATAAACGTCGATCGCGTCGGTCTTGAGCGCACCGAACACCACCGCCGAGCCGAGCCCATCGCGATATTGCACATGATAGCCCGCGCGCTCGAGCCGGTGCCCGATGACGCGCGCGAGGATATATTGCTCGCCGAAATTCTTCGCGCCGATCGTGATCGTATCGCCCGAACGCGGCCACAGCGGTGTCAGCGCGAGCAGCACGCCGACGAGCAGCACGCCGCTCGCCGCCCACACTCGGCCACGCTTGCGCTGCGCAATGCCGCGCTCGATCAGCCCGAGCAGCGCATCGACCGCAAGCGCCAGCGCCGCCGCGCTGAGGCAACCCGCGAGCACCAGCGCCCAGTTCTGCGTCTGGAGGCCGGCAAAGATCATGTCGCCAAGGCTCGGCTGCCCGACCGTCGTCGACAGCGTCGCGGCACCGATCGTCCACACCGCCGCGGTGCGGATCCCCGCCATCAGCACGGGCGCGACGAGCGGCGCCTCGACCAGCCGAAGCTTCTGCCACGATGTCATTCCGACGCCGTCAGCCGCCTCGATCACCGCCGGGTCGAGCCCGAGCAGTCCGGTCACGCCGTTGCGCAGGATCGGCAGCAGCGCATAGAGCGTCAGCGCGAGCAGCGACGGCAGGAAACCGAGCGCTGGAATCCCGCCACCGACCAGCCCCGACACGAACAGCAGCAATGGATAGAAAAGTGCGAGCAAGGCAAGGCTCGGCACGGTCTGGACGAGGCTCGCAAAGCCGAGCGCCACGCGCGCGACACCGGGCTTTCGCGCCGACCAGATCGCCAGCGGCAGGCTGATCGCGAGCCCGAGCAGCAACGCCGACGCGGCCAGCAAAAGATGCGCCGCAAGCAAAGGCGGCACGCGCGTGAGCGCTTCGACGAACGGGCTCATGCGCCTTGCTCCAGCGCCTGCAGCTTCCGCGCTTGTTCGCGCGGCACCGCGACCAGCGCCGCGGCGACCGGCCCGCCCTCGCCCGCAAGCAGCGCCTTTGGCGTGGCATCGGCGACGATCCGCCCCTTGTCCATCACCAGCACGCGGTCGGC
This sequence comes from Sphingomonas sp. PWP1-2, assembly GCF_049898305.1. NCBI lineage: Bacteria > Pseudomonadati > Pseudomonadota > Alphaproteobacteria > Sphingomonadales > Sphingomonadaceae > Sphingomonas > Sphingomonas sp. PWP1-2. Next base: position 40,133 of record NZ_JAFCXM010000004.1, read on the forward strand.
GAGGATCAGCGCCTCGGCCATGTCGTGCGTCACCATGATCGTCGTCAGGCCGAGCCGGTCGTGCAGCTGCCGGATCGCGCCGCCCAACTGGTCGCGCGTCACCGGATCGAGCGCGCCGAACGGCTCGTCGAGCAGCAGCAGCCCCGGCGCGGTCGCGAGCGCGCGGGCGACGCCGACGCGCTGGCGCTGCCCGCCCGACAGCGCATCGGGGCGGCGTAGTGCGAATTCGCGCGGCAGTTCGACCAGATCGAGCAATTGGGCGACGCGTTCGGCATGCATCTTCTCGCCAGCCAGCCGCAAACCGATCGCGATGTTTTCGCCCACCGTCATATGCGGGAATAGCCCGATATTCTGGAAGACATAGCCGATCCGCCGGCGCAGCACGTGCGGCGGTTCGTCACCGACGCCCACGCCGCCGATGCGGACCTCGCCCGCGCTCGGTGCGATCAGGCGATTGATCATCTTGAGCAAGGTCGATTTGCCCGATCCCGAGCTGCCGACCAGCGCGACGAAGCTGCCGCCCGCAATCTCGACCGACACGCCGTCGACCGCGATCGTCCCGCCGGCATACGCTTTGGTGACACCATCGAAGGCGACGGCGGGGCCGGGGGACTGGACTGACATCGCACGCTTTGTGCGGGAGCTTTGCGGGAGCGTCAAACCTTGGTTCGCCCGGGCTTGTCCCAAGCGCCCGCGTATCGCACACTCGCCGCCAACGCTTGAGCGGCCCGGGCATGTCGGGACGAAACGGGCATGACGGATAGGATGCAACATGACCGACACCACAAAGGCGATCTTCATTACTGGCGGCGGTTCCGGGATCGGCCAGGCGACCGCCAAGCTGTTCGCGGCGCGCGGCTGGCGTGTGGGTCTTGCCGACGTCAACACCGCCGGGCTCGCCGCCACCGCCGCGATGCTGCCCGCCGGGATGGTCGAGACCTATACGATGGACGTTCGCGACCGCGACGCGTGGGTCGCGCACCTCGACGCCTTCACCGCGACGACGGGCGGCCGGCTCGACGTCTTGTTCAACAATGCCGGGATCGGCTCCGGCGGCCCGATCGCCGAGATGAGCTTCGACGATCTCGACCGCGTCGTCGCGATCAACCTCGTCGGCGTGCTCAACGGCGCGAAGATCGGCTACCCCTATCTCGCGCGCACGCCGGGCTCGTGCCTGCTCAACACCGCGTCGGCGTCGGCGATCTACGGCTCCTCGGGCCTGCCGGTCTATTCGGCCACCAAGTTCGGCGTCCGCGCGCTGACCGAGGCGCTCGACGGCGAATGGTATGGCGCCGGGATCAAGGTGCGCGATCTCGTCCCGAGCTTCATCGACACGCCTTTGCTCGCGACGCCCGCGGGCAACAGCAATTACTCGATCAAGCAAGTCGTCACCAACGCCGGGCTCGAGCTGACCAACGTCGACAAGGTCGCGCAGGCGGCGTGGGATGCGGTCCACGGCGACAAGGTCCACACCTATGTCGGCAAGACCGCCGACAAGATGGCGTTCGCCGCGCGCTGGATGCCGGGCAGCTTGCGCAAGCGGATGCGCCGCGGGACGATCGGCTCAGCCCAATAATCAGCCAAGTAAAGCGTCGATCGCCTCGGCCAGCGCCACGTCCTTGTGCGACAATCCGCCGGCGTCATGCGTGGTGAGCAGTACATCGACGCGGTTCCACACGTTCGACCATTCGGGATGGTGATCGGCCTTCTCCGCGAGCAGCGCGACGCGCGTCATGAAGGCGAACGCCTCGCTGAAATCGGCGAAGGTGAAGCGCCGCGTGATCGCGTCGCGCGCCTCGTCATAGTCCCATTCGTCGAGCGTATCGAGCGCCTCTGCCCGGTCGTCTTCGCTCAGCGGTTCAACGTGCACGCTTGCTCTCCTGCTGGCGCACGGCGCGCCTTCGCCGTAAGGCATAGCCAATGCCGCACGCCGATCAACCGCGTAACCCGCCCGACGCCGCCACGATCGAAGCGATCGCGCGCGCGACGATCGCCGGGCTCCCCGCCGAGTTCCGCGCACACCTCGGCGATGTCGTGCTGATCGTCGAGGATCTCGCCGATGACGAGACGCTCGACGCGCTCGGCATCGCGCATCCGCTCGATCTGACCGGGCTGTATCACGGCCGCCCGGTCGGCGAGAAATCGTCGATGGACAGTGGCGGCCTGCCCGACCGGATCCATCTCTATCGCCGCGCGATCCTCGACGAATGGATCGAGACCGGGGTCGATCTCAACGCGCTCGTCGCGCACGTCACGATCCATGAGATCGGGCATCATTTCGGTCTGTCCGACGACGACATGCACGCGCTCGAGGATTCGGCGGGCGCGGCGTGACGCCCGTCTTCGCCTTTCGCGACGTGGCCTGCGTCCGGGGCGGGCGGATGCTGTTCGAACACGTCTCGTTCGCCGTCGCGCCGGGGGGCGCGGTGCTGGTGTCGGGGCCGAACGGGGTCGGCAAGTCGAGCCTGATCCGCATCGCGGCGGGCTTGCTGCGGCCGGCCGATGGCGCGGTTACCGTCCCGCCGCACCGCGCGCTGATGGCCGAAGCCGCCGCGCTCGACCCGGCGCGACCGCTCGCGGCGGCACTACACTTCTGGGCGACGCTCGACCCCACAGCCGCGAGCGCGACCGAGCGCGTCGCAAAGGCGCTCGAAGCCGTCGGGCTTGCCGCGATCGCCGCGGTCCCGGTGCGCCTCCTCTCGACCGGGCAGCGGCGCCGCGCGGCGCTGGCGCGCGTCGTGGCGAGCGGTGCGCCGCTATGGTTGCTCGACGAGCCGGGCAACGGCCTCGACGTCGCGAGCGTCGGCCTGCTCGAAGCGCTGATCGCGACGCACCGCGCCGCTGGCGGCGCGGTCGCCGTGGCGACGCATCTGCCGATCGCGCTGCCCGATGCGATGCCGGTCGTGCTCGGATGAGCGGCCTGCTCGCCCTCGTCGCGCGCGACGTGCGGATCGCCTGGGCAAGCGGCGGGATCGTCAATGCGCTCGCCTTCTTCCTGCTCGTCACGATCCTCTTTCCGTTCGCGGTCGGCCCCGACTCGGCGTTGCTCGCGCGGATCGGCGGCGGGGTGATCTGGGCGGCGGCGTTGCTCGCCGCGCTGATGCCAGTCGAGCGACTGATCGGCCCCGATGCCGAAAGCGGCGTGCTCGACCAAATGTCGGTGCGCGGGTTCAGCATGGCGGCGGTCGCCACCGCGAAGATCGCGGCGCACTGGCTCGGCTTCGGTCCGCCCTTGATGGTCGCCACGGTGCTGGCCGCCGGACTGCTCGGCTTGCCGGCGGAGACGCTGGCGGCGGTCGAGCTCGGGTTGCTGATCGGCACGCCCGGCCTCGCGGCGCTCGCGGTGGCGACATCGGCGCTGGTCACCGGGTTGCGCGGGGCAGGCGCGGTCGCGGGGCTGGTGATGCTCCCGCTCGCGGTGCCGCTGCTGATCTTCGGCGCAGGCTCGATCGAAGGCGGCGTGCAGGCGGTCAAGCTGCTCGGCGCGGTGAGCCTCGTGCTGCTCGCGGGTGCGCCGTTCGTCGCGGGCGCAGCGATGCGCGGAAGCATGGAATAATTCGCGCGCTGAACACCTGACAGCGTTCACTGCAGATTTCGCTATGTGTTGCTGATATAGTACACTATAGCGCAGGCGATCCTAATCGCACGGAATGCCGGCCATGCTCACCCCAATGATGTCGTACCGCCTGTGAACTTCCGCAACATCTCGGCCTGGTCGATCCGCAACCCGATCCCGGCGCTGGTGCTGTTCGCGATGCTGACCGTCGCGGGCATGGTCAGCTTCGCGCGGATGCAGGTCAACGACAATCCCGACATCGATTTCCCGGTGGTGATCGTCTCGGTCAGCCAACCCGGCGCGGCGCCGAGCGAGCTCGAGAACCAAGTCACGCTCAAGATCGAAGCCGCGGTGCGCAGCCTCGCCGGGATCGACCAGATCAACTCGACCGTGTCGGAGGGCCAGTCGACCACCGTCATCCAGCTCGCGATCGGCACCCCGATCGACCGCGCCGTCGAGGACGTCCGCGGCGCGGTGCAGCAAGTGCGCAGCGCATTACCCGACGGGATCCTCGAGCCGCAGATTTCGCGCGCCGACACGACCGGCAACGATCTCGCGAGCTATGCCGCGATCGGCACCGACATGACGATCGAACAGCTCAGCTGGTATATCGACAATACCGTGGCGAAGGAGCTGCTGTCGGTCCCCGGCATGGCCAATGTCGATCGCAACGGCGGGGTCAATCGCGAGATCCGCGTGATCCTCGATCCGCTCAAGCTGCAGGCGCAGGGGCTCACCGCGGGCGACGTCAATCTGCAACTGCGCCAGATCAACCTCAACGCCGCGGGCGGGCGGGCGCAGATCGCGGGATCGGAACAGGCGGTCCGCGTGCTCGGCAACGCCCGCACCGCGTCCGAGCTCGGCCGCACGCTGATCAGCGCGGGCAACGGGCGGACGGTCAAGCTCGACGATCTCGGCGTCGTGCGCGATCTCTATGCCGAGCAACGCTCTGCCTCGGCGCTCGACGGGCGACCGGTGCTGAGCTTCGATTTCCAGCGCGCCAAAGGCGGATCGGACGTGTCGGTGTTCCACGGCGCCGAGGCCAAGCTCGCCGCGCTCGAGAAGCGCTTTCCCAAGGTGCATTTCAAGCTGATCTTCAACCAGGTCAAATATACCGAGATGCAATATCACTCGGCGATCGACACGATGATCGAGGGTGCGGTGCTCGCGGTGATCGTCGTGTTCGTCTTCCTGCGCGACTGGCGCTCGACCGTCATCTCGGCACTCGCGATCCCGCTGTCGGCGATCCCGACCTTCTGGGTGATGGACTTGATGGGCTTCACGCTCAACGGCATCAGCCTGCTCGCTTTGAGCCTGGTTGCGGGCGTGCTGGTCGACGATGCGATCGTCGAGATCGAGAATATCGTGCGCCACATGCGGATGGGCAAATCGGCGTATCAGGCGGCGATCGACGCCGCCGACGAGATCGGCCTCGCGGTGCTCGCGACAACCATGGCGATCGTCGCGGTGTTCCTGCCGGTCGGGCTGATGCCGGGGATTTCAGGACAGTTCTTCAAGAACTTTGGCCTGACGATCGTCGTCGCGGTGCTGATGAGCCTCGCCGTCGCGCGTCTCATCACGCCGATGATCGCGGCCTATTTCCTCAAGGCGCAAGGGAGCCATGCGCATGGCGAGGGGCGGATCATGGACGTCTATATGGCGGTGCTGCGCTGGACGCTGCTGCACCGCTGGTCGGCGGTGGTCGGCGGGATGGCGGCGCTCGCGCTGACGGTGGTGTGCGCGGGCGCGCTGCCGATGACCTTCCAGCCCGACCAGGACAACGATGCCTCGACCGCGACGATCGAACTCGTCCCCGGCTCGACGCTCACGCAGACGCAAGCCGTGGTCGATCAAGTCGCGCAGCTGCTGAAGCGCCAGCCCGATGTCGAAACGACCTATCAGCGCGCAAACGTCGGCAGCGGGCGAGTCACCGCGATCTTCAAGCCCGGCAAGACGCAATCGAGCAACGCGTTCGAACGCGCGCTCGCCCCACAGCTCGCGCAGATCGCCGATGCGCGCGTCGCGTTCCGCTCGAACAATGGCGGAAGCAGCGGGCGCGATTTGTCGATCACGCTGGCGGGCTCGGACCCCGATTTGCTGCGCAAGACCGCGGTGACGCTGGTCGGCCAGATGGGCCGCCTCCCGACGGTCACCGCGCCGCGCATCATCGGCGACCTGCAGCGCCCCGAAATCGTCATCACGCCGCATATGGATCTCGCGGCGAGCATGGGCGTCACCACCGCGGCGCTGTCGAGCGCGATCCGTGTCGCGACGCTCGGCGACATCGACCAGAACAGCGCCAAATTCTCGCTCAGCGACCGGCAAGTCCCGATCCGCGTCGCGCTCGACCAGAATGCGCGCACGCGGCTCTCGACGATCCAGAATTTGCCGGTGCAGACCGCGAGCGGCGGCTCGGTCCCGCTCGGGCTGCTCGCCGCGATCAGCTTCGGCGCGGGGCCGACCAAGATCGAGCGCGTCGCGCAGCAGCGCCAGATCACGATCGGCGCCGATCGCGCGCCGGGCGTCGTCAGCGGCACCGCGATGGAGCAGATCAACGCGCTGCCGATCCTGCGCAACCTGCCGATCGGCGTCGGCAAGCTGACGCTCGGCCAGCAGAAGTTCGAGACCGAGATGATCAACAATTTCATCGCCGCAGTGGTGTCGGGCATCCTGCTGGTGTTCGCGGTGCTGGTGCTGCTCTATCGCCGAATCCTAGCGCCGTTCGTCAATCTCGGCTCGTTGATGCTCGCGCCGCTCGGCGGGTTGCTCGCGCTGCTGGTGACGGGCAACCCGATCTCGATGCCGGTGCTGATCGGCTTGCTGATGCTGCTCGGCATCGTCGCCAAGAACTCGATCCTGCTGATCGATTTCGCGCTCGAGGAAATGGCGAAGGGCGTCGATCCGTTCGTCGCGATCCTCGATGCCGGGCACAAGCGCGCGCAGCCGATTGTGATGACCACGGTGGCGATGGTCGCCGGCATGGTGCCGACCGCGCTGTCGCTCGGCGGCGACGGCTCCTGGCGCGCGCCGATGGGAATCACCGTGATCGGCGGGTTGTTGCTCTCGACCGTGCTGACGCTGGTGATCGTGCCGGCGAGCTTCAGCCTGGCGATGGGGATCGAGCGCTGGATCGGCCCGCGGCTCGGGCGGCGGCTGCTGACCTATCGGCCCGAGGAGACCGCGCTGGCGGTGCGATCGACCACATACCGGCACGCGCAGCTGCAATAGCCGCGGACGCGGCGGCGGCGGGGCTCAGCCCCCCGCCGCCGCGAGCGCGCGATAGGTCGCGCGGAGCGTGACCTTGTCGATCTTCTCGGTACCGAGTCGCGGCAGCGCCTGATCGACGAACCAGATCCTCGCGGGCACCTTGAACGCCGCGATATGCTCGAACAGGAAGGCGCAGAGATCCTCGGTGCTCAGCGCCTCGCCGTCGCGCAGCAGGACAACGGCGCACGGCACCTCACCGAAACGCTCGTCGGCTAGGCCGAACACCGCTGCCTCGGCAACCGCGGGATGCTCGTAGATCGCCGCCTCGACTTCCTGGCACGAGATGTTCTCGCCGCCGCGGATGATGATGTCCTTCTTGCGGTCGACGATGAAGAGATAGCGGTCCTCGTCGAGATAGCCGATGTCGCCAGTCAGGAAATAGCGATCGGCCGTGAACGCCGCCGCGGTCGCATCGGGGCGGCCGTAATATTTGGTGAAGTTGCATACCGAGCGAATCGCGACCTCACCGCGCTCGCCTTGCGCGACAGGCTTGCCGTTGCCGTCGACGATCGCGAGATCGATCAGCGGGAGCGAGGCGCGGCCGGTCGAATTGGGCTTGGCGAGGTAATTGTCGCGGAAATTGCCGCAGCCCGCGCCATTGGTCTCGGTCAGGCCGTAGCCGAGCAGCGGCTTGGGCCCGCCCATCTCCTCGGAGATGCGGCGGACATGCTCGATCGGGCGCGGCGCGCCGCCTGCCGCGAAATCGGACACGCTCGACAGATCGTAGTCGGCGCGCTTCGGGTGCGTCAGGATCTCGAAGCTCATCAGCGGCACGCCGACGAAATAGGTCACCGTCTCGGCCTGGATCAGCCGCATCGCTTCCTCGGCATCCCATTTCGGCATGAGGACGAGCTTGCGCCCCATGGCGAAGCTCTGGAGGAACACCGGCACCTCCGCCGTCACATGGAACAGTGGCACGTTGAGCAAGGTCGCATGCTGCGTCGGCGGCGCGGCGCCGTCGGCGGTCGAGATCGACAGCATGACGAGCGCCTGGACCAGATAATTGTAGACCGCCTGCGTCACCGCGCGATGGTTGCTGATCGCGCCCTTCGACTGGCCGGTCGAGCCCGAGGTGAACAGGATCGTCGCCGAATCGGTCGGCGCGACGCTCGGCAGCGCGGCGTCGCTCGAGCCGAGCAAGGCGGCCAGCGCGACGGCGAGCGGCTGGCTGTCCTCGATCGTCACCACCGCCACCTCGAGATCGGCGATCGCGGCAAGCCGCTTGGTGCGCGGCGGATCGGCGAAGACGAGGCTGCATTCGACATCGGCCATCGCCGCGGCGAGTTCCTCGGACTGCCACCAGCCGTTGAGCAGCGTGGCCACGCCGCCCGCCATCGTGATGCCCATGTAGAGCACGATCCATGACGGCGAATTGCGCATCGCGATCCCGATCCGGTCGCCCGGTGCGACACCGTGGCCACCGACCAGCGTCGCCGCGACGCGCGCCGCCGCGGCATAGACCTCGGCAAAGGTCAGTCGCTCGTCGCCCGCGACGAGGAAGGTCTTGGCGGCATGCTCGTTGCAGTAATGCGCGAAATAGGGCGGCAGCGTCTGCGGCACGCCGGTGATCAGCGGGAGATCGTTCCCGTCGACGTGCACGCTGCCGAGCGCCAGCGGACCGCCTGCGCCCGTCAATTGCGCGAGCGCGGAATCCATCCGTTGATCGAGTTTGCTCGGCATTCGCGCTCTCCACTTGGTCTTATCGCCTGGCGCCATTATAGAGGCGCAAATTCCAGGGGAAAAGCCTTGTTCCTGACTGCCGCCCTCCCCATCGTCGCTGCCGCCACGGCAGGCGTCGATCCGCACCTGCATTTTACCGATCTGCACCTCAATCCGGTCGCGATCGACCTGCATTTCTTTCAGATCAAATGGTATTCGCTCGCCTATATCAGCGGAATCCTGCTCGGCTGGTGGTATCTGCTCAAGCTGATCGCGCAGCCCGGCAGCCCGATGGCGCGGCGTCATGCCGACGATCTGGTGTTCTATGCGACGCTCGGCATCATCCTCGGCGGGCGGCTCGGCTATGCGATCTTCTACGCGCCGCACCTGCTGACCTCGCTCGGGCTGTTCAAGCTGTGGGATGGCGGCATGTCGTTCCATGGCGGCATGATCGGCACGTCGATCGGCATCATCCTGTTCGCGCGATCGCAGAAGCTCGATTGGCTGCGGATCCACGATTATCTCGCCTGCGTGGTGCCGTTCGGGCTGTTCTTCGGGCGCATCGCCAATTTCGTGAACGGCGAATTGTGGGGCAAACCCGCCGACGTGCCATGGGCGATCGTGTTCCGTGACACGGTGCAGACCGGCATGATCGAACCCGCGCGGCATCCGAGCCAGCTGTACGAGGCCGCGCTCGAAGGGATCGCCTTGTTCCTCGTCCTGTGGTTCGCCTTCTGGAAGACCAAGGCGCGCTACGAGCCGGGCAAGCTCGTCGGGCTGTTCCTGCTCGGCTACGGCCTCGCACGCTTCATCGTCGAATTCTTCCGCGAGCCCGATTCGCAGTTCAGCGGAACGTTCTTTGCGACGACGATTCACATGGGCCAGGTGCTGACGCTGCCGATGATCGTCGGCGGGCTGTATCTCGTCCTAACCGCCAAGGGCCGCCGCCACCGCGTCGAGCCAATCGCGGGCGGGCAGAGCGTGGCGTAACGCGGGATCCCTCCCGCATCTTCTTGCTCCCCTCCCGCCTGCGGGAGGGGCCCTTCTTGCTCCCCTCCCGCTTGCGGGAGGGGCTGGGGGAGGGCAGTGAGCAACGCATGACTGCGCCCGATTCAGACTCCCCTCCCCCGCCCCCTCCCGCAAGCGGGAGGGGAGAACTCGCCGACCGCCTCGCCCGCGCGATCACGCTCGCCGGGCCGATCTCACTCGCGCAGTATATGGCCGCCGCCAACGCGCACTATTACGCGACGCGCGATCCGCTCGGCGTGGGCGGCGATTTCACCACCAGCCCTGAAATCAGCCAGATGTTCGGCGAGCTGATCGGCCTGTGGTGCGCCGACCTGTGGGACCGCGCGGGCCGCCCCGACGTCGCATGGGTCGAGCTCGGCCCCGGCCGCGGGACGCTCGCCGCCGATGCGTGCCGCGCGATGGCCAAGGCCGGCTTCACCCCGCCGGTCCATTTCGTCGAGACCAGCCCCGTGCTGCGCACCGCGCAAGCGACGCGCGCACCCGGCGCGACCTGGCACGATTCGATCGACACGCTGCCGAGCGACCTCCCACTTCTGATCGTCGCCAACGAATTCTTCGACGCGCTTCCCGTCCGGCAATTGGTCAAGCGCGCCGATGGCTGGTTCGAGCGGCTCGTCGCCTGCCAGGACACGCTGTTCCTGCCGATCGCGGGCAAGCAAATCCCCGATGCGGTCGTCCCCGAGACGCTGCGCGCTGCGACGCCGGGATCGGTGATCGAGACCTCCCCCGCCAGCGTCGCGATCCTGCGCAGCCTCGCGCAGCGGATCGTCGCGCAGGGCGGCGCACTGCTGGCGGTCGACTATGGCTATGACGGACCCGCGCTCGGCGACACGCTGCAGGCGGTGCGCGGCCATGCGTTTGCCAACCCGTACGAACACCCCGGCGAGCAGGATCTCACCGCGCATGTCGATTTCGGTACACTCGCCGCCGCCGCACTGGTCGAGCGCGCGGCAGTCGCCGGGCCGATCGGCCAGGGCCCGTTCCTCACTGCGCTCGGCATCGACGCCCGCGCTGCCGCTTTGTCGAAGGCCGCACCCGGCCGCGCCGAGCAAATCGCACTCGACAAAGCGCGGCTGACACGGGAAATGGGCGACCTTTTCCAGGTCCTCGCCGTGTCCGCACCGGGTTGGCCCAACCCCGCAGGTTTTGCATGATCACCTATCGCGACGCGCGCACGATCGACGGCCCGGCACTCGCCGCCATGGCGCGGCGCTCGTTCACCGAGACCTTCGGAACGCTCTACAGCGACGCCGATCTCTCGGCGTTCCTCGACGAGGCGTTCGGGCCGAACGGCTTGCCGTCGCAGCTGTCCGATCCCGATTTCACGATCCGCCTCGCGCTCGCCGATGACGAGATCGTCGGCTATGTGAAGATGGGCCCGGTCACCTTCCCCGGCGAATGGCGCCCCGATGCGATCGAGCTCTATCAATTCTACGTGCTCTCGGGCTGGCACGGCCAGGGCGTCGCGCAGGAACTGATGGCCTGGGCGCTCGATTTCTCGCGCGAACACGGCGCACGAGAGGTGATCCTCAGCGTTTATGTCGACAATCACCGCGCGCATCGCTTCTACGAGAAATACGGCTTCGAGGATATCGGGCGGATCGCCTTCCGCGTCGGCGAGACGGTCGATGACGACAATCTGATGCGGCTGGTGCTGTGAGCACACCCGTCGAGGTGATCACCGCGCGGACGCTCGCGGGGGTCGCGCACGGGTTTCTCGGGCGCGTCGGCGGCGTCTCGGGCGGGGTTCATGCCGGGCTGAACGTTGGGATCGGCTCCGACGACGATGCCGCCGCGGTCGCCCAGAACCGCGCGCGCGCGACCGAGGCGGTCGTCCCGGGTGCGACGCTGGTGACGCTCTACCAGATCCACTCCGCCGAATGCGTGACGGTGCGCGGGAGCTTCGACGATGCCCTGCGCCCGCGCGCCGATGCGCTGGTGACCGACCGGCCGGGGCTCGCGCTCGGCATCCTCACCGCCGATTGCGCGCCGGTGCTGCTCGCCGACCGCGCGGCGGGGGTGGTCGGCGCGGCGCATGCCGGGTGGAAGGGCGCGCTCGGCGGGGTGACCGACACGACGATCCTCGCGATGGAAGCGCTCGGCGCCAAGCGCGAGCGGATCGCCGCGGCGATCGGCCCGTGCATCGCGCGCGCGAGCTACGAGGTCGATACAGGCTTCGCGCAGCGGTTCGAGGCCGACGATCGCGCGAACGAGCGCTTCTTCGCCGAGGGTCGTGCGGGGCATTTCCAGTTCGATCTCGAAGCCTATGTCGCGCACCGCCTTGCTGCTGCGGGGGTGATGCGCGTCGCAATGCTCGGGCTCGACACCTACGCTGACGAAGCGCGCTTCTTCAGCTACCGCCGCGCGACGCATCGCGTCGAGCCCGATTACGGGCGGCAGATCTCGATCATCGGGCTGTAGCGGTGTTCTCCCCTTCCCCTTCGGGGGAGGGGCTGGGGGTGGGGCCGTGTCTCACCGAGCGTGGCGCCCGTTACTGCCCCACCCCAACCCCTCCCCTGAAGGGGAGGGGCGTGCCCGGTCATCACCGCGTTCTGAATTCCTCGGGCGTCGTCAGTTGCGCGAGGATCAGCCCGTTGCCATCGGGGTCCTTCAGCATCGTGAAGCGCCCCCACGGCTGCGCGTCGACCGGCGACAGCGGCACGCCCAGCGCGCCGATCCGGGCATATTCGGCATCGACATCGTCGACCCCCAGCATCAATCCCTGCACGCCGCCCGGCGGCATCGCGTCGAACCACGTCACCAGCGCGATCGTCGCGCCACCATCGCTGGGCTGGAGCTGGATCCAGCGCATGCCGGGCCCCATCGGCTCGTCGCGCAGCACCGCGAGCCCGATCACGCGCGTATAAAAGTCCAACGCCGCCGCCGGATCGCGCACCGGCACAGAAACCACCGCAACCGCCATGTCGTGTCCCCCCGTCGCTCCACCGCGCAAATGGTTTCAATTGACACTATCTCGCGGTACACGATCCTACCCTATTTTTAGCGAGGACGCAGCATGGCCGACAAACTCGAAACCGAAGCCGATCTGACCGGCGTCGCCCCGCGCACGAAGCCCAAGCCGTCGATCGAGAAGATCGGCGACCGCAAGCTGAAGCCATCGACGCTGATGATGGGCCACGGCTATGACCCCGCGCTGTCGGAAGGCTCGCTCAAGCCCCCGATCTTCGCGACTTCGACCTACGTCTTCCCCAATGCGGCCGCGGGCAAGCGCCACTTCGAAGGCGTCACCGGAAAGCGCCCGGGCGGCTCAGAGGGCCTCGTCTATTCACGCTTCAACGGCCCCAACCAGGAGATCCTCGAGGATCGCCTCGGCGTGTGGGAAGAGGCCGAGGACGCGCTCGTCTTCTCGAGCGGCATGTCGGCGATCGCCACGCTGTTCCTGTCGATGGTCAAGCCCGGCGACACGATCGTCCATTCGGGCCCGCTCTATGCCGCGACCGAGACGCTCATCGCACGCATCCTCGGCCGCTTCGGCGTGAAGTGGCTCGATTTCCCGGCGGGCGCGACGCGTGGGGAGATCGACGCGGTGATGACCCAGGCGGCGACCGGCAACGTCGCGCTGATCTATCTCGAAAGCCCGGCCAATCCGACCAACGCCTTGGTCGATATCCAGGCGGTCGCCGCGAGCCGCGACGCGATCTTCACCGGCGACGCCAAGCCGCCGATCGCGATCGACAACACCTTCCTCGGGCCGCTGTGGCTCAAACCGCTCCAGCACGGCGCCGACATCGTCGTCTATTCGCTGACCAAATATGCCGGCGGGCACAGCGATCTCGTCGCGGGCGGCGTGCTCGGCTCGAAGGCGCACATCAACACGATCCGGCTGATGCGCAACACGATCGGCACGATCTGCGACCCCAACACCGCGTGGATGCTGATGCGCAGCCTCGAGACGCTCGAACTGCGGATGAGCCGCGCTGGCGAGAACGCCGTCAAGGTCTGCGGCTTCCTGCGCGGCCACCCCAAGGTCGAGCGCGTCGGCTATCTCGGCTTCCTCGCCGACAGCCCCGGCATGGAGCGCCAGGCCGACATCTACGCGCGCCACTGCACCGGCGCGGGCTCGACCTTCTCGCTCATCGTCAAGGGCGGCGAGAAGGAAGCGTTCGCGTTCCTCGATGCGCTGAAGATCGCCAAGCTCGCCGTGTCGCTCGGCGGCACCGAGACGCTCGCCTCACATCCGGCGGCGATGACGCATCTGTCGGTCGCCGACGAGCGCAAGCAAGCGCTCGGCATCACCGACAATCTGGTGCGCATCTCGATCGGGGTCGAGGATGCCGACGATCTCATCGCCGATTTCGCGCAGGCCCTCGACGCGATCTGACGCGTTCAACGGGGGGACAGGTCTGCGGCGCTACAGCGCCGCAGACCCCGCTTGTGAAAGGTGCGCGATGCGACCGATGATGATGACGCTGGCCGCAGCGATGCTGGCCTTGCTCCCCGAGGCGGTGCTCGCCGCGCCGCCGACGGGCACGCCGACGGGCATATGGACCAACCCGCAAAAGTCGGTCCGCGTCGTGTTCCAGAAGTGCGGCCGCGCGATGTGCGGCAAGATCGTCTGGGCGAGCCCCAAGGCGCAATCGGATGCCGAACGCGGTGGTGGCGGGCCGCTGGTCGGCACGATGCTGTTCAGCGATTTCGTCGAGCAGCGGCGCGGGCTGTGGAACGGTAGCGTGCTGATCCCCGACATCGGCCAGACCGTCACGGGGACGATCGAGCAGACCGGACCCGACACGCTCGTCGGCGAAGGCTGCCTGCTCGCCGGCTTCGGCTGCAAGCGCCAGACCTGGACGCGGACGCGCTGAACGCTTGCCGCGCAGCCGTGATCGGGCGATGACGGCGGGATGATTGATTCCGACTTCATCGCCGGCCTGCCCAAGGCCGAACTCCACCTCCATATCGAGGGCAGCCTCGAGCCCGAACTGATGTTCGCGCTCGCCAAGCGCAACGGCATCGCGATCCCGTTCGCCAGCATCGAAGACGTCCGCGCGGCCTACAATTTCTCGCGGCTGCAGGACTTTCTCGACATCTATTATGCCGGCGCCGACGTGCTGCGCGAGGCGCAGGATTTCCACGATCTCGCCGCCGCCTATTTCGATCGTGCGGCCGCCGACGGCGTCGTCCATGCCGAGATCATGTTCGATCCGCAGACGCACACCGCGCGCGGCGTCGCGTTCGAGACGGTGATCACCGGCCTGCTCTCGGCGATCGACGAAGCCAAGGCCAAGCACGGCATGTCGGTGCAGCTGATTCTGTCGTTCCTGCGGCATCTCGACGAAGCCGACGCGATCGCCACGCTCGATGCGGCACGGCCGTGGGTCGACCGGATCGCCGCGGTCGGGCTCGATTCGTCCGAACTCGGCCACCCGCCCGAGAAATTCGCGCGTGTCTTCGCGCAGGCGCGCGCGCTGGGGCTCAAGCTCGTCGCGCATGCCGGCGAGGAAGGCCCGCCCGAGTACGTCTATCAAGCGCTCGACCTCCTCGGCGTCGACCGGCTCGACCACGGCAATCGCAGCCTCGAGGATCCGCTGCTCGTCACGCGGCTCGCGCGCAGCGGCATGACGCTGACGGTGTGCCCGCTGTCGAACCTCAAGCTGTGCGTCGTAGACGACATGACCGCGCATCCGATCGACCGGATGCTGCGCGAGGGGCTTCGCGCGACGGTCAATTCGGACGATCCGGCCTATTTCGGCGGGTATATCGCGGACAATTACCGCGCGATCGCGGCGGCACGCGGCCTAGGCCGCGACGATCTCGTCACGCTTGCGCGCAACAGCTTCCTCGGCTCGTTCCTGCCCGACGCCGCCGTCACCGAGCATCTTGCCCGGCTCGACGCCTATGTCGCGCAGGCGCCCGCCGCATAGGCGCCGCGCTCAGCCTTCGCCGACACGCTCGATGTCGGCGCCGACTGCGCTCAGTTTCTCCTCGAGCCGCTCATAGCCGCGGTCGAGGTGATAGACCCGGCTGACTTGCGTCTCGCCGTCCGCCACGAGCCCGGCGATGATCAAGCTCATCGACGCGCGCAGATCGGTCGCCATCACTTGCGCGCCGGTCAGCTTGGGCACGCCGCGGACCACCGCGGTGCGGCCGTGGACTTCGATGTTCGCGCCCATCCGCGCGAGCTCGGGCACGTGCATGTAGCGATTCTCGAAGATCGTCTCGGTCAGCACGCTCGCGCCGTCGGCCATGCACAGCATCGCCATGAACTGCGCTTGCATGTCGGTCGCAAAGCCCGGGAACGGCGCGGTCGACAGCGTGAGCGGCTTGATCCCGCCCGAGGCCGAGACGAGCAGATTTTCGCCGCGCTCCTCGAGCATGACGCCCGCGTCGATCAGCGCGGCGGTCGTCGCGCGCATGTCGTCCATCTTGATGCCGACGAGTTCGACCGAACCCCCGGTGATCGCGGCAGCACACGCATAGCTGCCCGCCTCGATCCGGTCGGGCATCACGCGATAGGTCGCGCCGTGGAGCCGGTCGACGCCTTCGATCTCGAGCGTCTCGGTGCCAATCCCGCTGATCTTCGCGCCCATCGCGACGAGCAGATTGCACAGGTCGACGATCTCGGGCTCGCGCGCCGCATTCTCGATCCGGCTGCCACCCTTGGCGAGCACGGCCGCCATTACGACATTCTCGGTCGCGCCGACCGAGACGATCGGGAAGGTGTAGATGCCGCCCGACAGTCGCCCGCCCGGCGCGATCGCCTTGACGTAGCCCGCCGCCATCTCGAGCTGCGCGCCGATCGCCTCGAGCGCCTTGAGATGCAAGTCGATCGGGCGGTTGCCGATCGCACAGCCGCCCGGCAGCGACACCGTCGCCTCGCCCGCGCGCCCGATCAACGGGCCGAGCACGAGGATCGACGCGCGCATTTTCCGCACGATGTCGTACGGCGCCTCGGTCGCGGTGAGCTTGCCCGCGCGGATCGTCATCACGCGGCCGAAATCCTCGGGGCGCGCGCCCTCGATCCGCGTCGAGCAGCCAAGCTGGTTGAGCAGATGCCCGAAACTGTCGACATCGGCGAGCCGCGGCAAGTTGCGCAGCGTGACCGGCTCTTCGGTCAGCAATGCGCACGGCATCAGCGTCAACGCGGCGTTTTTCGCCCCGGAAATCGGAATGCGGCCAGAAAGGCGGTTGCCGCCACGAATGAGAATACGGTCCATGCCCTCGTTTATCGCCTCGCCTGAAAGGCGCAAGCAGGTTACACCGTGTTATAAAGGTGAAACACGCGTCTCGACCGGTTGATCGATTTTAATGCATTGTTTCTTGCGCGCTGCTTTGTGCACCTAATCAAGGGGGATTTTTCGCGCGTGCCAGGAAGTTACTTCGCCGACCGTTTGACCGGGATGGTCGTGTTAAGCGAAAACGAACGGCTCGCGCTGGCACGGTTGGAGGAGCGTGAGCGGCCAGTCCGCCGTGGCATGACGCTGCACCGCGAGCGCGATCGTACCGGCGACGTCTATATCCTGCGCAAGGGGACGATGATGAGCTCGGTGCTGCTCGACGATGGCAGCCGGCAGATTTTGCGCTTCCATTTCCCCGGCGACATGCTGGCGACCGCGAGCATGATCTATCGCGAGGCGCCCGAGACGATCACGGCGGTCTCCGAGTGTATCGTCGCCCCGTTCGAGCGATCGGCCTTCGCCGCGCTGTATACCGAGCATCCACGGCTCGCCGCGCTGATCATGGTCTATAATCAGATCGAGCGCGCGGCGCTGACCGACCGGCTGGCAGCGCTCGGTCGGACATCGGCCAAAGCGCGTGTCGCCGCGATCCTGATCGAGATGCGCAACCGCATGCAGACCGAGGTCGACGGCACGGCCAGCTTCGTGCTCGGCCTGACGCAGGAAGAGATTGGCGACGCGACCGGGCTCACCGCGGTCCATGTAAATCGCATGCTGCGCCAGCTCGAGGAGGAAGCGCTGATCGCGCGCGAAAGCGGGCGGATCAGCTTTCTCGACGAGCGCGCGATGCTGCGTACCGCGAATTACATCGACCGGTACGCCAAGCTCAATCTCGATTGGTTGCCGCCCGCGAACTGAGGCGCCGCCGGGCTCAGGCCTTTTCGAGCGTGCATTGCAGCGGGTGCTGGTTCTGCCGCGCAAAGTCCATCACTTGCGTCACCTTGGTCTCGGCGACTTCGTAGCTGAAGGTGCCGCAGACCCCGACGCCCTTTTGATGGACATGGAGCATCACGCGCGTCGCGGCTTCCATGTCCATGCGGAAATAGCGCTGCAGCACGAGCACGACGAATTCCATCGGCGTGTAATCGTCGTTGAGCAGCAGCACGCGGTACGGCGTGGGCTCCTTGGTCTTGGAACGCGTCCGGGTTGCGACCCCGGCGCCGGTGCCGTCCCCGTCATCGGTGCCATCGTCACGGCGTTCCGCCATCGAGATTCGGGTGCTGTCGATCATGTGTCGCCAAAATATGGCATTGCCGGGGGGAAGGGCAAGGGGCTCGGATACGAAAAGGGCGGCCCGTCGCCGGACCGCCCCCACTTATCGAAAGATCGCGCGTGCTTATGCGGCGACCTTGATCTTCTCGGCTGCCAGCGCGACGCGGTTCGAGATCGGCTGGGCGATCTCACCGGCGAGCTTGAGCATCGATTCGGTGTTCTTCGAGGTTTCGGCGACCATCGCGTCGAACGCGCTGCGCATGAAGTCGCTGTGGAGCTTGAGGAAGTCGGTCGGCGACTTGACGCTCGACAGCGTCTTCATCGCAGCCGTCGCGCTCTCGAGCTGCTTGCGGCCATATTCGGCGGCTTCCTGGCCCATCGTCTCGATGCCCTTGGCGGCGATCTTCGACGACTCGACGAGCGCCTCGATGTTGCCCTTCGAGAATTCGTTCATCTCTTCGATCATCTTCGAACCCTTTTCCATTGCGGTCTTGGTGCGATCGTTGACGTCGGCGAACATCGCCTGCGCACGGGCCTTGGTGGTGTCAGCGGCGGACTGTACGGTTTCCATGATCTTGGCTTCCTTCTGAGCGACGGCCGCCGCGGCTGCGACGACGGGGGTTGGGGCTGGCGTGGTAATGGGGGCAGACACCGGCAAGGCGGGCGCGAGCGCCTCGATCACCGGCTCGGGTGCTGCAACGGGCGCGACTGGCGCAACCGGCTCGACTGGCGAAGCCACGGCTGCAGGCGCGGTGGTCACTGATGCTGGCTTGGGTGCAGCGGCGGCGCGCTTCTTCGCAACAGGCTTTGCAGCGGCAAGAGCGGCGGGAACCGAGTCGGACGGCGCAGCAACCGCAGCGGCGATCGATGCGATCGAGGGCGGGGTCGCGGGGGACTTCGGGTCGTTGCTGGCCATGACGGGATTGCTCCTGCTCTATTGCTGCGCGGCAATATACGCCGGAAACACGCCACGAACAAGCGAAATGTTGCACTGCAACATAAGCGTAACGACTTGCCTTCGCAGGCGCTTCACCGCATCGATCAGCGCGCCCGGACGTAGCGTCCCGGCGCATCGTCGAGCACCGGCAGACCGCCCCCGCCCGGCTGACGCGCGCCCGTCGCGGCGACGCTGTCGGCACCGTGATCGCGCAGCCAGCCGAGCCAGTCGGGCCACCAGCTGCCCTTGGTCTCGACAGCACCCGCGATGAAGTCTGCCAAGGTAGTGACAGGCGCTGGATTGAGCCAATATTGGTATTTTCCCGCACTCGGCGGGTTCACCACGCCCGCGATATGCCCCGATCCCGCCAGCACGAACTTGCGCTCGCCGCGGAAATGCTCGGTCAGCACCCACACGCTCTCGGCCGGCGCGATATGGTCCTCGCGCCCCGCCTGGATATAGGCGGGCGTCTCGACTCGCCCGAGGTCGATCGGCACGCCGAGCGCGCTCAGTGCGCCCGGCTTGGCGAGCAGATTGTCGCGGTACAGATCGAGCAGATAGCGCATGTGCCACGTCGCCGGCAGGTTGGTCGTATCGCCGTTCCAGTGGAGCAGGTCGAAGGGCGCATAGTCCTTGCCGAGCAGATAATTGTTGGTGACGTAATTCCAGATCAGGTCGCGCCCGCGCAGCTGGTTGAACACCGACGCCATGTAGCGCCCGTCGAGAAACCCGTCGGGCGTCAGCGTCTTGAGCAAGGCGATCTGATCGTCGGCGACGAAGTGGAGCAGCTCGCCCGCCTTGGTGAAATCGACTTGCGCGGTGAAGAAGGTCGCGGTGCTGACCTTGTCCGCCTCGCCGCGTGCCGCGAGGATCGCCAGCGTCGCCGCAAGTGTCGTGCCCGCGACGCAATAGCCGATCGTGTGCACCGCAGGCACGTCGAGCCCGGTGCGGATCAAGTCGATCGCCTCGATCTGCGCGGCGATATAGTCGTCCCACGCCACGTCCTTCATGCTCGCATCGGCCGAGCGCCACGAGACGAGGAAGACGGTGATGCCTTGCTCGACCGCCCAGCGGATGAAGCTCTTCTCGGGCGTCAGGTCGAGGATGTAGAAGCGGTTGATCCATGGCGGGAAGATCACCAGCGGCGTCGACAGCACGCTTTCGGTCGTCGGCGTATATTGGATCAGCTCGTAGAGATCTGTGCGATGGACGACCTTACCCGGCGTCACCGCGAGATTGCGGCCGACCTCGAACGCGCTCGCATCGGTATGCGTCACTTGCCCCTTGGCGAGATCGGCGAGCATGTTCTGCAAGCCCTTGAGCAGATTCTGCCCGCCGGTCTCGAGCGTCTTCTCGAGCACTTCGGGATTGGTCGCGGGGAAGTTCGACGGGCTGACCGCATCAAGGAAGCCGCGCGCGGCAAAGCGCATTTGCTCGCGCTGCTTGTCGTCGACGCCCTGCACCGCCTCGACTTGCGCGAGCATCTGGTCCGAAAACAGGAAATAGCTCTGCCGGATCCAGTCGAACAGCGGGTTCTCGCGCCAGCGCGGATCCTTGAAGCGCTTGTCGCGCGCCTGTGCGGGGGTTTCGGCGACCGGCTCGGCTTGGCCGGGGATCAGCATGCGCTGCCACAGCGTCAGGCTCTCGCTCCAGAAATCGCGCGTCCGCGCGAGCGTCTCGGGATCGGTCAGACCGGGGATCGCTGGCAGGCCGGAGTCGCTCGCGCGCATCGCATCGAACCCTTGCTCGATCATCATCTGCTGCGCGCGGCCCAACAGCCAGGTCCAATGCTGCAGATCCGCCAGGCTCGGCATGGCGGGAGGGGGTATGTCGGCCATGGCATCCTCTACGCTTGACGCATCCGACCTTAGCCCGATCCGCCCTGCCAGCAACCCCGCTAACACCCTTGGGCGCAAAGCCGGGTGACGAAGCGCGCGCGAGACCGTAAGGTGTACGCGTAAGGAAATGTCTCCTCGAACCGGAATTCCGCAATGTCCGACGATTTCTACCGCATCAAGCGCCTGCCCCCGTACATCATCGCGGAAGTCAACGCGATGCGAGCGGAAGCGCGTGCGAGCGGCGAGGACATCATCGATCTCGGCATGGGCAATCCCGATCTGCCGCCGCCGCCGCACGTTATCGAAAAGCTGATCGAAGTCGCGCGCAAGCCCGACGCGCACGGCTATTCGCAGTCGAAGGGCATTCCCGGGCTGCGCAAGGCGCAAGCGAACTATTACGGCCGCCGCTTCGGCGTCGATGTCGATCCCGACACCGAAGTCGTCGTGACGATGGGGTCGAAGGAAGGCCTCGCCAGCCTCGCGACGGCGATCACCGCGCCCGGCGACGTCGTGCTCGCGCCCAACCCGTCCTACCCGATCCACACCTTCGGCTTCATCATTGCAGGCGCCACGATCCGCGCGGTGCCGACGACGCCCGACGACGCCTATTTCGATTCGCTCGAGCGCGCGATGGCCTTCACCGTCCCGCGCCCGTCGATCCTCGTCGTCAATTATCCGTCGAACCCGACGGCCGAAGCCGTCGACCTCGCTTTCTACGAGCGACTCGTCGCCTGGGCGAAGGAGAACAAGGTCTGGATCATCTCCGACCTCGCCTATTCCGAGCTCTATTTCGACGGCAAGCCGACGCCCTCGATCCTGCAAGTGCCCGGCGCCAAGGACATCGCGATCGAATTCACTTCGCTCAGCAAGACCTATTCGATGGCGGGCTGGCGGATTGGCTTCGCGGTCGGCAACAAGACGCTGATCGCGGCGATGAGCCGCGTGAAATCGTATCTCGATTACGGCGCCTTCACCCCGATCCAGGCCGCGGCGTGCGCCGCGCTCAACGGCCCGCAGGACATCGTCGCGACAAATCGCGAGCTCTATCACAAGCGCCGCGACGTGCTCGTCGACAGCTTCGGCCGCGCCGGGTGGGACATCCCCTCGCCGCGCGCGTCGATGTTCGCCTGGGCGCCGCTCCCGCCGGCGCTCGCGCACCTAGGTAGCCTTGAGTTCTCCAAACAATTGCTGACTCACGCACGCGTCGCGGTTGCCCCAGGGGTGGGCTATGGCGAGAATGGAGAAGGTTTCGTGCGCATCGCGATGGTCGAGAACGAGCAGCGGCTGCGCCAGGCCGCGCGCAACGTGAAGAAATATCTGCTGTCGATGGGCGTCAACACCCCCGCCAAGACCGGCTGACGCCTACGCCGATGCATATCAATCTGTTGTATTCGATGGCCGGCGTGCTCGTCGGCCTGGTCGTCGGGCTGACCGGCGTCGGCGGCGGCTCGCTGATGACGCCGCTGCTCGTGCTCGCCTTCGGTTTCCACCCGGCGACCGCGGTCGGCACCGATCTGCTCTATGCCTCGGCGACCAAGACCGTCGGCACCACGGTGCATGGCTGGCGCGGGACGGTCGACTGGACCGTCGTGCGCCGCCTCGCGACGGGGAGCGTCCCCGCCGCTTTGCTCACGCTCGTGATCCTGCATTATGCCGGCGAGCAATCGGCCAAGACGGGCCACGCGATCTCGGTCGCGCTCGGCATCACGCTGCTGGTGTCGGGTCTGGCGACGATCTTCCGCGCGCGGATCGTCGCGGCGCTCAGCCGGCGGCTCGGCGCCGTGCGGCCGCGGCGGCTTGCGCGGCTGACGGTGCTGCTCGGCGCGGTGCTCGGCGTGCTCGTTTCGCTGACGTCGGTCGGCGCGGGCGCGCTCGGCATGACCGCGCTGCTGATCCTCTACCCGCTGATGCCGGTCAACCGGCTGGTCGGCTCGGACATCGCGCATGCCGTGCCGTTGACGCTGCTCGGCGGAATCGGGCATTGGATCCTCGGGTCGGTCGACGGCGCGCTGCTCGTCTCGCTGCTGATCGGCTCGATCCCCGGGATCATCGTCGGTAGCCTGGTCGCGAGCCGCGTGTCGGATCGCTTCCTCACCCCCATCCTCGCCGCGGTGCTTGCCGCGGTCGGCCTGAAGTTGCTGTTCTGATGACCCGTCCCGACTTTGCCTTCTCGACCCGCTTCAAGGTCCGCTATGCCGAGATCGACGGCCAGAAGGTCGTCTTCAACTCGCGCTACCTCGAATATGCCGATGTCGCGGCGACCGATTACTGGGACTGGACCGGGATCGGCGCGGCGCTGGGCGAGGCGTGGACGCACACCGAATTCCACGTCCGCCACACCGCGATCGACTATCTGAAGCCGTTCGTGTGGGGCGACACGATCGAGGCATTCGTACGGATCGCGCGGATCGGCTCGTCGAGCCTGACGCAGCGCTTCGAGCTCTGCCATGCCGAGACTGGCGCGCTCCACACCACGATCGACATGACGATCGTCAACGTCCATCTGCCGACCGGCGCGGCGCAGCCGATCGCCGCCGACGTGCGCGCCTATCTCGAGGCGCTGCCCGCTACTTCTTGAACCCCGAGATCAGGTCGAAGCGGATCCGCACCCATGCGCCGATGACCGGCTTGCCGTTGACGCGCGGCGGCCGCACGCGGAACTGCCACGCCGCGAGCCGCAGCGCGCGCGCGAGACCACCGCCAGGCGGCGATTCGTCGAGCGAGCGGCAATTCTCGACATGATAATCGGGCGCGGTCTTGCACGCGATCATCGCCCAGCCGCCGTCGCCCTTCATATATTCCTGCATATAGGGCTTGAGCTCGGCATCGCTCGGCTCGCGATACCATTCGGCATTGTAGAGCGATCCGCCGCCCGGCCCCTGCCCCGGGCCGTACGCCGCGACGCTGTCCTTGCCCGTGCCCTCGCCGCTGCCCTCGCCCTTGGCCGAGGGGATCTTGCCGATATCCGACGCGGCGAAATCCTGGGGGCTGAGCTGGATCAGCTTCGACGGAAGCGGCGCCTTGGGCATCGGCGGGACGGTCGGCGGCGGCGGTGCGGCCGACGCGGTCGTCACGACTTTCTTCTGCTGCTGCTTGACCTTGGTCTTCGAGGCGGTCTTCTCGAGCGGCGGGCCGATCGGCCGAACGTCGAACGTGGTGAGCCTGGGCTGCTTCTCGACCTTGGTGAAAACGCCCGTGCCGAGCTGGAGCAGCAGCAATCCGACCAGCGCCTCGACCACGAGTGCGAGCACGATCCCGCGAACGCGGCGGCGATCCGACGTGGACTGATAGGAGGCGGATGCCATCGAGCGCCCCTAGGCCGCGCCGTCCCGCACTGCAACCGCTGGCGCACGACCTGAACGCTTTGTCATGCGGCGTCGGCTGCCGCGGTCGTCCAGCCAAGCGCGGGGATCGTCAGCGACCGCTTGCCCGACAGATCGACCCGCGTCACCAGCAGGTTACGCCCCTCGATATAGCCGATCACGCGCCGCGCGCGGCCGAGCGAGCTGGTGCCATAGGTATGCGCGATCTCCTCGTCGGTCGGTGCGGGGAGCCCCTCGCGCGCAGCCCGCGCGATCAGCAGGAAGCAGCCGAGCATCTCGTCGGGCAGATCATGCGCGATCGCGATCGCCTCGGCCCAGTCGCCCTCCAGCCCGTCGAAAATCCCGGCGCGCGCCGCCGCGAGCCGGCGCGAGAAGCCCGAGGAGGAGAGCGGCGCGGGATGCACCCCGACCATCCGGCAGCGCACCTGGAAATCCTGGTAGAGCACGGCGGCCGGACGCGTGCTCGAATCGCGATCCTCGACGATCGCGCGCAGCACGTCGGTCACGACGCGCGCGAGTTCCTCGGGATCGCGCTTGGGTACGTCGCGCGCGGGCTCGGACGTCGGCACGGTCTCGATCTGGTCGAGCACATATTCGGCCGGCGCCGCGCGCGGCGGGGGCGGCGGTGGGCGCACCGGCTCCTCCATCTCGGCGAAGAGGAATTGCCGCATATCGCTCGCCTGCGGCTGCGGCAACGGGGTCAGCACCGGCCCGCCGCCACGCGATCCGGTCTCGACCGAACCGACCTTGATCGCGATCGGCCGGCGACACACCGCCGGCCCGAGCGCGAGGAAGGTGCCGCGCGGTAGATCGCGGATCTGCTCGGCCTGGCGCCGCTCCATCCCGAGCAGATCGGCCGCACGCGCCATGTCGATGTCAAGGAAGGTCCGCCCCATCAGGAAGTTCGACGCTTCCGCCGCGACATTCTTGGCGAGCTTGGCGAGGCGCTGCGTCGCGATGATGCCAGCCAAGCCCCGCTTGCGCCCGCGGCACATAAGGTTGGTCATCGCGCCGAGCGACGCGCGGCGGACCTCTTCGGTCACTTCGGCGCCCATCGACGGTGCGAACACCTGCGCCTCATCGACCACGACGAGCGCGGGATACCAATGCTCGCGCGGCGCATCGAACAGCGCGCCGAGAAACGCCGCGGCGCAGCGCATCTGCCCCTCCATCTCGAGCCCCTCGAGATCGAGCACGACCGAGGTGCGATGCTCGCGGATCCGCTGGCCGAAGCGCGCGACCTCGGCGACCGAATAGTCAGCGGCGGCGATCGCGATATGGCCGTATTTCTCGCCGAGCGTGACGAAGTCGCCTTCGGGGTCGATGATGATCTGTTGCACTTGCCCCGCGCTGCGTTCGAGCAGCCGGCGCAGCAGATGCGACTTTCCCGAGCCCGAATTGCCCTGCACGAGCAACCGCGTCGCCAGCAATTCTTCGAGATCGATCGGAACGGAAGCGCCGCCCGCGTCGAGGCCCATATCGACCTGAAACGTCATCGGGAGCGCATGCCCGATTGCACGGGGTGGGGGCAAGCGCCATCGACATCGCACAGGCGCTTTGCACCCCCTTGTGTAAATGCCCACCTGTAACTGCGACTTGCCGCATGCCATCGCTCCGCCATAGGGTCGGCTCCGAAAGGACGCGCATGAAGGAACCCCGCAGCTCACGCCGCCAGCACAATGTCCCGACGGTCAGTGACGTCGCGGCGCGTGCCGGCGTTTCGCCGATGACGGTGTCGCGTGTGATCAACGACAAGGCCAGCGTGCGCCCGGCAACGCGCGAACGCGTCGAGGCAGCGATCGCCGCGCTCAATTATGCGCCTAACGCCGCCGCGCGGATGCTCGCGGGCGGCGAGGATGTGCGGATCGGCGTGCTCCACACCAATCCGAGCTTCTTCTATTTCAGCGAGTTCCTGATCGGCTGTCTCGACCAGGCGAGCCGCCAGACGGTCCAGATCCTGATCGAGAAATGCGAGACCGGCACCGAGATCGCCGCGATCGAGCATCTCACGCGCGGACGGATCGACGGTATTATCCTGCCGCCGCCGCTGTGCGATTCGGCGCTGGTGCTCGAGGCGTTGCACGAACGCGGCATCCCGGTGGTGGCGATTTCGACCGGGCGTGCGCCGGGCTGGGCGCTGTCGGTCAGCATCGACGATCGCCGCGCGGCCTATGACATGACACGGCATCTCGGCGATCTCGGCCACCGCCGGATCGGCTTCATCACCGGCGCGCCCAACCAGACCGCGAGCGCTGAGCGGCTCGAAGGCTATCGCGCGGCACTCGCCGATCTCGATCTGTCCATCATCGACGCGCTTATTGCCGATGGCCTGTTCACCTATCGCTCGGGGTTGGAAGCCGCCGAACGGCTGCTCGACCTGCCCGAGCCGCCGAGCGCGATCTTCGCGGCGAACGACGACATGGCCGCTGCCGCGATCGCGGTCGCGCATCGCCGTGGGCTCGACGTGCCGCGCGATCTCGCCGTCGTCGGCTTCGACGATTCGGCGCTCGCGACGACGATCTGGCCCGAACTCACCACGATCCGCCAGCCCGTCACCGACATGGCGCGGATGGCGGTCGAATTGCTCGTCGAGGCGCTGCGGCTCGACCGGAGCACGGCGCCGGGCGAGATTGCCGAGCCGCACGTCCGGATCGCCTATACGCTGATCCGCCGCGAATCGGACGCACCGCCGCGCGCTGCGTGAGGCGCGCGGATCACGGCTGACACGCCAGCACGTCGTCGGCGACCATCCCGAGCGAGACGCGCGCAAGGCTGATCTCGAGCGTCTGGCTGGTGCGCAGCACGAACGGCGCGTCGATCGCCTTGACGTCGGCACCCGTGCGCCCGTTGGTAGCGGCAAAGCATTTGAGCGGGATGCCGACGACGCGCCATCTCCCGACCGGCAGCGTGCCCGCCGGAAGCGGGCGTGACCCGCCGCAGCCCGTCCCGCAGGTCACACCGAGCGTGAGATCGCTGCCCTGCGGCGCGTCGAGCCGCATGGTCGCGAGCAGCATCACATCACCATTGCTTTCGCGCGACAGGTCGACGGGGTCGGAACTGCGCAGTTCGATCGCTTGCGGCGCACCCCCGGCGAGCGAGAAGTGCCGCGCGCCTTCCTGCACGCCGTAATCGATCGCGGTGACCTTGATCCGTCCCGCCAGTGCTTGGGCGGGGACGCTCGTGATCGCGGTCATGGCCGTCGCATCGCCGACGCGCAGCGACCAGCCCGGCGTCGCCACGCCGGCCTTGAGAAAGACGCCGTCGGTGCCCGGGTCGACCACGCCGGCATCCTCGGACAGCGGCTTCCACGCGGCGCGCCGCTCGCGCCCGGTCAAGCCGTAGCCGAACGAATAGAGCTTGGGGCCGCCGGGCTTGGCGGTCAGCGGCCAGTCGGCGGGGAGCTTGCCCGTGAACGGCGCGGCGGTGCCCGACGCCGCGAACAGCCGGTCGGCGACCCCTGCCCCTTCGCTCCCCGGGAGCCACGCGACGACGAAGCCGTCGGCCGCATTGAGCATCGGATTGACGAACAGCGGCCGCCCGGTGAGCATCACCGCGACGACCGGAATCCCCGCCGCCTTGAGCCGCTGCATCGTCGCCAGCGGTGCGCGCAATTCGGGGCGCAGCTGGAGCGACTTTATGTCGCCCTGGAATTCGGCATAGGGCGTCTCGCCAAACACCACGATCGCAGCGTCGGGCTTGCGCGTATACTTTCCGTCGGGTGCGAGTTCGGCCTGCCCGCCGCCAGCCTTGACCGCAGCGGCGATCCCGCCCCACAGCGTCGTCGCGCCGGGGAACATCGCATTGCTGAGCCCAGTGCCCTGCCAGCTGAGCGTCCAGCCGCCCGATTGCCGAGCGATGTCGTCGGCGCCGTCACCCGCCACCAGGATATTCGCGGACGGCTTGAGCGGGAGCACGCCGGTATTCTTGAGCAGCACGAGCGACTTGGCGACCGCCTCGCGCGCGATCGCACGGTGCGCGGGCGCGCCGAGCTGGCGCCAGTCGCCGGCAAGTGCGCGCGACGAGGGCTTGCCCGCCTCGAACAGCCCGAGCCGCAATTTCACGCGCAGGATCCGCGCGACGGCATCGTCGAGCCGCGCCATCGGCACCGTGCCGTCCTTCGCTTGCGCGAGCAGCGAGGCGTAGAGCCCGCGCCAGCTGTCGGGCGCCATGTACATGTCGACCCCGGCGTTGATCGCCTGCGGGCAATTGTCGAGGCTGCACCCGGCGATCTGCGCGTGCGCGTTCCAGTCAGTGACGACGAAGCCGCCAAAGTTCATCCGGCCCTTGAGCACATCGGTGACGAGCCCCTTGCTGCCGCCGATCTTCTGCCCCTGCCAGCTCGAAAAGCTCGTCATCACGGTGCCGACACCGGCCTCGAGCGCGGGGACATAGGGCTTGCCGTGGACGTCGCGCAGCTCGGTCTCGCTGATCCGCGCGTCGCCCTGGTCGTGGCCTTGGAAGGTCCCGCCATCGGCGATGAAATGCTTGGTGCTCGCGAGCACGTGCGGGCCGGCGAGGATCCGGCTGCCGTCGGGCCGCCCCTGCAAGCCGACGATCATCCGCCCAGCGTAACTGGCGACGAGATCGGGGTTCGACGAATAGCCCTCATAGGCGCGCCCCCAGCGATAATCCTGCGGCACGGTGATCGTCGGGGCGAAGGTCCATTCCTGCCCCGTCGTGCGGATCTCGACCGCAGTCGCGGCGCCGATCCGCTCGATCAGCGCGGGATCGCGCGTCGCGCCGAGCCCGATATTCTGCGGAAACAGCGTCGCACCGACGATATTGCTGTGGCCGTGGACCGCGTCGGTGCCCCACAGGATGGGGATGCCGTGCCCGCCCGCCGAACGATCGACCGACGCGGCATAGAATTGGTCGGCGAGTTCGAGCCATTTCGGAGCCGGCGCGAAATCGTCCTTGTTGGGCCCCGAATTGCCGCCGTTGAGCACCGAGCCGATATGATAGCGGCGGACTTCATCGGGGCTGATGCTGTCGATATCGGGCTGGAGGATCTGCCCGACCTTTTCCTCGACGCTCATGTGCGAAAGCAGCGTCGCGATCCGCGCTTCGTCGGCCGCGATCGGCGCGACCGGCCAGGCGACGCTCGGCCACACGGCGGGATGCACGACCGGGTCTGCCGCAGTCGGCGCAGCGATCGCCGCGCTCGCAGCGAGGCACGCACCGAGCGCGGTGCCCCAGGCAAATTCGCGTCTCATATCCCCTCCAGCTCCGCTTCAAATTCGATGGCGCACGCGTCGTCGGCGCGCGGCACTTGGCCGGATCGCATTGACAACGTTGACATTGCGCTGTCAAGCCGGTGTGCGCTCGTTTTCCGGCCCGACCGGGGGATAGAAGATCACTGCAAGCACCGTCAGCAGCGCGACCCCGGCGATCGCCACGAGCAGCGCGCCATTGGGCAGATACAGCGCGATTGCAATCGCTTGCGGGGCAAGCGCTTGCGCCAGTTTGCGCGCGATCGTCGCCATCGCATAGACGCGCACCGCATAGCCGCCATCGGTATCGGCCCGCTCGCACGCCGCGACGGTTGCGGGCACGAGCGACCAGAACATCACCGACATCCCCTGCCCTGCGATGATCGCCAGCGTGATGCACACCAGATCGGGCGCGACACCGCGCCCGACGAGCAGCAGCACGACCGCCACCATCAGCGCGACCGCCGCGATCCGCAACGTGGCGACTTGCCCGGAGCGCAGCGCGAGCCGCGCCCATAACGGCGCGGTCAGCAACAGCGACAGCGCGGGGACGAGCGCGACGTAATAGCCGAGCCGCCGCGCGCCGATCTGGTCGAACAGGAACAGCAGCGACTTGTTGATCAGCGTCATCGTCAGGCCGACGAGCAGGATCGTGACGATCAACCGCCGCAACGCCGCCGACCGGACGAGCAGCGCCACCATCGCCGCCACCGCACCGCCAAGCCGCCGCGGTGGCGCCGCGCGCGGCACGACGCGTTCGGTCGTGCCGAAGCTCGTCGCGAAGAAAGCTGGCATCGCGAGCCCGGCAAGGATCAGCGCGCCGAGCCGGAAATCGGCGCCGCCGCTGCGGTCCGCCGGGAGCAGCGCATAGGTCAATGCAGCGATCAGCCCGCCGAGCGCCGCGCCCTGCATCCGCGCGCCGGTCAGCTTGAGATGATCGGCAGGATCGGGCGAAAGCCGCGCGGTGAGCGCGCCGTAGGGGATGTTGCCGAGGCCGTAAGCAAAGCGCAGCGCGAGATAGGTGACGAGCGCATAGCCCGACACCCACGCCGCAGGCACTGGCGGCGGCGCGAAGGCCAGGCACAGCAACAGCACCGAGAGCGGACCGCCGATCGAGACCCAGGCGCGCAACGGGATCCGTGGTGCCAGCCGGTCCGCCACCGCGCCGATCAGCGGATCGGTCAACCAGTCGACCGCCGCCCCCGCCAGGAAGATCGCCGAGGCGACCGCGGGCGCGATGCCGAGGCCACGGATGTAGTAGAACAGCAGATACAGCTCGATCGACTGCCACACGAAGTTGAAGCCGAGATCGCCGACGCCGTAAAACCACGCTTCGAAGCGGCGCAGCATCAGGCGCGCGGCGTTGCGGCGGATTCGCGGATCATCAGCGTATGCGGGTGGACGATCCGCGCGATCGGCGCGCGATCCTCGAGCTGGGCGATCACCATCTCGGTCGCCGCCACCGCCATCTCGAACACCGGCTGGCGCACCGTCGTCAGCCGCGGCCAGGTGATCCGCGACACTTCCGAATCGTCGAACCCGACGACCGACAGATCGCCCGGGATCGACAGCCCGAACTCGCGCGCCGCCATCATCGCGCCGACCGCCATGTCGTCATTCTGCGAGAGGATCGCGGTCGGCCGATAGGGCCGCGCGAGGATGTGACGCGCCGCGGCGAGCCCGCTGTCGAAGGTGAACAAGCCAGGCTCGATCCGGTCGAACTTGAGTTCGAGCCCCGCCTGGTGGAACGCCTGGGTATAGCCGAGCATCCGCGCCTCGCTCGACGGATGCGTCGCATCGCCGCGGATGATGGCGATGTCGCGGTGGCCAAGGCCGATGACATACGCCGCGATCTCGCGCGCGGCGGCGACATCGTCGACCAGGTTGCTCGGCGCGGCGTCGATCATCCGCGTCGGCGCGATCCGCGCGCAGAAGATGCGCGCTTCGTGCAACTGCTTGAGGATCAGCGGATGGTCCGACGCCGGCGGCGCCAGCACCACCCCGTCGAGCGCGGCCGAACGCAGCAGACCCACGACTTCGCTCGCATTTTCCTGGACCGAGCGGATCGGGATCACCACCAGCCGATAGCGCTCGTTGGTCAGCCGCTCGAGCACGCCGCGTTGCAATTCAACGACATAGCTTGGGCTGGGGTTCTCATACACCAGCCCGATCATGTTCGATTTGCGCCGCACCAGCGCCTGGGCGAAGACATTGGGGTGGTAATCGAGCGTGTCGGCGGCCGCGCGGACGCGCTGCTGGACGTCCGCGCTGACATGCGGCTCGCCATTGAGCACGCGCGATACCGTCTTGGCCGACACACCGGCGAGCCGCCCTACGTCGACAATCGTTGTTCGCTTCATGCCATCCCGATCCAGAGGAGCGCGGAATAGACCAGATCGCCCGCCCTCACGCTAGAGGGTATGACTGCGTTGACAGAAGAAAGCGGACGGGATCCCTAGCGACAAAAGGGGAAGGCTGCCCGGTCGCCCACATTCGGGTCGAGGCGCGAAAGCGCTCAACAGACCATAATCTGCTTTAAGATGTACGTTTTCCTCGCATCTGCACACGATATTGGCGATGCGCGCCTCCCCGTCCCCGCCGGCGCAACTCGGAGATTCATCTTGACAACGTAGGACAAAAGGATAGCGCTATCCCAGCCGGTTCAGCAGGGGGTCGGCATGTCATCGGAGCGGCCAGATAAGGCCGCACACAGCAGGGAGGGGTCCATGAAGGCCTATCATCACGCGTCGGCCCAAGTGTGGTCGGCTTCGCTCATCGCGCTCGCCGCCGGACTCGCACTTCCACAGGCGGCCCAGGCGCAGGCAGCACCCGTTGCCGCGCAACAAGGCACGCCACAGGCCGATACAGCGCCCGGCACGCTCGCTCCCGAAAAGGGCGCTACCGCGACCAATGCAGTGCCCGAAACGACGAACCCCACCACGAACCCCGACGACATCGTCGTGACCGGCGTGCGCGCCTCGCTCGAACGCTCGATTTCGATCAAGCGCAATTCGACGGGCATCGTCGATGCGATCTCGGCCGAGGATATCGGCAAGTTCCCCGACACCAACCTGGCCGAATCGCTCCAGCGCATCACCGGCGTGTCGATCGACCGCGTCAACGGCCAGGGCGCGCAAGTCACCGTCCGCGGCTTCGGCCCGAGCTTCAACCTCGTCACCTTGAACGGCCGCACGCTCGCCTCGTCGTACGTCCAGACCGTCGGCGGCGACGAAAGCGCCGATGGCGCGGTTGGCGTGACGCGCTCGTTCGATTTCTCGAACCTCGCTTCGGAAGGCGTCAAGACGCTCGAAGTCTACAAGACCGGCCGCGCCGCGGTCCCCTCGGGCGGGATCGGCGCGACGATCAACGTCGTCACGCGCCGCCCGCTCGATTCGCGGACGTCGGGCTTCAACGGCAGCCTCGGCGGCAAGCTCAACTATGACACCAGCGCGAGCGACTGCGTCGATTGCGGATCGGTGGTGACCCCCGAAGTTACCGGACTCGCCAGCTGGTCGAACCCCGACCAGACCTTCGGCATCTCGCTGTTCGGCAGCTATCAGCAACGCCATTTCTCGACGGTGTCGGCAACGTCGAACGCGTGGAACATCAAGACGCTGTCCGAATTCCTCGATCCGGGCAACGGCTTCGTCAACGCCGCCACCAAGATCAACAACAAGCCGGGCGATCCCAAGCAATTGGTCTCGGTGCCGAACGACAGCCGCTATCATTTCTCCGACAACAAGTATGAGCGGCTCAACGGCCAGGCGATCGTCCAGTTCAAGCCGACCGACTCGCTGACGATCACCGCCGATGCGCTCTACGCGCGCACGCTGCAGAGCGAGCAGCGCTCGGATGAATCGAACTGGTTCAACCGCCCGTTCGACGTCGTCACCTTCGACAGCAACAAGGCGGTCGCGACGACGACCTATCTCCACGAGACGATCGCCGGCGTGAAGGACACCGGCTTCGAGCAGCAGGCGCGCGCGCAGAAGAACCAGCTCGAGGATTACGGCCTCAACGCCAAATGGGACATCGCCCCCAATCTGACGCTGTCGATCGACGGACATTACGGCAAATCGTCGGTGTTGCCGAACAACCCCAACGGCACCAGCTCGACCCTGGTCGGTCTCGGCGCGACAGTCATCTCCGCGCATTCGGTCGATTATAGCGGGCTGATCCCGGTGCAGGACATCGTCGTCAACGATTCCACGCTCCCCGGCGGCAACCATAACGGCATCCTCGACGTCAACGACGTCGGCTCGTCGATCGCGCGCACGTACTCCACGAGCCAGAAGCAGAAGGTCAAGGAACTCCGCGCCGACCTCGGCTGGGATCTGGGCGGCGGGAGCCGGTTCGACTTTGGCGGCCTGTATCGCGACAGCGACACCAACCAGCAGCTCGTGTCGACGCAGCAGACGCTGGGCAATTGGAGCGTCGATTTCCCTGGCGACGTCCAGAAGCTTGCGCCGGGCGTGCTCCAGCAATTCTGCCTGCTGTGCAAGTTCAGCAGCTATGACCCCAAGGCGAGCGGCGCGAACCTGATCGCGTTCCGCGGCGATACACTGAAGCTCTACAATGCGCTGTCGCCGGCCTATGCCAAGACGGGCAACGCGATCTCGATCACCGCCAACCAGAACAATTCGGTCAAGGAAACGATCTACGCGGGTTATGCGCAAGTCACCTGGAAGGGCGACATTGCGGGCCACGAAGCAAGCCTCGTCGCAGGTGGCCGCTACGAGCACACCAAGGACGTCGCGACCTCGCTTCAGGCGGTTCCGACGCAGATCGCCTGGGTTGCCGACAACGACTTCACGATCACCGTCGGATCGACCCCGCAACCGCTGGTGGCGATCGGATCGTACGACAACATCCTGCCGTCGTTCGATTTCCAGGTCGAACTCAAGCGCAACTTGATCGGTCGCTTCTCGGCGAGCCGGACGATCGCACGCCCGAATTACGACAACCTCTTCTCCTCGACGAGCGTGTTCGCGCCAGGGCGGCCGACGGCGATCGGCGGCGTCGCCACCGCCAACACCGGCAACACCAACCTGGCGCCGCTGATTTCGGACA
This sequence comes from Sphingomonas sp. PWP1-2, assembly GCF_049898305.1. Lineage (NCBI taxonomy): Bacteria > Pseudomonadati > Pseudomonadota > Alphaproteobacteria > Sphingomonadales > Sphingomonadaceae > Sphingomonas > Sphingomonas sp. PWP1-2. The sequence continues at coordinate 74,430 of NZ_JAFCXM010000004.1, forward strand.
ATATCGATCTGTCGTTCGAATATTACTTCAAGCCCGACAGCTATGTCTCGGCGGGCTTCTTCGACAAGCGTGTGCACAATTTCATCGGCACCGGCCTGTCGAACGGCAGCCTGTTCGGCCTGCGCGACCCAAGTTCGGGTGCTGCGGGGACGACGTCGGGGGCGGCAAAGGCCGCGCTCAGCGCACTCGGCGCCGATATCAGCGACGTCAACCTGTTCACCTACTCGGCGCTGCTCCAACGCGACGGTGCCGCGGCCGCGGCAAGCCAGTTCAACGCGCATTACAGCGCGGTGACCAAGACGGTCGACCAGGCGTTCGTCAACCAGATCCTCTCGGCGGTCGACATCAACGGCACCGCGGCGGATCCGCTCTACAACTTCACGATCTCGCGCCCGATCAACAACAAGGACGCCGAGATCTACGGCTTCGAGATCGCCGGCCAGTATTTCTTCGGGCGCACCGGCATCGGCGTCTCAGCGAGTTTTACCTATGTGAAGGGCGATGTCGGCTTCAACAATGGCGGCGATCCGAACATCGATCAGTTCGCGCTGACCGGGCTGTCGAACACCGCAAACGCCACGCTGATCTACGACAAGAACGGTATTTCGGCGCGGCTGAGCTACAATTGGCGCGACAAGTTCCTCTCGTCGCTCAATCGCGACAGCTACAAGAACCCGGTCTACACCAAGCCGTTCGGTCAGCTCGACATGAACATCAGCTATGATCTCAACAAGAAGATCGCGCTGTCGCTCGAGGCGATCAATCTGACCAATTCGAGCCTGCGCACCTATGGCCGGTCGGAAAACAACGTCTGGTTCGCACAGGAGCTGCAACGCCGCTTCCTGTTCGGCGCGCGCTATCGCTTCTAGCGCGTGAAGCCTGACCGGACGATGCTTGAGGGGGGAGCATCGTCCGGACAGTGCACGATACGACGCGATTTGTCGGCGCCGTGCTTGGCGCTCCCTCGATCGGCGATTATCACGGCTGCATGACCATCACAGTATGACCAACACCGTTCTTCTCGATACGATCGCGCATGCCGATCTGCGTGTTGCCATCGGCCATGCCGCGCGCTTCGGCGATGCGGTCAACCAATGCGTCGTCTTCCCGACCGAGTTCGAGGCGGCGCAGCGCGACTATCCGATCGTGTTTCGGCGCGATGCGGAGGGTTCCTTCTATGCCGTCGCCTTGCTCGGGCTCGACCGCGACGAGAATCTGTTCCTCGATCCGCGCGGCTGGGACGCGCGCCACATCCCCGCGCTCCACCAGCGCGGCCCCTTCCTGATCGGCATGGTCGACCGCGACGGCGTCAGCGAGCCCGAACCGATGCTCCACGTCGATCTCGACCACGCGCGCATCGGTGCAACCGATGGCCAGCCGGTCTTCCTGCCGCACGGCGGGCAGTCGCCGTATCTCGACCATATCGTCAAGGTGCTTCGCGTGATTCATGACGGGATCGCGATGCGCGCGCCGATGTTCGCCGCGTTCGAGCAAGCCGAGCTGATCGAGCCGATCACGCTCGACATCGCGCTCGACGACGAGACGCATTACAGCGTGCCCGATTGCTTCACGATCGGACCCGAGCGGCTCGCCCGGCTCGACGCCGCCGCGCTCGATGCGCTGCACCGCGCGGGTTTCCTCCAGCATGCGTTCCTCGTCGCGTCCTCGCTCGGCAATGTCACGCGGCTGATCGAGCTCAAGAACCGCAAGCGCCGCGCGGCATGACGCTGCCACTCCACCCCGCCACGCTGATCGCGCAGCAACGTCCGGTGGTGTTGCGCGCTTTGGTGCGCGATTGGCCGATCGTGCGCGCCGGGCTCGAAAGTCCCGCCGCCGCCGCTGCCTATCTCAAGCGGTTCGATCGCGGTGCGGCAGTCGTCGGCTATACCGGCGCGCCCGAGATCGGCGGCCGCTTCTTCTACGACGAGAGCGGCACGGGGATGAACTTCACCGCGTCGCGCGTCGCGCTCGACGCCTATCTCGACCGGATGCTGTCGACGCTCGACGCGCCCGATGCGCCGTCGCTCTACGTCGGCTCGACCGACCTCGACACCTATCTCCCGGGCTTCCGCGCCGAGAACGACCTCGCCGCCGATTTTGCAGGCGCGACGCCGCTCGCGAGCATCTGGATCGGCAACCGCACCACCGCGGCGACGCATTTCGACATGTCGAACAACATCGCCTGCTGCGTCGTCGGTCGTCGCCGCTTCACGCTGTTCCCGCCCGCGCAGATCGCCAACCTCTACCCGGGCCCGCTCGAGCCGACGCCCGGCGGCCAGGTCGTCAGCATGGTCGACGCGCGTGCGCCCGATTTGGCACGCTATCCCCGCTTCGCCGAAGCGCTCGCCAGCGCGGAGGTGTTCGATCTCGAGCCGGGTGACGTGCTCGTCTATCCAGCCTTGTGGTGGCACAATGTCGAGGCGCTCGACGGCTTCAACGTGCTCGTCAATTATTGGTGGAACAACGCGCCGCGCTTCCTCGACAGCCCGATGAACACCATTCTCCACGGCTTGCTGAGCTTGCGCGACCGGCCCGATACCGAAAAGCAGGCGTGGCGCGCGCTGTTCGATTACTATGTGTTCGGCCCGGCCGATCTCCCCGCCGCGCATCTTCCCGAGCCGATGCACGGGGCGCTCGCGCCACTGACCGATCTCACCGCGCGACGACTGCGCGCGCAGCTTCTGCAAAGGCTCAACCGATGACCGCAGCCCCCTCGCCCGACCAGACGATCAAGCGCGTCGTCGTCGCGGGCGGCGGCACCGCGGGCTGGATCGCGGCCGCGGCGCTGGCGAAACATCTCGGGCCGTTGCTCGAGATCGTGCTGATCGAATCCGACGAGATCGGCACCGTCGGCGTCGGCGAAGCGACGATCCCGACGATCCGCACCTTCCACCGCTTGCTCGAACTCGACGAGCGCGAATTTTTGCGCGCGACGCAAGCGACCTTCAAGCTCGGCATCGCGTTCGAGAATTGGGCGCGCGACGGCGATCGCTACATCCATTCGTTCGGGCGCGTCGGCCAGTCGATCTGGATGGGCGACTTCCAGCATATGTGGCTGCGCGGCCGCGCGGCGGGGATCGCCGACGAGCTCGGCGCCTATTGCTTCGAGCTTGCCGCCGCCGAAGCGGGCAAGTTCGCCACCGCCGACGATGCCAAGATCAACTACGCCTATCATTTCGATGCCGGCCTCTACGCGCGCTACCTCCGCGATTTCAGCGAAAAGCGCGGTGTCACGCGGATCGAGGGCAAGATCGGCGGTGTCGTGCAGAACGCCGAGAGCGGGTTCATCGAAGCGCTCGAGCTCGACGACGGACGCCGTATCGACGGCGATCTGTTCGTCGATTGCTCGGGCTTTCGCGGGCTGCTGATCGAGCAGACGCTCAACGCCGGCTATGAGGATTGGAGCCACTGGCTGCCGACCAACCGCGCGCTCGCGGTGCAGACCAAGGCCGTCGCGCCGCCCCGACCCTACACACGCGCCATCGCGCATGAAGCGGGCTGGCAGTGGCAGATCCCGCTCCAGCACCGCGTCGGCAACGGGCTGGTCTATTGCAGCGAGTATCTGTCGGACGACGCCGCGCGCGAGAAACTGCTCGCGCAGGTCGACGGCGAGACGATCACCGAGCCGCGCACGATCCGCTACGTCACCGGGCGGCGCAAACGCGTGTGGGACAAGAACTGCGTCGCGCTCGGGCTCGCCAGCGGTTTTGTCGAACCGCTCGAATCGACCAGCATCCATCTCATCATGATCGGCATCACGCGGCTGATCCAATCCTTCCCCTTTGCCGGGATCAAGGATTCGGTCGTGCGGCGCTACAACGATCTGGCGGAGACCGAACTCGAGCGCGTGCGCGACTTCATTATCCTGCATTATCATCTGAACGAACGGCGCGAGCCGTTCTGGCAGCGCTGCGCGACGATGGAGATTCCCGATACACTCGCGCAGCGGATCGCGCTGTTCGCCGAATCCGCGCTCACGCCGCAGACCGCCGACGATCTGTTCCAGGCGGATTCGTGGTTGCAAGTGATGCTCGGCCAGCGGCTCGAGCCCGGCGGCTACCACCATATGGGGCATGTGCTGAGCGACGCGCATCTCGCGCGCGCCTTTGCCGATCTCAAGGGCAATATCGCGGGCGCGGTCGGCCGGATGCCGACGCATCAGGCGTTTCTCGACAGCTACTGCGCACGCTGAGCGCAAGCGTCGTCGCGATGCGACGGTTCGAGCTCAAGCAGCGCCAACTGTGCTAAAGGCGTGCGCATCGGCACACTTCGAACAGGGGCTTTCGCATGAGCACGATCGACACGCGTCAGGCACAGGCCTTCCCGGTGCTCACCCCGGCGCAAGTCGAAACCGCGTCGCGCTTCGCCAGCGGCCCGGCGCAAAGCTTCGCACCCGGCTCGCCGATCTTCGCGATCGGCGACGAGCATGCCCCGACCTGGCTCGTCCTCAGCGGCGGGATCGCGGTGCACCGCCGCGACGGGTTGAGCGATGAAGCGCCTGTCACGGTCCACGGCCCCGGCCAGTTCAGCGGCGAAGTCAGCCAGCTTGCCGGACGCCCGTCGCTCGCCGGTGGCACGGCGGGCGATGCGGGATGCACCGCGCTGCCGTTCGATTCGGCGCATCTGCGCGCGCTGATGGTCGGATCGGCCGATGTCGGCGAGGTCGTGATGCGCGCGCTGATCCTGCGCCGCGTCGGCTTGATCGAGGCGGGCGGATCGGGCTCGGTGCTGATCGGCGATCCCGGCAGCAAGGCGGTGCTCGCGCTACAGGGCTTTCTGACGCGCAGCGGCTATCCCAACCTCGTGCTCGATGCCGCGGTCGACGGCGAAGGCCACGACGTGGTCGAACGGCTCGGCGTGCTTCCTGGCGAACTGCCGCTGCTGGTCTGCCCCAACGGCACCGTGCTGCGCAATCCGAGCACGAGCGAAGTCGCGGCCTGTCTCGGCATGGTCACCGAGCTCGACCCGGCCAAGGTCTATGACGTCGCGATCGTCGGCGCTGGGCCGGCTGGCCTCGCCGCCTCGGTCTATGCCGCGTCCGAGGGGCTCGGCGTGATCGTGCTCGACGAAGTGGCGATGGGCGGTCAGGCGGGCCAGTCGAACCGGATCGAGAATTATCTCGGCTTCCCGACCGGCATTTCGGGCCAGGCGCTGGCCGGCCGCGCGTTCAACCAAGCGCTCAAGTTCGGCGCCGAGGTTGCGATCCCGCTCTGCGCCGAGCGGCTCGAGTGCGCCTTGGAGAAGAGACGCGCGCCCCTGTCGCTCCACTTGTCCGAGGGCCGACAGCTGCGCACGCGCACCGTGGTGATCGCCTCGGGCGCGCGCTATCGTCGCCCCGACGTTCCCGATCTCGCCACGTTCGAAGGCGCGGGCATCTCCTATTGGGCGTCGCCGATCGAGGCCAAGTTGTGCGCGGGCGAGCAGGTCGCGCTGGTCGGCGGCGGCAATTCGGCGGGGCAGGCGGTGGTGTTCCTCGCGCCGCACGTCGCGCGGTTGCATCTGATCGTGCGGCGGCCGCTCGAGGCGACGATGTCGCGCTATCTGATCGATCGGATCGCCGCGCTCCCCAATGTCGAGCTGCATGTCGGCAGCGAAATCGTCGCGCTCGATGGCGATGCGCAGGGTGCGCTCGCCGGCGCGACCTTCCGCAACCGGGCGGATGGCGCGCAATCGCACTGCGAGATGCGGCATCTGTTTCTGTTCATCGGCGCCGATCCCAATACGGCATGGCTCGACGGCTGCGTCGCGACCGATGCCAAGGGCTTTGTGCTGACCGGCGACGATTTCATCGACGACGCCAAGGGCTATGGCCGCGCCGCGCTGCCGCTGGAGACGAGCCGGCCGGGGGTGTTCGCGATCGGCGACGTCCGCGCGGGGTCGACCAAGCGCGTCGCCGCGGCGGTCGGCGAAGGCGCGGCGGTGGTCGCGCAAATTCATACCGCGCTGGCGCATCTGGCGGAGGCATAGGTTCCGATCCTCGCCGGCACGGGGGGGTGGCAGCCGAAGGCTGACGGAGGGCTAGCCGCAAGCGTTGTTCTTGCGGCGAGCCCCTCCACCGTTCGCTTAACGCTCACGGTCCCCCTCCCCGTTCCGGGGAGGATGATTAGGCGTTTGCGTTCAGCACAAGCGGCATGTCGTCGGGCGTCCACGGGGCGAAACGCTGCATCGCCTGCTCGAACAGAGGCGACGCGACATGCCGCGCGAGCCATTGCTGCACCCGCGCGATGGGCTGCGCGGCGAACCAGCCAGCGTCAACCGCCGCGAACTGGCGGACGAACGGGAAGATCGCCATGTCGCTCAAAGCGCGCTGCGGGCCGCACAGATGGACGCTGTCCGACAATCGCGTGTCGAGCTGCCCCAGCATCGCCAGCCCGGCGTCGCGATTTGCGATCGGATCGGCATCGTGGCGCTCGGGATATTTGTAGCGGTCGAGATGGTGCTTGAAGTGGGTGTCGAACGTCTCGACCAGCGCCGCGTCATACCCTGCCAGCCACCGCTCCGGGTCGTTCCGCCCGAGCGCCCACAGCATGATCTCGAGGCTCTCGTCGATCACGCGCCCGTCGGCGCACACCAATACCGGCACCGTCCCCTTCGGCGACGCCGCCAGCATCGCCGCGGGCTTGTCGCGCAGCACGATCTCGCGAAGCTCGAACGCCTCCCCGCTCGCCAGCAACGCCAGCCGCGCCCGCATCGCATAGGGGCAGCGGCGGAAGCTGTAGAGCAGCGTCACCGCGCCCGCGCGCGCTCCAGCGCGATCCCGGCAAGGTTCTGCGTGCGCTTGATGTAGCGCAGATTGGGCATCGCGCCGTCGGCGAACAGCGCGCGGAACGCCGCGAGATGCGGGACGCTGTCGCCGCGGCATTTGGTGCGGCCATTGGCCATGTCGATCACCGCCACCGAATCGCCAAGCAGGACGAAGTCGGTGAGGCCAAGCGCCTGTGCCCCCTTCAGCGCGGCGATCAGCGCGAGCCATTCCGAATCCATGCTCGAGCCTATGCCCGCGTCGAGCTCGGCATGCGCCACGCCGGCGATGACATAGGCATATTCCATCTTGCCCGGATTGGGGCGGCAACCGCCGTCGAAATAGACTTTTACCCGGTCGGTCATCGTAGCATCCTTTTCATGCCGCCCACGCGGCCAGATCATCCTGCTGACCGATCAAGGCCAGCCCGTGCGCGATCGAGGTCAGTTCACCGCCCGTCGCGATCCGCTCCTCGCCGAAGCGTTCGTCGAACAGGCGACGAATGCGCGGGGTGAGCGAGGTACCGCCGGTCAGGAAGACGCGGTCGATTGCGCTCGCCGGCGTTGCCGCCGTCGCCAGCGCGCGGTCGACCGCGTCGCCGATCCGCGCGATGTCGGGCGCAATCCACGTCTCGAACTCGGCGCGCGTGACATCGGCCTCGACCGTCAGCCCCGCACCGGCAAAGTGGAAATGCGCGTCCTCGCTGCTCGACAGCGCGCGCTTCACTTGCCCGACCGCGTCGTACAATTGGTAGCCGAGCTCCTGCTCGATCACCGCGATCATCCGCGTGATCGCATCCGGCTCGACCGCATTGCGGCGCAATTTGTCGAGTTCGGCGAGCGTGCGGCGGTTGCGCATCAGCGCGAGCCGCGACCAGTCGCTGAAATCGTTGAAATAGCCCCCCGGAATATCGAGCACCTTGCCCATCGAGCGATACGACCCGCCCTTGCCGAGCAACGGCATGACGAGATGGTCGACGATCCGGTAGTCGAAGCGGTCGCCCGCAATCCCGACGCCCGCCGCGCCGAGCGGGGTGCAGCGCCGCGCCGCGCCGGGCGCTGCGATCTGCACCACCGAAAAATCGCTCGTCCCGCCGCCGAAATCGGCGACCAGGATCGTCGCCGGGTCGCTGATCCGCGACGCATAGCTGAACGCCGCGCCGATCGGCTCATAGACATAATGGATCTCGGCACCGAGCCCGGCAAACATCGCGTCATAGCGCGTCCGTGCGAGCGCCTCGTTCGGGCGGCTGCCCGCGAACTCGACCGGCCGCCCCACGACGACGCGCGCCGCCTGTCCGTCGAGCGCACCGCCGGCGCGTGCAGCGAGCTTGGCGAGGAACAGCTGGCCGAGCTCCTCGAAGCGCAAGCGGCGTTCGAACACGTTGGCGAATTCGAAGCTCGCGCTCGCCACCACCGACTTGAACGATTGCAGGAAGCGGCTGTCCTGCGGGAATTCGAGATATTCGCGGATCGCCCATGGCCCGGCATCGGCGGCGAGCCCGCTCGGCACGCCGGGATGGCGCCCGTCGTCTTCCCAGAAGCACAAGGCCGAGCGGAAGACGGGGTCGCGCGCGTCGGGCGCATCGAGCGCGACAAGTTCGGCAGCATTATCCCGCGACAGCGCGACCACCGAGTTGGTGGTGCCAAAATCGAGGCCGATCGCGGTGGGGGAAGATATGGACATGACGCGAGGCGCTCTAGTCGCAAAGTCCGGGCGGCGCAAAACTCCCGCAAGAGGTGCGACTCGCACAGATCAGACATCAGCAACGTCCATGCGCACGCGAGAGCAGCGCATGACAAGACGCCGCTGTGTGACAAGTTAGCCGCACTTGGGTAAATACGTAAATAATCGTTTCCCGAAAGGCGCGCGTAAGATCCGGTACAGTGGCGCGCTTGCGCCGCATTTTACGCGACGTAACGATCCCGCGCGGCGGCGCCATCGATCGAAGCGCGGTTTATGACGTGAAAATGATATTTTGGTAATACCCCGGTTGCAGCGAATGTAACATTCCTGACCCAATCGAGCGCTAGCCGAGCCGGACCGGGGCTAAACGGCCCGACTGGTTCAGGGGATATCACAATGATCGTTCGTTCGGGCTTCCGCCTGCAGCTGCTCATGGGCGGCGCGCTAATCGCTCTCACCGCTTCGCCAGCCCTGGCGCAGACCGCTCCGGCCACCGACGCCGCGGCCACCGCACCGGTTGCCGACACGCAGGCGACGACGCCCGCCGCAGCTCCCGAAGAGCAGGGCGCCGGCATCGGCGACATCGTCGTCACCGCGACCCGTCGTGAAACCAACCTGCAGAAGACGCCGATCTCGATCAGCGTGCTCAGCGCACAGGGCATTGCCGATCGCCACGTGCTCAGCCTGTTCAACCTCGCCGACGGCTCGATCCCGTCGCTCCGCGTCGCGACCTTCGAAGCGCGCCAGTCGGCGCTGACGATCGGTATCCGCGGTATCGTCCCCTACGATCAGAACCAGACCGCGCGCGACGGCGGCGTCGGCGTCTATATCGACGGCGTCGCGCTGGGTAAGACCCAGGGCCTGAACGCTGCGCTGTTCGACATCGAGCGCATCGAAGTGCTGAAGGGTCCGCAGGGCACGCTGTTCGGCCGCAACACCGAAGGCGGCGCGCTGTCGCTCGTCTCGAAGGCCCCGACCGGCGTGTTCGACGCGCGCGTCACCGCTGGCATCGGCAATTACGGCGCCCGCAACACCGACCTGCACCTCGACCTGCCGAGCTTCTACAACATCTCGCTCAAGTTCGACGGCGTGTATCAGCATCAGGATCCGACGGTGAAGAACCGGCTCCAGGGTGCGACCGGCTGGAACTATTACGACCGCAAGGGCGGCCGCGTCGCAGCCCGCTGGCAGCCGATCGACGGCTTCACCGCTGACCTCGCTTATGATTATGCGAAGGACGAGAACAGCCCGAACTTCAGCCAGCTGCTCAACTACAACCCCGGCAAATATGCGGTCGGCTCCTACACCAACGGCGCGACCGGCGTCCTTGGCACCTCGCTGTTCGTGCCCGGCACCGGCACCGCTTGCGGCGGCACGATCACCGCAGCGCAGTCGGCGGCCGGGCGCCCGATCTGCGTCGCGCCCAAGGCGCCGCTCGTCGGCGTCCATCCCGAGCGCCAGTACATCTCCGATGTCGGCGTCCCGCAGCAGCCGAGCGTCGACATCACGCACGGTTTCTCGGCCAATCTGAAGTACAAGCTCGCACCGTGGATCGAGCTGCGCTCGATCACCGCATGGCGCGGCGTCAAGACCGATCAGTGGGACAACTCCGGCGGCCCAGAGCGCAGCTCGTTCTCGCCGTTCGTCGTCAACACCGCGAACCCGACCGCGATCAACACGACCGGCACGTTCAGCCGCTACAGCCTCTCGTTCCTCAAGCAGAACCAGTTCAGCCAGGAATTCCAGGCGGTCGGCAGCGTACCGCAGTTCGACTATGTCGTCGGCGCGTATTACTACACCGAACAGGCGAGCGAATATGCCGCCACCCCGCTGACCAACCAGTGGAACGCCGATGGCACCGCCTATACGATCCGCAGCCCGATCCCGGGCAATTCGAGCGCGATCACGGGGGCGAACTCAGGCCTTCAGCGCTATGATGCATCGTGCAACAACACGCTGGCGGCCACCGCACCGCAATTCGCCAACAGCTGCCAGTTCATCACGCGCGCCAGCGCCGCGACCGACCACAACTATTCGGTGTTCGGCAATCTGACCTTCTCGCCCGAGGCGCTCGGCAACGTGCTGCACATCACGGCAGGCGGTCGCTGGACCAAGGACGACCGTCACGGCAGCCTCTACGTCATCAACAACCGTACCGATCTTGCCGGTGCGACCGGCGTCGTTGCACCGTTCGGCTTCAAGAACAGCATCAGCCGCTTCGATCCGATGTTCAACATCGCGTTCGACGCAACGCGCGACATCCACTTCTACGCAAAATATGCGACCGGCTTCCGCGCCGGTGGTGCGAACGACCGCTCGCTGCAGTTCAACGCCTTCGGTCCGGAAGCGGTCAAGTCGTACGAAATCGGCGCCAAGGCCGACTTCTGGGATCACCGCGCGCGCCTCAACGTCGCAGGCTACATCATGGATCGTAGCAACACGCAGTTCGACTTCGACTATTTCGACACCAACGGCTCGAGCCCGACCAACGGCGCGCATATCGAGCAGACCACCAATGCCGGCAAATCGAAGATCCGCGGCGTCGAGATCGACCTGACGGTGAAGCCGATCCCGCAGCTGACGCTGACCGGTTCGTATGCCTACACCTACTGGAAGGCACCTTCGGCCGTGAACCCGCTGACTCCGGGTGCGCCGCCGCAGCAGCTCTACATCGTCTACACGCCGAAGAATGCGGCCTCCGCCGCGCTCGACTATGTGCTTCCGGTCAATATCGGGGATGCCAGCGTCCGCCTTCACCTCGACGGCAACTATTCGAGCAGCCAGTACAGCTTCCAGCTCGAGAGCACCAAGACCGACGCCAGCTTCGTGATGAATGGGCGCCTCGCGCTCGCCGACATCGCGGTGAACGACCATAACAAGGTCACCGTCTCGGTCTGGGCGCGCAACCTGCTCGACACGACCTACGTCTATCGTCGCTCGTCGGCGAACTCGACGCCGGTGCAGAACTACAGCGCGACCGGTGCGCTGATTTCGACCGCATACGGCGGCATCCTCGGCGACTATGGCAATTTCAACGCGCCGCGCACCTACGGCTTCGAACTCTCCGCCAAGTTCTGATCACTCGGGACTAGGCGCGAAGACCCGGTCCGAGCATTGCTCGGGCCGGGTTTTTCTTTGCCTGCGCGGTTCAACCGTGATCGGCCAGCATATAGCCGACGCCGCGGATCGTCTCGATCGGGTCTGGCTCGCCGGCTGCATTCAAATGCCCGCGCAAGCGCCGAATGTAGGATTCGACGACATTGGTCGCGGGCTCGCCGTCGTAGCGCCACACGTTGCGATAGAACATCGCGCGCGTGACGACCGCATTCTTGTTGCGGATCAGTTCGCACAGCATTTGGAACTCGAGCTTGGGCAAAGCGAGCACACGCCCGCCGCGTTGTGCGCGATACTTGATTTCGTTCACTTCGATGTCGCCCGCACGCATCACGCCGTGCCCCCCGCTGCGCGTCGCCCGCCGCAGGATCGCGCGCAACCGCGCCTCGATCTCGACCGCGGCGATCGGCTTGACAAGATAGTCGTCGGCGCCGGCATCGAGCCCGGCGAGCCGGTCGGGCAAATCGCCATGCACGCTCAGCAGCACGATCGGCAGATCGAGCCCGCGCTCGCGCAGCGTACGCGTGATCTCGACCCCGCCGACATAGGGCAGCACCAGTTCGAGCAGCACCGCGTCGAACGTTTCCTGCGTCGCCCGTGCGAGCGCGGTCCGGCCATCGCCGACGATCACGACCTCGTGCGCCAGCGCGCAGAGATCGCTCGCGAGCTGGCGCGGCGCGCGCGCATCGTCATCGGCAATCAGGAGACGCACCACTAGACTCCCGCGCGAGGGTTCGTTTCTGCCCAGCGACCATACCCGAACCGCGCCGCATTGCACGGGCGGCGTAGCGCGACCGCGCGAGCTGATCCAGGTGATTGACCCGTTTCCGTCCCCCGGCTACGCGCCGTCATGCGACAGGTTCCCCGGCGACGGGGATGAAAAGGGAACGGGAAAACCCCGGCTGCCCCTGCAACTGTAAGCGGCGAGTTGCCCGGCCATTTGCCATTGGGACCTTCGGGTCCTGAGAAGGCGGCCGGAACGACGGTGACCCGTGAGCCAGGAGACCTGCCCGTCGCAGTCGTCTTTCGACCGGCCAGGGTGCGCCGAGCGGACGGGGAAGACCCCGCGTGACGACATCGCCGACCTGCATCGTGCAGGCGGGATGGTTCGCGCCCTCCCCCTTGCGCGCTTCAGGTCTCCGACTGTCTACAAGCGGGGACTGCCATGAAACGATTCCACCCATCGACCTCGGGCCTGCTACTAGGCCTGCTGATCGCGACGCCGGCCTTCGCCGAAACGCCGCCGCGCCCCGACGATGCCCAGCTAGCGCCACGCCCCGATGCGGCGAGCGACATTCCGACCGACGCGAGCGCCGACATCGTCGTTACGGCGACACGCGTGCCGACCGCGATCGAGCGCGTCGCGGCCTCGGTCACCGTGCTCGACAAGGCTGCGATCGACCGCAGCCAGGACATCGGCGTCACCGAGCTCCTGGTGCGCACGCCCGGCGTCAGCATGTCGCGCAACGGCGGCTATGGCACCAACACCTCGCTGCGCATCCGCGGCGCCGAGACCGACCAGACCGTCGTCGTCATCGACGGGGTCAAGCTCAACGATCCCTCGTCGCCCGGCGGCGGCTACAATTTCGCCAACCTCCTCACCGGCGACGCGAGCCGGATCGAAGTGCTGCGCGGGCCGCAATCGATCCTGTGGGGCAGCCAGGCGATCGGCGGCGTCGTCAACATCGTCACCGCGCTGCCGCAAAAGCCGATCGAGGGGAGCTTCGACGTCGAGGCCGGATCGCGCGAGACCGTCAGCGCACGCGCGGCGATCGGCGGCAAGACCGGGCCGCTGACCTTCCGCATCGGTGCGCAGAGCTTCACCACCGCCGGCATCTCCGCCATCGCGCCGGCGTTCGGCGGCACCGAGACCGACGGCTATACCAACCAGAGCGTCACCGGACGCGCCGAACTCAAGCTCGCCGACGGGATCAGCGCCGACGTGCGCGGCTATTATGCGCGGGGTCGCGTCGAGCTCGATGGCTTTGCCGGCGATTCGGCGGACTTTTCGATCGATACGCAATTCGTCGGCTATGCCGGGCTCAACGTCGATCTGTTCGGCGGGCGGCTGCGCAATCGCGTCGCTTATGGCTATACCGATATCCAGCGTGACAATTACAGCCCCGAGCTGCCGCAACCGCTGACCTTCGACGCGAACGGCCGCAACTCGCGGCTCGAATATCAAGGCAGCCTCGGCATCGCGACCGGCTGGGACGCGGTGTTCGGCGTCGAACACGAGGTTTCGCGCTTCCGCACCGTATCGCCCGACGGCACGCTCGGCACGCCGATCCCGGCGCCCGACCGGGCCCGCGCCGCACTGACCGGCGTTTATGCCAAGCTCACCGCGACGGTGGCCGACGGGCTGACGCTCAGCGGCGGGGTGCGCAACGACGATCATAGCCGCTTCGGCAGCAAGACGCTGTTCGAGGCGGGCGCGGTGTGGGCGCTGCGCAGCGGCACGACGCTGCGCGCGAGCTATGGCGAGGGCTTCAAGGCACCGACGCTGTATCAGCTCTTCTCCGAATACGGGAACCAGACGCTCCGGCCCGAACAGGCCAAGGGCTGGGAAGCCGGCGTCGAACAGCATTTGTTCGGTGGCGCACTGACGCTCGGCGCCAGCTATTTCGAGCGCCGCTCGACCAACCTGATCACTTTTGCCAGCTGCCCTGACGTTCCGACGACGGCGGTGTGCTTTCAGCCCGGCACGACGATTGCGCGCTTTGGCTATTACGCCAACGTGTCGCGCGCCTTCGCCCGCGGCGTCGAGGCGCAAGGCGCGCTGCGGCTCGGGAAGCGCGTGCTGATCGACGGCAATTACACCTATTCGCTCTCGGAAGACCGGTCACCGGGCGCGACCTATGGCCTGCAGCTCGCACGGCGCCCGCGCAATGCGGCGAACGGATCGGCGACCTATACGCTGCCGAGCGGTATTTCGGGCGGCGTTGCGGTCCGCTGGTCGGGCGAGACCTTCAACGACGCGGCGCACTTCACGCGGCTTGCCCCCTACACGCTGGTCGATTTGCGCGCCGAGCTGCCGGTCACCCAGCATGTCGCGCTGTTCGGGCGGATCGAGAACCTGTTCGATGCGCAGTATCAGACGATCTATCGCTACGGCACGCTCGGCCGCAGCGTCTATGCCGGCTTCCGTGGCCGGTTTTGAGGGGGAGATGCCGATGACCACCGACCTTCACGCGCGTCAGGCCGATCTGCTGTGGATCCTGCTCTTCACCATCGCGAGCACGCTCACCACGCTGATCTTCGCTTGCGCCACGCCCTTTCCCGCACTCGCCGCCTTGGCGGCGGTGCATCTCGATCGCCGCGACGGCGTCGCGCTGATGGTTGCCGCCTGGGCGGTGAGCCAGGCGGTCGGGTTTTGCGTGTTGGGCTATCCGTGGGATGCCGCGACCGCGCTGACCGGCGTCGCGATCGGCACCGCTGCGGTGGCGGGCGCGATCGTATCGAGCCTCGTCGATAACCGCGTTCCGGCGCGCTCGACCGTCGCGCGGCTCGCGATCGCCTATGTCGCGGCCTTCGCCGTCTTCAAGCTGGCGATCCTGCTCTGGGCCCCGGTGATCGGCCATGCCGATGTCGCGCTGTCGCTGCCGATCATGCAACGCCAGTTCGTGCGCTACGCCGCGATCCTCGCTGCGTTCTACGCGCTCTACCGCGTGCTGACCGCGGCCGGCGTGCCAGCCCCAGCGGCCGCGCCACAGCCGGTGACGGCATGACCTTGCGCGAAGTGACCGACGGCCCCGCGGTCGTCGCGTGCAACACGTGCCGCTTTTCCGCCGACGCCCGCGACGATGCCGCCGACGTGCGCGGCGGGGCGCGGCTGGTCGAGGCGTTGCGCGCGGTCCAGGCCGAGCCCGGCTATGACGGCGTCGCGGTGCAGGAGATGCCGTGCCTGTTCGCCTGCCAGGATTTCTGCACGGTGCATCTGCGCGCGCCGGGCAAGGTCGGCTATGTGCTCGGCCGCTTCGAGCCCAGCGCAGAGGCCGCACGCGCGATCCTCGATTATGCGCTGCTCTATGCCGAGAGCGACGCGGGCCAGGTGCCCTATCGCAGCTGGCCCGCCGGGGTGAAGGGGCATTTCATCACGCGCACGCCGCCGGCCGGCTTCGTCGTCGAATGACCGCATTCGCCTCGGTCGCCGCGTTCGAGGCCGCGCTCGCCGCGCTGCCCGGGCCCGATCGCAGCGCGCAGGCCGAAGCGGCCGAACGGCAGGGACAATTGACCAAGCCGCCGGGTTCGCTCGGGCAGCTCGAAGACCTCGCCGTGTTCGTTGCCGGGTGGCAGGGCCTCGGCGCGCCGCGGATCGCGCATGGTCGCGCCGCGGTGTTCGCGGGCAATCACGGAATCGTCGCGCACGGCGTCAGCGCGTTCCCGGCGGCAGTGACGGCTGAAATGGTCCGCAACTTCCGGAACGGCGGCGCAGCGATCAACGCATTGGCGGCGGCGGCGGGGCTCGAATTGGTCGTCGTTCCGCTCGACCTCGACCGACCGACCGCCGACTTCACCAGCGCACCTGCGATGACCGCCGACGACTGCCTCGCCGCGCTGAATGCCGGTGCGGCGGTGGTGCGCGACGGCGTCGATCTGCTCGTGCTCGGCGAGATGGGGATCGGCAATTCGACCGCTGCCGCGGCGCTATGCGCGCGCAGCTTCGGCGGCCCGGCTGCCGACTGGGTCGGACCAGGGACGGGGGTCGACGCCGCGGGCGTCGCGCGCAAGGTCGCGGTGGTCGAGGCCGCGCTCGCCTGTCATGCGGATGCCCCGACGACCGCGTTCGAGACGCTCCGCCGCGTCGGCGGGCGCGAGATTGCGGCGATCGCCGGCGCGGTCGTCGCCGCGCGGCTGGCGGGCGTGGTGGTGGTGCTCGACGGGTTCATCTGCAGCGCCGCGCTCGCGCCGATCGCTGCGGCGCATCCCACGATTACCGACCATTGCATCGCCGGGCATTGCTCGGCCGAGCCGGGGCATGCGCGCTTGCTCGCGCAGCTGGGGCTTACGCCGCTGCTCACTCTGGGAATGCGGCTCGGCGAGGCGAGTGGTGCCGCCGTGGCCGCGGGCGTGATCCGCGCTGCACTTGCCGCGCATGCCGAGATGGCGACCTTTGCCGAAGCCGGCGTCTCGGGCGCGTGAGCGCGCCGGTCCTGCTCCATCTGCTGCGCCACGGCGCGCCCGAGTTGACGGGCACGCTGCTCGGGCGGACCGACAGCGCGGTTACGGCGCAAGGCCTTGCCGACTGCGTGGGCCGGGCCGTCGGACTCGATGTCGCGACCGTCGTAAGCTCCGACCTAATCCGCGCGCGCGCCTGCGCGGAAACGATTGCGCGCGATCGCGGGCTTTGCGTGACGGTCGACCCGCGCTGGCGCGAGCTCGATTTCGGGGCGTGGGACGGGCACGCGCCCGCGACGATCGACCCTGCAACGCTCTCCGCTTTCTGGGATGATCCCGACGCCAATCCGCCGCCCGAGGGCGAGCGCTGGTCGAGCCTGACTGCGCGCGTCGCGCTGGCGTGTCGCGACATCACCGTGCCGACCTTGGTGGTGACCCATGCCGGCGCGATGCGCGCCGCGCTCGCCACGCTGTGCGGGTTTTCGCAAGCGCAGACCTGGTCGATCGACCTTCCCTACGCTGCCCTGCTGTCGCTACGTGTCTGGCGCGAACCGAGCCTTGCCGCGCAGATCGTCGGACTGTCGGCATGAGGCGGCTGATCGTCGCGTTCGGTTTCCTGACTCGGCTGCCGATGCCGCAGGTCGCGGCTGACGGAACCGATTTTGCCGCGGCAATCCGCGCTTACCCGATCGTCGGGCTAGCGATCGGCGGACTCGTCGCGGCGAGTGGCTGGGCGGGAGGCCAGATCGATCCGTGGGTCGGCGCGCTCGCCGCGCTGATCGAGTGGGTGGCGGTGACCGGCGCGCTGCATCTCGATGGGCTTGGCGATCTCGCCGATGGGCTCGGCGCCGCGCATGGTGACCGGACGCGGCTGCTCGCGGTGATGGCCGATCCGCATATCGGCAGCTTCGGCGTCGTCACGATCGGGCTGCAGCTGCTCGCCAAGCTCGTGCTGCTCCATGCGCTCGCGGGCATCGCGTGGTGGCCCGTGATCCTCGTGCCGTTTGCGGCGCGGATCGGGCCGCTCGCCTGGGCGCGCTGGCTGCCGCCGCTGCGTGATGGGCTCGGCGCGCGCGTCGCCACAGCAGTGCGATCGCGCGATCTGATCGGCTGGGCGCTCGTGCTTGGCGCGACGGCGGTCGTGCTACCCGCTGTGCTCGCCGCGCCAGTGCTGGTGCTCGGTTTCGGCCTGTGGCTGCGCTGGCGCGTCGGCGGGGTAAGTGGCGATTGCCACGGCGCGGGGATCGAACTGGTCGAAACCGGGCTATTGCTCGCGATCGTCGCGTGCGGTCTTCGATAACGCGATCAGCGCGTCGATATCGACATGCCGTTCGAGTGTCGCGGCAATCGCATCGAGCGCGGCATCGATCGACGCGCGGTGATCGGGCCCTGCGCCCTCGACACCGATCCGCGCGAGCCACGCCGCGCGCTGGCGCGCATCGCCGAGCAGCCCGTGGACATAGCTGCCGCACACCAGCCCGTCGGCGCTCATCGCCCCCTCGGCGCGGCCATCGCCGAACCGGCCGACAGGCCGCGCGGTATCGGGGCCCGTGGTGCGCCCCATATGGATCTCATAGCCATCGAACGCCGCGCCGAGCGCCGTCCCGCTGACCGCGCCGACGGTCTTGGCGCGCCCGATCTCGGTCTCGACGTCGAGCAGGCCGAGCCCCGCGACCGCGCCGACCTGCCCCTCGATCCCATGCGGATCGGATACGACGCGCCCGAGCATCTGATACCCGCCGCACAGCCCGAGCACCGGCCGCCCGCGCCGATGGTGCGCGAGGATATCGATGTCCCACCCTTGCGCGCGCACGAACGCAAGGTCGGCGATCGTCGCCTTCGATCCGGCGAGCACGATCAGCGCCGTATCGGGAATCGGCTGACCGGGCGGCACCATCACCAGTTCGACATCGGGCTCGAGCCGCAACGGATCGAGATCGTCGAAATTGGCGATCCGCGCGGTGATCGGACACGCGATGACGATCCGCCCGTCGCCACCGACACTGCGGCGTTCGAGCACGACTGCATCCTCGCTCGGCAAGCGCACCGCTTCGGGCAGCCACGGCACCACGCCGAACCCGCGCCAGCCGCTGCGCGCCTCGATCGCGCGATAGCCATCGTCGAACAGCGTGGGATCGCCGCGAAACTTGTTGACGAGGAAGCCGTGGATCATCGCCGCATCGGCGGGATCGATCACCGCGCGCGTACCCACCAGCGACGCGATCACCCCGCCGCGATCGATATCGCCGACAAGCACCACCGGCACGCCGGCGGCGCGCGCGAACCCCATATTGGCGATGTCGCCGCTGCGCAGGTTGATCTCGGCGGGGCTCCCGGCGCCTTCGATCACGACGATATCGGCCTGCGCGCGCAAGCGGTGATAGCTCGCCAGCACATCGTCCAGCAGCCCGGCACGCCCCTCGCGCCAGTTCGCCGAGCCGAGCGTCCCGCGCACGCGCCCGTGAACGATGACCTGCGAGGTGCGGTCGCCCTGCGGCTTGAGCAGCACCGGGTTCATGTCGACATGCGGCGCGACGCGCGCGGCGAACGCCTGCGTCGCCTGCGCGCGGCCGATCTCGCCGCCATCGGCGGTGACCGCGGCATTGTTCGACATGTTCTGCGGCTTGAACGGCCGGACGACGAGCCCGCGATTGGCGAGCGCGCGACACAGGCCGGCGACCAGCACCGACTTGCCGACGTCCGACCCCGTCCCCTGCAGCATCACAGCGCCCATGCGATGCCCCCTGCCACGATCCACAGCAATGCGCACCCCCGCCGATAGACGCCGAGCGCGCGACGGATCTCGCGCGCGCCGATCACCACGGCGCCAGTCCCGATCCACGGCTTTTCGGCGACCACGCCATCATAGGCGATCGGCCCGGCGAGCCGGACGTCGAGCACCCCCGCCATCGCCGCCTCGGGCCAGCCGGCGTTGGGCGAGGCGTGCTTCCCCGCATCGCGCCACAGCGTCGCCCAGCCGCCCCCGCCGACCGCGCAGAGGATCATTCCGGCGAGGCGCGCGGGCACCAAGTTCGCCACGTCATCGCTCCGCGCCGCCACCCAGCCGAACATCCGCCAGCGCGGCTCACGGTGGCCGATCATGCTGTCGGCGGTGTTGAGCGCCTTGTAGATCCACAGCCCCGGCAGTCCCCCCAGCAGCAGCCAGAAGAACGGCGCGACGACGCCGTCGCAGAAGCTTTCGGCGAGACTCTCGATGGCGGCGCGCGCGACGCCGGCTTCGTCGAGCGCGGCGGTGTCGCGCCCGACGATCATCGCCACCGCACGCCGCGCCGCAGGAAGATCGCCCGCCTCGAGCGCCGCCGCGACGGGACGGACGTGATCGTCGAGGCTGCGCTGCGCCAGCCCCGGCCAGGCAAGCACCACGATCCCGATCCATGCCCAACCGCCTAGCAGCGCCCGCAGCGCCAGCGTCGTTCCCCAGGTGATGCCGCCCACGCTGCCGACCAGCAGCAGCACCGTCAAAATTCCGCCAATCCACCGCGCCCGCGGCATCCGCGTTGCACCATTCCAGCGCGCCTCGCACGCGGCGATCAGCCGCGCGCACCACCCGACCGGATGGCCGATCCGCGCATACAGCCCGCCCGGCCAGCCGAGCAGCGCGTCGAGCGCGAGCGCGCCGAGCGCTATGGGCTCAACCACCACCCAGCGCCCGTTCGAGCCTTGCCAAGGCAGCCGCGCTCCCCGGCAAACCGATCCGCAGCCAGTCAGGGGCGTAGTCAAAGGGCCGCGTCAGAATCCCCGCCGCGGCGAGCCGCTCGAACACCACCGCAGCATCATGCGTCTCAACTAACCGGAACAGTGGGCAATCCCCCCGCGGCGCGAGGCCGTGCCTGCGCAACACCTGGTCGAGCGCAGCAGCGGCTGCAGCAAGATCGATCCGCATCGCGTCGCGCCACTGCGTATCGCGATATGCGCCGATGCCGAGCTCGATCGCGGCCGATGAAACCGGCCAGCTTCCGAGCCGCTCGCGATACCCCGCAACGATCGCCTCGGCCCCGCAAACGAAGCCGAGCCGCACCCCGGCGAGACCGTAGAATTTTCCGAACGAGCGAAACACCAGCACGCGGTCGTCGTCGCGCAGCAGCGGCAGCACGCTCGCCCCAGCGACACAATCGGCGAACGCCTCGTCGATCACCAGCCAGCCGCCATCCGCAGTGCGCGAGCGAGCAAGGTCGAGCAGCGTTTCGGGCGCGATCACCCGCCCGTCGGGATTGTTGGGATTGGCCAGCAACGCGCTGCGCCAGCCCGCGCCGGCCAGCGCAGCGCTCGCGACCGGCGTGGCATCGGGCAAAGCGGCAAAGTGCGAGCCATAGCTCGGCGCAACGACACAGGTCGGCCCCGGCAACCCCATCGTCGCGAGCAAGCGCAGCCCGATCTCGCTCCCCGGCAGCGCGGCGATCGCCCCGCACGTCATGCCGAACGCCGCTGCCGCCGCATCCTCGAGCGCTGCCAGCCGGCTCGGCGAGGGCAGCACGCGCGGATCGGCCAGCGTCAGCGCCGCAGGATCATAGCCGTTCGGATTGATCCCGGTCGACAGATCGAGCCACGGCAAAGGAGCCGCCGGATAGCGCAGCGCCGCGGCATCGATGCGGCCGCCATGGATCGTCAATACGGACACGGCTCTAGCTCTCGACTTGCGGCATGCCGGGTGCCATCGCCAATCCGCTTGCCGCGCGCAAGCCGCGATAAGGACGCTGCCGATGCCCCCCTTTACCAAAAGCCTGTTGGTGCTCGGCGGCGCGCGTTCGGGCAAGAGCCGCCATGCGCAGGCGATTGCCGAGGCGAGCGGCGGCGACCTCGTCTTCATCGCCACCGCGCAAGCCTTTGACGGCGAGATGACCGACCGCATCGCGCGCCACCGCGCCGACCGCGATGCGCGCTGGCGTACGCTCGAGGCGCCGCTCGATCTCGCCGAGGCGATTGCGGCGGAGGACCGGCCGGGCGCGACGATCCTCGTCGATTGCCTGACGCTATGGGCGTCGAACCTGCTCCTCGCCGACGCCGATACCGATGCCGCGGCGCAAACGCTTGTCGCGACCCTCGCGCGGGCCAGCGCGCGAATCGTGTTGGTCTCGAACGAAGTCGGCTTCGGCATCGTCCCCGACAACGCGCTCGCCCGCCGCTTTCGCGACGTAGCGGGGCTGCTCAACCAGCGCGTCGCGGCGGTGGTGAGCGAGGTCGATTTCGTGATCGCCGGCCTACCGCAACGGCTCAAGGGCTAGCGCGTCGGCGCGGTTACGTGCCGTTCCCGACCGCGCCCTCGCCCCCCGTCCCGAGCAAGTCGCGAATCCGTGCGCTCATCACGTCCATCGGAAATGGCTTGGTCAGGATGTGCATCCCGGGATCGAGATGGCCATTCCCGATCACCGCATTCTCGGCATAGCCGGTGATGAACAGGATCTTGAGATCGGGTCGCTTCTGCCGCGCCGCATCGGCGAGCTGACGCCCATTCATCCCCTTGGGCAGCCCGACATCGGTGATCAACAAGTCGATCCGCACGGGTGAATCGAGGATCGCGAGCCCCGCCGGACCATCGGCCGCCTCGAGATAGTTGCAGCCGATGTCGGCGAGCAAATCGGTCACCAGCATCCGTACGGCATCCTCGTCATCGACGACGAGGACTGTCTCGCCACTCGCCAGCGGCAAAGTCGCTTCGGTCGGCAGCGCTACTTCGTCGATCGCGTGCTGGCCGACGACGCGCGGGAAATAGAGGCACATCGTCGTACCTTGCCCGAGCTCGGAATAGATCCGCACTTGTCCGCCCGACTGGCGGACGAAGCCGTAGATCATCGAGAGGCCGAGCCCGGTCCCCTCACCGAGCGGCTTGGTGGTGAAGAACGGGTCGAATGCGCGCTCGATCGTCTCGGCGCTCATTCCCGAACCTGTATCGGTGACGCACAGCGAGACATATTGGCCCGGTGGCAATTGCCGCTCGGCAGCCGCTTTCTCGTCGAGCCATTTGTTTGCGGTCTCGATCGTGATCCGCCCGCCTTCGGGCATCGCGTCGCGCGCGTTGATGCACAGATTGAGCACTGCGTTCTCGAGCTGGTTGGGATCGATCAACGCGGTCCACAATCCGCCGGCGCCGACGACTTCGAGCTCGATCGTCGGCCCGACCGAACGGCGCAGCAGATCGTCGAGGCTGACGATCAGCCGATTGATGTCGGTCGGCCGCGGATCGAGCGTCTGGCGGCGCGAGAAAGCGAGCAAGCGATGCGTCAGCGCCGCCGCGCGCTTGGCCGCCTGCTGTGCTGCCTCGACATAGCGCTCGACATCGCCGGACCGGCCCTGGCGCACGCGGATCTGCATCAGCTCGAGGCTGCCCGAGATCGCGGTCAGCAGATTGTTGAAATCATGCGCGATGCCGCCGGTCAGCTGTCCGACCGCCTCCATCTTCTGCGCTTGACGCAATTGCGCCTGCGCCGCCTCGAGCTCGAGCCGCGCTTCCTTCTCGGCGGTCACGTGGCGCCCGCTGGCATAGATCAGCCCATCGCCCGACGACGCCACCCACGACACCCAGCGATAGCTGCCATCGCGGTGGCGGATGCGGTTCTCGAACTGGCGCAAGGGTTCGACCTGCGCCTGGCGATACGCCGCTTGCGAGGCGAGCGCATCGTCGGGATGGACGAAGTCGTCATAGGCTCGCCCTTCCATATCGCGCGGATACCAGCCGAGGATTTCGGTCCAGGCGGGATTGACCGCGACGAACCGCCCGTGCGGGTCGATCACGCCGAGCAGGTCCTGCGAATTCTGCCAGGTGCGGTCGCGCTCGCGCGTTCGCACTTCGACCTCGCGCTCGAGCGAATCCGCGAGGTCCGCAAGCGCCGTCTCGGCATTGCGGCGTTCGATCGCCGATTGCGTGCGGTTCGCCACATCGCGGATGAATGCGATGTCCTCGGCCGACCAGGGGCGGACCTCGGCATGGTTGAGATAGAGTAAGGCGACGAACTGGCCGTTGTCGACGATCGGCATGTTAATGAACGCGCGCGCCGAAATCGCCTCGAGCGCGCTCGCGCCGTCGGCGGTGCGCGGGTCGAGCCGGGCGTCGGCGATCGCCGCGGTATCGCCGCGCTTGAGATCCTCGATATACGATCCGTAGTCCCGGAAATGGAGCGTGCCGGCTAGGCTCTCGATCCCCGGCATGTTCCAGTCGCGCTTGACGGTGATCGTCTCGCGCACCGGGTCGATCGTGCCGTACCCGGCGCGGCTTACCCCCATCGTCTCGCCGAGGATGCGCGCGGCGAGGAACGACATCTTGTCGGCATCGGTCATATGCCGCAACGCGTCGCCGAGTTCGAGCAGCGCTCGCTGGCGCAGTTCGTCCTGCCGCCGCTCAGTGATCTCGTGCGACACCCCGACCAGTCGCACGATCGAGCCCGACGGATCGCGTTCGACGCGGCCGTTGATCTGTACCCAGTGAAGCGACGCATCGCGCCACAGGCAGCGCGCTTCGAGATCGAAATCGACCCCCATCGCGACCGACTCCGCGAGCGCGTCCTCGAGCAGTGCGCGATCCTTCGGATGGACGGTGTCGATAAGGTCTTCGAAATCGAAGCGATCGTCGGCCCCGCGCCCGAAATGCGCCTTGCTTTCGGGCGCGGCGCTGAGCGTTCGCGCCGGCATCGCCAGCGTCCAAGTCCCGAGCCCGCCCGCCGACAGCGCGAGCTTGAGGCTCGCTTGCCCGTCATTGATTTCCTCGAGCCGCGCGCGCGCTTGATATTGCCGGATGCGCGCACGCGACGCGGCCTTGGCGAGGCTGACGAGCGTCGTCGGATGAAACGGCCGTTCGAGAAAGGTGACGTTACCGAGCGTCTCGAGCAACCGCACCGCACCCGGATTGCGCTCGAGCCCGCCGCCACGCTCGGTCAACAGGATAAACGGAAAGTCCGACCATTCCTGCTGATCGGCCAGGAATGCGGCAAGCTCGCGCAGATCGGCGTTGCGCAGCGCCTCCTCGGTGATGATCGCAAAGCCGGCGCCGCGTCGCAGCGCCGCCACCAACGCCGCAAGGTCGGGCACCGTCTCGGCGACGAGCCCCGCTTCCGCCAGCATCGCTCGCGCGATCGCTCCATCGCGACCACGCGGCGCAAGCACAACGGCACCTTCTGCAAACGTACGGTTCAACGGTCGTTCAAGCCTTCGTGCCAAGGAGCCCTTCGTCGTCCCCCAGCAAGGTCGGCACGCCCCGCAACACGCCCTGAAAGCCCGTCAACGGCTCACCGAGCGTGATCCCGTTGTCGCCGATCATGAACTCGCGGATCGTGTCCTCGTGGGGACCGGTCCGCTTCTTAACGACCGAAATCGCTCTTCGGACCCGTCCGCGCGCTTCGAAATATCGCAGCAAAATAACGGTATCGGCGAGGTAGGTGACATCGACCGGCGACTTCATGTCGCCGACCAACCCGTGCTGCGCGACCGTCAGGAACGTCATCACGCCCTGCCGGTTCAGATATTGCAGAAGCTCGTGCATGTGCAGGATCAGCGCCTGCTCTTCGGGCATCGCCGCCTGATAGCCGTTGAGACTGTCGACGATCACGGTGCGCGCGGCATGCGTCTCGACACAGGCGCGGACACGTTCGGAAAATTCGCCCGGCGTCAGTTCGGCAGCGTCGATCTGCTCGATCACCAGATTGCCCGCCGCGACCATCGCCTGCAGATCGATGTCGAGCCCCTTGGCGCGTTCGAACAGCAGACCGAGCTCTTCGTCGAAGATGAACATCGCCGCGCGTTCGCCGCGCGCGACCGCAGCCTTGACGAATCCGAGCGTCAGCAGCGACTTGCCGGTCCCGGCCGGGCCGAGGATCAAGGTGCTCGCGCCGCGCTCGAACCCGCCACCGACCAGCGCGTTGAAGGCGGGATCATCGACCCCGACGGTCTCGCGGGTGAAAGCGGTCTTGTGCTCGGCCGCAACCAGCCGCGGAAACACGCGGATCCCGCCGGTCCCGATAACGAAATCGTGATAGCCACCAAGATATTTGCGGCCGCGATATTTGAGCACGCGCAGGCGGCGGCGCTCGGCGCCGTAATTCGGCGACAGCTCCTCGAGCCGGATCACCGCATGCGCGACGCTGTGGACGGTCTTGTCGCCGACATCGGCGGTGAGATCGTCGAGCATCAGGACCGTCGCGTCGGCCTTGGCGAAATAATGCTTCAGCGCGAGGATCTGGCGACGATAGCGCAGCGAGCTTTGCGCCAGCAGACGGATTTCGGACAAGCTGTCGAGTACGACGCGCACAGGCCCGATCCGCTCGAACGATTCGAAGATCCGCTTGGTCGTCTCGCCAAGCTCGAGATCGGAGGAATAGAGCAAGCTCTGTTGCTGATCGGCGTCGAGCAGGCTTTCGGGCGGCACGAGTTCATAGATATTGAACCCGTCGGCGAAGCTCCAGCCATGCGATGCAGCGCCATCGCGCAACTCTTCTTCGGTCTCCGATAAGGTGATGTAGAGCGCGCGCTCTCCCGCCGCGACGCCCGCCAACAGGAATTGCGTGGCGATCGTCGTCTTGCCCGTACCGGGGCTTCCTTCGAGGAGAAACAACCGCCCGCGCGAAAGGCCGCCGGCCAGAATGTCATCGAGGCCCGTCACCCCGGTCGCGCAATTGTCCATCAAGCCTCACTACACCATCGTCGCTTCGCTTCGTGCCACGCGCCGACGTCTTCGATCCCTACCAAACCGTCGCCGGGGAGAGAACCACGTTCGCACTCGCGCGCGGGTCACTCAGCGGCTAGGGATGGCGCTACTATAAGATAGGAAATCCCGATGACCGATCCTGTTCCAAGCACTGGCCTCCAATTGCTGTCGCGCGTCACCAAGGACGCGCATCTCGAGGTCTCGCTGATCGACCAGCCGGTTCCCGCGCCGCGCGACGATCAAGTCGGCGTCAAGGTGCTGGCAACGCCGATCAATCCGTCCGATCTGGGATTGCTGTTCGGCGCCGCCGACATGAGCAGCGCTGTCGCGACGACGCGCGACGGCCATCCGCTCGTCACCGCCGATGTGCCGCCAGGCGGAATGCGCGCGATGGCGGGCCGGCTCGATGAAGCGATGCCGGTCGGTAACGAAGGCTCGGGGATCGTCGTCGCAGCCGGCGCCTCGCCCGCCGCGCAGGCACTGCTCGGCAAGACCGTCGCGATGCTCGGTGGCGCGATGTACGCGCAATATCGCGTTCTGCGCGTCGCCGAGTGCATGGTGCTCCCCGACGGCACCGCGCCCGCCGATGGCGCATCGTGCTTCGTCAACCCGCTGACCTCGCTCGCGATGACCGAAGTGATGCGGCGCGAAGGCCACACCGCACTGGTCCACACCGCCGCCGCATCGAACCTCGGCCAAATGCTCGTCAAGATCTGCCTCAAGGACGGGATCCCGCTCGTCAACGTCGTCCGCAGCCCGGCGCAGGCCGAGTTGCTGCGCGGGATCGGCGCGGTGCATGTCGCCGATTCGAGCCAGCCCGACTTCCTCGAGACGCTGACCGCGATGATGGTCGAGACCGGCGCGACGCTCGCCTTCGACGCGATCGGCGGCGGCAAGCTGGCCGGGCAGTTGCTCAGCTGCATGGAGGCAGCCGCAGTCAAGCGGATGACGACCTATAGCCGCTACGGATCGGACACCTTCAAGCAAGTCTATATCTATGGCGGGCTCGACGTCGCGCCGACCACGCTCAACCGCAACAGCTTCGGCTTCAGCTGGTCGCTCAGCGGCTTCCTGCTGACGCCATTCCTCGTCAAGATCGGCGCCGAGGCGGTCCAGGCGCTCAAGGATCGCGTCGTTGCCGAGCTGACGACGACCTTTGCGAGCCACTACACGCACGAAATCTCGTTGGTCGAGGCGCTTCAGCCAGACGTGATCGAAGCGTATAATCGCCGCGCGACGGGGACGAAGTATCTGATCTGCCCGCACAAGGCTGGCTGATCGCCGCAGGGCGAACGTCAGGCACCCCTAACGGGATACACCCGCCTGACGTTCGCCCGGGCCATCCGCTGCGCATTGAGGAACCGACCTGCACGGCAAAGCGTTCGAGTGGGTTAAACCCGCTCGAGGTGGAATCCGTGGCCCGACACCGAATGTCCCTGGAGTGTGCCCCTTTTGCCGAGACCGCCGGATTGCGCGCCGATCTGGCGGAGGTGAAAGCACAGCTCCGCGCGGCACGGTCGGCGCTCGACGACGAGCGCGACCGCGCGGCCCAGCTGATCACGACGATTCGATCGATCGTCTCGCAAAGTCCTGCCTCGGGCGAGCCGGCCGATAGCATTGCGGACCACTTTGCCGCACGGCTCGACGTCCTGGCACGCTATCACCGGCATCCCAGCGAATCGCACGACCTGGAAATGCTCATTCGCGATGAACTGCGCGAATTCCAATTCGGATGGGATCCGCGGATCACGATCGGTGGTCAGATCACATGGGTCCAGCCCGCACAAGCGCAAGCGCTGGCGCTCGCGTTCCACGAACTGATCATCAATGCTCTCAAGTTCGGTGCCTTGTCGCACCCTGGCGGCAAGCTGCAGATCGCCTGGGTGGCGACGACCAGCGAGCTGCGGCTCGATTGGACCGAAACCGGCGGCGCCGTCGAGCAAAACGTCGCCCACCATCACGGCTTTGGGCGCGAACTGATCGAGCAAGCGCTGCCCGATCAACTCGGTGCGCGCACGCACTTCGCGTTGCGAGCGGACGGACTCCACTGCCGAATCGGATTGCCGCTCGGTTCGCGCCACGCCTTCACGCACCGCATCGTCGCGAACATCCTATCGCAGAGCACCGCATTACAATAAATTTGGTTGGGGCGGTTCCGCGTCGCTGACATAGATACGGCACAGTATTGTCGAACTATTTGACGCGATTGATCTACATTATTGCCATTCTTACAGGCTTTCCGCAGTATCGGGTGTCAGCGAGTACGCCATGCCTATGGCGCTGGAGTGTTCACCCCAAATTACTCGGGCTATCATGGACCAGCAGACTGCTCCGCACGACTTCGACCAGGCGAAACGGGGGGCACACGTGCTCGAAGACCCGTTTGTACCGCTGTTGGCCAAATTACAGCGCGTCTCGCACCTCGACGGAGACGACCTCCTGGCGATTCGGGCGTGGCCGATTCGTATGCAGAACGTGCGCGGCAACGGCTACCTCCTGCGCGACGGGCAAATGGTGCGCGACTGCAGCCTGGTCCTTGAAGGGCACGCCTTTCGCAGCAAACTGACCGGCGTCGGGCAGCGCCAGATCCTGTCCTTCCACCGCCGCGGCGATATCGTCGATCTCCACCATCTCGAACTGCGCACCGCCGACCATAATGTCCAGGCGCTCAACGAGGCGCGGATCGCCTGGATCCCGATCGAGGCGATCCGCGCGACGATCGACGCGCGCCCGAACGTCGCGCGCGCGTTGTGGCGCGACAGCTTGATCGACGGATCGATCCAGCGCGAATGGATCCTCAACGTCGGTCGGCGCGACGCGCGGACGCGGATCGCGCATTTGCTGTGCGAGCTGATCTATCGGCGCGAAGGGCCGCCGCTCGACGACGCGCAACGCCGTTTCGAACTGCCAATGAGCCAGGAACAGATCGCCGACGCGACCGCGCTCACCCCGGTGCACGTCAACCGCATGCTGCAGAATCTCGAGGCCGAGCAGCTGATCGCCCGCGAGCGCCGGATGTTCGTGGTGCAGGATTGGGACGCATTGTGCCGCGTCGCCGATTTCGACCCGGCGTATCTGCACTTCGATTGATCCGCGCTTAGCTCGGCGGCACGCCACCACCCGCTGCCTGGAACAAGGCGACGGTATCGCTGAGCCGCGCCGCCCGCGCCTGGATAACGAGCGAGCGCGCCTGCGCATCGGTCGCGGTCGCGTTGAGCAAGGCGAGCGTCCCGACATCGCCGAGCGCGAGCTGCCGCCGGATGAAGCCAAGCGCACGCGCCGACGAATCGCCCGCGCGCGACGCCGCGTCATAAGCGTCGGCATCGGTCCGGAGCCCGGTGAGCGCATCCGACACGTCGCCGAACGCCTGGAGCACGGTCGCGCGATATTGCGCCTTGGCCGCATCGAGTGCCGCCTCGGCGGCGCGTTGCTGATGCCGCAGGGCGCCGGCGTGGAAGATCGGTTGCGTCACACCGCCGAACACCGACCAGAACGGATTGCCGCTTTTGAACATATCGAACAAATGCTGCGCGGTGCCGCCGCCGGTGGCCTCGAGCTGGATGCTCGGCAGTCGTGCCGCGATCGCCGTCCCGACATCGGCCGCAGCGCCCTCGAGCTGCGCACGCGCCGCGCCCACGTCGGGTCGTCGCGCGACCAGGTCTGATGGCAGCAGCACCGGCAAATCCTGCGGCAGCGCGAGCGCCGCCAGCGACGGCAGCGCCGGGAGCGTGCTGCCAGGGGTACGCCCGATCAGCGTGGCGATGACGACGCGCTGATGCGCCTCGGCGCGGACCAGCGCGGGAAGCGCGCTCTGCGCGTTGGCGAGCGCCGCCTGTTGCGTCGCCACATCCGCCGCGCCGACCGCGCCGAGTTGCTGCCGCTTCAGCAATTGCGCGAGGATGTCGCGATTGACCGAGACGCTCGTCTGGAGCGCCGCGATCTGGTCGGCGAGCGAGGCGCGCTGGATTACCGCCTGGACGAGATTGGCGAGCACCGTGGTGCGCGCGGCGTCGAGCCGGTGACGCTGCACTTCGGCCAGCGCGCGCGCCGAGCGGATGCGCGTCTTGATGCCGCCGAAGAGATCGGGATTGTAGCTGACGCTAAGCTGCGCGGTGTGGAGCGTGTAGAGCTGCTGGTTCGAATCGATCACCGCAGGGGAGAGCGCATTCGACACGCGCGTGCGCTGCGCCTGGTAACTCGCGTCGACCTGCGGCAGCGCGCTGCCTGCGGTGGCCGATGCCTGCTCGCGCGCCTGGCGCAGCGTCGCGTCGGCGACCGCGATGTCCGTCGCATGCCCGAGCGCTTCGCTGACCAGCGCATCGAGCTCGATGCTGCCGAAGGCGCGCCACCATTCGCGCGGAACTTCGGCAAGCCGGGTGACCTGGGTCGGCCCCTGCGGCGGCGCAAAGCTCTGCGGCGCCATCGCCGGGGGCAGCGCGACCGGCGGCACCACCGCGCCCGGCCCCATTGCGCAGGCGCTCACGCCAAGCGCGAGCAGGCTGATGGCGATCCGCTTCATGCCAGCGTCTCCCCCTCGGCCGCGGGATGCGGATGATGCCCGACATCGCGGCCATGCGCGCCGCGATCCTCGGGCGCGACACGATGCGAGAACAGGTCGATCAGCACCGGCAGCACGAGCAGGATCAGGATCGGCGCGAGCGTCATCCCACCGACCACGACCAGAGCGAGCGGCTTCTGAACCTGGCTGCCGATCCCGTTCGACAAGGCCGCCGGCAGCAAACCGATCGCCGCGACGAGGCAGGTCATCACCACCGGACGCAGGCTGTGCCGCACCGTCGTCGCGATCGCGCCTGAGCGCGCGACGCCCTCGTCGATCGCGTGATTGAAGGTGGTGACGACGAGGATGCCGTCCATCACCGCGATCCCGAACAGCGCGACGAAGCCGATCGCCGACGAAATGCTGAACGCCGTCCCCGACACCGCGAGCGCGACCACGCCGCCGATGATCGCCATCGGGATCGCCGAAAAAGCCAGCAGGCTGTCGCGGATCGAGCCGAAATTGGCGTAGAGCAGCAGCAGGATCAGCAGCAGGCTGATCGGCACGACGACTTCCAGCCGTGCGACGGCATTGTTGAGATTGTCGAGCTCGCCCGCCCATTCGAGATGATAGCCCGGCGGAAGATGGACGCTCCGCGTGATCTCCGCGCGCGCCTGATCGACCGCACCGCCGAGATCGCGCCCGCGGACCGAGAATTTGATCGGGATGTAGCGCTCTTGATGCTCGCGATAGATGAACGACGCGCCCGAGGTCAGCTTCACGTCGGCGACTTCCGACAGCGGCACCTGGATCGTCCCCGTCCCGTTCGGCGAAGGCGCACCGACGGTGATGCGGCGGATCGAATCGATGCTGTCGCGCTGTTCGGCGCGTAGGCGAACGATGATCGGGAAGTGGCGGTCGGTGCCCTTCTCGTACAGATCGGCGCTCGATTGCCCACCGATTGCCGCGGCGACGGTGGCGTTGATGTCGTCGGGGGTCAGGCCGTAGCGCGAGGCGCGCGCGCGATCGACGTCGATCCGCACGGTCGGCTGCCCGAGCGACTGGAACACGCCGAGATCGACGATGCCGGGGACCTTGGCCATCTTGTCCTTGATCTGATCGGCATACTTTTCGAGCGTCGCGAGGTCGGGGCCGAACAGCTTGATCGAATTGGCGCCCTTCACCCCCGAGGCGGCTTCCTCGACATTGTCCTCGATATATTGCGAGAAGGAGAAGTCGACGCCCGGGTATTTCGCCTGGAGCTTCTTCGACAGTTCGGCGGTGAGTGTCTCCTTGGTCACGCCCGCGGGCCATGTCCCGAACGGCTTCAACGGCACGAAGAATTCGGCGTTGAAGAAGCCCGTCGAATCCGTCCCGTCATCGGGCCGGCCATGCGCCGAGAGCACCGATTCGACTTCCGGGTAGCTGGCGATCATCCGCCGCACGCCGTCGACCACCGGCTGCCCCGCCTCGAGGCTGATCGACGCAGGCAGGCTCGCGCGGATGTACATATTGCCTTCCTCGAGATGTGGCAGGAATTCGATCCCGAGCGAGCGCACCCCGACCATCGCCGCGACGAGCAGCAGCAACACGCCCCCGACCGCAAGCACGCGGTTGCCGAGCGCGAAGGCGGCGGCGGGTTCGTAGGCGCGGCGCAGCTTGCCGACGATCCACGTCTCGACCTCGGACAGTTTGTCGGGGAGCAGCAGCGTCGCGAGCACCGGGGCGACCGTGAAGGTGGCGATCAGCCCGCCGGTGATGGCATAGGCATAGGTCTTCGCCATCGGACCGAAGATATGTCCTTCGACCCCGGTCAGCGTGAACAGCGGCAGGAAGCTCGCGATGATGATGGCGGCGGCAAAGAAGATCCCGCGGCTGACCTCATGGCTCGCGCCGAGCACCGCCGAGAAGCGGCTCGCCAGCGTGTAATGCCCCCCGGTTCCAGCCAATCGCCCGCTTTCGACATGCGCCGAACGTTCGACCATGTGGCGGAAGACATTCTCGACCATGATCACGCTCGCATCGACCACCAGCCCGAAATCGAGCGCGCCGACCGAGAGCAGGTTCGCGCTTTCGCCCTGCAGCACGAGGATGAGGATCGCGAAGGCGAGCGCGAACGGGATCGTCGCCGCGACGATGATCGCGCTGCGCAGGTTCCCGAGGAAGGCCCATTGCAGGAAGAAGATCAACGCGATCCCGGCGACGAGATTTTCGAGCACGGTGTGGATCGTCAGCTTGATCAGATCGGAGCGATCATAGACGCGGTCGAGATGCACGCCCGGCGGCAGCAGCCCCGAGGCGTTGATGTCGGACACTTCCTTCTGCACCGCCTGGATCGTCGGCATCGACTGCGCGCCGCGCTGCATCAGCACGATGCCCTGCACGATGTCGTCTTCATTGTTGTATCCGGCGATGCCGAGCCGCGGCTCGTTGCCGATCTGAACGCGCGCGACGTCCTTCAACAGGATCGGCTGGCCGTTCGCGCTGCCGACCAGCACGTTCTCGATTCCCGAGCCCGACTGGATCAGCCCGACGCCGCGGACGATCGCCGCCTGTGCGCCGAAATTGATCGTCTGCCCCCCCACATTGCCGTCGCTCTTGGAAAGCGCAGCGAGCACTTGCGACACCGTGACGCCGTGCGCCGCGAGCCGGTCATTGTCGATCACCACGTCATAGGCGCGCAGCTTGCCGCCCCAGCCGGTGACGTCGATCACGCCCGGGATGCGCTTGAAGCGGCGTTGCAGCACCCAGTCCTGCAGCGTCTTCAAATCCATCACCGAATAGCCCGGCGGCGCGGTGATCTTGTAGCGATAGATCTCGCCCACCGGACTCGTCGGCGACAGCGTCGGCTGCGCACCGCCCGACAAAGGCGGGAGCTGCGACAGGCGGTTGATCACCTGCTGCTTAGCGGCCTCGTTGGTGAGATCATAGCTGAACTGGATCTTGATGTCCGAGAGGCCGAACAGCGAGATCGCGCGGATCGCGGTGAGATGCGGGATACCCGCCATCCCGACTTCGATCGGGATGGTGACGTTGCGCTCCATCTCCTCGGCCGACAGGCCTTGCGTCTGCGTGATGACCTCGACCATCGGCGGGACGGGATCGGGATAGGCCTCGATATTGAGGTTCCAGAAGCCGATCGCCCCCGCCACCAGCATGGCGGCGAAGATACCGACGATCAGCAGCCGCTGGCGCAGCGAGAATTCGACGATTCTGTTCATTCGCCCAGACCAGCCTCGTTGACGAACAACGCGCCCGCCGTGACGATCCGCTCGCCCGGCTTGAGCCCGCTCAGGATGACGACCTGGCCGTCCTGCTCGTCGCCGGCGGTGATGGCGCGCGCCTGCAACAGCCCATCGGGCCGGACAACCCAGACGCGCGCGCTATCGCCTTCATGGATCACCGCCGCGACCGGAACGCGCAGCGCCGCGCTCTGCTGCGCCCGCTGGATCGAGAAGCTGGCGAACATCTGCGGTTTCAGCGCGCCGTCGGGATTGGCGATCGTCGCGCGCACCGGCAAGCGGTGCGTCTGCGGATCGAGCGCGGCGCCGACCAGGTCGATCGTCGCGTGGAAGCTGCGCCCCGGCAGCGCGGGGGTGGTGACCGTCACGCTATCGCCGACATGCACTGCGCTCGCATCGCCCTCGGCGAGTTGCGCGATCAGCCAGACGTGCGACGGATCGGTAATCGTCATCACCGGCTTGTCGCCGCCTTGCGCGACATATTGCCCCGCCGCCACGTCGCGCGATGCAATCAGACCGCCGACAGGGGCGTGAAGCGTCGTGCGGTCGTGGATCCCCGACACTTCGCCGACACGTTCGAGCGCGCCGATCTCGCCCGCCGACTTGCCGAGGATCGCGAGCTTGTCGCGCGCCGCGCCGAGCGCCGCCGCCGCGGTGCGCGCCGTCGCTTGCGCCGCGATCAGGTCGGTCTGTGCCTGTTGATAATCCTTCTGCGCGCCGCCTGCGGTTTCGAAGATCTGCTTCTGGCGTTCGGCGTTGCGGGTCGCAGTGGCGAGTTGTGCTTGCGCGTTCTGGAACGCCGCGCGTGCACTGAACAGGCCGCTGCGCGCATCGACGAAATCGCTCGTCTGGATCAGGAGCAGCGGCTGCCCCGGCTTCACATATTGCCCGGCATCGGCGAGCACTTTCACGACTTGCCCGGCATAGGGCAGCAGCACCGGCGTGCTGCGATCGCCGTCGACGGTGATCGCCCCGCTCGCCAGCGTGCGATGATCCGACTCGCCGACACCGACGCGCAGCGTCTTGAGCCCCGCCATTTGCTCGCGTGTCAGCCGGAGCGTGCCGGGCGGGGTCGTCGGCGGCGGTGCTGCATCGTGGTGGAACAGCGCGGCGAGCGCGCTCCACAACAGCGCCAAGCCGATCGCCACCCCTCCAACGATACCGAGCCAGCGCATTTGCGTCGCGCGCGACAGGCTACGGGTGGGGGGCAGCGCCTGGGGGGGAACGGTCGTGTGCATCGAAGGACCTGCTGTGATTTGGCTGTCAGCCCTAGGCGCGCTCGCTTACAGTCGGCTTACAGATGCCGCAGTGCACACAGAAAAGGTCCGATGCGCGTACTATTGGTCGATGATGAGCCCGCGGTCGCGACGGCGCTGGCGGATGCGCTGGTCCGGCGCGGCGTCGCGATCGACCATGCGTCGACGATCGAAGCCGCCGAAGCCTATCTCGAAGCAAGCGACTATGCCGCGGTGCTGCTCGATCTCGGCCTGCCCGATGGCGACGGGATGGGCCTGCTCACGCGAATGCGCGCGCGCGGCGATACGCGTCCCGTCCTCGTCCTGACCGCACGCGGGGCGATCGACGCGCGGATTCTCGGGC
This sequence comes from Sphingomonas sp. PWP1-2, assembly GCF_049898305.1. Classification (NCBI taxonomy): domain Bacteria; kingdom Pseudomonadati; phylum Pseudomonadota; class Alphaproteobacteria; order Sphingomonadales; family Sphingomonadaceae; genus Sphingomonas; species Sphingomonas sp. PWP1-2. The sequence continues at coordinate 110,081 of NZ_JAFCXM010000004.1, forward strand.
TCAACGCCGGCGCCGACGAATATATGGTCAAGCCGTTCGACCTCGACGAACTCCATGCCCGGCTGCTCGCGATCCTGCGGCGGCGCGACGGGCATGTCGGACGCGCGCTGCAATGCGGCGCGCTCAGCTTCGCGGTCGAGACGCGCGTCGCCTCGGTCGGCGATCGCGTGCTCGGCCTGTCGGCGCGCGAGACCGAATTGCTCGAGCTGCTGCTGCGCCGCGTCGGCAAGGTCGTCCCCAAGCGGATCGCCGAGGACCATCTGTTCGGGCTCGACGGCGATCTCGGATCGAATGCGATCGAGGTCTATGTCCACCGCTTGCGCAAGCGGCTCGACGAGGCGGCGACGGGTGCGCGGATCGAGACGGTGCGCGGCGTCGGCTATATGCTGCTCGCCACGCCGGCATGATGCGCGCGCCGCGCTCGCTGCTCGGGCAATTCGTTGTGCTGCACATCGCGGTCGCACTGATCGCGACGCTGGTGTTGCTGTGGAGCGCGACCACGCTGCTCCACCAGACCGCCGATCGTTTCCAGCGCAGCTTGCTCGTTCGGCAGGCACAGGTCGTCGCGGCGGCGCGCGCCGACGGCGCTGGCACGATCGCGGCCATCCCGCTGATCAACGGCATGGCGGTCGCCACCTTCGGCAGCGATCGGCGGATCGACCGCAGCAGCGGCCCCGCGCGGCGCGCCGTGCTTGCCGCGGCACCGCTCGACAGTCGCGCGCATTTCTTCCGTCGGGGCGCGGTCGAGGGGTATAGCCTGCCGACGCGCGGCGGCTGGATCGTCGTGTCGCAGGACGACACCGACCCCGAGGTCATCACCGACGATATCGTGCGCACCTTCCTCAAGCGCTTCGCCTTGCTGACGCTGCCGATCGCCGCGCTGGTGCCGTTGATCGGCGTGCTGCTCGCGCGGCGGCTGACGCTGCGGATGCGCGCGGTGTCGGCGATCGCGGCGACGATCGGCCCGCAATCGTTCGACACGCGCTTGCCGCGCGGGGTGCTTCCCACCGAGGCCGAGCCGCTCGCCGAGGCGACCAATGCCGCGCTCGACCGGCTGGTCGCAGCGCTCCACATCCAGAGCGCGTTCGCCGCCGATGTGTCGCATGAACTGCGCACCCCGCTCGCCGCGATCCGGCTGCGCGCCGACGCGGTCGCCGATGCGGGGGTGCGTGCCGACCTGATGGCGTCGGTCGATCGCGCGGCGCGCGTCATCGGGCAATTGCTCGCGCTCGCCGAGCTCGAGCAGCCGCACGTCGTCGAGGCCGAGGCGTTCGATCTGGTCGCGCTCGCCACGCAGGTGGTCGCCGATCGGGCACCGGGCATCGTTACCGGCGGCCGGTCGATCGCGTTCGAGACCACGACCGATGTCGCTCCGGTCCACGGCTATCCCGATGCGATCATCCTCGCGCTCGAGAACCTGGTCGACAATGCCGCGAAATACACGCCCGTCGGCACGGCGATCATCGCCCGGGCGGGCCCCGGCGCACGGTTGAGCGTGACCGATGACGGCATCGGCGTACCAGCGGCGCAGCTTGCACGGCTAAAGGACCGCCTCTGGCGCGGCGCCGATCGCGGCATCGAAGGATCGGGCATCGGCCTGTCGCTGGTCGAGCGGATCGCACGCGCGCACGGCGGCACGCTGACGATCACGCCCGGCCCCGCGGGGCGCGGCCTGGTGTTCGAGATCGTGCTGCGCGACCCAGCCACGCCGCACTGACCAGCCTCAGAGCAACGGCGCCGTTACCGCGTCCAGCGTGCGAAGATCGCGGTCGGCAGCAACAGCCCGCGCGCTTCCTCGCGCACCGCCATCTCGCCGACTTCGACCGTCCCGCCGAGATCGGACAGCGCCTGGCGCACTACCTCGCCGATCGCCAATGCCGACATCCGCACGGCATAAACGGTGAGGACGAGGAACTTGCTGTCCTTGTCGAGCAAGCGGCGGCAATCGGCGATCAGGCCGGGCAGGCCTTCCTCGAGCTTCCACACTTCGCCATCGGGGCCACGTCCGAACTTGGGCGGATCGAGGAAGATCCCGTCATAGCGTTTCTCGCGCCGCACTTCGCGCGCGGCGAACTTGGCGGCGTCGTCGACCATCCAGCGGATCGGCCGATCCGACATGTCCGACAGGAAAGCGTTGGCCTTGCCGGCATCGACCGATTTCTTCGAGGCATCGACATGCGTCATCGCTGCGCCCTTGGCGGCAAGCGCGAGCGTCCCGACCCCGGTATAGCCGAACAGGTTGAGCACTTGATCGCCCTCGGCGACCTTGCCGCGCATCCATTCCCATTGCGGCGCCATGTCGGGGAAGAACGCCAAGTGGCGAAACGGCGTGTTCTGCGCGGTGAACAGCACTTCGTTCCAGCGGACATGCCAGCCGCCGCGCGGCACGTCGCGCGAGAGATGCCAGCGGCCGCCGCCATCCTCGTCCGACGCGCCGATGAAGTCGCCATCGGCTTCCCAGCTGTCCGACGCGGGCGCCCACATCGCCTGCGGTTCGGGGCGGATGAAGCGGAAGCGGCCGTAGCGCTCGAGCTTGCGGCCGTGGCCGGAGTCGACGAGGCCGTAATCCTGCCAGGGTTCGGCGATGAGCGTGAGCAAAGGGCCCATTACCGTGCGCTCGCCCGCTCGGCGATATACGCCGTCACCGCCTCGAACGTGCCCGGCAGCGAGGCGTAGCGTTCCTCGCGCTCGAACAGGTCACCCATTCGCGCCGGCAGGACCGGGCGTTGCCCGGTCGCGCGCTCGACCGCGTCGCGGAACTTGGCGGGGTGCGCGGTCGCCAGCGTCACGATCGGCACATCGGCGGGCAGATCGGCACGGCGCGCGGCAGCAAGGCCGATCGCGGTGTGCGGGTCGATCACTTGGCCGCTCGCCTCGCACGCCCAGCGCATCGCCAGCGCCATGTCGTCGAGATCGATCCGGTCGCTTGCAAACAGTGCGGCCGCGCCTTCGCGCTGCGCGTTCGTCAGGCGCATCGCCTTCGACGTCTCGAACCCGCGCATCTGATCGGCGAGTGCATGACCGTCGCGCCCGCCGAGATCGAACAACAACCGCTCGAAATTGCTCGAAACCTGGATGTCCATCGACGGGCTCGGCGTCGGCACGACGGTGCCTTGCGAATAGTCGCCCGCGCTCAGCGCACGGTGGAGAATGTCGTTGACGTTGGTCGCGACGATCAGCTTGGCGACCGGCAGCCCCATCTTGGCGGCGACATAGCCTGCGAACACATCACCGAAATTGCCCGTCGGCACCGAGAAAGCGACCGCGCGCTCGGGCGCGCCGAGCCGGACGGCGGCGTAGAAATAATAGACGATCTGCGCCATCAACCGCGCCCAGTTGATCGAATTGACCGCCGACAGCGCGAACTTGCCCGAGAAGGCAGGATCGTTGAACATCGCCTTCACCAGCGCCTGTGCGTCGTCGAAGCTCGCATCCTCGAGCGCGATGTTGTGGATGTTGGGCGCGATCACTGTCGTCATCTGACGGCGCTGAACGTCCGACACGCGGCCCTTGGGGTGGAGCATGAAGACATCGACCCCGGCGCGCCCCGCAAGCGCGTCGATCGCCGCCGATCCCGTATCGCCCGAGGTCGCGCCGACCACGGTGACCTGCTGCGTCGATCCGGTGAGGAAGCGTTCGAACAGCAGGCCCAGGAGCTGCAGCGCGACGTCCTTGAAGGCGAGCGTCGGGCCGTGGAAGAGCTCGAGCAGCCAGTTGCGTTCGTCGAGTTGCGCGAGCGGCACCACCGCGGCGTGCGCGAAGCGGCCATAGGCCTGGGTGCACAGCGTACGCAGATCGTCTTCGCTCAGCGTGCCCTCGACGAAGGGCAGCATGACCGCGACCGCGGTTTCGACATAGGACAGCCCCTGCATCGCGGCGATCTGCGCGGCCGAGAAGCTCGGCCAGCTTTCGGGCAGATAGAGTCCGCCATCCTTGGCAAGGCCCGCGAGCGTTACGTCGCGAAAGTCGAGGGTCGGCGCGGAGCCGCGCGTGCTGATATAGCGCATGGCGGTAGCGGTTAGCGGGGTGGAGCCGACTCGGCAACCGTTCGCCGCCGCAAGGCCACGGCATAGATAATTGCGGCAAGGCTCGCGAACACGAACCATTGTACCGCATAGGCAAGGTGATTGTTGGGCACCGCGTCGAGATCGGGGCCGGGATTGGGGTCGAGCCCAGCCGCCGGCGGATCGGCGACAAGCATCAGAACTTTGGGCGCGCCTTCCCCGACCATCCCGGCGATCAGCGCCGCATGGTCGGGCGCGTAGGTCAGATATCCGGTGACGGGCCCGCCCTTCCAGACGGGCTTGGCGTGCGGATCGGTGCCGAATCCGAGCTGGACCGTGAAGCCCGGTCCTTCGGCACCCGTACGACACCTTGCGATCTGGCGCCAGCCGGTGCCGCCGCGCGCATTGCGGCCACCTTCGATCGCAAAGCTGATCGGCTGCAGGCACAGCGCGCTCGCCCGGCGGAAAAGGAGCTTTGCGTCGGTCGGGTCGCGCGGGAATGCCATCGGCGGCAACGTCACGTTGCGCGCATAGCGTGCGAGCAGCGCGGCCTTCTCGCTGCGGCGCTCGAGCTGCCAGATGCCGAGTCCGATCATCGCGACGATCGCGATGCCGACGATCAGTGTCGGGATCAGCGGGACACGTTTCACGGCAGCGTCTCGGGCGGCGCGATCCGCCCCTCGTGCGCGGCGGTGCGATATTCGGAACCGAGCAACGCGGCTTTCGCGATCCGCAGCGATCCGACCACACTGACGACGGTGATCGGCAGCCAGATCAGCATCTGCAGCCAGATCGGCGGGCCGTATGCCAGCTGGATCGTGATCGCGAGCCCGACGACGATCGCGCCGAGCACCAGCGTCAGGATCGCCGCTGGCCCGTCACCGACATTGAACGTGGTGAAATCGAGCCCGCAGACTTTGCAGCGATCGCTGAAGTCGAGCACACCCTTGAACAGCCCGGGCGCGCCGCAGCGCGGGCACAGGCCCTTCAGCGCTGCGGCAACGGGCGTCGGCGCCACGGCCTTCGCCCGCTGCTCGGTCACAGGCTCACCCTGCGTGGACCGGTGCGCCCCAGCCACCCCAGACATAGATCGAGACGAACAGGAACAGCCACACGACGTCGACGAAGTGCCAGTACCAGGCCGCCGCTTCGAAGCCGAAATGCTGCTTGGGGGTGAAATCGCCGCGGTAGACGCGGATCTGGCAGACGATCAGGAAGACCGTGCCGATCATCACGTGGAAGCCGTGGAAGCCAGTCGCCATGAAGAACGACGCACCATAATTGAGCCCCTTGAAGGGGAACGGCGCGTCGGCATATTCGTACGCCTGGATGCAGCTGAAGATCAGCCCGAGCACGATCGTGCACCACAGCCCCTTCTTGAGGCCGTCGCGGTCGCCGTGGATCAGCGCATGGTGTGCCCAGGTGATCGTCGTGCCGCTGGTCAGCAGGATCAGCGTGTTGAGCAGCGGGAAGCGGAAGGCATTGATGACCTCGAGCCCCTTCGGAGGCCAGGTGCCCGCCGTGTCGGTGACGACACTGACGGTCTTGGCGACCGAATCGTACGCGATGTGCGCGGGGAAGAGCGAGAAGTCGAAGAACGCCCAGAACCAGCCGACGAAGAACATCACTTCGGAGGCGATGAACAGGATCATGCCATAGCGTAGGTGGAGCTGGACGACCGGGGTATGGTCGCCGGCATGCGCCTCGACGATGACCTGGCGCCACCAGCCGTACATAACCGCGAGCACGCCGGCCAACCCGGCGTAGAACACCAGACCACCGCCAGCGGACGAATGCATCCACATGATCCCGCCAGCTGCCATCACGAGCGCAGCCATCGATCCGGCGAACGGCCAAATGCTCGGTGGTAGAATATGGTAATCGTGGTTCTTCGCACCGGCCATGGGTTTTCCCTCTGCTCTGGTCTCTATCTCGTCCCGTGACCCTGCTCTAGCCTTTGGCCTTCGCGGAATCCACCGGGTAAAACGTGTAGCTCAACGTGATCGTCTGGACGTCGCTTGCGTCGGGATCCTGCAGGATCTTGGGGTCGACGAAGAAGATCACCGGCATCCTTGCGGTCTCGCCGGGCTTCAAGGTCTGCTGTGTGAAGCAGAAGCACTGGATCTTGGTGAAATATTTGCCCGCCTGCGACGGCGTCACGTTGAACGTCGCGGTGCCCGTGATCGGCTTGTCCGACGTGTTGGTCGCGGTGAAGAACGCCATGTCGCGCGCGCCGATATCGACCGTCTCGGACGGGTTCTCGGGCGCGAACTTCCACGGCATGTGCGGCGCGACATTGGTGTCGAAATCGATGCGGATCTGCTGGTTGACCGCACCGGGCGCGCGCAACGCGCGCTGCGTCGTGCCGTTGAGCCCCGTCGCCTGGCAGAACATCCGGTAGAGCGGGATGCTCGCCCAGCCGAGCCCGGTCATGAAGCAAATGCCCAGAACGGCAAAGAGCGCGGTACGAAGCTTGCCGTCGAGCACCATCAGTGCGGCATCCCCGCCTTGATCTTGGCGATGGTGATTGCGAACACCAGGACGACGAACGCACCGAGAATCACGCCCAGCACCGCTGCGCGCGTGCGCTGGCGCTTGCGGACGAGGTCGGCGTGCGGGATCGACAGGTCGGGGCGCGGGTCGGGGTTCATGTGGTCAGCCGATCGATTGCGAGGGTCGCGAAGATCGCGAGGATATAGCCGATCGAATAGACGAACAGAAAGCGTTCGGCCTTCATCTCGGCCGGCGTCGCCGCGCGCTGGACGACGACCCAGGCGGTGAGCCCGACAAAGATCGCCGACGTCACCGCCGCGATGATCCCGTAGGTCGCGCCAGCCAGGCCGAGCGCCCAGGGCGACACGGCCGCGGCGGCCATCAGCACGGCGTAGAACAGCATCTGCCAGCGCGTCGTGCGCGCGCTCGCCACGACGGGGAGCATCGGCACGCCGCCCTTGGCGTAATCATCACGGATCAGCAGCGCGAGCGCCCAGCTGTGCGGCGGAGTCCACAGGAAGATGATCGCGAACATCAGCAGCGGGAGCGTCGAAATGCTGCCGGTCGCCGCGACCCAGCCGATCAGCGGCGGGAATGCCCCCGCGGCACCGCCGATGACGATGTTCTGCGGCGTGCGGCGCTTGAGGCCGACGGTGTAAACGAGCACGTAGAACAGGATCGATGCGGCGAGCAGCGTCGCGGCGAGCAGCCCGATCGCCATCCCCATCAACAGCACCGAGAAGACCCCGAGCCCGACGCCGAACTGCAGCGCGGTCTCGCGCTCCATCTTGCCCGCCGGGAGCGGACGCTTGGCGGTGCGCTTCATCAGCGCGTCGATGTCGGACTCGTACCATTGGTTGAGCGCCCCCGCCGAGCCTGCGGCCAGCGCGATGCACAGGATCGCGGTGAAGCCGAGCACGAACGGAAGCTGCACCGGCGCCGCGAGCATCCCGCAAAGCGCGGTAAACACCACCGACCGCATGACGCGCGGCTTGGTCAGCGCGAAGAAATCGCGCCAGTCGGCGGGGAGCGTCGCGGTGGGGGTAAGCGTGGTTACGGTCATTTCATTTCTACCCCCCTCCCGCGTGCGGGAGGGGCTGGGGGTGGGCTCACGCTCCAAAACGGGCGCTGAGTCGCGGGGTGAGCGCGCGCCCACCTCTACCCCTCTCGCAAGCAAGAGGGGAGAAAAAGATCGACCCTCGCCGCACGGGCGGCGAGGGTCGCAAGCTCAGTCGATCCGCGGCAGCGTCTCGAACTGGTGATATGGCGGCGGGCTCGACAGCGTCCATTCGAGCGTCGTGGCACCCTCGCCCCAGGGGCTGTCGCCAGCGGGCTTACCCTTGGCGAGCGACCAGATGACGTTGACGAAGAACACCAGCATCGATGCCGCCATGATCTTGTAGCCGAGCGTCGCGACCCAGTTCCAATGCGCCAGCGCATCGGTGTAGTCGGGCACGCGGCGCTGCATGTTCTGCAGGCCGAGGAAGTGCATCGGGAAGAACAGCACGTTCACGCCGGCAAAGAACACATAATAGTGAATCTGGCCGAGCGTCTCGTTGTACATCTTCCCCGACATTTTCGGGAACCAGTAATAGAAGCCGCAGAACAGCGAGAACACCGCACCAAGCGACAGCACGTAGTGGAAATGCGCCACGACGTAGTAGCTGTCCTGCATGTAATCGTCGATGCCGCCATTGGCGAGCACGACGCCGGTGACGCCGCCGACGGTGAACATGAAGATGAAACCGATCGCCCACAGCATCGGCGTCTTGAAGCTGAGCGAACCGCCCCACATCGTCGCGATCCACGAGAAGATCTTGATGCCGGTCGGCACCGCGATCACCATCGTCGCTGCGGTGAAGTACATCTTGGTGTTCACGCTGAGGCCCGTCGTGAACATGTGGTGCGCCCACACGACGAAGCCGACCACGCCGATCGCGACCATCGCGTAGGCCATGCCGAGATAGCCGAACACAGGCTTCTTCGAGAAGGTAGAGATCACCTGGCTGACGATGCCGAAGCCCGGCAGGATCATGATGTAGACTTCGGGGTGGCCGAAGAACCAGAACAGATGCTGGTACAGGATCGGATCACCGCCGCCGGCCGGATCGAAGAAGGTCGTGCCGAAGTTGCGGTCGGTCAGCAGCATCGTGATCGCGGCCGCGAGCACCGGCAGCGCCAGCAGCAGCAGGAAGGCGGTGACGAGCACCGACCACACGAACAGCGGCATCTTGTGCAGCGTCATGCCCGGCGCGCGCATGTTGAAGATGGTGGTGATGAAGTTGATCGCGCCGAGGATCGACGAGGCGCCCGCGAGATGAAGCGACAGGATCGCCATGTCGGTCGACGGTCCCGGCTCGCCATAGGTCGAGAGCGGCGCGTACAGCGTCCAGCCGTTGCCGGCACCACCGAAGAAGGGCGAAGCGAGCAGCAGCGTGAACGAGGGGATCAGCAGCCAGAACGAGATGTTGTTCATCCGCGGGAAGGCCATGTCGGGCGCGCCGATCATGATCGGGACGAACCAGTTGCCGAAACCGCCGATCATCGCGGGCATCACCATGAAGAACACCATGATCAGACCGTGCGCGGTGATCAGCACGTTCCACAGATGGAGCGAGTGATCGAGCCCCTGCTCGCCACCGGGCAGGAAGCTTGCCCAATAGCCGAGATACTGGATGCCCGGCTCGGCGAGTTCGGCGCGCATCAGCCCCGAGATGGCGCCGCCGATGATTCCCGCGGTGATCGCGAAGATCAGGTACAGCGTCCCGATGTCCTTGTGGTTGGTCGACATGAACCAGCGCGCGAAGAACGACATCTGGTGATCGTCATGCGCGTGCGCATCCGAATGCGGGTGCGCGTCGAACGCGTGTCCGGTGAGAGCGGAGTCGGTCATGGCTTATTGTCCAACTGTGCCGGCGCCGGCGGCATTGGCCGTCGCGCTCGTGTTTCTGACAGGTCCGGTAGCTGCGCCGTCGGCGACCGGCCCGGTGACGTTCGCGGTCACGTCGACCGCGGGCGTGGCGGTGGCGGGCTCGGCGGTGGCGGGCGCTGCTGCCGCACCCGGCATCGTGCCGCCCTTGGCCTTGACCCACTGCGCATAGACCGCGGGGGTCACCGCCTCGACCGTGATCGGCATATAGCCGTGGCGCGCGCCGCAGAGCTCGGAGCAGACGCCGAAATAGACGCCGGGCTTGTCGATCGTGAAGCTCGTCTCGTTGAGGCGGCCCGGAACGGCGTCGAGCTTGATCCAGAACGCCGGGATTTCCCAGCTGTGGATCACGTCGTTCGAGGTCGTGATCAGACGGATCGGAACGCCGACCGGGAGCACGACGCGATTGTCGGTTGCGAGCAGTCGCGGACCGTCGATCGCGGTCCGTGCGCGCTCGCCCTTGCCGGTCTCGCCCGCTTCCTTGAGCATGTTCGCGGTAATCTCGAACCCGCCATTGTCGGGGTATTGATACGACCAATACCATTGGTTGCCGATTGCCTTGAGCGTCACCGCGGTCTTCGGCGCGGGCTTGTACTGCGCCTGCAGCAGCCCGATTGAGGGGAGCGCGAGGCCGAGCAGGATCAGCACCGGGACACCGGTCCACAGCACTTCGAGGATCGTGTTGTGCGACGTCTTCGACGCGACCGGGTTGTTGGCGCGGCGATAGCGGATGACGACCCAGACGAGCAGCAGCAGCACGAAGATCGTGATGATCGTGATCGTCGGCACGAGCAGCCAATTGTGGAACCACAGCGCCTGCTTGCCGTTCGGCGTGACCTGCGGCTGGATCGTGATCAGCCCGTCGACCGGCTGGCCGAGATTGGGGTCGATCGCCATCGCGGGTGCGCCGTCGACCGCGAGCATCGGATCGTTCGAGACTGCGGGGGCAGCGACTGCGGCGGGGGCGGCTTGCACCGTGGCGGGCGAAGCGGCGACCGGCGCGGCTTCGACGGGTTTGGCGACAGGCGCGATCGGGGCGGGTTGCGGCGCGGCGTCGGCCGCTCCGATGCTCGAGATCGCGAGGCTCGCCGCCAGCACGATCGATTTGATCCCGATCCTACGCATCGTCTGCTTCTACCCTCTGCAGCGCCGCTTTTACGGCATTATCAAGGCGGGGATACGCCTTTATCGCTTGGCGTATAGCAGGCTATGCCCTCGCCTCAACCCGCGCCGACGCCTTTTTTGGCACAATCGTTGCGCGACGCGGCGCGCGACCCTAATCAAGCGGCTCTTCCTGCAGGACGGACCACTAATGACCGACGCCGATGTTATTGCCGAATTCCGCGCCGCCGAGGCCTTGTTGGAGGGGCACTTCATCCTGTCGTCGGGGCTGCGCTCGCCACGCTATCTGCAATGCGCGCGCGTGCTGATGGACCCGGCGCGCGGCGCGCGGCTGGCCGAAGCGCTCGTCGCGCGCTTGCCAGCCGAGCTGCGCGCGAGCATCGCCGCGGTGATCTCGCCTGCCATGGGCGGCGTGATCGCCGGGCATGAAATGGGCCGTGCGCTCGGCGTGCCGGCGATGTTCCTCGAACGGCCCGAAGGCGTGTTCGAACTGCGCCGCGGCTTCCGGATCGAACCAGGCACCAAGGTTTTGATGATGGAGGACGTCGTCACCACCGGCCTGTCGTCGCGCGAGGCGATCGCGGCGATCGCGCGCGTCGGCGGCGAGACGGTCGCGGCGGCGGCGCTGGTCGATCGCTCGAGCGGGACCGCCGATTTGGGCGTGCCGTTCTTCCCGCTGATCCGGCTCGACGTGCCGACCTATGCGGCGGACGCCTTGCCGCCCGAACTCGCGGCGATCCCCGCGATCAAGCCCGGGAGTCGCGCAGCATGAACCGCGAACTGCGCCTCGGCGTCAACATCGACCATGTCGCAACGGTGCGCAATGCACGCGGCGCGGGCTATCCCGATCCGGTGCGCGCCGCGCTGCTCGCCGCCGAAGCGGGTGCTGACGGCATCACCGCGCATCTGCGCGAGGATCGCCGCCACATCACCGACGACGATATCGCCCGCCTATCCGAGCAATTGACGATCCCGCTCAACCTCGAAATGGCGGCGACCGAGGAAATGCTCGCGATCGCGCTGCGCCACACGCCGCATGCCGCCTGCATCGTCCCCGAAAAGCGCGAGGAAGTGACGACCGAAGGCGGGCTCGATGCTGCCGGGCGCTACGATCGCCTCGCGCCGCTGGTCGGCGCGTTGCGCGATGCCGGGATCCGCGTGTCGCTGTTCATCGAACCCGATGCGCGCCAGATCGATGCCGTGATCCGGCTCGGCGCGCCGGTGATTGAACTGCATACCGGCCGCTACTGCGATCTCACGGGCGAAGCGCAGACCGCCGAGTTGCGCCGCCTGGCCGATGCAGCGGCGCTGGCGGCGAAGAACGGCATCGAGGTCCATGCCGGGCACGGGCTGACCTATGCCAATGTCGCGCCGATCGCGGCGATCCCGCAGGTGCGCGAGCTGAACATCGGGCATTTCCTGGTCGGCGAGGCGCTGTTCGTCGGGCTCGACCACGCCGTCCGCCAGATGCGCGCGGCGATGGACGCGGCGCGGTGACAGGCGCGCGACCTGCTCCCCTCCCGCTTGCGGGAGGGGCTGGGCGAGGGCCGGTTCCTACGAGCGCGGCGCTGGAGGCACGCCCCTCCCCTAACCCTTCCCGCAAGCGGGAGGGGAATCTGCGATGATCATCGGCATCGGTTCGGACCTCTGTAACATAGAGCGGATCCAGGCGTCGCTCGACCGCTTCGGCGCGCGCTTCGAAAACCGCGTGTTCACCCCGCTCGAACAGGCCAAGGCCGCGCGCCGCCCCTTCACCAAGGCGGGCACGCTCGCCAAGCGCTTTGCGGCCAAGGAAGCTTTTTCAAAAGCGGTCGGTACCGGATTCAAGGCTGGCGTGTTCATGCGGGATATCGGCGTCGTCAATGCGCCCTCGGGTGCGCCGACATTGGCGCTCACCGGCGGCGCAAAGGCGAGGCTTGACGCCATCACCCCCGACGGCCACGTCGCGAAACTACATTTGACGATGACCGACGATCACCCCTGGGCGCAGGCCTTCGTGATCATCGAAGCGGTCATGAAGGATAGCGTATGAGTGAGGATGTGGCCCTGCGCACGCAAGAGACGACCGAGCCCGTCCCCCACGAGCCCGCAACGCAGCCCAAAAAGGGGCGGACCGACTGGGCGGGCGAAGTGCGCGGCATCTTCTGGCTGATCCTCGCGGTGGTCGGCTTCCACACCTTCATCGCCAAGCCGTTCTATATCCCTTCGGAATCGATGCTGCCGGGGCTGCTCGTCGGCGATCAGCTGGTCGTCAGCAAGTTCCCTTACGGCTGGTCGTTCGTCTCGCCGACCTTCCATCTGCTGCCCTTCATCAAGGGCCGCCTGCTCGGCCATCTGCCCGAGCGCGGCGACGTCGTCATCGTCACGCCGCCGGGCACCGAGACCGATTATATCAAGCGGCTGATCGGCCTGCCCGGCGATCGCCTCGAAGTGCGCGACGGCACCGTGATCCTCAACGGCGTGCCCGTGAAGCGCGGCCCGCTGCATTATGTCGACATCCCCAATTACGGCGGCGTCCAGCTTCCCGCGCCCGAACGCGCGACGTGCGATCTCGGCGACGACGCGCTGCGCACCGCCCCCGATGGCAAGACCGTCTGCCACGTCCCCGTCATCACCGAGACGCTCCCCAACGGGCGGCATTACGACACGGTCGAGCTCGGGCCGTCGATCGGCGATAACTATAAGGAAGTCACGATCCCGGCGGGTCACGTCTTCCTGATGGGCGACAATCGCGATCGCAGCGCCGACAGTCGCTTCTCACTGGCAGAACAGGGCCTGGGCGGTCCGGTCCCGTGGGAATATCTCGGCGGTCGCGCCGAGTTCATCACCTTTTCCAAGACAGGCTTGGGAAGCTGGAACCCGCTGACCTGGGGACAATCGTTCCGCGGTGGCCGCGCCGGCACCTCGCTGCATGCGGAGCGTTCCCAGTGAGCGAAGACACGGCCCAAGCCAAGATCGTGACCGAACCGGCCCCCAACGAACTGCGCGATCCCTTCGTCCGACAGGAGTTGAAGCGCGCGACCGTGTGGCTCGGGCTGGCGGGCGCGATCGCGCTCGTCGTGTTGCTGATCCAGCCATTGCTGATCATCTTCGGCGGCCTCGTTTTCGCCTCGATGCTTGATGGCGGGGTGCGCCTACTCGGCCGCGTGCTGCCGATCGGCCGCGCCTATCGGCTCGCGATCGTCGTGGTGCTGACCGTGCTGTTCATCGCGATCGTCTTTTATCTGACCGGCGCCGGCATCACCCAGCAGTTCGAGCAATTGCGCGCGACGTTGATGACCCAGGCGACCAAGCTGATCACCTGGGCCTCGCAAAAGGGGATCATGCCAGGCAAGGCCGATCTCAACGGCATCATGCAGCAGGCGCTCGGGTCGTTCGGCAAGCTTACCTCGTATCTCGGCATTGCGTTCGGCGCGCTGGCAAGTCTCGTCATGGTGCTGGTGATCGGCCTGTTCATCGCGATGGAGCCACGGCTCTACGAGGGCGGGCTGCAGTGGATGGTGCCGAGCGACCAGCGCAAGCGCTTCTCGGGCACGATCGAGGAGATGGCCAAGACGATGCGCCGGCTGCTCGCCGGGCGCTTGTTCGGCATGGCGATCGAAGGCGTTATGACGGGGATCGCGCTCGCGATCGCGGGCGTGCCTATGGCCTTGGTGCTCGGCATCATCACCGGCATCCTCGCCTTCATTCCCAATATCGGCGCAATCACCAGCGGGATCATCATGATCTCGGTCGGCTTCAGTGCGGGGATGAATACGGGGCTCGCCGCGATCGGCATCTATATCTTCATCCAGGGGCTCGACGGCTATGTCATCATCCCGATGGTCGCCAAACGAACGGTCGATCTGCCGCCGGCGCTGACGCTGTCGATGCAGATACTTGCCGGCACGTTGTTCGGCATCATCGGGCTGACGCTCGCCGACCCGATGACCGCGATGATCAAGGTCGCGCTCGAGCGGAGCTCGGAGGCGGAGGGGGACGCCGAGGCATGATCCTCTACGATTATTGGCGCTCCTCGGCGGCGTCTCGTGTTCGGATCGCGCTCAACCTCAAGCAGGTGGCGTATGAGAGCATCGCCGTCGATCTGACGCAGGGTGCGCAGCGCGCGCCCGAGTTTCTGGCGCGCAACCCGCAAGGCCTCGTCCCCGCACTCGCCATCGACGGCGCGATCCTGACGCAGAGCCTCGCGATCATCGACTATCTCGACACGGCCTATCCGGCGCCGGCGCTGCTGCCCGCCGATCCGGTCGCGCGCGCGCATGTGCAGGCGCAAGCGCTGGTGATCGCCGCCGACATCCACCCGATCGACAATCTGCGCGTGCTCAACCAGCTCACCGCGCAGTTCGGCGCCGATCAGGCCGCGCGCGAGACGTGGTACCGGCACTGGATCATCGAGGGGCTTACCGCGCTCGAAGCGATGACCGCCGATCTGCCCGGCCCCTTCCTCGGTGGCGCGGCGCCCAACCTCGCCGACATCTGCCTGGTGCCGCAACTCTACAACGCGCGCCGATTCGCTGTCCCGCTCGATGCCTGGCCACGCCTGGTCGCGGCGGATGCGGCGGCCAGCGCGGTGCCGGCGATCGCCGCCGCGCATCCTGACCGGGTCAAGCCGACCGCGGCCTGATCCCGACGGCACGACAGCGCGTCAGGCCGCCATCGCAAAGCGGCGTTCGAGCACCACTTCGTCGAACAGATCGAGATAGGCCTCGGCGGCATGCTCGCCCGGCTGCGGCACCGGCCGCGGGCGTGCGCGACCGGGGGCAAGCCAGTCGTCAAGCGCCGCGACCAGCGCGCCCGCGTCCCCCGGCGTGACGATCGTGCCGAGCGACGGACGCGTGATGATCTCGCGCACCGCGACGCTCGAATCGGTGCTGATGACGGGCGTTCCGACCGCGAGCGACTCGCGCAGCACACCGGGCACGCCCTCGAAATCCGAAACGAGCGCAAGCGCCGCGGCGCGCGCGATCACGGGGGTTGGGTCGGCGACATGCCCCGGCAAGGAGACCCGCCCGCCAAGTCCGAGTGCGGCGATCTGCGCCTCTAGCGCGGGACGCTCGGCCCCCTCACCGACGATCATCAGCGCGACATCGCGATCGGCGATGCGATCGAATGCATCGATCAGCCGGTCCCAGCGCTTCTGCGGCGCGAGTCGTCCAACGCCGAGAAGGAACCGCCCGGCGGGCATGGCGGGCAGCACCGCATCGCGAGTGCCAAGGACCGGTGGATTGGGGATGACGCTCAACATCGCGCGATCCGCGCCCATCTCGGCACACGCTTCTTCCGCCATCGCGGGGCTCATCGCGACCAGCCGGTCGACAAAGCTCGGATGCCAGCGCAGCCAGCGGCGATAGGCCATCGCAAAGGCAGGACCGTGGTCGCGCCGAACCAGCGCGTTCGAAATCTTCGCAACAATCGGCGGACACGCGCTGCCGAGCCGCAATTTGGTCCAGGCCGCAAGCGCCGAATAGTGGTTGCCGGGGCAGAACAACACGTCGGGGCCAATCTCGTGCGTCACTGCGGCGAGGCCGCCCATCCCGATCATCGAGGACCGTCCGAGCAGCCGAGTCTCGACATTATCGGGCAGATCGCGCGACAGCGGGCCCGTGGCGTCGCCGATCACCAGCGTCACGCGCCGGCCGAGATCGCTCCATCCCTTGACGAGCCGCAGCAGCGCCTTTTCGACACCACCGCCCTCAAGCGTTTGGGCAAAAGCGAGAATATGCGCGGCGGGGGGTCTGGGACTCAACATGATGAGCGACGCTAACGTCACTTTGTAGCAAAAGTTTCCCCGGAAACGAGGAAACACGGTGTTCGTGCGATGACGCACGCCGTCGCGTTGCTCGACATACGGACGCGCCCGCGCCACACTTCTGCCGCTAAGCCGGGCCAATGCAGCGCTTCGACCGGCTTGAACCAGCGGACAAACGCGCCACGTGACACAGATGAAGACCGGCCCCGGACCTGGCGCTACGACCCCCGGGTCGGGACCCTACGCCCCTTTGCCCCCCTTGCCGGGATTGACCGGCAGCGCTGACCTTGCCGGATTGGAGCCGATGGCCCCGCTCAAGCGCCGTTGGCCGTCGTATCTCGGCGCCGCGGTCACGGTGGTGATGATCGTCTGGCTCGGGCTCAAGCTGCGCGCGCTCGGGGTCGACAGCCTCCTGGCGGCGATGCCGACCAACCCGCTATTCTATATCTTCTTCGCGCTCCTCTATATCGCGCCGGTGACGGGCGACTTCATCATCTTCCGGCGGCTGTGGGGGATCCCCGCGGCCGGTTTCGTCGCGCTGACCAAGAAGCGAATCGCCAACGACATCCTCAATTATTCGGGCGAGGCGTATTTCTACGCCTGGGCACGCCAACGCTCGTCGATGGTCGCCGCCCCGTTCGGCGCGGTGAAGGACGTCAGCATCCTCTCGGCGATCGCCGGCAACATGGTGACGCTCGCGATGATCGCCGTCGCCATGCCGCTCGGCATCGGGCTGCTCACCCCGCACGGGCTGCACAACGCGATCTGGTCGGTGGTCGCGGTGTTCGCGATGTCGCTGCCGTTCCTGATCTTTTCGAAGCGCGTCTTCTCGCTGCCGCGCGCGACCTTGTGGTGGATCTTCGGGGTCCATTGCCTGCGGTTGATCGCCGGCTGCATCCTGATCGCCTTCACCTGGCATTTTGGCCTGCCGACGGTCACGCTCGGTATGTGGCTGTTGCTGTCGGCGGCGCGGATGATCGTCGGACGCTTGCCGCTGGTGCCGAACAAGGACCTCCTTTTCGCCACCTTCGCCACCTTATTGATCGGGCAAGATGCCGAGCTGTCGGTGCTGATCGCAGTGACGGCGGCGCTGCCGCTACTCGTCCATGTCGTGCTGGTCGCGATCTTCGGGCTGGTCGGCCTGGTGAGGAAGAATTGAAGATGCGCAAGATTCTGGCTGGGGTGACGGCGCTGCTCGCAGTGACAGGACTCCCCGCTGCGGCGCAGGCTGCGCAAGTGCTCGGCAGCGATGCCTCGGCGTGCAGCACCGGGGGCCCCGCGATTCGCGTCAACGTCGAAGGGTTGAAGGACCGCACCGGCGAATTGAAGCTCGAACTCTATCCCGCGACCGAGGCCGATTTCCTCAAGGACGATCGCGACCTGATCAAGGAAGGCAAGTTCTTCCGCCGCGTCCGCCTGCCGACACCGCAGACCGGCCCGGTGAGCCTGTGCATCCGCGTGCCGACGCCTGGCCCCTATGCGCTGCTCTTCACGCACAATCGCGACGGCAAGAACAAATTCAATTTCTGGAGCGACGGCGCGGGTTTTGCGAGCAACGTGAAGCTCGGTCGTACCCGCCCCAAGCTCGACATGGCGCGGATCGTCGTACCCGAGGGGGTTGTTACGACGACCATTCGTTCCCAATATCTGCGTGGGCTCGGTGGTTTCGGCCCGCTCGGGAGCTGATCCTGCGATGCGTATCGTCGACGTCAACGAATTCTACTCGCCGACCGGTGGCGGGGTGCGGACCTATATCGATCGCAAGATGGGGATCATGTCCGACCTCGGGCATGAGCTGATCGTGCTCGCGCCCGGTCGCGAAAACGCGATCGAGGAACGCCCGGGCGGCGGCAAGGTGATCTGGATCCAGACCGGCCATTTGCCACTCGACCAGAATTACGGGCTGTTCTGGGACGCCGCGCCGATCCTGCGCTGGCTCGACGAACTGCAACCCGACGTCGTCGAGACGTCGTCGCCGTGGCGCTTGCCCTGGGTGATCGGCAAGTGGCAGCCCAAATACCCCGAGGGCGTCGTCAAGGCGTTCTTCATGCACAACGACAACATGGCGGCCTATGCGCTGCGCTGGTTCGAGGGGATGGCGCCGCAGGAGCGCCTCGAACAGGCGTTCGATTGGTACAGCCGCTACATGTCGCGCTTCCTCAAGCATTTCGATGCGGTCGTCACCAACGGCCCGGCGCTCGAAAAACGGCTCAAAGGGCGCGGCGTGCATATCGACGCATCGATGCCGCTCGGCATCGAACGTGGCCATTTCTC
Organism: Sphingomonas sp. PWP1-2; assembly: GCF_049898305.1. Classification (NCBI taxonomy): domain Bacteria; kingdom Pseudomonadati; phylum Pseudomonadota; class Alphaproteobacteria; order Sphingomonadales; family Sphingomonadaceae; genus Sphingomonas; species Sphingomonas sp. PWP1-2. The sequence continues at coordinate 128,652 of NZ_JAFCXM010000004.1, forward strand.
GCCCGATCTGCGCGACGACCGGCTGCGCGCGGCGCTGCTCGCGCAGTGCGACTTGCCTCCGAGCGGGCATTTGCTGCTCGGACTTGGACGCCATCATCCCGAGAAACGCTGGCGCCTGGTGATCGATGCGGTCGAACGTGCCGGTTCCGAATTGCCGGTCGGGCTGATCCTGCTCGGCACCGGCGTCGAGAGCCGCCAGATCGAAGCGCGCATCGCGGGATCGCCGCACATCCGCATGTTCCGCCCGGTCTATGACCGCGAGCGGCTCGCGCGGATCGTCGCGAGCTGCGACGCGCTGATCCATGGCTCGGAGGCCGAGCCGTTCGGGCTCGTCGCGTCCGAGGCGATGGCGGGCGGGCTGCCGCTGATCGTCCCCGATACCGGCGGCTGCGCCGAAGTCGCCGACCGGCACGCGTCCGAATTCTACACCGCGCGCGATGCGCAAAGCGCGGCGATGGCGATCCATCGGCTGTTCGCGCGCGACCAGCGCGTGCTGCGCCGCGCGGTGCTGGTGGCCGCGACCAAGGTCCGCAGCGACCGCGACCATGCGATCGACCTGATGGCCTATTATCAGGGCCTGGTCGACGACAAGCGGGCGCTACCGCTTCAGCGCAGCGCGTAGACCGCAACCCTGCCGCGACCGAGCGGCAGATCGGAACGCTGGCGATAGCGCGCGGCGACATAGCGCTCGAACAGCGCGCGCAAATCGGCGCGTTCGCCGCTATAGACGGGCCCGAGCACGACGATTGCGGGCCGCTGCGCCATGATCCGTTCGAGCTCGCCCTGCTGATCGACGCCGATCGCGCCGCGTTCCTTCGCCTGGCCGATATGGCGCGGGAATCGGTAGCGCGTCACGGTGCACCGATCCGCCAGCGGGTAGAGCATCGGCGACCCCGAGAAGATATAGAGACAGCCCGGCCCGTGGCCGATCGCGCGCGTGACTGCGGCAAGTTCGGCGGCGGTCCCGCGCTCATGGCGCTTGACCAGCAGGACGATCTGCGACGCCAGCAGGACGACGATCAGCAGCGGCACTCGGACCTGCGTCGCGCGATAATGCTCCGCGAAAAAGCCTGCCGCGCAGACGCAGAACGGCACCAGCAACGGCAAGCCGTAATGGTCGAAATAGCCGCGAAACACCAATACGCCGAGCGCCGCGACGATCGCCCAGCCGACGAGCCAGCGGCGCAATGCTTGGGTGTCGTCGTGCGCCGGCAACCGCGCCGCGAGGATCGCCATCGCGCCTAGCGGCGACACGATCAGCAGCATCAGCGCAAGGTTGCCGAGCTCGCGCGGTATCGGATCGCTCCCGCGCGCGCCGATCGATTCGAAATTGGCGTAGAGAAAGGCGTCGCCCAACCCTTGCACCCAGAACCACGCCCACACCGCCAGCGTCGGTACAGCGGCAAGCACCGCAAGCGGCGTGGCGAGCAGCACGACGCCCCACCATGATCGTCCGAGCCGCCACTCGCGCGCCATCCACCACAGCCCGAAGAACGCGCCTTCGAACACGACGGTATATTTGATCTGCAGCGCCAGCCCGACGAGCGTCAGCGCGGCGCAGCCGTGGGCGAGGCGGCGCGCCGGATAAGCAGCATCGTCGGGCCTCGGTGCGAGCAGGCTCGCCGCGCCGACGATCAGCAGATTGTAGAACACCGGGGTCTGCCCGCCTTCACCCTCGAGCAGGTTGAGCCACAGCAGATAGGCTATCGCCGCAGGAAGCGCGCCCTTCGCCCAGCCCGCGCGATCCGCCAGTCGCGCGATCAGCGTCGCGGTCGCGGTGACGCTCGCCAGCGCCATCGCCTGGTACGCCCAGATCCCGAGCGGCAGCCCCAGCGCGGCGGCGGGCACGTAGAGCAGGAACAGCCCGACCGGCTTGCGGTCCCACACATCGACATAGGGAATCGCGCCGTGCACGATCGCGTGCGCGGTGGCGTAATAGAATTCCTCGTCGACATGCAGGATCGGGTTGCCGAAGGTCAGCAAGCGGACGAGCAGCGCGACCCCGAACAGCAGCACCCAACGCGGAACGCGCGCGACGAACGATCGGAACGAGGAAGCGGCGATATCCGTCACGGCTGCGTCGCTAGGTCGACATTCGGGCGAAACGAGGGCGCAGGGCTCAGCGGACGTACAGCCGGAAGCGCGCGCTCGCGATCGGCACCGCGCGATAGTGCTGCATCAGCGCCCACCGCTCGAGCTGCGCATCGAGCATCGCGTCGCCGCTGCTCCAGCCGCCCTCGCCCCCGACCAGGATCGCTGCGGGCGGCGCCTGGTCGAGCCCGACTAGCCGATCGGCCGACACGAGATGCATCGCGGCCTCGCGGGGCGCGGGAAGCAAGGCATGGCTGCGGAAATAGAACGGCCCGGTCGCGAAGCGACGATCGGGCAGCGCGTGCGTCGCGCCCAGAAATTGCGGCGAGAGCGTCGCGATCGGACCGCGGACGCCCGCTTGGTCGAGCGCAAGCGCGATCGCACGCCCCTCACCCACGGCAGAGAGTAGCGAAGTTGCGCCGCGCGACTGTGCCGCTTCGATCAGCGTCGGGGCGAGCCCCGCGCCAACGCTCACCGCGACCATGACGCGCATCCAGCGCGCAGGTCGTGCGCGCTGCCATTCGAGCGCGAGCATTACAAAGAGCGGCGGCAGCGCCGGCAACAGATATTGCCGCCAGGTCGGCAGCGGCAGCAATGCCGCCACCAGCCCCGCGCCCAGCAGAACCGCGAGCACACCAGGCCGCCACAGCCGCTTGCGAATGGCGACCAGCGCCAGCAGCGCCGGCCCCAGCGCGAGGAATTTGAGGCTGTCGATCGCCTTGCCCAGCAGCGAGAGCTTCCACGGCCGATCGGCGTAGAATTCGGCAGGCGCCACCGCGGGAAAGGTGATCGTCTCGAACACGAACGCCGCCGGCGCGAGCGCCCAAAACCACGCCACCAGCCCCGCCACGGGCATCGCCCCGAGCAGTACGGATGCCGGGCGGTGCCGCCGGTCGAACAGCGCATAGCCACCATAAGCCAGCGCCGGGAGCGCATAGGACAGCTTCGCCGCCGCCGCGGCCGCAAGCAGCACCCCGACCAGCATCGCAGACCCCTGCGTCGCGCCGTCGCGCTCCGCCCGCCCGATCGGGATCAACGCGGCGGCGAGCAAGGCCGCCGGAAGCGCGTCGTTGCGCGCGGTCGAAAGGCTGAACAGCAGGATGTCGCAGGCGCCGAGCAGCCCGGCAGTCGCCAGCGCAGCACCTGCCCCCGCCCCCGCCTCGCGCGCCGCGCGCCAGACGCAGCCGAGCATGCACACGCCGAGCAACGCATTGGCAAGCCGCAACGCGAGCCACGCATGCCACCCCGCCGCCCACGCGATCGGCGCAAACACCAGCGGCTGCAACGGTGTCTGGAGATAGGCATAGTCGCGATACGGCAGCTCGCCGTGCGCGCTCAGCAACGCGGCCGCGACATATTGGCTTTCGTCATGGTCGATCGGGTGGACCAGTGCGAGCGTCCCGAACACCACCAGCGCGGCCGCCGGCCAGCGCCACGGCAAACCCACCGATCGTGTCATCGCGCCCTCATCCACGCGGCTTACGCTGCACGATTGCCGCTGTCACGAACGCGCCATATCCCGGTGGCAGGGAATCGCAATCTTCTGGAGATCCGCGCATGACCATCCGTATCGACCGCCGCTCGTTCCTGCTGACCGGCTCGCTCGGGATCGGCGCGTTTGCCGTGCCGGGCTTCGCGCAGACGCCCTCGGTGACGAGCGCGCGCGGCTTCACGCATTCGGTCGCCAGCGGCGAGCCTGCCAGCGATTCGATGCTGCTGTGGACGCGCTACGTTCCCGCCGCCGGCGACACCGCCGAAGTCCGCGTCGAACTGTCCGAAACCCCCGATTTCGCGCGCGTCGCGGCTGGCGGCTCGCAGATCACCGGCGTGTGGCGCGATTTCACCGCCAAGATCACCGTCGACGGATTGAAGCCCGCGACGCGCTATCACTTCCGCTTCGTCGCCCCCGACGGCAGCTTTTCGCCCGTCGGCACGACGCGCACACTGCCGGTCGGCCCGGTCGATCGCTTCCGCACCGCGACCTTCTCGTGCTCGAACATGCCCTATGGCTATTTCAACGCCTATGCCCACGCCGCGGCGCGCGACGACATCGACCTCGCGATCCATCTCGGCGACTATTTCTACGAATATCGCACGGGTGACTATCCCGCGCTCAAGGATCAGGTCGCCGGCCGCGTGCCGCTGCCCGCGACCGAACTGCTCCACCTCGCCGACTATCGCATCCGCTATGCCAGCTATCGCAGCGACCCGGCGTTGCAGGCGCTTCACCAGAAGCTGCCGATGATCGTGCAATGGGACGATCACGAATCGGCGAACGACAGCTGGGAGGGCGGCGCCGAGAATCATCAGGCCGACGAAGGCGACTGGAATGCGCGCCGCGCCGCTTCGATCCAGGCGTATCGCGAGTGGATGCCGGTCTCGGACGAGCCGTGGAAGGCGTATGAGATCGGCACGCTCGCCACGCTGTTCCGCACCGAGACGCGCCTCCTCGCGCGCACCAAGCAGCCCGATGTCGCGCCGCTGTTCAAGGAAGCCGATCCGACCGCGGCGCTGAAGGCGTTCCGCAACGGCGCGTGGATGGACCCGGCGGTGACGATGATGGGCAGCCAGCAGGAAAGCTGGCTCAGCCACGCGATGGCGCAATCGGTCCGCGCCGGGCAACGCTGGCAAGTCGTCGGCTTCGGCACGATCATGGGCGAGACGATGATGCCGCAGGACGCGCTGAGCTGGGTCGCCCCCGATGCCCCGGCGCGCGCGAAAAACTATATCCTCGCCGGTGTCGCCGCCGCCAAGGCGGGCCTGCCGTTCAACTACGACAATTGGGGCGGCTATCCCGCCGCGCGCGCGCGCTTCCTCAAGGGCGCGCAGGCGCTCGGCGCGAACCTCATCGTGCTGTCGGGCGACAGCCACAATGCCTGGGCGTACGATCTCGGCCAGGACGGCAAGCCTGCGGGCGTCGAATTCGCCGGCCACGCGGTCAGCTCGCCCGGCTACGAGGCCGCTTCGCGCACCGATCCCAAAGTGATCGCAGCGACGCTCGTCCGCGCCAATCCCGAGCTCAAATGGTGCGACACCTCGCGTCGCGGCTATATGGCGATGACGCTGACGCCGACCAAGGCGAGCAACGACTGGATCATGCTCGAAACGATCAGGGCCGCGAACACCAGCGCGAGCATCGGCCACACCGCGACGATCGAGCGCGGCCGCAACACGATGGCATAACACGCGCCCGGGGTGGATGCGTATTGCCGACCCGGCCCTGCTGCGGCACACCCCGCGGCAGGGCAATGGGGAGCCGGCATTTTGCGCGTGACGATCAAGGACGTGTCGCGAGTTTCGGGCGTATCGATCAAGACCGTCTCGCGCGTCCTCAACAAGGAGCGTTATGTCGGCGTCGAGACGCGCGCCAAGGTCGAGGCCGCGGTCGCCGAACTCAATTTCCGCCCGAGCATTGCGGCACGCTCGCTCGCTGGCAAGCGCAGTTTCCAGATCGCTTTGATCTGCGACAATCCCAGCCCCTATTATGTCTATGAGATGCAGTCGGGGATCCGCGATCGCTGCGCGCAGGACGGCGTGCGGATGATCGCGCAACCGTATGACCGCAACGCTGCGACGCTGCTCGACGATATCGAGAATCTGGTCGATGCGACGCACGTCGACGGCCTGATCCTGACCCCGCCGGTGTCGGATCACCCGCAAGTGCTCGACCTGCTCGAGCGGCGCGGCGTGCGCTTCGTTCGCGTCTCGCCGGGGAGTGCGGTCGATCTGGCGAGCTCGACCTTCATCGACAATGAGCGCGCGGCGCGCGTGATGACGGCGCATCTCCTCGAGCTCGGCCATCGCCGGATCGGCTTCATCGCGGGGCATCCAAGCTATGCGACGAGCGGGCAACGGATGCGCGGCTATGCGCGTGCGCTCGGGCAGGAGGGGCTTTCGCTCGATCCGATCCTGGTGCGCGAGGGGAGCTACGACTTCGCCTCGGGCGCACGCGCAGCGGAGGCGTTGCTCGCGCTCGACGTGCCGCCCACCGCGATCTTCGCATCGAGCGACGACATGGCGGCAGGCGTGCTGACGGTCGCGCATCGCCGCGGGCTGGCGGTGCCGGGGCAGCTTTCGGTCGCCGGGTTCGACGATGCCGCGCTTGCTGGCTTCGTCTGGCCGCCGCTCACCACGATCCGTCAGCCGACGCGCGAAATGGCGTATCAGGCCGCCGACCTGCTCCTCGCCCCCGCCGACGCGCCGATCGAGCGGCGCGAAGTGGCGTTCGAACTGATCGTGCGCGAATCGACCGGGCCGGTCGCGCAGGGCTGAGGGATCGCGCCGTATCTGCTCAAGGCGTGTGCTCTCATGCGTTCGGGCTGAGCTTGTCGAAGCCCCGCGCTCCACGCACGCCGCTCGCGAGCGGCGAAGGCCCTTCGACAGGCTCAGGGCGAACGGACGCGGGATGCACGCACCCGCGCGCTTGAAGCCCTCTAACCGATCAGCAGCAGCGCCGCCGCGAGCGCCAGGCCGAACGCCACCAGCGTCGCGATCAGGATCACCAGCAGCGGCTTGGGCCCCGCCTCGAGCAGCTGCGCGAGCGGCGAGCGGATTGCGGTCGCGGTGACCGCCGTCGCGAGCATCGCCGCGGCGATCTTTTCAGCGCTGCCCGCGACGATCGGCGGGATCACGCCGAACGAATTGATTCCGGCGAGCACGAAGAAGCCGATTACGAACCACGGCACCCCCGGCCCCTTGGCGGCACCTTCGCCGCCGCCGCCCCAGCGCGCGAGCCCCATCGCCACCACCGCGAGCACCGGCGCGAGCAACGCCACGCGCGTCAGCTTGACGATCGCGGCGATCCCGCCTGCGCCGTCCGAATAGGAATAGCCCGCGCCGAGCGCCTGCGCGACGTCGTGGATCGCCGCGCCGAGCAGGAAGCCGGCCTTGAGATCGCTCATGTGGAAAGCGTGCGCGACGAGCGGGTAAAGCATCATCGCCGAGGCACTCATCGCCGAAATGCCAACGAGCACCAGCGTCAGTTGCGCCTGCGTCGTGCGCTTCTCGCCGAGCGTCGTCGCCAGCGCCATCGCCGCACTCGCGCCGCAGATCGCGACCGACCCGCCCGCGAGGATGCCGAACGCGGTGTCGAAGCCGAAGCGTCGGGCGGCGAGGATGCCCGCGCCCATCGTCAGCGCGACGATCAGCACGACGCACAGCAAGGCGACCGGTCCGAGCGCGACGATCTGCCCGAAGGTGATCCGCACCCCGACGAGCACGATCCCCCACCGCAGCAGCGAGCGCGAGGCGAAGGCGAGGCCCGGCGTCAACCGCGCGTCGGCGCTAAGAAAATTGAGCGCGAGGCCGATCAGCAACGCCATCAGCGTCAGCGGCACGCCGTAATGATCCGACAGGAAGCCCGCGGCGAGCGTCCCCATCGCCACCACCACGAGCCCGGGGACATAGCCGCGCCAGTGATGCTTGGGCGCGGTTTCGATGTCGCCGTACAGATCGCCATAGAGATCGGCAGCCATCGGGAGCGGACGTTTCGGTTGCTTGGTCGCCATCTTGCTCCACCCTTGCGCCGCCGCGGGCTTGTCCCGCAGTCTCCCGTACACCACAGCGCTGTCTTAGGTCTTGCGATGCGGCGATCCCCGGGACAAGCCCGAGCGCAGAAGGTCTAGCCCGAAGCGCGATTATCTGACAACGCTGTCTCAAGAAAAAGATGGGAGTGGATCGGAATGGCAATCAGGGGCGGCGCAGCGCGCTGGATCATCGTCGCGATGGTGTTCGTCGCGGTGATGCTCAATTATGTCGATCGACAGATCCTCGCGTTGCTGAAGCCAACGCTCGAGGCGCAGTTCAAATGGTCCGATCAGGACTATGCGAATATGGGCACCGCCTTCCAGATCGCGACGGCGTTCGCCTTTCTCGGCACCGGCTGGTTCCTCGACCGCGTCGGCCTGCGGCTCGGCTTCGCGCTCGGCGTGCTGATCTGGAGCCTCGCGGGCATGGCGCATGCCTTTGCCACCTCGGTCCCCGCCTTCTTCGCCGCGCGCATCGTGCTCGGCATCGCCGAATCGGTCGGCACGCCGGCTGCGGTCAAATCGGCAGCGACCTATTTCAACCACAAGGACCGCCAGATCGCGCTCGGCATCGGCAACACCGCACCCAATATCGGCGCGATCATAACGCCGCTGTTCATCCCCGCGCTCGCGGTGGCGTTCGGCTGGCAGGCGGCGTTTCTGCTCGCGGGCGGGCTCGGCGTCGTGTGGGTGGTCGTGTGGTTCGGGGTCCGCATCAAGCCCGTCGCGCTCGACGCAGTCGCGCCGGCGCCAGTGCCGTGGCTGAGCGTTCTGCGCAGCCGCGAGACCGCCGCGATCGCGATCGCCAAGGTGCTGTCGGACCAAGTGTGGTTCTTCATGCTGCTGTGGCTGCCCGATCTGTTCCACCGGCTGTTCGGGCTGCCGCAGGGTACGCTCGGGCTGCCGGTGGCCTTGGTCTATGTGCTCGCGGCGTGCGGTGCGTTGACCGGCGGCTTCGTTCCGTCGCGGCTGATGGCGATGGGCTGGAGCGTCAACCGTGCGCGGAAAACCGCGATGCTGGGCTATGCCTTGCTCGTGTTGCCGGTGGTGTTCGTCCAGTCGGTGTCGAGCCCGTGGAGTGCAGCGCTGCTGCTTGGCCTCGTGCTGTTCGCGCATCAGGGCTTCTCGACCAACGTGTTCGGCGTGACGACCGACATCACCCCGGCGCGCTCGGTCGGCTCGCGGATCGGGATCGCGGCGTTCTGCGGCAATCTCTGCTCGATCGGGATGATCCAGTTCCAGGCCTATGCGCTGGCGCATGGCTGGGGCTACGCGCCGGCACTAGCGATCTGCGCCGGGTCGTATCTGGCGGCGCTGTTGGCGATCCACCTGCTGATCCCGGTGATCGTGCCGGTGGACGAGAGCGAGCGCGGCGACGGCTTGGTGGCCGCACACTAAATCCTCCCGCGCGAAGCGGGGGAGGAGGAGGATGCGCATTTAGCGAATGGTGGAGGGAGCGCCACCGCATGCGTATCGCTTGCGGAAAGCCCCCCTCCGTCAGCCTTCGGCTGCCCCCTCCCCCGCCGCGCGAGGGAGGATTTGACAGATCAGAACGTCACGCGCCCGGTCACCCCGTAATAGCGATCGGCGTCGCGCGGGATCTGGTAGCGATACGCACCGCCCGGCCCGCCATTGATGATCGACGCGGCAAAGCTCTGGTCGAACAGGTTCCGCACCTGGAAGGTCAGCTTGTAATGCTCGTCCTTGCTGACGAGCCCGGCCGACAGATTGACCAGGCCGTACGCCCCGATCGTGCCGAGCCGCCGCTGGACCGCATCGGCCGAGAACAGCCCAAGCTCGCTGCTCTGATACGAGCCCTGCGCGCCCAGCAGAATATCGGCGAACCCGCTGGTGCGCACGCGATAGTCGGCGCTGAGATTGCCCTTCCACTTCGGTGCGAAGCCAAGCGGCGTGCCGTTGGGTACCGCGGCGGCGCCCGGTGCCGGCACGCGGAAATTGTCGACATGCGCGTCGGTATAGGCAAGCCCGCCGGTCAGGCTGAGATCGCGCACCGGACGGAAGGTCGTGTCGAGCTCGACGCCGCGCGTCGAGACGTCACCCGCATTGGTGAAGCGCGTGACGACCACACCCGCGACGAGATCGGGATTGTTCGCCTGGAAATTATGATATTTGGCGTAATAGGCGGCCAGGTTGAGCGTCAGCTTGCCCCCGAAGAAGGTGTTCTTGAGCCCGATCTCGTACGAATCCGACGTCTCGGACGCGATCACGTTGGTGCCGGTTGCCGTCAGGTTGAAGAAAACGTTGAACGCCGGCCCCTTATAGCCGCGGGCGTAGGTCGCATACGCGGTCGAACCGCGCGAAATATCGAACTGGACGCCGGCCTTGCCCGACAGATTCTCGTTGGTCGCCTTGCCGCGGAACGGCACGCCGTTCGAGACACCGCCGCCAAGACCGTTATTGTATACGCCCGCGTCGAAATTGGTGTTGATGCCGGGGCCGTTGAGCGCCGTGCGGCGGATGTGGAACACGTCGAGCTGGTCGACCGTATAGCGCAACCCACCGATCACGCGGAAGCGCGACGCGATGTTGATCGTCCCCTGCCCGAACAGCGCGAAATTCTTGAACACCGATCCGAAATCGGCGGTGCCGGTCGGGAAGGTCGAGGGTGCGGCGAGCGGGCTCGAGCACGGCGTCAGCACGGTCGGCGCGGGCGTGGCCAGCGAATTGCAGACCTGATCGTTGCGCGTGAAGATCCGCTCGCTCTCGGCGCGCGAATAATAGGCCCCCAGCACATAGGTCAGGAACTGGTGCCCGGGCGAGGTCAGCCGCAATTCCTGGCTGAAGGTGTTGCCCGTCTGCGGACCGAAATCGTGCAGCTGGTTGAAGCCGATATAGGCGGCGGGCAGGAAATCGCCGTCGCGGATCTCGGTATTCTTGTAGTTGCGATAGGCGGTGATCGAGGTGACGGTCTGCGTCCCCGCCTCGATATCGGCCTGAAGCGAGAAGCCGTAGCCGGTTTCGGTCGTGCGCGTGACGAGGTTCTGGGCGAGCTCGCGCGTGTCGGCGCCGCGCGGGGTCGGCAGCACCGCGGTCGAGGCGTTGGTGGTGACGAGGCCAGTCGCGCCGTTGATCGGCCCGGTGGCGATCACCTCGCCGCAGCAATCGTCATTGTTGTGGTGATAATCGGCAATGAAGGCGAGCTTCACGTTCGGCCCGGCATCGGCATCGAGCTGCAGCCGGCCGCCATAATGTTCGAAGCCGTTGACCAGCTTGCCGTTGGCGGTGTTGCGGATGTTGCCATCGTAATTGGTGTAGAAGCCCGTCAACCGCGAGCGCACGCTGTCACCGAGCGGCACGTTGAGCACCGCGCGGCCGCGATATTCGCTGTCGGTGAAGAAGCCCGCCTCGGCATAGCCGCCGAGCGTGCTCGTCGGCTTTTTCGAGATGATGTTGATCACGCCCGCCGACGCGTTCTTGCCGAACAGCGTGCCCTGCGGCCCGCGCAGCACTTCGAGCTGATCGATGTCGACCAGATCGCCGAACGCTTCGCCCGCGCGCGCGAACACGACGCCGTCGACGACGGTCGAGATCGACGGCTCGCCCGCGATCGAGAAGGTCGAGGTGCCGACGCCGCGCAGGAACAGCGACTGGTTGAGCGTCGTCCCCGATTTGAGGAAGTTGAGCGACGGCACGAGATATTGAGCGCCCTCGAGGCTGGTCTTGCCCTGCGTGGCGAGCGCGTCGCCCGACACGACCGTCACCGCGACCGGCACGTCCTGCAGACGCTCGGAGCGCTTCTGCGCGGTGACGATGATGTCACCGGGGGCGGCGTCTTCGGGGGCAGCCGGTTCGGCTTGCGCGGCGGCTTCGGGCGCAGTCTGCGCATAGGTCGGCGTGGCGGCGAGCAACGCGAGCGTGGCGGCGCCAGTCAGGTAAAGAGCTTTCATCATCATCCCCTTCGGTAAAATCCCATCTTGGCGATGGGTATTATCGTCTTGATCGTTCTGACAGCGTGATCAGGCTTGCCAGCAGTAAAGTTGCGCTTTGCGCTCAGACTCCGAGCTCGGCCATTTCGACGACGCGATGTTCGCGCGCGCTGATCTCGGCGGCGGTGCCGATCGCGACCGCCATCATACCATCATGCGCGGTGACGTCGACTGGGCCCGCCCCGCGCACCGCAGCGTTGAAGCGCTGATGCTCGTAGAAGGTCGATCCGTGATGGCTGCCCGCGTTGAGCGCGGTCTCGTCGGTATGGACGACGCGGCGCGTCGCCTGCTTGGGATTGCGGAAGCCGACGCGCGGGGAGTGGACCAGCGCGCCCTCGGGGATCAGCACGTCGAGCCGCGCATCGCTGCCGACCGCGGTGATCTCTTCCTGATTCTCCGCGCCATCGGCGAACATCGACAGGTCGAGCATCGCGCGAACGCCGTTCGCGAAATCGACCGTCGTATAGCTGTTGTCGATGATGTCGGGCCGCTCGCCGCCATAGGTTTCGTCGAGATGGTTCACGTCCATCGCGCCCGAGCAATAGACGCGCACGGCCTCGCTCTGCGTGATCAGCCGCATCAAGTCGAAGAAGTGGCAGCATTTCTCGACCATCGTCCCGCCGGTGTTGCGGTTGAAGCGGTTCCAGTCGGCGACCTTCACCAGGAACGGAAAGCGATGCTCGCGGATCGACAGCATCTGCAATTTGCCGATCTTGCCGCCATGGATGTCGGCGATGAACTCGGCCGCGGGCGGCATGTAGCGATATTCCATCGCGGTCCAGAAGACCTTGTCGGTCTGCGCGGCGCGATCGACGATCCAGCGGCAATCGTCGAGCGTCGTCGCGAGCGGCTTCTCGCACAGGATGTGAAGCCCCGCATCGAACAGCGGCTCGAGCACCGAACGGTGCGTGAAATTGGGGCTGGCGACGATCACTGCATCGCACAGTCCGCTGCTGGCGAGCGCCTCGACCGAATCGAACGCGGTCGCCTGCGCGGCCTTGTCGCCGAGCGCGTCCTTGGCCCAGCCGAGCGACCCTGCGGCAGGATCGGCAAGCGCGGTCACTACCGCACCCGGCGTGATGGCAAGGCTGGTGATGTGCTCGACGCCCATCATTCCAGTGCCGACCAGGCCATATCGCACTTGCTCTACCACGGGATTCGCCTCATATGACAACGATGTCTGAAATCACACTTACACCCGAAATGCGTCCGCTCGGCAAGAGCGGAATCATGATCTCGCCGATTGCCTGGGGGATGTGGCGTTTCGCCGGCGTCACTCCGGCCGAGGGCAGCGCGCTGATCGAGGCGGCGTTTGCCGCTGGCGTCACGCTGTTCGACACCGCCGACATCTACGGCTTCAACGGCAGCGGCGGGTTCGGCGATGCCGAGTCGCTGCTCGGGCAGATCTTCAGCGCGACGCCGGGAATGCGCGACCGGATGGTGCTCGCTACCAAGGGCGGGATTACCCCGCCCGTGCCCTATGATTCGAGCCGCACCTATCTGATGCGAGCGCTCGAGACCTCGCTCAAGCGGCTGCAGGTCGAGCAGGTCGATCTGTACCAGATCCACCGCCCCGACATTCTCGCGCATCCGCAGGAAGTGGCGCGCACGCTCGAGGAAATGGTTTCCAGCGGCAAGGTCCGCGCGGTCGGCGTTTCGAACTACACGATCGCACAGACGCAGGCGCTCGCCGCGCTGCTGACGATTCCGCTCGCGACCGTCCAGCCCGAATTCTCGCCGCTCGAGCTCGAGCCGATCACCAACGGCCTGCTCGATCTCGCGATGGAGCGCGACATGGCCGTGCTCGCCTGGTCGCCGCTCGGCGGCGGGCGGCTTGGCGCACCCGAGGACGATCGGTCCAGGAATGTCGCAGCGGCGCTCGATGTCGTCGCCAACGCGGCGGGCGTGTCGCGCGCGGCAGCGACCTATGCGTGGATCATGGCGCACCCGGCGCGCGTGATCCCGATCGTCGGCACGCAGAATGTCGGGCGGATCGGCGAGATTGCCGACGTCTACAAGGTCAAGTTCACCCGCCAGACGTGGTACGACGTGCTCGTCGCCGCACGCGGGGAGAAGCTGCCATGAGCGCGCTCCCGCCCTGCGAGATCAGCTGGTTCTCGGCGCTGTGCGATGACGATTACGAATTTCTCGGCGTCCCCGACGCCAAGCTCAAGTCGAGCTGGGAACATTGCCGCGACATCGTGCTCCAGGCCGAAAGCGGCGGGTTCGACAATATCCTGCTCCCCTCGGGCTATCAGCTCGGCATCGACACGACCGCCTTCGCCGCGGCGATCGCACCGATGCTCAAGCGCATGGCGCTGCTGATGGCGGTGCGGATCGGCGAGACCTGGCCGCCACAGCTCGCGCGCCAGATCGCGACGATCGACCGGCTGCTTGGCGGGCGGCTCACCGTCAACATCATCTCGTCGGACATGCCCGGCGAAACGCTCGGCTCGGCGCCGCGTTATGCGCGCACGGTCGAGGCGATGCAGATCCTCAAGACGCTACTCAACGGCGAGCCGCTCGACCATGACGGCGAGTTCTGGAAATTGAAGATCGATCCGCCACGCATCGGCACCGTTTCGGGCAAGGCACCGCTGCTATACTTCGGCGGACTCTCGCCCGACGCGCGCGAAGCAGCGGCCAAGGGCTGCGACGTGTTCCTGATGTGGCCCGACAAGCAGGAAGTCGTTGCCGGCATCATCGCCGACATGACCGCGCGCGCCGCCGCGCACGGCCGCACGCTGAAGTTCGGTTACCGCGCGCATGTCATCGTCCGCGACAGCGAAGCCGAGTCGCGCACCGCCGCCGACCGCTTGCTGTCGAAGCTCGACGCTGCCGAAGGCGCGGCGATCCGGGCGAAGTCGCTCGATTCGACCTCGGCTGGCGTCGCGGCGCAGGCCGCTTTGCGCGAAGGCGCGTCGGACGACGGCTATGCCGAGGCCAATCTGTGGACCGGCGTCGGGCGTGCGCGCTCGGGCTGTGGGGCTGCGATCGTCGGCGATCCCGACCAAGTGCTCGCCAAGCTCAACGCCTATCGCAAGATGGGGATCGAGGCGTTCATCCTCTCGGGCTACCCGCATGCGGCCGAGGCGGATCTGTTCGCGCGGCATGTGCTGCCGCATATCGAACATGGGGCTTTGGCGCGCTGACAGGGGCGTCGCGCGTTCGATCGAACGGGCTGGGTTCGCGCAGAGGACGCAGAGGGGTAGGGCGCGAAGCGAGGAAGCGACTGCCAGCACGTGCGGTACGAAAGTGGGGCGGGCTGCCGCCGGCAACCCTCTCGCTCTGCGTCCGCTGCGCCTCTGCGCGAACTCAATCCACCGCCGACACGCGCAACAAGCAGGCTTAAATAGCAAGCCTCCGTCCGCCCGCGGCACTTTCGCGCGCAAGCGCGATCAAGCGCATGACCGTCAGCGCTTCCTCCGCCGGGACCGGCGCCGCCGCGCCCGTGGTGATCGCCGCCACGACCCCTTCGTAATAGCCCCGCCAGTCGCCCCGTTCGCTCGGCACCGCGCGCGCGACGCCGTCGGCATCGGTCAGCGTGCCATAAGCCTCGGGCGCATCTTCGCCGAATCCCGCCGTAGTCGGCGGCAGCCCCGCGCGCAGCACGGCTTCTTGCGGGTCGATGCCATGTTTGACGAAGCTCCCGCCCGTCCCGTGCAGCGCGAAGCGCGGCCGCGGTGCCGCGAGCAAGGTTGCCGCCGAGACGATCACCCGACGCGCGCCATAGTGCAGCGTGAGTTCGAAATAATCCTCGGTCGTCGCCGCAGCACGCTGGGCGACGAGGTCCGCAGTCAGCGCCTCGGGCATGCCGAACAGCTGCAGCGCCTGGTCGAGCAGATGCGGGCCGAGATCGTTGAGCAGCCCCGCCCCCGCGGTTTCGCGCCAGCCGGGCTTGATCGCCGGGCGAAAGCGGTCCCAGCGCAATTCGGCGAGCGCGATGTCACCGAGCGTCCCGGCATCGACCAGCGCTCGCGCGGTCAGGAAGTCGGCATCCCAGCGGCGATTGTGGAACGCCGACAGCATCAGCCCCTTCGCCTCGGCGAGCGCGATGAGCGCCGCGCCATCGGCGGGATCGGTGACGAACGGCTTGTCGATCACGACCGGCTTGCCCGCTTCGAGCGCCGCCTTGGCGAGCGGGGCATGGAGATGGTCGGGCGTGGCGATCACCACCAGGCCGATATCGGGATCGGCGAACAGCACATCGGCATCGCCCACCGCCTTCGCCTGCGGCCAGTCGCGCGCCACCGCCGCGGCACGCGAGGTCACCACCCCCGCCAGCCGCAGCCCCGGCACCGCGCTGATCAACGGCGCATGGAAGGAGGCTCCGGCGAGCCCGTACCCGATCAGTCCGACATCAATCATCATACTCTCCTAGCCGAGCCGCCGCGCCCGTGCCCAGACCGGAAGCGGTCGACAAACCCGCGACCGTCGAGCCGCGGCGCGCGCCCGAAACAAAAACGGACGATGCCGAACCCAGCACCGTCCGCGAGGGGAGGAAACGCGCTCTAGGTCAGAGCTTCATGCGCGCGCCGAAAATGATCGTGCGGCCGAAATGGTTGTTCTCGTAATTCCGGTTCGCATCGAGATCGGTATAGCGATCGCGATAGGTATCGGTGAGGTTGGTGCCCTCGATCGACAGCTCGAGCCATTTGGTGAAGCGATAGCGCACCGACGCATCGATATTGGTCGTGGCGTTATAGCCTTCGAACACGTTGCCGGTGCCGCTATTCTGGTCGACATACGGCCCGCGATAGCTGATCGAGCCGCGCGCGCTGAACTTGCTGTCCTCATAATAGAGCGTGCCGTTAAACGCCTTTTTCGACAGCCCGAACAGCGTCGAGGTCCGCTGCACCGCGGCCGGCGCGACGAGCCGGCAGGTGAACTGCGTCGCGCACACCAGCGTCGATGGCCCGACCACGCCGTAGCTCGCCGTGCTGTCGATGAAGGTCGCGTTGGCGATCCCACCGAAATTCTTGAGGAAGCCCGGCAGGAATTTGAACGGCGCCTGCACCGACAGCTCGATCCCCTTGAGCGATGCCCCGGTCCCGTTGATCGTGTTCGAGACGGTGTAGAGCTGGGTCGGATCGTTCCGGATGTAGCCAGCCGAGCTCGGCAGCAGCACGTCGCGCGTCAGCCCCGCCTCGGCGAGCGTCTGCGTGACGCTGTTCGACACCGGGAAACTGTCGATCGATTTCTTGAACACCGCGACCGATGCGATCGACTGCGGCGCGAAATACCATTCGATCGCAAGATCATAGGCAGTCGCGCGGAACGGATCGAGGAACGGGTTGCCGTTGGTGATCCGGAAGTTGTTGCCATCGGCCGAGCCGCCTGGCGTTAGATTGCCGAGCGTGGGACGAGTCATCACCTTGGCGACCGCGCCGCGCACGATGATGTTCTCGGTCGGATACAGCGCCACGTTAAGCGATGGCAGCCAGTCGTCATAATCGCGCTTCACCGTCAGCGTCGCGCTGTTGATGATTCCGGTCGAGACCTGATTGGTCTTTGCATAGCGCACGCCTGCGTTGAAGGCGTAGCGCAGGCCGAAAAGCTCGCCCTTGGTGTCGAACTCGAGATAGGCGCCCTTGACCTCTTCCGAGACGCTGCGCGTGTTGCCCGGATCGACGACCGGGGTCCGGCTGTAGAGGTTGGTGTAGGCCGCCGCCGCAGGAATGTTGGCGATGGCAAATTGCGTGGTCGTACCCGCCGGCTGCCCGGCCGAACCGAGGCTTACGATATCGGCCAATGCCGAGGTCACCGGGAAGCCGTACACCGACCCCGGCGCGATCGCGCTCGTCGGCGAGCAGTTCAGCGTGCCGAGTACGAGATCCTTGCCGCCATTGCCGCACACCACGGTGTCGCGGGTGAAGCCGGCGGTATCGAAGCTGAATTTGCGATAGACGCCGCCCGCCTTGATCTGGAAACCCTCGGCGACGTCCCATTCGCCGCGCAGCTGCGCGGTGCGGAACTTGTTGACCGTATCGGACGGGCGATCGCGGATTTCGGAGAGCTGGTAGCTGGTCGGATCGGCGACATTGCCGCCGAAGGTCAGCTTCGGGCTCCTCATGTTGGTATAGTCGTACTGATACCCCTGCGCCGCCTTGTTATCGAACAGGATAGTGGTCTCGACCGGAATGCTTGCATCCGACTTCGACACGCCGCCGAGCAGCGTGAAGCGGAGTTTATCGGTGACATCCTGATCCCACGTGCCGCCGATCTGGTAGAATTCGGTGCTCGACTTGCGCAGATAATGTTCGTTGCGGTTGTAGGCGTCATTGAGCGTCGAGGAGATCAGATTGTTGTTCGCGTCATAGACCGGATTGACCAAGTCGATCGACCGCTCGTTGCTCCGCAAAAGCACCTCGACCCATTGCTCCTCGCGCGTTTCCTTGAACTTCGAATAGAGCCCGTCGATCGAGATTTTGGTCTTCTCGGTCGGCGCGAACTGGACGCTCCCAGTAAGCCCGAGCCGCTCGCGGTTGTGCTTGATCACCCCGTAGCGCGGGATGCGCGGGTGGAACGCCAGCGATGCCTTGTCGCACACCGCGCTCGAGCGGTAGACGCCGCCGCTGTTCGCCGCGGGCGTGGTGAAGACCTGCGCCGCCCCCGTACCGCTCGTATTGTAATAGCACGGCGTGCCGTTGACCGAATCGAACTGCGCCTGCGCCCAGCGCGTCGTGTTGTTGCCGAGCTCAAGCGTATCGAGCTTCGAATAGGCGCCCGAAACCGATGCGCCGAAGGTGCCGGCATCGTTGCGCCACGACAGCAGGCCAGCGACCCGGGGGCCGGTCGTCTTCGACAGTGTATTGTACGATCCCTGCACCGACAGCGCGCCGGTGAATCCGGCCTTCTTGCCGCCGAGCGGGTTGCCGGTGTTGAGATCGACGACAGCGCCGAGCGAGCCTTCGTCGAGCGAAGCTTCGGCGGTCTTGTGGACGACGAGCGAGCTGAACAGCTCCGAGGCGAAGACGTTGAAATCAAACGCGCGGTCGCGGTTGGCGCTCGCGCCGTCGGTCGAGGTCGCGACTGTCTCCATCCCGTTGACGCGGACGCGGGTGAATTGCGCGCCGAGGCCGCGCACGGTGATCGCGCGGCCTTCGCCCGCGTCGCGCTGGATCGAGATGCCGGGGATGCGCTGGAGCGACTCGGCGAGGTTCTGATCGGGGAATTTGGCGATGTCTTCGGCGACGATCGAATCGACCGCGGCAACCGAATTCTTCTTCACGTTGAGCGCCGCCTGGAGCGACTGGCGGAAGCCGGTGACGACGATGTCCTGCCCGGTCGCATCGGCGGCCGTGTCGGCAGCCTGGCTTTCGACCGGGGGCGCGCCAACCGGCTGCGCGGGCGAACCCGGCGCGGCTTGCGCCAGCGCGGCGGCGGGGAGCAGCAAGGCGGTGACGATCGCGCCGACCGAGACACCGTGCTGCAGCTTCAGGCCCTTGGAAAGCGTGCTCATTTCTCATCCCCCCTAACCGCCATGCGTCGTCGCGCGGCGGTGATTGACACCGGTTGCTGGGCCGGCTCCGCGGTGGAGCGTCGGATCAGCGAACAGGAGAGGAAAATGCGCGCCTGTGCGGCGCATGGCACCTCTCCTGCCCGACGGTCGCTCTGCGGCGATCTCGTCCTGACGCTTAAATGTCGCCTTTGGTAACCGGTGTCAACGCCGTTTTTGAGTCAGCTCCCCGGCTGGATATAGGGCACGCGCGCAAACAGTTCGCGCTGCCAGCGGCGGGGATCGTCGGCGCGCTGCGACACCGCATCGATCATCATCGTCGCGCGCTGCGTCAGGTCGTAGCGCGGCCAGGCGGGCAAGCCGGCATGGTTGGGATCGCCGCTCTTGGCGAGTGCGACGAAACTGTCCTGCAGCGCCTGCGATGCAGCGCGCGCGTCAGCGCCCGTGCCCGTCTGCGACCCGCGTGCACCGAGCGTCCCGAACACCAGCGGGATGTCCATCGTATGGAAGGCGCCGCGCCGCGGATCGGTGCGCGACCCGAAATTGACTTGATAGACCCAGGCCGGCGCCCCGGCACGCGCACGCGCCTCGGCCTCGATCACTTGCCCGCGCCAGCTCCGCCCCGCCGTGGTCGCGCCGTAGAACACGTCGACCGGCGACCAATCGGGGAAATGCGCGCGATATTCGGACACGACCCATTCGGGAAGCACATCGATCCGCAATTCGGGCGCCATCCGCGCGGCGATATTGTCCCAGCTGAGGCCCTTTAATTTGGGACCGTCGATCGCGATGAAACCCCGCGTCTCGTCGCGGACATTGCCGAGGATCAGCGGAATGCCGAGCCCCTGCGGATTGGCGTCGGGCCAGAACGGGTGCCGCACCAGCCATTTCATGTCGAGCACCGGCCCGAAATAGACCCCGCCGCCGAGGATCGGATCGGTCGCGTCGAGCGCGGCGACGAGCCGTTCGGGCGGCATGGCGAGCAATGGCGCGAGGTTGCGCTCGTCGACCCCGAGCTTGGCGAGATAGGCGCGTGTACGCGCCGTCGCGTTGAGCGGGCCCGAGGCGGTGACTTGCTGCCCGCTCATCGTCGCGGCACGCTGGAACAGGCCGCGTGCGGCGGGCATCCCCAGCATTGTGGCGATCTTCGCGCCGCCACCCGATTGGCCGAACACCATCACGCGGTTCGGGTCGCCGCCGAATGCCGCGATATTGTCGCGTACCCATTTGAGCGCGAGGATCAGATCGAGCTGCCCGGCATTGCCGCTGTCGGCAAAGCGCGGATCGAGCCGCGCGAGATAGAGATAGCCGAGCGCATTGAGCCGGTGGTTGACCGTGACGACGACGACATCGGCGCGCGCCGCAAGCGTCGCACCGTCGTTGAGCGGATCGGTGACGCTGCCGTTCGAATAGGCCCCGCCATGGATGTAGAGCAGCACCGGCTTCGCGCGCGCCGCGCCCGGGCCGGTCCAGATGTTGAGGAACAGGCAGTCCTCGGATTGCGCGCCGTAGCCGGTTCCGCTCTGCGGCGCGACCGGGCCGAACTGATCGGCGCGGTGGACGTCGCTGCCGTAGCGGAACGGCGTCGGCGCGCGAAAGCGCTCGGCGCGGCCGTAGCGGATGCCGCGATACGCAACCGTAGTGCCGTCCCGGACGCCCTCGAAGCGGCCGGCCTGACACGCAATGCGCGTCGCGGCTGGTCCCGCCGCGCGCAACCCGCTCGCCCCGAGCGCCAGCGTCGCCGCGCCGCTGCCGAGCAGCGTGCGGCGCGTCAGCTCAGCGGCGGACATCGAGCCCGCCCGCCAGATACGCATCGATATCGGACTGGCGGAACAAGGAAGCATCGCCCGGCAGCGAATGCTTCAGCGCGGCGAGCGCGAGGCCAGTCCTGGCCGCCTCGCCAATGTCGCCACCGCGCCGCAAGGCGTGGAGCACGCCGGCGGCAAACGCATCGCCGCCACCGATCCGGTCGACGATCCCGGCGAGCACGACTTCCTCGGTCTGCGCATGCCCCTCGCGCGTATCGATCCGCGCCGACAGGCGGTGGAGGTCGACATGTTCGACATGCCGCGCGGTCGAGGCGATCGTCTGGAGCTTGGGAAAGGCCGCGAACGCCGCGTCGACGGCTTCGCGTCGGCGATCCTCGCCATCGCTGCCGAAGTCGCGATCGAGCAGCAGCGCGATGTCGCGGTGGTTGCCGAACATGAGGTCGGCATGCGCGACCAATTGCGTGAGGATACCGCGCGGGTCGCTGTCCCAGCGCTCCCACAATTTGCCGCGCCAATTGCCGTCGAACGAGATCGCGATGCCCTTGGCCGCCGCCGCTTCCGCCGCGGCGATCGCGCTGGCGGCGGGGACAGGTCCGAGCGCGGGGGTGATGCCCGACAGATGCAGCCGATCGACACCGTCGAGCAGCGCATCCCAGTCCCACGCTTCGGTCGGGGTTTCGGCAAAGGAGGAATAGGCGCGGTCGTAGATCACTTCGGTCGCGCGCAGGCCCGCGCCCGAGGTGACGAAATACAATCCCATCCGCTCGCCGCGCAGCAGGATGCCCTTGGTGTCGACCCCCGACCCGCGCAGGCTGGTCAGCGCGGCGCGGCCGAGATCGTTGTCGGGCACCGCACTCGCGACCGCAACGTCGTGGCCGAGCCGGGCGAGTGCGCTCGCGACATTGGCCTCGGCGCCCGCGATCCACACGTCGAGCTTGGGGGTCTGCATCAACAGCTCGCGCCCCGGCGGCGACAGACGCAGCATGAGTTCGCCGAAAGCCAGAAACGTCATGTCACCCAATCCCCAACCGTCACCCCGGCCTCGTGCCGGGGTCCACTCCTAAACTCGACCCCACGCGTGCGGCACGGTGGACCCCGGGACAAGCCCGGGGTGACAGTCGCGGCTCTTTACCGTGCGAGCCAGCCGCCATCGACCGCAAGGATATGCCCTTGCACATAGGCCGCCGCCGCACTGCACAGAAACACCGCCGCGCCGCCGAGATCGCTCGCATCGCCCCATTTGCCCGCCGGAATGCGCTCGAGGATCGAGCGGTTGCGGCTTTCGTCGGCTTGCAGCGCCGCGGTGTTGTTGGTGGCGATGTAGCCAGGGGCGATCGCGTTGACGTTGATCCCCTTGCCCGCCCATTCGTTGGCGAGCAGCTTGGTGAGGCCGCCGATCCCGCTCTTCGACGCAGTGTAGCTCGGCACGCGAATGCCGCCCTGGAAGGTCAGCATCGAGGCGATGTTGACGATCTTGCCGCCGCCGTTGGCGATCATGTGGCGCCCGGCCGCCTGGCACAGGAAGAACACCGACTTTAGGTTGGTGTCGATCACCGCGTCCCAATCCGCCTCGGTGAAATCGACCGCGTCGGCGCGGCGAATGATACCGGCATTGTTGATGAGAATGTCGAGCCCGCCGAGCTTTTCCACGGTTTCGTCCACGACTCTTTGCACAGGCGCGATCGTCGAGAGATCGGCCGAGACGATTTCGGCGCGGCGCCCGAGCGCGCGGATCTGCGCCACGGTCTCCTCGGCGGGGGTGCGGCCGACACAGGCGACGTCGGCGCCCGCCGCGGCAAGCGCGACGGCGATCGCCTGGCCGATGCCGGTATTGGCGCCGGTGACGATGGCGACCTTGTCGGTGAGATCGAAGGGATTGGTCATTGTTCTTCTCCTCCCCTCCCGCGTGCGGGAGGGGCTAGGGGAGGGAATGGAGAGGGCGCGCTCCTTTGCGACTGCCCTCCCCCCGCCCCTCCCGCAAGCGGGAGGGGAGCAGGCTGCGCTACGCCAGCTGGCAGATATCCAGCACGTTCATGTCGGTATAATCCTGGTTCTCGCCCGCCATCGCCCAGATGAAAGCGTACGCCTTGGTGCCCGACCCCATATGGATCGACCACGGCGGCGAGATCACCGCCTCCTCGTTCGCCATCACGATGTGACGGGTCGCTTCACCCTCGCCCATGTAATGGAACACGCGATCCTTCTCGAGATCGTCGAGCTCGAAGTAGAAATAGATTTCGCTGCGGCGCTCGTGGATGTGCGGCGGCATCGTGTTCCACACCGAGCCCGGCTTGAGCACGGTCAGGCCCATCACCAGCTGCGCGCTGTCGCAGATGCCGGGAATGACCATCTGGAAGATCGTCCGCTCGTTCGACTCGGCGAGGCTACCACGCTCGAGCGCGGTCGCATCCTTGGTCGAGATCAGCTTGGTCGTGAACGCCTTGTGCGCCGGGCACGACGCCAGATAGAAGCGCGCGCCGTCGCCCGAAAACTGCACGTCCTTCGCGCCCATCGTCACATACAGGCAATCCTTGTTGCCGAGCGTGAACGCCTCGCCATCGACGGTGACGGTGCCCCCGGCCTTGCCGACATTGACGATCGCCAGTTCGCGGCGCTCGAGGAAGGGATGCCCCGCCGCCGAGGCCGGTTCCGTCTGGTCGGGCAGCTTGACCGCGCCGCCCGCCACCGCGACGCCGCCGATCACGAAGCGCTCGGCATGCGTGTAATTGAGCACGCATTCGCCCGCGCGGAACAGGTCCTGGATCAAATAGCGATCGCGCAATTCGTCATTCGAGACGCATTCCATCATGTCGGGATGCGTGGCGTAATAGGTACGGTCGAACATGGGGAGGCTCTCCGGGGTCAGGCCGCTTTGGCGGCGGCTTCGGGTTGGTCGATACGGTAGGCGCGGCGGACGAGGCCGCTGGTCAGCTCGTGCGCGAGCTCGACGGCTTCCCAATCCTCGAGCCGGTGCTCGGCGACGAGCTGCGCGAGGAAGCCGCAATCGATCCGCCGCGCGACATCGTGCCGCGCTGGGATCGACAGGAAGGCGCGCGTGTCGTCGTTGAAGCCGACGGTGTTGTAGAAACCTGCGGTCTCGGTGGTCATCTCGCGGAAGCGCCGCATCCCCTCGGGGCTGTCATGGAACCACCACGACGGCCCGAGCTTGAGGCACGGATAATGCCCGGCGAGCGGCGCCAATTCTCGCGCGTAGACGCTTTCGTCGAGCGTGAAGAGGATGATCGACAGCGCGGTCGAGGTGCCGAAGCGATCGAGCAGCGGTTTCAGCGCATTGACGTAATCGGTGCGCATCGGAATGTCGGCGCCCTTGTCGCGGCCGTGGCTCGCGAACAGGCCGGCATTGTGGTTGCGGAAACTCCCCGGGTGGAGCTGCATCACCATCCCGTCCTCGACCGACATCGCCGCCATCTCGGTCAGCATCTGCGCGCGGAACAGCTCGGCATCGGCCGGGGTCCAGCTGCCGCCGACGATCTTTGCAAACAGCGCCTCGGCCTCATGCGGCGTCAGGTTGGCGGTGGCGGCGGTCGGATGGCCGTGGTCGGTCGCGGTCGCACCCGCCGCGCGGAAATCGGCGCGGCGCTTGCGGTGCGCGGCGAGATAGCCGGTCCAGCTATGGACGTCCTCGCCGGTCAGTTCGGCGAAGCGCGTCATCGCGCGACCGAATTGCTCATGCTCGACGTCGATCACGCCATCGGGGCGATACGTCGTGACGACACGGCCCTGCCAGCCCGACGCGCGGATCCGGTGATGCGCGCCGAGATCATCCTGCGGACCTTCGGTCGTCGCGAGGAAATCGATCTTGAAGCGATCGAACAGCGCGCGCGGCCGGAACGCCGCGCTGGCAAGCTTCTCGGCGATCGTGTCGTAATACAGATCTGCGGTGGTCGCATCGAGCGCGACGTCGAAGCCGAACACCTCGGCAAAGACATGGTCGAGCCAGAGGCGCGACGGCGTGCCGCGGAAGAGATGCACGTTCTGCGCGAACAGCCGCCACGCTTCGCGCGGATCGGTCGCGGGGACGCCCGCGCGGCTCGGGATCGCCAGCGCGTCGAGGTCGACGCCCTGGCTGTAGAGCATGCGGAAGATGTAATGATCGGGCGCGAGCAGCAGCGCGGTGGCGTCGCTCCAGGCTGCGTCGTCGGCGAACCAGCCGGCATCGGTGTGGCCGTGCGGGCTGACGATCGGCAGGTCGGCGATTTCGGCATACAGCGTGCGCGCGATCGCGCGCGTCGCGGGGTCGCTCGGGAAGAGGCGATCGGGGTTCAGGTCGAGTGGTCGTGGCATCATCATCTCCCTCCCCGCTTGTCTTTGCGGGCTTGGTAACCGGTGTCAGGGTGCGTCGCAAGATCGCGCCGCAAATTCGCTAATGGCTTGGCGCCGCCACCGACGCGCGGCGGATCAGCGTCGACAGGAAGAGCGAGGGCTCCTCGACGATATCCTCGCCGTCGAGCCCTGCGGTCAATTTGAGTGCGGCGGAGCGCGCCATCGAAGCGATCGGCCAGCGCACCGTCGTCAGCGGCGGCCAGACATGCGCGGCAACGGGCGTATCGTCGAACCCGACGATCGACAGATCCTTCGGGATATCGAGCCCGCGTTGCCGCGCGGCGTGCATCACGCCCGCCGCCATCTCGTCGTTGCACGCGAAGATCGCGGTCGGACGCGGCATCAGGTCGAGCAGCCGCTCGGCCGCGGTCAGCCCCGATTCGAAGGTGTACGTACCGTCGGCAATCATGCTGCGCGGCAAGGCGATTCCGGCATCGGCGAGCGCTTGCTCGAAGCCCAATCGCCGCTCGCGCGCCGAGCGGAAGCCGTGCGGCCCGGCGATCAGCCCGATCCGGCGATGCCCCTGCGCGATGAGATATTCGGTCGCGCCGCGCACCGCCTCGCAATCGTTCGACGCGACCATGTGATCGTCATCGTCGAGCCGCGCCGAGCCCATGCGGACATAGCGACAGCCGATCTCGGCGCACAGCTTGGCGATCGTGTCGTTCTCGCTGATCGGCGGGAGCAGGACGAGCCCGAACAGCCGTTGACGCTCGAGGAAATGGCGCAGATCGACCAGCATCGTCGCCGATCCGCGATCGACCGGGCGCACCACCAGCTCGAATTCGGTGCCGTGCAGCGCTTCGAGAATGCCCTGCTGGACGTTCATCACCATCTGCGCGTTGGGATTGTCGTGGACGAGCCCGATCAGGAAATTGCGCCGCAGCGCCAATGCGCGCGCCTGCGGATTGGGGATGTAGGCGAGCTCGGCGATGACATCCTCGACACGGCGGCGCGTATCGTCGTTGAGCAGCGGCGAGCGGTTGATCACCCGGCTGACGGTCTTCTTCGAAACGCCCGCGATCCGCGCGACATCGTTGATCGTCGTTTGTCCGCTGCTCTTCATCGGCCATGACATAATCGCCCCGGGGCGGGCTTGGCTAGTGGCCTGACCAAAACACGGGCAAGCCTTGCCAAGCGCGCGCGCGCTGGGGCACAGCGCTGATACCGGTTACCGAAAGACCTTTGCCGTGCCAAAAGCGCTTCTGATCCATCCCGACGACACCGTGGCGACGCTGGTCGAGCCCGCGTTTGCCGGCGATACGCTCACCTTCGGAACGCAGCAGGTGACGGCGCTGGCCGACACACCGAGCGGCCACAAGATCGCCATTCTGCCGATCGCCAAGGGCGCTCCCGTGATCAAGTTCGGCTTCCCGATCGGCACCGCCACCGCCGACATCGCGGTCGGCGCGCACGTCCATGCGCACAATCTTGCGACCGCGCTCGACGGGACGCTCGACTATCGCTTCACGCCCGGCGCAGTCGCCTCGCCGCCGGCCGAGCCAGACGACGCGACCTTCCAGGGCTATGTCCGCGCCGACGGCCGAGTCGCGACACGCAACGAAATCTGGGTGCTGCCGACCGTCGGCTGCGTCGCGCGCACCGCAACGCGAATCGCCGCGCTCGCCGATGCGGCGCTGGCAGACGCGAGCGGCGACGGCGCGATCGACGGCGTCCACGCCTTCACGCACCCGTTCGGCTGTTCGCAGCTTGGCGACGATCTCGACGGGACGCGCAGCATCCTCGCCGCGCTTGCCTGCCATCCCAATGCCGGTGGCGTGCTGATCGTCGGGCTCGGCTGCGAATCGAACCAGATCGCCGCGTTGCTCGAGGAAATCCCGGCGGCGCGGCGCCCGATGGTGCGCACGCTGGTGACGCAGCTTGCTGGCGACGAAATCGACGAAGGCGTCGCCAAGGTCGCCGAGCTCGTCGCGCTCGCGCGCGCCGAGCGCAGCACGGTCGGGCTCGACCGCCTCGTGCTGGGCGTGAAGTGCGGCGGGTCGGACGGGCTGTCGGGGCTGACCGCCAACCCGCTCGTCGGGCGGATCAGCGAGCGCGTCGTCGCGGCGGGCGGCAGCGTGGTGCTGACCGAAATCCCCGAAATGTTCGGCGCCGAGCGCCTGCTGATGGACCGCGCGGTCGATGAGCGCGTGTTCGACGGGATCGTCACGATGGTCAACGATTTCAAACGCTACTTCCTCGACCATAATGAGCCCGTTTCGGAGAACCCCTCCCCAGGCAACATCGCGGGCGGGATCACTACGCTCGAGGAGAAATCGCTTGGCGCGGTGCAGAAGGCGGGCCGCGCGGCGGTGTCGCAGGTGCTCGGCTATGGCGGGCGGGTTTCGGCGACGGGGCTGACGCTGCTCGAAGCGCCGGGCAACGACGCCGTATCATGCACCGCGCTCGCCGCAGCAGGGGCGACGGCGATCCTGTTCACGACCGGCCGGGGCACGCCGCTCGGCTTCCCCGTGCCGACGCTCAAGATTGCGTCGAACAGCGATCTCGCGACGCGGAAACCCGGCTGGATCGACTTCGACGCCGGCGCGGTGCTCGAGCACGGTTTCGCGCCGGTTGCCGAAGCGCTTGCCACGACGCTATGCGCGATCGCCTCAGGGGCTGCGACCGCGGCCGAACGCAATGGCGAGCGCGAGATCGCAATCTGGAAACGGGGTGTCACGCTGTGAACCGACTTGAGTATGCCGCGCTCGACGCGCTCCCCGCCGCGATCGCCCGCCCCGCGCGCACCGCCCCGCCTGCCACCGGGATTGTCCATTTCGGCCCGGGCGCGTTCCACCGCGCGCACCAGGCGAGCTATATCGACACGCTGCTCGATGGCGACCCGAGCTGGGGAATCGCCGCGGTCTCGCTGCGCAGCGCTGGCACGGTCGAGGCGCTGTCGGCGCAGCAGGGGCTCTACACGCTCGCGATTCGCGATGCCGCGCCAGGCTTCCGCGTGATCGGCGCGCATAGCCGCTTCCTCGGCCCCGACGATGCTGCAGAAACGCAGGCGCTGCTCGCCGATGCCGAGGTGAAGCTCGTCACGACGACGGTGACCGAGAAGGGCTATTGCCTCGCAGCCGATGGCAGCCTCGATCTTGCGCATCCCGACGTGGTGCACGATCTCGCCGCGCCGGCAGTACCACGCAGCGTGATCGGCTGGATCGTCGGCGGCCTCGCCGCACGGCGCGCGGCGGGCACCCCGCCCTTCGTGATGATGCCGTGCGACAATCTCGCCAATAACGGCGCCAAGGTGAAGGCCGCGCTGGTGGCGTTCGCCGCCACGACCGACGCCGATCTTGCCGCCTGGATCGAGGCGCAGGTGCTCGTCCCCGGGACGATGGTCGATTCGATCACGCCCGCCACCGACGCGGCCTTGTACGAAACCGTCGCCGCCGCGCTTGGCGTAGAGGACCGCGCCGCGGTCCAGCGCGAAGCCTTCACGCAATGGGTGATCGAGGATGTCGGCTCCCCCGTCTGCGCCGCGCTCGCGCGCGCCGGGGCGACGCTGACCGATAACGTCGCGGGCTATGAACAGGCCAAGTTGCGCGTGCTCAACGGGTCGCATTCGACGCTCGCTTATGCCGGGTTGCTGCGCGGCCATGCCAGCGTGTCCGAGGCGATGGGCGACGCCGCGCTCGCGAGCTTCGTCGATGCGATGATCCGCGAAGACATCATCCCGACGCTGCAGCCGGTCGCCGGGCTCGACCATAATGCGTACCGCGAAGCCGTGCTCGCGCGGTTCCGCAACCCCGCGATCGTCCACCGGCTCGACCAGATCGCCGCCGATGGCAGCCAGAAGATCCCGTATCGGCTCGGCGACACGCTCGCGGCGCATCGTGCGCGCGGCGAAATGCCACAGCATGTCGTCATCGCGCTTGGCTGCTGGGTCGCCTTCCTGATGCAGCGCGCACGTGCCGGCGTGCCGATCCTCGACCCGGCGGCCGCCGCACTCGCCACCGCCGCTGCCGAGGGTGGCGCCGCGACCGTGCTCGATCGGCTGATCGCCGCAAATCTTGGTTTTTCGGGCGAATTGGCCGGCGATCCCGCCGCCGTCGCAGCGATTGCCGTCGCCGCACAGGCGGCATTCGATGGCGATTGGGCGATGCTTTCGTCCGATTGAGCGCCGGGCGCGACGCGATCCGTCGCACCCCCTCTTGTCAATGACACCGGTTTCCCATACCCAGTCGCGACAAGCCGATCGAACGGCACGAGGGGGGATTGCGGCACGTGACGTCCGAAACCGGTCAAACGAATATCACGCGGATCGCCAGCGAATTCGTCACGGCGCGGCGTAACGCCACCGCCCTGGTCGAATATCCCGGCACGATGCCCGCGGCGCTCGCCGAAGCCTATGCGATGCAGGACGCCGCGATCGCGCTGACCGACAAGCCGATCGCCGGCTGGAAGGTCGGGCGGATCAACCCGCCGTTCGAAGGCGCCGACCGCCTCGCCGGCCCGATCTTCGCCGACCAGACCTTCGACGAAGGCGACACGCCGCGCGCGATGCCCGTCTTCGCCGGTGGCTTCGCCGCCGCCGAGGCCGAGTTCCTGCTGCGCATCGGCACTGCGCCCGACCCCGCCAAGCGCAACTATACGCTCGCCGAGGCGACAGCGCTGATCGACCGCGTCTGCGTCGGCATCGAGATCGCGAGCTCGCCTTTCGGCGGTATCAACGATCACGGCGCAGGCGTCACCATTTCCGACTTCGGCAACAATAACGGGCTCGTCATCGGCGCCGACGTGTCCGACTGGCGCGACATCGACGTCAACGCCTGGCCGGTCGAACTGACGATCGACGGCGTCACGACCGGCGTCGCGACCGCCGCGACGATGCTCGACGGCCCGTTCGGCGCGGCGCGCTTCCTGTTCGAGCTGATGGCGGCGCGCGGGATCGCCTTGTCTGCGGGACAATGGATCTCGACCGGCGCCGTCAGCGGCGTGCATCCGGTCGCGATCGGTGCGAAGGTCGTCGCGATCTTCGATAACCGCCTGCAGGTGGCGTGCAGCATTTCCGCGCAATAGCGAGACCCCGACGATTTTCGGAATAAAGGCCCAGCATAGGGCCGCCGACAGGAGAGCGATGATGGCGACGGCCGAATTTCCGATCGACAGCACGGGCAGCGCCGCAGTGGCGGGCGCGAGCGGGCGGTATCGCTGGCTGATCTGCGGGCTGCTGTTTGCGGCGACCGCGATCAACTATGTCGACCGGCAGATGATCGGGCTGCTCAAGCCCAACATCTCGGGCGAATTCGGCTGGGACGAGAACGCCTATGCCGACATCGTCTTCTGGTTCCAGGCGGCCTATGCGATCGGCTATATCAGCTTCGGGTCGATCGTCGACCGGCTCGGCGCGCGCGTCGGCTATTCGCTCGCCTTCATCATCTGGACCGCGGGCCACACGCTGTGCGGTTTTGCCGGATCGACCTTGCAGTTCGCCGCCGCGCGCGCGGTGCTGGGGCTCGGCGAATCGGGCAATTTTCCGTCGGGGATCAAGGCGGTGTCGGAATGGTTTCCGGCACGCGAACGCGCCTTCGCCACCGGCCTGTTCAACGCCGGCGCCAATATCGGCGCGGTGATCACGCCGCTGATCGTTCCCGCGATCACGCTCGCCTTCGGCTGGCGGATGGCGTTCATCGTCACCGGCGTGGCGAGTCTGGTCTGGCTCGTCGCGTGGATCGCGATCTATCGCCGCCCGCGCGAACAGCCGCGCGTGTCGGCGGCCGAGCTTGCGTATATCGAGAGCGACCCCGCCGATGCGAGCGGAAAGATGCCGTGGATCCAGCTGCTCGGCTATCGCGAGACCTGGGCCTATGCGCTCGGCAAGTTCCTGATCGACCCGATCTGGTGGCTCTTCCTGTTCTGGACGCCCGATTTCCTGTCGAAGGCATACCACCTCGATCTCAAGAGCTTCGGCCCGCCGCTCGTCGTGATCTATCTCATCTCCGATTTCGGCAGCATCGCGGGCGGTTGGTCGTCGTCGAAACTGATGAAGCGCGGCTGGAGCGCCAATCGCGCGCGCAAGACGGTGATGCTGGCGTGCGCCTTCCTCGTCATGCCGATCTTCTTTGCGCAATATGTCGCCAATCTGTGGGCGGCGGTGGCGATCGTCGGGCTGGCGACCGCCGCGCACCAGGCCTTCTCGGCCAATCTCTACACGATCCCGTCGGACATGTTTCCGCGCAAGGCGGTCGGCTCGGTCGTCGGGATCGGCGGGATGGTCGGCGCGATCGGCGGGATGGGGATGGCCAAGTTCACCGGCTACATCCTCCAGACGACGGGCAGCTACACGCTGATCTTCGCGGTCGCGGGCAGCGTCTATCTGATCGCGGTCGGCGTGATCCATCTCCTCTCCCCGCGCCTGGCTCGCGTCGATGCGCTGTAAGGTCGGACTGGCGAGCCTGATCGCGATCGCGGTCGCGTCGCCGGCAATCGCGCAGGACGCGCCAAGCCACGGGGACGGCCTGCTGTTCCGCGCCTCGGCCGATGCCAGCCTGACTGCGGATGTGGCGGTCGGCGATCCCGTCCCGAATTTCCGCAGCAACGTGACCGTCGTCCCCGATGGCGCGATCGGCGGCGCGGCGCGCTGGGCGGATGACGGCTATGTCGCGTGGAAGGCGCCAGGCAATTTTCGCGCGCAGCGCGGCACGCTGAGCTTCTTCTGGCGGCCGCGCGACCCGCTCGGCCAGGCGCCGTTCGTGATCTTCCGCACAGGCTTTGCCGATCACAGCAGCTGGGACATGGCGTTCCTGCGGATCGACTGGAACGGCCACGGCTTCGACGCCTTCGTCACCGACGCCAATTTGTCGCGAATCCGCGTCTCGTGGACGATCCCGCAGACGCCTGCGGCCGATGCCTGGAAGCACATCGCCTTCGCGTGGGACGAGACCAAAGGCGTCCAGCTGTTCGTCGACGGCGCGCTCGTCGCACGCAAGGATCAAGTCGCCGATCTCGATTCGGGACTCGACCAGTTCGGGCTCGCCGGCCGCGTGATGTCGCCGCACCAGGTGCAGAGCCGCTATCATTTCATGCGCGGCAGCGATCTCGACGAGATTCGCGTCTACGATCACATGCTGCGCCCCGAGGATGTCGCGGCACTCGCCGACAAGCGCGAGCCTGCCGCCGCGGCGGCGCCCGACACTACCGGCCGGCGCACCGCCTGGCTCCACCGCTACGGCTGGGACAAGACGCTGCCGCCGCTGCTCGACGCGCCCGTCACCACCGTGCGCAAGGTCGAATTCGCCGACGCGAAGGATCTCAAGCAATGGATGTGGAAGGGCGTCGACGGCATCGCCGAGACGACCTGGCCCGGCGTCTACAATCGCTCGAAACTCCCCGGCCGCGACGATTATTTCGAGCTGCCCGATTGGAACGTCTATGTCGAGGGCGGCAAGCGCTACGATCTGACCGTCCCGGCGGGCGAGCGCTTCAACCGCGTCGAGATCCGCGGCGCGGCGTACGGATCGCTGTCATGGTCGGGACGCGGCACCTCCACAACGCTCGCGACGCGGGCGAAGGGCGTCGTGCGCAGCGTCACCACCACGCCCGAGCGGCAGGGCGGCACGCTGAGCTTCGTCAACACGATGCAGGAGCAACCGATCCAGGAGCTGTGGGCGTATGACGTCCAGGCCGGGGCCGAGCCGGCGGGACGTTTCAAACTTTCCTACACGCTCGATGCCAACGCCTCGACTCGGATCGCGTCGCTCGCCCCGCTCGAGAGCTTCATCGCCGGGCGATACGCGCCCGATGAGCGCAGCACCGTCGTCGCGCTGCCGAGCGCGGGGATCAAGGCCGCGGTCGGTGCGGGCGCGGCGGGTGCCGGTGCGCCCGTCCAGCCGCGCAGTGCGGGCCTGCCGATCGTCCACATTCTCATCCCGGCGAGTCTGGGCGACGCCTATCCCGACAAGCCGCTCGCGCGCGCGTTCGATTATGGCTGGCAGAACCTCCATGACGGACTCGACGGCATCGCGCTCGACTTGCCCGCGCTGAAAGGCAGCGGCCCGATCGCGCTCGACATCCGCGTCAAGGACCCGATCTGGCCCGCGCGCGACATGATCGACCTGTCGGTCGCGGTCCGCCCCGGCGAGGCGCGCACGCTGTGGCTCGACCTGCGCGACCGCATCCTGTCGAACGACAGCCTCTATCTCAGCATCGCGTCGAGCGACGCGGGCTTCGACGCGGCATCGCTCAACGGCGCCAAGATCCGCCTGGTGTTCAAGGACCGCGCCGCCGCGCTTCCCGAACATATCGCCGACCGGCTCAACCAGGTGAAGGACAATTGGGGCTTCCTCGTCGAGGAGCACACCGCCTCGAAGCGCGAGGCGCTCTATGCGCGCGTGTTCGGCGACATCAGCGATCTGCTGCGCGTCGATCCCGACAATGTCCTCGCGCGGCAATATTGGGCCGACATCGATTATCGCCCCGAGAACATGCCCGCCTTCGTGCAACCCACCGCCCCCGCGGGGGTGCCGCTGTGGGCGTTCCGCCAGCTAGACGATCTCAAGCTCACACGGCAGTTCGTCGACTGGTGGATCGACCATCGCCAGGTCCCGTACGGCGATTTCGGCGGCGGCATTTCCGACGATACCGATCTGACGCAGCAATGGCCGGGCCTCGCGCTGATGGGCGTCGAGCCCGACAAGATCAACGCCTCGCTGCGCGCGCTCGCCGACGCGTCGTACAAGAACGGCATGCGCGTGAACGGCCTCGGCTACATCACCACCGACGAGCTCCACGCCTATGAAGAAGGGCTCAACTCCGACGCCGAGCGGCTCTATCTGAACTGGGGCGAGCCGATCGCGGTCGAGCGGCTGATGGCGACCGCCAAGGCGCTGCAGGGCGTGATCCTCAAGAACCCCGCCGGGCATCTCCACTTCGCCAGCAACTGGTATGGCGGGCGCACGATGTACCGCGAAGGCGCGTGGGAGTGGCAGAAGCCGTATAGCTGGACGGTGATGCACGCGCCGATCCTGCTCGGGCTCTACAACGGGAACGCCGCGGCGCGCGGTCTCGTTGTCGGCACGGTCGATGGCTGGATGGCGCATGGCAAACAGGGCGACGACGGGCTGTGGTCCTACCCCAACGAGATCAACTGGCGCAGTGACGCCACGCGCGTCGGCGATGGCGGTGGGGTGACGACGCCGCTGCAATCGGCGTGGGCGGCATGGCGCTTCACGGGCGACGCGAAATATCTCCGCCCGATCGAGGCGCGCGCGACCAAGGGCGGCGGCGCGGCGCTCGCCGAGTTCAACGAAAACGCCTTCACCGCGCTCCCGCAAGGCTCGGCGTTGCTCGCCCGCGCGGCGAAGGGCGACGAGGCGTTCGCACGCTACGCCGCCTGGTCGGCAAGCGGCGATCTCGGCGCGCTCGCCGCGCTCCACGGCGACGCGATCGCCGACAAATCGCAGCATATGGCGATGTACACCGAGGGGCATTGGTGGTCCGACCGTGTCGAGCAGCCCAACGAAATCCTCCAGCGCGAACGGCTCGGCGGGATCGCGCTCAAGCGCAACCAGACCTGGCCGGGCAACACGGTGAGCTGGCGCTTTGCCCAAGCCGGGGCTGCGGAACAGGTCGCGATCCTGCTGCCGAACGCGACGCCGACGCACTTCCGCGTGCTTGGCTACAATATCGGCGCGACGCCACAGGCCGCGACGATGACGACCTGGAATGTCACCGCCGGCCGCTGGTCGATGACGCGCGGCACGACGACCGACGACGGCAAGACGATGATCGCGGCCGCCCCCGCGGAGGCGATCACGCTCGAACGCAGCGCAAGTGCGCCCGTAGCGTTCGCACCCGGCCGGATGACGGTCTACGATTTCGCGCTCGTCACGCCATCGGCGCCCGTCGAGACGCGGCCCGATCTCGGCATCGGCCGCGACGACATCCGGGTCGAGGGGCGCACCGTGCACGTCACCGTCCACAGCCTCGGCGCGGTCGCGACGCCGCGAGCGCGCGTCTCGCTGTGGGGTGACGCGATGTTCGCCAGCGTCCCATTCGCCCCGCTTGCCGCGCCGAGCGATCTGCTGCCCCGCACCGCCACGGTCACGCTGACGATCCCCCCCGGCCGCGACCCGCAACAGCTCGCGGTCCAGGTCGATCCGCTCGACGGCGCAGCCGAGGTGACGCGCCAGAACAATCGCGTGGCGCTCGCCGACCGCGCGCGATGACGACGCGGCGTGCGGTCCTCGCCGGCGGCGCGGCGCTCGCCTTGCTGCCGTGGCGCGCGCGTGCGGCCAGCGACGCCTTGCGCGCGGCACTCGACGCCGCACGCGCCGAGCGCGATCCGATCACGGCATTGCGCTTCCTCGCGTCCTTCGATGCAGCCGCACTCTCGCCGGCCGTGCGGCTCGATCTCGTGACGGCGCGCGCAGGGCTCGCGGTCGATGCCGCGATCGTCGCGCGCGGGGTCGATCCGCGCGCCAAGCCGAGCGGCACCCGCGACGCAGGCCTGCTTACGCTCCTGCTGCGCCGCAAGCTCGGCGACGGCGTCACGCTCGACGCCGCGACGCACCGGCTCGAGCGCGAGCGCGCGCGCTGCGAGGTGCAGGCGGCGCAACTGTTCGCTGCGATCGGCATCAGCGGCACGACGACCGGCGCGGGCTTCACGCGGCTATGGCAGGACGAGCGCGACCTGTACCCCGATTCGGACGCCGGTCGCGATGCTGCAGTGGCCGACATGAACCGCTGGCTCGCGATGTTCAGCGCGCAAGTGCCGGCGCTGATCGGTCCCGTGCCGCGCTACGCGCTCGACGTGGCCGCGATCCGACCAAGCGCCGCCGACATCGCCGCCGGCCGGATCGGTGCGCGCACGCTGCCGACGCCCGGTCATCCCGGCGGTTACCGCGTCGATCTCACGCATGTCCACGATCGACCGCGCTGGACGCTCCCCAGCGTCGTCGCGCACGAACTCGTCCCCGGGCATATGATCCAGCTCCCGATCGAGGCGATCGCCGATCCGCATCCGCTGCGGCTCGATTATGCACCGTACTTCCCCGAAGGCTGGAGCATCGCGATCGAGCAGCGGATCGCGCAGGACGGGGGCTATGCACACGATCCCCGCGCCGCGCTCGGCCAGCTCCACTGGCGGCTGTTCCGGATCGGGCGCGCGCTCGCCGATCTCGCGATCCACCGCGACGGCCAGTCGATCGACGAGGCGCGCGCGCGGTTGGTCGCGTGGCAAGGCGAGCCCGTCGCCTTCGCGCCGTTCGACGCCGATCTCGCGCGAATCGCGCAGGATCCGATGACGCGCACCGCCGAAATGCTCGCCGCGCTGGCGATCGAGGACGGCGCGCAGCGGCGGAGAGGCGCTGCGCTGCGCCGCTACCATCAGGCGCTTCTCAACGACGGGCGGATGCGCCGCGAGGAGATCGCCCGCCGCGCGCGGCACTGAAGACCGCTCCCCCGTGCCGCTGCGGATCGCAAACAAGTGTCAATTCCGCTGGACAGGCATGCGCCGATAGTGTCGAATATGCCGGGCGGGAGAGACTTCAGACCAACAGGAGCAGGATCATGCGCACACCATCAACGATGCGGATTGGCCATATTATCTTCGGCGTGTCATGCGCCGCGCTTGCGCTGACGGCGTGCGCAAAGAAAGCCGAAACCGAACAGACCAGCACTACCACGACGACCGAGACTGCGGCTGCCACCGCGCCGGCTGCCGCGCCTGCGACGGCACCGGGTGCCGCTGCGCCCGCCGCCGCGGCTGCGGTCGCTGCAGACAATGTCGACACGATCGCCGGGGTCAAGCTCGCCGCCTATACCGGCGACGCCAAGAAGGGCGAGGCTGACTTCATCACCTGCAAGACCTGCCACGCGATCGAAGCGGGCGTGAACAAGATCGGGCCGTCGCTGCACGCCGTCGTCGGGCGCAAGGCCGGGATCATTCCGGGCTTCGTCTATTCGACCGCCAACAAGAATAGCGGCATCACCTGGACCGAGGAAAAGCTGTTCCAGTACCTCGAAAATCCGCAGCGCATCGTCCCCGGCACCAAGATGTCGTTTGCCGGTTGGCCAACCGACCCGCAGAAGCGCGCCGACGTCATCGCCTATCTCAAGGCAAATTCGTAAACACCGCTTGAGCGATCGTCACCCCGGGCGCTGGCCTGGGGTGGCGGTCCCCCGCCCCGATTACCGCGCTTGCCGCGCGCGCCCACCGCGATCACGCAGCATCAGGTCGGCAAGGTGCGCCGGAAATGACAGCACCAGCGCGAGCGCGATCCACGGCCACGCCATCCCGACCAATGCCGCGCGCAATGCCAGCAGCAGGATGACACCGGGCAACAGACACGCCACCGCCGCGCGCAGCGTCCAGCCCTGCCACCGCATCAACCATAGCGCCTCGAGCAGAACGATGCCGAGGATCAAGTCGATCGCGTGCCCCCGCGCATAGAGCCAGTCGGCAATCGCGCTCACCCAAACGGCCCGTTGAGCCGCGCAATCGTCATCGTGAGATAGCCGGCGAAGGTGACCACACCGAGATACGGCAGCAGCAGCAAGGCCGCCGCGAGCGAACGCGGCCACAGCGTGTAGATCCACACCACGATCGCGACCCACCACGCCACCGCCTCCACCGCCGCCCAATCGGGGCGATGCAGCCGGAAGAGCAACACGCTCCACACGATGTTGAGGAAACCGGTGAGCGCGAAGAGCCCGATCATCCACTCGGCGCCATGCCGGTCGGGGATCGCGCGCCAGCCGGTGACCGCAGCGCAAGTGGTGATCAGGTAGATCGTCGTCCACACGACGCCATACGCCGCCTCGGGCGGGGCCCAGCGCGGCTGCACCAAGCCGTGATACCACGGCCCGATCTCGGTGATCGTCCCCCCCATCACCGCGACGAGCAGCGCGGCACACGCCGCAACCGCGATCGGCAAGCCCCAGGCGGGGTGCACGACGGATGGTGTGCGCCTCATGCCGGTGCCAGCCCGAGCAAATGGCGCATGTCCTTGAGGAAGATGCGGACATGCGCGACCGGCTTCGCGCGAACGAGTCGCTTGTGCATATAGGCGTCCCAGGTCAGCCGCTGGACGTCGGGATCCTCGCAGATCTTGACGAAGCGCTCGCGCCGCTTGTCGTTTGCGTACCAGAAATATTGCATGATCCCGAGGATCCAGAAAACCCGGCCGTGCGCGCGCAGGAAGCGCTTGCGCGCTTGCCGCAGCACCGCCGCCTTGCCCGTCACGAGATACGCCTCGATCGCCTCGGCGGCGTAGCGCCCCCCCGCCATCGCATAATAGATGCCCTCGCCCGACGCCGGCGCGACGACGCCGGCAGCGTCGCCTGCAACCAGCACGTCGCGGCCATTGTCCCAGCGTTTGAGCGGCTTGAGCGGGATCGGCGCGCCTTCGCAGCGCAGCGTCTCGCAGGCGTCGAGCCCGGTCTGCTTGCGCAGTGCCGCGACCGACGCGCGGAGCGCAAAGCCCTTGCGCGCGCTGCCCACGCCCACGCTCGCGGTATCGCCGTGCGGGAACACCCAGGCGTAGAAATCGGGCGAATGCTTGTCCTGATAGAAAACGTCGCAGCGCGACGGGTCGAAATCGGCGCTGCCATCGGCGGGCGCAGCGATGATCTCGTGATAGGCAAAGACGCACGGTACCGGCGGAACCCCCGTCAGTTCGGTCCGCGCGACCTCGGAGCGTGCCCCGTCGGCGCCGATCACGCAGCGCGTCGAAATGCGCTGCTCGGCCTCGCCGCGCGCACCGCGCAGCACGACCACCGGATGCCCGGCGTCGCGTTCGATCCGCGCGAAGCTTCCGGTGCGCCGCTCGGCCCCCGCCAACGCGGCGCGTGCGCGCAACCATTCGTCGAAATCGGCGCGATCGACCAGCCCGACGAAACCGTCGCCGACAGGCATGTCGACCGACTTGGCCGATGGCGCGACCATCCGTGCGGCGGTAGCACGCGCGACGAGCAAATGCTCGGGTATCTCGAAATCGAGGATTGCGCGCGGTGGGATCGCCCCGCCGCACGGCTTGATCCGCCCGCCGCGGTCGAGCAGCAGCACGCGGCGTCCGCTGCGCGCGAGGTCGGTCGCGGCGGTTGCGCCCGCGGGCCCGCCGCCAATCACAACACAGTCGAAATCGGGTGTCATATCGTCACCTCGCGGCCAATCGCGCCGGCGCGGCGCGGTGCATCGATCGAAACAGCGGCGGCGATGAGGAACAACAGCGCCTCCGCGCCGAACACGAGCATGAAGGTCTCGGGCAGCGAGCCGAGCGTCGCACGCCCGACGTCGACCGCGACTGCACCGGTCAGCCCGCCAAGCCCGAACGCGATCGCTTGCGCCGCGCCCCACACGCCCATCCGCAACCCCGCTTGCGCTTCGCCGTCCGCGCCCGCCAGCGCCATCATCGCGCCGATCGCGGCGACTGCGAACACGCCATTGGCAAAACCGAGCGCAAAGATGTTGGCAAGGATCGGCCAGCCCGGCCCGACGCGCGCCGCCAGCGCGAGCCCCGCCAGCGCCAGCGCCGACCCGATACACCCGCCGACGATCCAGCGCTGCAGCGTAGTGCCGCGCCGCGCATCGAACGCGCCCCCGGCAAGCCCGACCACGATCATGCCGAGCAGCACGCCGCCATGCTGGATCCCCGAAACCTGAGTCGACTGGCTCGGCGTCATCCCGAAGCGCAGCCCGGTAAAGGGCTCGAGGATCAAGTCCTGCATCGCGTATGCGAGCATCGACAGGAAGACGAAGCCGGTAAACCCGCGCGCGCGGCGATCGGCCCACAGCGCCGCGAGCGCCGGGCGGAGCGGAACGCGCGCGGCAGGCGTCGCTGGACGCGGTGTCCCGCCCGCTGCTTCGACCCCCCAGATCGCCACCGTCGCGAGCAGGAAGGCGGCGCCGGCGATGCCGTCGACCACCAGCTGCAACCGCGCGAACGAGAAGGGATCGATAAGCTTGCCCGCCACGCCCGCCGACACCACGATCCCGACGACCATCATGATCCAGGTGATCGACGCCGCCGCGGCACGACGCTCGGGTGCAACGCGCGTGGCGAGGACCGCGAGCAGCGACGTCCCCGCTGCCCCGACACCTGCGCCGATCAAGCTGAAGCCGAGCACCGCGATCGCGATCCCCATCGCGGCCGACTGCGCGACCACTCCGACCGCCGCGACCGCGAGCATCGCCCCGCATGCGAGCACTGCCATCCCGCCAATCACCCACGGCGTCCGCCGCCGGCCACTGTCCGAGCGATGCCCCCATAGCGGGCGCGAGAGCTGCACCGCATAATGCCACGCGACGAGCCCGGCGGGCAGCGCCGCGGGCAAGGCGTATTCGACCACCATCACGCGATTGAGCAGCGACGTCGCCAGCATCACGATCGCGCCGATCGCGCTTTGCACCAGCCCCAACCGGACGATACCGACCCAGCCGAGCCCCGCCTGCGATCCCGCGCGCGTCATAGCCCGAGCACTCCCCCGAGCCCGAGCGCCGAGGCCAGCATGCCGAGGACATACAGGCTCGTGCCCGTCGCATTGTACCACGGCGTGAAGCGCAGCGGATCGCGCAGCAGGCGCGTCATCAACGCCAGCTGCCCGACGAGCAAGGCGGTAACGCTCGCCGCGACGAGCGAGTGCTGCCACAGCCCGAGCAGCACGATCACGCCGATTTGCGGGAGGATCATCACGCTACAGGCGAGCCGCGCCGCACGATCGACGCCCAGCGTCGCCGGCAGCGAGCGGATCCCCATCGCGCGATCGCCTTCGACCGCCTTGAAATCGTTGAGCGTCATGATGCCGAACGCGCCGGCACTGTACAGCAGCAGAATCGCGAGGATCTGCGGCGACGGGAACGCCCCCGCCATCACCGCCGCGCCGGTAAACCAGGTCAGCCCCTCATAGGTCAGCGCCACCGCGATCGGCCCCCAGACCCCGCTTTGCTTGAGCCGGAACGGCGGCGCGCTGTACGCCCAGGCGAAGACCAGCGCGAGGCACGTCGCAGCGAACACCCAGCGGTCGGTCGCCGCCGCGACGACAAGCGCCAGCACGGTGCCGATCATCGCGATCCACAGACCCCATTGGCCGGCGATCCGGCCCGAGGGGATCGGTCGTCCAGGCTCGTTGATCGCGTCGACGTGGCGGTCGAACCAGTCGTTGACCGCTTGGCTGGTGCCGCACACCAGCGGCCCGACGAGCAGGATCCCGGCGATGAGAAACGGCAATCGGCTCGCTACCGGCACGCCCGCCGACGCCACGCCACAGCCGAACGCCCAGATCGGGGGAAACCACGTGATCGGCTTGAGCAGCTCGAGCACGTCGCGGAGCCGCGGAAGCTGCGGAGCAGCGAGCGAAGGAGTCGTCACACGTGCCATGCCGCAAAGCTATGGCGGACACGTTCCAACGTCAAATGATTTTGACACTCGCTGTGTCAAGCAGGACTGTCAGTGCGTCAATTGTCGCCCGAGACGAGATTGCCCAATCCGTGCCGGTGGAGCTTGGAATAGAGGCTTTGCCGACTCACCCCGAGGATTTCCGCGGCCGATGCGCGATTGTCCGAGGTATAAGCAAGCGCCGCCTCGATGCAGAGCCGCTCGATCAGGTCGGTCGATTCGCGGACGATATCCTTGAGCGACATCCGCCCGACCAATTCGGTCAATTGCTCGACCGATCGCGGCGCGGCGCGCTCCTCGGGCGCCACGCTGCTCAAGCGCCGCGCGACATTGCGGATCGTGAAGCCGTAGCATAGCGAATCGCCTTGCGGCGCAACGACGCCAGACAGCTCGATCTCTTCCTGCGCGCCGTTCTGACCGCGCAGAATCGTCGCGACGTTGCGGACGGCGGTATGATCACGGATCTGCGCGAGGATCAGGTCGAGATCGATACCGGGACGCCCGAGCCATGTGCCGAGCGGCGCGCCGATCACGCGCTCGGCCGAAGCAACGCCCGCCAGCTCGACGAACGCGGCGTTCGCGACGAGGATAGTGAGGTCGGCATCGGTCAGCACGAAGGCGTCGGGCATGTGCTCGATGACATCCTCCACCGCCGCGGCATGCGAGGCGAGCACCGGCTGCGGCGCAGCCGCGACGATCCGCACGAGCAACAGCGCCGCGCGCCCCTGGCGGAACAGCCGCGCCGAGATTTCCGCATTGCCGTGTTCGCCAGCGAGCCGGACCGCGATCGACGGGAGATCGTCGGTTGCGCTCGCCGCGCCGAGATGCGCGATGAAGCTGTCCCGATCCTCGGCTGCGACGATCGCCCCGATCGACTGGTCGGCAAGGGCCCCGTCCGTGACGCCAAGCAGATTGAGCGCCGCCGGATTGCTCTCCCGGATGCGGCGCGTCGCGGCATCGACGATCAGGATCGGCTCGGTGCCGAGATCGAACAGCATGCGATAGCGCGCCTCGGCCTGGCGCAGCTTGATATAGTCG
The DNA here is from genome assembly GCF_049898305.1 of Sphingomonas sp. PWP1-2. Lineage (NCBI taxonomy): Bacteria > Pseudomonadati > Pseudomonadota > Alphaproteobacteria > Sphingomonadales > Sphingomonadaceae > Sphingomonas > Sphingomonas sp. PWP1-2. The sequence goes on from NZ_JAFCXM010000004.1 coordinate 171,165, forward strand.
CGTTCGAGCGACTGCTGCGTCTGGAGCAAGCGCTGCTGGAGCGCCGCCGCCGCGCGCATCTCTCGACCGATCGCGATGATGCTGCCATCGGCACCCGTTTTCATGACGAGATAGCGGATCGGCACGTCGCCGCTGGGCAGGATGTGATTGACCTGCCGCCAGCGCGTCGACTCGCCATGCTCGGCAAGCATGTCGATGATCTTTGGCTGGCTTTCCGACGTGACGACATCGTGCCAGCGCTGGCCGACCCAGTCGCGCACGCCCTGCGCGTCGAGCTCGGCATTGGGGACCGCGATGTCGCGGATCACGCCAGCGGAATCGAGCACCAACGCGACATCCCCTACCGAGGCAAGCAACGACACGGCTGCGTGGGGCGCGAGCGTGCGCACCACCGTTTCGGGATCGCAAAAGGCATTGGGTGCAGGATGGGGGGGACGATCGTTCATCGCCGAACCGTTCATACTCCTGAAGTCCTTCGTCCCGCAGGGTGCCTGCCCCGCGCGACCCGAAATTAGATCAGCCCGTCATCGACGCAACAGCCTCCCGTGCCACCGCATCGACCAGCTCGCCAGCGACGCGAACCGCCGCACGCGCGTCGGGTGCCGTCCCGTCGGCACCGACCGCGGCGGCGCGGCTGGCATCAAGGGCAAACACTCGTCCGCCGACCATCACGCAAATTCGCGGATTACAAGACGCCGCACGGATAGCGCGCACGATCGAAGGCAAGGGCGCGATATGGCAGTCACACGTGATCGTCAATCCGACCAGGTCGAACCAAGTGTCGCGAACGCGCTCGAGCAATTGCGCCGTTGTCGCTTCGGCGATGCGATCGGTCATCCAGCCGTTGGCGCAGAACAGCTCGTCGATGACGACGGTGCCGAAGCTGTGCTGGTCGCCCTCGAGCGACGCGAACAGCGCGCGCCGTGCGAGATGCGGGATATGGCCATCGGGGGTGGTACGCCCGAAGACTTCGTGGACAACCTCCTGCAGCCGCCACAGGCCCATCGTCACATCGACGAAATCGCAGCGATCCTCTTCCCAGAACTGCCCGAGCATCCGCGCCGCGGGGGCGAGCAGATCGACCAGCAGCGTCTCGCGCGACACGCCGCGGGCCAGCAGCGCCTCGACATGCGCGAGCAGTTCGTCGGCCTCGACTTGCAGCGCGAGCGGCGCGAACGCCGCGACCTCGGTCTCGGCGATCCGATCGCTGTGCATGCCCTCGGCCGCGGCAATCGGCGCGGCGTGCGCAACGAGCAGGCGGGGGATGATCTCGCATTCGATCAAGTGATTTAGCGCGCGCGCCTTGTCCGCCGGAGGCGCGGGCTGCGGGGTATCGCGCCTTTCGAGCGTAGATCGATCGCGCAAGCGACTTAACCGCGCACGACCGCGCTGGACGAACTCTTCGAACCTGAGCACCGAAGCCACCCCGACTCTCCCGGTCTGGTTGATCACGCGACGTACGTCGGCGGCCATGTTTGGCTGGTCCGGCGACTCGCAACCTATGCCTCTCGGAAGTCCATGACAACGCACTATCGATGCGGCACCGCACCATTCTGTCATAATTATTGGACGTCAATTTATATTGACACTCTGAATGGGCTGGCCCAGTCTTTCCTCACGACAAGTGGAGCGGGGAAATGCAGCAGAGCGGGCGTTCCGGCACGACATTGAGCCCCCCGGCAGCGGTGGGGCTCTACACGCCCGAACAGCGGCTGCGGCGCGACGCGACTCGCTGGACGCTCGTCCAGGGCCTGCTTGCGCCGCTGCAATTCCTCGTCTTCCTGGTCAGCACGGTGCTGGTTCTGCGCTATCTCGCGACCGGACACGGCGCGACCGCGGCGACCGTCTCGATCGTGCTCAAGACGCTGACGCTCTACACGATCATGATCACCGGGTCGTTCTGGGAAAAGGCGGTGTTCGATCGCTGGCTGTTCGCCGACGCCTTCTTCTGGGAGGATGTCGTCAGCTTCCTCGTGCTCGGCCTGCACACCGCTTATCTGGCGATGCTGGCGTTCGGGCTCGGCAGCGAACGTGGGCGGATGCTCCTCGCGCTCGCCGCCTACGCCACCTATGTCGTCAACGCGACGCAATTCCTGCTCAAGCTGCGCGCCGCCCGGCTGCAGAGCAACGGCCACGCCGCGCGCTTGCAGGCGGTGACGGCATGACCGCGCTGACCCTGCCCGCGAGCAGCGACTGCGCACCCGCCCCACGCACGGTGCTGCGCGAGCGCGGCCAGCGCGAAGTGTTCTGCGGGTTGACCGGGATCATCTGGCTGCATCGCAAGGTGCAGGACGCGTTCTTCCTCGTCGTCGGCTCGCGCACCTGCGCGCATCTGCTGCAATCGGCGGCCGGCGTGATGGTGTTCGCCGAGCCGCGCTTCGGCACGGCGATTATCGAGGAACGCGATCTCGCCGGGATGGTCGATTGCAATGCCGAGCTCGACCGCGTCGTCGACCGGCTGCTTGCGCGCCGCCCCGATATCAAGCTGCTCTTCCTGGTCGGCTCGTGCCCGTCCGAAGTGATCAAGCTCGACCTCTCGCGCGCGGCGCAGCGGCTGTCGCTCAAGCATTCGGGCACGACGCGCGTGCTCAATTATTCGGGTAGCGGGATCGAGACGACCTTCACCGAAGGCGAGGATGCGTGCCTTGCCGCGCTGGTGCCCGAGCTTGCCGCGACGGCACCTGGTGCGGCGCTCGAGTTGATGATCGTCGGCGCGCTCCCCGACGTGGTCGAGGACCAGTTCCTGCGGCTGTTCGCGCAATTGGGGATCCCGCGCGTCCACAGCTTCCCCGCGCGGCGCGCCGGCGCGATGCCGCCGGTCGGGCCCAACACGCGCTTCCTGCTCGCGCAGCCCTTCCTCGGCGAAACCGCGCGCGCGCTCGAAGATCGCGGCGCGGTGCGGCTCGATGCGCTGTTCCCGTTCGGCGCCGAGGGCACGACCGCCTGGCTCCACGCCGCCGCGGTCGCCTTCGGGATCGACGAGATGCACTTCCGCGCGGTGATCGCCCCCGGCCGCGAGCGCGCCAAGCGCGCGATCGCGCATGCGCGCGACCGGCTTGGCGGCAAGAGCATCTTCTTCCTCCCTGATTCGCAGCTCGAACTGCCGCTGGCGCGCTTTCTCGCGCAAGAGCTCGGCATGGTGCCGCTCGAAGTCGGCACGCCCTACCTCCATCGCGCGCATATGGCGCGCGAGCTCGCACTGCTGCCCGCCGAGACGGTGATCAGCGAAGGGCAGGACGTCGACCGCCAGCTCGACCGCGTCCGTGCGGCGCGGCCCGACCTGACGGTATGCGGACTCGGGCTCGCCAACCCGCTCGAGGCCGAGGGGCTGACGACGAAATGGGCGATCGAACTCGTCTTCTCGCCGATCCACGGCTTCGACCAGGCGGGCGATCTCGCCGACCTCTTCGCGCGTCCGCTGCGGCGGCGCGACGTGTTGAAGGTATGACGTCGGTGTCCGCGTCCGCTCCGCTCGACCGGGGGCTGCGATGCAGCTGACCGTCTGGACCTACGAAGGCCCGCCGCATGTCGGCGCGATGCGGATCGCGACCGCGATGGAGGGCGTCCACTACGTGCTCCACGCGCCGCAGGGCGACACCTATGCCGACTTGCTGTTCACGATGATCGAACGCCGCGGCAAACGCCCGCCGGTCACCTACACGACCTTCCAGGCGCGCGATCTCGGCAAGGATACCGCGGCGCTGTTCCAGACCGCGGTGCGCGAGGCGATCGATCGCTTCGCGCCGCAGGCACTGCTCGTCGGCGCATCGTGCACCGCCGAACTGATCCAGGACGATCCGGCCGGGCTCGCCTCGGCGCTGCGGCTGCCGATCCCGGTGATCGCGCTCGAGCTGCCGAGCTATCAGCGCAAGGAGAATTGGGGCGCGGCCGAGACCTTCTACCAGCTGGTCCGCGCTTTGTGTCCGCCGGCAAAGGCCGAGGCCGAGCCGCGCAGGGATGGCCCACACACGCCGAGCGCCAACATCCTCGGCCCGACCGCGCTCGGCTTTCGCCACCGCGACGACGTCGTCGAGATCACCCGGCTCCTCGGGACGCTCGGCATTGCCGTCAACGTCGTCGCCCCGCTCGGCGCGACGCCGGCCGACCTCGCCCGGATCCCTGACGCCGATTTCAACATCAGCCTGTATCCCGAGATCGCCGACACCGCGTGCCGCTGGCTCGAGCGCACGCATGGTCAGAAGACCGTCCGCACCGTGCCGATCGGCCACGGCGCAACGCGCGACTTCATCGCCGAAGTCGCCGCGCTTGCTGGCGTAGATCCGACCGCCGCACTCGACACGTCGCGGCTGCCATGGTGGAGCCGCTCGGTCGATTCGACCTATCTCACGGGCAAGCGCGTCTTCATCTTCGGCGATGCAACGCACGCCGTCGCAGCAGCGCGCGTCGCGCGTGATGAGTTCGGCTTCGAAGTGGTCGGCCTCGGCTGCTACAATCGCGAGTTCGCGCGCGAGATCCGCGCTGCCGCTCAGCTGTACGGGCTCGAGCCGCTGATCACCGACGACTATCTCGAAGTCGAGGACGCGATCGCCAAGCTCCAGCCCGAGCTCGTGCTCGGCACGCAGATGGAGCGCCACATCGCCAAGCGGCTGCGCATCCCGTGCGCGGTGATCTCGGCGCCGGTCCACGTCCAGGATTTCCCCGCGCGCTACTCGCCGCAAATGGGGTTCGAGGGTGCGAACGTGCTGTTCGACACCTGGGTCCACCCGCTGGTGATGGGGCTCGAGGAACATCTGCTGACGATGTTTCGCGACGATTTCGAGTTTTCGGACCACGCGGGGGCGAGCCATCTGGGGCATGGCGCCGCTCCAATCCCCCCCCGCGAACCGCAGGAGGCGGCCCCTACGCCGTCAGCGAATGGTGGCGGGGAAGCGACAGCAGGTGTCGCGCCCGCCCCCCTCCACCCCTTGGCTGAAGGCGCCGAGCTGTCCCCCGCCCACATCCCCGCCGAAGCCGAGAAGGATCAGGAGGGCTGGTCCGCCGAGGCCGAGCGCGAGCTGCTGAAGATCCCGTTCTTCGTTCGCGGCAAGGCGCGCCGCAACACCGAGCGCTATGCCACCGAGCACGGCATCGCCGCGATCACGCTCGACACGCTCTATGACGCAAAGGCGCATTATGCCCGCTAGCGCACCCAGCCCCGCCGGCTCTGGATCGACCGCGGTCCACGTCGTCATCGTCACGCTCGACAATCATCTGGCGGGCGCGGTCCAGCGCGCGCAGGCGCGGCTGGCGCGCGAAAATCCCGGGATCACGATCGGCTTCCACGCCGCCGCCGATTGGGAGGAAAAGCCCGAAACGCTCGCCGCCGCTCGCGCCGACATCGCGCGCGGCGATATCGTGCTGGCGACGATGCTCTTCCTCGAGGATCATATCCGCGCGGTTCTGCCGCAGCTCGAGGCGCGCCGCGAGGACTGCGACGCGATGGTCGGGCTGATGTCCGGCGGCGATGTCGTCAAGCTCACGCGGATGGGCGACTATCGCATGGACCGCCCGAGCGGCGGAATGCTCGCCTTGCTCAAGAAATTGCGCGGATCCCCCAAGCCTGCGGCAAGCGGCGGCGCCAAGCAGATGGCGATGCTGCGGCGCCTGCCCAAGATCCTGCGCTTCGTCCCCGGCACCGCGCAGGACGTCCGCGCCTATTTCCTGACGATGCAATATTGGCTCGCGGCGTCGGACGACAATGTCGTCGAGATGATCCGTGCGTTGGTCGATCGCTATGCAGACGGTCCGCGCCGCGCGCTGCGGGGGACGATCAAGGCGCAGGCGCCGCGCGAGTATCCCGAAGTCGGCGTCTATCACCCCGCGCTGCCCGGCCGCATCGCCACCACCGCGACCGAGCTGCCGCGTCGGCGCGATGCGCACGGCACGGTCGGGCTGCTGATGCTGCGCTCGTACATCCTCGCCAAGGATGCCGGCCATTATGACGGCGTGATCGCCGCGCTCGAAGCGCGCGGTCTCGACGTGATCCCGGCGTTTGCCGGTGGGCTCGACGGGCGTCCGGCGATCGAGGCGCTGTTCCAGCACGACGGTGTCGCGACGGTCGATGCCGTGATCAACCTCACCGGGTTCAGCCTGGTCGGCGGCCCCGCCTATAACGATGCCGCGGCCGCCGAGTCGGTGCTCGCCAAGCTCGACGTCCCCTACATCGCCGCGCATCCGGTCGAATTCCAGTCGCTCCAGGCCTGGGCGGCGAATGCACAAGGGCTGCTCCCGCTCGAATCGACGATGATGATCGCGATTCCCGAGCTCGACGGCGGCACCGTGCCGATGCTGTTCGGCGGCAAGTCCGACGGCACCGCCTGCACCGGCTGCGCACGCCACTGCAGCTTCCCCGACGCCACGACGCCGCGCGCGATGCAGCCCTGCAGCGAGCGCGCCGATATGCTCGCTGCACGCGTGCTGAAGCTGATCGCGCTGCGCCGCGCCGAGAATGCCGAGAAGCGTGTCGCAATCGTGCTGTTCAACTTCCCGCCCAACGCCGGTGCCGCGGGCACCGCGCAATTCCTCAGCGTCTTCGCCTCGCTCCACGCGACGCTCGCGCGGCTCGGGCGCGAAGGCTATCAGGTCGAGCTTCCCGCAACCGTCGATGCGCTCCGCGAGGCGATCCTCGGCGGGAACGCCGCGCGCTTCGGGACCGAGGCCAATGTCCACGCCAAGGTCGGCGCCGACGCGATCGTCGCACGCGAGACCTGGCTTGCCGAGATCGAGGCGTCATGGGGCCCTGCGCCGGGCAAATTGCAGTCCGACGGCACTTCGGTGCAGATCCTCGGGCGGCAGTTCGGCAACGTGTTCGTCGGCCTGCAGCCCGCTTTGGGCTATGAGGGCGATCCGATGCGGTTGCTCTTCGCGGGCCGCTTTGCCCCGACGCATGCCTTCGCCGCTTTCTACCGCTGGCTGCGCGAGGATTTCGCGGCGCACGCGGTGCTGCACTTCGGAACGCATGGTAGCCTCGAATTCATGCCCGGCAAGCAGACCGGCCTCAGCGCGGCCTGCTGGCCCGACCGGCTGATCGGCGATTTGCCCAACATCTATCTCTACGCCGCCAACAACCCCTCGGAGGGCGTGCTCGCCAAACGCCGCTCGGGCGCGACGCTGGTATCGTATCTCACGCCCGCGCTGACCAACGCCGGCGTCTATAAGGGCCTCGCCGCGCTGAAGGCGTCGGTCGAGCGCTGGCGTGTCGCCGCACCGGGCAGCGATGAAGCGCGAGACCTGGCCGAACTGATCCGCGACCAGGCAAACGACCTCGACCTCGGTTCTCGCGACCGTCATCCCGGCCTCGTGCCGGGGTCTACCGGGTCGCTAAACCTGCAGCCCGAGCGCGAGGATGACGGTGGACCCCGGAACAAGCCCGGGGTGACGGAGGAAGCGGCTGGCTCGCATCCGGTCTCGGACGCATGGATCGCCGATCTCGCCGCGCGCCTCTACGAAATCGAGCGCGAGCTGATCCCGCAAGGCCTCCACGTCGCCGGCGAAGCGGCAAGCCGCGAGGAGCGGATCGCGATGATCGCCGCCACGCTCCAGGCGCGCGGCGAAACGCTCCCGCCCGAGACGATCGTCGCTTTGGTCGATGGCACCCGCGCCGCCGACACGCCGCTGCTCAAGGACCTGGCGGCACTCGACGCCGCGCTGTCGGCCAATGGCGAGATCGACGGTATCGTCACTGCGCTTGCCGGGCGCTACATCCACCCGGTCACCGGCGGCGACCTGCTGCGCAACCCCGAGATCCTGCCGACCGGGCGCAACATCCACGGCTTCGACCCGTTCCGCATCCCCTCGGCCTTCGCGGTCAAGGACGGCGCGGCCCAGGCGCAGCGGCTGATCGAGCGCAGCCTCGCCGATTCGGGGCACCTCCCCGAGACGGTCGCAATGGTGCTGTGGGGTACCGACAATCTCAAGAGCGAGGGCGCGCAGATCGCGCAGGCGCTCGCGCTGCTCGGCGCGCGCCCGCGCTTCGACAGCTATAACCGGCTGGCGGGTGCCGAACTGGTCCCGCTCGAAGAGCTCGGTCGCCCGCGGATCGACGTCGTCGTCACGCTGTCGGGGGTGTTCCGCGATCTGCTGCCGCTCCAGACGCGGATGCTCGCGCAAGCCGCCTTGCTCGCGGCCGAGGCCGACGAGCCCGACGCGCAGAACTTCGTCCGCCGCCACGCCCGCGCACACGCCGCGGCGCAGGGCTGCGACCTCGAGACCGCGGCGCTGCGGGTCTTCTCGAATGCCGAGGGCGCATATGGCGCCAACGTCAATCTGATGATCGACACCGGCGCGTGGACCGACCCCGACGAGCTTGCCGACAGTTTCGAGCGGCAAAAGGGCTATGCCTACGGCGTCAAGGGCGCGCCGGTACGCCAGCCCGAAGTGCTCAAGGCCGCACTCCAGACGGTCGATTGCGCCTATCAGAACCTCGAAAGCGTCGAGCTCGGCATCACCAGCATCGACCAATATGTCGACACGCTCGGCGGGATCAGCCGCGCGGTGACGCGCGCCAAGGGCGGCCAGACCGCGCCGGTCTATATCGGCGACCAGACGCAAGGCACCGGCAAGGTGCGCTCGTTGCAGGAGCAAGTCGCGCTCGAAACTCGGACGCGCGTGCTCAATCCCGTCTGGACCGAAGGTCTGCTCCGCCACGGCTATGAAGGCGTCCGCCAGATCGAGGGCAGCGTCACGACGACGATGGGCTGGTCGGCAACGACCGGCGAGGTCGATCCCTGGGTCTATCAGCGGATCAGCGAAACCTATGTGCTCGACGCCGAAATGCGCGAGCGGATCGCGGCGCTCAATCCCAAGGCTTCGGCGCGTGTCGCCAACCGGCTGATCGAAGCCTCCGAACGCAAATACTGGACTCCCGACGCGGCGACGCTCGCCGCACTCCATGCCGCCAGCGATGAACTCGAGGATCGTCTCGAAGGCATCGTTGCGGTGGCGGCATAAAGGAATTTCGCATGGCTCTGCTCGATCCCCCCATCCCCCGTTCGACTCTGGGCCTCGACGGCGAAGGTTCACTCCAGGTCGGGCTCGACCCCAATGACCGGATCGGCAACGCCAAGGTGTTCGCGGTGTACGGCAAGGGCGGGATCGGCAAGTCGACCACTTCGTCGAACCTCTCCGCCGCTTTCTCGCTACTGGGAAAACGCGTGCTGCAGATCGGCTGCGACCCCAAGCACGACAGCACCTTCACGCTGACCAAGAAACTGATGCCGACGGTGATCGACGTGCTCGAGACGGTCGAATTCCATGCCGAGGAATTGCGGCCCGAGGATTACATGTTCGAGGGCTATAACGGCGTGATGTGCGTCGAGGCGGGCGGCCCGCCGGCCGGCACCGGGTGCGGCGGCTATGTCGTCGGGCAAACGGTCAAGCTGCTCAAGCAGCACCATCTGCTCGAGGAAACCGACGTGGTGATCTTCGACGTGCTCGGCGACGTGGTGTGCGGCGGGTTCGCCGCCCCGCTGCAACATGCCGAGCGCGCGGTGGTGGTCGCGGCGAACGATTTCGACAGCATCTTCGCGATGAATCGCATCGTCGCGGCGATCAAGGCCAAGGCCAAGAATTACGACGTGCGGATGGCGGGCGTCATCGCCAACCGCTCGGCCGCGACCGACGAGATCGACCGGTTCAATGCCGCCACAGGATTGAAGCGGCTCGCGCATTTCCCCGATCTCGACGCGATCCGCCGCAGCCGCCTCAAGAAATGTACCTTGTTCGAGATGGACTCGACCCCCGAGGTCGATGCCGCCTGCCTCGAATACAAACGCCTCGCCGCGCAGATGTGGGCCGGCTGCGAGCCGCTCGATGCGCAGCCGATGAAGGATCGCGAGATCTTCGAATTCCTGGGGTTCGAATGATGCGCTCCTCCGCCTGCTCCCTCACCGTCATCCCCGCGCAGGCGGAGATCCATACGGGCGAACGTCTCCTGTCGCTTGCGGGCGTTGCTGCAATGGATTCCCGCCTTCGCGGGAATGACAGCGGTGTGAGGCACGCGCGATGAGCACGGCGAGCTACACCCACTTCCGCGGCAATCTCGAAACCTATTTCGATCGCACCGCGGCCAAGGCGTGGGAGCAGCTCACGTCGGACGCCCCGGTCAGCGGGATCCGCGCAACGGTGCGCGCCGGGCGCACCACGATGCGCGATACGCTGCTGTCGTGGCTCCCCGCCGACATGACGGGCGTTCGCCTGCTCGATGCCGGCTGCGGCACCGGCGCGCTCGCGGTGGCGGCGGCTGAGCGCGGTGCGCAAGTGGTGGCGATCGACGTTGCGGGCAGCCTCGTCCAGATCGCACGCGACCGCGCACCGGCGCATCTGGCGATCGACTGGCGCGTCGGCGATCTGCTCGATCCCGCGCTCGGGCATTTCGACCATGTCGTCGCGATGGACTCGCTGATCCACTACCGCGCGTTCGATATCGTCGCGGTGCTGCAACAGCTCGCCGAGCGCACGCACGGCTCGATCGTCTTCACCTTCGCGCCGCAAACCCCGCTGTTGATGGCGATGCTCGGCATGGGAAGGCTGTTCCCGCGCAGCGACCGCTCGCCCGCGATCCTGCCGGTGCGCGATCGCTTGCTCCGCACGCTCATCACCAACGCGGTCCCGACGAGCCGGATCGGGCGCGACCGGCGCATCTCGGCGAGCTTCTATACCAGCCATGCGCTCGAGCTGGTGACGGCGTGAGCGACCTCTCCGCCTTGAAAGCCTCGCTAGCACCGCGCGCAGCGGCGGAGCCCGGACGACTCGCGACGGTGCGGAGCGGCGCGTTCTGGGGACGGCTCGGCACGCGCTTCCTGCCCTTTGCCGATGCCGCCACCACCGAACTCCCGCTCGGACGGCTGCTGCGGCTGTCGCTGTTCCAAGTCTCGGTCGGGATGGCGGCGGTGTTGCTCACCGGCACGCTCAACCGCGTGATGATCGTCGAGCTCGGCATGGCGTCATGGGCGGTCGCGGCGATGGTGTCGCTGCCCTTGCTGTTCGCACCGCTTCGCGCGCTGATCGGCTTCAAGTCGGACCGTCACCAGTCGATCCTCGGCTGGAAGCGCGTTCCATATATCTGGTTCGGCACGCTGCTCCAGTTCGGCGGCTTTGCGTTGCTGCCGTTTGCTTTGCTGGTGATGACGGGGCTCGGGCACGGCCCGACGATCGTCGGACAGATCGGCGCCGGGATCGCCTTCCTGATGGTCGGTGCGGGGATGCATACGACGCAGACCGCCGGCCTCGCGCTCGCGACCGATCTTGCGCCAGCCGAAAGCCGGCCGCGGGTCGTCGCGTTGCTCTATGTCATGCTGCTGCTCGGAATGATGGTCAGCGCGATCGTGATCGGCCGGCTGCTCGACCATTTCACCCCGACGCATCTGGTCCAGATCGTCCAGGGCGCAGCGGTGCTGACCGTCGTGCTCAACATCACCGCCTTGTGGAAGCAGGAAGCGCGGCGTCGTGGCGGCACGGCACCCGAGGAAAACTCCGCGCCCTTCCGCGAGATCTGGGCGCTGTTCATCGCGCGCCCGCGCACGCTGCGGCTGCTGGTCGCAACCGGGCTGGGATCGGCCGCCTTCTCGATGCAGGACGTGCTGCTCGAACCCTATGGCGGGCAAATCCTCGGCCTGTCGGTCGGCGCGACGACGTCGCTCACCGCCTTGTGGGCGGTTGGCATGCTCAGCGGCTTCGCACTCGCCGCGCGCAGCCTGGCGGATGGTGGCGAACCGCACCGCCTCGCGGGCTTCGGCGGCGTCGCGGGGATCGCGGCGTTCCTTTGCGTGATCTTTGCAGCGCCGCTGCACGCGAGCGCTTTGCTGGCGATCGGCGCGACGATCATCGGCTTTGGCGGTGGCCTGTTCTCGGTCGGCACGCTGACCGCGGCGATGGCGATCTCCGACAGCGCAGAGCTCGACGGTCGCAACGGCCTTGCGCTCGGTGCGTGGGGTGCGGTGCAGGCGACCTGCGCGGGTGCGGCGATCGCGATCGGCGCGATCGTCCGCGACGTGACCAGCGCCGCTGCAACTGCGCGCGACCTCGGCCCGACGCTCGCCGATCCGGCGACCGGCTACGGCGTCGTCTACGGCGTCGAGATCATCCTGCTGCTCGCCACGCTCGTCGTGCTCGGGCCGCTCGTCCGCCCGGTCGCACCCTCGCAGACCATTCGCTTCGGCCTGGCCGAATTTCCGGCTTGAACCCAGGGGAGACCGCCCATGCACCCGACCCTCACCCCCGGCATCGATGTGGCGATGCTCGTCTTCTACGCCTTCGTGCTGTTCTTCGTCTGCCTGGTCTTCTACCTGCGCCGCGAGGATCGCCGCGAGGGCTATCCGCTCGAGCATGAGCTGACCGGGCGGGTCGAATCCGAAGGCGGCCCCTTCCACACCGCGATCGCCAAGACCTTCAAACTCTCGTTCGGCCGTGGTACCGTCACCACGCCGACCAAGGGCCGCGAACCCTTCCAGATCGCCGCACGCCAGACCGACCGCTTCACCGGCGCGCCCTATGCGCCGACCGGCAACCCGCTGGTCGACGGCATCGGGCCCGCCGCCTACGCCAACCGCGCCAAGCACCCCGACATCGACATGGAGGGACATCCGCGCATCGTCCCGCTCGGCGCCGCGCTCGACATCACGATCGAACGGCGCGATCCCGATCCACGCGGTATGCCGATCTTTGGCTGTGACGGACGCCAGGCCGGCATCGTCACCGAACTGTGGATCGATCGCGCCGACCGGCTGGTCCGCTATCTCGCTGTCGACGGCGCTGCCGGGACCGGCGCGATCCTCGTGCCGATGATGATGGTGACGATCGACCGCCGCCGCGGCCATGTCGCCTGCGACGCGATCACCGCCGCGCAATTCGCCGACGCGCCGCGCATCGCGACCGACACGATCACCCTGTACGAGGAGGATCGCGTGCTCGGCTATTTCGGCGGCGGCTATCTCTATGCCACCCCCGCCCGTCAGGAGCCCTTCCTGTGACCGAACATGATTACGAGCCGATCCCGGGGCTGCCCGGGCTCCTCCCGCCAGGCGAGCGGATCGTGTGGCAGGGCGCGCCCGACTGGCGGGTGCTCGCGCGCCGCGCCTATCATACGCGCGCGGTGACGGCCTATTTCGGCGTGCTCGGGGTGTGGGCGGCGGTCGCCGCGGTCGCGCGCGGCATCCATGGCCCCGGAGATCTGTCGGGCCTCGCGCTGACGGCGATGTTCGGGATCGTCGCGGTCGGCCTGTTGCGCGCGCTCGCTTGGGGCGCGGCGCGCACCACGCTCTATACACTGACCAACCGGCGCGTCGTGCTCCGCATCGGCGTCGCGTTTCCGAAATGCATCAACCTGCCACTGGCGATGATCGGCACCGTCGGTCTTGCCGTTCAGGGCGACCGATCGGGCGACATCCCGCTCGCGCTGGTCGGCGAGCGCCGGCTCGGGTATCTCGCGCTGTGGCCGCACGCGCGGCCGTGGCATGTTGCCTCGGCGCAACCGATGCTGCGGGCACTTCCCGATGCAGCGCACGTCGCGTCGCTGATAGCGCGCGCGTGCCTCGAGGTGCAGCCGGGCGGCCAGGTCGCAGTGCCGGTAACTTCAGCAGCGCAAGGCCACGGCTTCGGCCAGGCGGTGGCGGCATGACCCACGCCCATCACGCCGAGCAACTCCCGCGCGGCGCGCTCATCCTGGCCGGGTCGCTCGTCGGCTTTGCCTTCCTGCTGACCGCGACCGTCCGCATCGCCCACATCCCGCCCGCCGGCTCGCCCGCCGCGCTGCGCGAGACGACGCACGTCGCAGCGGTGCAAACGCGCACGCTGCGCTTCCTCGATGCGGCCAATCGCGGCGTGCGGATCGAGGATGTCGGCACCGGGCAGACCGCGGGAACGATCGTACCGGGCCAGGAGACGGGCTTCATCCGCGGCGTGATGCGCGGGCTCGCGCGCGAGCGGCGGATGCACGGGATCGGCAGCGAGGCGCCCTTCACGCTGACGCAGTGGCGCGACGGCGAGCTGACGCTGACCGACAGCGCGACGGGGCGCTCGATCGAGCTCAACGCCTTCGGCACCACCAACCGCGCTGCCTTTGCCGCGCTGCTGCGCACGCCGGAGCTGCCCCGATGAGCCCGTTCCGCCGCAGCTGCTTCGACACGCCATGCCGGATCGAGGTCGAGCATAGCGACGAGTTCCTCTGCGCGCATGTCGAGCTGGCCGGCGGTGTCGCGATCAATCCGGGCGACCGCGTCCGCGTCCATGGCGATCCGATCCACGTCGCCTTTGGCAGCGCGCGCGTGTTCGAGCGGATCGCGACGGTCGAGCGCGCCGGGCCGATCGAACGGCTGTGGACCAAGCTCTGCGGCCATTTCGAGATGAACGAACTGTACGAAGTCAGCTTTTCGGATCGGAAACTGTCATGAACGCTATCACGCCGATCAACACGCATGGCGCCGACACGCTCGCGATCGCGCGCGAGGATACCGTGCTGTCCCCCCGCTTCTACACCACCGATTTCGCCGCGATGGACCGGATCGACGTCTCGCCGGTGCGCGCCGAATGGGACGCACTGATCGCCGAAATGGTCGCCGACCCCAACCGCCGCCATTTCCGCCGCACCAACGCCTTTGACGGCGTGATCGAAAGCTTGCCCGATGGCTTGCGCGAGGAATTCATCGATTTCCTGGTGAGTTCGCTCACCGCCGAATTCTCGGGCTGCATCCTCTACGCCGAGATCCAGAAGCGGGCGCAGAATCCCGATATCAAGGCGCTGTTCCGGCTGATGAGCCGCGACGAAAGCCGCCATGCGGGCTTCATCAACGATACGCTCAAGGACGCCGGGATCGGGGTCAACCTCAGCTTCCTGACCAAGACCAAGAAATACACCTATTTCCGCCCGAAATTCATCTTCTACGCGACCTATCTGTCGGAGAAGATCGGCTATGCGCGCTACATCACGATCTTCCGGCACTTGGCGCAGCATCCGCAGTGGCGCTTCCACCCGATCTTCAATTGGTTCGAGGAATGGTGCAACGACGAGTTCCGCCACGGCGAGGCGTTCGCGATCCTGATGCGGACCGATCCCAAATTGCTGCGCGGGCACAATGTGCTGTGGATCCGCTTCTTCCTCGTCGCGGTCTACGCGACAATGTATGTCCGCGACCACAACCGGCCGGCGTTCCACAAAGCGCTCGGGATTGATCCCGACGTCTATGACCACCGCGTCTTCACGGTCTGCTCGCAAATCACGCGGCAGGTCTTCCCGCTCGTGCTCGACACCGACTCGCCGCGCTTCCGCGCCGGGCTTGTGCGGATGCGGCGGATCGCCGCGAGGATCGATGCCGCCAAGGCGCAGGGCGGCGTGATCGGCGCGATCAAGCGAGTCGGGCTGATCGGCGCGGCAGCGGTCAATTTCGCGCATCTGTATCTGACGCCCGTCCAGCGCAACGCGATCCCCGCCTCGGCCCGGCTGGTTCCGGCCTGGTGACGATCCCGCCGCTCCTGTTCGCGCTCGTGATGTGGTTCATCGGGACCGCGGCGGTGGTGTGGCTCGACAGCCGCCCGCGCGCGACCTTCCGCACCAGCTTTCGCGTGGCAGGTGTCGCGGCAGTGGCGGCGACTGCGGCGGTGTGGTGGTCGGCGAATGATGCGAGCTGGGGCGGCGCCTATCTTGGTTTCGCAGGCGCAATCTTGATCTGGGGCTGGCATGAAATGGGCTTCCTGATGGGATTCGTCGCTGGCCCCAATCGCGCGCCCTGCCCACCCGCGGCGACTGGCTGGACGCGATTGAAGCTCGCCACCGCGACGGTGATCCATCACGAGATCGCGATCGCGGCGACCGCGCTGCTGCTGTTCGCGCTGACCTGGCGCCAGCCCAACCAGAGCGCGCCGCTGACCTTCCTCTTGCTGTTCGGCTTGCGGCTCAGCGCCAAGTTCAACCTGTATCTCGGCGTGCCCAATCTCAGCGACGAAGTCTTCCCGGCGCATCTCGCCTATCTCAAGAGCTATTTCCGCACCCGCGCGGGCAATGCGCTGCTGCCGGTGTCGGTGATCGGCTCGGGCGCGCTTGCCGGGTGGGCGTGGAGCGTCGCCGAAGCCGCGCCAGCGCAAAGCGGCGCAGCCGTCACCGCGACCTTGCTCGCAGCGCTCGCGGCATTGGGGCTCGTCGAGCATCTTTTTCTTGTGTTGCCGCTGCGCGATGCCAAACTGTGGCAGTGGGCGTCGGCAAAGACCCAAGCGGCAAAAGCCGCGATAAGAGAGTAGGAGGGGTACGCCATGGATTATGAGGCATTCTTTCAGGTCGAGCTCGACGCGCTGAAGGAGGACGGGCGCTACCGCATCTTCGCCGAGCTCGAGCGCAAGGCCGGCAGTTTCCCACGCGCGAATCATTATGCCGAGGACGGCATCGGCGACGTCACCGTATGGTGCTCGAACGACTATCTCGGCATGGGTCAACACCGCAAAGTGCTCGACGCGATGCACGCCACGCTCGATGCGTGTGGCGCGGGCGCCGGCGGCACGCGCAACATTTCGGGCACGACGCACGCGCATGTCGTGCTCGAGGCCGAACTCGCCGATTTGCACGGCAAGGAAGCGGCGTTGCTGTTCACCTCGGGCTATGTCTCGAACTGGGCGGCGCTCGGCACGCTCGCCGCGCGGATGCCGAATTGCGTCGTGCTGTCGGACGAACTCAACCACGCCTCGATGATCGAGGGAATCCGCCACAGCCGCGCCGAGTGCATCCGCTTCAAGCATAGCGACCCCGAGGATCTCGACCGCAAGCTGTCGCAGATCGACCCGTCGCGGCCCAAGCTCGTCGCGTTCGAAAGCGTCTATTCGATGGACGGCGACATCGCACCGATCGCCGAGATCCTTGACGTCTGCGAGAAACATGGCGCGATGTCGTATCTCGACGAAGTCCACGGCGTCGGGCTGTACGGCCCGCGCGGCGGCGGCGTCGCCGAGGAGCGCGGGCTGATGGACCGCATCACCGTGATCGAAGGCACGCTCGGCAAGGCGTTCGGCGTGATGGGGGGCTATATCGCCGCCTCGGCCGCGCTTTGCGATTACGTCCGCAGCTTTGCGAGCGGCTTCATCTTCACCACCGCGCTGCCGCCCGCCCTCGCCGCTGGCGCGACCGCGAGCATCCGGCATCTCAAGGCCAGCGGGTGGGAGCGCGCGCAGCACCAGGCGCGCGTCGCGCAAGTCCGGCGACGGCTCGACGCGATCGGCATCCCGACGATCGAGAATCCGAGCCACATCATCCCGGTGATGGTCGGCGATGCCAAGAAGTGCAAAATGATCAGCGACTGGCTGCTCGAGCAGCACGGCATCTATGTCCAGCCGATCAACTATCCGACGGTCCCGGTCGGCACCGAACGGCTGCGGCTCACGCCGTCGCCGGTCCATTCGGACGGCGATGTCGACAAACTGGTCAACGCGCTGTCGGAGATCTGGTCGCAATGCGCACTGGCGCGGCGCGCCATGGCGGCGTGAGGGCGGCGGCGTGAGGGCGGCGGCGTGAGGGCGGCGGCGTGAGCGGGGCCGCGCCAGCGGCGCGGCGCCAGGGGGCGAAATACACGCCGAGTCTTTCGCAACGCCCTTCTCCGTCACCCCGGCCTTGTGCCGGGGTCCACGGCTGAGCGCGACACGGCTCCCGATGCGATTGCGGCACGGTGGACCCCGGGACGAGCCCGGGGTGACGAGTCTCGGCGAAGCACCCGTTTTGGTCTATTGGAGCGACATGCCGATCTCGGCGAAAAACCTCGGACAGTCCGGTGCCCGCGTCTACTCTTCCAGCCGCCTGCGCACCCGCCGCGCGAACAGCCACGCCGCGCCGAACACCAGCGGCACCGCGCCGACCATCACCCATTCCTTCCAGGCATGCGCCGGCGCAGCGAGATAGCCGATCAGCGCCACGGCATAGTAACTGATCGCCACCACAGAGAGCCCCTCGACCGTCTGCTGCAGCCGCAATTGCAGCTGCGTGCGCGTGTCCATCGATTCGAGCAAATCGCGATTCTGCTTGGCGAGCGCGATGTCGATCCGCGTGCGGAGCAGCTCGCTGGTCCAGGCGGCGCGCTGCGACAGATCGTCGAGCCGCGCCGAGAAGCTGTCGCACGTCCGCACCGCCGGCGTCAGCCGCCGCTCGGTAAAGTCGGCGAGCGTCTGATAGCCCGCGATCCGCCCGATCCCGAGCGTCTCGAGCCGGTCGAGACTGAGTTGCGCATAAGCGCGCGTCGCGCTCATCCGATAGCGCGTCTCGGCAAGCAATCGCGCGAGCTCGGCCGACAGATAGGTCAGCTCGTCGAGCAGATTGTCGTCCTGTGTCCGCCGCTCGGATACTGCGTGCGTCAGGTCGGCGAGTCGCGCCTCGAGCCGCGAGACGTCGGGGGTGAGCCGCTGTGCAAGCGGCAGGCCGAGCAGCGCCATGTTGCGATAATTGCCGAGCTCCTGCAGCCGCAGCACGAGCTGCGAGGGCTCGTCACGCTCAAGGCCATGGTCGATCAGCAGCAGGCGTCCGAACCCGTCGGTGTTGAGCCGGAAGTCCGACAGCATCGTCGCCTTGCCCCCGGCAATCTGGCAGCGGATCAGCGCATCGGGCGCGAACAGCCGGTCGAGCTGCGCTTCGGCGGGCGGATCGGTGCCGGGCGGATAGACCGCGATCTGCGTCGCGCGGATCACCGCGCCGGGCATATCGGCGGCGATATCGGGCGCCAGCGGATCGAACAGGTCGGTCGCGAACGGCTCGTCGAACGCCCCTTCGCTGAGGAAGGTATAGCTGGCGAACTCGGTATGCCGTTCGAGCACGAGCTTGGTGGTGCCGAAATCGACCACCGCATAGCGCGTATCGGGAGCAACGCGTATCCCGATGTGCCGCGTGATCCGCTCGAAATGCGCCGCCGCACCGCTTGCGCCCTCTTCGCCGAGCACGGTCACGATCTGCATCAACCGGCACGGCGCGGCGAACCGCGGCAGCCGGCGGACGTGCATTTCCTCGGCGAGCGCGGCGCGCAGCGGATGGTTGTGGAAGCTCAGGCCGTCCATGCAGACTGCTCCCGACCGGACACACGCCCGCAGCCAGGCGGCTGCGGCGCGCGATCCATCATTGCCGCCGCGTCATAGCCTGCGGGTCGGCCAGCACCGCGGGCACCGCCTTCCCGGCGGCACCACCCTCGGGTGCAGCGGTTGGCATTGGCGGCGCCTTGAGCGTCGGGTTCGCCGCGAGCATCGAAATCCCGCCGAGCGGCTTCGACTGGCCCTGGTGACACGTCTGGCAATTGACCTTGTACGGGTCGCCATGCGGTCCCTTGCGATAGGCCGGGAACACGCTTGCCAGCGAGTCGATATATTGGCCGTTGATATCGCGCACCATGCGGATCCCGTAATAGGCGGTGACGCGCTGCGGCCGGCTGATCGTCCACGATCGGAACGACTGCGTATTGTGGCAATAGGTGCAGTTGACGCCGAGCGCAGTGCTCATGTGCATCATCAACCCATAGCTCTTCTCGGCCTCTTTGATCGACACGACGTGGCCCGGCGAGGGATATTGGCTGCTCGCCGCGACGCGGATCTGCGCCTTGCCGTTGAGATAGGTGGCAAACGGATCGTAAGGCAGCGAGGCATAGCCGACGCTTACGTTGGGCGTGTTCTGGCCATGCTTGTTGCGCACGATCGAATTGGGATCGGCGACTCCTTCGGCGATCGCCCATTTATACGCCGGCACCGCATTGCCGCGATGGCAGGTGTAGCAGGTCACGCCCGTCGCCTTGACATGGCTCGACCATTTGCCGTTGATCTGCCGCGTCATCTGCAACATCCGCCGCGCGACGACCTTGGTGTATTTCTCGTCCGACGCCATGTTGTTGGGGTTGTGGCAATAATTGCAGCCCTGTTCGGGCGGCGCGACCCATTGGTTGATCGACGCCATCAGATGGTTGAAGCGTTCGGTCGAGACGTCGCCGAGCACCTTGACGTTCTGATAGGTTTCGCGCGCGCGCGGCCCGCTATCGTCGGGGAGCGCGTAAGGCGGCGCGGGGATCGCCGACGCCTTCACCATATGGCGGACGTCGATGATCTGGTCGCCGCCGGTGCCGCGATACCCGGTCTGCTGCGTGATCTTCGGTCCGACTTCGCACCCGCCGAGCAGCATTGCGCTCGCCAGCCCCGCGACACCAAGGATCTTGCTGACGCCGCTCATTGCGATGCTCCCGGAAGCGTAGCGGGATCGATCACGCCCGTGCCCGGATAATTGGGCGCATAGCCGTGCTGGATTGCCCACAGATACCAATTGTCGACCACGGTGCCGGTCAGCAGGATACCGATCCCGCCGGTCAGCGTGGTCAGCACCGCGAACCACCAGGCCCAGCGATGGATCGATTCGTAGGTCGCGTTGAACCCCATCGTCCAGCGCCAGAACAGCGCCGCGCGTTCGGCCGCCGTCCCGCGATCGGTGATGTGCTCGAGCTCGCGCTCGCCGCCATAGCGCCCGACCGCGAGGATCGTCGCGCCATGCATCGCGAACAGCAGCGTCGATCCGTACAGGAAGACGATCGAGAGGCAGTGGAACGGGTTATAGAAGAGATTGCCGTAGCGGATCGAGAACGCCGCGGTCCAATCGAGGTGCGGGAAGATGCCGAACGGCACCGCCTCGGCCCAGCTCCCCATCAGCATCGGCCGGATGAAGCCGAGCACCAGCATCAGCCAGATCGCGCTCGCAAAGGCCCAGGGCACGTGCGTCCCCAGCCCCAGCGCCTTGGCGCGCCGGAACGTGCGCAACCACCACAGCAGCACCGAGGTCGACATCGAGAAGCCCGCGATCTGCCACCAGCCGCCTTTCGCCAGCGGCACGAACAGCTGGAAGCCATATTCGGGCCCGGGCGGCTCGAGCGCGAGCCACGGCAATTGCCGTGCGAACTGGATCGGGTCCCAGCCGACCGACGCCCACATGTTGAGCCCGATCACCTCGAACGCGAGGAAGCCGAACATCAGCGACAGGATGCCGAGCCCGCCAAGATAGATCGGCCCGATCTGCGCATTGCCGATCTTGCCCATCCAGTAGGAGAAGCCGGGCTTGCCGAGCCGCGGGAAATCATAGGGTCCAAGGGCGGGCCCCATTTCGGGCGCGCCGCGCAATTGGATTTGGGTGAAGATGTTCTGATAGCTTGCCACGCGACGTCTCCCCTCAGGACCAGATCGGCAGGTTGAGCCACCAGCTCCACCATTCGGGCCAGCCACGTGTCCATAGCGGCCCCGAGATGATGATGCAGATCGCGCTCCAGAAACCTGCGCTCAGCGCGAGGAACAGCCCGAGCCGGTGGATGCCGAGCGTGCCGACCGAATAGCCGATCGTGTCGCGGAAGAAGGCGTCCTCATATTCGGGCGAGCGCACCTCGCCTTGCGTCCCGTCGGGGTTCTTCGCGGGGTTCGCCGCCGACAACACCAGGCCGCCGTGCAGCGCGAGCGCGAGCGTCGTCGTGAAGAAGAAGCTCACCGCGAGCATGTGCGCGGGATTGTAGTGGAAATGGAGATATTGGTAGCCGGTGTTCGACACCCAATCGAGATGGCTGAAGATGCCGTAGGGAAAGCCGAAGCCCCACGCGCCGAGCAGCATCGGGCGGATCACGACGAGCGAGACATAGGCGAAGATCGCGACGCCGAACGCGGCCGGCACGTGATAGCCGATGCCGAGCTTGCGGCAGATCTCGACTTCGCGCAGCGCCCACGACACGAACGATCCGACCGCGCAGATCGTGATGATCTGCCAGAAGCCGCCCTCGCGAAGCGGCGCCAGCGACAGGCCATAGCGGAGGTCGGGGGGCGCGATGCTGATCAGCCAGATGTTCCAGGTCGGCCCGAGCGATGCGGCATAGACGATCAACGCCGTGCCGAGCCCCGCGAACAAGGCGGTCGTCACCCCGAAGAAGCCGACGAAAAACGGCCCGACCCAGAAATCGAAAAGATCCCCGCCAAGCAGCGTGCCGCCGCGGACGCGGTATTTTCGTTCGAAACTCAGCAGCGCCATGACGCCATCCTCCATCGCCAGCCCGCAGCGTCGTGCTGCGGCGGGCGCCATCCCTCCCCAATACCGGCATCAAGCGGATGGGACGGCTGTCACGCCCCATCCGCTTGAGCGCGCGCCCGCTATGGCGCGGGCGTCGTCGCCGGTGCGGTCGCCGCCGCTGGTGCGGTGTGCGGACCATCGAGCCAGTTGAACCGGTCGGTGCTGAGCAAGATGAAATGGATCAGCAGCGCCAGCACGAACAGGAAGGCGAACAGAGCGACGAGCGTGCGCCGCGGATCGAAAATAAGCCAAACTCTCCACATGACGTGGTCTCCTCGTTACGATGAAATATCAATGGATCCAGGGCCGCCACATCCACACAAGGATATGCGCCACGATCGCGACTGCGGTGAACAAAGCGAAGCTGGTGATGAAGAGCTTGTGAAACTCCTTCGCTTCTTCCGGGGTCAAATAGGTCCCCGGCCCGAACCTTTCTTCTCGATTATCGCTCATTGCTGCGTCTCCATTCTGACGACCACGATCAGGAGCGTTGGATGCGCTCCCCGGCTGCATCCGCGCGGCACCTGCCGTGGGATTTCGGATCCGCGCGAACGCGGGAAAGAACACCGCGCGGTCATCCGCCGCGGCTTTCGGTGATGGCGTGCGCGAGGCGGCTCGGCGAAACCGAGGCCTCGCCGGCGCGCCGCGCGCCACGTTCGGCGGCGTCGCGGATGCGCTTGGCGGCGGAAATCCGCACCAGGACGGGCTCGCGCTCGACCGCTTCGTCGAGCGCCGCCTTGGCGGCGTCTTCCCACGCGACTTCACGCTCGATCCGCGCGGGCGTCGCCTCGACCGTGTCGAGCTGGCCGGCAAGCGGAA
This sequence comes from Sphingomonas sp. PWP1-2, assembly GCF_049898305.1. NCBI lineage: Bacteria > Pseudomonadati > Pseudomonadota > Alphaproteobacteria > Sphingomonadales > Sphingomonadaceae > Sphingomonas > Sphingomonas sp. PWP1-2. Next base: position 194,011 of record NZ_JAFCXM010000004.1, read on the forward strand.
GGATGTGGAAGAGCGCGTCGAACAGCGCGTTGCACACTTCCTGGATGAGATAGGTCGCGCCGGCATAGCCCATGAACGGCGTGCCGGTGTGGCGGCGGATCACCGCGCCGGGGAAGCTCGCCGGAATGTACACGCCGCGCGCGCCGGCCTCGGCCATGTACATCCGCTCGTTGAAGCTGCCGAACACGATCAGCGGCGGGTTGCTGCGGATCGCGTCGATCACCGCCTGGTTGTCGGGCTTGATCCCGGCCGAGCGCCCGAAGGCGAAGTGGCACGGCAGCCCCATATCGCCTTCGAGAAACGCGCGGATGCCGCGCGCATAGGTCTCGGTCGCGACGATGCCGAAGCTTGCGGTGCCGAAGAAGTCCTGCGTGACCGAGCGCCATAGGTCCCAAAGCGGCTTGATCGTCGTATGCTTCTCGCGCTCGATGAACGGCTCGGGATCGAGCCCGAGCAATTCGCCGAGCTTGCGCAGGAACAGCGTCGTGCTCTCGAGCCCGATCGGCGCCTGCAGATAGGGCCGCTCGAGCGCCTCGCACAGCCCGCGCCCGAACTCGCGATAAAGGCAGACGTTGACGCGCGCGTCGGCGAGCTTGCGGACGTCGGCGAGATGGCTGCCGAGCGGGAAGACCATCCCGATTTCGGCACCGATCCCCTCGACCAGGCGGCGGATTTCGGCGAGGTCAGACGGCATGTTGAAGCTGCCGTACATCGGGCCGATGAGGTTGACCTTGGGGCGTTCGCCCTCCTTCAACGGACGTAACGCCGGAACCTTCTTCGGGCCGAACTGCGTCCACAGCCAGGTCAGCGCGCGGTCGCCCGACTGCCACTGATCCTCGTCGATCGTGCGCGGCAGGAAGCGCTGGATGTTGGTGCCCTCGGGCGTGACGCCGCCGCCGATCATCTCGGCGATCGAGCCGGTCACGACGACTGCGGGGAGATCGGCGTCGAGCGTCGCCCAGGCGCGTTTCATCGCGCCTTCGGTGCCGTCGCGGCCGAGCTCCTGCTCGCCGAGCCCGGTGACGACGATCGGCAATTCGTGCGGCGGCAACGCATCGGTGTAGTGCAGCACCGAGGTGACGGGCAGATTTTCGCAGCCGACCGGGCCGTCGATGATGACCTGCAGCCCCTTGATCGCGGTGAAGGCGTAGACCGCGCCCCAATAGCCGCCGGCACGATCATGATCGAGGATCAGCGTCATACCCCGACGCTTTCTTCCGCCTTGGCGGCGGCGATGCGTTTGGCGGCGTATTTTGCCTTGAACTCGGGCCGGTCGACCGGCGTGGTCTCCCACACGCCGGCCGACGGCCCCGTCCCCACCCCGTCGAAGAAACGCGTCATCTTGTCGAAGCGCGCCTGATTGGCGAGCGCGGCGTTGACGACGAGTGCGAGGCTCCCCGCGCCCGCCGGCCCCATCAGCGGGCGCGCCGAGATGAGGTTGGTGAAATAGAGCGCCGGGATCGCCTTCTGCTTGGCGTGCTGGACGACGGGCGTCGTGCCGATCGCGAGATCGGGGCCGAATTCCTCGACCGCGGCGATGTCCTGCTCAAGGCTGGCGCGATATTGCACGCGGCAGCCATGCGCCTCGAGCCAGTCGCGATCGGGATCCGACCACACTGTCCGCGGGCATGCCGTACCGACATAGGGGACGTCCGCGCCGCTCTCGATCAGGAGGCGCGCAACGAGCAGTTCTGAGCCTTCATAGCCCGAGACGGTGATCCGCCCGGCAATGGGTTTGGCGGCGAGCGCGCCGCGGATCGCGGGGATAAAGCGGTTCTTGGCCGCATCGACCTTGCCTTGAGCGATCCCGCATGCCGCGCCGATCGCGTCGAGCCATGCCGCCGTCCCGTCAGCCCCGACCGGCGCCGAGCCGACCACGCTGCGGCCAGCCGCCTCGAACTCGCGGATGCTCGCGGTGTAAAACGGATGGATTGCCGCCACCGCGGCGCAATCGAGCGCGGCGTAGAGCTCGCGCCATTCGCGCGTCGGGACGACCGGGCCAGCAGCTAGGCCCAGCGGTTCGAGCAACAGCCCGATTCCGGGCGGGTCCGCCGGGAACATCTCGCCCAGGAGCGTCACGCTCGGCCGGTCGGGTCGTTGCTTCGGCGCGGCGACCGGGCCCTGCTCGGCCTCCTTGCGCGCATAACTGAGCATCGCGCCGGCAAGCACGTCCTTCGCCTCGGCATGCGTCGGCACGCCGAAGCCGGGGACGTCGATCCCGATAATGCGGACGCCGTTGATCTGGTCGGGGAGCAATTGCAGCGGGACGCCGCTTGCCGTCGGCACGCACAGATTGGTGACGATCACCGTGTCGTACAGCGCCGGGTCAGCGAGCTGGTGGACGGCGTCGCGAATGTCCTCGAACAATTTGCCCGTCACCAGCGTCTCGGACGAGAAGGGGACGTAGCCGACGCTGCGTTTCGCGCCGTAGAAATGCGAGGTGAAGGTCAGGCCATAGACGCAGCACGCCGAGCCCGAGAGGATCGTCGCGGTGCGGCGCATCCTGAGGCCCACGCGGAGCGAGCCGAACGCCGGGCACATCGATTGCGGCTGGTCGTGCGGTCCCTTGGGGTAATCGGCGTCGTAGCGGGCGAGGACGTCGGATTTGCCGGCGAGTTCGGCGGCTTCGCGGAGCGTGGAACCACTCGAGCAGCCACCGCTCTGGGTCGCAAGTTCGATGCGGTCCGGGCGTCTCTCCGTCCCTGCGGGCAGGGAAGGCGCAAGGAGACCAGCGTCAGACGGCATCGTACACGACCTCGAGCGTCGGCTTGGTGACATAGGCGACGCCGCGCATGTCGGTCTGGCTCGCAGGCCGGAGCGTGTAGTCGGCCCCCGTCACGTCGGCCGAGAACAACCCGAGCAGCCCGTCCTGGTCGAGCGGCGTGGGCCGCAGCGGCGGCGCCTCGGCGACGTTGAGCGCGAGCTGTTCGAACAGGCTCGCCCATTGTCCGCCGGGCTTGCCGATGATCTGATAGTTCGCGCTCTTCTTGCGGATATCCTCGTTCGCGGGGATCGCGGTCAGCACCGGAATCCCGACGGCCTCGGCAAACGCGTTGGCCTCGCCAGTGCCGTCATCCTTGTTGAGGATCATCCCCGCGACGCCGACATTGCCGCCCATCTTGCGGAAATATTCGACCGCCTTGCAGACGTTGTTGGCGACATAGAGCGACTGGAGATCGTTCGAGGCGACGACGATCACCTTCTGGCACATGTCGCGCGCGATCGGCAGGCCGAAGCCGCCACATACCACGTCCCCCAGGAAATCGAGCAGGACATAGTCGAAGCCCCATTCGTGAAAACCGAGTTTCTCGAGCGTCTCGAAGCCGTGGATGATCCCGCGCCCGCCGCAGCCGCGGCCGACCTCGGGGCCGCCCAATTCCATCGCGAACACGCCGTCGCGCTGGAAGCAGACGTCCTCGATGCCGATCTCCTCGCCCGCGAGCTTCTTCTTCGAGCTCGTCTCGATGATCGTCGGGGTCGATTTTCCGCCGAACAGCAGCGACGTCGTGTCGCTCTTGGGGTCGCAACCGATCAGCAGCACGCGCTTGCCCTGCTGCGCCATCATGTAGCTGAGGTTGGCAAGCGCGAACGATTTGCCGCTGCCGCCCTTACCGTAGATCGCGATGATCTGCGTTTCCTTGGTCACCGGCCCGGTCGAAACGGGATCGGGCTCGTACGCGGCTTCGTCGCGCAGCGGGCCTGGGTCGAGCATCGTCATACCGCACTCCAATCGAGGACCATCTTGAGGCAAGCAGGATCGCCGAACGCCGCCGGATAGGCGTCGGCGGCTTCGGCGGCCGGCCGAAGGTGACTGATCAGCCCGTCGAGCCGCAGCGCGCCGGATGCGATCAGCGCCGTGGTCGCGGCGACATCAGCCGGGGTAAATTCGGCCGAGATGCGCAGCCGCGCCTCGCGCTGGAAGGCTGGCGGAAAGGCAAAACCGAGCCGGTCATAGAATCCCGCAAGCACGATCTCGCCGCGCTTGGCGAGCCGTGGGACGATCGCGTCGAGGATATCGGACGCGCCGCTCGCCTCGCAGATCGTCGCATAGTCGCGGCGCTCGTCCTGTGCGGGATCGATCACTGCATAGCCGCTCGCATCGCGCCGGTCGGGGTTGGTCTCCCACACCGTCGGCGCCGGCGCGCCGAGCGCCACCGTGATCCGCGCCGCAAGCCGCCCGACGATACCGTGCCCGATCACGAGCTCGGGCGGCGCGCCACCCGCGACGGCGTGATAGGCGGTTGCCGCGAGCGCGGTGAGGATCCCGTCGGCACCGAGCGACTCGTCGACCGGGATCGCGCGCGCCGAAGGCAACAGGACGCGCCGCGCCGATCCGCCGAACAGGCCGCGTGCGCCCTCATAGCAATTGGCACCGGGAACGAAGACCCATTCGCCGATGCGCGCGCGGACCTCAGGGCCCGCATCGACTATCCGCCCGACCGATTCATATCCCGGGACCAGCGGATAGCCCATGCCGGGGAAGGCGGGCATCTTGCCCGACCACAGCAATTTCTCGGTGCCCGCGCTGATCCCGCTCCAGGCGATTTCGATCAGGACGTCGGCGGGGCCCATCGCGGTCAACGCCAGGCGACGCAGGGCGAGCTGTCCGGGCTCCTCCAATACGATCGCCAGTGTATCCACCGTGCTTCCCCTGCCGCGCCCCGTTACGGGTCGTCTTGGTGTCAATCTATATGGACACTTTGTTTTGTCAATCATGATTGACGGTTGATCGTCAGGCCTCCGCGACGACCACACGACACGTGATCGGCAGCGCAGTCGGCAGCAGCCGCGAGCGAGCAAAGCCAGCGGTGTGGAGCATAGCGCGAATCTCGGCGGGAGCGCGCGGACGGCCCGACCCCATCGCGAGCAGATACAGGCCGAAATAGGCGTCTCCGGCGGGTTCGGCGCCCGGTGTCTGCGCCATCGGCTCGGCGATCAGCAGGCGACCGCCGGGGGGCAGCGCGGCACGGATCGCGCGCAACAAGGCGAGCACGACCGAATCGTCATGATCGTGCAGCACACGCACCAGCGTGATGAGATCGTACCCCTGCGGGACGGGGTCGCTGCGAAAGCTGCCACCATGAATCGACGTCCGTTCGCCAAGCCCCGCGGCGGCGAAGCGCGCGCGCGCGCGTTCGCCGACCGCGGGCAGATCGAACACAGCGAGCTCGAGCGTCGGCACACGCGCCGCGACCGATTCGACAAATCCTCCCTCGCCCCCGCCGATATCGAGCATCCGCAGGTGGCGCGCGAAATAGTAGGCGTCGAGCGTCTGCGCCGCGACGAGCGGCTGCGACGCCGCCATCAGCCGCGAATAGGGCGCGACCGATTCGGCGTCGCCGGCGCCCGGCGCCTCGGCATAGCCCCAATATCCCGCGAGCGCCCCGCCGCCGCCACCGCGCCGCAGCAGCGCCACGGGGTCGGCGAGATCGGCATAGAGCAAGCCGTGGTGCGCGACCATTTCGGCAATCCCGCCATTGCCGCGCAGCGCCGCGCCCGCGCTGCCCAGCACCCAGGCATCGCCGAGTCGTTCGACCAACCGCAGCGCCGCAGCCGCGCGCAGCAGCCTGAGCGTGCCCTCGGGCGGCACGTCGATTTGCGCGGCGAGCGCGTCGCACGTCTGCGGTCCGCCGCCGAGTCGATCGAGCAGACCGGTCGCGATGCACGCCGCGAGCGTCTGCGAATAGACGAAGCCCGCCACCAGATCGAACAGCCCGCGCGCACGCGACCGGGCGATCGGGCGCGTCAGCCAGCAGCGCGCGGCAAAGCGCTGAAACCGCGGCGACCCCAGCAGCCCGTTTCGCCATGCCAGCCAGGACGTCCGGGCCGAGAGCAGGAGGGACTTGCGCAAGACAGGCTTTGACATGTCGCCCTTGGTGGACGAAACTGAGTGTCCAGTCGAGTGGACACTGACTGGATCGAGGATTCATTACGGTGGACAGACGCGATACGGTGCTCGTCATCGGCGCCGGGATCGGTGGGCTGGTCAGCGCGGCCTTGCTCGCCGCGCGCGGTGTGCCGGTTACCGTGGTCGAGGCAGCCTCTGCCCCGGGCGGAAAGATGCGCCAGGTCATGGCGGGCGGCGCGGCGGTCGACGGCGGGCCGACGGTCTTCACGCTGCGCCATGTGTTCGACGAGATCTTCGCCGCCTGCGGCGCGTCGCTCGATGCGCATGTCGCGCTCACCCCCGCAAAGATCCTCGCGCGCCACGCCTGGGGCGACGACCGGCTCGATCTGTTCGCCGATCCTGCGGAAAGCGAGGCCGCGATCGGCGATTTTTCCGGCGCGCGCGCAGCGGCGGGTTACCGCGCATTCTGCGCCGAGGCGCGCCATATCTTCGAAACGCTCGAAGCGCCGTTCCTGCGCGCGCCGCAGACCAACCCGCTCGGGCTCACTTGGCGGATGGGGTTGCGCGGGCTGACCGATCTCAGCCGCATCCGCCCGTACGAAACGCTGTGGTCGGCGCTCGGTGATCATTTTCCCGATCCAAGGCTGCGGCAATTGTTCGGGCGCTACGCGACCTATTGCGGATCCTCGCCGTTCCACTGCCCAGCGACGTTGATGCTCGTCGCGCATGTCGAGGCCGCCGGGGTCTGGCTGATTTCGGGCGGGATGCATGCGCTGGCCAAGGCGCTCGAGGCACTGGCGATCCGGAACGGCGCGGTCTTCCGCTATGGCGCACCGGTCAGCGAGATCCTGGTCGAGCGCGGGCGTGCGAGCGGCGTGCGGCTCGCCTCGGGCGAGCAGATCCGCGCGACTGCGATCGTCTGCAATGCCGATCCCGCAGCGATCGCGCACGGTGCGTTCGGCCAGGCAGTGCGGCGCGCGGTCGCTCGGCAACCGGCGCACAAGCGCTCGCTCTCGGCGCTGGTGTGGTGCGCGAACACGCCCGCGCGCGGTTTCCCGCTGCTGCGCCACAATGTGGTCTTCGCACGCGACTCGGCGACCGAATTCGCCGAGCTCGCCGCCGGCCGCGTTCCCGCCGACCCGACCGTCTATGTCTGCGCACAGGACCGCGACGCCACGACCGGCGCGGGCGCCGGCGCGTCCGAGCGCGTCCAGATCATCGTCAACGCCCCCGCCACCGGCGACACGTCCCCTCTTTCCCAAGCGGAGATCGAGCAATGCACGCTATCGATGCACGCCACGCTGCAGCGCGCTGGCCTGACGCTGGACTTGCCCGAGGAGGCGACGGTGCTGACGACGCCGAGTGGCTTCAACGGCCTGTTCCCACGGACGGGTGGAGCCCTTTATGGACGGGCCTCGCACGGGTGGGCGGCATCCTTCCAGCGCCCCGGCAGCCGGACACGGATCCCTGGGCTCTATTGCGCGGGCGGGAGCACCCATCCGGGCGCGGGCGTCCCGATGGCGGCCTTGTCCGGCCACCTAGCCGTCGACTGCCTGCTCAAGGACCGCGCTTCGACGTCCATGTCGACGCGAACGGCTATGCCTGGTGGTATATCGACGCGGTCAGCGCCGACCGTCGCTTCGGCCTGACGATCATCGCGTTTATCGGGAGCGTCTTCTCTCCCTATTACAAGCTTTCAGGGCGCGGACGGCCCGACAATCACTGCGCGATCAACGTCGCGCTGTGCGGTCCGCGCGGTGGGGCATGGGCGATGACCGAGCGCGGCGAGCGCCATGTTCGGCGCGATGCCGATCATTTCCAGGTCGGACCGAGCGCGCTCAGCTGGGACGGCGATACGCTGGTGATCGCGATCGACGAACGTTCGGCACCGCTGCCCTACCGCGTGCGCGGCACCGTCCGCGTCACCCCGGAGCTGATCGGCACCACCGCCTTCGCGCTCGATCCCGCGGCGCGGCACCGCTGGCACCCCGTCGCGCCGCGCGCGCGCGTCGAGGTGGCGATGACGCATCCCGATCTTGGCTGGTCGGGCAGCGGCTATTGGGATTCGAATTTCGGCGACGAGCCGCTCGAGGCGGGGTTCGACGACTGGCACTGGGCGCGCGCGCACCTGCGCAATGACGTGGCCGTGCTGTACGAGGGGCGACGCCGCGGTGGCGATCCGTTCGAGCTGGCGCTCAAATTCGATCGGCAAGGCCGCTGGCATGACGTCGCGCCGCCACCGCGCGTGCGGCTTCCGCATACCGGCTGGCGTGTCGCGCGTGCGACACGCGCCGATTCCGGCGCTACGCCGCTCGTGACGCGGACCTGGATCGACGCGCCGTTCTATGCGCGCTCGGGGCTGTCGACGCGGCTGTTCGGCGAGACCGTCGACGCGGTGCATGAAAGCCTGTCGCTCGCGCGCTTCCGCTCACCGATCGTCCAGTCGATGCTCCCCTACCGGATGCCCCGGGCGCTCTGGTGAAGCGTCGGGCGGCACCGCCTTCTTGGCCTTGTCGCGCGCGATCTCGCGGTTGATCGAGACGAGTTGCCAGACGACGAAGAGGATCGTCGGCACCCCGACGATCGCCATGTCGAGCAAGGCGAAATAGCTATTCGGCATCCGCAAACCCTCGAATCAAGGCGGCGACATCGGCGGGGCGTTCCTCGTGCGCGAGATGGCCGAGCCCGGCGAGCACTTCCAACCGGCTCTCGGGCAGCAAGGCTGCGGCTTGGCGGACCGACGCCAGCGCGATCGCCGAATCGGCCGACCCGTGGATCAGAAGCGTCGGCACGCGAACGCGCGGCAGATCGCGCGCGAGCGAGTCCAAATCCCAATCCGCCATCATCGTGATCGCGCCCGCGGCGTGATCCGAGGTCGAGAACAGCCGCCGATACCAATCGACCCCGCGCGCGTCGATCGTCGAGCCTGTCGCGCGCTCGAGATAGCGCTTCGCATCGCCCGGCCCGCGCGCAAGCCCCGCAACGAGATGCGGCGCGAACGGATTGACGAACAGCATCCGCGCGAGCGTCGGGAAGAGCGCCGCGGCGAGCCCGGGAAACGGCATCAGCGCGGGGTTGAGCCCGACCAGCCGCGCGGGCTTAGCGCCGCCATCGAGCACCAGCCGCGCCCCGATCGCCGCGCCCGCGGAATGCCCCACAACCAGATCAGGCGCGAGCCCGAGCGTGGCGAGCAATTCCCCCACCGCGCGCGCCATCGCGGGCATCGTCAGCCCCCCGACCGGGCGCCCGGTAGTGAAACCGTGCCCCAGCAGATCGGGCGCGACCACGGTAAAATTTTCCGCCAGCAGCGGTGCAAGATCACGCCAGCTATGTGTCGCCGCCCCCGTGCCGTGGAGCAGCAGCAACACCGGCCCTGCCCCCATCATCTGGACATGCCAGCGAATGCGCGCGGTATCGACGAATTGGCTCGCGGCGCGATTGGGCCAATCGCGCCCCTCGGCCTCCCAGCGCGCGCGGCTCATGCGGCCTGCGCCGCCGACACCGCGCGGTGCATCGCCGCGGCATCGGCGCGCGGCAGCGGGAGGTAGCGCGCGCCCATCGCCAGCGCGAGTCGCGCGCCCTCGGGGCGGGGGCGCGCGGCGGTATCGAGGAACACCGCGCCGATCCCGGCCTGGCCGATCGCGCGCGCGGCTTGCTCGGCGTCGCGCTCGGCACGCTCGCGCACCGCGCTGCCATCGGCGGCGATGTTGCCGCGTCCGTCGGTCAGCACGACGAGGAAGGGCGTGCGTCCGCGCGCGCGCGCCGCCTCGGCGAGCGTTCGCGCCGCGTCGAGCCCGGTGGCCAGCGGCGTGCCGCCACCGCCCGGCAAATCCGCCAGCGCGCGCCTGGCGCGAGTCAGCGAGCGCGTCGGCGGCAGCAAGACCTCCGCGCCGCCCCCGCGAAACGCCACCAACGCGACTTGCGCGCGCTTCACATAGGCTTGCGCGAGCAGCAACTCGACCGCGCCCTTCGCCTCGGCCAACCGCGCCGCCGCCGCCGAGCCCGACGCATCGACCGCAAAGATCGTCACCGTTTCCGCACGCGTCTCGAAGCGACGGATGCGCAGGTCGTCGCGGCGAATCCGGATCGCGCCGCCGCCACGCTCGCGCAGCTTCTGCCACGGCGCGGCGGCGCGCAGCGTGTCGATCAAGCTCAGCCGCAAGCCGCCACGCGGAATTCCCGCACGCGCGCCGAGCGGGCGACCTCGAAGGGGCGACTTGCGCCGTTCGCCCGCGCCGCGCGCGCGATTGACCCCGCGCCGTGCCGCGCCGGCCGCGAGTCGTTCGAGCACGTCGCGCGGGAGCGCCGCGAGCGCGGCGGCGAGCACGACGTCGTCGGGCGGTTCGGGCGCACCGCGCTCTTCCTCGCTCGACTCGCTTTCGGGCGGCGGGGGTGGCGCGTCGGTCGCGCTGTCGTCCTGCGGCGGCGCGGGAAGCCGCGTCGCGCGCGGGCCGAGGACGAGCCGGATCGCGAGGATCACATCGTCTTCGTCGGGTTCGCTGCGCCCCGCCAACGCCGCCGCCGCGCGCGCGGCACGCAGCGCGAACAGCGCAGCGCGCGCCGAATCGATGCCGAGTGCGGCAGCAGCGCCGCTGAGAATCGCGCACGGGTCGATCGCTGGCGCGTCGCCGTCTGCTGCCTTCGCTTCAGCATCGGATGGCACCGTGTCGGTTGCCCCGCGGCACTCGGACAGATCGATCCGAAACGCCAGCCGCTCGACCAAGGCTTGCGGCGGCGCTTCATCCTCGACCCCGTCATCGAACGCGACCACCGCAATGCGCACCGCTACCGCATCGATCGCGCGCGCGTCGAGCACCGCGGTGATCCGCGCCGCAGTCGCTTCGGCGATTCGCTCCGCCATCGGCAGCACGACGATCCCGCCATCCGCCGCCGCAAGCACTCCGCGCTGCCGCACCGGCCGCCCGAGCGCGAGCGTCGCGCCAAGATCGAGCCCGCCGAGCAGCGCATCGTCATCGACATGCGCGGGAATCCGCCGCAGCGGCGCGCCTTCAGGGAGGTCCGCATGCAAGCGCGCGACGACGCGGTCGCGCAATTCTGCGCCACCGCGCAGGATCATGCCCCCCAGGCCGACTGGATCGATCGCGCACAACCGCGCCGCTAGCATCGCATCGTCGAGCGGCGAGGCGGCCGCGCTCACGCCGCCGCCAGTTCGTCCAGCGCGCGTTCGATCCGCACCGCCGAGCCCGTCTCGTCGAGCACCCCGCGCCGCAACCGGTGCCGCAACGCGAGCGGGGCGACGCGCGCAAGCTGCGCGGGGCCGACGACGGCTTCGCCATCGAGCGCCGCCAGCGCGCGTGCCGCGCGCATCAGCGTCAGCTCGCCGCGCAAGCCATCGGCCCCGACCGCCATGCACAATTGTGCGGCGCGTGCGAGGATAGCATCGGGCACGGTCACGTGCGCGAGGCTGGCCCGCGCCCGCGCGAGCCGTCGCAGCGTCTTCTTCTCCGCTGCGCGCCACGTCTCGGCGAATTCCGCAGGCGTCCGCTCGAACGCGTCGCAGCGCTTGAGGATCTCGATCCGCGCGGCGAGATCCTGCGGCGTGCGCACCTCGACCGACAGGCCGAAGCGATCGAGCAATTGCGGGCGGAGTTCGCCCTCCTCGGGATTTCCGCTGCCGACCAGCACGAAGCGCGCCGGATGCCGCACCGACAATCCCTCGCGCTCGACGACGTTCTCGCCCGATGCCGCGACGTCGAGCAGCAGGTCGACGATATGGTCCTCGAGCAGGTTGATCTCGTCGATATACAGGAACCCGCCATTGGCGCGCGCAAGCAACCCAGGCTCGAACGCCTTTACCCCGGCGCCGAGTGCCCGCTCGAGATCGAGCGCGCCGACGACGCGGTCCTCGGTCGCGCCAAGCGGCAGATCGACGAAGGGAACGGGGACCGTCGCCTTGCGATCGGGCGGTGGCGCACCCTCGGGATGGAACCCGGCAAGGGCGGCAGGCATTGGGGGAAGCAAGGCGGCGAGCGCGCGCACCGCGGTCGACTTGCCGGTGCCGCGATCGCCGAATACCATCACGCCGCCGATCCGCGCGTCGATCGCGGCCAACAGCAGTGCCAGTTTCATCTCGTCCTGGCCGACGATCGCCGAAAAGGGAAATGCCATGCCCATCGCTCATGTGTACCACGCGCTTGACACTCGGCAAGTGGACAGTCGTCGAAAAGTGATCGGAAACGCCGCATGAGCCCGCTGATCGTCTCGGGCGGATGCGCTGCGGTGTTGCTCGTGGCGGGTGGCCTCGCGACGCCGATCGGGTCGTGGTACAAGGCGCTGCGTAAACCCTGGTGGCAGCCGCCCGGCTGGGCGTTCGGCCCTGCTTGGACGATTCTGCTCGGACTTGCCGCCTGGTCCGCCGCGATCGCATGGCAAGCTGCGCCCGATGCGGCGGCGCGTCAGTCGGTCGTCATCCTGTTCGCGGTCAACGCGGCGTGCCATTTCGCGTGGAGCCCGCTCTTCTTCGCGGTGCGGCGGCCCGATTGGGCGCTGGTCGAAGTCGTCTTCCTGTGGGGCTCGCTCATCGCCTTGCTCGTCGGGCTGTGGCCGATCTCGCATTTCGCTGCGGCGCTGATCGTGCCCTATTTCCTGTGGGTGAGTTTTGCCGCGGTGCTCAACCGCAAGATCGTGCAGCTCAACGGGCCGTTCGGCTGAGGCTTTCGCGCTAATATTGTCGGCGCTCGCCAAAGGGCGTACAGTCCTCACTCCAAGACAAAGGAAAGTACGCTTAGGACGAGGACCAACCGATGACCGCCACCCTACACGCAACCGCCCTGCCCGCACGCGCCGCCGATCTGCCCGAGATCCGACGAATCGAGACAGCCGACTTGACCTGGGCGCTGGCGGAGGGGTGGAAGGACTTTACCGAAAAGCGCGGCGATCTGATCTTTCTCGGGCTGCTCTATCCCGTCATCTGCTTCGTGGCGGTCGCGCTCGCCTTCAACGCGCCGCTGCTGCCCTTGCTCTTTCCGCTCGTCGCAGGGCTCTCGATCGCCGGGCCGGCCGTGGCATCGGGCTTCTACGAACTCGCGCGGCGCCGTGAGGAAGGCCGCGACTCGAGCTGGTGGCACTTCCTCGATCCGCTCAACGGGCGCAGCCGCTGGCCGCTCGCGCTGCTGACCGGCGGGATCGCGCTGCTCTTCGTGGCATGGCTCGGCGTCGCCTATGCGATCTATCAAGCGACCTTCGGCACGGTCGGGCCGATGCAGCCCGGTGACGTGATCGCGCGGCTGTTCACCACGGCGGAGGGCTGGCAGCTGATCGTGCTCGGCAATCTTGCCGGCGGGGCGTTTGCGCTGGCCACGCTCGTCGTTGCGGTCGTCGCGTTCCCGATGGTGGTCGATCAACCCGTCGATGCAGTGACGGCAGTGCGCACGTCGCTCGCCGCGGTGCGCGAGAATCCGCGCGAAGTGCTCGGCTGGGGCGTGCGCGTCGCGGGGCTGCTCGCGCTCGGCATGATCCCGGCGGCGATCGGGCTGGCGGTGGTGCTGCCGTGGCTCGGCTACGCCACCTGGCACCTCTATACGCGGCTGGTGGTGCGCTAACGCGCCGCCGCGCGCTGTGCGGCCGCCACCTTGTCGAACTGATCGAGCGCGGCGAGCCGCTGGACGATGTCGTCGCGATACGGCGCGTTCGCCGGCGTCACGCTCAGCGCGAACGCCCAGGCCGGCCGTGCCTGTGCGACCTCACCGGCATCGACATACGCCATGCCGAGGAAGAACGCCGGACCCGGGCTGTGCGGCGCAAGCGCAACCGCGCGGCGGAAGGCGAACTTCGCCGCCGGCGACACCGCAGTGTCGTGCAGCGCGAGGACATAGCCGAGCCCGGTCCACAGCGCAGCGTCGCCCGGGCGCAGCGCGATCTCGCGGCGCAGGCCATCGGCCGCGGCATGCGCGTCGCCCGCCGCCAGCCGCGCATCGGCGCTGGCAAGCGCGAGACTGTCCTCGCGCGACGGCGCGAACACCGCCTCGCGAAACGCGACCATCCCGGGATCGACCGCGATCGGCGTGACATCGGCGGCGATCGGCTTGCCCGGCACGTGCCGCGCCGCCTGCACCGCAAAGCCCGCCGCGCCGAGCATCAGCGCCGCGCCGGCAAAGCTCCACAAGCGGCGCCCGACGCCCAATCCCCACAGCAACCCCGTCGCAGCGATCCCAACCAGGGCGAGCATGAGAAGGTTCATCGTTTCGCCCGCCGCTTGAAACTCGCGCGTGCGAACCAGACGCCGAGCGCCAGCAAGATCAACGGCGCGATCCACAAGGGAGCGGTCACCGCGCTGAGCGGCGGATCGTAGCTGACATAGTCGCCATAGCGCGCGATCAGCCACGCCCGGATCGCCTCCGGGCTCTGCCCCGCGGCGATCCGCGTGCGGACCAGCGCGCGCATGTCGCCCGCCATCTCGGCATTGCTGTCGGCGATCGACTGGCCTTGGCAGACGACGCAGCGCAGCGTCAGCATCAACGTCTGCGCCTGCGCTTCCTTGGCCGGGTCCTTGAGCTGGACATTGGCGAGCGGGGCGGGCGGAAGGTTGCTGTCGGCAAACGCCGGTGCCGCAACCAGCATCAACAGCGGGAGCAGCAGCCGCTTCACCGCGCGTTCCTCACCGCCGCGATCAGCCCCGGCACCTCCTCGGCGCGGATGTCGCCGACATGCTGGAGCACGATTCGCCCGTCGCCACCGATCACGAAGGTTTCGGGCACCCCCGACGATCCGAGCGCGAGCTGGACCGAACTCGTCTTGTCGTCACCGATCGCGGCGTAAGGATCGCCATTGCGCGCGAGGAACTCGGCGATCGCGGCGGGCGTATCGCGGATCGCGACGGCGTCGATCTCGACCCCGGCTTGCTTGAGCTTGAGCAATTGCGGCGCCTCGGCGATGCACGGGATGCACCAGCTGGCAAAGACGTTGAGCAAGCGCGGCTTGCCCGTCGCAAACGCTGCGGTGGCGAGCCCCGGCTTGCCCGGGACGATCGGCGGGAGCGCGAATTGCGGCAAGCGTTGGCCGACCAGCGCCGAGCGGACGGTGCGGTCCGCAGGCTTGTAGAGTCCCCAGCCGACCAGAGCGAGCAAGCCCAGCGCGACGGCGAACGGCACCCAGATCAGCCAGCGCTTCATGCGTACGCCTCACGCACCCGCACGCGGCGTTCGCGCCGCAAGCGCCCGAGCAGCGACAGCGCCCCGCCGATCGCGACGAGCGCGCCGCCGAACCAGATCAGCGTCACGAACGGCTTCCACCACAGCCGCAGCTGCCAGCGCCCGGTGCCATCGGGCTCCCCGAGCACGGTGTAGAGTTGCCCGTCCCAGCGCGTCGCGATCGCCGACTCGCTCGTCACCGTCACCGGATTGGCGAAGAAGCGCGATTGCGGGCGGAGATAGAAGACCGCGCCGTCGGCCCCACGCCGCGCGCTCAGCCGCGCTTCGAGCGCCGACCAATTGGGGCCGACCACAGGCTTGATCCCGTCGAGCGTCACGCTGAACGGCCCGGCGCGATACGGCTCGCCGACGCGCACCGCGACGAGCGTCTCCTGCGTGAAGGCGGCGTCGCACGCCATCCCCGCCAGGCTCACCGCGATCCCGAGATGCGCGACGACCATGCCGTAGGTGAAGAGCGGCGTGCGGCGCAGGTTGCGCCCCCACAGCGGCAACACGCTCGCCACCGCGAGCCCGATCGCGAGCGCCAGTCCGAACAGCGGCAGCCACGCGATCCCGCCGCCGAGCGCGACCAAGGCAACGAGCGCGAAGCCCGTCACCGCGACGGGTGCGATCATCCGTCCGAGCACCACGCCTGGATCGTCGCGCCGCCAGCGCACCATCGGCCCGATCGCCATCACCACGCCGAGCGCAAGCGCGATCGGACCGATGAACTTGTCGAAGAACGGCTTGCCGATCGACAATTGCGTCCCGAAGCCCGCCGCGACGATCGGATAGAGCGTGAACAGCAGGACGAGCGCGAGGATCACCGAGAGCAGCAGATTGTTGACGATCAACGCGCCCTCGCGGCTGACCGCGTCGAAGGTGTTGCCTTGCTTCACCGTGCCGACGCGGAGCGCGAACAGCAGCAGCGCGCCGCCGATATAGATGGCGAGCAGCGCGAGGATGAACGACCCGCGTGTCGGATCGACCGCGAAAGCGTGGACGCTGGTGAGGATTCCCGAACGCACCAGGAAGGTGCCGATCATCGACATCGAGAAGGCGACGACGGCGAGCATCAGCGTCCAGGCGCGCAAGCCGTCACGCGTCGCGAGCACGCTGACCGAATGCAGCAAGGCGGTCGCCGCGAGCCACGGCATCAGCGAGGCGTTCTCGACCGGATCCCAGAACCACCAGCCGCCCCAGCCGAGCTCGTAATAGGCCCAATACGATCCCGCAGTAATGCCGAGCGTCAGGAAGATCCACGCGCCGAGCACCCACGGCCGCATCGCGCGCGCAAACGCCGGGCCGACATCGCGCGTGATCATCGCGCCGACCGCGAAGGAGAAAGCGATCGAGATGCCGACATAGCCGATGTAGAGCGTCGGCGGATGAAACGCCAAGCCGGGGTCCTGCAACAGCGGGTTGAGCCCGTTGCCGTCGGCGGGCGCGGGATCGAGCCGCGCGAACGGATTCGAGGAAAAGAGCAGGAAGGCGTAGAAGCCGAGCGCGATCGCGGCCTGCGCGCCGAGCGTGGCGATCAGGGTAGGCTTGGCGAGGCTGCGCTCGAGGATCGCGACCGCAGCGCCTGCGACGCCGAGGATGGTCACCCACAGCAGCATCGAGCCTTCATGGTTCCCCCACGCGCCCGCGATCTTGTAGAGCATCGGCTTGTCCGAATGGCTGTTCTCGGCGACGAGCAGCACCGACATGTCGCTGCGCACGAACACGGTGATGAGCAGCAGCATCGCGAACAGGGCGAGCACGCCCTGCACCACCGCGACCGGTCGGACCGCGGCGATGATGTCGGCGGTGAGCGTGGTTTCCGCGTCGGTTCGCGCTGAGCCTGTCGCCTCAGCGCGAAGGGGGGTGGAGCGCCAGACCCCCATTCCCGCCAGCACGAGCTGCAACAGCGCGAGCGCCGCGGCGAACCACAGAGCGGCAAGGCCGGCCTCGGCGATCAAAGGACCGTCCCCCCGCCGTCACCCCGGGCTCGTCCCGGGGTCCGCCCTGCAACGAGCGCTGCACGTGCGGCGCGGTGGACCCCGGGGCGCGCGCGGGGTGACGAAGCATGGTGTGACGAACGGCGCGCCCTCATTGCTGCAACGTCTTCGTCTCGTGCATCTTGCCGGCGATTTCGGGGGGCATGTATTTCTCGTCGTGCTTGGCGAGCAGATTGGTCGCGGTGAAGCTGCCGTCGGGGTTGAACGATCCTTCGGCGACGACGCCCGATTTCTCGCGGAACAGGTCGGGCGCGATGCCTTTATAGGCGACCGGGACCGTGGCGACGCCATCGGTCACGACGAAGCGCATCGAAACGCCATCGGTGAGCCGCTGGATCGAATGATCGGCGACCATTCCGCCAAGTCGCACCGCACGCCCGATCGGCAGGCCGTCCTTCTTGACGTCGCCCGGCGCGTAGAAGAACGCCGCCTGGTCCTTGAGCGCGGAGAGCGCGAGCAAGCTCGCCCCGCCGACCGCACCGATCGCAAGCAGGACAAGCGTGAGGCGTTGATGCTTGGCTTTCATTTCTTTTCGCAGCCGCGCATCGCGAGAAAGCTCCACACGGCGAGCCCAACCGAGACGACCCCGGTCAACGCATACGCCGCCGTCACGAACGGCCAGGGATTCATGCAGTCACCTCGACGACATTGGCCATTCGCCGCAGCCGCGCCTCGGCCTTGGTGCGCGCGAGGATCGTGCGCATCCGCATCAGCACGATCCCTGCGAAGAAAAAGGTGAAGCCGCCGAGCGTGAACCACAGCGGCCACAGGATCGACGAATCGATCGTCGATTTGGTGAGGCCGATACTCTGCCCCTGGTGGAGCGTATTCCACCACACCACCGAATAGCGGATGATCGGCAGCAACACCGATCCGGCGATCCCGTAGAGCGCCGGGGTCCGCCCATCGCCGCCGCGATCGTCATCGGCCCGGACCAGCGCCATGAAGCCGAGATAGACGAAGAACAGCAACAGCATCGAGGTCAACCGCCCGTCCCACTGCCACCACGTCCCCCAGGTCGGGCGACCCCAGATCGACCCCGTCGCGAGGCACAGCCCGGCGAACACCGCCCCCGGCAACGCGATCGCGCGTGCGGCGATCATCGCGAGCGGATGCCGCCAGACGAGGAACACCAGCGACGAAATCGCGATCCCGCTCCACCCGCCCATGCCGAGCCAAGCGGTCGGCACATGGATATAGAGGATGCGGACGGTCTCGCCCTGCAGATAGTCGGGCGGGGTTTGCGTGAGGCCACCCCAGACGCCGATGCCGATGAGCCCGACGCCGAGCCAGAACAAGACGGGCGTGAGCGGACGCGCAAGCTTCAGAAAACGGGCCGGATTGGCGAGGATGTGGAGGCTCGGCACGCGGTCGAGGTTACGCAAGAAACGTGGAAGAATCTACAGTCAAGCCAGCCTCCCCTTTACCGTCGCGCGCGGATTTTCACTCCGCTGCGCGTAATCCGTTCTCACCATAATCAACATCCTCGGGCAGTGCCCAGAGCAATTCGTGCTTGGTCAGCACGCGGCCGTCCCACGCTCGTACGTCGATCGGGGCGATCGGGCGCATGTCGCGCTTGTCGACCAGCACCGGGCTGGCGCGAAAGCCCGTCTCCCAGCGCTCGCCCCATTGCCGCAGCGCGAGCATCGTCGGCAACAGCGCAGCGCCCTTCTCCGTCAGCTCATACTGGATCTTGCGCCGGTCGGCGGCGACCGCTGTGCGCGTGAGGATGCCATGCTCGACCAACCGCCCCAGCCGATTGGCGAGGATGTTGCGCGCAATCCCGAGCTCGGACTGGAATTCCTCGAAATGGTGCAGGCCGTTGAACGCGGCGCGCAGGATCATGAAGCTCCAGCGCTCGCCCATCGCTTCGAGCGCCGCGGGGAGGCTGCATTCCACCAAATCCCGCAAGGGCTCGCGCAACTTTGCATCCATAATCGGAAACCCTAACGCATTTATAGGTAAAGGGGGAAGCAAAACTACGTTTTGACTTGCAACTCGCAACTGCAGCATTTAGGTAGCGGATCGAAACTGACAAGGCAAGGAGTCTCCCCATGATCCGTTCGCTTCCGCTTGCCGTCGCCGCGTTCGTGGCGACGCTCCCCTTCGTACCGACCGTCGCGCATGCCGCCGACGCTGCGCCGTATTATGCCGCGACCCCGGTCGCTGCGCCCGCCAAGACGATGCTGATCACCAACGGCACCGTGTGGAAGTGGAACGACACCGCCTTCACCGCGAACAAGGGTCCGCAGCGCGAAGGCATCGTGTGCGAGATGATCGCGCAGCGTGCCGGCAAGCTTTCGGCCTTCGCGATCGCCGGCCAGCCGCTCGATGCCGACGCGCTCGCCAAGTGCAACGCCCGCGCCAAATAAGCGTGGCGGCAAACCGATCGAAGCCCCTTTCGCAAGCGTGCGAGAGGGGCTTTTTTCTGCGATTCGCGCAAACATGTTGCAAAGCAACACTTCGTGACGCCATCTTGGTTTGAGATGTTGCGTCAGTATGAACTCGTCGATCGTGTCCTGGAGTACGATCCCTCGGCCAATGAGGCGCTGCTCAACCGCGCCTATGTCTTTTCGATGCAGGCGCACGGATCGCAGAAGCGCGCGAATGGCGATCCCTATTTCAGCCATCCGATCGAAGTCGCCGGCATCCTGACCGACCTCCATCTCGACGACGAGACGATTGCGACGGCGATCCTCCACGACACGATCGAGGACACCGTCGCCACCCCCGAGGAGATCACCCGCCTCTTCGGCGCGAGCGTCGCGCGGCTGGTCGACGGCGTCACCAAGCTGTCGAAGATCGAAGCGCAGACCGAAAACGAGCGCGCCGCCGAGAACCTCCGCAAATTCCTGCTCGCCATGTCGGACGACATCCGCGTGCTGCTGGTCAAGCTTGCCGACCGGCTGCACAACATGCGCACGCTGCATTTCATCAAGAATCCCGACAAGCGCAAACGCATCGCGCGCGAGACGATGGACATCTACGCGCCGCTCGCCGAGCGGATCGGCATGTACGAGTTCATGAAGGAGATGCAGACGCTCGCCTTCGCGCAGCTCGAGCCCGAGGCGTTCGAATCGATCACCAAGCGGCTCGCCCAGCTCAAGGACGGCGGCGGGGACCGCATCGCCAAGATCGGGTCGGGGCTCAAGCTGCTGCTCAGCCGCCAGGGAATCGAAGGCGACGTATCGGGGCGCGAAAAGCATCCCTATTCGATCTGGAAGAAGATGGCCGAGCGGCACATCAGCTTCGAGCAGCTCAGCGACATCATGGCGTTCCGCGTGATCGTGCCCGATGAAGAGGCGTGCTACACCGCACTCGGCGTGATCCACCGCCGCTGGCCGATGGTGCCGGGGCGTTTCAAGGATTACATCTCGACCCCCAAGCGCAACGGCTACCGCTCGCTGCACACGACGGTGATCCATGCCGACAATACGCGCGTCGAGATCCAGATCCGCACGCGCGCCATGCACGAAGAGGCCGAACTCGGGCTCGCCGCGCACTGGGCGTACAAGCAGGACAAGGTCCGGCCCGACTCACAAGTCAGCTGGATCCGCGATCTGGTCGAGATCCTCGACAATGCCGAGAGCCCCGAAGAGCTGCTCGAGCATACCAAGATGGCGATGTATCAGGATCGCATCTTCGCCTTCACCCCCAAGGGCGAGCTCCACCAGCTGCCCAAGGGCGCCTCGCCGATCGATTTCGCCTATGCCGTCCACACCGATCTCGGCGATCAGGCGGTCGGCGCGAAGATCAACGGGCGCGTGGTCCCCTTGCGCACCGTGATCGACAATGGCGATCAGGTGCAGATCCTGCGGTCCAAGGCGCAGGAGCCGCAGCCCGGCTGGCTCAACTTCGCGATCACCGGCAAGGCGCGCGCCGCGATCCGGCGGCATCTGCGCCACAAGGAGCGGATCGAGACACAAGCGCTCGGCCGCAAGATGTACGACGAGCTCGTCTCGCGTCTCCCCGCCCCGCTCGCCGGCAATGCGCAGGCGATGGCGATGCAGCGTCTCAAGGTGTCCGACGAAGCCGCCTTGCTCGAGGCGATCGCGCGCCGCCGCATCCCCGACGCCGCGGTGATGGAAGCGTTGATGCCCGGCTCGGCCGGCGTCGACGCGATGCGTGATTTGCCGCCGCAGTCGAGCGCGATCTCGATCCGCGGGCTGACCGCAGGCGTCGCGTTCGATCTCGCCGAATGCTGCCATCCCGTCCCCGGCGACCGGATCGTCGGGCTGCGCCGCCCCGACGCCGGGATCGAAGTCCATACGATCGATTGCCCGATCCTCGGTGCCGCCGACGATACCGATTGGGTCGATCTATCGTGGGGCGACAAGACCGAGGGCGCGACCGGGCGGATCTCGGTCGAGGTCAAGAACGAACCCGGCGCGCTTGGCACGATCGCGACGATCATCGGCGCGCAAAAGGCCAACATCGTCAATCTGCGGCTCGATAATCGCGATACCGGCTTCCACACCAATACGATCGATGTCGAGGTCCACGACGTCCAGCATTTGATGCACGTCATCGCCGCGCTGCGCGCCGCCGACGCGGTCAATGCGGTGACGCGCGTCTAGTACGCCGCCGGCGGACCGACACCCTTGCGCGTCAAGGGCGAGCCGTTAGGCTGCGCTGCGGGCAGACAAAGGGATGATGATGGACCGGCGTGATTTTCTGTGTTCGACGAGCGTGTTCGGCGCGCTCGCCCTTCTTCCCGCCGCCGCTGCCCGCGCCGCGATCGCGGCCGCGCCGGGCGATGCTGCGCTCGCGGCGCTGTTCGACCGGATCTTTGCCGAAGGCCTGCAGGAAAGCCCCGAAAGCGCGACGCAGCTCGGGCTCGACAAGGGTGCCAATGCTGCGCTGAAGCGTCGGCTCGACGACCCCTCGCTCGCCAATCGGGCGCAGGGCTTGGCCCGGACACGCCGCGCGATCGCTGCGCTCGACGCGATCGATCCCGCGACGCTCTCCCCGGCGAGCAAGCTCGACCGCGAAGTCGTGCTCTATTCGCTGCGCCAGCGCGAAGTCGGCCCCGCGCGCTTCGGCGTCGGCTCGCCGCAGCGCCCCTATGCGATCACGCAGCAGCAGGGCGCCTATTTCGCGGTCCCCGACTTCCTCAATTCGCGCCATGTCGTCGCGAATGCCGCCGATGCGGAAGCCTATCTCGACCGCCTCGCCGATTTCGCGCGCGTGCTCGATGCCGAGAACGCCGTGCAGGCGGAAGCGGCCAAGCGTGGCTTGCTCGCCCCCGCCTTCGCGCTCGATCTCGCGCTCGGGCAGATGGCCGCTTTGCGCAAGCCAGCCCCCGCCGATAGCGGACTCGTCACCTCGCTCACGCGCCGGACGACGGCTGCCAAGTTGCCCGGCGATTACGCCGGCCGCGCGGCCAAAATCGTTGCCGATGCCGTCTATCCGGCGCTCGACCGGCAGATCGCACTCGTCACGCGACTGCGCCGCACCGCGCGGACCGATGTCGGGCTGTGGTCGGTGCCCAATGGCGACGCGCTCTATGCTGCCGCACTGGCAAGCGCGACGACGACCGATTTCACGCCCGATCAAGTCCATCAGATGGGGCTCGACCAAGTCGCCGAAATCGGCGCCAAACTCGATTCGCTGCTCAAGGCGCAAGGGCTGACCACCGGCAGCGTCAGCGCCCGGCTCGACACGCTCAACACCACGCCGTCACAGCTCTTTCCCGACACGCCCGAAGGCCGCGCCGCGTTGCTCGCAAGCCTCAACGGCCAGGTGCGGACGATGCAGGCGCGGCTGCCGGCGCTGTTCATCAACCCGCCCGACGCCCCGCTCGAGATCCGCAGCGTGCCGGTCGAAATCCAGGACGGCGCGTCGAACGGCTATTATTACCGCGCCGCGCTCGATGGCTCGCGCCCGGCGATCTATTGGATCAACCTCAAGCACATCACCGATTGGCCGAAATACGGGCTGCCGACGCTGACGCATCACGAGGGCGTTCCCGGCCACCACCTCCAGATCAGCATCGCGCAGGGTGCCGCAGGGCCGCTGATTCGCAAGACGAGCTTCTTCAACGCCTATACCGAGGGCTGGGCACTCTATGCCGAGCAACTCGCCGACGAGAGCGGCGTGTACGACCAGGATCCGCTCGCGCGCATCGGCTATTACCAGTCGCTGCTGTTCCGCGCGTGCCGGCTCGTCGTCGATACGGGCATGCACGCCAAGCGCTGGAGCCGCGAAAAGGCGATCGCCTATATGGTCGAGATCACCGGCTTCCCGCCCCCGCGCGCGACGAGCGAGATCAACCGCTATTGCACCATGCCGGGACAGGCGTGCAGCTACAAGATCGGTCATGTCAGCTGGCTGCGCGCGCGCGCCAAGGCCAAGACGATCCTCGGCGCGAAGTTCGACGTACGGCAATTCCACGAGATCTTGCGCAACGGCGCGGTGCCGCTGGTCATTCTCGAACGTCTCGCCGAGGAGCGCGCGCGGGCTCAGGCGTGAGCTCGCCGGCATAGGCGCGATGCGGATAGGCGATGACGTAGCGGCAAAGCGGCGCTAAACCTGCCGCATGATCCGCCCCGCGCTCTCCATCGTCATTCCCTGCTATAACGAAGCGGCATGCCTCGACGTGTTGCACGCACGCGTCTCGGCCGCTGCGCACGCTGCAGTCGGCGCGGATTACGAGATCGTGCTGATCAACGACGGGTCGCGCGACGAGAGCTGGCCGGTGATGCAGCGCCTCGCCGCCGCCGATCCGCGGCTGGTGGTGATCAACCTGTCGCGCAACCACGGCCATCAATTGGCGCTGACCGCCGGGCTCGATCTGTGCTCGGGCGCGCAGATCCTGATCATCGATGCCGACCTGCAAGATCCGCCCGAATTGCTCAGCGACATGCGCGCGGCGATGGCGGCGCAGCAAGCCGATGTCGTCTATGCCGTGCGCCGCACGCGCGAGGGCGAGACCGCGTTCAAGAAGCTCACCGCGGCGATCTTCTATCGCTTGCTCGACCGGGTCACCGACACCGCGATCCCGCTCGACACCGGCGATTTCCGCCTGATGAGCCGCCGCGCGCTCGATGCGTTCCTGGCAATGCCCGAGCAAGCGCGCTTCATCCGCGGGATGGTCGCGTGGGTCGGCTTCCGCCAGGTGCCCTTCCCGTACGATCGTGCCGAACGCCATGCCGGCGAGACGCATTACCCGCTCGCCAAGATGATCCGGCTCGCACTCGACGCGGTCACCGGCTTCTCGACCGCGCCGTTGCGCTTCGCCAGCCATCTGGGGCTCGCGCTGACCGCGGCGTCGCTGCTGCTGTTCCTCTATATCGCGATCGGCTTCTTCAGCGGCAGCGCGGTCGCCGGCTGGACCTCGACGATGCTCGTCGTCGTGCTGCTCGGTGCGTTCCAGATGTTCGTGCTCGGGATGATCGGCGAATATCTCGGCCGGCTCTATGTCGAATCGAAGCGCCGGCCGCTCTATCTGGTCGCCGATGTGGTGGGGCCGATCCAGGGTCATGCGACGCTGGGGTATCGCGCGGAAGTCGAGCCCCTGCCCGTTCGCCCCGAGCCTGTCGAAGGGCACGCCGCTCCGCAGGCGACCGCGCCTGCTGCAAGCAGTGCTTCGACAAGCGCAGCACGAACCGAAATCTAGCGTCAGCCCTCCTTCGGCGACGCCAAGGTCAGGATCGAAACCCCTGGCGACAGCGGCACGCGCCCGACGAGATGCCGCTCGAGCCGGAAGATCCGCTCGAACAGCGCATTGAGCGCGGGGTGCGGCGGCGAATCGTCGCTGTCGTCCTTGCCGCGCAGCCGCCCGGCGATCCGCGATGCGGCGGCGAGCGGGAAGAGCAGCGAGTTGAACCAGCGCAGCCCATTGTGCTTGAGCCCGGCCTTCCCGATCGCCGCGGCGAGCGTCGCCTTCGAATAGCGGCGGTGATGGTGGTTGACGACGTCGTGCGCGCTCCACATCCATTGGTGCGCGGGCACTGCGATCAGGATCTTGCCGCCGGGCTTGAGGCATTCGCCCATCGCCT
Source organism: Sphingomonas sp. PWP1-2 (assembly GCF_049898305.1). Taxonomy (NCBI): domain Bacteria; kingdom Pseudomonadati; phylum Pseudomonadota; class Alphaproteobacteria; order Sphingomonadales; family Sphingomonadaceae; genus Sphingomonas; species Sphingomonas sp. PWP1-2. The sequence goes on from NZ_JAFCXM010000004.1 coordinate 219,008, forward strand.
TCAGCGCCGCGACATCGTCCTCGATATGCTCGACCACATCGAGCACCGCGATCAGATCGTACGCGCCGCGCTCGATTCCCGGCAGTTCGGGCAGCGGTGCCGCGCTCACCGGCGCGCCGAGCCGCGCGCTCGCGATCGCGCGCGCGGCGGGATCGATCTCGATCGCCTCGACCCGCCCGAACTGCGCGAGCATCGGCAGATTGTGCCCGGTGCCGCAGCCGATCTCGAGGATCCGCGCATCCTTGGGCAAGCCCCCCTCGCGCACGAGATAGTCGGCGAGGATGTCGCGCCGCGCGCGATACCACCAATGCGTGGAATCGTGTGCCGCCATGCGGTCGTAAACGATGCGGTCCATTTATTTGAACACCAATTGGCGATTGAGGAAGAAGGTGAAGACGGTGGCGCAAGCGACCGCGGGCAGCAGCGGCACCCATGCCGGATACCCGAGCTTGGCAGTGCCGATCCAGGTGATCAGCGCGTTCAACAGCACGCCCGAGGCCTGCACGCAGACGAATTTGACGTGCTGCATCCGACCGGGATCGCGCGATCCGTGCCCCTTGAAGCTCCACCGGCTGTGCAGGAAGAATCCCACCGTCACCGCCACCAGAAAGGCGAAGGGCACGGCATAGACCGCGTGGCGCTGCTCGAACACGAAGTGCGTCAGCGGGAGATAGACCGCGGCGTAGATGGCCGTGGTGATAACACCGGCGATCCCGAAGCGCACGAGCTGCCCGACGAGCGGGTTCTCTCGCAGGCTCTCAATCTGTCGCTGGATCGCTGTCACGTTGGCTTGCCCTTTACGATAGCGCCACTAGAGGGCGGAGAGACCCGAGGAAAGCGTTTTACATGGTTGACGGTACAGTGGCGCGGACGCTCGATCGGGATTGGGTCCGCCTCAGCCTGATCGCATGGGTCGGCATCGCGATCTATTATGTCGCGCAACGCTGGACCGGGATTCACTACCTCCAGCTCGGCGACACCGACGACAATATGCGGCTGATGCAAGTCCGCGCCTGGCTCGGCGGGCAGGGCTGGTACGATCTGCGCCAGTACCGGCTCAATCCGCCGCTCGGTTTCGACATGCATTGGAGCCGGCTGGTCGATCTGCCGCTCGCCGGGCTGATCGTGCTGCTGCGCCCGTTCGTGGGGCCGCGCGAGGCCGAGATGCTCGCGTGCGGCATCGCGCCGTTGCTGCCGCTCGGCATCGTGATGCTCGGTATCGGCGCGACGGTGCGCCGCCTGGTCAGCGTCTATGCCTGGCCGCTCGGCATCGTGCTGCTGCTCTGCTGCTCGGCGACGATGATGATGTATATGCCCGAGCGGATCGACCATCACGGCTGGCAACTCGCGATGCTGAGCCTTGCGGTCGCCGGACTGTCCGACCCCAAAAGCGCGCGAGGCGGCGCGATCGTCGGCGTGGCGAGTGCGGTGTCGCTGACGATCGGGCTCGAGATGCTGCCCTATGCAGCACTGGCCGGCTCGATCCTGACGCTGCGCTGGATCTGGGACCGTAGCGAAGCGCCGCGGCTCGCGATCTATGCACTGTGCCTCGGCGCTGGCAGCGGACTCGGCTATGCGCTGTTCGCCTCCTATGCCGATGCGGTGCTGCGCTGTGACGCGCTGACGCCGGTCTGGCTGAGCGTGATGGTGATGGCGGGCGCGCTGTTGTTCGCACTGGGCTGGGCAAACCCGGCGAACCGCTGGGTCCGGCTTGGCCTGGCGATCGCGGCGGGGGCGATCATCGTCATCGGCTTCGCGCTCGTCTTCCCGCAATGCCTCGGCCGCCCCGAACAAGCGTCGCCCGAGCTGCAGAAGAACTGGCTCAACATGATCCGCGAAGCCAAGCCGATCTACAGCCATCCCTTCCGCGTCGCCTTTCCTGTAGCGGCGATGCCGATCGTCGGGGTGATCGGCGCGGCAGTCGCGACGTGGCGCGCGCGCGGGACCGAGCTGCGCGGTGCGTGGGCGACGGTCCTGCTGTTCGTCACCGGCGCGGCATTGCTGCTGCTGTGGCAGGCGCGCGCGGGGCCCGCGGCGCAAATGCTCTCGGTGCCCGGCGCGGTCGCGCTCGGCTGGCTGCTCGTCCCTAGCCTCCTCGGCAATCGCTCGGCGCTGGTGCGCGTGCTTGGAACGGTGGCGGCGGTCGTGGTGATCGGCTCGGGGCTGTTCGCCGGGCTCGCGATCCGCTTCCTGCCGATCGACCGACCGAGCAAGCGCGTCCAGATCATCGACCGCGCGAGCGGCCAATGCCCGACGATGACCGCGCTGCGCCCGCTCGATCGCTATCCCGCGCAGACGGTGTTCAGCTTCGTCGATCTGGGGCCGCGGATCATCACGATCACGCATCACGATGCGGTCGCGGGCCCGTATCACCGCAATGGCGCTGCGATTCTCGACGTCCAGCACGCCTTCTCGGGAAGCCCGGAGAATTTCCGCGCGATCGCCAAGCGCCACGGTGCGACGCTGCTGCTGGTCTGCCCCAACATGGCCGAATCGACGATCTACCGCGTGCGCGCGCCCGGCGGCTTCTATGACCAGCTCGCGCATCGCAAGACGTTCGACTGGCTCGAGGAACTGCCGATGCCGGCCAAGTCGCCGCTGCGGCTGTGGCGGATCAAGGACTGACGATTTATGCCCCTTCCCTTAAGGGGAGGGGCTTTTCTCCAATCACCCGAGGCTTTGCTTCACCCCGTCGATCACGAACTGCACCGCAAGCGCTGCGAGCAGCACGCCGAGCAGCCGCGTGATCACCGCTTCGATCTTCGCCCCGAGCACGCGCATGATCGGCCCCGCTGCCAGCAAGGCGGCGAGCGTCAGCGCCAGGATCGTGGCGAGCGCGGCGAGCACGACGGCGATCGGCTCGAGCCCGTGGTTGCGGCTCATCAGCAGCATCACCGACGCGATCGACCCCGGCCCCGCGATCATCGGCATCGCCATCGGGAAGATCGAGACATCCTCGACTTCGGGCGTCGCGGCGACCTTGGCAGCGCGATCCTCACGCCGCTCGGTGCGCTTTTCGAACACCATCTCGAGCGCGATCAGGAACAGCATGATCCCGCCGGCGATGCGAAACGAATCGAGGCTGATGCCGAGCGACTTGAGCAGCACTTCGCCGAACGCGGCAAAGGCGAACAGGATCGCGGCGGCGACGAGCACCGCGCGGATCGCCATCGCCCGGCGATTGGCAGGCGAGGCGCCCGACGACAGCCCGGCATAGATCGGCGCGCAGCCGGGCGGGTCGATCACCACGAAAAAGGTGATGAGCGACGAGATATAGAGTTCGATCAAAGCGCGCCCTCACCGACGACGTTTTCGCGCCGTTCGGCGGAGATCAGCGTGTTGCGCAGCAGCACCGCGATCGTCATCGGGCCGACGCCGCCGGGTACGGGCGTCACCGCCCCCGCCACGTCGAGCGCACCCGCGAAAGCGACGTCGCCGACCAGTCCCTCGGGTGTGCGGTTGATGCCGACGTCGATCACCGTCGCGCCGGGCTTGAGCCAGTCGGCCTTGACCATCTGCGGTCGCCCGACCGCCGCGACGACGATGTCGGCGCGCTTGACCACGCTCGGCAGATCGCGCGTACGCGAATGCGCGACGGTGACGGTGCAGCTCTCGGCGATCAGCAATTGCGCCATCGGCTTGCCGACGATGTTCGAGCGGCCGATCACCACCGCGTCGAGCCCCGACAGATCCCCGAGCTGGTCCTTGAGCAGCATCAGGCAGCCGAGCGGCGTGCACGGCACGAAGCCGGGAAGCCCGACCGCGAGCCGCCCGGCATTGACCGGATGGAAGCCATCAACGTCCTTGTCGGGGTCGATCCGCGTCGTCACCGCTTGCTCGTCGATATGTCCGGGCAGCGGCAGCTGGACGAGGATCCCGTCGATCGCGGGATCGGCGTTGAGCGCGTCTACGAGATCGAGCAGCGCCTGCTGCGGCACGTCGGCGGGGAGGCGATGCTCGATGCCCGCCATGCCCGCCGCCTTGGTCGCCTTGCCCTTCGAGCGGACATAGACCGCCGAAGCGGGGTCGTCACCGACGAGCACGACCGCGAGCCCCGGCGCGCGGCCGGCCTGTTCGACAAAGCGCGCGACGCGCTGTGCGACGCGCTCGCGCAAGCCGGCGGCGAACGCCTTTCCGTCGATGAGTGCGGCAGTCATGCTAGCGCCTTTCGCCTTAGAGCGGCGTGCCGCTCAGGATATGGGCAGCCAGATTGTTGAGGATGATGCTGAGGATCCGCAGCGTCAGCAGCACCGCGAACGGTGCCAGGTCGATCGATCCGAAATCGGGGAGGATCCGGCGGAACGGGCGATACAGCGGCTCGGTCCCGCGGTTGAGCCCGGTATAAATCGAGCGCACGACTTCGTTGTAGGTATTGATGACGTTGAACGACACGAGAAGCGACAGGATCACCTGAACGATGACGATCAGCGTGACCGCGTCGATCAACACCTGCAGGATCTGAATGATGGTAATCACGCGCGTCTCCGGGTGGTGTTCATCACGGTTCTAGCGCGCTACCGCAGGTGCGAACACCCCTAGCGACGCAGACCGTGCGAGGCGCAACGCTCAGCGGCGAACCAGGGTCCCGGCGCCGCGCTTCGTGAAGATTTCGAGCAGCATCGCATGCGGCACGCGCCCGTCGAGGATGACCGCGGCATCGACCCCGCCCTCGACCGCATGGACGCAGGTCTCGAGCTTGGGGATCATCCCGCCGCTGATCGTGCCGTCGGCGCGCAGCGCCGCGACGGCCGCGGGATCGAGATCGGTGACGAGTGCACCCGCCTTGTCGAGCACGCCGACCACGTCGGTGAGCATGAAAAGGCGTTCGGCGCCGAGTGCGGCGGCGATCGCACCGGCCATCGTGTCGGCATTAATGTTATAGGTCGCGCCATCCGCGCCGAGCCCGACCGGCGCCACCACCGGGATGAAGCCGTCGCGCGCGAGGTTGATCAGGATCGACGGGTTGACCGCAACCGGATCGCCGACGAAGCCCAGATCGACGTGCCGCTCGATCCCCGAATTGGGATCGGGCTCGCGCCGCCCACCGACCTTTTCGGCCACGACGAGGTTGGCGTCCTTCCCCGAAATGCCGACCGCGCGGCCGCCCGCCTGGCCGATCCAGCCGACGATTTCCTTGTTGATCGACCCCGCCAGCACCATTTCGGCGATCTGCGCGGTCTCGGCATCGGTTACGCGAAGGCCGTCGACGAAGCGCGATTCGACCCCCAATCGCTTGAGCATCGCGCCGATCTGCGGTCCGCCGCCGTGCACCACGACCGGATTGATCCCGACCGCCTTCATCAACACCACATCCTCGGCGAAATCTCGCGCGAGCTCGGGGTCGCCCATCGCGTGCCCGCCGTACTTCACGACGAAGGTCTTGCCGGCGTAGCGCTGCATGTACGGCAGCGCCTCGACCAGCGTTTCTGCCTTGGCGAGCAGTTCGGGCGCAGGGGAATGATCGGTCATGTTCGCGCCCATAGCCAATCCGTCACCCCAGCGAAAGCTGGAGTGATATGTCAGCCGCGATCGAGCCGCCGCCCGATCGCCACCGCGAGATAGATTGCCGGCGGCACGAGCAGCGCCGACAGGATCACCTTGATCAGCATCTGCCCAGCGAGCAACTGGCCGATCGGGAATTCGCCGTAGAACGCGATCGTCACGAACAGCAACGTATCGACGACCTGGCTCAGCATGCTCGCAATCGCCGCGCGCAGCCACAGCAAGCTGCTCCCCTCGCGGCCTTTCAGCGCCGCGAAGATCGTCACGTTGAGCGTCTGCGACACGCCGTAGGCGACGATCCCGCCCGCCCAGATCCGCCACGTCGCGCCGAGCACGAGCTGGATCGCATCGCGATTGGCGGGCAGCATCGCGGGCGACGGCGGCAGGATCCAGACGATCCACGACAGCAGGATCGACACCAACAGCGGAACGAAGCCGATCCGCACCAGCCGGTTGGCGACCGCACCGCCATGCAGCTCGGCGACCGCGCTCGACGTCACCACGAGCAAGAGGAAGGCGAAGATCCCGGCCTCGACCGCGAGCGGCCCCAGGCCGAAGACCGGTCCGATCGCGGAAATCGGCCCAAGCGAGACTTGCTTGTTGCCGAGCACGCCCGCGATGCAGACCATCCCGCCGTAGAAGATCGAGAAGGCGAAGAGCGAGCGCGGGATACCGCCGACCGCGGGAGAAGCAGCTGTGTTCATCGCGCCGACGCTAGCCGGTTTCGCGCGCAGAGCAAACCGCCACTAGCCCCCGCCGCGCGGCGCTGTATGGTGGCGCGCTTGCGCGGGGGGCCGCGTGCCGGTTTCAACGCGAGTAACGACCCACATGAATCGTCTTCTCATCGGCATCGCCGGAATTGCGGTCATCCTGCTGATCGCCTTCGCTTTGTCGAGCAATCGGCGCGCGATCCGGCTGCGCGTCGTCGGCGCGGCGTTCGCGCTGCAAGTCGCGATCGCGGTGCTCGTGCTGAAGGTGCCGGCAGGCGTCGCGGCGCTGCAATTCCTGTCGGGCGGCGTCGCAAACCTTCTGGGCTATGCGCATAACGGCGTCGATTTCCTGTTCGGCCCGCTCGCCAAGCCCGAGATCGGCGGCAACAGCTTTGCGATCGCGGCGCTGCCGGTGATCATCTTCTTCGCCAGCCTGGTGTCGATCCTCTATTATCTCGGCATCATGCAGTTCATCGTCCGCTGGCTCGGCGGTGCGATCGAGGCGGTGATCGGCGTGTCGAAGGTCGAGGCCTTGTGTGCCGCGGCCAACATCTTCGTCGGCCAGAGCGAATCGCCGCTCGTCATCCGTCCCTATCTCGCCGGGCTGACCCCGGCACAGCTGTTCACGGTGATGACCAGCGGGATGGCGGGCGTCGCCGGCACGATCCTCGCGGCCTATGCCTCGATGGGGATCCGCATCGAATATCTGCTCGCGGCAAGCTTCATGGCGGCGCCGGCGGGGATCCTGATGGCCAAGATCATGATGCCCGACGAGACCGTTCGCCAAGGCGAACTGCCGCTCGGCGATCATCCCGAGGAGAATATCCAGCTTTCCGAGGCGCGGATCAGCGGCCAGGGGCCCGCCGCCTTGCTGCCCGAGGGCGTCCCCGGCGAACCGATGCCGCACGCGAGCCACGACGAGGAAAAACCCGCCAACATCATCATGGCCGCGGCACAGGGCGCGCAGACCGGCGTCAAGCTCGCGGTCGCGGTCGGCGCGATGGTGCTCGCCTTCGTCGCGCTCGTCGCGCTCGCCAACGGCATCCTCGGCGGAATCGGCGGATGGTTCGGCTATCCGGCGCTGAGCTTTCAGGGGCTGCTCGGCACGGTGTTCGCGCCGATCATGGTGCTGCTCAACGTCCCGTGGACCGAAGCGCAGATCGCCGGGGGGCTGTTCGGGCAGAAGATCGTGCTCAACGAATTCGTCGCCTATATCAGCCTCGGGACGCAGAAGGGTCTGAGCGCGCATACCATCGCGGTGGTCACCTTCGCGCTGTGCGGGTTCGCCAATTTCTCGTCGATCGCGATCCAGATGGCGGTGACTGGCAGCCTCGCCCCCAACCAGCGCCCGATGATCGCGCGGCTCGGGTTGAAGGCGCTGGCGGCGGGGAGCCTCGCCAATCTGATGTCGGCGGCGCTGGCCGGGCTGCTCATCCCCGACGTCCCCGCACAGCCCGCGGCCAAAGCGCCGGCAGCGGTCGTTGCGCCGGTGGCAAAGCCGTGATCGACGCGCAGCGCGGCTAGCCTCCCTTGATCGAGGCGCGGTCCGCCAATGCCGTCCGGACGGAGCCCGTCGAAGTCCAGCCCTGAACCCGCCGGCGGTCGGCAAGTGGCGATCGGCCCTTCGACAGGCTCAGGGCAAACGGTGGGTCGGTTAGCCTCTGGAAAAGGCCGCTAGCGGTAGATCCAATGCCACACCCCGGCTGCGACCCCCGCGATCGGCAGATGCGCCCAGGTCGCAGCGAGCCAGATCACGACACCGCCCGCGATGTCATGCGGCCGGAAGCCACCGAACGCCGCGCGCCGCTGCGCGATCGCGACGAATGGCCAATAGCTCGTCTTGCCCTCCCAATCGCGCCATAGAGCGGGCTGGAGCGCTTCCTTCTTGCGATCCTGCAACGCCGCGCCGACGAGCGCGAGCACGATGATCGCCACCGCCACGACGATGTTCGCGGCGATCGGATAAACCGCGATGTGGCACAGCCCCCAGAGCGCGAACGCCCACATCATCGGATGCCGCGTGATGCTGAACACGCCGCGCGCGCTGGCAGGCGCAGTCGCGGTCGGTGGTCCGGGAAGCGCGGGATTGCCGAGCAGCGAGCCCATCAACAGGATGCTCGCCACCAGCATGACGAGCGTGACGGGACCCCAGATGCCCTCGCCGACCGCCCAGAGCAGCGCAGTCGCAGGCGCGATCTTATAGGCATGCGCGAGCCAGCCGAGCGTCGCGAAGGCGACCAGCGCATACACGCCCATAAAGCCGTTCGCGCCGATCGCCTTGACGATCGGCGCGCGCAACGGATGCGACAGCAGGAAATGCGTTCCAACGAATGCCGCAGCCGCGGCGATCACCATTTCCGTGCCGTCCATCGTCTTTCCCCCTTATTTGACGCCGTGCATCCACTTCTTGAGCGGCCACGACAAGGCCAGCAGCACGACCCCGAGCACGATCGCGACTTCGGCGATCGTCGTGAAGGTGCCGGTATAGGTGTCGAGGCTGACCTTGAGATTGGTCACCTGCCCGCCGACGGTGTCGACGCTGGCGAACTGCGCGACGATGCCCGCGACATATTGCGCGCACGAGATCGACAGGAACCACACGCCCATCATCAGCCCGACGATCCGCGCGATCGACAGCTTGGTGATCATCGAGAGGCCAACGGGCGAGATGCACAGTTCGGCGACCGAGTGGATCAGGTACAAGCCAGCGAGCCACCAGATGCCGACCTGGAAGCCCGGCCCGGCGAACCCTGCGCCGAGCACAAGGAACAGGAAGCCCGCCCCCACGCCGATCAGCGCGATACCGAACTTGACCGGGATCGACGGCTCGAGCCCGCGCTTGGCGAGCGTGGTCCAGAGGATGCTCATGATCGGCGCGAGCGTGACGATGAAGAAGGCGTTGAAGAACTGCGTCTGCGGCGCCGAGATCGCGAAATCGCCGAACAGCCGCAAATCGGTGTTGCGATCGGCGAACAGCGTCAGCGACGAGCCGGCCTGCTCGAACAGCGTCCAGAACACGACGTTGAAGATGATCAGCACCATCGCTGCGAGCATCATCTGGAATTCGCGCTTGTCGCCGATCACGAACGACCAGATCAGGATGCCCGGGATCGCGACGAGGAAGGTGCCGAACAGCAATTTGCCCATCAACGACAGCGACGCGAGATAGCCGATAAAGCCCGAACCCGGCACTGGCGGGGCCGAGTTCATCAAATTGACGAACAGGAAATACAGCACCGGAACCGCAACGAGCGCGCCGATGAAGATCGGGATCGTCCGGTCGGGCCCGCTCCGCACGGGCGGTTCGCCGTATCCGTTGAGCTTGCCGCCATCGAACTGGATCAACGTGAACGAGATCAGCATGCCGACTGCGGCAAGGCCGAAGCCTGCCCACCAGCCGAACGTCTCGGCAAGGATCGGACAGAGGATCTGCGAGGCGAGCGACCCGAGATTGATCCCCATGTAGAAGATCGTGAAGCCCGAATCGCGGCGTCGGTCGCCCTGCGCGTACAATTCGCCGACCATCGTCGAGATGTTGGGTTTGAAGAAGCCGTTGCCGACCGAAACGAGGCTGAGCGCGAGCAGCATGATCGTGACGAACAGCGGGCTGCGCTCGGCATCCGACTTGAAGCCGTCCTTTTCGATCGTGCGCGCGGTGCTGCCATCGGCGGCGAGCAGCGAGACGGTGCCGTCGTCATTGCCCTTCACCTGCAGCCGCTTGCCCTGATCGGTGATGTAGCGCTGCTCGGTCCCGGCCTTGGATTCGACCGTTACGTTATAGCGCTGGCCGTCGATCGTCGCGAACGGCACCGCTGTCTGGCCGCCGAAGCAGAGCGTGAAATACCCGACCGCCATCATGATCGCGCCGAACTTCACCGAGCGCTTCGACCCGAGATACTGGTCCGCCAGATACCCGCCGACGAGCGGCGTCAGATAGACGAGCGCGGTGAACCCGCCGTACAGCCCGGTCGCGGCGCGATCGCCGAAGACGAAATGCTTGGTGAGATACAGCGTGAGCAACGCGCGCATGCCGTAATAGCCGAAGCGTTCCCACATTTCGGTGGTGAACATCCGCGCAAGCTGGCGCGGATGTCCGAACCAGGTCTCGCCCGCCGCCGGATTGACGTGGCTAATATCCGGCTCGCGCGGAGTATCCGCGGTCGGGGTGTCCACCATGTACGAAAGCTCCCTGAATGTCCGTGCGCCGCTACCTTCGGCGCCGACTTGTTACCGTTGAGACTAGCGGCTTGGGCGACGGTGTAAATATGCGCGCGTTCCGCTACAGCGCGGCGATGCTCAACGACTCGTCCACCCCGCTCTTGCTCCTCGCCACGCGCCGCTCGGGAAAACCGCGCGATCTCGTCGCGCCGGGGCCCGATGCGGCACAGCTCGACACGATCCTGCAGATCGCCGCGCGCGTCCCCGACCACGGCAAACTCGCCCCGTGGCGCTTCGTGATCGTCGCGCCCGAGCAGCGCGCCGCGCTCGCCCGCGTGATCACCGACGCCTGTCGCGCCGAGCGTCCGCACGCGTCGGCGAAGGAGCTCGAATCGCTCGAACAGTTCGCGCACCAGGCACCGACTTTGGTGGTGGTCCTGTCATCGCCGCGGATCGACAGCCCTATCCCCTTGTGGGAGCAGCAATTGTCGGCGGGCGCCGCGGCGATGAACCTGCTCCAGGCGACGCACGCGCTCGGTTTTGCCGGCGGCTGGCTGACCGGCTGGGCGAGCGCTTCGGATGCGGTGCGCGATGCGTTCGGCGCGGCCCCGGAACGGATCGTCGGCTTCTTCTTTCTCGGAACACCCGCCAAGCAATTAGAAGAACGCCCCCGCCCGGATACGAGCAAGATTATTTCTCACTGGAAGGGCTGAGGTGTGGACCTTTTTGGCGGTTGCTGTATTATAGCAGCATGACAGCCCTGAATAGCGAAGACAGCCCAGTCTACATCAAATTGCGCGGGACGATCTCGGCCGCGATCCTGCGCGGCGAGTTTCGCGCTGGGGACCAGCTCCCCTCGGTCCGCGCGCTTGCCGCCGAACATGGCGCAAACCCGCTGACCGTCGCCAAAGCGTATCAGAGTTTCCAGGACGACGGCTATGTCGAGGTCCGGCGCGGGGTCGGCATGTTCGTGCTCCCAGGCGCCGCCGAAAAGCTCCGCGCTGCCGAGCGCGAGCATTTCGTCAAGACGAGCTGGCCGCGCATCGCGGCGCATATCGAATTGCTCGGGCTCGACGTCGCCGACCTGCTCGAGCGCGAAAAGGCCTGAAAGCCTGGCCCGGCCGCGAAGCGCTGCTTCCGACCGGGCCGTTACACAATAACCGCCTATCCGACGGTGACCCCCGCCACGCGCCAGCCACCCGTCTCGCGCTCGAGCGTGACCGTCTCGATCGCCTCGGTCCTATTGGCGAAACGGGTCCGAAACTTCACCATTTGGTAGCCGTGCGGCGGCGTCGGCACTTCCTGCTGGCTGACGAAGTTGCGTGACAGCATCTCGCCCAGCGGCACACGCGCCTGTTCGGACGCCTTCGTCCAGACTTCGAGCGTGTTGAGCTTTTGGAACGACGGCGTCGTCGCACGGTAGCTCTCACCCCACTGCGCGCGGTCGAGCAGCATGAGCCATTGCCGCGCTTTATCCACGACCGCTGCATCGGGCGTTTCTGCAGCGACGGATGGCCCCGGAGGGGCAGGCGCGTCTTGAGGCAGCGCGACGAGCGCCAAGAGACCGAGGGTAAACGTCATGAGCAAGCCTCCGATGAGGAACCGGGGCTGGCGGTGTGCCCGCCCCACGCCGACTTCCGGCGCGGTTTCCTGTTCCCCCCGAGCAGCGTCCGCGGCTTCCCCGATTGGCGTGTCCCCCACAGAATCGGGGGCCGGCGGCACGCCGCCGCCTTCGGCCGCGAGCAGCATCCGCGCAGCCTCGCGACTGCTCGACACGGCGAGCTTGCGCCGCGCATCGCGCAGCCGCTCGTTGATCGTATGGACCGACAGGCCGAGATCGCGCGCGCTCGACTTCGCATCGTGCCCGCGCACGATCAGGCGAAGCGTCTGCTTCTCCTTCTCGGTCAGCGCGCGGACCCCGTCTCTCACCGGCATGTTCATGCCCCGGAGGCTAGGTCGGGGGCCGCGTTGCGCCTACCCCGAAAAATTCGGGGTGAGCGCGGCAGGGGCTCAGCTCAGGCCGCGAAGGCCTCGGCCGGGACCGAATAGAGCACATCGGCCTTCGCCGTCGCCGCCGCCTTGAGCCCCAACGCCTCGGGGACGATCTGCGCGACATAGAAAGCGCACGCCGCGCGCTTCATCGCCGAGAAGGCATCGTCGCCCGTCGCGATCCGGCCCGAACGCTCCATCAGCCAGCCGCACGTCGCGACCGAGAGCATCGTCAGGAACGGATAGCTTGCCGCAAGCTTGTCGTCGGCATCGAGCCCCGCCATGCCGCGCCCGATCTCGTCGCACGCGTCGATCAGACCGATCAGGCCTGCATCCTGCGCTTCGGCGCGCATGTCGGCGATCAGCTGCGCGAACACGCCGCCATTGGCCATCGACAGCTTGCGCCCGACCAGATCGGCCGCCTGGATGCCGTTGGTGCCCTCGTAGATCGGCGTGATGCGTGCATCGCGGAAGAACTGCGCCGCGCCCGTCTCCTCGACATAGCCCATCCCGCCATGCACCTGGATGCCGAGGCTGGCGACTTCGTTGCCGATATCGGTGCCGTGCGCCTTGGCGAGCGGGGTGAGGATCTCGAGCCGGTCCTGCGCGCCCGCTTGCCCGAGCGCCGCGCGGTCGACTTGCGCCGCGGCGTAATAGACGAGCGCACGCGCCGCCTGTGTCTGCGCCTTCATCCGCAGCAGCATACGGCGGACGTCGGGATGCTCGACGATCTTGACCGATTCCTTGCTGGGCGAGCCAGCGCGCGGCGACTGCACGCGATCGAGCGCATAGGCCACCGCCGCCTGCGTCGCGGCTTCGGCGACCTGGACGCCCTGCAGCCCGACATTGACGCGGGCATTGTTCATCATCGTGAACATGGCGCGGATGCCGCCGAATTCGCCACCGATCAGCTCGCCGATACAGTCATCGTTGTCGCCGAACGACAGCACGCAGGTCGGCGAAGCGTGCAGCCCCATCTTGTGCTCGATCGAGACGACGCGGACGTCGTTGAAGTCGCCCGGCGTGCCGTCCTCCGCCAGCCGGTACTTGGGCACGAGGAACAGCGAGATCCCCTTGGTGCCGGCCGGTGCGCCCGGCGTGCGTGCGAGCACGAGGTGGACGATGTTGGGCGCCATGTCGTGATCGCCGAACGAGATGTAAATCTTGGTGCCCTTGATCGACCACTTTCCGTCGCCAAGCGGCGTCGCGGTCGAGCGCAGCGCGCCGACGTCCGAGCCCGCCTGCGGCTCGGTCAGGTTCATCGTGCCGGTCCATTCGCCCGTCGCGAGATGCGGAAGATACAGCGCCTGCTGCTCGGGGCTGCCGTGATGCGCCAGCGCCTCGATCGCACCGACGGTCAGCGTGGGCGCGAGCGCGAAGCCCATGTTCGCGCCACCGAGCGTATCGAGCACCGCGGTCTGGATCGCGAAGGGCAGGCCCTGCCCGCCAAATTCTTCGGGAACGCCGATCGTGCCCCAGCCGCCTTCGACATAATCGTGATACGCCTTCACGAAGCCGTCGGGCATGACGACGCCCTCTGGGGTCCATTTCGCGCCGACGGTGTCGCCGGCGCGCAGCAGCGGCGCCCATTCGCCCGCCGCGAGTTGCCCGACGCCTTCGAGCACCGCGTCGACGACGTCGTCGCTCGCGGCGGCGAAGCGTTCGGTCGCGGCGAGATCGGCGATCCCGACGATGTGATCGAGCACGAAACGCTGGTCGGCAGTGGCGGGGGTGAACATGGCGGATCCTCTGACTCAGGGCCCCTTATCGGGGCTGCTGCGCCGGGCTATAGCCCTGTCCGATGATCCCGCCAAACCCGCCTTTTGCGACGCAGACCTTACCCTACGGCGAGGCCGCGATCGCCGCCGCCGCCGCGCTGATCGTGGCCGGCCAGCCGGTCGCGATCGCGTCCGAGACGGTCTACGGCCTTGCCGCCGACGCGACCGATTCGGCCGCCGTCGCGGCGATCTATGCGGCGAAGGGCCGGCCGAGCTTCAACCCGCTGATCGTCCATGTCCTCGATCTGGCGGCGGCTGAGGCGATCGCCGAGTTCGATTCCGTAGCGCGCGCGCTCGCCGAGGCGTTCTGGCCGGGACCGCTGACGCTGGTGCTGCCGGTGCGCGCCGATGCGGGGATCGCCGCGGCGGTGACGGCGGGGCTGCCGACGATCGCGCTGCGCGTGCCGGCGCATCGCGCGATGCGCGCGCTGATCGCGGCGTCGGGCAAGCCGCTGGCGGCGCCGTCGGCCAATGCCAGCGGGGCGATCAGCCCGACGCAGGCGGCGCACGTGGTGTCAAGCCTGGATGGCCGCATCGCGCTGGTGGTCGATGACGGCGCGACCGAAGCCGGGCTGGAATCGACGATCGTCGCGACCGCGGGTGGGCTGCACGTGCTGCGCCCGGGGCCGATCACGACCGAAGCGCTCTCCCCCTTCTCCTTCCCCGGCGAAGGCCGGGGCCCAGGAGGTGAACAGCCGGCATCAGGCAGAGCGCACGATACCGACCCGCCCTCGACCGGGCCCCGGCCTTCGCCGGGGAAGGAAAAAGGGGAGACACCCGCCATAACCGCGCCCGGCCAGCTCGAGAGCCATTACGCGCCGAGCAAGCCGCTGCGCCTCAACGCAACCACGGCAGCCCCCGACGAATATCTCATCGGCTTCGGCACTATCCCCGGCGCCGTCACGCTCTCCCCAAGCGGAAATCTTGCAGAAGCCGCGACCAACCTCTTCGCCGCGCTGCACGCGGCGGACGCATCCCCATCAGCAAGAATCGCCATCGCGCCGATCCCGAGCGAAGGGATCGGCGCCGCAATTAACGATCGGCTACGGCGGGCGGCGCATAGCGGATGAGATCGCGCAACATCCTCGCGATCCTATTCGTAATCGTCGTAGCTGCTTGGGTCGGCTGGTCGATCAGAACAAGCATCGCAGTTGATGCATGTCTCGATTCCGGCGGCCGTTGGGAAGCCACAGGGGGTTTTTGCGAAAGTGCCCCGCCGACTGGCGGCTAGGCCCCCACCGCCGCCTTCGACCGTGCCGCGAAGCTCTTGCGCAGCTTGGCGAGCTTGGGCGGGATCACCGCGAGGCAATAGGGATTGCCGCGGCCTTCGGTGTCCCAATAGTCCTGGTGATAATCCTCGGCCGGATACCAGGTCGACATCGGCTCGATCGTCGTGACGATCGGCGCGGGCCAGTCGCTCGCGGCCCGCTGCATCGCCGCGACGGCCGCGTCGCGCTGCGCATCGTCGGCGGGGAAGATCGCCGAGCGATATTGCGTGCCGACATCGTTGCCCTGGCGGTTGAGCTGCGTCGGATCGTGCGTTGCAAAGAACATGTCGAGGATCTCGCCATACGACACCTGGTCCTTGTCGAAGGTCACGCGGATCGCCTCGGCATGGCCGGTGTCGCCACCGCACACCTGCTTGTAGGTCGGATCCGGCACCGTCCCGCCGATATACCCGCTTTCGACCTTCTCGACGCCGATCACGTCCTTGAACACCGCCTCGGTGCACCAGAAACATCCACCCGCGAGCGTTGCGACTTCGCTTGCCATTTTCGAATCCTTTATTGCTAGGTTCCTAGATAGGAACGCGGTGGCGCGACGCAATCTCCACGGGTAGGGCGTGGGCGCTGGCAGGAGACGAAGATGCTCGACGGTGCGGTAATGGTGACGGGCGGAGCGGGCTATATCGGCAGCCATGCGGTGCTGGCGCTGCTCGACGCGGGGCACCGTGTCGTGGTGTTCGACAATCTTTCGACCGGGTTCGACTGGCTGGTCGACCGTCGCGCGACCCTGGTCCGCGGCGAGATCGAGGATGACGTGCTCGTCCGCGGCACGATGCGCGATCATGACGTCCGCGCCGTGATGCATTTCGCCGGCTCGATCATCGTCCCCGAATCCGTCTCGAACCCGCTCAAATATTATCGCAACAACACCGTCGCGAGCCGCGCCTTGCTCGAAAGCGCGGTCACCTCGGGCGTGAAGCACTTCATCTTCTCCTCGACCGCGGCGACCTACGGCACGCCCGAAAAGGTGCCCGTGGCCGAGCGCGACCCGACCGTGCCGATCAACCCGTACGGCATGTCGAAGCTGATGACCGAGGCGATGCTGCGCGACGTCGCCGCCGCCTATCCGTTGAACTACGCCGTGCTGCGCTATTTCAACGTGGCCGGTGCCGACCCGCAGCAGCGCACCGGCCAGTCGACCGTCGGCGCGACGCATCTCATCAAGATCGCGGTCGAAGCCGCCCTCGGCAAGCGCGCGAGCGTCGGCGTTTACGGCACCGACTATGACACGCCCGACGGCACCGGCGTGCGCGACTACATCCATGTCAGCGATCTCGCCGCCGCGCACGTCGCCGCGCTCGACCTCCTCGTGGCGGAACCCGGCAAGAGCCACACGCTCAACGCCGGCTACGGCAAGGGTTTTTCGGTGCTCGAAGTGCTCGACGCGGTCGACCGGGTCACCAACATGAAACTGACCCGCGTCATCCAAGGCCGCCGCGCGGGCGACGCCGGCGAACTCGTCGCCGACAATCGCGCGATCCTCGCCACGCTCGACTGGACGCCGCAGCGCGCCGACCTCGACGGCATCGTCCGCGATGCGCTGGCGTGGGAGCGCAAACTGGGCGAGCGGGGCTGAACGTCCCCCCTCCCGCTTGCGGGAGGGGAGTAGGGTCAGATCGTCTTGCTGATCCCGAACATGAAGCCGCGCCGCGCGCCGAATTGCGGCGCGCCGACGCCGACCCCCGAGCCGTCGCGAATCTCGTACACCCGGTCCGCCACGTTGAGCACGTCGAAGCGCACCTCGATCCCCGGCCCCTTGAAGTCGTGGCTCGCGGTGAGGTTGAACACCGCATAGGGCGTCAGCTTGCCGCCATTGGGCACGTCGCCGTCCTTGCGCAGCCCCGAGCCGTAAATCATGCTCCCGCCGAGTTTGCTGTCGCGCAGGAACCCCTGGTCGAAGTGATACGACGCGCCGGCCGAGCCGGTGTAGGTCTGATCGTGGTCGAGATAGATGTAGTTGCGCGCGATATAGGCGACGTCGCCCGGGTCGAAGTTGAACTGCCCCGACGCGATCCCCAGCCCCTGCGCCTTGGCGTAGGAGAAATTGGCATAGGCGAACACCGGCCCGTGCTGGTACGAGACATTGCCTTCGATCCCGTCGATCCGCCCGCGCGTGTAATTGAACGGCGTGAGAATGATCGGCGCACCGAACTGGCCTTCGTCGACCAGGTTGCGCGACCGGCGATGATAGGCGTCGATCCCGAGCGTGAAGCGGCCCAGTTTCTGCTGCGCGCCGACGTCGAAATAATCCTGCCGCTCGGCAAATGGGGCGGTGGCGAGCGGAGGCGTCACGCCGTCGTCGCCCGGCGCCTGTGCGCTGGTGCCGCGGAACTTGAGGACGCTCGTCGTCGCGACGTTCGAAAAGGGCGCGGGCGAGAAATAGCGCGCATAGCCGGCGTGCAGCGTCAGCCCCTTCGACGGCGTCAGCACTGCATTGATCCGTGGCGAGAACTGCGATTCGGCGCGGAAGCCGGTATAATGATCGAAACGCCCGCCGAAATTGACGATCAGCGGCTCGGCGATCTTCCATTCGTCCTGCAGATAGACGCTGTAAGTCATCTCGGTCGTCGCGCTGTTGTCGACCACGGTAATCGGCTGGCCGACCTGCGCGCCGGTGTCGTCGAGCTGGAACACCTGGGCGCTGGTCTTCGAATTGCTGCGATCGCGCGAGATGATCACGCCGCCGCGCAGCGTATGCGCGTCGGACGCGCGATAGACGCCCTCGAGCTGGCCGCCGAAGGTGAAGTCCTGTTTGAACGCCTTTTGCGCGATGCCGTTGAACAGCAGCTCGCCCGTTACGTCGGGGGTGTAGCGCAGCGACGAATAGCGCGCGAACAGCGAGGCCTGGAGCGTCACCGGCCCGGCATCGTGCAGCAAGCTGGCGAGGCCGAACGCGGTGCGTTCGCGCTGGCGCTCGTCGAGGTCCTCGCTGCGGAAATCGGTGACACCGCCGACATTGTAGCCGTTGCCCGGGGTCAGCCCGCGAGGATTGGGGATCTGGAAGCTCTGGTCGGAATAGCCGCCCATGAACGAAACGCGATTGTTCTCGTCGAGCGTGTGATCGACATAGACGAAACCCTGATACTGGTTGGTCTTGTCGTGGAGCGGGGTGCGGCTGCCATCGACTGCTTCGATCCCGATATTGCTGTGCTTGTAGCTGCCGGTGACGAAGTAGTTGGTGTTGCCGGTCGACCCGCCATAGTCGAAGCTTGGCTGCACCGTGTCGTTGGTGCCGCCATACAGCGACACCTGCCCACCATTCTTGAAGCCGTTCTTGGTGGTGATGTCGATGATGCCGGCCGTGCGCAGGCCGTATTGCGCGGGCAGCGCGCCGGTGCGCAGGTCGAAACGCTCGACCAGGCGGGGCGATAGCGTCTGGCCGAACACCGCGACCCCCTCGGGCAGGATCGTGCCGTTGATGCGGTATTGCAGGTTGTTGTGGTCGTCGCGGACGTGGAACTGGCCGCCGCCATCCTGCACGACGCCGGGCAATTGCAGCAGGATCTGGTTGAGCTGCTGATTCTCGCCACCGGGGAGCGCTTTGATCGTCTCGCTGGTGATCGTGTAGGTCGTCGCGCCGAGGCTCGGCTGGATCGAGGCGCGCGCCGCATCCAGTCGGCCGGTGACGACGATGTCGGGACCGCTCTTTGCGGTCGACGGTGCAGTCTGGTCATCGGTGCTGGCGGCAACCGGTGCCGGCGTGGCTTCGGGGGCGGCATAAGCGGCGATCGGTGCGAACGACAGCAGCGCAGCGCTGGACAACAGAGTGGCTCGGATCATGCGGGAGGCGGCCTTTCAAGATGCGTTGTGCAGTGCAGTAGATGTTATGTGATATTATCACAAGACCGTTTCGTCGACTCCCGGAAACGATTCGGCCGTGTAGGCGCAGCGGTGGCCCGCGCCACCTTGCGGGCAGATGAACGAGGCTCGAATCGGTGGCTAGGCGGAGGTCTTGCCGCGCGCGATCCGCAACC
Organism: Sphingomonas sp. PWP1-2; assembly: GCF_049898305.1. Taxonomy (NCBI): domain Bacteria; kingdom Pseudomonadati; phylum Pseudomonadota; class Alphaproteobacteria; order Sphingomonadales; family Sphingomonadaceae; genus Sphingomonas; species Sphingomonas sp. PWP1-2. Next base: position 238,405 of record NZ_JAFCXM010000004.1, read on the forward strand.
GCAGCGCGGCACCCAGTGACCACCACGCGACCGCCCACAGCCCGCCGAAGGTCCAGCCGGCGAGCACGTCGCTCGGCCAATGCACGCCGAGATAGACGCGGCTGCACCCGATCGCCGTGACGAGCAGAAGCGCTGCGCCGAGCACATAGCGCCGGAGCGCACGATGCTCGGTGATTTGCAGCAGCAGCAGCGCAAGTGTCAGATAGACGCACGCGCTGTTCGCGGCGTGGCCGCTCGGGAAGCTCGCATTGTAGACCGAAACGAGGTGATCGGTCACCGTCGGCCGCGTCCGCCCGACCAGCGCCTTGACCAATGTCACCACGATCGATCCGCTGATCGTTCCGCCCAGCACCAAAGCGAGCGTCAGCCAATGCCGCTGGACGATCAACAGCCCCGCCGCCAGCGCGGCGACCAGGACCAAGACGGTCGGCCCGCCAAGTGCAGTCACATCGACGACGCTTTGCGTCAGCCAGGCCGGCCCTGGCGGCACGCCATGCGCCACCCCGCCGCGCGCCCATAACAGGATCGCGCGGTCGAACCCGAATTGCAGCCCGCGATCGATCAACGCGCCGAGCAACAACAGCGCGCCGCCAGCGCCGGTCAGCGCCGCGACCGCGACAATCGTCCAGGGCGGGTGGCGGACATCGGGGGCTGGGGGCGGCATCGAGGCATCCTTGCGTGCCGGTGGTGGGCCCAATGGGACTCGAACCCATGACCTACAGATTAAAAGTCCGTTGCTCTACCAACTGAGCTATGGGCCCACACCGGGCTCGCGTTAGGAGCGGTTGCCGGATGGGTCAACCCAGGCGCTTAACCTTGCGCAATCGCGCGAGCAGGTGGCGCGGGGTCAAACCGGTCCGCGGGTCGCGCCAAACGGGCGCAATCGCGCACAAGGGCGCGAGCACGAAATCGCGGTCCTGGAAGGCGGCGTGCGGGACGCGCAGCCCCTTCGATCGCCATGCGCCGCCCGACCAGGCGACGATATCGAGATCGATCACGCGTGCGCCCCAGCGCGCGCCACGCCGCCGCCCGAAAGCGCGCTCGATCGCCTTGAGCCGCGCGAGCATCGCCGGCGGCGCGACCGCGCTCTCGATCAGCACGACGGCATTGGCGAAGCGTCGAATCGACGGTCCGATCGGCGCACTGCTCAATACAGGGGATTCGGCGACGACACCGCCGAGCGCCGCGATCGCCGCGATCGCTGCGGCGACTTCTGCCACCGGGCTGCCATGCCGCCCGCGCCGATTCGATCCGATCGCGATAGCGTAACACGGCGCGTAGCAGGGGGCTTGGCGCAGGGTACAGGTTGAGTTGCTCACCCAAACCTGCCTATCGCATCGCGATGAACTTCGCACCCAGCCCGCTGCCCGAAACCGAACCTTCGCGCGATTGCCCGCTTTGCCCACGCCTCGTCGGCTTGCGCGAGACGTTGCGCGTCGAACATCCCGCGTGGTGGAACGCCCCCGTCCCCGCTTTCGGCGATCCGCAGGCGTGGCTCGGCATCGTCGGCCTCGCTCCCGGCCAGTTCGGCGCGAATCGTACCGGGCGGCCATTCACCGGCGATCGCTCGGGGCCGTTGTTGTTCGATACGCTCGCCAAGTTCGGGCTCGCCACTGGCGACTATGAGGGCAAGCCCGACGACACGCTCCAGCTCGACGGCGTGATGATCGTCAACGCGGTCAAATGCCTCCCGCCCGAAAACAAGCCGACACCCGAGGAAATCCGCACCTGCCGTCCCTTCCTCGAAGCGCAGGCCGATGCGGTCCCCAGCGCGCGCGTCTTCATCGCGCTCGGCCAGGTCGCGCATCAGTCGGCGGTCAAAATCCTCGGCGGACGCCTCCCCAAATGCCGCTTCGCGCACGGCGCCGAGCATCGCATGCCTGACGGGCGCATCCTGATCGATAGCTATCACTGCTCGAGCTACAACCAGAGCACCGGGCGGCTCACCGCCGAGATGTTCGAAGCGATCTTCGCCCGCGCCTTGGAACTGCGCGCGGCGGGCTGACCGCCCCGCGTCAGATATCCTGCACCAGCCGCCCGTAGAGATCGGGGCGGCGATCGCGGAAGAAGCCGAACGCGGCGCGGTGGCGCTTGACCCGGTCGAGGTCGAGCGTCGCGGTGATGACGCCCGTCTCCTCGCGCCCGAGCTCCGCCAAGATGTCGCCGCGCTCGTCGGTGATAAAGCTCGTCCCGTAAAAGGTCTGGCCGTGCTCGACGCCGATGCGATTCGCGGCGACCACCGGCACGACGTTCGACACGGCATGCCCGACCATCGCGCGCCGCCACAGCCGCGCGGTGTCGAGCGACGTGTCGTGCGGCTCGCTGCCGATCGCGGTCGGGTAGAACAGGATCTCCGCGCCCATCAGCATCAGCGCGCGCGCGGTTTCGGGATACCATTGATCCCAGCACACGCCGACGCCGAGCGTCGTCGCGTCCGGACCCGGCCACACCTTGAAGCCGGTATTGCCCGGGCGGAAATAGAATTTCTCCTCATAGCCCGGCCCGTCGGGGATATGGCTCTTGCGATAGACCCCCATCACGCCGCCATCGGGGCCGATCATCGCGAGCGAATTGTAATGATGCGGGCCGTCCGCCTCGAAGAAGCTCGTCGGGATGTAAACGCCAAGCTCCTTGGCGAGATCCTGCATCGCGAGCACCGCCTTGTGGACGCCGACGGGCTTCGCATTCGCGAACAACCCCTCGTCCTCGACCCGGCAGAAATATTCGCCCTCGAACAATTCGGGCGGCAGGATCACTTGCGCGCCCTTGTCGGCGGCCTCGCGCACGAGATCTGAGACATGCGCGATATTCGCGTCCATATCGGCGGAAAAGGCGAGTTGCAGCGCAGCGACGGTGATTTCGGTCATGCGCCGCCATATCGGGCTTCGCCGCGCCGATTCAAAGACGCAAAAGGAGTTGGGCGTGGAAAAGCTGTTCGAAACGATCGCGCAAAAGGCAACGGGCTGGGCAGGGCGCCCGCCCGCCTTCGTCCTCGCGCTGTCGGTAATCGTGATCTGGGGCGTGACCGGGCCGCTGTTCCACTATTCGGACACGTGGCAGCTGGTGATCAACACCGGCACCACCGTCATCACCTTCCTGATGGTGTTCCTCATCCAGAACGCGCAGAATCGCGATGCCTCGGCGATCCAGGCCAAGCTCGACGAGATCATCCGCGCGACCACCGATGCGCGCAACGCGTTCATCGGGATCGAGCATCTGACGCAGGACGAGCTCGAAGGCATCCGTCGGATGATCGAGCGCGATTGCGGCGAGAGCTCGACCGATCACCACGCCATCGAACGACTGATCGGCCGGCTCTAACCCCGAATCAGGCGGGGACTTGCTGCGAGATGCAGTGGAAGCTCCCGCCGCCGGTCAGGATCGCATCGGCACGCAAGCCAACCGCAGTCCGGCCCGGGAACAGCTGCTGCACCGCCGCGACCGCCGATTCGTCGTTGGGTGCGCCGTAGAGCGGCACCACCACCGCGGCATTGCCGATATAGAAGTTCATATAGCTCGCCGGCACGATCTCCTCGTCGCGCAGCACGCGGCCGGGCGACGGGATCCGCACCACGGTGATCCCCGGCATCGCTTCGGCCGCGGCGGCGGCATGCTGATAGACCAGCCAGTTGGGATCGTTCTCGGCCGCCTGCGGGATCGCCAGCACGCCCGGCGCGACGAAGCGCGCGAGATTGTCGACATGCCCATCGGTGTGATCGTTCATCAGCCCCTCGCCGAGCCACAGGACTTGGTCGAGACCGAGATCGTCGTGCAGCCGCCGCTCGATCTCGGCCTTGCTGAGCGCGGGGTTGCGGTTGGGGTTGAGCAGGCATTGCTCGGTCGTGACGACCAGCCCGGTGCCATCGCCATCGATCGCGCCGCCCTCGAGCACCCAGTCGCACGGCGTGACCGGCAGCAGCTTGCTCGCCGCGAGCCGCAGCCCGACATCGTCGTCGCCGGGCAAATCGTATTTACCGCCCCAGCCGTTGAAGCGGAAATCGCGCGCGCTGTGGTCCGACAGGACGATCGGCCCGGTGTCGCGCAGCCAGATGTCGCCGAACGGTTCGACCACGATCTCGGCGAAATCCCCCGCCAGGCTGCGTGCCGCCTCGGCCGCATCCTCGTCAGCGGCAACGAGGATGACGCGCTCGCCGCGACCCTCGGCATGGACCGCGCGGCCGAACGCCGTCACTTCGTCGCGCGCGGCGTCGAGATCGTCCTCCCACAGCTCGGGATGGCTCGGAAACCCGATCCACACCGCGGCATGCGGTGCCCATTCCGCGGGCGGCAGCAGCTTCGACATACGTTATTTCCCTGCACGACTCGTGTCGCGAACGGCGCGGAATTCCGCGGATTTGTACCAATTGGGCCAATCGGTGCCATCGGCGAGCTGACGCCCCAGCGCATAATAGAGCTGAACGTCCTCGACCGCGCCCGACCAATCCCATGCCGCATTATATTCGTCCTGCGGCTTGTGATAGCGGTTTTGGATATAATCGAGCGTCGCGGCGTGTCCCGCTGCGACACCGCCGACGCGCAGATCCTCGCCCGCGCCGCCATCGAACATCGGCACGCCCAATTTGGCGAAGCTGAAATGGTCCGAACGGAAATACCCGCCGCGCTCGGGATTGGGCTCGGGCTTGATCACGCGATCCTGCGCTTCGACCAGCAGCTTCATGCGATCCTCGAGCTCGGACTTGCCCGCGCCAGCAACGACGAAATCCCGGGTCCTGCCCTTGACGTTGAGCCCGTCCATATTCACCCCACCGACGGTCTGCGCGAGCGGATAGATCGGATGCTCGGCATAATAACGCGAGCCGAGCAGCCCGCATTCCTCGCATGTCACCGACAGGAAGACGAGCGAGCGCTTCGCGGCTCCGGCCTTGGCATTGGCCTCGGCGAGCGCGACGAGCCCGGCGACGCCGCTCGCATTGTCGAGCGCGCCGTTGCAGATGTCATCGCCGTTGACCGCGTCGCAGTGGCCGAGATGGTCCCAATGCGCGGTATAGAAGACATAGTCCTTCGGCGCCGTCTTGCCGGGCAGGATGCCGATCACGTTCTTCGACGCCTGGCGCTTGATCGTGTTCGCGAAGCTGACCGACGCCGTCACGCCGAGCGGCACGGCCTTGAAGCCCTTGGTCTTTGCGGCGGTGCTGAGCGTATCGAAATTCTGCCCGGCGCTGGCGAACAGCTCTTTTGCCTTCGCAAGCTGCATCCAGCCGATCGCCGCGCTCTGGTCGGCATGGTCGCCCTTCTCGTCGAGCTCCAATTGCGGGCCGGTCCAGCTCGACTGGACGACGCCCCAGCCATAGGCGGCGGGCTCGGTATCGTGGACGATGATCGCCGCGGTCGCGCCGTGGCGCGCGGCTTCCTCGAACTTGTAGGTCCAGCGGCCGTAATAGGTCATCGCCTTACCCTCGAAGAGCCCGTCGCGGCCCGGCGTCTGCCAGTCGGGGTCGTTGACGAGGATCACGACGGTCTTGCCGTGGACATCGACCCCGGCATAGTCATCCCACCCGCGTTCGGGCGCGGTGATGCCGTAGCCGACGAACACGACGGGCGAATCCTTGATCGCGATCGTTGGTGTGACGCGATAGGTCGCGAGCACCACGTCTTGGCGATATTGCAGCGCGACCGGCGTCTTGCCGCCGCTGAAGGTCATCGGCGTCACGTCGCGCGCGGTGAGTTCGACGAGCGGGACGGGCTGGAACCAGCTGCCATTGTTGCCCGGCTTGAGCCCCGCCGCCTTGAAGCGCGCGACGATATAGTCGGTCGCCTTGTCCTCGCCCGGCGTGGTCGGCTTGCGGCCTTCGTACGCGTCGGACGACAGCGTCTTCGTGACGTCCTTGAGCGTCTGCACGGATATCGCTGGCGCGGTTTGCGCGGTCGCACTCGTCGATAGCGCGGCCGCGCCCAGGATCACGGCAAACGTCGGGGAGAGGCGCATCGGCAAGCCCTTTTACTGGATTTCGCGCACCGTTCTGGCAGGCCACGATCAAACGCGCAACGCTCCGGAACGGGTCGCTTGCGGGGGATCGGAAACGCGGTATCGTGCGGAATCATAGGGGGGATTCCATGACACGACATATGCTGCGCGCAGCGCTGATCGCCTGCGTTGCCACATCACCGCTTGCCGCGAGCGCGGCCCCGGATGCAGCGGCGACCGCACCCACCGCGCTGACCGACGCGCAGCGCTTCGGCGCGCGCGAATCGGTGCAGCAGATCAGCCTTTCGCCCGATGGCAAACGCGCCGTCGTGCTGATGAGCGCGGGCGATCGCGGCGTCGCGGCGTTCGTGCTGACGGTCGATTCGGCCGAACCATTGGTCCGCGTGTTCGGCTCGAGCGGCGAGAAGGAGCAGCTCGATTATTGCCAATGGGCCACCAACGACCGGCTGGTCTGCGGGCTGCGCTTCACCGACGGCAAGGTCAGCGACATGGTCGGCTTCGATCGGCTGATCACGGTGCAGGCCGATGGCAAGAACCTCAAGCTGCTCAGCGCCAGGACCTCGACCGACGCGCTTGGCGTGATGCAGAATGGCGGGCGCATCATCGACTGGCAGGGCGACCCCAGCGGCGCCACGCTGCTGATGACGCGCCAAGTCGTTCCCGAATACAGTACCGGCACGCATCTCAACGAGACCGACCACGGTCTCGCCGTCGAACGCGTCGATCCCGCGACACTGCGCCGCAGCTTCGTCGAGCCCGCGCGCGCGGATACCGAGGAATATATCTCCGACGGGCGCGGGACCGTTCGCATCGCCGGCATCCGGCCGAAAACGAGCAGCGGCTATGGCGCGACGCATATCCGCTATGTCTATCGCAAGGCCGGCACGACCAAATGGCTGCCGCTCAGCACCGTCACCGGCGACGCACAGACCGAATCCGGGTTCGACCCCTATGCCGTCGATCCCGCGCTCGACGTGGTCTATGGCTTCGACAATCTCGACGGGCGCCGCGCGCTGTTCAAGATCGCGCTCGATGGCAGCCTCAAGCGGGAGCTCGTCTATTCGCGCCCCGACGTCGATGTCGCCGGGCTGGTCCGCATCGGGCGTCACAACCGCGTGGTCGGCGTGAGCTTCGTCACCGATCGACGCCAGACCGATTTCTTCGACCCCGAGCTCAAGAAGCTGTCGCTGAGCCTGTCCAAGGCGATGCCGGGCACCCCGCTGGTCCGCTTCATCGACGCCAGCGCGGATGAATCGAAACTGCTGCTGTGGACCGGAAGCGACGTCGATCCCGGCAAGTATATGGTGTTCGACAAGAAGACGCGACACCTCGACGCTCTGCTGCTCGCGCGCCCGCCGCTCGAGGAAGCGAAGCTTGCCCCGGTCAAGGCGATCACCTTTCCCGCCGCCGACGGCACGCCGATCCCCGCCTATCTGACGCTCCCGGTGGGCGGATCGGGCAAGGGGCTGCCCGCGATCGTCATGCCGCACGGTGGCCCGGGCGACCGCGACGAATGGGGCTTCGACTGGCTCGTCCAGTTCCTCGCGGCGCGCGGCTACGCCGTGCTCCAGCCGAACTATCGCGGATCGACCGGTTATGGCGATACATGGTTCCAGCAGAACGGTTTCAAATCGTGGCGCATCGCGATCGGCGACGTCAACGATGCCGGGCGCTGGATGGTCAAGCAGGGCATCGCCGCGCCGGGCGGGCTCGCGATCGTCGGCTGGTCGTATGGCGGCTATGCCGCGCTGCAATCGCCGATCCTCGACCCCGCGCTGTTCAAGGCGATCGTCGCGATCGCGCCGGTCACCGATCTCGACACGTGGCGCCACGAGCATGACCATTATGAGAGCTTCGCGCTGGTCGATGCGTTTGTCGGCAAGGGGCCGCATATCCGCGAGGGATCGCCTGCGCTGAACGCCGCGCAGATCGCCGCGCCGGTGCTGCTGTTCCACGGCGACATGGACCAGAATGTCGGCATCGGTGAGTCACGCACGATGGCGAGCCGGCTGCGCAGCGCGCACAAGCAAGTCGAGCTGGTCGAGTTCAAGGGTCTCGACCATCAGCTCGACGATACTGCCGCACGCACGAAGATGCTCGACAAGACCGATACGTTCCTGCGCACGTCGCTCGGCATCAAGTGACACGAAAAAGGGCGGCCCGTTGCGGGGCCGCCCTTCTTGGTTCGGATCGGCGCCGCGGCGAAGCCACGGCGTCGGTCGGTGCCTTGGGCACCGCCGGCCGAGCCGCTGAGTATGGCTGGCGCTAGCTTCACTAGCGCCTCGCCTCAGCGGCTGTAGAACTCGACCACCAGGTTCGGTTCCATCTTCACCGGATAGGGCACTTCGTCGAGTGCCGGCACGCGCGTGAAGGTGACCTTCGCCGCACCGTCGGGCGCGACATAATCGGGGATTTCGCGCTCGGCGAGCTGCTGCGCTTCGAGCACCAGCGCCATTTCCTTGGCCTTGGTGCCCAGCGTGATCTCGTCACCGACGAAGCAGCGACGCGACGCGATGTTGCACTTCACGCCGTTGACGCGGATGTGGCCGTGCGAAACGAGCTGACGCGCCGCCCAGACGGTCGGTGCGAACTTGGCGCGATAGACGATCATGTCGAGACGCTGCTCGAGCAGGCCGATCAGGTTCTGGCCGGTGTCGCCCTTCATGCGCGCTGCCTCGGTGTAGCACGCGCGGAACTGCTTCTCGGTCACGTCGCCATAATAGCCCTTGAGCTTCTGCTTGGCGCGCAGCTGGATGCCGAAGTCCGAGACCTTGCCCTTGCGGCGCTGGCCGTGCTGGCCGGGGCCGTATTCGCGCTTGTTGACAGGCGACTTGGGACGACCCCAGATGTTCTCGCCCATCCGGCGATCGAGCTTGTACTTTGCGCTTGAACGCTTCGACATGTGATATTCCTTGGCAAGTGCTTCGTGACAAGACCACCTGCCGGGGCAGGCGATCGATACCCGGTATCGCTCTATCCAGATCTTTGGAGGATCAAGGCAGGGCCACCACTTCACCGGGGTGCGGGGCCTTTTGCGAAGGTGGGCGCCTAGCCGCGTGGGCCGTGTGAGTCAAGCTGGACAGCTGCGGCCCGTCACGCCAAGACCGCTGGCATGAGCGAAATCCTGTCAGGCCCCGACTGCACCACCATGATCGAGGTCCGCGCCGGCGTCGACCAGGTCGACCGCGATCTCGTCGCGCTGCTGGCACGGCGCTTCGCGTACATGGATGCCGCCGCGCGGATCAAACCCGCGCGCACGGCGGTGCGGGACGAAGCGCGCAAGGCCCAGGTCATCGCCAATGCCTGCGCCGCGGCGCAGGCGGCCGGCGTGCCCGAACGCATCGTCGCAGATCTCTGGGAGCAACTGGTCGAAGCGTCGATCGCCTACGAACTCGCTGCGTTCGACCGACGCTGATCGCTCAGCGCGGGACGTCGACGCCGTTGCCGCGGCTCTGGTTCTGCATATGCTCGGCCGAACGCTGCCCCTCGAGGTCGAGCGACGCCCATTCGGCCTTGGTGCGGCAGACACGCTTGACGAACAGCGACCCGGTCGCTTCCTGGCTGCGGCAGACCTTCTTTTCTTTCTCGGCCGGGGCGGCCGCGGGGACCGCGTCGCTCGCATAAGCGAGACTCGGGACGCACAGCAGCAAAACAGCGATGATAGTTTTCATGGTGTTCCCCGCGACCCGACTCAGCTCGATGTAAGTCGTTGCTAAACCGCAATATAATGCCGCTACGCGCAGATCAAGGCCGCCGCGGCGTCTTCCCCGACAGCGCCGACAGCACGCCGCGCAGCGTCCGCACTTCCTGCGCCGACCAGGCGGGCTTGGTCAGCAAGGTGCGCAGCGTCCGCCGCGTCACCGGGGTGCGGTCAGGCGGATAGAAGAAATCGGTCGCGACGAGCATCGCGTCGAGCTGGCCGATCATCCCGTCGAGCTCGGCCTGCGGCGCGGGCTCGTGCAGTTCGACCGCGGGCGGCTGCGCCAGCCCCATGCCCTTCGACCATTCGTACGCGACGAGGATGACCGCCTGTGCGAGATTGAGCGAACCGAATTCGGGGTTGATCGGCACGGTGACGATCGTCCGCGCGAGCGCGACGTCGTCGGTCTCGAGCCCCGAGCGTTCGGGCCCGAACAGGATCGCCGCGCGCCCCGGCCCGGCATGGATCGCGGCAGCGGCCTGTTCGGGGGTCACCACCGGCTTGGTCACGCCGCGCTTGCGCACCGTGGTCGCATAGACATGGCTGCAATCGGCGACCGCGTCGGCAACGGTCTCATAGACCTGCGCTCGTTCGAGCACGATATCGGCACCCGATGCCGCCGGCCCGGCCGACGGATTGGGCCAGCCGTCGCGCGGCGACACCAGCCGCATCTCGACCAAGCCGAAATTGAGCATCGCGCGCGCGGCCTTGCCGATATTCTCGCCGAGCTGCGGGCGGACGAGGACGAGGACGGGGGGCGGAACAGCCGGAAGCGTGCTCACGCCTTGCCGACCTCACTCACCGTACCGGCGAACTCCTCGAAATCGCGCGCTTCGCGGAAATCCTTATAGACGCTGGCGAAGCGGATATAGGCGACCGAATCGAGGCCCTTGAGCCCCTCCATCACCATCTCGCCGATTCGCCCCGAGCGCACTTCGCTTTCGCCCTGCGTCTCGAGCTGGCGCTGGATGCCCGAGACGAGCTTCTCGAGTCGCACCGCCTCGATCGGGCGCTTGCGCGCCGCGATCGAGACCGAGCGGAGCAGCTTCTCGCGGTCGAACGGCTCGCGCTTGTCCTCGCTCTTGAGCACGGTCAGCTCGCGCAGCTGGATCCGCTCGAACGTGGTGAAACGCGCTGCACACCCCTCGCACTGGCGCCGGCGGCGGATCGCACCGGCATCTTCGGTCGGGCGCGAATCCTTGACCTGGCTGTCTTCATGTCCGCAAAAGGGGCAGCGCATCTCTTATTTGTTCAACTTTCGATAAGCGGCATAGCCGACGCCGAGCAAAGCGCCCGTCATCAGCGAAAACGGCAGCACGATCGCCGCCAGCGCACCGACGACGGCGCCGCCGACGATCCGGTTGCCTTCCTCGCCGCCAAGCAGCGTGCTGGTCTTGTCGACCGCGCTGTCGAGCACTTCGACGACATCCTCGCCAACGGCGCGGGCCATGTCTTCGAAGGTGGTCTTGGGTTTCTCGTCGCCAGCGGGATCGGTCATGTCAGCTCTCCGGGTAGATCGGGAACCGGTGACATAGTGCAATAACACGCTCCCGTACAGCGGCTTCTACCGCCGGGTCGCCGCCCTCGCCCTTCTGGCGCAGGCCGTCGAGCACGTCGGCGACCATGTTGCCGATCTCGCGGAACTCGGCGGGGCCAAAGCCGCGCGTCGTGCCCGCGGGCGTGCCGACGCGGATGCCGCTGGTCTTGGTCGGCGGGAGCGGATCGTTGGGGATGCCGTTCTTGTTGCACGTGATGTTCGCACGCTCGAGCGCTTCGTCGGCATCCTTGCCGGTGACGCCGAGCGGGGTGAGGTCGATCAGCGCGAGATGCGTGTCGGTCCCGCCCGAGACGATCTCGGCGCCGCGCTCCTTGAGCGTCGCCGCGAGCACCTTGGCGTTCTCCATCACCGCGGCGATGTAGCTCTTGAAGCCGGGTTCGAGCGCTTCGCCGAACGCGACCGCCTTGGCGGCGATGACGTGCATCAGCGGGCCGCCCTGCAGCCCCGGGAACACCGCCGAGTTGAACTTCTTGCCGAGCGCCTCGTCATTGCTGAGGATCATGCCGCCGCGCGGGCCGCGCAGCGTCTTGTGCGTTGTCGTCGTTACGACATGCGCGTGCGGCAGCGGCGAGGGATGCAGGCCGGCCGCGACCAGTCCCGAGAAATGTGCCATGTCGACCAGGAAATAGGCGCCGACCTCATCCGCGATCGCGCGGAACTTGGCGAAATCGATCTGCCGCGGATAGGCCGAGCCACCCGCGATGATCAGCTTGGGACGATGCTCGCGCGCCAGGCTCGCGACTTCGTCGAAGTCGATCAAGTGGCTGACCGGATCGACGCCGTATTGCACCGCATTGAACCACTTGCCCGACATCGCCGCGCGCGCGCCGTGCGTCAGATGGCCACCGGCATCGAGGCTCATGCCGAGGATCGTCTCGCCGGGCTTCACCAAAGCGAGCATCACGGCACCATTGGCCTGCGCGCCCGAATGCGGCTGGACGTTGACATAGGCGCAGTCGAACAGCTGCTTGGCACGGTCGATCGCCAGCTGCTCGACTTCGTCCGACGGGTGGCAGCCCTGGTAATAGCGCTTGCCGGGATAGCCTTCGGCATATTTGTTGGTGAACACCGAGCCCTGCGCCTGCAGCACCGCCTTCGACACGATGTTCTCGGAGGCGATCAGCTCGATCTGCGTCTGCTCGCGCGTCAGCTCGTGCTGGACGCCCGCGAACACCGCGGGGTCGGTTTCGGCCAGGCCGCGCGTGAAGAAACCGTCGGGCTGGACGTCGTGGAGCGTGGTGGGGTTGGTGCTCATGCCGGATCCTTTGCGGGAGCTGGGGCGCCGAGCTTGTCGACGCGGGTTTGATGGCGGCCACCGGCGAAATCGGTGGTCACGAAAGCGGTAATGCAGGCCTTGGCCATGTCCTCGCCGATCAGCCGCGCGCCGAGCGCGATGACGTTGGCGTCGTTATGCTCGCGTGCAAGCGCGGCGGACAGGGGTTCCGAGACGAGCGCGCAGCGCACCGCCGGGTTGCGGTTGACCGCGATCGAAATGCCGATCCCCGACCCGCACAGCGCGATACCGCGCTCGGCCGATCCCGCCGCGATCGCTTCGGCCAGCTTGAACCCGAAATCGGGATAATCGACGCGCGCATCGCTGTCGGGACCGAGATCGACGACGTCATGCCCCTGCCCGGCGAGCCAGGCGGCAAGTATGCCCTTTAGCGCAAAGGCGGCGTGGTCGGAGGCAATGGCGATGCGCAAAGCGAAGGCGCTCCCAATTCGATTGAGCGGATCGGCAGCGCTTTAGCCAAGCATCCGCGCAATTGCCACACTCAAGCCGGCAGAATTGCCGTGCGGCGATTGCGATACCCGCGACAGCTGGCTAGGGTGTTGATCTGTGATAGATTCGACGCCTCGCGCTTCCGTCAACTCCGCCGCCGGGACACCCGAAGCGGCGCGTCTTCGGCTCGTCGAGACGCTGGTCCGCACCGGCGAGGAAGACCGCGCGGCCTTTCGCGATCTCTATTCGCTGACCTCGGCGAAGCTATTCGGCATCTGCTACCGTATCTGCGGCGAAAGGCAGGCTGCGGAAGACGTGTTGCACGACGTATATCTCACCATCTGGAAACGCGCCGGCGCCTACGAACCCGCGCGCGCAAGCCCGATCACCTGGCTCGCGACGATCGCGCGCAACCGCGCGATCGATTGGCAGCGTGCGCAGACCGTGCGCCGCGCATCGCCGATCGAAGATGCGCCCCCGATCCTCGATACCGCGCCGCTTGCCAGCGACGTGCTGCTCGAGGCCGAATCGACGCACCAGCTGCACGCTTGCCTCGACAGCCTCGAGGAACGCCAGCGCGCCGCGATCCGCACGGCGTTTTTCGACGGCGTGACCTATGCCGAGCTCGCCGAGCGCGAGGCGGTGCCGCTTGGCACGATGAAGAGCTGGGTGCGGCGCGGTCTCGCGCGGCTCAAAGCGTGTCTCGAGGGATGAGCGACGTGCTGCCCCCCGACGTCCGCGACGACGATCTGCCCGACACGATGGCGGGCGAATTCGCGCTTGGCCTGCTCGACGGCGACGCGCGCGCCGCTGCGACCCGGCGTGTGCTCGCCGAGCCCGGCTTTGCGCGCGAGGTCGAGGCGTGGCGCACGCACCTCGCGCAATTGTTCGACCTGTGGCCCGAAATGCCCGCGCCCGATCTGTTCGCACGGATCGAGCGCTCGCTCTATGGCGCCCCCGCGCCAAGCGTCGTCGCCCTGCCGGCGCGCGCGCCGAGCAAATTCTGGCCGAGCCTGGCTGCGTTTTCGAGCGTTGCCGCCGCGGGTTTGCTCGTGGTGTTGTTCACCCGCCCGCTGCCCGTGCCGCAACCCCCGGTCGCGCCCCGTGTCGTGGTCGAGACCGGCCCGACGCTGGTCGCCTCGATCACCCCGACCGCCAAGGGCGCCCCGGTCACCGTGGTGTACGACGCGCGCGCCGGATCGCTGCGGCTGACCGAGGCGAGCCTGACCGACGCGAAGCGCACCGCCGAACTGTGGGTCATTCCAGCGGGCGGGACGCCGCATTCGCTCGGCTTGCTCCAGACACATGGCGGCACGGCGTTGACGCTCGATGCGGCCAATCGCGCGCGGCTTGCCGCGGGCGCAACGCTTGCCGTTTCGCTCGAGCCGATCGGCGGATCGCCGACGGGTCTGCCGACCGGGCCGGTGGTCGCGACGGGTGCGCTGTCGCGCGTCTAGGCGTCGGGTAAAGCGTCGGCACATTTCCAATAGGTCCGGTTGCATCCATACCCGGGTTTCGAGCGTATATCCGGCACGTCCGGACCACCGGGCGATCCGTTGGAGAGAACGCACATGACTCGCACCTTCCGCACCTCGATCGTCGCTGCAGCGATTGCGCTCAGCGGTGCCTCGCTCGCTTATGCCCAGACCAATCCGATGGTCGGCGGCGCCGCCATGTACCCGACGAAGAACATCGTCGAGAACGCCGTCAATTCGAAGGACCACACGACGCTCGTCGCCGCAGTCAAGGCTGCCGGCCTGGTCGAGACGCTGAGCGGCCCTGGCCCCTTCACCGTCTTCGCGCCGACCAACGCGGCCTTCGCCAAGCTGCCCAAGGGCACGGTGACCACGCTGCTCAAGCCCGAGAACAAGGACACGCTGACCTCGGTCCTGACCTATCACGTCGTCCCCGGCACGATCACCGCGCAGGACATCGCCGCCAAGGCGAAGGCCAACATGGGCAAGGCGACCTATGCCACCGTCCAGGGCGGCACGCTGACCTTCATGAAGTCGGGCAACGGCTGGGGCATCATGGATGCCAAGGGCCACAAGGGTAAGGTCACGATCGCCAACGTGATGCAGTCGAACGGCGTGATCCACGTCATCGACACCGTGATGATGCCATAAAAAATTGTCGCAGCGGGGTGCATCCAGCGATGCAATCCGCGCGTACCTACCGTGTCGCTGCCCCAAGCAGCGGCGTGTAACACCGTCGTCGGATCCCCTCCTTTGCGACGAACGGTGGCGTAAACGGACCTGTCGGCCCCCCTTTAGCCGGCAGGTCCTTTTCATTTAGACGCTATCCCGTCATGGAAGCGTCACCGGATCGTCGTAGTGCGTGCGCGCCACCGCGCGCCGCATCCCTGGCGTGATCGTCCGGCGGGAGAGTTCATCATGGCCAATGCCCTCCGATCGCTCAAGGACCGCGTCGTCCACCGCCCCGGCACTCGCGCGGTCAAGAACCGCGCAGTGCGCAACGCGGTGCTCCAGCACAAGCATATGTCAAAGCAGGGTTTGCTCGAGCGCGCCTTCACTTTCGCGTTCCGCGGGCTCGTCTATGCGCAGATCTGGGAAGATCCCGCGGTCGACATGGAAGCGCTCGCGATCACGTCCGACAGCCATGTCGTCACGATCGCCTCGGGCGGGTGCAACATGATGTCGTACCTCACCGCCAACCCACGCGCGATCACCGCGGTCGATCTCAACCCGGCGCATATCGCGCTCAACAAATTGAAGCTCGTCGCGGCACGGCATCTGCCCGATTACGACGCCTTCCACCGCTTCTTCGCGCAGGCCAACAGCCGCCAGAACGTGCTCGCCTATCGAACCTATATCCGCCCGCATCTCGACCCGACGACGCTCGCCTATTGGGAAGGCCGCGACATGGTCGGGCGCCGGCGGATCGGCGGGTTCGCCAAGAACGTCTACAAGCGCGGGCTGCTCGGCAATTTCATCGGCGTCGCACATCTGCTGGCACGGCTCAACGGGGTGAACCCAAAGATCCTGCTCACCGCAAAATCGATCGAGGAACAGCGCGAGATCTTCGACCGCGAATTTGCGCCGTTCTTCGACAAGGGCTTCGTCAAGTGGATCACCGACCAGCCCGCATCGCTGTTCGGGCTCGGCATCCCGCCCGCGCAGTACGAGGCGCTCGCCGGCGACGAGAAGATGGCGGTGGTGCTGCGCGAGCGGCTCGAGAAGCTCGCTTGCGATTTCGACATCAAGGACAATTATTTCGCCTGGCAGGCGTTCGGCCGTGGCTATGGCAAGGATGCCGCCGCCCCGCTGCCGCCCTATCTCCAGCGCGACCATTATGACGAGATCGTCGCGCGCGCGTCGCGGATCGAAGTTTGCCACGTCAATTTCGCCGAATATCTGCGCGAGCAAGGCGACGCCTCGCTCGATCGCTACATCCTGCTCGATGCGCAGGACTGGATGACCGACGCGCAGCTGAGCGACCTGTGGAGCGAGATTACGCGCACCGCCAAGCCCGGCGCGCGCGTGCTGTTCCGCACCGCGGGCGAGCCGACCATCCTGCCCGGCCGCGTGCCCGATGCGGTCCTCGGCAAATGGCAGTATCGCGCCGAGGATTCGCTCGATTACACCAAGCGCGACCGCTCCTCGATCTACGGCGGCGTCCATCTCTACGTGCTCGGATGAACGACGCGGCAGTGGTCGAGGCGGCGTCGGGGCATGCCGGGCAGATGGATGCGATCTACCGCTCGCAGCGCCACATCTATGACCTGACACGCAAATACTATCTGCTCGGGCGCGACGCGCTGATCGCCGGGATCGCCCCGCCCGCTGGCGGCAGCGTGCTCGAGATCGGCTGCGGCACCGGGCGCAACCTGATCGCGGCCGCGCGGGCGTGGCCCGACGCACGCTTCTTCGGCATCGATATTTCGGAAGCGATGCTCGAGACTGCGCGTGCGAAGGTCGCCGCGGCGGGCCTCTCGGATAAGATCGTGCTCGCGCAAGGCGATGCGACCGCGTTCGATTCGACGGCCCTGTTCGGGGTGAGCACGTTCGACCGGATCTTCCAGAGCTACACGCTCTCGATGATCCCCGACTGGCGCGGCGCGATCCGCGAGGGTGCCGAGAAGCTCGCGCCGGGCGGCCGGCTCGATGTGGTCGATTTCGGTCAGCAGGAGCGCTTGCCGCGGGTTTTCCGCAGCGCGCTGTTTGCGTGGCTCGACAAGTTCGACGTCTCGCCGCGCGCGACGCTCCAGCCTGCGCTGATCGAGGCCGCCTCCGAGACCGGCGGCACCGCGCGCTTCACCCCGCTGTATCGCGGCTATGCCTGGTCGGGCAGCATCCGGCGGCCGGCAGCATGAACCCGCCACAGCTCCCGCGCTGGCTCGGCCTTGCCGGCCTGCTACCGCAGATCGCGGCGGCGGCGGTGGTGTTGAGCGGCGACGGCGCGTTGCGCTTTTCGGCGCTGTCGATGGGCTACGCCTATGCCGCGTTGATCCTGAGCTTCCTCGGCGGGCTGTGGTGGGGTGTCGCGGCGAGCCATGAGCGTCCGCCCGAATGGCTGTGGGTCGCCGCGATCGTGCCGTCGCTTTTTGCCTTGGCGAGCGCAGTCCCCTGGGCGGTCGGCGAACCGTGGCCGGGGCCGTCGCTGATCCTGCTGGGTGTCGCGCTGATCGCCGCGCTTGGCGTCGACCATTTGCTCGCCAGGCGCGGGCTCGTCCCGGCTTGGTGGATGCGGTTGCGGATCCCGCTCTCGCTCGGCCTCGGATTGCTGACTCTGCTGCTCGGGATCGCCTGACCGATCAGTGGCCGAAGAGCAGCCACAGCAGCAGGATGACGGGGATCGGCACGCCGATCAGCCACAAGATACACCCTTTACCCATCGCGCAATCTCCTGATTGCAAAGGGAAACGGGCCGGGCGCTCGCTGGTTCCGTGGCGCTCGCGTGTGCGGCGCGGGCATGATATCCTTGCGGGCATGAACAAGCCGGTCCGCCTCGCCGTCGAGTCCGTCCCAGAGACGCTGTTCACCGCGCGCGAGTATCTGCGGATGCACGACGCTGGCGCCTTCACCGACATGAACGTCGAGCTCGTCCGGGGGGAATTGCGCAAGATGATGTCCGGGGGCTTCTCGCATGGTGCGCTGAACGCCAGGCTGATCGCGAAACTGATCACCGCCTATTCCGCAACCGACCGTTGCTTGGCAGTCGATCTGATGATCGGTATTGGTCCACTAACGATCCGCGGTGCGGACATCGCGGTCGTGCTGCCCGACGTACCGTCGAGTGGGCCAGTCCCTCCGGATCGCGTCGTGCTGATCGTCGAGGTCTCCGTGACCACACTCGGCACCGATCTCGGCGAAAAGCAGGCTGAATATGCGACCGCCGGCGTGCCGGACTATTGGGTCGCCGATGTCGAGGCGCGCGTCATGCACGTGATGCGGTCGCCCGAAGGGGACCGCTACGCCGAGCGCTTCGTCGTTGCGTTCGAGCAGCCGCTCGCGGTGCCGGGCACGGCCGAGACGATCGTCGTCGCCTAGGCCGCCTTGCGCAGCTCCAACCGGCCCCAGATCTCGACCAGGGCATCGGTCAGTTCGCGCATCATTGCTTCGTCATGCGCCGGGCCAGGCGTGAAGCGCAGCCGCTCGGTGCCGCGCGGCACCGTCGGGTAGTTGATCGGCTGGACGTAGACGCCGTATTCGGCGAGCAGGATGTCGCTGATCTTCTTCGCCTTGATCGGATCGCCGACCATCAGCGGAACGATATGCGTCGTCGAATCCATAACAGGGAGCCCGGCCCCAGCAAACAGCGTCTTGAGCATCGTGGCGGCCGCCTGTTGCCCGTCGCGCTCGACGCTCGACGCCTTGAGGTGGCGCACCGCGGCAAGCGCCCCCGCGACCAGCACCGGCGACAGCGAGGTCGTGAAGATAAACCCCGGCGCGTACGAGCGGATCACGTCGATGATCGTCTGATCGGCGCTGACATAGCCGCCCATCACGCCGATCGCCTTGCCGAGCGTGCCTTCGATGATCGTCAGCCGATGCGCGACGCCGTCGCGCTCCGAAATGCCGCCACCGCGCGCGCCGTACATGCCGACGGCATGGACTTCGTCGAGATAGGTCAGTGCATTGTACCGATCGGCCAGATCGCAAATCTCGGCGATCGGCGCGACATCGCCATCCATCGAATAGACGCTCTCGAAGGCGATCAGCTTGGGCACGGTCGGATCGGCAGCGGCAAGCAGTTCCTCGAGATGCGCGACGTCGTTGTGGCGGAAGACATGCTTCTCGCACCCCGAATTGCGGATCCCCGCGATCATCGAGGCGTGGTTGAGTTCGTCCGAGAAGATCACGCAGCCGGGCAACACCTTGGCGAGCGTCGCGAGCGTCGCCTCGTTCGAGACATAGCCGCTGGTGAACAGCAGCGCGCCTTCCTTGCCGTGCAGATCGGCGAGCTCGCCCTCGAGATCGACATGGTAATGCGTGTTGCCGCCGATGTTGCGCGTCCCGCCCGAGCCCGCGCCGACGTCGTGGAGCGCATGTTCCATCGCCGCGATCACTTCCGGGTGCTGGCCCATCGCCAGATAATCGTTCGAGCACCACACCGTAATCGGCTTGGGTCCGTTATGCCCGGCAAAGCAGCGCGCGTTGGGGAACGCACCCTTGTTGCGCAGGATATCGATGAAGACGCGGTAGCGCCCCTCGACATGCAAGCGATCGATCGCTTGCGTGAAGATCCGGGAGTAATCGACTCCGCGAGGCGGTGTGTCCACGTCCATCGCCGCGATCTAGTCCTTCATCGCCCGGAATTCCAGCGCGTTTACGCGATCAGCGTGATCGAACGGGTGGTCATAATGTCTCACGTCGCGCGAGACCGAAGCGCGCGAGCGCCGGCACCAGCGCATCGGTCGACGCATCGCTCGCGGTGAACACCGCGCGTCCGTCGCCCGCTGCATCGGGCCAGTCCTGCCCCGCGGTGAGGAACGCGATCCGGCGCGCGATCCCGGCGCTGCCATCGACGAAGGTCACCGGGTACCGCGCGGCGGCGGCGAGCTCGTCGGCGACGAGCGGGAAATGCGTGCAGGCGTTGACGATCGTGTCGATCCGTTCGCCGCCCGGCTGGCCGAACAGGCCGTCGAGGATCGCGGCATAGCGCGCCGGATCGGTCGCGTGGCCGTGGAGCTTTGCCTCGGCGAGTTCGACGAGCTCAGCCGAGCCGCAGCGCAGCACCGTGCAGTCGCTCGCGAAGCGCGCCGCGAGGTCGTCGACATAGGGCTGGCGGACCGTCGCATTGGTGCCGAGCACGCCGATCACGCGCGTCTTGCTGACCAAGGCGGCGGGCCTGATCGCCGGAACGGTTCCCACGACAGGCACGTCGAGCGCCTCGCGCACCGCCGCGAGCGCGATCGTCGACGCCGTATTGCACGCGATCACGATCAGCCGCGGACGATAGCGTTCGGCGAGTCGCCCCAGCAGCGCGGGGACGCGCGCGGCGATCTCGGCCTCGCTCTTGGTGCCGTACGGGAAGCCCGCCGAATCGGCGACATACACCACGGGCATCCGCGGCAGCAGCGCGCGCGCCGCGCCGAGCACCGACAGCCCGCCAATCCCAGAGTCGAAAAACAGTACCGGCCGTGCATCCATCGGCGCGCAATACCGCGCTGGTCGCATTTGACAAAGTACCGGGTAGCGCGAGAGTGTTCCCGCAGCACGCCCGGGCATGCTATGCTCGATTCGCTTGGGGGCTGAAACCGTGTCGATGGAAACTTTCTGGATGGCACCTGCCGCCGCGCTGGTGCTTGGCTATCTGCTGGGCTCGATTCCGTTCGGCGTGGTGCTGACGCGGATGGCGGGCGCGGGCGATCTGCGCACGATCGGGTCGGGCAATATCGGCGCGACCAACGTCCTGCGCACCGGACGCAAGGGCCTCGCCGCGGCGACGCTGCTGCTCGACGCGTTCAAGGGTTTTGCGGCGGTGTGGATCGCCGAGCGCTATCTCGGCGGCGCTGGCGTGATCGCCGCGGCGGCGGCGTTCCTCGGGCATTGCTACCCCGTCTGGCTCGGTTTCAAGGGCGGCAAGGGCGTCGCGACCTTGCTCGGCATCGTGCTCGCGCTGCATTGGCCGATCGGGCTGGTCTATGCGGTGGTGTGGATCGCCTTGCTCGCGATCTTCCGCATCTCGTCGCTCGCCGGCATGCTCGCCGCGATCAGCGCGCCGCTGAGCGCCGCCTCTTTCTCGCGGTTCGACCTCGTGCTGCTGCTGCTCGCGCTCGCGCTGATCGTGGTGTGGAAGCACCGCGCGAACATCGAACGGCTGGTCGGCGGGGTCGAGCCGCGCGTCGGCAGCAAACATGGCTGATACCGGGCGGGAGACCGACGCGATCGCCCGCCTCCGCTTGATTCGCACGCCGCAGATCGGCCCGGTCAGCTACGCGCAGTTGCTCGCGCGCTACGGCACTGCCGCGGCAGCCCTCGACGCGCTCCCACACCTCGCCACCCGCGGCGGTGGCGCTCCGCCGCCGATCGCGCCGGTCGCGCTCGCCGAGCGTGAGCTCGCGCACGCCGCGCGGCTCGGCGCGCGGCATCTGTTTCTCGGCGATCCCGACTATCCCGATCTGCTCGCCGAACTCGACGATGCGCCGCCCGTCGTGATGCTGCGCGGGCGAACCGAGTTGCTTGCCCGCACGACGATCGCGATGGTCGGCGCGCGCAACGCGTCGGCGGCGGCGTGTCGCTTCGCGCGCCAGCTCGCCGCCGAACTCGGGCAGGACGACGTCACGATCGT
This sequence comes from Sphingomonas sp. PWP1-2, assembly GCF_049898305.1. NCBI lineage: Bacteria > Pseudomonadati > Pseudomonadota > Alphaproteobacteria > Sphingomonadales > Sphingomonadaceae > Sphingomonas > Sphingomonas sp. PWP1-2. The sequence goes on from NZ_JAFCXM010000004.1 coordinate 260,087, forward strand.
CTCGGGCCTGGCGCGCGGCGTCGACACCGCGGCGCATATCGGTTCGATCGCGACGGGAACGATCGGCGTGATCGCGGGCGGGATCGACGTGGTCTATCCGCCCGAAAACGCCGCGCTGCAGGACCGCATCGCCAGCGAAGGCCTGCTCATCGCCGAGCAGCCGCCCGGCACCGAGCCGCGCGCGCGCCATTTCCCCTATCGCAACCGCATCATCGCCGGGCTCGCGCTCGGCACGGTGGTGGTCGAGGCCGCGCCCAAATCGGGATCGCTGATCACCGCGCGACTGGCGGGAGAGCTCGGCCGCGAGGTGATGGCGGTCCCCGGCAGCCCGCTCGACCCGCGCGCGCAAGGGTGCAACGGGCTGATCCGCGACGGCGCGACGCTCGTGCAGAACGCCGCCGATGTGCTCGAAAGCGTGCGCCCGATCGACCGCCGGATGGTCCGCACCACCCGCACGCCGTTCGCCGCGCCGCCACCCACCGATGCGACCGACACCGAGCGGCGCGATGTCGTCGGTCTGCTCGGCCCCGTCCCGGTCGCGATCGACGAACTCATCCGCCAGTCGGGGCATGGCCCGGCGATCGTCCAGACGGTGCTGCTCGAGCTCGAGCTCGCCGGGCGGCTCGAACGACACGCTGGCGGTCGAGTCGCGCTGCTCGATTTTCCCGGCTGAGCACGGTCGGGGCTGCGAATAGCGCCAAGATCTGACCGCTGGGCAGGAACGAGAGCCGACTCTGCACAGTCAAACGCTCCGACCACCGCGCATATCGGGCGCTCGAGAAACTTCGGCTTGCGCCGATCGTTACGCCGCCGCAGCAGACCTGCACTTACGCGGAGCCGATGCCTTGCCCTTTCTGCACAGTCCGACACGTTTCCTCATGCACTATGTCGCCGCGCGCCCGTGGATCTTCGTGACGCTCGGCCTGCTCGTCGCCGCCGCCTCGATCAGCGCGATCGGCGTGCAATATGCGATGAAGCTGCTGATCGACGCGATGACCGGCGGGGTGCGCGCGCGCGGCACGGTCTACGCCGCGCTTGCGGGCTTTCTCGGGCTCGTCATCCTCGAGAGCCTGTTGCAGCGCGCCTCGGCGCTGACGCTGGGCCAAGCGACGGTCAGCTCGGGCGTCGGCATCCGGCTCGACATGGTCAATTACCTCACCGGCCACCAGATGCCGTTCTTCCAGAACCAGCGCGCCGGGTCGCTCGGGCACCGCATTTCGGGGCTGGCGGGGATCTTCGGCGCGATCATGCACCGGCTGCTGCGCGAAGTGACGCCGCCGCTGATCGCGTTTGCCGGCGCGATGCTGATCTTCGTCACGATCGACGCCGCGATGGCCGCGGTGCTCGGCGGCGTGTTCCTCGTCGTCACCGCGGTCCTAATCGTGCTCGGCTTGCGCGGCCACGTCCACCACACCGCCTTTGCGCAACATGCCGGGCGCGCGGGCGGCGAGCTGATCGACATGATCGGCAATATCTGGGTCGTAAAGGCATTCGCCGCGCGCGACCGCGAGCTCGACCGGCTCGAGGGGTTTCTCGACAAGGAAGCCGATGCGCAGCGGCGCGGCTGGTTCTTCGTCGAGCAGATGCGCGGGCTCCACGATCTTGCGCTGGCGGTAATGGTCGGGGGGACGCTCGTCTGGGCGATCGGGCGCTGGTCGACCGGCGCGATCTCGACCGGCGACGTCGTCATCATCAGCACGATGACCTTCCGCATCCTCAACGGCTCGCGCGATCTCGCGATGGCGGTGATCGATACCAGCCAGCAGTTCAGCTATCTGCGCGAAACGCTCGACATCATCGGTGTGCCGCAGACGCTCAGCGACGCGCCCGATGCGACGCGGCTGCGCGTCGGCGAGGGCACCGTCAAGCTCGCCAACGTCACCTTCGGCTACGATCCGCGCGATCCGATCATCCACGATCTGTCGCTCACCGTCCCTGCCGGGCAGAAGATCGGGATCGTCGGTTCATCGGGCGCGGGCAAATCCTCGCTGCTCCAGCTGATCCAGCGCTTCCACGACCCGCAGATCGGCAACCTGACGATCGACGGCCAGCGGATCGACCATGTTACGCAGGAATCGCTGCGCGATGCGATCGCGGTCGTGCCGCAGGAAGTGCTGCTGTTCCACCGCTCGGTGATCGACAATATCCGCATCGCGCGCCCCGATGCGAGCGACGAGGACGTCCACGCCGCTGCCGAGGCGGCCGGCTGCGACGATTTCATCCGCCGCCTGTCGCACGGCTACGACACCGTCGTCGGCGAGCGCGGCGCCAATCTGTCGGGCGGACAACGCCAGCGAATCGGCATCGCGCGCGCCTTCCTCAAGAACGCGCGGGTCGTGCTGCTCGACGAAGCGACCAGCGCGCTCGATTCGGAGAGCGAGCTTGAGGTGCAGGCCGGGCTCGACGCGCTGGTCCGCAACCGCACGGTGATCGCGGTGGCGCATCGGCTGTCGACGATCGTCGGGTTCGACCGCGTGATCGTCGTCGACAAGGGCCGGATCATCGAAGACGGGCCGCCGCAGCAGCTGTTGCGCCAGAAAGGCGGGGCGTTCCGGCAATTGTGGCTGATGCAGGTCGAGGGGCTCGACCGTCAGCCGAGTCGTTCGCGCGATCTCGCTGCGGCTGGCGGACGGCTGCGCGACGTTTCGGTCGAGCGCGGGCGCAAATTGGGGGGCGCGATGCTGACCGCGTGGAGCAACCTGGCCGAGCGCGAGCGCGGATAACGGGTTTGGCGCGGCGCGACAAATCGCTGTCCCCGGGCGCGGCGCTTGTGGCATGAGGCGCCGCGATGCGCTCTCCCCTCCCCCTCGAAGCGGCGCGCGTCGCAGCTCCCAAGCGCTTCGCGTGCTCGACCTGGCCCTCGGCCCATGGCTTGACGCCGCCGCCCTCGTCTCTCCATCCTCGCGCGTACACGTAAGGACGCTTTGAACCACCATGCAGCTTGTCATCGTAGAATCGCCCGCCAAGGCGAAGACCATCGAGAAATATCTCGGTTCTGACTATCGCGTGCTCGCAAGCTACGGCCATGTCCGCGATCTGCCGCCCAAGGACGGATCGGTGAACCCCGATGAGGGCTTCGCGATGGAATGGGAGAATTACGCCGACAAGACCAAGCAGTTGAAAGCGATCACCGATCTCGCCAAAACCGCCGACCGCCTGATTCTCGCAACCGATCCCGATCGCGAAGGCGAGGCGATTTCGTGGCACGTCCAGGAAGTGCTGCGCAATCGCAAGGCGCTGCCCAAGGACGTCCAGCGAGTCACCTTCAACGCGATCACCAAGGCGACGGTGACCGAGGCGATGAAGCATCCGCGCGAGCTCGATACCGATCTGATCGACGCGTACCGCGCACGCCGTGCGCTCGACTATCTCGTCGGCTTTACGCTCTCGCCGGTGCTGTGGCGGAAACTCCCCGGCGCCAAGTCGGCGGGCCGCGTCCAGTCGGTCGCGCTGCGGCTGATCGTCAGCCGCGAGCGCGAGATCGAAGCCTTCCGCGCGCAGGAATATTGGTCGGTCGTGGCCGACATGGAGCAGGACGGCACGCCGTTCCAGGCGCGGCTCGTCCAGTTCGAGGGCAAGAAGCTCGACCGCCTGTCGATCGGCGAAGAGGGCGCGGCGATGCGCGCCAAGGCCGCGGTCGAGGCGGGGCGCTTCACCGTGCAGACGGTCGAAGTGAAGCCCGCGACGCGCAACCCGCCGCCGCCCTTCACCACCTCGACGCTGCAGCAGGAAGCGTCGCGCAAGCTCGGCTTCTCGGCCGATCACACGATGCGGATCGCGCAAGGTCTCTACGAGGACGGCGCGATCACCTATATGCGCACCGACGGCGTGCAGATGGATTCGAGCGCGATCTCGGCCGCACGCCTCGCCGTCGCCAACCGCTATGATGCGAGCTACGTCCCCGACAAGCCACGCGTCTATCAGACCAAGGCCAAGAACGCGCAGGAAGCGCACGAGGCGATCCGCCCGACCGATTTTTCCAAGGACAAGGCCGGCGGCGGCGACCATGCGCGGCTCTACGACCTGATCTTCAAGCGCGCACTCGCCAGTCAGATGGCGTCGGCGCGGATGGAGCGCACCACGGTCGAGATGCTCGACGGCACCGGCCAGACCGGCCTGCGCGCCACCGGGCAGGTCGTGCTCTTCCCCGGCTATCTCGCGCTCTACGAAGAAGGCTCGGACGACACGCAGGACGAGGATGCCCGCCGCCTGCCGCGGCTGCGCGAGGGCGACGCCCCCGCCAAGAAGGGCGTCACCGCCGAGCAGCACTTCACCCAGCCGCCACCGCGCTTCTCCGAAGCGTCGCTGGTCAAGCGCCTCGAAGAGCTCGGCATCGGCCGCCCATCGACCTATGCCTCGATCATCAAGACGCTGAAAGACCGCGAATACGTCCGCGTCGAGAAGAACCGCTTCTTCGCCGAGGAATCGGGGCGCCTCGTGACGGCGTTCCTCGAACGCTTCTTCGAGAAATATGTGAGCTACGATTTCACCTCGGGCCTTGAGGACGAGCTCGACGAAGTCTCGGGTGGCCGCGCCGAATGGCAGGCGGTGCTCGAGGCGTTCTGGCGCGATTTCAAGCCGCGCACGACCGAGGTGATGGAGCAGAAGCCGTCCGAAGTGACCGCCGAGCTCGACAAGTTCCTCGAGCCCTATCTCTTCCCGGCGCAGGCCGATGGCAGCGATCCGCGGCTGTGCCCGCATTGCGGCCAGGGACATCTCGCGCTGCGCGGCGGCAAGTTCGGCGCGTTCGTGGCGTGCTCGAACTATCCCGAGTGCAAATATACCCGCCGCTTCGGACAGCCGGGTGCGGCCGGCGAGGATGCCGGACCCGAGACGCTTGGCGAGGATCCCGAGACCGGCCTACCGGTCGAGCGCAAATCGGGGCGGTTCGGGCCGTATATCCAGATCGGCGAGGGCGAGACGCGCAAGATGGCGTCGATCCCGAAGGATATTGGCGAGCTCGATCTCGAATGGGCGCTGAAGCTGCTGTCGCTGCCACGCACCGTCGGCACGCATCCCGAGACCGGCGAGGCGATCACCGCGGCGATCGGCCGTTATGGTCCGTATCTGAAGCATGCCGGCAAATATGCGCGGCTGACATCGACCGAGGACGTGTTCGAGACCGGCATGAACGCCGCGGTCGTCAAGCTGGCCGAAGCTGCAGCGGGTGGTGGGCGGCAACAGCGCGGCGCGCAGGCCCCGCTGAAAGTGCTCGGGCTGCATCCGCGCAGCGAGGCCGAGATCAAGCTGATGGAGGGGCGCTACGGCGCCTACGTCACCGACGGCACGACCAACGCGACGCTGCCCAAGTCGATCGAGAAGGATGCGCTGACGCTCGAGGAAGCGGCGCAGCTGATCGACGCACGCGCGGCGGCGGCACCGCCGGCGAAGGGCAAGAAGAAGCCCGCGGCGAAGAAGGCGCCTGCCAAGAAAGCGGCAGCCAAGAAGCCTGCGGCTGAAGCAGCCGCGGCAGGCGAGCCCGCCGTCAAGAAGGCGCCCGCGAAGAAGCCGGCGGCGAAAAAACCCGCGGCAAAGAAAGCCCCTGCCAAGAAAGTCGCGGCAGCGGCGGAGTGAGGATCAGGCGGCGCGGCGCTGCCGGCTGACGAGCACGGCACGCGCCGCAGCCTGCGCGGCGGCGATCTCGCGCGCGGTCATGTCCTCGGCGATGTCGCGGCGGCAATCCTTGGCGATCTCGCTGCCGGCGACGGCGGCGAGATTGAACCATTTATGCGCTTCGATCAGGTCGATCCCGACGCCCGCGGCGCCGCTCGAATAGACCATGCCGAGTTCGTAACAGGCGTCGGCATCCCCGAGCGCCGCGTCGGCGACGCGACTGTCGGTCAGGAATTGTGCGTGCTTCAGGCTCGTGCCCATGTCGTAAACCCCCGTTAACCATCTCTGTGAGCACGACCATGCCGCAGGGAGATCAACAAAAGGTTAACGACAATTAGGCATGATCGCGCGGCGGCACGGCGAGGTTGTCGATCAGCCGCGTCGCGCCGATTTTCGCTGCGGCAACGAGCCGCCGCGCCCGCTCGGGATCGGTGCCCGGGGTCAGCGTCAGCGCGTCCACCAGTTCGAGATAATCGACCACGAACCCCGCCGCGATCAACGCCTCGCGCGCACTCGCCAGTGCATCGTCGGCAGCGTCGCCGCGCGCGATCGCCTTGGCAGCAACGCCGAGCGCACGCGGCAAGGCGACCGCCGCCGCACGCTGCGCATCGTCGAGATAGATGTTGCGTGACGACAGCGCGAGCCCGTCATCGTCGCGCTGCGTCGGCACGCCCTGGATCTCGATTCCGAAATCGAGATCGGCGACCATCTGGCGGATCACCGCGAGTTGCTGGAAATCCTTCTCGCCGAACAAGGCGATATCGGGCCGGACCTGGTTGAACAATTTGGCGACGACGGTCGCGACGCCGTCGAAATGCCCAGGCCGCGACACGCCGTCGAGCCCCTCGCTCACCCCCGACACCGAAATCTTGGTGGCGAAGCCCGTGGGATACATCACTTCGACCGGCGGCAGCCAGAGCAGGTCGCAGCCCGCGTCGGCCAGCATCCGGGCGTCCGCGCTCTCGCGGCGCGGATAGCGCGAAAGATCCTCGTTCGGCCCGAACTGCGTCGGATTGACGAAGATCGACGCGACGACCTTGCGCCCCGGCCGCTTCGCCGCCTCGATCAAGGCGAGGTGCCCGGCGTGGAGCGCCCCCATCGTCGGCACGAGCGCGATGCTCGCGCCGCCGTCGCGCAAGGCGGCAATCCCGGAACGGAGCGCTTCGAGGGTACGGATGGTTTGCACGGGTCGGTGCCCTTCGGTAAAGACGCTTGGATTGGGCGCGCCTTCTATGAGGCTCGCCCCCACCGAACAAGACGGGAAGCAACCACGTTGGCGACTGCTGCGCGAAAGCCACATATCATTGTCTTTGCCAACGAAAAAGGCGGCACGGGCAAATCGACCACCGCGGTCCATGTCGCGATCGCGCTGCAGGCGCGCGGCGCGCAAGTCGCCGCGTTCGACCTCGATCATCGCCAGCGCACGATGGGCCGCTATTTCGACAATCGTGCCGCAACGGTACAGCGCACCGGCCGCGAACTGCCGATTCCGCGCCACGCCACGCATGACGGCGAAAGCGAGGACCGCTTCAACGACGTGTTCGCCGCGCTGGCGGAAGATGCTGACTTCCTCGTGATCGACACCCCCGGCCGCGACGATCCGTTCGCGCGGATCGCAGCGAGCCGCGCCGACACGCTCGTCACGCCGATGAACGACAGTTTCGTCGATTTCGATTTGATCGGCCAAGTCCATCCCGAGACCTACAAGGTCACGCGGCCGAGCTTCTACGCCGAGCTGATCTGGGACGCGCGGAAGATCCGCGCAAAGGCCGATGGCTCGACGATCGACTGGGTGGTGCTGCGCAACCGCATCCAGCACATCGAGGCGCGCAACATGCGCCGCGTGTCCGAAGCGCTCGACCAACTCGCCAAGCGCGTCGGTTTCCGCATCGTGCCGGGGCTCGGCGAGCGCGTGATCTATCGCGAGCTGTTCCCGGCCGGCCTGACGATGCTCGATTCGGGCGAGTTCGGGTCGATGGGGCTGGCGCATGTCGCCGCCCGCCAGGAGCTGCGCGAGATGATGGGCGCGCTCGCCCTGCCCGAGACCGTCGTCCCGCTCGTCGCCTGATGGGCAAGCTGCTCCTCATCGCCGCGATCCTGATCGGCGGATGGCTGTTGCTGCGTCCGCGGCCCAAGCCGGTGCCGCGGGTCGGCGAGGCCGAGGCGCGTGCGGTGCTCGGCGTCGGCGCGGGGGCCGACGAAGCGACGATCCGGGCGGCGCATCGGCGCTTGGTGTCCGCCGTCCATCCCGATAGAGGCGGCTCGGCCGATCTGACGCGCCGGATCAACGCCGCGCGCGACGTCCTGCTGCGGCGCTAATATCTGGAAATCTTGAACCTTTTGGTCGCTCGCGGCTTGGGTCAGAGCCAGTATTGCAGGAGCCCGCATGACGCATCGTTTCGACCCTAGTTCGCTGCGCGAATATGACATTCGCGGGATCGTCGGGAAAACGCTGGGCGAGGCCGATGCCGACGCGATCGGCCGCGGCTTCGGCACGCGCGTGCGCCGCGCCGGTGGCCGCCGCGTCGCGGTCGGCTATGATGGCCGCCTCTCCTCGCCGATGCTCGAAGCCGCGCTGGTCGAAGGTCTCGTCGCGGTCGGGATCGACGTCGTGCGGATTGGCCGTGGTCCGACGCCGATGCTCTATTACGCCGAGGCGACGCTAGAGGTGGATGGCGGCATCGAGATAACCGGCAGCCATAACCCCGCCGACTATAACGGCTTCAAGCTGGTGCTGCAGCACGCGCCGTTTTTCGGCGCAGACATTCAAGCGCTTGGTCAAATGGCCGCGGACGGCGATTGGGACACGGTCGACGCAGAGGATCGCGGCGTGGTTTCGACGTTCGACATCGAGGACGATTATGTCGGCCGCCTCGTCGCTGGCTATGCCGGCGGCAGCTACAAGATCGGCTGGGACGCCGGCAACGGTGTTTCGGGCCCGATCATCGAGAAGCTCGTCAAGCTCCTGCCGGGTGAGCATCATCTGCTGTTCACCGATGTCGACGGCAAATTTCCCAACCATCATCCCGATCCCACCGAAGAAGCGAACCTCGCCGATCTCAAGCGCCTCGTCGCCGAGAAGCAGCTCGATTTCGGACTGGCCTTCGACGGCGACGGTGACCGGATCGGCGCGATCGACGGGCAGGGCCGGGTGATCTGGGGCGACCAGATTCTCTCCATTCTGGCCGAACCTGTGCTCAACGAACTCCCCGGCGCGACGATCATCGCCGATGTGAAGGCGTCGCAAATGCTGTTCGACCGAGTTGCGGCGCTCGGCGGCACGCCGTTGATGTGGAAGACCGGCCACAGCCTGATGAAGACCAAGATGAAGGAAACCGGCAGCCCGCTTGCGGGCGAGATGAGCGGGCACATCTTCTTCGCGCATGAATTCTACGGTTTCGACGACGCGCATTACGCCGCCGTCCGGCTGATCCGCGCGGCGCACCTGAGCGGCCGCTCGATCACCGAATTGCGCGGCGCGATGCCCGATCTCGTCAACACCCCCGAACTGCGCTTCCAGATCGAGGAAAGCCGCAAGTTCGCGGTCGTCGAAGAAGTGCTCGCACGACTCGAAGCCGAAGGCGCCAAGGTCGATTCGACCGACGGCGCGCGCGTCACCACCCCGGACGGTTGGTGGCTGCTCCGCGCCTCGAACACGCAGGACGTCCTCGTCGCGCGCGCCGAAGCGCGGGATCAGGCTGCGCTAGACCGCCTGTTGGCGATGATCGATGATCAACTCGGCAAGAGCGGCGTCGTGCGCGGGGTGCAGGCGGCGCATTAAGAAGTTTTGTTCGCGCAGAGGCGCGGAGGTGCGGAGGTGTTGCGCGCGTGTGAGCCTTTTCGCGTCCCCCCAGGGCTTTTTTACGTCGGTGGAATGCCCTGGCACACCTGGCGCGTTGGACGCGATACCGCGAACCCGCACACCTCCGCGCCTCCGCGCCTCCGCGCGAACAAACCTGCTTCTTTGCTCGCAATCACTCCCAAAACACGCCACCTAAAAGCGATGCCTCCCCCGCCCCCCCAGATCATCCGCGTCATCGACCTCGAGACCACCGGTGAAGCCCCACCGCTCCACGGCGTATGCGAAATCGGCTGGCAGGACGTCGCGCTCGGCAAGGACGGCCGCTGGGAGATCCAGGGCGAGGGCGGATCGCGGCTGGTCAATCCCGGCCGGCCGATCCCGCCGCTGACGCAGGCGATCCACCATATCCTCGACGAGCAGGTCGCCGACGCGCCGTTCTGGCACGATGTCGCGCGCGGTGTACTCGATCCCTATCCGCGGCGCATCGCGCTCGCCGCGCACCGCTCGGCGGCGGAGGAGAAATTCTGCACGCCGGCGCTGACCCGCGACGCGCCGTGGATCTGCACGTGGAAATGTGCACTGCGGCTGTGGCCTGACACGCCGAGCTTTTCCAACCAGATGCTGCGCTACTGGCGCAAGCCCGAGGGCCTCGAGCATGAGCGCGGCTTGCCTGCGCATCGCGCCTTTCCCGATGCCTATGTCACAGCCTTCCATTTGCGTGACATGCTCAACACGGTCGGGCCCGAGCAGTTGATCGCCTGGTCGAGCGTCCCCGGGCTGTTGCCGCGCGTCATTCGCCCAGGCCCCGATCGCGGGAAGGACTGGGCCGAGCTCAGCGACGATTCGCTCGCGATCATGCTGGGCGACCGCGACGAGGATGTGCGGTTCACCGCCGAGACCGAACTGGCCCGGCGGAGCGGCAACGGTTCGCGCAACTGACGCGCGCAAACTTGATTTCAGTCAATTCAGCCAGACTGGTCATTGTTGTTGTCGCTGCGTAAGGACGTGTCGATGTTCAAGCGTTCGTTCCTCGGTTTCGGCGTTAGCGAGGGACGCATGGGGCGCTTTCTCGTGGCCTGCATGGCGCTGGGCTTTGCCGCGCTGGTCGCCGCTGGCGTCGCCGCCGGCTGGTCGACCGCGCAAAACGAGCGCCACACGCGCGACGTCAACCACACTTACGAGGTCGAACTGGCGATCGGTCGTGCGCGCGTCCTGACCGAGCAGAGCGAGACCGCACGCCGCGGCTATGTGCTGACGGCGAAGCCGGTCTATCTCGCGACCTATCGCGCGGCGATGCGCGCGCTCCCCGCCACGCTCGACCGCTTGGCTACACAGACGCGCGACAATCCGCGCCAGCAGCGCAATCTCGCGATGCTCCGCCAATCGATCGACGATCTTTCGCGGCAGCGCGAAGTGACGATCGCGTTGACCGGCAACGGCGAAAGCGCGCGCGCGGTCACGGTGTTCCAGGGGGAAAGCAACGCGCGCCGGATGCTCGTGCTGCGCGCGCGCGCCGACGCGATGGTGGCCGAAGAACAGCGGCTGCTGGCCCAGCGCGACGCCGCGCAGCAATCGAGCGTCCGCATCTTCTATGTCACACTGGCGATCGCGGGGCTGCTCGTCATCCTCGTCGCGATCGCATCGCTGCTGATGGTGCGGCGCTATACGCGCGATCTCGCGACGTCGCGCGATGCGTTGCGGGACTTCGCCGACACGCTCGAAGAGCAAGTCGAGGAACGCACCGCCGATCTGACGCGCGCGAACGAGGAAATCCAGCGCTTCGCCTATATCGTCAGCCACGATCTGCGCAGCCCGCTCGTCAACGTGATGGGCTTCACCGCCGAGCTCGAAAGCGCGACGACCGAGATCGGCGCGCTGATTGACCGCGCCGAAGCGACCGCGCCCGAGATCGTCACCGAAGATGCCCGGCTTGCCGCGCGCGAGGATCTGCCCGAGGCGATCCGCTTCATCCGCACCTCGACGCAGAAGATGGACCGGCTGATCAACGCGATCCTCAAACTGTCGCGCGAAGGCCGCCGCGTCATCGCGCCGCAGCGGCTCGACGTCACCGCGATGGTCGAGACGATCGCGGCGAGCCTCCAGACGCAGATCGAGCAACGCGGCGCGACGTTCGTGATCGACGCCCCGCTTCCTGGGCTCGTCAGCGATCGGCTCGCGATCGAGCAGATCTTCTCGAACCTGATCGAGAATGCGGTCAAATATCTCAGCCCCGATCGCCCCGGCCATATCGTCGTGCGCGGCAAGACGCATGGCAAGCGCGTGACGTTCGAGTTCGAGGATAACGGCCGCGGCATCGCGCCGAACGATCACCAGCGCGTATTCGACCTGTTCCGGCGCGCCGGCAACCAGGACCAGCCCGGCGAGGGGATCGGCCTCGCGCATGTCCGCGCCTTGGCGTATCGTCTCGGCGGCGTTATCGATGTGACGTCGGAGCTTGGGCGGGGGACAACCTTCCGCTTGAATTTGCCCAAGATTTTCGTCGACCCCACTACAACAGCCACGCGGGAACTCCAGCAATGACCGATCATAAGAGCGTCAGCATCGTGATGATCGAGGATGATGAGGGGCATGCGCGCCTGATCGAGAAGAACATTCGTCGTGCCGGGATCCTCAACGCGATCACGCACTTTACCGACGGCACGACCGCGCTCGACTATCTGTTCAACAGCGCGGACGGCCCGCAGCGCAACGGCCCCGCGCTCGTGCTGCTCGATCTCAATTTGCCCGACATGAGCGGGACCGACATTCTCGCCAAGATCAAGTCGGCCGACGGCCCGCTGCGTCGCACCCCCGTCGTCGTGCTGACCACGACCGACGACAAGGTCGAAATCCAGCGCTGCTACGATCTGGGCTGCAACGTCTACATCACCAAGCCGGTCAACTATGAGAGCTTCGCGACCGCGATCCGCCAGCTCGGCTTGTTCCTGTCGGTGATCCAAGTGCCAGACATCGAGCCTCAGGGGTGAACCAAGCCGCTGGCGCCGCGATCCTCTATATCGACGACGATGCGGGCTTGCGCCGCCTCGCCGTCCGCACGCTCGCGCGCTACGGCTATACGCTCTCGGTCGCCGAGGGCGGCGCCGAGGGCATCGCGCTCGCCCAGGCGGCGGTCGCCGAGGGCCGACCGTTCGATCTGATCGCGGTCGATCATTACATGCCGGGGATGGACGGGCTCGAGACGCTCGAGCGGCTGCGGATCCTGCCGGGGATGCCGCCGGTGGTCTATGTCACCGGCTCCGAAGAAGGCCGGATCGCGGTCGCCGCGCTCAAAGCCGGCGCCGCCGATTACGTCGTGAAGACCGTCGGCACCGATTTCTTCGATCTGCTCGCCAGCGCGTTCGGACAAGTGCTCGAACGCGCCGCGCTCGAACGCGACAAGGCCGCCGCCGAGGATCAGCTGCGCGCGAGCAACGCACGGCTCGAGGCGCTGCTGCGCGAGGTCAACCACCGCGTCGCCAATTCGCTCCAGATCGTCTCGGCGATGGTGCGGATGCAATCGACCGCGCTCGCCGACGAAAATGCGCGGCTCGCGCTCGAGGATACGCAACGCCGCATCGCCGCGATCGCGCAAGTCCACCGCCGGCTCTACACGAGCAACGATGTCGAGCAGGTCGACATGCGCGAATATCTCGGCGCGCTGGTCGACGAATTGGGCGAGACCTGGTCGACCCCGGGTGCACCGCGCGTGCTGTCGCTGGCAGCCGAGCCGATCCGCCTGTCGACCGACCGCGCGGTGTCGCTCGGCGTGATCGTCACAGAACTCGTCAGCAACGCGTGCAAATACGCCTATCCGACGAGCGGCGGCGAAGTCCGCGTGTCGCTCACCGGCGATGGCGACGGGCATTTCCGGCTCGCAGTCGAGGATGACGGGATCGGCATGGTCGCCGACGCCGCGCCGCGCGGCACGGGGGTCGGCACCAAGCTCATTCGCGCAATGGCGCAGAGCCTGCAGACGATCGTCGAATACGACACCGCGAACCGCACCGGCGTGCGCGCGACGCTCCGCGCGGCGCTCGGTTAAGCCAGCAGGTCCGTCACCCCGGCCGTATGCCGGGGTCCACCGAGGTCGCGACCAATGCCTTCGATATCGGCGTCTCGGTGGATGCCGGGACGAGCCCGGCATGACGGCGATGGGATACCGGCTTGCCGCTCAGCGCGGCTTGCGGAACTTGAGGACGAACTGGTCGGTCTTGCCGCGGATCGCCGGGTCGAACACCTTCGCGCTGTGATCGTCGGCGGGATTGCGCAGCACGTCGCTCTCGCCGACGAACTGGAAGCCGGCCTTGGCGACTTCGGTCTTGACCACGGCCGGGTCGATCCGGTGCTTGGTGTCGGTGCCCGTCAGGCCAGTCCCCGCCGCATCGACATGGTCGATCACGAGATAGGTGCCGCCGGGCTTGAGCGCCTTGAACGCCTCGGCGTTCATCTGGTCGATCCCGGCTTCGCCCGCGCCATTGTTGGCGAGATCGTGATAGTTCTGCACGGTCCAGATCAGATCGACCGGCTCTGATGCCGCGACGATGCCCGATCCGAGCACCTTGACCGTCACGTTCGACAGATGGCGATCCTCGAGCGCGGTCGCGGACTTGGCAGCATATTTCGCCATCGCCGCAGGCCACACGGCATAGACATGCCCCGAAGCCCCGACGATCCCGGAGAAAGCGCGCGTCCAATAGCCAGAGCCCGGGAGGAAATCGAGCACCTCGTCGCCCGGGCCGACGCCCGAGAAGGCGAGCACTTCGGCCGCCTTGCGCCGCGCGTCATCGGTTGCCTGGTCGGCGCGCGCCGGGCTTGCAAGCGCGGTCGCGACCGCCTTCTGCGTCTGCTTCGCGCTGTGCACCGAAGCCGGAACCCCGGCTGCGCTTGCCACCGTGACGATCAACGCCGTTGCCGCCACGCCCGTCAGAAATGCTCGCATCAACCCACTCCCCCTTGTGTTGTTGGTGGTACGCTAGACGTCGAGATTGGCGACGTTCAGCGCATTCTCCTGGATGAATTCGCGCCGCGGCTCGACCACGTCTCCCATCAGCCGCGTGAAGATCTCGTCGGCGACATCGGCCTGTTCGATCTCGACGCGGAGCATCGAGCGGACCTGCGGATCGAGCGTCGTCTCCCACAATTGCTCGGCATTCATCTCGCCGAGACCCTTGTAGCGCTGGATCGCCAGCCCCTTGCGGCCGGCGGCGAGGATCGCGTCGAGCAGTTGCGACGGCCGTGCGACCATCGTCGAGCCCTTGGCAGCGGTCGCCACCGGCGCCTGCGCCGGCGCCTCGGTTGCGGCCGTTGCATCCTCGGCCGCATCGGCTTCAGCCTGCGCGGCCGCCGCTGCCTTGGACGATACGATCCGTGCGGTCTGCTCGTACGCTTCCTGCTGCTCGACCGCGAGGCCGTGCAGTTTCCGCGCCTCGGCCGAGCCGAGGAACGCACCTTCGATGATGTGATGATCGGTCACGCCGCGCCACACGCGCTCGACATGGAAGCCGCCATCCTCGGCTAGCCGCGCCGACCAGCGCGCATCGGGATCGCCGGCATCGAGCCCGCGCACGACCTGGACGACGACTTCGCGCCGCGCCTCGAGATCGAGCGCCGGATCGAGCGCGCCGCCCATCGCGAGCGCCTCGACGATCGTCGGGTCGTAGCGGCGCGGAATGTAGCGCATCAGCGTGCGCATCCGCCGCGCATGGTCGACCAGCATCCGCAGATCCTGCCCCGAGCGCGAACCGCCCTGCACGCCCTCGAGCACGGTGCCGGCGACGCCCGCTTCAACGAGATATTCGTCGAGCGCGCTATCGTCCTTGAGATACACTTCCGAGCGCCCGCGCGTCGCTTTGTAGAGCGGCGGCTGTGCGATGTAGAGGTGCCCGCCGGTGATGATCTCGGGCATCTGGCGGTAGAAGAAGGTCAGCAGCAGCGTGCGGATATGCGCGCCGTCGACGTCTGCGTCGGTCATTATGACGATCTTGTGGTAGCGCAGCTTCTCGACGTTGAAATCGTCGCGGCCGATGCCGGTGCCCATCGCCTGGATCAGCGTGCCGATCTCCTTCGACGACAGCATCCGGTCGAAGCGCGCACGCTCGACGTTGAGGATCTTGCCGCGGAGCGGCAGGATCGCCTGGAAGTGGCGGTCGCGGCCCTGCTTGGCCGAACCGCCGGCCGAGTCACCCTCGACCAGGAACAGTTCGGACTTGGCGGGGTCGCGCTCCTGGCAGTCGGCGAGCTTGCCGGGCAGCGAGGCGATATCCATCACGCCCTTCCGCCGCGTCAGCTCGCGCGCCTTCTTCGCGGCTTCGCGCGCGGCGGCGGCGTCGATGATCTTGGCGACGATCGCCTTGCCGTGCGCAGGGTTTTCCTCGAGCCATTCGGCGAGCTTGTCGGCCATCAGGCTTTCGAGCGGCTGGCGGACTTCGGACGAGACGAGCTTGTCCTTGGTCTGCGACGAGAACTTCGGGTCGGGCAGCTTGACCGAGACGATCGCGGTGAGCCCCTCGCGCATGTCGTCGCCGGTCAGTGTGACCTTCTCCTTCTTGAGGAGCCCCGATTTCTCGGCATAATTGTTGAGCGTGCGCGTCATCGCCGCGCGGAACGCCGCCATATGCGTGCCGCCGTCGCGCTGCGGGATGTTGTTGGTGAAGGCGAGGACGTTCTCGTAATAGGAGTCGTTCCACTCGAGCGCGACGTCGATCGTCACGTCGTCGCGCGTTCCCGAGATCGCCACCGGCTCGGGCATGAGCGGCACCTTGTTGCGATCGAGATACTTCACGAACGCGGCGATCCCGCCCTCGTAATAGAGCTCGACCGTCTTGAGGTCGGCGTGGCGCGCATCGTTGAGATACAGCCGCACGCCCGAATTGAGGAAGGCGAGCTCGCGGTAGCGATGCTCGAGCTTGTCGAAGTCGAATTCGGTGATCTTGAAGGTGGCGGGCGACGGGAAGAATGTGACGCGCGTCCCCTTCTTGCCCGGCGCCGGGCCGACGATATTGAGCGGGGCCACGGCATCGCCGAACGCGAAGCGCATGTAATGCTCCTGCTCGTCGCGGAAGATCGTCAGGTCGAGCCATTCGCTGAGCGCGTTGACGACCGAGACGCCGACGCCGTGGAGGCCGCCCGAGACCTTGTACGCGTTATCGTCGGACGTGTTCTCGAACTTACCGCCGGCGTGGAGCTGGGTCATGATGACCTCGGCTGCAGACACGCCTTCCTCGGTGTGGATGCCGGTCGGGATGCCGCGTCCGTTATCCTCGACCGAGACCGAGCCATCGGCGTTCAGCGTGATGTCGATCCGGTCGCAATGCCCGGCGAGCGCTTCGTCGATTGCGTTATCCGAAACCTCGAACACCATGTGGTGGAGGCCCGAACCGTCGTCGGTATCGCCGATGTACATGCCGGGACGCTTGCGGACCGCGTCTAGGCCTTTGAGCACCTTGATCGAGTCTGCGCCGTAATCATTCGTATTGGGGTCTTCTGCCATGCCGAGCATATAGGGATTCACGGCACGAAACGGAAGCGAAATGGCACTTCCCGGCCCGGGACGCAGGCGTCCCGGGCCGGATGCGCTCACTTCTCGACGATGAAGGGCAATTGCCCGCCGCCCGCGCTGTAGGTCGGCAGCTTGCCGTCCCATTTCTCGATCGCCCGCTGCCGCAGGATCTCGGGATTGGCGCGCAGCGCGTCGCCCTCGATCTGCGATGACTTCGCCTTGCCCTCGGCGTCGGCGATCCGAGCATCGGCATTGGCCTTGACCGTCGCGACATTGGCCTGCGCGGCGAGCGCGGCCTGCTCGTTGGCGATCTTGGTGTTGATCTGGTTGAGCACTTGATCGGGCACGCGGATGTTCGACGCCCAATAGAGTTGCTCGACATGCAGCCCGACCGGCTCGAAATAGCGGTCGACATCGCGTTGCACCGCCGACAGCAGCGCCGCCTTCTTGGGGCCATAGATTTCCTCAACGCCGAGCCCCGCGGCTTCCTCATTGAGCGCGCTGCGCACCGCGTTGCGCAACGGCCCCGCGACGATCCCCGCCATGTCGATCCGGTATTTCTGAAACAGGATCGGCGCCTTCACCGGATCGACGCGATACGCCACCGATACGTCGGCCGAGAGGTTGAGGCCGTTGCGATCCTGGAAGGGGAATTCCTCGTCGACGCCGGTCTGTTCGGTGGTCGACTTGGTCCAGGCATAGGTCGAGGTGTAGATCGGATATTCGAAGATGTTGGTGCCGAACGGCGTGAAATACCAGCCGACGCCGAGCGCATGATCGGCGACGCCCGCCGCGCTGCCGAAATTGCTCACCTTGATCCCAACATGCCCCGGCTCGACGCGGCTGCACGAACTCATCGGCAGGATCGCGATCAAGGGAATCAGCAGCAGCGGTGCGAAACGAACGAGTTTATTCATGGTCCTTGTCCAGCAGGAGGAAGGTGAATTCGCGGGTCAGCGCGGTGACCGACAGGAAGCCGGCGGCGAGCGCTGCGAGCGCGATCAGCGCCGCACCGACATCGGCCGCGTCGCTGTGCAGGTTGAACAGCGTGGGGATGACGAAGCCGAAACAGGCCAGCTCGCAGACGAGCAACCCCGCGCAGCGCAAGCCAAAGCCGACGAGCCACAGATCCAGCGATTTCATGGGAAGAGCGAGCCCTCGGAACGCCCCCGATAGGATGCCGGGGCCGTGATTGGGATCAGAAGCGGTCGGCGCGCTGGCCGAGCAGGGTGACTTCGACGCGGCGGTTCTGGCGCATGCCCTGCGGCGTCGTGTTGGGAGCAACCGGGCTCGCCTCGCCATGCCCGACGACCGAGAAGCGCGCACGCGTCACACCCATCTGGTCGAACGCGGTGCGGACCGCATCGGCGCGGCGCTCGGACAGTACCTGGTTGTGCGCGTCGGTCCCCCGCGAGTCGGTGTAGCCGTCGATCGCGACGCGCACGCCCGACTCCGAGCGCAGGTAATTCGCAAGTGTGCGCAGCTTGTCGATCGCGCCGGGGCGCAGCACCGCGCTGTCGGTGGCGAACAGCACATCCTCGTCGAGCCGCATCATCGCGCCGCGCGACGTCTGGCGGAAGCCATAGCCGCGCATCGCACCGCGATCCCAGCCGCCGCCTTGCGGGCCGCGCTGCTCGACGACGACGACCCGATCACGCGACTCCCAGTCGAACCGGTCGCGGCGTGGGCCGGCGACCCGGGCGAAGGCGCGGTTGGCGGCGTCGGCCTCGCGCGGCTGCACCCGGCCGTCGCGGTTATAATCGAAATTGCGCATCACGAACGCACGCCCGCGGTTGGTCTGACGCAGTTCGGGGTAGAGGATCGGCACGCCAGCGCCGATCAAGCGGTATTCGCGGTCGCCGTTGCGGCCACCACCCCAATCCCAGCGGTCCTGTGCGGATGCGGGGGCAACGCCCGCGCCAAGCGCGATCGCGGCGGCGGTTGCGGCGAGAATGGTCTTGCGGAATGTCGTCATCGGATAGTCTCCATGGCCCCCGCCATACAGCGGCAGATGCACCCGATCGCTTGAACGCGGCGTGAGTTCCCTCGACAGCTTGCGTTCAGCCGCCGAGCGTGAGGCGCACCGCGTCGCGCCCGAGATCGGTGAACAGCGCATCCTCGGTCCCCGTCATCCACACCTGACCCGAGCCCGCGAGCCGGTCGAACAACGCCGCGCGCCGCACCGGATCGAGATGCGCCGCCACTTCGTCGAGCAGCAGCACCGGCGCGCTGCCGGTCCGTTCGGCGACGAGCTCGGCATGCGCGAAAATGATGCCGAGCAGCAGCGCCTTCTGCTCGCCGGTCGAGCAGAGACCCGCCGCCTGGTTCTTGCCGAGATGCGTCACCGCCAGATCGGCGCGATGCGGCCCGATCAGCGTTCGCCCCGCAGCGGCATCGCGCGCACGGCTCTGCGCAAGATCGACGGCGAGCGTCGCGCCACCGCCGGTCCACCCCTCGAGCGAAAGCCCGGCGCGCGCGAACGGACCATCGGCCTGCCCCGCCAGGCGATCGGCAAGCGCCGTTACCGTGTCGCGCCGCGCCGCATCGATCGCCGCGCCGTGCTCGGCCATCTGCGCTTCGAGCGCGGACAGCCATTCGCGATCGGGCGGCAGGTCATCGGCGAGCAGCCGATTGCGTGCGCGCATCGCCGCCTCGTAGCGATTGGCGTGGACCGCGTGCCCCGGCGCGAGCGCGAGCGTCAGCCGGTCGAGGAAGCGGCGTCGCTCGCCCGCAGGTTCGACGAACAGGCGGTCCATCGTCGGGGTCAGCCACAGCACCGTCAGCCATTCGCCGAGCGCGGTCGCAGCGACGGGCGATCCCTGGACGCGAACGATCCGCCGCTCGGGCGCCGCGGCTTGCGTGCCCGTCGCGATCGCCACATCGCCGAGCAGGTCGGCTGCGACACCGAAGCCGCCTGCCCCGCCTTGGCGTGCCATTTCGCCGAGCCCCGCGCGGCGCAAGCCCCGCCCGGGCGCGAGCAGCGATACCGCCTCGAGCACGTTGGTCTTGCCCGCGCCATTCTCGCCGGTCAGCACGACAAAGCCTGGGCCTGCGGCGATCGTCAGGTCGGCATGGTTGCGAAAATCGGTCAGAACGAGGCGCGTCAGCATCGCTGCGTGCCTTAGCCGGTTTTCACGCTGTGCCACCCGCCTTTTGCATCGCCGCCCGGCGACGCCGTGGCAAACCGATCAGGCCGGCCGGGTGGTCGCCTCAGGCGGCAAGCCGTTCGGGTACCGCAACCGCGTCGCCGCGCGTGCTGAGATAGGAAGCGAGCTCCGGCCCAAGCTCGCGCTGCGCCTTGAGATAGGCGTGCGGCGTCGCGATGCCGAGCCGCGCCCGCGCTGCGTCGAGCGGTTCGGCGAGCAGGCGCTCGTAATCCTCGCCCGAAATCCACCGCGCGCGCCGCCCGAGGCGATAGCCCTCCCACACCGCTTTTGCGAACAGCGTGCCATGCGTCACCTTGAGGCTCTTCAACGCCGCCGCGCCACCGATGAACGCCCAGCCCAGCCCTCCGACCTGCGCGTAGGAGAATGCGACGAGGCATGCCTCGCCCAGACTCTCGTCGGCCTTGTAGCCCGTCAGCACATGCCAGATGTCGTGCGTGTCGCGAACGCGGCGGCCGAACCAGGCATACGGATGCTGGACTTGATCCTCGCTGACGATCTGGCTGACCTCGACCAGACCATCGGCGGAATAGCCCGTCGTCGCGAGAAAATCGCGATAGGCGCCACCGACCGTGCCGGGCGCAAAGCCAGCGACGAACGTCGGATCGCCCAGACGCGCGGCCAATTCGACCTGCTCGCTCGCGAGCCGCCCGCCGTCGCTCGTGGCGATCAGGCGCGCATAGTTACGCGGCGCGTTGCCGACGTTGAGCGCGCGCATGATGCGGAAAACTTGTGTCGTATCGTCGCCATTGGCGAGCAATTTGCGAATCGCGTCAAAAGCGGTGCGCCAATCGCGCCGTCCAGTCGTGCCGGGGAACGGGGGAAGCTTCGCCATGCGGGAATCCTCTACTGACAGGGTTGTCAGTAAGCGATGACACGCAAAGTGTCAATATCGGCGATGCTTCGAGGCCGTCAGCTGCCATAGAGCGAGCGGCGCGGAGAGGGCGATCGGCCGGTCGATCAAAACGAACGTCGCCCTGCCGCTGGCGAGGAAGCATTAGCGCTAAAATAGTGCGGGCCGCACGTGCCGACCCCGCAAGAACGGCCCAACGGCCACGTCTCGCGGTGTGGCTCGAGCGGCCTGCGACCTCAGACGCGCATCGGCATGAGCACGTACAGCGCCGACGATTTGTCGTTTTCGCGGATCAGCGTCGGGGCGGCGGCATCGGCGAGATGGACTTCGATCGTGTCGCCCTCGAGCTGGCCGAGGATGTCGAGCAGGTAGCGGCTGTTGAAACCGATCTCGAACCCGAGCGCGACATATTCGCCGGGCACTTCTTCGGCCGCCGTGCCGTTTTCAGGCGACGTCACCGACAGGATGATCTTGTCGCGATCGAGCGCCATCTTGACCGCGCGCGTCTTCTCGGTCGCGATCGTCGAGACGCGATCGACGCCCTCCTCGAAGCTGCGCGGGTCGATCTTGAGGATCTTGTCGTTGCCGGTTGGGATGACGCGGCTGTAATCGGGGAAGGTGCCGTCAATCAGCTTGGACGTGAGCAACGCCTGCCCCAGGTCGAAGCGGATCTTGGTCGGCGACAGCGACACGCCGACCGAACCGTCGACCTCGTCGAGCAGCTTGCGCAGCTCGGCGATGCACTTGCGCGGGATGATCACGTCGGGCATCGACTCGGCGCCCTCGGGCCGCGGCATCGTCACGCGCGCGAGGCGGTGGCCGTCGGTTGCAGCGGCCTTGAGCACGGGGCCTGCCCCGCCTGCACCGCCGTCATCCGAGACGTGCCAGAAGATGCCGTTGAGGTAGTAGCGCGTTTCCTCGGTCGAGATCGCGAAGCGCGTCTTGTCGATGATCTGCTTGAGCGTCTCGGCGGGGAGCTCGAACGAGACGGGCAGTTCGCCCTCGGCGATCACCGGGAAATCGTCGCGCGGCAACGTGCCGAGCTGGAACTTCGCGCGGCCGGCCATGATCGTCATCTTGCCGTCGGCCGCGGCGAGGCTGACCTGGCTGCCCTCGGGAAGCTTGCGGCAGATGTCGAAGAAAGTGTGCGCCGACACCGTGGTCGCGCCGGGCTGGTCGACCGCGGCGGCGATCGTCTCGTTGATCTGCAAGTCGAGATCGGTCGCCATCAGCTTGAGGCCGCCCTCAGGCGTAGCCTCGATCAGCACGTTCGACAGGATCGGGATGGTATTGCGCCGTTCGACCACGCTTTGCACGTGGCTGAGGCCCTTCAACAGGGTCGCGCGTTCGATCGTCGCCTTCATGTCGTTCCCCCGGGCAAAGATCGCCCAAACATCCCACCGAATCTGCGCGCTTTTCAGCACATCGGGGGGCAATACGCCGTGTCCCTTTCCTTAAACATAAAAGGGGCCGGAGCAAGCGCTCCGACCCCCTTCTTGTCGCGGCAAAAGCTTGCCGGTCTGCTTCAGAAACGGACACCAACACCAGCGACGACCTGGTGACGGTCGGTGTTGACGCTGAAATTGTTGGTGTTGCCGCCATTGGCGTATTCGAGCCGCGCATCGCCATAGTTCGAATAGCGATATTCGACCTTGGCGTAGGTGGTGCGACCGATCTTCTGCTCGACACCGGCGCCGACGCGGTAGCCGTCGAGGTTGTAGTGGTTGCCGGTGGTGACGGTGCCGTTGTTCGCGGTCAGATCGAGCCGGGCGTTCGTATAGCCGCCCTTGGCGTAGATCATCGTCTTGGGGGCGACGACATAGCCGAGGCGCCCGCCGACATACAGATCGCGGCCGGTCTTGACGCGGCCATAGCCGAGCGCGCCGGCGCTGGTGGGGGCGTTGCTGACGTCGGCGGTCGACCCCGTCACTTCGCCCTCGACGCCGAGCACGACGCCGTGGAAGGCGGCGTCATAGCCGATATCGCCACCATAGGTCAGGCCGTCGGCCTTGCGGTTGCTGCCGATGTCCGAATTCGGGCCACGGCCGGGCTGCAGCTTGTCATAGCCGAGGATCACGCCGGCACGGGCACCGGTGAAGGTTGCGTCGTCACGCGGCGGCGGGGGGCCGTCCTGGGCAAAGGCCGGAGCGGCCAGGCCGAGCGTGAGCGCTGCGGTTGCAGCGGTGAGAGCGAACTTGCGCATTGGGGTAACTCCATTGGTACACATCCACCGATCCCTGGTGGGACTGCTCAAATAGGTGACGGCGCAGGCCGTTGCATGAACCTCAGACAACGGGATAAAGCGTTGCTTTTGCGCCACACGGGGTTGAAAGCGACGCCATGGATTCCAACGCCCACAAGCCGCCACGAAGCGGCCCCAAAAGAACGGGGAGGGATTTCATCGCGCGGCATGGCGAGACGGTGTTCAACGCCGCCGGGCGGCTGCAGGGCGACCATCCACACACCCCGCTGACGCGCGCCGGCTTCGCCCAGGCCGACGAGATGGGGCGGGCACTGCGCGCGCATCTGGGAGCGAAACCGGCACTGACGTTATGGTCTTCGCCAACCGGGCGCGCCTTGCAGACGCTGGCGATCATTGCCGAGCATCTCGAGCTCGACTGGCACGCCGCGCGGACCGACGCGCGGCTGGTCGAGATCGGCACGGGGAGCTGGGGCGGGGCCTATTATGCCGACTTGGCCGATGCCGGCGTCAAGGTCGTCGATCACGCGCACGGGCTGCTGTTCCCGGCAGAAGATGGCGAAACCTATCCAGAGATTGTGGCGCGTGTGTCAGGATGGCTGACCGATACCGAGGGCGATCGCGGCGACCGGCTCGTCATCATGCACGGAATTTCGAGCCGGGTTTTGCGCGGTGTGATGACCGGCACGGCCGATCTGCCCGGATATGGCGCGCCCGCAGCGCCGGGATTGCCGCAAGGATCGGTCGTCGCGATCGAGCACGGCGTCGAGTCGCTGGTGCATCGCGGCATGGGCCACGCCCCCGCATGAAGCGCCTGGCGCTGCTTGCACTAATGGTCGCGACGCCCGCGGCGGCGCGCGATTCGCTCGGCGTGTTCGATCGCTGGGGCGCATTCACCGATGCCGCGCCGCTCAGCTGCTATGCGATCGCGCAGCCGGTCGAGGCGGGCGGCGCATCGCGCTGGCGCCCGTTCGCGAGCATCGCGAGCTGGCCCGGTCGCGGCATCCGCAACCAGCTCCACATCCGGCTGAGCCGCGAACGCAATCCGCAATCGCGCGTGACACTGTCGATCGGCGAGCGGCGCTTCGAACTCGTCGCGGGCAATGCCGACGCCTGGGCACCCGACCGGCGCACCGACGCCGCGATCATCGCCGCGCTTCGCTCAAGCCGCAGCATGAGCGTCGAGACGCTCGCCAAGAGCGGCGCGCCGTTCGCCGACGTCTATGCCTTGCGTGGCGCGGCGACCGCAATCGACGCGGCGTCGCTCGGGTGTGTGGGACGCTAGCGGCCGACCTACTTCCTCCGTCATCCCCCGCGAAAGCGGGGATCCCGCTACTTTGTCGGCGTCATAAGAAGAAGCGGGACCCTCGCTTTCGCGAGGGTGACGGGGTGTTGGTCAATACGCTGATCGGCGAAACGCACCCCGGTAGAAAAACCCGCCGAAACACGCTATGTGCCAGCGCATGCCCAACTCCGCGACCACCCTCATGGCCATTCCCGGCCATATCGACCCCGTGCCCGTGCCCCGCGCCTTCGTGCCGCGCGCCGATGGGCGTATCGACTTGCTCGGCCTGTCCAAGGCCGATCTGCGGCTCGCGCTCGAGACCTCGCAGCTCGACCCCAAGCAAGCGAAGCTGCGCGCAAAACAGCTGTGGCACTGGATCTACAATCGCGGCGTGCGCGATTTCGCGCTGATGACCGACATCGCCAAGACGATGCAGCCGTGGCTCGAGCAACGCTTCGTCATCTCGCGCCCGCAAGTCGTCGAGGCGCAGGTGTCGAACGACGGCACGCGCAAATGGCTGCTGCGGTCGGACGACGGCAACGATTACGAGATGGTGTTCATCCCCGACGCCGACCGCGGAA
Source organism: Sphingomonas sp. PWP1-2 (assembly GCF_049898305.1). Taxonomy (NCBI): domain Bacteria; kingdom Pseudomonadati; phylum Pseudomonadota; class Alphaproteobacteria; order Sphingomonadales; family Sphingomonadaceae; genus Sphingomonas; species Sphingomonas sp. PWP1-2. The sequence continues at coordinate 285,083 of NZ_JAFCXM010000004.1, forward strand.
CCTTGTGCGTGTCGAGCCAGGTCGGCTGCACGCTCAACTGCCGCTTCTGCCATACGGGCACGATGCGGCTCGTCCGCAACCTGACCGCGGGCGAGATCGTCGGCCAGGTGATGCTGGCGCGCGACGCGCTCGGCGAATGGCCGAGCCAGCCCGAGGGGCGGATGCTCACCAACATCGTGATGATGGGCATGGGCGAGCCGCTCTACAATTTCGACAATGTCCGCGATGGCTTAAAGATCGTGATGGACGGCGACGGGCTCGGCCTGTCGCGCCGCCGCATCACGCTCTCGACCTCGGGCGTCGTGCCCTTGATGGCGCGCGCGGGCGAGGAGATTTCGGTCAACCTCGCCATCTCGCTCCACGCGGTGACCAAGGAAGTCCGCGACGAGCTGGTGCCGATCAACAAGAAATACGGCATCGAGGAATTGCTGCAGGCGTGTGCCGATTATCCCGGCACCAACAATGCGCGGCGGATCACCTTCGAATACGTCATGCTCAAGGACAAGAACGACAGCGACGCCGATGCGCGCGAGCTCGTCCGGCTGCTCAAGCATTACGACTTGCCCGCCAAGGTCAACCTCATCCCGTTCAACCCGTGGCCGGGCGCGCCATATGAATGCTCGACGCCTGATCGGATCAAGTCCTTCTCGAACATCGTGTTCGACGCAGGCATCAGCGCGCCGGTGCGCACCCCGCGCGGCCGCGACATCGATGCGGCGTGCGGCCAGTTGAAGACCGCGAGCGAGAAGATGAGCCGCGCCGAACTCGACCGCCAGGCCGAGGCGAAGCTGGCGGCGCTCGACTGACCTCGCTTCGTCACCCCGGGCTTGTCCCGGGGTCCAGCGTGCAGCAAGAGCGACATGGGCAGGATGTGCGGCGCGGTGGACGCCGGGACAAGCCCGGCATGACGAGGTACGGGTGACTCTGCCTACCATAGCGCTGGCCGCTGGCGCCGGCATTCTCGGCGGTGCGATGAACGCGCTTGCGGGCGGCGGCAGCTTCGCAACCTTGCCTGCGCTCATCGCGCTCGGCCTGCCCGCCAACACCGCCAACGCGACTTCGAACGTCGCGCTGCTGCCCGGCGCGGCGACGAGTGCCTGGGCGTTCCGCACCGAGCTCGGCCCGATCGGCGGCGTGGGCTTGCGCACGCTCGTCGCCATCACCTTCGTCGGTGGCCTGGCGGGCAGCGCGCTGCTCGCGCTCACGCCGAGCCATGTGTTCGATCTCGTCATTCCCTGGCTGTTGCTGTTCGCCTTCCTGGTGATCGCCTTCGGCAAGACGGCCGCCGATGCGCTACGGCGTCGCGTCGCGATCGGGCAGCGGACGCTGATCGTCGCGCAAGGCCTGCTTGGTCTGTACGGCGGCTATTTCGGCGGCGGCGTCGGGCTGATGACGACGGCGGTCTACGGCCTGCTCGCAGGGGTCTCGCCGCGCGCGCTGTTCGCGCCGCGCACGCTGATGCTCGCGGTCGCCAATGCCGCCGCCGCAATCGTGTTCATCGCGGTCGGGCTGGTCGCGTGGAGCGCGTGCCTGCCGATGCTGGCGGGCGGGATGCTCGGCGGCTGGGGCGGCGCGCATCTCGGCAAGCGGCTGCCCGCCGGCGTGGTACGCGCGTGGACGCTGCTCGTCACCGCGGTGACGACGGGCGTCTTCTTCTGGCGCGCCTACGGCTGAACCGCGCTCAGCGCGCGGTGCCATCCTGCAGCGCGACCAGCGCCGCGACGAGCTTTGGATCGTCAGCCTCGGCGATCGACGCCTTGTAGGCGGTGCGCATCTTGGCGACTTCGGCGGCCCATTGCTCGGGCTTGAGCCGAGGTTGCGTCAGGATCTGTTCGGCCGAATGGCACGCGGTGCAATTGGTGCTGACGATCTCGGCGCTCGCAGGCAAGGTGACGCTTTCGGTCGGCAGCGTGATGCTTTGCGAACTCAGCGCAATCGCGCGCGCGCCGCCGCCGCTCGTGCGCGTCTCGCCTGGCGTGGCATAACGCTGGCACCCACCGAGCAGAAGCAGCAACGCAACAAGGGGGAACGCGCGGCTCATACGGTAACCTTCGCGGTTTCGATCACGTTGCGCATATAGCCGCCGGGATTCCAGATCGGGTCGGCGACTTGCCTGACGCCGCGCACATTGGTCGCGCGCACCGCGACCGTGTGGCTGCCGCGCGGGAGGGCCGCGGCCCAGCGGCGGAAGCCGTACGGCCCGTGATCGCGTCCAAGCTGTGCCGCATGCCAGCTTTTGCCGGCATCGATCGACCATTCGACCTTCGCGACGCCGGCATCGCCGCCCATCGCGATCCCGCGCACGGCTTGTGCATCGGCCTTGGTGAAGAACGCGCGCGGCAGCATCCGCCCGATCGGCGCAGTCGGGAAATCCTTCGCGCCGGGGACGACGCTCGCGCGCGGCGCGGTCGGGATGCGGTACGCCTTCTCCATCCAATAGCCCGTGTCGGGGCCGGTCAGCAGGTCGATCGAATCGAGCGCTTTGACCCAATAGGTCGAATAATAGCCCGGAACGATCAGCCGCAGCGGGAAGCCGTTGAGCAGCGGGAGCTGCACGCCGTTCATGCCGTATGCGACGATCACGTCGCGGCTGCGCGCCTCGGCAAGCGTCAGCGTCTTGGCGAACCACGGCGCATCGCCCGGCGGCTGGTCGAGCCCGGCGAATTTGACATGACTGCCCTTCGCGCCCGCGCGGTCGAGCAGGTCGGCAAGCCGCACGCCGGTCCATACCGCATGCCCCATCGCGCCATTGCCCCATTGCGCACCGGGCACGCGCGGGCCGAACAGCCCGCGCGAATTGCCCGAACATTGGTTGACCGCGGCGATCTCGACCGCGGGCATGCTCTGGATCGCATCGAGCGACAGCGACAGCGCGCGGTTGACCGCGCCCTTGATCTGCAACCGGAACGCGGCGGCATCGACCGCCAAGGGAATGTCGGCATAGTGCCAGCGGACGAAGAAGCGGTCGTTGGGCGTCGCCGGATCGTCCGACAGCGCGCCGTCGAACGCCGCCATCGGCGTTTCGAGCAACGGCCCGCGCGTGCGCTGGAGGATCATCCCCGTCTTGCCGGGAAAGGCATCGGTCAGCGGGCGTCGGCCATCCTGCTCGGAAAAGCCGAGATCGACGAGCGACTGCGCCCAGAGCGGGCTGCTCGCCAGCGCGCCTGCGCCGAGCGCGAGCGCGCCGCGTCGGCCGATCTGCTGGCGCAACGCGTCATCCATGCTGGATCGCCAGCGGGGCAAAGCGCGCGACTTGCTGGCCGACCATGCGCAGCTGGTCGAGCACCGCTTGGTCGTTCGCGCCGCCTTCGTCATCGAACTTGGTGACTTGCGAATTGACCGCGGCGGCAAACGGCGTCGGCCAGCCGCGCAGCGCGTGGACGATCGAGCGCAGCGCCGCGATCGTGCTCCCCGTCGCCTGCCAGCCATACGCCGTCGCGATCAGCCCGACCGGCATGTCGGCGAGGTACGGCCGGTGCGGATCGCGCGCGGTTTCCTCGAGCAGATCGAGCGCATTCTTGACGACGCCCGAGATGCTGCCGTGATAGCCCGGCGAGGCGATGATCAACGCCGAGGCCTGGCGGATGGTATCGACGAAATCGCGCTCTTCCGCGGTGCGCGACGTCGCCTTGGGGTCATAGAGCGGCAGCCGCCCCATCTCGGCGCCACCGAACAGCCGCGTGCGGAAGCCCTCCTGCCCCGCCGCCTCGAGCGCGATCGCGAGCGCGCGCTCGGTCGACGAGATGCCGCCGATCGTCCCGCCGATCCCCACCACCAGGGGCTGGCCGGCGACAGGCGAAGCAGAGAGAGCGTCGGACATGAACAAGGCTTTCGGCAGAGGGGCGCGACCGCCCGACGCTATTCTGATAGCGTTGTCAGGGGTCCACCTCAAGGTGGAAGTCGCCGGCGACCCTACGCTGCGCCGCCCGGATTCGGCAAGCGATCGCCGTGCGCCGCGCGGGGAACGGCTCGCTTGGCCGCCAGTCGGCTGCTACAGGCCTGGCAATGTCGCCTCCCCGCTTGCCCCATCTGTTCTACATGACTAATACACACACTCGTCGTTGCGGGATCTAGTCATGCGTTTCTTCTCCTCCGATCGCGACGCGGACTCGCGCCAGGCCGATGATGCGCTCGAACTGACGCACGGCATGCCGCCGCCCGAGCGGCGCATCGATCCCGGCTATCCACCGCAGCCGCCGTTCGATTACGAGCGCTACGCAGCACGGCTTCCCACCGCCCGGCGCCGCACGATCACGCGCTGGATCATGCGCGGCGTTGCGGGGCTGATCGTGCTGTTCGTCTTCGCGGTCGGCTGGCTCGCGGTGACCGCGCCCTTGTCGAAATCGCTCCAGCCGCCGACGCCGCCAAGCATCACCTTGCTGTCCGACGACGGACGGCCGTTCGCGCGGCGCGGTGCGGTGATCGACGCGCCGGTCGACGCGGCCAAGCTCCCGAAAAACGTCACCAACGCGTTTCTCGCGATCGAGGACCGGCGCTTCCGCTCGCATTGGGGGATCGACCCGCGCGGGATCGCACGCGCCTTCTTCCACAATGTGACGTCGAAGGGACGCGACCAGGGCGGCAGCACGATCACGCAGCAGCTCGCCAAGAACGCGTTCCTCGATTCGGACCGCACCGCCGCGCGGAAAATCCGCGAAGTGATGATCGCCTTCTGGCTCGAGGCGTGGCTGACCAAGGACCAGATTCTCTCGCGCTATCTGTCGAACGTCTATTTCGGCGACAACGTCTATGGCCTGCGCGCCGCCGCGCGACACTATTTCGCAAGGAAGCCCGAGAATCTGTCGATCGGCCAGGCGGCGATGCTCGCCGGGCTGGTCAAGGCGCCCTCCAAGCTCGCGCCGACGACCAACCTGCAGGGCGCACGCGATCGCGCGCGGCTCGTCGTCGCGGCGATGGTCGACGCCAAGCTGCTCGACAAGGACGAAGCCGCGGGCGTCCGCCCCGCGCGCGTCGTTCCCGAAGCGAAGGCCCCGCTCCCCAACGGCACCTATTTCGCCGACTGGGTGCTCCCCGCCGCGCGCGACCATGCCGGCGAGATCGCCACCGAATCGACCGTCCGCACGACGCTCGACCGCCGCCTCCAGGCCGCCGCCGAGCGCGCGGTGAAGCGCGCTGGCCTCAAACAGGCGCAGATCGCGCTCGTCGCGATGCGCCCCGACGGACGCGTCGTCGCGATGGTCGGCGGGCGCTCCTATGCCGCAAGCCCATTCAACCGCGCGACACAGGCGCAGCGCCAGCCGGGATCGGCGTTCAAGCTGTTCGTCTATCTCGCCGCGATGCGCAGCGGGATGACGCCCGATTCGGTGATCGACGACAAACCGATCACGATCGCCAATTGGAGCCCCAAGAACGCCGATGGGCGCTATCTCGGCCCGATCACGCTGCGCCAGGCGTTCGCGCGCTCGTCGAACGTCGCGGCGGCGCGGATCACGCAGCAAGTCGGCGTCGCCAAGGTCATCCAGGCAGCGCGCGACCTCGGCGTTTCGACCCCGATCCCCAATGAGGCGACGATCGCGCTCGGTACGTCGAGCATGTCGCTGCTCGAACTGACGGCGGCCTATGCCGCGGTCGCCGCCGAGCAATATCCGGTGCGCCCGCGCGGGCTCGAGGATCCGCCCGAGCGCGGCGTGCTCGCGACGCTGACCGATCGCAGCCACGCGCTCGACGGCACGCTGCATGACGAGATGCTCGATTTGCTCTCCGCCTCGGCCGAGACCGGCACAGGCCGCGCGGCCGCGCTCTCGGTCAAGACCTACGGCAAGACCGGCACGACGCAGGATAGCCGCGACGCGCTGTTCGTCGGCTTCGCCAACGGGCTGGTCGTCGGCGTGTGGGTCGGCAACGACGACAATACCCCCAACGCCGGCCTGTCGGGCGGCGGCGTGCCGGCCCGCGTCTGGCGTGATTTCATGCAGCAGGCGCTGGGAGTCGGTGCCGCGCAAGTCGCCGCGCCCGCCGAAGACGAAATGGTTGACCCCGACGCCGCCAACGGCATTGGCGAGACGCTCGAGAATTTCCTCGATCCGTCGAACATTCCGCCGGTCGAGGGCGAAATCCCCGGGATCGGCCGTGTGCGCTTGCGCAACGGCGAACTCGACTTCCAGTCGAACCGGCCCGACGAGCGCGATCGTCGGCGGAGTGACCCCGAAGAGCGCGCCCCGCCCCGCGATTTCGGGCGCGAGCCTGACCGTGGTGGACGCGACTACCGGGATTATCAGGACGATCGCTGATCGCACGAGTTGACGCCGCGCACGCCCATCCGCAAGACCGCGGCATGCGCTTCTTTTCCGACAATGCCGCCCCGGTCCACCCGGCGATCTTCACCGCGATGGCCGACGCCAACGTGCTCGACACCGCTTATGATGGCGACCGCTGGAGCAAGGCGCTCGATGCGCGCTTTTCCGAGCTGTTCGAAACCGAGGTGCGCGCGCTGTGGGTGCCGTCTGGCACGGCGGCGAACTGCCTCGCGCTCGCTGCGATGTGCCCGCCGCACGGCAGCATCGTCTGCCACCGCGACGCGCATATCCAGAATGACGAATGCGGCGCGCCCGAATTCTACACGCACGGCGCCAAGCTGTTCCTCGCCGATGGCGACGGCGCCAAGCTGACGCCGCAAACGATCAGCGCGGTGCTCGATGCGACGCGCTACGACGTCCACCAGACGCAGCCGCATGCGATCTCGATCACCAACGCGACCGAATATGGCCGCGTCTATTCGCCCGCCGAGGTCGCCGCGATCGGCGATCTCGCCAAGGCGCGCAAGCTCGGGCTGCATATGGACGGCGCGCGCTTCGCCAATGCGGTCGCCTCGCTCGAGTGCGCGCCCGCCGACGTGACGTGGCGCGCGGGCGTCACCGCGCTGAGCTTCGGCTTCATCAAGAATGGCGGGATGAACGCCGAGGCGCTGATCTTCTTCGATACCGCGCTCGCCGACGCGACGCTCTACCGCCGCAAGCGCGCGGGAATGCTGCTGTGCAAGGGGCGCTACCTCGCGGCGCAATTGCTCGCGATGACCGAGGGCGATCTGTGGCTCGATCTTGCGCGTAACGCCAACACCGGCGCAGCGTTGCTCGCCGCCGCGGCGGGCGACCGGCTGGTGCATCCGGTCGAGGCGAACGAGGTGTTCATCCGCGTGTCGGCCGCCGAAGCCGCGAGCCTGCGCGCGCTCGGCTTCGATTTCTACGATTGGGGCCCGGGCGAAGCGCGGCTCGTCATCTCGTGGAACCAGGATCCCGCCGACATCCGGCCGCTCGCCGACGCGATCGCCGCGCTTTGAGCACTGGGGCAGCGCCCAGTTCGAGCAAGCTCGCGATCCTGATTCCGTTCGGGATCGTCACGCTGATCTGGGGCTCGACCTGGCTCGTCATTCGCGGGCAGCTCGGCGTGGTGCCGGCGAGCTGGTCGGTGACGTACCGCTTCCTCGTCGCTGGCGTTGTCATGTGCAGCTATGCGCTGATCCGGCGTGAATCGCTGCGGCTCGATGCGCGTGGGCTGCGCTTCGCGGCGGTGCTCGGGCTCGCGCAATTCTGCCTCAACTTCAACTTCGTCTATCGCGCGGAAATGCACATTACGTCAGGGCTGGTCGCGGTGGTGTTCGCGCTGATGCTGCTGCCCAATGCGGTGTTCGGGCGGATCTTCCTGGGGCAGCAGCTCGGGCGGCAGCTGATTATCGGCATGGCGGTGGCGATGGCGGGGGTCACGCTGCTGTTCGTGCGCGAGATCCGGATCGATCCGCACGGGCCGATCGAGGCGCTGACCGGGATCGGTTTCACGCTGCTCGCGATCTTCTCGGCCTCCTCGGCAAACGTGATGCAGGGGACGCAGACCGCGCGCGCCTATCCGATGATCCCGATGCTCGGGGTCGCGATGCTGCTTGGCGCCACGTTCGACGGGGCGTTTGCGTGGGTGACGACGGGTCCGCCGGTGATCGAGCTCACCTTCGCCTATCTTGCCGCGACGCTGTATCTCGGCGTGTTCGCCTCGGCGATCGCCTTCCCGCTCTATTTCGGGGTGTTGCGCGTGATCGGCCCGGCCAAGGCGGCCTATTCGGGGGTGCTCGTTCCCGTCATCGCGATGTGCCTGTCGACGCTATTCGAGGGCTATCGCTGGTCGCTGCTGGCGGGCGCCGGTGCCGCGCTGGTGATCGGCGGGCTGGTCATCGCCTTGAGGGCGCGCAGGCCCGCGCGATAGTCGCGATACGCCGGGCGCCAGCCGAGCACGCGCTTTGCTTTGGCGTTGGCGATGCGGCGATTCTCGGCATAGAAACCGCGCGCCATCGGCGAGAGCGAGTCGAGCGGCACGAACGGGGGGGGATCGCGCCCGAGCAAGGCGGCGGCAAAGGCGATGACGTCGTTCTGGCTCGCCGGCACGTCATCGGCGAGGTTGTACGCACCAGCCGGCGCATCGAAGCCCGCAATCACGCCCGACACGATATCGTCGACATGGGCGCGGCTGAACACCTGGCCGGGCGATTCGACGCGGTGCGCAGCGCCGCTCGCGACGCGGTCTAGCGGCGAGCGGCCGGGGCCGTAGATCCCCGGCAAGCGGAACACGCGCGCGCCGAGCGCGAGCCAGTCGCGATCCGCCTCGGCGCGTGCGCTGCGTCGGCCGGTGCCGAGCGGCGCGGTTTCGTCGACCCACGCGCCCGCCGCATCGCCGTAAACGCCGGTCGAGGAGAGATAGCCGAGCCACGCCCCGCTCCGTGCGAGCGCTGGACCGTAGGAGACAAGCACCGGATCGATCTCGCCCGACGGCGGGACCGACGAGAGCACATGCGTCGCGACCGCGATCTCGCGCGCGATCGCGGCGCCGTCCTCGAAGCGGAGCGTGTCGCCGCGGCCATCGCGCGTCGTGCCGACGACTTGCCAGCCCGCCGCGCGCACCCGCGCGGCCAGCACTTGCGCGGTGTAGCCGAGTCCAAAGATCAGGAGACGCATGTCATGCCCTTAGCAGTTCCCCGGCGCAGGCCGGGGCCCAGCAGCGCAGGCTGCTGCAAAGACCGTTGCGCTCGCCCATTCCGTCCGTCCGCCTGGGCCCCGGCCTTCGCCGGAGAACCGAAATTATCTCGCGCCATAGCCATGATAGAGCAACCCGAAGAAGTCGCCCTTGTTCCAGCGCGGCCGCGCATCGCCATCGGCGATCGCGCGGGCGATCGCGTAATTGGCGTCGACGAAGCGGATGCCCTGCCGCCAGTCGATCGGTTGCGCCAGATCGTCCGACGGCTGGTGATAGCGATGCGCGAAGAAATCGGCGGTCGCCGCCTTGCCCGGCCCCTTCTGCCCCGGCCACAGGAACACCGCGGGCACGCCCTGCTGGACGAAGCGATAATGGTCCGAGCGCACGAAGATCCCCTGCGCCGGATCGGGATCGGGCGACATCGTGACGCCGAGCGTCCCCACCGCCTGCGCGACGATCGGCCCGAGCGTCGAGCGGTCGGCGCCGAACACCGTCATGTCCTCGAACGGATAGGACAGGATCGGCATGTCGAGATTGACGTCGGCGACGATCGACTGGATCGGCAGCGTCGGGTGCTTCGCGAAATAGTCCGAACCGACCAGCCCCTTCTCCTCGGCGGTGACCGCGAGGAACAGGATCGAGCGCCGCGGGGGCTTGCCCGACGCCTTGAAGCGCCGCGCTTCCTCGATCAGCGCGGCGATGCCGACGGCATTGTCTTCGGCGCCGTTGTAGATCGCGTCGCCCTTCGCATCGGGCGTGCCGACGCCGAGATGATCGAGATGCGCCGACAGCACGACCACTTCCTTGCCGAGCTTGGGGTCGCTGCCGGGGATCAGCCCCGCAACATTGCCGCTCATCCCAGGCTCGAAGCGCGTCTTGAGCGCGACCGTCGCCCCGATGTTGAGCGGCATCGCGCGAAAGGTCGCGTTGCTGTCGGCAACGCGCGCCGCGATCGCGGACCACGGCGTCTTGGCCTGCGCGAACAATTTGGCCGCGCCCGTCCCACTCAGCGTCGCGAGGATCGGCACGCCGGGCGAATCGCCCGTCCCATCGGCGCGCGCCCAGGTCGTGCGCGGCCGGTCGAAGCTCGCGCCGCCCTGCGGCAGCGTCGCGCGCGTGAGCACGATCGCGCCGACCGCGCCGTGCGCCGCGGCGATCACCGCCTTGGTCGCGGGGCTCGAGAAATGCGCGCGCTCCTCGCTCTGGAAGCTGAGCGGCGCGCCGCCGAAAAACGCGACGATCTTGCCGCGCACATCGACGCCGGCATAATCGTCGCGCTTGTAATCGGGCGCGACCAGCCCGTAGCCGACGAACACCACCGGCGCATCGAGCGCGGTCTGCGCCGCGCCCGCCACCACGCCTGGCATATAGTCCTCGCCGAATACCAGCCCGAGCGGCGCCGCCCCGGGCCGCGTCAGCACGACGTCGCCCTTGTCCGCCGCGCGATAGCTGACGAGCGGCACCTTCTGGATATAGCTGCCGCCGTCGCCTGCGGGCTTCAACCCCGCGGCATAGAATTGCGCCGCGACATATTCGGCGGCGATCCGGTATTCGGGGCTCCCGGCCTCGCGCCCGCGCAACGCGTCGGAAGCGAGGAACAGCACATGCGCCCTCATCGCGGCCTGATCGTCGGGCAGCGGCGCGTCCTGCGCGCTCGCCGCCGGCGTCATCGCGATCGCCGCCAGCGCAAGGAACCGGATCTTCATGTCTGCCCTCATCATCTGTACGAGCGCGGTAGCACAGCGCCGCGCACGCACAAACGGCGCGATTTCGGTAGCGAGCGGCAAACAGCCACCCTACATCTTGGTCAATGCTCGATCTCCAGACCAGCCTCGCCCAGCCCCATGTCACGCGCCGTTCGGAGTATACGCCGCCCGACTGGCAAGTGCCCGAAATCGCGCTCGACTTCGCGCTCGATGCCGCGGCAACGCGCGTCAAGGCGACGTTGCACGTCCAGCGCGGCGATCTGCATCAGCGTCCGCTGCGGCTCGATGGCGCCGGCCAGACCCTGCTGTCGGTCAAGGTCGACGGCGTCGCGGTCAATGACTGGACGCTCGACGGCGAGACGCTGGTCCTGCCACTGAGCGGCTCGGCGCATGTCATCGAGACTGAGGTCGAGATCGCGCCCGAGCGCAACACGCAGTTGATGGGGCTCTACGCCTCGGGCGGCAATCTGTGCACGCAGTGCGAGGCCGAAGGCTTCCGCCGCATCACCTATTTCCCCGACCGGCCCGACGTGCTCAGCCGCTACCATGTCCGTATGAGCGCCGACAAAGCGCGCTATCCCGTGCTGCTCGCCAATGGCGATCCGATCGCATCGGGCGACCTCGAAGGCGGGCGGCATTGGGCCGAGTGGCGCGACCCCTTCCCCAAGCCGTGCTACCTGTTCGCGCTGGTCGCGGGCGATCTCGCGGTCAATCGCGGCAGCTTCGTGACGATGTCGGGGCGCGAGGTCGAGCTCGGCATCTGGGTCCGCGCAGCCGATATCGACCGTACGCACCATGCGCTCGACGCGCTCAAGACGTCGATGGCATGGGACGAGCGCGTCTATGGCCGCGAATATGATCTCGACGTGTTCAACATCGTCGCGGTCGACGATTTCAACTTCGGCGCGATGGAGAATAAGGGCCTCAACGTCTTCAATTCGCGCTACATCCTCGCCGATCCCGACACCGCGACCGATTACGATTACGACGCGATCGCCGCGGTCGTCGCGCACGAATATTTCCACAATTGGTCGGGCAACCGCGTCACTTGTCGCGACTGGTTCCAGCTGTCGCTCAAGGAAGGCTTCACGGTCTATCGCGACCAGGCCTTCTCGGCGGACCAAGGCTCGGCCGCGGTCAAGCGGATCGAGGACGTGCGGGGCTTGCGCGCGTCGCAATTCCCCGAGGATGCCGGCCCGCTCGCGCATCCGATCCGCCCCGACGAATATCAGGAAATCTCGAACTTCTACACCGCCACGATCTACAACAAGGGCGCCGAGATCATCGGCATGCTTGCGACGATCCTCGGCCGCGAGAAATTCCGCGCCGGGACCGATCTCTATTTCGACCGCTTCGATGGCACCGCCGCGACCTGCGAGGATTTCGTCGCGAGTCTGGAAGACGCGAGCGGGATCGACCTGACGCAGTTCCGCCGCTGGTACGGCCAGGCAGGCACGCCGCGCGTCACCGCGTCGTTGCACCACACCGAAGGCTCGGGCCGCGCCGAACTCGTGCTCGCACAGCGCACGCCGCCCACGCCGGGGCAGGAGCACAAGCTGCCGCTCGTCCTCCCGCTGCGCATCAAGCTGTTCGGGGCCGAGACCGCGCAGACCGTCGCGCCCGAACAGACGATCCTGCTGACCGATGCCGAGGAGCGCATCGTGTTCGAAGGCATCAGCGAACGCCCGGTGCTGTCGATCAACCGTGGCTTTTCCGCTCCCGCGATCCTCGAGACCGACCGCACCGCCGCCGACCTCGCCTTTCTCGGCGCGCATGACGATGATCCGTTCGCGCGCTACGAGGCGTTGCAGCAATTGATGCTCGATACGCTCGTTGCCGCGGCGGGCAACAATCGCGCCGACACCGCCGCGGTGGTCGCGGCAGTGGCGGGGACGCTGGCCGACGCCACGCTCGACCCGGCTTTCATCGCCGAGGCGGTGCTGCTCCCTTCGGAAAGCTTCATCGGTGACCAGATGGCGATGGTCGATCCCGACGCGATCTTCCGCACGCGCGAGGCGCTGCGGCGCGAGATCGGGCGGACGCTCGAGGCCGACTGGCGCGCGGCGTACGACGGGTCGCAGGCGACGGGTTCGGGCTATGTCTACTCCCCCGCGGCGAAGGGCCTACGCCGGCTCAAGTCGGTCGCGCTCGGCTATATCGCCGCTTCGGGCGCGAGCGACGCCGCCGCGCTCGCCTTCGCGCAGTTCGAGGCCGCCGACAACATGACCGACCGGCAGAGCGCACTGACCACGCTGGTCGCCGGCGACTCGGCCGAACGCATTGCGGCGCTCGACATCTTCTACAATCGCTACAGCGACAATGCGCTGGTGCTCGACAAATGGTTCTCGGTGCAGGCGATGGCACCGCGTGACGATACCGGGGCGATGGTCGCCGAATTGCTGCGGCATCGCGCTTTCACGCTCACCAACCCCAATCGCGCGCGCGCGCTGATCGGGGCGTTCGGCGTCAACCAGCGCGCGTTCAATGCGGTCGATGGGTCGGGGTATCGCTTGCTTGCGGACCAGCTGATCGCGCTCGACCGGATCAATCCGCAGACCGCCGCCAAGCTGATCGCGCCGCTTGGACGCTGGCAGCGCTACGATGCAGCGCGCGGGGGCATGATGCGGGCGGAACTGGCGCGGATCGTCAAAACGCCGGGTCTGTCGAAGGATATGTTCGAGCAAGCGTCGAAAAGTCTCGACGCCTGAAGGTCGTTTAGCGTGCGGCGGCGACCTGGCTCGCCGTCGCGGCGCGCGCCGGTTCCATCGGATGCAGCGTCACGAGCGCCAGCGCACCCAGCGCGAACCCACCGACGAACTTCCACAGGAAATCGGACTTCAAGACGCTACGCATTGCTTCTGACCTTTCGCGCCCGGCCCCGTGCCGAATCGCTGCGGTGCAGCAAATCGGCTTCTCGGGATCGTTTCGCAAGCGGCTTATTGGCAACCCAGCGTTAACGGAAACTGACCGTTAGCGCAGCGCCGCGCACGCCGTCTGGATCCGCTCGCACGCTTGCGTCAGCAACGCATCCGACGTCGCGTACGAAATCCGCATCGCCGGCGACAGGCCGAACGCCGCGCCCTGCACTGCCGCGACCTTGGCATCGTCGAGCAGATAGCCGACGAACGCTTCGTCGGTATCGATCAGCTTGCCCGCCGGCGTCGACTTGCCGATCACGCCCGACAGATCGGGGTAGACGTAGAACGCGCCCTGCGGCCGCGGGCAGGTGATGCCGTCGGCCTGGTTGAGCATCGACACCACCAGATCGCGCCGCCCCTGGAAGACGCGCGCCCAATCCTTGAGGAAGCTCTGGTCGCCGTTGAGCGCGCCCGTTGCCGCGGCCTGCGCGATCGAGCAGGGGTTGCTCGTCGACTGCGACTGGAGCTTGGACATCGCCTTGATCAGCCACGAGGCGCCGCCGGCATAGCCGATCCGCCAGCCGGTCATCGCATAGGCCTTCGAACAGCCATTCGCCGTCAGCGTGCGCTCGTAGAGCGACGGGCAGACCTGCGCGATCGTCGCGAATTCGAAGCCGTCGTAGAGGATATGCTCGTACATATCGTCGGCGAAGATCCAAACATGCGGATGCCGTTCGAGCACTTCGCCGAGCGCCTTCAATTCGGCGGCAGTGTAGGCAGCGCCGGTCGGGTTCGACGGCGAGTTAAGGATCACCCACTTCGTGCGCGGCGTGATCGCCGATTCGAGCTGTTCGGGGAGCAACTTATAGCCCTGCGATGCACCCGCCGCGACGAACACCGGCGTGCCGCCCGCGAACAGCACGACGTCGGGATAGCTCACCCAATAGGGCGCCGGGATGACGACCTCGTCGCCGGCGTCGAGCGTCGCGACCATCGCGTTGAACAGCGTGTGCTTGCCGCCGACATTCACCGTGATCTGGTCGGGCGTATAATGCAGGCCGTTGTCGCGCGCGAACTTGGCGACGATCGCGGCCTTCAGCTCGGGCGTGCCATCGACATTGGTGTATTTGGTCTTGCCGTCGTGGATCGCCTGGATCGCGGCGTCCTTGATGAAATCGGGCGTGTCGAAATCGGGTTCGCCCGCACCAAGACCGATCACGTCGACGCCGGCGCGTTTCAGCTCTTGGACGCGCGTCGTGATCGCAAGCGTTGGCGAGGGCTTGATGCGGACGAGCGCGGCGGATGGCTGCATGTGAAGGACCTTGCGGAAATGCCGCGGTGCGGCGGGTTCGCGCGAGCGCTTATCGTGCCGAAGCGTTTGTCGCAACCACGCGCCGCGCACGAATCAGTCCGCGCAGGGCGTTTCCGACGAAAAAATCCTGCGTCAGATCGGCCTCGGTGAGGTCCCCCTCGATCGCTTGGCCCTGCGCGACGAGATCGGCGCGCAGCACGCCAAGCAGCAGTCCGTCGGCGAGCGGCGGCGTCACCAGCGTGTCGCCGCGCGGCACGAACAGCGTCGTGAAGCTCCCTTCGGTCAGCCGCCCGTCAGGCCTCACGAACACGACTTCGTCGCAGCCAGCCGCGCGCCGCGCGTCATCGTAGAAGCCGCGGTCGCTGGTCTTGTGGCGCAAGCGGATATCCGCCGGCGTGACGGGCAACGGCACCACCGCGACCGATAGCGGCGCATCGCGCACCGCGGGCAGCGGCGCGACCTCGATCGCCACGGCGCCGCTGCGCGCGAGCAGCAGCCGGACCTTGCGCCCCGCGCGCAGCCGGAAGGTCGCCGCCTGCAATTCATTGCGCGCGCTGTGCCGATCGAACGCGAAACCGAACGCGCGCGCACTCGCGGTCAGCCGCTCGAGATGGCGGTCGAGCCGCAAGATGCCGTGTTCGGGATCGAACGCCATCGTCTCGATCAGGTCGAACGGCCGCGGATCGCGCGTCATGAAGGCGGTCTTCGCCCTGGCCTCGTCCCATTCGTCGGCGGCGCGCGAATCGGCGACGATCCCGCCCCCTGCCCCGTAGCGCGCGTGGCTCGCGCCATGCGGCAGCGTCAGCGTGCGGATCGCGACGTTGAAAATCGCATCGCCGTCAGCATCGAAACGGCCGATCGCCCCGGTATAAAGCCCGCGCGGCCCCTGCTCGATCTCGGCGATCGCCTGCATCGCCGCGATCTTCGGCGCGCCGGTGATCGACCCGCACGGAAACAACGCGGCGAGCACGTCGATCGCATCGGTCTCGGGCGCGATTTGCGCGGTGACGGTCGAGACGAGCTGGTGGACGGTCGGATAGCGCTCGACCTCGAACAGGTGCGGCACCGCGACCGAACCCGCGCGTGCCACCCGCGCAAGATCGTTGCGCATCAGATCGACGATCATCAGATTTTCGGCGCGCTGCTTGGGATCGTCGGCGAGCGCGCGCGCGGCGGCGGCATCCTCGGCCGGGGTCGCCCCGCGCAGTGCCGTCCCCTTCATCGGGCGACACGTCAGCGTCTCACCCTCGAGCGCGAAGAACAGTTCGGGCGAAAGCGACAGCACCGCCATGGCGCCAGTGTCGATCAGCGCGCCGAACCCCGCGCGCGCACTCTCGCGCAACCGCGCATAGGCCGAGCGCGGATCCCCGAGCACCGCAATCTGGCCGAGATGGGTGAGATTGGCCTGATACAGATCCCCGGCGGCGATCAGCGCCTGCACAGCTGCGAATTGCGTGTCGTAGTGGCGCTTGTCGATCGTCGATTCGGGCGCGCCGATCCAGGCGCCTGCGGGATCGGGCAACAGGCGGGGAACATCGCCGGGCGCGATCTCGGCAAAGTCGGTGAACAGCCCGAACCACAGCAACGGCATGTCCGAGTCCGCCGGCTCGGCGAGCGCTGGCTCGAACGCCGCCCCCGCTTCGTACGACAGGAACCCCGCCGCGTGGAGCCCGTCGCGCCGGGCGGCGCGCAGTTCGGCCAGCGCGGGCGCGATCTGCGCGAGAGTCCACGCCGCGACGATCCGCACCGGATCGCGATAGAGCCGCGCCGGTGCGCCGCCGTCACGGGCATCGTCGAGCAGGACGAAAGGCGGGGAAAGACGCGTCACCATATGTCGTTTCGCAGATGCCCCGGCTTTGCTGCCCGGGGCAACCCTTGGTTTTCGCGGTGGTCCGCCGTATCTCGGACGCATGAGCACCCAAGCCCCCCTGCCGCCGCTCCGCGCCGCGGTCATTCCCGTCACACCGCTCCAGCAGAATTGCACGCTGCTGTGGTGCACCGCGACGATGCGCGGCGCGTTTGTCGATCCCGGCGGCGACCTCCCCAAGCTGCTCGCCGCGGCGCAGGAACACGGCGTCACGGTCGAGAAAATCATCCTGACGCACGGCCATATCGACCATTGCGGCGAGGCCAAGCCGCTCGCCGACCAGCTCGGCGTACCGATCGAGGGCCCGCACGAGGAAGACCGCTTCCTCACCTGCTCGCTGTCCGAAAGCGGCGCGCAATACGGCATCGCCGGCATCAATTTCGAACCCGACCGCTGGCTGGTCGAGGGCGACACCGTCAGGGTCGGCGATCTCGTGCTCGACGTGTACGAGACGCCCGGCCACACGCCGGGCCATGTCATCTTCCATCACGTGGCGTCGAAGCTGGCGATCGTCGGCGACGTGCTGTTCGCGGGCTCGATCGGCCGCACCGATTTCCCACGCGGCAACCATCCGCAATTGCTCGAATCGATCGTCACCAAGCTGTGGCCGCTCGGCGACGACACGACCTTCCTGCCCGGCCACGGCCAGCCAAGCACCTTCGCGCACGAGCGGCGCACCAACATGTTCGTCAGCGACGCGGCGATGGCGGCCTGAGCCGATGAAACCGGGCGACATCCGCGTCGGTATCGGCGGCTGGACCTACGAGCCGTGGCGCGGCAGCTTCTTCCCCGAGAAATGGCCGCACAAGCGCGAGCTCGATTATGCCGCGAGCAAGCTCACCGCGATCGAAGTCAACGGCACCTATTATTCGTCGCAGAAGCCAGCGACCTTCGCGTCCTGGGCGAAGGCGGTGCCCGACGACTTCGTCTTCGCGCTCAAGGCGTCGCGCTATTGCACCAATCGCAAGGTGCTCGCCGAAGCGGGTGAGTCGATCGCGCGCTTTACCGGGCAGGGGATCGTCGAGCTCGGCGACCGGCTCGGGCCGATCCTGTGGCAGTTCATGGCGACCAAGAAATTCGATCCCGACGATTTCGGCGCGTTCCTCAAATTGCTGCCCGCCGAGCAAGACGGCATCGCGCTGCGCCACGCGGTGCAAGTCCGGCACGAAAGCTTCCAGACACCCGAATTCGTCGCGCTCGCGCGCGCCGCCGGGGTGGCGATCGTCTATGCCGATTCGACCGACTATCCCGCGATCGCCGATGTGTCGGGCGACTTGGTCTATGCCCGGCTCGAGGCCGCGGTCGAGGAGGAGCCCGCGGGCTATTCGCCCGCCGCGCTCGATCGCTGGGCCAGCGCGGCACGAAGCTGGGCCGAGGGCGATGCGCCCGTCGACTTGCCCTATCTCGCCGACCCCGCGCCGAAGACGCCGCGCGAGACCTTCGTCTTCTTCATCAACGGCGCGAAAGTCCGCGCACCGCATGGTGCGATGGCCTTGATCGAGCGCGTCGGCGCTTAAGGCGTTGCCTCAGCCGGGGTAGCGGGCGCTTGGGCCGGCGCGGCTTGCGGCTGCGGGGCGACGGTATCGACCCCCGGCGCGAGGATCGCCGCGCTCTCGATCGTGTCGAGCGCGCGGCGGACATCGACATAGCGCCGCGCCGCGCTCGTCCAGCGACCGGCCGACGCGACACCGGGCGTCCGCGACACCTCGGCGAGCGCCGCCTCGACCTTGCCCGCCTCGAGCAACCGCCGCGCGGTCGCGACGCGATCGACCGGCAGCGGCGACGGGCTTCCCGCACGGCGCAAAACGATTAGATGGCCAAGCTCGTCGCGCAGGCTTTGCCACCAGCCATTGCTCGCGGCGCCAGTGAGCAGCTCGGGCGTGACGCCATCGAGCCCGGCGCGCAGATCCTCGAGCGTCACCGGCGCGCGTGCCGCCTGGATGATCGTCGCGACCGCAGCAGGCTGCAGCGCGGCGAAGCGCGAGCGCAACTGCCCCTCGAGGAAGCCGAGATTGAGCCCGCGGTCGATCGCACGGCGCGCGGCAAAGGCAATCATCAGCGCCTGACTGCGCGTCGCATAGGTCGAGGCGCGCTGCGAATCGCGGTCGATCGTCCCGGCGCGCGCTTCGAGTGCGTCGATCTCGGCAGCGAGCGCGGCCTCGCGCGTCGTCAGCGCAGCGAGTTCAAGCGCGGGCGCCGCAACGGCTGCCTTGTTGGGGACGATGACGAGCGGCGCCTGGCCATTGGCACCGACCGGGACCGTAACCGTGGCGATCGGCTTGGCATCGGTCTTGACGAATCTGACCACCAGCAGCGCGGCGAGCCCAGCGCCGACCAGAAACGCGATCAGCGCAAGCGCGATCCCCGCGCGCCAGCCGGGTCCGCGCGCGGCGCGCGGCGGGGGTGGGGGCGGCGTGGAAAGCGGCGGCAGCAAGCGCGGTGCGGGTCGGTCGGAGAAAGCCGAATCACGGCTGGGCGATCCGGGCAAAGCGGGATCGGGGACGGGGAGGGCGGGTTCGTCCATCATCGCCTTATCGGGGCGTCGGCGCGGGCGGTCAATCGCCCGTCGCCCTCGGCAAAGCGAGCGCGGCGGCAAACAGTGCCGCATCGTCGGGCGTCGCGGCGGCCACCACGCCGCCCCAGCCCGCGCCGAGCGTCGCGGCGATCGCTGCGCTGAAAGCAGCGATGGCGATGTGCGAGCGCTCGAGCCCGGCCGCAGTCACCAGCGTCTCGAGCCGGCGCGCGGCGCGCGCCGAGTGGAGCAAGGCGATCGTCCCGTCGAGCGCGCCGAGCGCGTCGGGCGCGACGGGCACTGCGACGCTTTGATAGACCGGCAGGACGCATGCGATCGCGCCGCCTGCAGCGAGCGTCCGGTCGCGTCCGCTCAGATGCAAGGCCCGGCGGATGCCATGCGCGTGCGCGACCGACGCGATCTGCGCGCCGTCGCCGCTGCCGATGGCCATGACGTCAAACCCCGCGGCGCGCGCCGCAGCGGCGGTATGCGGGCCGACCGCGAGCACCGGCAGGCCCGTCAGCGCAGCGATCCCCGCACCGCCAAAGCGCAAGGCGTTCGCGCTGGTCAGGATCAGCGCGTCGTGCTGCGCGGGATCGGGCACGTCCCACTCGAGCGGCTCGACCGCGAACAGCGGCAACGACAGCGTCGCGAACCCGGCCGCGGCGGCGCGCGTGCAGGTCGCGGCATTGCCCGGCTCGGGGCGCAACACCGCGAGCACGCGCGTCACGCCGCGAACAAGCGCCGTACCGCCTCGGGCGCGCGCGCAAGCAGATCGGCGGCGAGCCGATCGGCAAACGTCCCGTCGCCGATCGCGCCGCGCATCTCGCCGCTCACATGCGCGCTGCCATCCTCGGCGAACAATTGGGCGCGCAGCAGGATGCTGTCGCCATCGAGCGTCGCGAGCGCCGCGACCGGCGAATGGCAGTCGGCCTGCAAAGCCGCGAGCAAGCCGCGTTCGACCAGCACGCACAGATGTGTCGCCGCATGGTCGATCGCGCCGAGCCAGTCGCGCATACGGGTATCGTCGGCGCGCGCCTCGATCCCGACTGCGCCTTGCGCGGGTGCGGGAAGCATGACGTCAGTCTCGATTCCGACCCCGACGCCCGGGCGCCCGAGCCGGTCTAGCCCGGCTGCCGCAAGCATCGAGGCATCGACCTCGCCCGCGGCGACCTTGGCGAGGCGCGTGTCGACATTGCCGCGGAAGAGCACGGTCTCGAAATCGGGTCGCAGCCGCTTCAATTGCGCGACGCGACGCGGCGAGCTCGTCCCGATCACCGCGCCGGGGCGCAGCGCTTCGATGCTCGGCGCGCCGATCAGCCGGTCGCGCACGTCGGCGCGCGGCAGCATCGCGGCGATTGCGATCGCGCTCGGTCGCACCGTCTCGACGTCCTTCATCGAATGCACCGCGAAGTCGATCGCGCCCGACAGCAGCGCGCGGTCGAGCTCCTTGGTCCACAAGGCCTTGCCGCCGATCTCGGCGAGCGCGACGTCCTGGACGCGGTCGCCCGTCGTCTTGATCGGGACGATCTCGATCGCGTCGATCTGCCAGCCATGCGCGGTGCACAGCGCGTCGCGCACCATATTGGCCTGGACGAGCGCGAGCGGCGATCCACGCGTGCCGAGTTTGAGCTGGGGGTGCGTCAAGAAAGTCCCTCCCTTTTTGCGCCACTGTGGCGAACCGTCTCGGCTTCGACAAGCCGCCTCCAAGCCGCTACAGGCGAGGACATGGCATTGATCCTCGGCCTTGAATCGAGCTGCGACGAAACCGCGGCTTCGCTCGTCACCTCCGACCGCCGCGTCCTCGCGCACCGGCTTGCCGGGCAGGAGGCGGCGCATCGCCCGTTTGGCGGCGTCGTCCCCGAAATTGCCGCGCGCGCGCATGTCGAAGTGCTCGCGCCCTTGGTGGAGGCCGCGCTCGCCGATGCTGGCGTCACGCTTGCCGACGTCGATGCGATCGCGGCGACCGCCGGGCCGGGGCTGATCGGCGGCGTGATGGTCGGGCTCGTCACGGGCAAGGCGCTCGCGCACGCCGCGGGCAAGCCGCTGATCGCGGTCAACCATCTCGAGGGCCATGCGCTCTCGCCGCGGCTGTCGGATCCCGATCTCGATTTTCCCTATCTGCTGCTGCTCGTCTCGGGCGGGCATTGCCAGTTGCTGCTCGTCGAGGGCGTCGCGCGCTATCGTCGGCTCGCCACGACGATCGATGACGCCGCGGGCGAGGCATTCGACAAGACCGCCAAGGTGCTCGGGCTCGGCTTCCCCGGCGGGCCCGCAGTCGAAGCCGCCGCCGCGCGTGGTCGCCCGATCGTGCCGTTGCCGCGGCCGATGAAGGGCTCGGCCGAGCCGCATTTCTCTTTTGCCGGGCTGAAAAGCGCGGTGGTGCGCGCGCATGACGCCAAGACCTGGGAGGTCGACGACATCGCCGCTTCGTTCCAGGCGGCGGTGGTCGATTGCCTGCTCGACCGTACGATCCGCGCGCTCGACCACGCCGGTGGGGCGACCGCCTTGGTGGTCGCGGGCGGGGTTGCCGCCAACACCGCGGTGCGCAGCGCGCTGAGCGGGCTCGCAAGCAACCACGGCCTGCGCTTCGTCGCGCCGCCTTTGTGGCTGTGCACCGACAATGCCGCGATGATCGGCTGGGCGGGGGCGGAGCGCTTCGCCGCCGGTCTCACCGATCCGCTCGATATCGCGCCACGTCCGCGCTGGCCGCTCGATCCGGGCGCCGAGGCTGTGCGTGGGGCTGGGGTGAAGGCATGAAGATCGGGGTCATCGGCGGCGGAGCGTGGGGCACTGCGCTGGCGCAAGTGGCAGCGCGCAGCGGCGCTCCGGTCACGCTATGGGCGCGCGAGAGCGAAGTCGTCGGCGCGATCAACGATGCGCATGAAAATACGCGCTTCCTCGCCGGGGTCGCACTGTCGCCGTCGATCCGCGCGACCTCGGCGCTGGCCGATCTTGCCGACTGCGACGCGCTGCTGGTCGTCGTGCCGGCACAACATGTCCGCGCGGTGCTGACCGAAACCCCCGTCGGCAAAACGCCGTTGGTGCTCTGCGCCAAGGGGATCGAGGCCGGCACGCGGCTGCTCGTCGGCGAAGTCGCGCGGGCGCTGCACCCCGCCGCCCCGATCGCGGTGCTGTCGGGCCCGACCTTCGCGCATGAGGTTGCCGCCGGTCTTCCGACAGCGGTGACGCTTGCATGCGCCGATCCGGCGATCGGCGCGGCGCTCGCCGATCGCCTCGCCGGACCGAATTTCCGTCCCTATGCGTCGGATGACGTCATCGGTGCGGAGATCGGCGGCGCGGTCAAGAACGTGCTCGCGATCGCGTGCGGCGTGGTCGAGGGCGCGGGGCTCGGGCAGAATGCGCGCGCCGCGCTGATCGCGCGCGGGTTCGCCGAAATGACGCGCTTCGGCGTCGCACGCGGCGCGCAGATCGAGACGCTGAGCGGGCTATCGGGGCTCGGCGATCTCGTGCTGACCTGCTCGTCGACCGCATCGCGCAATTTCTCGCTCGGGCTTGGGCTGGGGCAGGGCAAGCGTGCCGTCGACCTGCTGTCCGATCGGCTGACCGTCGCCGAGGGCGCCTTCACCGCGCCGGTGCTGCGCGAGGCGGCAGCCGAGGCTGGCGTCGATATGCCGGTGGTCGAGGCGGTGTGTGCCTTGCTCGACGGGGCCGAAGTCCAGGCGGTGATCGGGGCGCTGCTCGCCCGCCCGTTGACGCGCGAGTGATGCGCTGGGCGGCATTGCTCAAGGGGGTCAACCTCAACGGGCGCAAGCTGCCGATGGCCGATTTGAAGGCGCTTATCGAAGCGCTGGGCTATCGCGAGGTCGCGACGCTGCTCGCCTCGGGCAATGTCGTGTTCGGCTGCGACGAGACCGACGGCGCCAAGGTCGAGGCGGCGATCGAGACGGCGTTGGCCGCTTATGGCCTCGAGACCGACGTGATCGTGCGCGGCGCCGCCGATTTGCTGGCGGTCATCGCTGCCAATCCGTTTCCGGAGGCGACGCTCACGCGACCGAATCATGTCGTAGTGCTGTTTCACCGCGACTCGATGCCGACCGATCTGCCCGATGCGCTGCGTGCAGTTTACGCTGGCCGCGAGACGGTCGTGGCGCAGGGTCGCGAGCTCTATGTCGATTATATCGACGGGATCGGCGCGTCGAAGCTCCCACAGGCGATGGCGAAGCTCAAATTTCCCAAGCTCGCAACCGCGCGAAATTGGAACACCGTCGTCAAGCTGGCGGCGTTGCTGGAGCACCCGCACGTCTAGCGCCCCGTCACCCTCGCGAAAGCAAGGGTCCCGCTTCTTCTCCTCAGCGGGGGAACAGGCAGCGGAATCCCCGCTTTCGCGGGGATGACGGACGGAGTGGGCGATCGCGCCGCTCAGAAATCGATCGCGATGCCCTTCATTTCCCAATCGCCGTAACGCGTCGGGTCGAGCCCATCGGGGTCGCCTTTCACACTTTGCCCCTTGGGCGCGAGCGGGATCGAATCGGGTTCGGGCACCGGCGGACTCTTGCTGAGATAGGCGGGTGGCTTCACATGCGGCGGGCGAACGGCCATGGAGTGTCCTTGATGCACGACAGGTGCGCCCCCGCTACATCGGCGGCCTTTAGACAGAGTTCAAGCTTTTGACCCTTCCGCCGCCACGTCGCTACATGCCGAAACCCGAACCGGTCGATCCGCCCGGCGTCCCCGCACGGCGTGCCGCACTCCGCTTGCTCGACGCCGTCTTGCGCCAGGGTCTCCCGCTCGAAGCCGCGATCGGCCGCGCCACCGCCGGGATCGAGCGCAGCGACGACCGCGCACTCGCCCACGCGATCGCGGCCGAAGTGCTGCGCCGCCTCCCCGACCTCGATGCGCTGATCGACTCGGCAACCAAGACGCGACTGCCCGATGACGCCAAGGCGCGTTTCGCGCTGCGCATCGCTTTGGTGCAGGCGCTGTCGCTCGGCACGCCGCCGCATGCCGCGATCTCGACCGTGCTGCCGCTCGTCGACGGCGGTCCACGCAAGCTCGTCCACGGCGTGTTCGGCGCGCTGATGCGCGGCGGCGATCAATTGCCCGAACAGCCGACCTTGCCCGATCCGGTCGCGATCCGCTGGCACGCCGCCTTGGGCGACGACGGCATCGAAGCCGCCGAGCGCGCGATGGCCGCCCCGCCGCCGCTCGACCTGACGCTCGCCGACCCAGCGACGACCGATGCGATGGCCGAAACGCTCGGCGGGGTCTCGCTGCTGCCGGGGCACGTCCGCTTGCCTTCGGCGCATGTGCCCGAGCTGCCGGGCTTCGAGGAGGGCAGCTGGTGGGTGCAGGACATCGCCGCATCGCTCCCCGCCCGCCTGCTCGGCAAGGGGCCGGGCAGCGTGCTCGACCTGTGCGCCGCGCCGGGCGGCAAGACGATGCAGCTTGCGAGCGCCGGCTGGAGCGTCACCGCGATCGATTCGTCGGAAAGTCGTCTTGCGCGACTTCACGAGAATCTCGAGCGGACGCACCTAGCGGCGACGGTGATCACCGCCGACCTGCTGCTGTGGTCGCCCCCGGCACCTGTCGATGCGGTGCTGCTCGATGCGCCGTGCAGCGCGACGGGCATCTTCCGCCGTCACCCCGACGTGCTCCACCGCGTGCGCCCGTCGCAGATCGCCGAGCTGGCCGCGCTGCAGGCGAAACTGCTCGCGCGCGCCGCCGATTGGGTCAGGCCGGGCGGAACGCTCGTCTTCGCGACCTGCTCGCTCGAACCCGCCGAGGGCGAGGCGCAGCTCACCAAATTCCTCGCCGCCCGCCCCGACTACAGCATCATCCCCGTGGCGCAGGACGAATTGCCGGCAGGGATCGTCCCCAATCCCGGCGGCTGGGTGCGGACCTTGCCCGGGATGATCGATCCTGGTGGCAATGACGGCTTCTTCATCGCGCGCCTGCGCCGACAGGGTTAAGCGTTGCTTGCCCACGCCTGCGACCATGCTAGAGGCTAAACGACCATGAGCCAGCTTCCCGTCCGCATCGCCCCGTCGATCCTCTCCGCCGATTTTGCCAAGCTTGGCGAGGAGGTCCGCGCGATCGATCTCGCCGGCGCCGACTGGATCCACGTCGACGTGATGGACGGGCATTTCGTCCCCAACATCTCGATCGGGCCGGGCGTGGTGAAGGCGATCCGCCCGCACACCACCAAGCCGCTCGACGTCCATCTGATGATCGCGCCGGTCGACGCCTATCTCGAGGCGTTCGCCGAGGCCGGCGCCGACACGATCAGCATCCATGTCGAGGCCGGGCCGCACACGCATCGCAGCCTCCAGCACATCCGCCAGCTCGGCAAGCGCGCGGGCGTCGTGCTCACGCCGCAAACGCCCGCCAAGGCGCTCGACTATCTGCTCGAGGAAGTCGATCTGGTGCTGGTGATGAGCGTCAATCCCGGTTTCGGCGGGCAGGCGTTCATCGAAAGTTCGCTGCGCAAGATCGAGGCGATCCGCAAGATGATCGACAAGGGTGGGTACAGCGTCGATCTCGAAGTCGATGGCGGGATCGACCACGCCACCGCGCCACGCGCGATCGCCGCCGGGGCCGATGCGCTGGTCGCGGGCACGGCGACCTTCCGCGGCGGACCCGATGCGTACGCCGCCAACATCGCGGCCTTGCGTGGTTAGGAGCCGCGATCTGCCCCCGCTCGACTCGCCCGCAGCGACGGATGAGGACATGCTGCGCGACAGCATCGACGAGGGCAAGCGGCTCGTCCGGCTGGGAGGAGACAAAGGCTTGTCGCTCGCCGAACGCCTCTCGGAGCGCTTCCACCGGCTGACCTGGAGCACGCCGATCCACGGGATGCGGCTGAAAGGCCGCCATCCGCTCAAGCTCACCGCAGTCCCCGACGACCCCTTCTTGGGCGACGTCAAGCGCGGGAAGGCGTTGCTCGAGGGCACGCTGACCTTCCGCGGCGAAAGCCGCGAGATCGCGACGCTCGATCTCGCCAAGCCCGATTTCTCGCGCGCCTTCAGCGACTATCTTCACAGCTTCGCCTGGCTGCGCGATCTCTCGACCGTGGCGACGCGCGCGCAGGCGACGCCGATCGCCGAAGCGCTGATGCGCAAATGGCTCGCGGTCCATGCCGAAAAGATCAGCGAACCCGCGTGGCGCGCCGATCTGTGGGGTCGCCGGATCCTGTTCTGGACGGCGCACGCCCCGCTGATCCTGTCGTCGGCCGATCTCGTCTATCGCAGCAGCGTGCTCAACACGCTCGCGCGCGGGGCGCGACATATCGATCGCGGCGCCGAAAAGCTCGCGCCTGGCGCACCGCGCATCGCGGCACTGTGCGGCGTCGTCGCAGCGGGCTTGCTGATCACCGGGGGCGATCCGCGCCGCGCTGCGGTCGAGGCGGCGCTCGCCAAGGGACTCGCGGTGTCGATCTTCGAGGATGGCGGCAATGTCGCGCGCTCGCCATCGGCGCAAGTCGACATGGTGATGTTGCTCACCGCCTTGCGCGAAGTGTATGCAGCGCGCCAGATCGAGGCTCCCGCCTGCATCGCGAGCGCATTGGCGTCGCTGATGCCGGCGTTGCTCGGCATTTGCCACGGCGACCGCGATGTCAGCAGCTGGCAGGGCGGCGGGCCGATCGGGGCCGATGCGCTCGACCAGATCATCGCCGCCTCGGGCGTCCGCACCCGCCCGCTGCGCCAAGCGCGCGACTGGGGCTATCAGCGGCTCGCCGCGGGCACTGTCGTCGCGATCGTCGATGCCGCGCCGCCGCCGATCGCGCGGTTGGTCGAGGGCGGCTGCGCCTCGACGCTGGCGTTCGAACTGTCCGAGGGGCCAAACCGCATCGTCGTCAATTGCGGCGGGGCGCGGACCGGGATCGTCCAGCTTCCGCCCGCGCTGGCCGAGGGCTTACGCACCACTGCGGCGCATTCGACGCTGATCGTCGGCGACAGCAATTCGACCGCGATCCATGCCGACGGCACGCTCGGTCGCGGCGTCGGCGAGGTCGAGCTCGCGCGCCAGGAAAGCGACGCGGGCAGCCGGATCGAGGCGAGCCATGACGGCTATGCGCGCCGCTTCGGCTTCCTCCACCGCCGCCAGATGACGCTGACCCGCGACGGCGCCGAGCTGCGCGGCGAGGACATGCTGCTGCCCGCGAGCAAACGCCGCAAGCTGACCGCGACGGGCTTTGCGATCCGCTTCCATCTCGGGCTCGGTATCCAGGTCTCGCCGACCGCCGATGGCCTTGCGGCGCTGCTGCGGTTGCCCGGCGGCGGGTTGTGGCAGTTTCGCTGCCGTGGCGGGACGCTCGCGATCGAAGAAAGCGTGTGGGTCGACGCCGAGGGACGCCCGCGCGCGACGATGCAGCTCGTCGTCACTGGCGAATCGCCTGCTGGCGGGGCCAATGTCAGCTGGGCGTTCAAGCGCGCCGGTTAAGCCATCCCAGGTTGAATCTTGGGGGGTGAGCGGGCAGGGGACGCGCGAACGTTCCCCGGAGCCTGCCCCATGACCGATATCCCCATCCGCCGCGCGCTTCTCTCGGTTTCCGACAAGACCGGGATCGTCGATCTCGCGCGCGGTCTTGCCGGCCACGGTGTCGAGCTGGTTTCGACCGGCGGCACCGCAAAGGCGCTGCGCGATGCCGGGCTCGACGTTCGCGACATCAGCGAGCTGACCGGTTTCCCCGAGATGATGGACGGTCGCGTGAAAACGCTCCACCCCAATGTTCACGGCGGCCTGCTCGCGGTGCGCGACGATGCGGCGCATGTCGCGTCGATGGAGGAACACGGGATCGGCGCGATTGATCTCGTCGTCGTCAATCTCTACCCGTTCGAGGCGACCGTCGCCAAGGGCGCCGAGCGCGACGAGGTGATCGAGAATATCGACATCGGCGGCCCGTCGATGGTGCGCTCGGCCGCGAAGAACCACGCCTTTGTCGCGATCGTCACCGATCCGGCCGATTACGCGTTGGTGGCGGGCGGCAGCACGACGCTCGCCGACCGCCGCAAGCTCGCCGCCAAGGCCTATGCGACGACCGCCGCCTATGACGGCGCGATCGCGACGTGGTTCGGCACGGTCGACCAGGGCGAGGCGTTCCCCGACACGCTGCCGATCACGCTCAAGCGCGGCCCCGAACTCCGCTATGGCGAGAACCCGCATCAGTCAGCCGCCTTCTACACCGCGGGCGGCGCCACCGCGCGTGGCATCGGTCAGGCGCGGCAGGTGCAGGGCAAGGCGCTGAGCTACAACAACCTCAACGACGCCGACGCCGCGCTCGATCTCGTGAGCGAATTCCGCGACGCCCCGCCGACCTGCGTCATCGTCAAGCATGCCAATCCGTGCGGCGTCGCGACGGGCGCGTCGCTTGCCGAAGCGTATGAGGCCGCCTTCGCCTGCGACACCGTCTCGGCGTTCGGCGGGATCATCGCGCTCAATCGCCCGCTCGACGGTGCGACGGCGCGCGCGATTGCTGGGATCTTCACCGAAGTCGTCGTCGCGCCCGATGCCGACGAGGAAGCGCAGGCGATCTTCGCCGCCAAGAAGAACCTCCGCCTGCTGCTGACCGGCGAGCTGCCCGATCCCGCCCGCAGCGGTCTGCTCGCCAAGGCGATCACCGGCGGCTGGCTCGTCCAGACGCGCGACAATGCCAG
Source organism: Sphingomonas sp. PWP1-2 (assembly GCF_049898305.1). Taxonomy (NCBI): domain Bacteria; kingdom Pseudomonadati; phylum Pseudomonadota; class Alphaproteobacteria; order Sphingomonadales; family Sphingomonadaceae; genus Sphingomonas; species Sphingomonas sp. PWP1-2. The sequence continues at coordinate 313,931 of NZ_JAFCXM010000004.1, forward strand.
CAATCCCGAATTGAAGGTCGTCACCAAGCGCGCGCCGACCGAGCAGGAACTGATCGACTGCCGCTTCGCCTGGACGATCGCCAAGCACGTCAAGTCGAACGCGATCGTCTATGCCAAGGACGGCAGCACCGCCGGGATCGGCGCGGGGCAAATGAACCGCCTCGAATCGGCGCGCATCGCCGCGTGGAAGGCGAAGGATGCCGCCGACAAGGCGGGCTGGCCGACCCCGCGCACGATCGGCTCGGCAGTCGCCTCGGATGCCTTCTTCCCCTTCGCCGACGGCTTGCTCGCCGCGGTCGAGGCAGGCGCCACTGCGGTGATCCAACCCGGCGGCTCGATCCGCGACGACGAAGTGATCGCCGCCGCCGATGCCGCTGGCCTCGCGATGATGTTTACCGGGGTACGCCATTTCCGGCACTGAGCCCGGGGACGGGCAAGGCGGGCGTCTCGCCCGCCTTGCGCCGGAAAAGCGCGCGATCCTCGGGGCGTGCCGCCCAGCGATACAGCACGAACAGATAGACACCGGCGATCGCGGGGACGCCGATCGCGAGTTCGGCCCATTCGAAGCGGTGCGGCAACAGCGTGAAGCCGAACCCGACCGTCCCCGCCGCGAGCACCGCCCACAGCATCGGCAGACGCCATCCGGCGACGCCCGCGCCGAGCAGCCGCGACAGATAGGTCGATTTGATGATCGACGTGATCCCGACCGAGACGAACAGCGCCACCGCCGGCCCCGCCGCCTGATACGCGACCGGCCAGCCGATCCATTGCATGGCGAAGATCAGCGCGAAGCTGAGCACGACCTGGAACAGCAACATCCCGATCGAGATCGCGACGTTCTGCACGCGCGCGATATAGACGAGCGCCGATTCGCACACCGCCCCGGTCGAGGCCGCCGCCTCGGCGAGCAACAGGAAGGCGAGCGCCGCGGTCCCGGCGACGAATTGCGGGCCGACGGTCCCCATCACCGCTTCGCCCGGGATCGAGCCCATCAAGGCCAAGCCCGTCTGCGCGGCAAGGATCCAGAACCCGACCTGGCGGACCTGGCTCGCGACGCCCGCGGTGTCGCCGCGGGCGAGGCTCGAGGTGATCACGGGGCCGAGGATCGGGTCGAAGCTCGTCTTCAATTTGCCCGGGATCGAGGCGACTTGCTGCGCCATCCAGTAGATGCCGACGATTCGCGGCTCGAACATCAGGAACAGGATCGAGCGGTCGACATTGCGCGTCCCCCATTCGAGCGCATCGGCGCCAGCAAGCGGCGCATTGCGGCGGATCAACGCGAAGGTGCGCCCGGGGTGCAGCCGCCAGCCGGTCGGCCGGCCATAGCTGCGCAGGAACGGCACGATCGACGCGACGAGCGCGGCGGCCATCGACAGCATGTAGGCGAGTACCAGCCCGTCATGCGGCGCGATCGGATAGAGCAGCCCGGCCGCGATCGAGATCGTCCACGGCTCGATCACTGCGCGCGCGGTGACCGTCGCCTGGACGTTGCGGCGATAGGCGAGCGCGGCGAGCATGATGTCCGACCACGCGCTCGCAACGATGATGCACGGCAGGAAGCGCTCGAGCGCCGAGGGATTGCCGCCATGGAACATCACGTCGGGCATCAGCAGCAGGATCCCGCTCGCGCAGCCCGAGGCAATCGCCGCGACGACGAGGCAATCCCACACGATTTGAACGTGCGGCCGCGCGCTCTCCGAAATCGCGAGCGCAAGTCCGCGCTTCAACCCGAAGGTCGCGAGCAACGCCGCGACCTCGACGAACAGCACCGCGCGCGCGAAGGTGCCGAGCGTGTCGGGACCGTAGAGCCGCCCGGCAATAAACAGGAACGGCAGCCGCGCGACGAGCCGCATCACGAAACCGATGATGTTGGTCCGCCCACCCTTGGCGAGCGCATCGATCTCTTCGGTAGTTCGCCCGCTCGCCGTCGGCTCGAAGCCAGTCGTCGTCGTCAATGCGCCGCGCCCCAGCTCAGGCCTGTCCCGATCTCGATGCCGAGCGGCACGCTGAGCACGATTGCCGGTTCGGCAGCGCTCGCCATGACATGCTCGATCACGGGCTTGGCCGCGGCGACATCGCCCTCGGGCAATTCGAACACGAGTTCGTCGTGCACTTGCAGCAGCATCCGCACATGCCCCAGCCCGGCGGCTTCGAGCGCGGGCCCCATCCGCACCATCGCACGCTTGATGATATCGGCCGAAGTGCCTTGGATCGGCGCGTTGATCGCGGCGCGCTCTGCACCCTGGCGTTCGTGCTGGAGCTTCGACTTTATCCGCGGGAAGTGCGTCTTCCGCCCGAACAGCGTCGCGGTGTAGCCCGTCTCGCGGACGAACTCGGTGGTCGCCGCGATATAGTTGCGGATGCCCGGGAAGCGCTCGAAATAGCGATCGATCATCGCCTGCGCTTCGTCGGCGGTCACATCGAGCCGCCCCGCCAGCCCCCAGCGGCTGATGCCGTAGAGGATCGCGAAGTTGATCGTCTTCGCCCGCCCGCGCGTGTCGCGATTGACCTCGCCGAACAGCTCCATCGCGGTGAGGCTGTGGATGTCGTCGCCATTGGCGAACGCGGCCTTCAGCGCAGGCACGTCGGCCATGTGCGCGGCGAGCCGCAACTCGATCTGCGAATAATCGGCGGCGAGCAGGACGTTGCCCGGCTCGGCGACGAACGCGTCGCGGATCTGGCGGCCGATCTCGGTGCGGATCGGGATGTTCTGCAGATTCGGGTCGGTCGAGGACAACCGCCCGGTCTGCGCGCCGGTCAGCGAATAGGACGTGTGGACGCGCCCGGTCGCGGGGTTGATCTGTGCCTGGAGCGCATCGGTATAGGTCGATTTGAGCTTCGACAGCTGGCGCCACTCGAGCACCTTCGTCGCGATGTCCTTGCCGGGCGAATCCTTGTCGGCGGCGATCCGCTCGAGCTCGGTGACGTCGGTCGAATAGACTCCCGACTTGCCCTTGCGCCCGCCCTTGATCCCCATCCGCTCGAACAGCACGTCGCCCAATTGCTTGGGGCTGCCGATCGTGAAGGCGCCGCCGGCGAGCGCATGGATCTCGACTTCGAGCGCGCCGATCTGCTGCGCGAAATCGTTCGACAGGCTGCTGAGCTTTTCGCGATCGACCTTGATGCCGTGCATCTCCATCTGCGCGATAACGGGCGCGAGCGGGCGATCGACCATCTCGTAGACGCGCGTCGCGCTCTCGGCGACGAGCCGCGGCTTGAAGCGCCGCCACAACCGCAACGTGACGTCGGCATCCTCGGCGGCGTAGCGTGTCGCCGCATCGAGATCGACTTCATTGAAGCTGCGCTGCGACTTGCCGACGCCGACGACGTCCTTGAACGCGATGCAGCTGTGCGAGAGATGCGTCGCGGCGAGCTCGTCCATGCTGTGACCATGCAGGCCGGCATCGAGGTCGAAGCTCATCAGGATCGTGTCGTCATGCGGCGCAACCCCGACGCCGAGACGTCCGAGCACGATCATGTCGTATTTGAGGTTATGCCCGATTTTGAGCACCGCGGGGTCCTCAAACAGCGGTTTCAGCTTGGCGAGCGCGACATCGCGGTCGAGCTGCACCGGCGTCTCGGCGAACAGCCCCGATCCGCCATGCGCGAGCGGAATGTAGCATGCCTTGTTGGGCTGGAGCGCCATGCTCACCCCGACCAGCTCGGCGCGCGTCGCGTCGATCCCGGTCGTCTCGGTATCGATCGCGATCCAGCCCTGGTGGCGCGCCGCGCCGATCCAGCTGTCGAGTGCGGCTTCGTCGACCACGGTCTCGTAGCCGTCATGGTCGCACGGCGGATCCTGCTCGGTCGGCACCGATTTCGGCGCAGGCACCGGCGCATCGGCGACCGCCGACAGCTTGGCGAGCAGCGAGCGGAAGCCGTGATGTTCCAAGAACGCGCGCAAAGGGGCGTCGGGAATGCCCTTGAGCTCGAGATCCTCGAGCGGCTCGGGGAGCGCTACGTCGCATTTCAGCGTGACGAGCTCCTTCGACAGTCGCGCCATCGCGGCATGTTCGATGAGGTTGTCGCGCAGCTTGCCTGCCTTCATCCCCGGCGCGGCGGCGAGCACCGCTTCGAGATCGCCATGCTCGAGGATCAGCTTGGCAGCGGTCTTGGGACCGACGCCGGGAACGCCCGGCACGTTATCGACGCTGTCGCCCATCAGCGCGAGCACGTCGCCGAGCTGCGCCGGGGTAATGCCGTGGAATTTCTCCGCGACATGCTCGGCGCCAAGGCGCCGGTTGTTCATTGTGTCGTACATGTCGAGCCCGGGCTCGATCAGCTGCATCAGATCCTTGTCGGACGAGACGATCGTCACTTCCCACCCTTGCGCGAGTGCGGCGCGCGAATAGCAGGCGATGATGTCGTCGGCCTCCAATCCCTCGGTCTCGATGCACGGCAGCGAGAAGGCGCGCGTCGCGTCGCGGATCATCGGGAATTGCGGGACGAGGTCTTCGGGCGGCGGCGGGCGCTGCGCCTTGTACTGGTCGTACAGCTCGTTGCGGAAGGTCTTCGACGATTTGTCGAGAATCACCGCCATATGCGTCGGGCCGTCGGCGGCATGGACTTCGTCGGCGAGCTTCCACAGCATCGTCGTATAGCCATAGACCGCGCCGACCGGCTCGCCATGCTTGTTGGTGAGCGGGGGAAGGCGGTGATAGGCGCGGAAAATGTATCCCGAGCCATCGACAAGATAGAGATGCGGCATTTGGCGGGGATAGCCCAAGCTTGGGGAAGCACAAAGCCCCCGCGTCACGCCATTCGCCGCTTATGCGCGGTTAGCCGCGATGGTTCGCAACGACGCTCGCCACCACCGCCTGCATCAACGCCTGACGCGCCGGGATCGGGCGCGGCGTGTCGCCGATCATGATCGCGATCGCGTAGCTGCTGCCGTCGGGCGCCATCAGCAAGCCGACATCGTTATAGCCCGCGGTCCGTCCGGCGAGATCCTGCCCCGTGCCGGTCTTGTGGCCGAAGCTCCACCCCGGCGGCACCGCGCCGCGCATCCGCTGCTTGCCGGTATGCGACGATTCCATCGTGCCGATCAGATACCGCGTCGATTCGGGCGAGAGCAGATCGCCGCGCTTCAACCGTGCCAGCGCACCGGCGATCGCCATCGGCGCGGCACCGTCCGGCGGATCGGCGACGTAGCGCTCGAACGCGGCGACCCGGTCGGCGCGCGGCAGCCGGTTGCGCGCGAGCGCAAAGCCGTTGCCGAACGCGTAGGACGGCTGCCACACCAGGCCCGCCGTCTGGCTTTGCAGCAAACGCTCGCCTGGGCCGAAGCGGATGTCGCCCAGGCCCTTGCGCTGGATGAAGTCGCGCACCGCATTCGGCCCGCCGACATAGCGCAGCAGCCGGTCGTTGGCGGTGTTGTCGCTCATCGTCAGCGCACGCTGGAGCAATTCGCCGACGGTCGTCGGATAGCCCTGATCGCCCTTGATCAGCGCGGCGATCGGCTGGTGGAACAGCGTGATATCGTCGCGGTACAGCGTCACCGGATCGGTCAGCCGGAGCCGCCCGCGGTCGCGATAGTCGAGCACCGTCATCGCCACCCACAATTTGCTGACGCTTTGCTGCGGCAGCAACTGGTAGCCGCCGGTATCGACCGACCAGCCGCGTTCGATGCTCCGCACCGCGATCCCGACGCGACCGTCGAACTGCCGCGCGAGCATCGCGACGTTGGCGACCAGAGCCGATGGTGCGGAAACCGCCCGTGGGGCGGGCTGCGGGGCCGTCATCGCCACCGTCCCGGGCGCTGTCGGCACGACGCGCGCGAGATGGACATTGGCGTCCTGTCCGCACGCGCACACAGCGGCGGTCAGGAGCAACGCGGCGGCGGGCTTGGGAAATCGATAGGGAAGGATACGCAACACCGTCTTTCGTCCCGCTACTCAAACCCACGTTCGATCATGGCGGTAAGGCCAGATTGTGGTGGGGATATCCCCCGCCCCCCACGCTTGCGACGAAGCGTCGGGCATGCGGGACAAGACGATATCGCAGTGGGACCTGTCTATTCCGTGGATTTACGGAACCAAGATGGTGTCGACCGCCTCGGGCAGCAAGTCGGGATAGTCGAGCGTGTAGTGGAGCCCGCGCGATTCATGCCGGTGAAGTGCGGATCGCACGATCAGTTCGGCGGTCTGGAGCAGATTGCGCAGCTCGATCAGATCGGGCGTCACGCGGAAATGGCCGTAATAGTCGTTCACTTCATCGGTCAGCATGCGGATGCGATGCTGCGCGCGCTCGAGCCGCTTGGTGGTGCGCACGATCCCGACATAATTCCACATGAAGCGCCGGATCTCGGTCCAGTTCTGCTTGATGACGACCTCTTCGTCCGAATCCTCGACGCGGCTCTCGTCCCACGCGCGGATCGGCGGCGGAGCGGGGAGCTCGTCCCAATGCTCGGCGATATGATTGGCGCACGCCTCGCCGAACACGAAGCATTCGAGCAGCGAGTTGGAGGCGAGGCGGTTGGCGCCGTGAAGTCCGCTCTCGCTGCACTCGCCCGCGGCATAGAGCCCGGGCAGATCGGTCCGCCCGTCGAGATCGACCACCACGCCGCCACACGTATAGTGCTGCGCCGGCACCACCGGGATCGGATCCTTGGTCATGTCGATACCGAGGCCGAGCAGCTTTTCGTAGATGTTGGGGAAGTGCTCGCGGATGAACGCTTCGCCCTTGTGGCTGATGTCGAGGTGGACATAGTCGAGCCCGAGCCGCTTGATCTCGTGATCGATCGCGCGCGCCACGACATCGCGCGGCGCGAGTTCGAGGCGCGGGTCGAAATCGGGCATGAAGCGATAGCCGGTCTCGGGGATCAGCAGATGCCCGCCCTCGCCGCGCACCGCCTCGGTGATCAGGAAGTTCTTGACCTCGAGATTGTAGAGGCAAGTCGGGTGGAACTGCATCATCTCCATGTTCGAGACGCGGCAGCCCGCGCGCCACGCCATCGCGATGCCGTCGCCGGTCGCGCCGCGTGGCGCGGTCGAGAAAAGATAGGTCCGCCCCGCCCCGCCGGTCGCGAGGATCGTCGCGCGCGCGGTGTAGACCTCTACCCGCCCGGTCGCGCGGTTGACGGCGTAGACGCCCCAGACATGGCCGGCGCCCGAATAGCGCTCCTCATGCTTGCCCGTGGCGAGGTCGATCGCGACCATGTCGGGGACGAGCGTGATGTTGGGATGGTCGGTCGCGGCGCGCTGCAGCGCTTCCTGCACCGCCCAGCCGGTCGCATCGGCGACGTGGACGATGCGGCGGTGGCTATGCCCGCCCTCGCGGGTGAGGTGGAGCGCATTCCCCTCGGTCGCGAACGGCACGCCCAATTCCTCGAGCCGCGCGATTGCCGCGGGCGCCTGCGTCACGACGAACTCGACCGTCGCGCGGTCGTTGAGCCCGGCGCCGGCGATCATCGTGTCCTCGATATGGCTCTCGAACGTATCGCCTTCCTCGAGCACCGCGGCGATCCCGCCCTGCGCCCAGGCGGTCGACCCCTCGTTCATCGCGCCCTTGGCTAGCACGGTGACCTTGAAGCGATCGGCGAGATTGAGCGCGGCGGTGAGGCCGGCGGCGCCGGAGCCGATGATGAGGACGTCAGAGGTCTTGGTTTCGGGCACGCGCGTCTCTCTCATACCGTCGCCCCGGCGGAGGCGGGGGCGGCTCTGTTAGATGCGCGTCGCTGGCGTCTTGCGCAAACGCCAGCGGCCCCGGCCTCCGCCGGGGCGACGATCACGCCGCGTTCGACGCCCGGGTCAGGTTGAGGAACACATCCTCGAGATCGGCCTCGCGCGTCGATACGTCCACAATCCCGTACCCATCGGCCTGCACCGCGGCGAGCACTTCGCCGGCATTCACCTTGTCCTTGGCGTAGGTAATCGCGAGCGTCCGCGTCCCCTTCAATTCGATCTTTTGGAAGCAGACCGCGCTCGGCGGCACCGCGACGTCGCGGTCGACCGTCACCTCGACGAGCTTCTCGGTTGCCATGCCGACGAGCTCGCGCGTCGGCTTGTTGGCGATCACCTTGCCATGGTTGATGATCGCGATCCGATCGCAGAGCTGCTCGGCTTCCTCGAGATAATGCGTCGTCAGCACGACGGTGACGCCCTGGTCGTTGAGCTGGCGGACATAGGCCCAGAGCTGCTGGCGCAGTTCGATGTCGACGCCCGCGGTCGGCTCGTCGAGCACGAGCACGGGTGGGGTATGCACCATCGCCTTCGCTACCATCAGGCGGCGTTTCATCCCGCCCGACAGCGTGCGGGCATAGGCGTTGGCCTTGTCCTCGAGATGCACCGCGCGGAGCAATTCCATCGAGCGACGCTTGGCCTTGGGGACGCCGTAGAGCCCGGCCTGGATCTCGAGCGTCTCGATCGGCGTGAAGAACGGGTCGAACAGGATCTCCTGGTTGACGATCCCGATCGACGCCTTGGCGTTCCGCGGATGCTGGTCGGTGTCGAAGCCCCAGATCGTGGCGGTGCCGCTGGTCTTGTTGACGAGGCCAGCCAGGATGTTGATCAGCGTCGACTTGCCTGCGCCATTGGGGCCGAGCAGCCCGAAGATCTGGCCGCGTGGCACATCGAACGACACATGGTCGAGCGCGCGCTTGCCGCCCTTATAGGTCTTGCACAGGTTCGCGATGGAGATGGCGGCCTCGGTCATGCCTTGCGCATAGCGCGCGATTGCGGGCCGGTCATCCCCCTCCCGCTTGCGGGAGGGGTTAGGGGAGGGACCGACCTGGAACCCCTACGCGGCGTCCGCGGCAAGGCCCTCCCCCAAGCGGGCGGGGAGCAAGAACGATGTGCCCCCCACAAGCCCCCCCCGGGGAGAAGGGGCGTTGAAGCGAAGCACCGACCTTGCTACACGCACGCTCATGATCGCACCGCCCGAAATCCTGCGCGTAACGCATGCCCGCAACATCTGTGACGGCGCGACCGACATTCCCGGCGGCGCAAGCCTCGGCCATCCGCGCGTCTTCCTCGAGATCGACGAGAGCGGCTATGTCGATTGCGGCTATTGCGACCGCCGCTTCGTGCTGATCGGCGGGCCCGCCGACGGCGTCGATCCGTCGACTTTGCACGATCACGGGGATGGCGCAGGGCGCTAACCTGCCTATATTCGTCGGATGACCAGTCCGACAGACCCCCGCGCGTTCCTGTATCATGACGGCCAGCTCTCGCCCGACGAAGCGCAGGCGCTCACCGCCGCCGCGCTCGGGAAGGCCGACGATGGCGAGCTCTATCTGCAATATCGCAAGTCCGAGGCGTTCGGCTTTGACGACGGCCGGCTGAAGACCGCGAGCTACGACACCCACTCGGGCTTTGGCCTGCGCGCCGTGTCGGGCGAGATGACTGCGTTTGCGCACGCCAACGAACTCAGCGCCGCCGCGATCAAGCGCGCGAGCGAGACGATGGCGCTGATTGATCCATCGAGCGCGCCCAAGGCCGGCCCGCCGCGCGCAACCAACCGCCACCTCTATACGGCATCCGACCCGCTCGATCTCGTCCCCTTCGCCGACAAGGTGAACCTCTGCCAGACGATCGACGCCGCCGCTCGTGCGCGCGACCCGCGCGTCGCACAGGTTTCGGTCTCGCTGTCGGGCAGCTGGAACGTCGTCGAGATCGTCCGCGCCGACGGTTTCATCGCCACCGACGTGCGCCCGCTCGTCCGGCTCAACGTCTCGATCGTGGTCGAACAGAACGGCCGGCGCGAGACGGGGACCTTCGGGCTCGGCGGCCGCTATCTCTATGACGAGCTGATGGCCCCCGAAACCTGGAACCGCGCGATCGACGAGGCGCTGGCGCAAGCCGTTGTCAATCTCGACTCGGTTGCCGCCCCCGCCGGCGAGATGACCGTGCTGCTCGGACCGGGCTGGCCCGGCATTCTGCTGCATGAAGCCATCGGGCACGGGCTCGAAGGCGATTTCAACCGCAAGGGCACCAGCGCCTTTTCGGGCCGGATCGGCGAGCGCGTCGCAGCGCCCGGCGTCACCGTGGTCGACGACGGCTCGATCGCCGACAAGCGCGGCTCGCTGTCGATCGACGATGAGGGCACGCCGACGCAGGAAAACGTGCTGATCGAGGACGGTATTCTCAAGGGCTATATCCAGGACCGGCTCAACGCCCGGTTGATGGGCGTCGCGCCGACCGGCAACGGCCGCCGCGAATCGTTCGCGCACGCACCGATGCCGCGGATGACCAACACCTTCATGCGCGGCGGCAAGGATGATCCCGCCGAGCTGCTCAGCCGCGTCAAGAACGGCATCTTCGCCAAATCGTTCGGCGGCGGACAGGTCGATATCGTGTCCGGAAAATTCGTGTTCAGCTGCACCGAGGCATACAAGATCGAGAACGGCCGCATCGGCGCGCCGATCAAGGGCGCAACGCTGATCGGCGACGGTCCCTCGTGCCTCACCCGCGTCGAGGGCATCGGCAACGATTTCGCGCTCGACGAGGGCGTCGGCATTTGCGGCAAGGGCGGGCAAAGCGTGCCAGCCGGCGTCGGGCAGCCGACCTTGCTAGTGGCCGGGCTCACCGTCGGTGGGACCGCGATGTGATCCTCGCACTGCTGCTCTCCGGGTTACTGCTCGATCAAAGTAGCGTTCCAGTCGCAGCACAGCCGATAAATTGTGACCGTGGCGGAGCGATCCACACGTTCGGCGGAACGAAGTGGATCGTCTTCGGGTGCAGCGACGACCAGAGCACCGTCGTCGTTTCGGAAGCAGCGAGCCCGGCAGCTCCGTTCGTTTTCGTTATTGCGCCCGTGGATGGTCATTACACCATCCACGGCGAGGGAAATGGCAGCAAGTCAGCGAGCGATGCGGCAGGAGACGCTCTGAAAATTTTGGGTGACGACGGGCTTCGCGCTCTCGCCCTGAGCGTTCAACGGACTCAGAAGTGAAGAGCCCCTGGCCCGAACTCGACTGGACCGCCTGGCGCGAGACCGCAATTGGGTTGCAACTCCGTACGCAGATCATTGGCAAGGTCCGGCTCGCGTTGACGCCGTGGCTCAACCATAGCTGGCACGTCCCGCTCTATGTCTCGGCGCGCGGGCTGACGACGTCGGCGATTCCGCTCGGCGACCGGATCCTTGAGATCGAATTCGACCTGCTCCACGATCGCCTCGTCTTCATGACCAGCGACGGACGCAGCCGCGGGATCGGGCTAGGCCCTGGCAGCATCGCGCATTTCCACCAGACCGTGACCACCTGCCTCACCGAGCTCGACGTTCCCGCACAGTTCGACGGCGTCCCCAGCGAAATGGCCGACGTCCCGCCCTTCGCCGAGGATACGGCCGAACGCCCGTACGATGCCGACGCCGTCCGCGCCTTCTGGCGCGCGCTGACCCAAGTCGGGCGCGTCTTCGGCGAATTCCGCACCGGCTTTCTCGGCAAGGCCTCGCCCGTCCATTTCTTCTGGGGCAGCTTCGATCTCGCCGCGACGCGGTTCTCGGGCCGTGCCGCACCGCGCCATCCCGGCGGCTTTCCCGGCCTGCCCGATGCGGTGACGTGCGAAGCCTATAGCCATGAGGAAGCCAGCGTCGGCTTCTGGCCGGGCAGCGATGCCTATCCACATGCGGCGTTCTACGCCTATGCCTATCCCTCGCCCGCCGGGTATGCGCAGGCGTCTGTCGACCCCGCCGAAGCCAGCTGGAACGCCGATCTCGGCGAGTTCCTGCTCGACTATGAGGTCGTGCGCAGCGCCGCCGACCCGAGCGCAACCTTGCTGGCCTTCTGCCAATCGACCTACGCCGCCGCCGCCGATCTCGCCGACTGGGATCGCGATGCGCTCGAATGTCCGCTCGGCCGCCCACGGATTCCCCGCATCGTCTGAAAGGGCTATACGCACGGCATGGAAATGTTCTCGGCCATTAACGATGCGCACCGCGCCTTCATCGCGAAGCAGCCCGTCTTCTTTGTCGCCACCGCCGCTGCGGGGGCGCGGGTCAACCTCAGCCCCAAGGGCATGGACAGCTTCCGCGTGCTCGGCCCCAATCGCGTCGCCTATCTCGACCTCGGCGGATCGGGCAACGAGACTCAGGCGCATCTCGTCGCCGACGGCCGCATCACGATCATGTTCTGCGCGTTCGATAATCCCGCGCTGATCCTGCGGCTCTATGGAACGGGCAGCTTCACTGTCGCGGGCGAGCCGGGCTATGACGATCTGGCAGGTCAATTCCCCGCGCTCGCCGGGGCGCGGCAGGTGTTCGATATACGAGTCGACAGCGTCCAGACCAGCTGCGGTTGGGGCGTTCCGCGCATGACGCTCGATCGTCCACGCGACACGCTCGTCAAATTTCACGCACAGCAGGACCCCGACGCCCGCCTCGCCGTGATCGCCAAGCGCACGCACAGCATCGATGGCTTGCCGGTGCGCGTCCAGACGATCCTGCCCGCCTTCGATCCGCTCGAAGGGACCAACGGGCGATGAGTCTGGTCGAGGTCGGTCGGTTCGCGCGCAACGAAGCCTATATCGTCGTCGGACGGCTCGAGTCCGAAGGCATCATGGCACTCGCGCTCGACGGCAATGCGAGCATTGCCGATGGCAGTCAGTTCTTCATTCCGGTCCGCGTGATGGTCGATGACGACGATGTCGACGGGGCGCGGGCTATCCTTGCCGAATCTGCCTGATTCTTAGGCAGCGGTTCGCAACTGCACAAAAATTTACGATGCGGTAAGCGCTCCTAGCGCGGCGGTACCGCGGCAGACGGTCGTTTCACGTCTGGCACGGCTTTTGCGAGATATCCTCCAGGACCAATAACCAGGGGGGTTCTTGCGTGAAGCTCGTCATTGCCATCATCAAACCTTTCAAGCTCGACGAGGTGCGCGAGGCGCTGACCGAAATCGGCGTCGCCGGAATGACCGTTACCGAGGTCAAGGGTTTCGGACGCCAGAAAGGCCAGACCGAAATCTATCGCGGCGCCGAATACAGCACCAACATGGTCCCCAAGATCAAGATCGAGGTCGTCTGCGGCTCCGACCTCGCTGGCAAGGTCGTCGAGGCGATCCAGGCCTCGGCCAACACCGGCGCGATCGGCGACGGCAAGATCTTCGTGCTCGATGTCGGGCAGGCCGTCCGTATCCGCACCGGCGAAACCGATGAGACCGCGCTGTGAGCGGGTACGACTTTAAGGGGGTATCGATGAAGCAATCGACCAAATTGGGTTTTGCGGGTCTGGCAGCTGTCGCGGCGATCGCCGCGCTGCCGGCCTGGGCGCAGGCACCCGTGGCGGCCGCCGCCAAGCCGTTCGTGCCGACTGCGGCGATGGTCAACAAGGGCGACACCGCCTGGATGCTGACCTCGTCGGTCCTCGTGCTGATGATGTCGGTGCCCGGCCTCGCGCTGTTTTACGGCGGCCTCGTCCGCACCAAGAACATGCTGTCGGTGCTGATGCAGGTCTTCATGATCGTCTGCATCGCGGCTTTGGTGTGGGTCAGCTGGGGCTATTCGATGGCCTTCACCGGCGGCTCACAGTTCGTCGGGGGGTTCGGCAAGCTGTTCCTCAAGGGCGTCGACGCCAATTCGCTCGCGGCGACCTTCTCGAACGGCGTCTACATTCCCGAATATGCCTATGTCTGCTTCCAGATGACGTTTGCATGCATCACGCCCGCGCTGATCGTCGGCGCGTTCGCCGAGCGCGTGAAGTTCACGCCGTTGATGGTGTTCATGGTCGCCTGGATGACAATCGTCTATTTCCCGATCGCACACATGGTGTGGTATTGGGCGGGCCCGGATTTCCTCCCCAACGCGCCGACCGACTTCGGCTTCCTCTATGGCAAGGGCGCGCTCGATTTCGCTGGCGGCACCGTGGTCCACATCAATGCCGGGATCGCCGGGCTCGTCGGCTGCCTCGTGATCGGCAAGCGCGCGGGCTTCAACAAGGAGCCGATGCCGCCGCACTCGCTGACCATGACGATGATCGGCGCCAGCCTGCTGTGGGTCGGCTGGTTCGGCTTCAACGCCGGTTCCAACCTCGAATCGAACGGCCTCACGGCGCTCGCCTTCATCAACACCTTCGTCGCGACGGCAGCAGCCGGCGTGTCGTGGGCGGTGATCGACCAGATCAAGCACGGCAAGCCGTCGCTGCTCGGCGCGGTAACGGGCGCAGTTGCCGGCCTCGTCGCGATCACCCCGGCGTCGGGCTTCGCTTCGCCGATGACCTCGATCATCCTCGGCCTGCTCGTCTCGCCGCTGTGCTTCTTCTTCGTCACCACGGTGAAGAGCTGGGGCAAGTATGACGACTCGCTCGACGTGTTCGGCGTGCATTGCGTCGGCGGCATCTTCGGCGCGCTGGCGACCGGCGTGGTCGCCGATCCCAAGCTCGGCGGCCAGGGCTGGGTCGATTACACCGCCGCGGTCGCCAAGCCCGGCGTGTACGACATGGCGACGCAGTTGTGGACGCAGGCCGAAGCGGTCGCGATCACGCTGGTCTGGTCGGGCGGCGTTTCGGCCGTGCTGTTCCTGATCCTCAAATACACCGTCGGCATCCGCCCTTCGCAAGAAGTCGAGCACGAAGGCCTCGACATCTCCGAACATGGCGAGCGCGCCTACAATTATTGACCAGATTGGGGGGCGGGCCCCGAACGATCCGCCCCTCTCACGACGTTCCTCCTGCGGACGACCTAAGGCCGGTGCGGCAACGCACCGGCCCTTTTTTATGTCTGCGGCGGGGTCGCGGTCATTTGGTGCGGAAGCTCTGCCCGTGCGGTGTCGCCGATGAAGCGCGCCCACACGCCGCCCGGGCGCCAGATCGCGTCGAGCGCGGGGCGCGCCTGCGCTTCGTCCCAGCCGAGCACCTCGCGCCGATAGCGATAGAGGAAGGCCGAAACGCGCGCATTGACGATGCAGTGGACGTGTACCGGCCGCGTGCCGCGATCGGCCATTGCCGCGCAGAAGCGCTCGAAATCCGCGTCGGTCGGCGCATCGAACACGACCGGGATGTGGATGTAGCGCATCCCCAGCGCGGCGACCGTGGCCGCTTCGTCGGGCAGGGCGCGCGGATGATCGTGCAAGGCGAGATTGATGACATCGCGCACGCCCAGCGCTGCGATCGCGGCGAGCTGTTCGCCGCTCGGCTGGCCCGATGTCGTCAAGTGATCGTCGAGACGATGCCAGTTTGGAACATAGATTGGGTCGCCCATGCGGGCTCCTTTCAAGCGAGGGTGCCCAGGCGAGCGGCGGCCGGGTCCGCGCTCCACGGTGGTGCCCCGCCTGCTTCGCCAGTCACGCGAACGCGGCGATCCTAGTCGCGCGGGCCCTTGCCCTCAACCGGCTCGTCGGTCGTGACGGCGTCCGTGTCGCGCGGCTTCGCACGCAGCCGTCGCGCGGCGAGCGCGGCGCCGAGCAGGAAGCCGCCCGGCACCAACACCACCGCTGCCGTCAACGCGACCCGATTCCAATCCTTGCGGTCCATGCCGCGGCATCTAGCCGATCAGGCGAGGTCCGCCGCCACGAAATCGGCACAACGTTCCCCGATCATGATCGACGGCGCATTGGTGTTGCCCGAGACGAGCTTGGGCATGACCGAGGCATCGGCGACATAAAGGCCCTCGACCCCGCGGACGCGCAGCCGCGGGTCGCACACCGCATCCTCGTCCGATCCCATCCGCGCGGTCCCGACCGGGTGATAGACCGTATCGGCGCGCGCGCGTATCAAGCGTTCGAGCGCGTCGTCGTCGCGCAAGTCGATCGGATAGCGATCGCGGCCCTGATGGTCGCTGAGCGGTGGCGCCTCGAGGATGCGATACATCGCGCGGACGCCGCGCATCATCGTCGCCATGTCGCGCGGATCGCTGAAGAACGCCGGGTCGATCAGCGGAGCCACGCGCGCATCGCTCGAGGCGAGCCGCACCGTGCCGTGGCTTTCGGGCCGCAGCACGCAGACGTGGCACGAATAGCCATGCCCCGGCACTTGCGTGCGGCCGTGATCCTCGAGCGCGGCGACGACGAAGTGGAGCTGGACGTCGGGCGCGGGGGCGTGCGGATCGGTGGTTAGGAAGGCGCCCGCCTCGGCGAACGGGGTCGTCATCATCCCCTCGCGCTTGCGCAGCCACTGGAACAGCGCGCCCGCCATATCGAGCTTGCCCTTGAGCGAATTGCCGACGAAGCTCTTGCCCGGCGTCTCGAAGGCCGCGACATAATCGATATGGTCCTGCAGATTGGCGCCGACCGCCGCGCGATCGACCCGCACCGATATGCCCTGCTCGCGCAGATGCGCCCCCGGCCCGATCCCCGACAGCATCAGGATCTGCGGCGTCCCGAACACCCCGGCGGCTAGCACGACGGCCTTGCGTGCGCGGATCACCTTCGACTCGCCACCCTGCAGATAGGCGACGCCCCAGGCGCGCCCGTCCTCGAACAGCACGCGCTCGACGGTGACGCCGGTGAGCACGTGCAACGCCGGATTGTCGGGCGCGTCACCCAGATACGCGCGTGCCGAGGTCCAGCGCTCGCCGCCCTTCTGCGTCACTTGGTAGAGCCCGATCCCCTCCTGCCGCGCGCCGTTGAAATCGTCGTTGCGCGGGATCTGCAGCGACGCGCCGGCCTCGACGAAATCGCGGCTGCCGGGATTGGCGTGGTGCTGCTCGCTCACCCACAGCGGTCCGTCGCCGCCGTGATAAGCGTCGCCGCCGCGGACATTATGCTCGCTGCGCTTGAACCACGGCAGCACGTCGTCATACGACCAGCCGGGGCAGCCGAGCGCCGCCCAATTGTCGTAATCCCATTTGTTGCCGCGGATATAGATCATCGCGTTGATCGCGCTCGACCCGCCGAGCCCCTTGCCGCGCGGCTGGTGCCCGCGCCGGCCGCCGAGCCCGGCTTGCGGGACGGTCTCGTAATTCCAGTTGGTCTTGTCGGTCTGGAACGCGAGGAACGCCGGAATGCGGGTGCGGAGCCCCGTGTTGCGGCCCCCCGCCTCGAGCAAGGCGACCGAGAATTTCCCGCCATCGCTCAAGCGCCCGGCCGCCGCCGCGCCGCCCGAACCGCCCCCGATGACCACGATATCGGCTTCTTCCACGCGCTCTCTCCTGCTCGCGGCGCTTTAGCGCGCCTTTGTATCGCTCGATCGCCACTGCGCCTTGATCGTCTCGGACGTGTCGCGGCTACCGTCGTGGCTCCACCCGGGCGGCATCACCAGATAGCCGAGCTTGGCACGAAGCCCCGGCGCCCGCCAGACGTCTTGCGCGATCCCGATCCATTCGTGCGTCGCAGCCCATAACAGATTGAACGAGCCGAGATTCTTGACGATGCCATAGCGCGGTCGATCGTCGGCGCGCTCAGGCTCGAAGGTGCCGAACAGGCGGTCCCAGACGATGAAGACGCCGGCATAATTGGTGTCGAGATAGCGCGGATTGGTCGCGTGATGGACACGGTGGTGCGACGGCGTGTTCATCACCGCCTCGAACCAGCGCGGCATCCGGTCGATCATCTCGGTGTGGATCCAGAACTGATAGATCAGGTTGAGCCCGGCGACGAACACCAGCATCGCCGGCGGAAAGCCGATCAGCAGCAGCGGCAGGCGGAAGATGAAGCCTAGCGAGACGAAGCCCGTCCAGGTCTGCCGCAGCGCGGTCGACAGATTATAATGCTGGCTCGAATGGTGGATGACATGGCTCGCCCAGAACCAGCGGACGCGGTGGGCCGAGCGGTGGAAGACGTAATAAAACAGGTCGTCGAGCACGAAGGCGAGGACGAACCAATACCAGGCATAGCCGATGTCGAAGAGCCGGAATTGCCACACCCAGAGCGACAGCGCAAAGACCAGTCCGACCGACAGCGCGCCGGCGACGGTGCTGCCGAGGCCGAGCGCAAGCGACACGAGCGTGTCCTTGGGCTCGTAACGCGTGCGATCCTTGATCCGCGCGACGATCATCTCGGCAAGGACGAGCGCGATGAAGCCGGGGACGGCGTAGTGGACGGGATCGGGCAGGTCCATACGCACTGTTTACACCAGTGTCAGTGGGATCCGTAAAGAGCCAATATCGCGCGGGCGGTCAGTGGTACGTCGTGCCGCGCGTGACGCTGTCCTCGATCGCGCGGACATCGGCTTCGAGCACGCCGAACAGCAGCACCGCGCCGAACTGGCGTTCGCCCGTTTCGACGCGCACACCCTCGATCGCCTGAGTGAGCCGCAATGGTGCGATCAGCCGCCGGGCGGCGACTTTTGCACCGTGGCGTTTCAGCAGCGCAAGCGCCCCGTTTCCAGCGACGAGCGCGGCATTCCCGTCGGTCCCGATCACCGCCCCATGCGCGACGAAGCCGGCGAGCATCTGCTCGGCGGTCTCGCGTGCTTGCGCCTTGCTCGAAATGCGCGCCTCGCCGAGTCGCATCCAGCGCGCGACCAGCGCCAGGCCGAGCACTCCGGCGACGCTTAATCCAAGTTGCGTCCAGTCCATCGCCTTGCTGTCACGCCGGCGTAGAAAGCGCGTCGAGCAGCGGGCGAAGTCCGGTGAGATCGTATCCGGCGGCGGCGGCTTTCGTCATCGCCGTATCGGGATGCATGCCGCCCTTGACGACCGCGAGCGCCCAGAGGTTGCACGAGCGCGTTCCCGAGCGGCAGTATGCCAGCACCGGCCCCTTGGCCTCGGCAAGCACCGCCGCCATCGCGTCGATCTGCGGATGCGAGAATCCGGCGTGCGTCACCGGGATCGCGGTGTAGGTCAGGCCAGCGGCCTCGGCGGCGGCGGCGATCTCGGCACCGCTCGGCTGGCCCATATCCTCGCCATCGGGGCGGTTGTTGACGATTGCGGTGAAGCCCGCGGCGGCAAGCTCGCCCATCGCGTCGGGCGAGATTTGCGGAGCGACCGCGATGGTCGGATCAATGGTGCGGAGCGTGGTCATGGACTTGCTTCTAGCTCGCACGGCAGCGCGGCGGAAGCGGCAGATTTGGTTCGCGCAGAGGCGCGGAGGCGCGGAGGGAAAACGGCGGGCGAACGCGCTGTTAAATCAAACGGCCCGCGCGCGACCGGGAAACCGTAGTCTTTTTCCCTGCGCCTCAGCGCCCCTGCGCGAACAAATTTTCACGCAAAGCCGCGAAGACACGAAGAAGGGGAGTGATGATCCCGCCGCCTATCGCTTCGCGCTTTCGCGTGAAACTCGAGCGCTCAGAACCGTCGCAGGACCCCGAGAAACGCCTCGCCATAGGCCTCGAGCTTGCGCGCACCTACGCCGGTGATGTGCCCCATCGCCGAGAGCGACGAAGGCCGCGTCGTCGCCATCTCGCGCAGCACCGAATCGTGGAAGATGACGTAAGGCGGCACGCTCGCCTCGAGTGCGAGTTCGCGGCGCTTGGTGCGCAACGCCTCGAACAGCGGTTCGCCGGTCGGGTTGGGCACGCTGCCAGCGCTTCCGCGCCGCCGCCGCTCGCGCTTGGGCGGGACGATCAGCGCGACGTGTTCGCCCTCTTTCAAGATGCCGCGGGCGCCCGGCCCAAACTCCAACCCGCCGAAATCGTTCGCGCGCAGCGCGTCGCGCAGCAGCAGCGCCCGCCCGACCGGCTTGATCAGCGCGGCTTCCTCAGGGCTAGAGGCGATCCCGAATACGCCGAGCGTCTCGTGGCCGTTCATCAGGCTGCGCTCGCTCGACTGGCCCATCAGGACTTGCTCGATATAGCCCGCGCCAAAGCTCTGCCCCGTGCGAAAGACCGCGGAGAGGAATTTCCTCGCCACCTCCGTCGCATCGACCGCGGCGGGCGGGTTGAGACAATTGTCGCAATTGCCGCAATTCTCGGGACTGTCGTCGCCGAAATGCTTGAGCAGGATGCGCCGCCGGCATCCGGCGGTCTCGGCCAGCGCGCCGAGGGCGGCGAGCCGCTGGCGCTCGCCCGGCTGGCGCGCCGGCTCGACCTCGCCGATCCGCTGCCGCGCGCGCGCGAAATCCTCGGCGCCCCAGAATAGATGCGCCACCGCAGGATCGCCATCGCGCCCCGCGCGGCCGGTCTCCTGATAATAGCTCTCGATCGATTTGGGCAGCCCGGCGTGGGCCACGAAACGCACATCGGGCTTGTCGATCCCCATTCCGAACGCGACCGTCGCGCACATCACCATGTCCTCGCTCGCCACGAAATCGGCCTGGTTCTTCGCGCGGACATGCGGATCGAGCCCGGCATGATAGGCGCGCGTCGGTCGTCCGGTCTTGCTCAGCGCCTCGGCCATCTTTTCGGTGCCGGCGCGGCTCTGCAGATAGACGATGCCTGCGCCGGGGGTCTCGGCGATCAGGTCGGCGATCTGGCGCGTCGCATTGTCCTTCGGCGAGATGCGATACTGGATGTTCGGCCGGTCGAACCCCGCGACGATCATGCCATCGTGCGGGATGCCGAGCTGTTCGAGAATGTCCGCGCGCGTCACGGCGTCGGCGGTCGCGGTCAGCGCGAGCCGCGGTACATCCGGGAATGCGTCGAGCAGCGGCCGCAGCAGGCGGTAATCGGGCCGGAAATCATGCCCCCATTCGGACACGCAATGCGCCTCGTCGATCGCGAACAGCCCGATCGGGGCGCGCGCGAGCAACTCGCGGAATGCGCCGCCCGAGGCACGCTCGGGCGCGACATAGAGCAGGTCGAGCTCGCCGCGGCGAAAGCGCGCGATCGTCTCGGCTTGGTCGGTATCGACCGAGGTCAGCGTCGCTGCGCGGATCCCGATCGCGGTCGCGGCGCGCAGCTGGTCGTGCATCAGCGCGATCAGCGGCGAGACGACGACACACGTCCCCTCGAGCACCACCGCGGGCAATTGATAGCACAGCGACTTGCCCGCGCCGGTCGGCATTACCGCAAGCGTCCGCGCGCCGGCGAGCACGCGCTCGACCACCGCCCCCTGCACGCCGCGAAACGCCGGGAAGCCGAAGGTCGATTGGAGGACGGGGAGGGGGTCGATCATTTACGCGAAACCAAGAATAAGAAGGAGAGCCTGATCGACACGCTGCATGTCGGTCTCGGACAAACGGCCGATCACTCGGCCAAACTGCTGGTGATCCACGGTCACCAAAATGTCGACCGCGACGTCTGAAATCGCTTCAAGGCCATTCTGCGCGTCGGGCAAGACCCTCGGGCGAAGGTCGCGTGCCTCCCCTCTCGCGGTCTGGCATAATGCCACGAGACGATGCGGCGTATCGCCAAAAGCGTCACCCTGCACAACCAAGACCGGGCGAGGCTTGCCGCCATAGCCGCTTCACGATCGAGCTTTAACGCTCTGTTTCGCGGTCGAGGCGTTCGAGCACGACGTCGGTCATCGCGCCAGCGAACGCCATCGCTTCGCGGTCATCCTCGACATGCGCCCACAACCACTCTCGCGTCTTGCGGGCTTCCTCCTGAAACTCCGGCGTCGTCGTGTCCGGCAACCAGAAAGTCTTCGGCCGCAATCCCTGCGCGCGGAGTGCCGCGCGACGCTTCGCGACCCGCTCGGCGCTGGTCATCGGTCGCTCCATGCCCATCGCCACGCTCCTTCCGCCCAAGCGTTACATGTAACGTCCACCCCCCAAAATCACAAGATGTTTACCCCTTGTTCTTGCGCGCGGGCGCGTTCCCGGTGCAAGCGGACGCACATGGAAACAGTCCGCGACAACAAGGCCGAGCAGGAATTCGAGCTGACCGTCGGCCGCCACCGCGCGGTCGCGGCGTATCAGATGGAAGGCGACACGATCGTCTTCACGCACACGCTCGTGCCCAAAGCGGTCGCCGGGCATGGGGCCGCGACCAAACTGGTCCGCGCCGCGCTCGACAGCGCGCGCGACCGCGGGTTGAAGGTCATCCCGCAATGCCCGTTCGTCGCCGCCTATATCGACAAGCATCCGGAATATCGCGATTTATTGTGACGCTGCCGTGGTTTGGCCCCAATCTGCGGCAAGATCGAGCTGAACTCGAACGGGGCAGCCGACCATGATGATCCACCTTCGCATGCTTATGGGCTGCTCGATCCTGGCGATCGGTCTCGGCGCGGCGGCACCAGATCCCGTCTATACCGTGCGCGACGATGGCATTGTCTCCGCGAGCGTCGGCGGAGCGCAGGGCACGCTGCGCATCGACCCGGGTGCCCCCGCGCTCCCGATCCTGGCGAAACCCTATGCGCTTCGCGCCGGACTCAAGTCGGGCATGTTCGGTCTCCATTACAAGGTTGGCCCGAGCGGGGTACACGGCGTGACCGCGGTGACGCGCCTGATCGTCGACGGAATGGAGATCCGGCGGCGCGTCGGCTGGTTCGACACGCCCTATGCGACCGGCGCCGACGGCGTGATCGGGCCCGGTGGCCTGCCTGCACCGGTGGTGCGCTTCGAGCTCCATGCTCCGCGCCCAGGTGAGCGAACGCTCGACCTCCCGCTCGTCGACGGCGGCGCGCTGATCGGCAATTGGGGCGGGCTGTTCGGCGAGATCATCGTCGGCGGCGTGCCGATGAAGGTCCGCTTCGACCTGCACCACCGCCTGTCGCTTGCCAGCGCCGGCGCGGCACAGCGCATCGCTGCGGCACAGGGGGGTGCATTGACCGGGCCGGTCGACCAGGCCGAGATCGCCTTCGGTATCGCGCGGCCGGTCCGGCGTATGACGCTCACCATTCCGTTCGTGATCGGGCCGATGGCGCTGAACGCTCTGCACGTGCGCGTATCGGACTATGGCAATGCGGCGACGATCCGCGATGCCGACGTGACCCCCGATCCCGAAGAGATCATCGTGACCGGCAAAGCCAAGCGTGATCCCTCGCGCGACCGCCTGTCGATCGGCCGTGATGCGCTCGAGCAATGCTCGTCGATCACCTTCGACAAGCCTGCCAAGCGGATCCGGCTGAGCTGCCTCTGACGCTTATTCCGCGGCGAGCGTTTCCTCGGCGCGTTCCTGCGCCTGGCGGTTCCACATCTCGGCATAGAGGCCGTCCTTGCGCAGCAGCGCAGCGTGGCTCCCGCGCTCGACAACTTGCCCCGCCTCGAGCACGACGATCTCGTCGGCATGCACGACGGTCGACAGCCGATGCGCGATGACGATCGTCGTGCGCCCGCGCTCGATCGCCTGGAGCGTGTCGAGGATCTCGCCCTCGGTGCGGCTGTCGAGCGCCGACGTCGCTTCGTCGAGGATCAGCACGGGCGGATTCTTGAGCAAGGTCCGCGCGATCGCGACGCGCTGCTTCTCGCCGCCCGACAGCTTCAATCCGCGCTCGCCGACGCGCGTGCCATAGCCCTGCGGCTGGCGTTCGATGAAGCCGGCGATCGCCGCCCCGCGCGCGGCAGTCTCGATCTCGTCCTGCCCCGCACCCTCACGGCCATAGCCGATATTGTAGCCGATCGTGTCGTTGAACAGCACGGTGTCCTGCGGCACGATCCCGATCGCCGAGCGCAGCGACGCCTGCGTCACCTGGGCAATGTCCTGCCCGTCGACGGTGATCCGCCCGCCGGTGAGATCGTAAAAGCGGTACAGCAACCGCGCGAGCGTGCTCTTGCCCGCGCCCGACGGCCCGACCACGGCGAGCGTCTTGCCCGCCGGGATATCGAGGTCGATCCCCTTGAGGATCGGCATCCCCTTGTCATAGCCGAAGCGGACATTCTCGAACCGGACATGCCCGCGCGCCACCACCAGCGGCGGCGCGCCGGGCGCGTCGACCACTTCGGACGGCGTATCGATCAAGTCGAACATCGCGCCCATGTCGATCACGCCCTGGCGGATCGTACGGTAAACCATTCCGAGCAGGTCG
Source organism: Sphingomonas sp. PWP1-2 (assembly GCF_049898305.1). Lineage (NCBI taxonomy): Bacteria > Pseudomonadati > Pseudomonadota > Alphaproteobacteria > Sphingomonadales > Sphingomonadaceae > Sphingomonas > Sphingomonas sp. PWP1-2. The sequence goes on from NZ_JAFCXM010000004.1 coordinate 337,587, forward strand.
AGCGGCCGGAACAGCTGCGACAGCAAGGTCGAGACGAACACCACGTCGCCCGCCGAGAACGCCCCACGCCCCCAGCCCCAGGCGACGAACGCCATTCCGCCGCCGAGCATCGCATTGGTGATAAGCGCTTGCCCGACGTTGAGCCAGGCGAGCGAATTCTCAGACGTCACCGCGGCGTTGGCATAAGCCGCCATCGCCGCGTCGTAGCGCTTCCCCTCGCGCTCCTCCGCGCCGAAATATTTCACCGTCTCGAAATTGAGCAGCGAATCGACCGCGTGGCTGACCGCACCCGTGTCGAGATCGTTCATCCGCGTGCGCAAGGCGGCGCGCCAGTCGGTCACCATCCGCGTGAACCAGATATAGATCGCCACCATCACCACAGTCGCGGCAACCAGCCCCCAGCCGAAGCTCGAGCGGAAGATGTTGAGCACGAGGACGAGTTCGAGCACCGTCGGCGCGATGTTGAACAGCATGAAATAGAGCATCGTATCGATGCTCTTCGTCCCGCGCTCGACCACCTTGGTGACCGCACCTGTCCGCCGTTCGAGATGGAAGCGCAGCGACAATTGGTGGAGATGGCGGAACACGCTCGCCGCCAGCCGCCGCGTCGCATCCTGCCCGACACGCTCGAACACCGTGTTGCGCAGATTGTCGAACAAGGTCGTCGAGAAGCGCGCCCCGGCATAGCCGAGGACGAGCGCGATCACGATCCACACCGCGCCGCGCTCCCCCTGCGCCATCCGGTCGACTGCCCATTTCAGCGTGTAGGCGCTGGCATAGACCTGCGTGACCTTCGACACGATGACGAGCAGCATCGCACCGACGATGCGCAGCCGGAGAACCGGCGCATCCTTCGGCCACAGATAGGGTACGAAACGCCGGAGCGTAGGCAGCATCGGCCGTTCGGGCGTGGTCGAGGTGGTGGCTGTATCGGGGGGCATCTGTCCTTCATGTAGGCGCAGTCAAGCGCGACCGAAAGCGTCTCATGGAACAAGCAAGGCAGTTCGTCGGTTTTTGCTACGAACGGAGACGGTTATGGACCCGCTTTTCTACGTCATGGCGATCATGGGATGCGGCGACGGCAGCTCGGCCTGTCAGCAGGCGCGCGTCGAACAGGTGCAATATCGTTCGATCGGCGAATGCCAGCGCGCAATGCCCGCAGCGCTCGCGCGCAACAGCGATGTCGACTATCCCGTGGTGACCGCATCGTGCCGCGCAACGGGCGAGCGCATGGCGCAAACCAAGGCAAGCGTGACACGCGGATGATCGCCATCGCGCGATAGCCTGCTATAGCCCGCACGACAGGGGCGCGCCGTGCGGAAATTGACTGCAATCATCGTCGGAAGCTTGGTATCGCTCGCGCTCGTTGCCGCGATCGAGAGCCTTAGCGCGACGCTGTACCCCGTTTCGGGCGACATCGCCGCGGCCGACCGTGCGACGCTGCTCGCGATGATCACCGGAATCCCGCTCCCGGCGAAACTCATCATTGTGGCAGGTTGGCTGATCGCCCCGTTCGCCGGGGTCTGGTTGTGCCTGCGCATCGGGGACTGGCCGATCGGAGGGTGGCTGGTGACAGCCATCTACCTCGTCGCCGCGATCGCCGGGCAAATCAACGTGCCGCATCCTGCGTGGATGGCACTGTGCGCGGTGCTCTTCCCGTTGCTTGGCGCGTGGCTCGCACAGCGTGCTCACCGCAAACCCTATCCCGGTGAGCCCTTGCTCGGATAAACGGGGGTCAGCCCTCCGGGTCGATCGTCCCACTGCCATCCTGGATCGGCAGCGCCCAGCGGATCTGCTCGCGCAGCAACGATTCGAGGTCCTTTGCACCGACGACATGCGCGGTCGCGCGTTTGCGCAACAAGGCGGCGAGTAGCGAAGCGCGGCTGTCGGGCGCTTGTGCGATTCGTCCGCGCGACAGGGCTTTGGCGAACTGGACGGAGAGCGCGGTCATCGAATCAAGGCCTTTATCCAGGCCCGTGACCTAAGCTTGCAGACGTGCAGAACGTCTCACCGAAAGGGGTTAGCGCCGCCTTCAGCGTTGCGCGGACGAGTCCAGAGTGCGCGATCACGCGGCGACGGAGGATAGGCCTGCGCGCGGCGCCGCGCCGCGAAGTATGCCTTGCCGATCATCGCGAGCTTCGCCGCGCTCGATGTCGTCACGCGGCCATCCCATGCGCGCGGCCCCAACGCCGCGACACCGCGCGCGATCGCGCCATAGATGTCGGCCGCCGCCAGCACCGCCCAGGCCGAACGAAACGACAGCGCCGGGGTGCCGTGGCGTGCGCTCGCCTCATAGCCCGCTGCCAGATCCGCAAGCCGCACGCCAAGCACGCCAAGCGCCGCGCGATGTTCGGGGGCAAGCAGCGTGTCGGGGCTCAGGCCCATTTCGTCGAGCCACTCCTGCGGCAAATAGCACCGCCCGGCGCGCGCATCCTCGGCGATGTCGCGCGCGATATTGGCGAGCTGGAACGCCATCCCCAGGTCGGACGCGCGATCAAGCGTGGCTTCGTCGCTTGGCGCGACCCCCATCGCGATCGCCATCATGCACCCGACCGCACCCGCGACATGGTAGCAATATTGGTAGAGATCGGCCTCGCTCCGCGGGCGCCAGCCTTCGGCATCGAGCGCGAAGCCCGCGATCAGATCGTGCGCGAGGGCAGGAGGGAGTGCGGTCTCCGCCGCGAAGAGCCGGAGCGCGTCGAACGCCGGATCGCCGACCACCTCGCCCGCGAGCGCAGCGTCGGTCTTCGCTGCGATTTCCGCGAGGCGTGCGGGACCATCGTCGACCCCGGTCATGTCATGGCCGTGATCCTGGCCATCGGCGATATCGTCGCACGCGCGGCACCAGGCGTAGAGCAGCCAGGCGCGTTCGCGCGTCGGCCGATCGAACAGCTTGCTCGCCGCGGCAAAGCTCTTTGATCCGCGCGAGATCGATTCCTGCGCGGTCGCGACGATCGCATCGCGACTGGGCAAGGCGGTGTTGCTCACAAGTCTTTCGCACCGATCTTGGTGATCGTCACGATCGGCTCGGGCGCGGCCATCTGGTCGAGCAGGCTGTCGAGCGCGGTGTCGATCAGCAGGATCCCGTGGTGCTGCGGCCGCAGGAAACCGACCTCGCCCATGTGGCGATAAAAAGCGACGAGATGGTCGTAATAGCCCGCGATGTTGAGCAGCCCGACGGGCTTGGCGTGATAGCCGATCTGCGCCCAGCTCAGGGCTTCCCACAATTCGTCCATCGTACCGGTGCCGCCGGGCAAATTGACGAACCCGTCGGACAGATCGGTGAACGCCTGTTTGCGCTGGTGCATCGTCTCGACGACGTGGAGCTCGGTCAGCCCGCGATGCGCGACCTCGGCGTCGACCAAAGCCTGCGGGATGATCCCGATCACCTCGCCACCGGCTTCGAGCGCGCTATCGGCGACCGCGCCCATCAGCCCGAGCTTGCCGCCGCCATAGACGACGCCGATGCCGCGCTCGGCCAGCGTCCGCCCGACCTGGCGCGCGCAGTCGATATAGACGGGATCGGCCGGGGTGGCCGATCCGCAATAAATCGCGAGCCGCTTCATTTTATCGTTCGCCTTCCAGCATTAGCGCCGCGGTCGCCTTGGCGCTGCCCACCACGCCGGGAATCCCGGCGCCGGGGTGCGTGCCGGCACCGACGAAATAGAGGTTCGGGATATGGTCGTCGCGATTGTGCACGCGGAACCACGCGCTCTGCGTCAGGAGCGGCTCCAGCGAAAAGGCGCTGCCGAGATGCGCGTTGAGATCGGCCGCAAAGTCGTTCGGCGCATAATGGAATTTGGTGACGATCCGCGAATGGATGTCGGGGATCAGCCGCCGCCCGATCTCGTCGAGGATGCGCTTTTCGAGGATCGGCCCGATCTCGTCCCAATCGACCGGGAACTTGCCCATGTGCGGCACCGGCGCGAGCGCATAGAAGGTCGAATGCCCCTCGGGCGCCATCGACGGATCGGTGACGGTCGGGTGGTGCAGATAGAGCGAGAAATCCTCGGGCAGCACACCGTGATCGTAAATGTCGCTGAGCAGCCCCTTATAGCGCGGCCCGAACAGGATCGTGTGGTGCGGGATCCCCGGCCACGTCCCCGTGATCCCGAAATGGACGACAAACAGCGACGGCGAATAGCGTTTGCGCGCGAGCGCCTTCCTGGTGCGCTGCGCACTGCGCGACGACTTGAGCAGATCGCGATAGATGTGCATCACGTCGCCATTGCACGCGACCATGTCGGCATCCTGGTGCCAGCCGCTCGCGGTGGTGACGCCGGTCGCGCGGTCGCCGAGCGTGGCGATGTCGACCGCGGCGTCGCCGAGCCGCAGCACGCCGCCGAGCCGTTCGAAATGCGTGACCATCGCGTCGATCAGCTTGCTGGTCCCGCCCATCGCGAACCACACGCCGCCGTCTTTCTCGAGCTTGTGGATCAGCGCGTAGATCGCGGATGTGTTCATCGGGTTTCCGCCGACGAGCAGCGTATGGAACGACAGCGCCTGGCGGAGATGCTCGTCCTTCACGTAGGACGACACGATCGAATAGACCGAGCGCCACGCCTGGTATTTGGCGAGCGCGGGCGCTGCCTTGATCATTGAGGCGAAGTCGAGGAACGCGACATGGCCGAGCTTGCGATAGCCCTCCTCATACACGCCGGCGGCATAGTCGAGGAACTTGGCATAGCCCGCGACATCGTCGGGGTTGAGCTTGGCGATCTCGGCATTGAGCGCGGGCTCGTCGTTCGAATAATCGAACACCGTGCCGTCGGGCCAGTTGAGCCGGTAGAACGGCATGACGGGCGCGAGCGTCACGTCGTCGGCCATGTCGCGCCCGGTCAGCGCCCACAATTCCTGCAGGCACGGCGGATCGGTGATGACGGTCGGCCCGGCGTCGAACACGAAGCCGTCCTTCTCCCAGACGTACGCGCGGCCCCCGGCCTTGTCGCGCGCCTCGAGCAGCGTCGTCTCGATCCCCGCCGATTGCAGCCGGATCGCCAGCGCCAGCCCGCCAAACCCGGCGCCGATGACGATCGCGGTCCGCGCCGGTGCGCGCACCGGATGCGAGCTCATGCCTTCACCCCGCCCGGCAGCACGCCGATCGCGCGCAAAGCGCGGCTGATCGGTACCGGCGGCTTGCCGGTCAGGATCCGTGCCTTGTCCATCATCGTCGAGCGTCCTGCATAAAAGCGCCGCACCAGGCGCTGGTCGAGCCGGTAGAAGCGTTCGAGAACACGATAGCGTTCCTCGGGCTCGGCGGCGCGAAAGAGCATCTTGTCGAGCATACGGTAGAAGCCGCGCGCCTGCCACGTCCGTTTCGCATAGGCATGCGTCAGCGTGTGCAGTCCCTCGCCCGACAGGTCGCGCGCCGTGGCGATCAGCGCGGCGAGCCGCACCGCATCGGGTAGCGAATAGCCGGTCGTCGGGTGGAACAGCCCCGCACGCATCCCGGCCTTGGCGACCTTGTTGCCGCCAGACTGCCAATAGGCCTCGAAATCGCCGCCCATCGTCACCGGCAGGACGCCCGATTCCTCGCGGATGACCGTATGCGTCGCCCAGCCATGCGCCGCGGCATAAGCGCGTACGCGATCGGCGATCGGGTCGGCATTGTTGCCGCTGCCGGGTTGCGGCCGGTACAGATCGGGGGTGTCGCTGTAATAGGTGTCTTCGATGAACAGCCGGGTCGGCGACAGCGGCAGTGTGTAGACGAAGCGATAGCCGTCGATCTGCTCGACCGTCGCGTCCATCACGATCGGACGCGTGAGCCCGTGCGGCGTATCCAGCTCGAACTCGATCCCGACAAACTTCTGCCAGCCCAGATCGAGCAGCCCGAGATCGCCCGGCCCGCGCGTGTCGATCACGCCCTTGGCCTCGAGCCGGTCGCCGTCGGCGAACACCACTGCGGTCGGTCCCGCCGCGAGCACCTTGCGACCGGTCATCAGCCTGTGTGCCGGCAATTCGGCGCGCAGCGTCGCATCGAGCCGCTCGGATTCGATCGAATAATAGGCGCTGTCGAGCGTCCGGCGGTGCGCCGGAAAGGCAATGTCATAGCTTTTCCAGCCATAACTGACGAGCGGCGCGACGATCCAGCGATCGGCATCGCGCACGTCGCTGGCGAAGAACGACCAGAGATGGTTGCCACCGAAGCGATCGGATCGCTCGACGATCCGCACGTCGAGCTCGGGCCGCTGCTTGGCGAGCGCCAGGGCGATCAACCCACCGGCAAGCCCGCCACCGACGATGGCGATGTCGCAGGAGAGAGTCTCTGGCATAGCCATTGCGATAGCCGAAATGTGGCAAGGTGCAAGCGCAGCGGGCGATCGTGGGACGCGCCGCAGACGCTGGCCGGTGCGGCGAATCTCCCTGACTTGCGGGGCTGGCTGCGCTACACCGCAGGAATGTTGCTCGCGATCCTCGCCGCCACGCTCGTCATGTCGCTGATCGTCGGCGTGCGCTATCTGATCGTCTCGGGGGCATTCGCCGCGGCAACGCGCGTCAGGCATCCCGGCCTCTACGACGGCCTGACGCCGCAGATCCGTCGCGAGATTGGCTGGAGCCTTGCCTCGGCGGTGATTTACGGCGTGCCGGCGGGCGTCGTCGCCTGGGGATGGCAGAATCTCGGCTGGACGCGGATCTACACCGATTTGCACAGCTACCCCTTATGGTATGCGCCGGTGTCGGTGCTGCTGTACCTGATCGCGCACGACACGTGGTTTTATTGGACGCATCGCTGGATGCACACGCCGCGCGCGTTCAAGCTCGCGCACGCGGTGCATCACGACAGCCGCCCGCCGACGGCGTGGGCGGCGATGGCGTTCCATCCGATCGAGGCGATCGCCGGCGCTGTGATAATTCCGCTACTTGTCTTCCTTATTCCCATCAATATCGGCTGCCTCGGCTTGGTCCTCGCGATCATGACGGTTATGGGGGTTACCAATCATATGGGTTGGGAAGTCTTTCCCCGGTTCATGTGGAATGGACCATTGGGGGCATGGCTGATCACGGCCAGCCATCACCAACGGCACCACGATCTCTATCGAGGAAATTATGGTCTCTATTTCCGTTTCTGGGATCGGCTCTGCGGCACCGACAAAGGTGTCGGCGATTTTGTCAAAGCGCATGCGCAGGCTCGCGTGCGTCGGCGGCGCGTCGGCGGTGGTGTTGCTGGCGCTGCCGGGGGCGGTGGCAACGAGTGACCTGTCGGTCGATCTCACCAATCTGCGGTCGCACAAGGGATCGGTCCGCGTCTGCCTGACCGCCGACCCGCAGAACTTCCCCGCGTGCATCGACGATGCGCAGGCCGTGACGCGCTCCATACCCGCGACAGCCGGCAGCTTGCGCTTCGATGGGCTGACGCACGGCGATTATGCCGTCGCGGTGATCCATGACGAGAACAACAACCGCAAGCTCGACACCTTCGCAGGAATTCCGCGCGAAGGCTTTGGTTTTTCTCGTAATCCGGCAGTGAGCTTTGGCCCGCCGCGCTTTGCTGCGGCCCGCTTCACGCTGACAGGTGATGCAGATCGGCAACAGATCAAAATGCGTTATCTGCTCTAGCTTACATTTTCGGACCCAAAGCGTTGCGCGAGCGTTACGGCCCCAAATCCTTAGATTCTGGAGCTACCCCGTGATCGATCGTCGCTTTCTTATATCCGCCGCCACCCTGCTGATCGCCAGTGCGGCCCCGGCGTTTGCGCAAAGCGCGCCGCCCGCCCCGGCGGACAACGACCAGATCGCCGCCGACTTCAACAAGGATTCGGTCACGGTCGGCATCGGTGGCGCCTACCTTCCCGATTATGACGGCTCGAACGAGTATCGCTTCGTGCCGGCACCCGCCGCGATCGGCTCGGTCAAGGGCTTCAACTTCTCGGTGATCGGCAACCGTGCCAGCATCGATCTGATCCCGAACCGCCCGGGCCAGTCGATCGATCTGCAATTCGGTCCGATCGGCGTGATCAATTTCGACCGCTCGAGCATCAAGAACATCGACGACGTCCGCGTCCGCGCACTCGGCAAGCGCAGCACCGCGCTCGAGCTCGGTGGCTATATCGGCATCGGCAAGACCGGCGTGATCACCAGCCCGTATGACAAGATCTCGGTGTCGGTCAGCTATCGCAAGGGCGTGACCGGCGCGCACAATAGCGGGATCTGGCAGCCGAGCTTCACCTATCTGACGCCACTCAGCCGCAAGGCCGCGGTCGGCATCCTCGCCTCGGCACAGCATGTCGGGCAGGGCTATGCCGACACCTATTTCAGCATCACGCCGACGCAGAGCCTCGCGAGCGGCCTTCCGACGTACGCGGCACGCTCGGGCTGGAAGAACTATTCGGTCGGCGGTTTCGCGACCTATTCGCTGACCGGCAATTTGCTCCACGGCGTTAAGGTCGTCGCCGGCGGTACCTATTCGCGGTCGCTGGGGGACTTCTCCTACGCCCCGATCGTTCGCATCGCCGGCTCGCCCAACCAGTGGCTGGGCGCCGTCGGGCTCGCTTACACCTTCTAACCCCGGCGCAATTCAGCGCAGGTTCAGGACCCGCCGTGGAACACAACTCGTGGTTCCACGGCGGGTTTTCGTTTGCGCGCGGATCGTCGGGAATGGCCGACGCTCCAGCTATTCGGGTCTTGCGCCGTCGCGCGCGAGGTGCCACGCCAGCGCCGCACTATAGCGTTTCCAGCAAAAGGGTTCGCCCCAATGACCGACACCGAAGACCAGCTGATCGAGCGCCTCGAAGCCCGCGCCGACCGTCGGAATGAGCGCCGCGAATTCTTCCGCACAGCCCTTGGAGCCGGTGCGGTCGCCGCCGTCGGCGCCGCCGCCGTCGCGGTCGGGACCAGCGCATCGGCGCAGGCGACGTCGGAAACCGACATCCTCAATTTCGCGCTCAACCTCGAATATCTCGAGGCGCAATTCTATTCCTACGCCGTCTTCGGTACGGGCTTGCCCAACAGCCAGCTCACCCCGGGCAGCGCCAGCACGACGACGCAGGGAACGGTCACGGGTGGCCGCCAGGTCAGCTTCAGCGATCCGCTCGTCGCGCAATATGCGCGCGAGATCGCCGGTGACGAAACGCAGCACGTCGCCTTCCTTCGCAGCCAGCTCGGCACCGTCGCCGTCGCGCAGCCCGCGATCGACATCGGCAGCACCGCCACGAGCGCCTTCACGGTCGCTGCGCGCGCCGCCGGCCTCGCGACCAATGCAAGCGGCGCGGTCGACAACGTCAACGGCACTTTCGACCCTTACGCCAACGACCAGAACTTCCTGCTTGCCGCCTTCCTGTTCGAAGATGTCGGCGTCACCGCCTATAAGGGCGCGGCCTCGCTGCTGACGACCAAGGCCTATATCGACGCGGCGGCGGGCATCCTCGCCGCGGAGGCCTATCATGCCTCGATCATCCGCACCGTGCTGTACAGCAAGGGCCTGGCGACGCCGTCGCTGCGCACTGCGGCGGGCGCGATCTCCGACGTTCGCGACAAGCTCGACGGGACCTCGGACGACGATCAGGGCATTGCCTCGGCAGTCGTCGCGAACAGCCAGTTCGCCGCGCTCAACGGCCTGACGGCATCGAACATCGTCCCCACCGGGCTCGACGGCATCGCCTATGGCCGCTCGACCGGGAACGTGCTCAATATCGTCTACCTCAACAGTCTGGCTGTCGCGAAGGGGGGCTTCTTCCCCAATGGGCTCAATGGCACCATCGTGACCAGCACCGCGAATTGAGCCGCCCGATACCTTCAGCCTGACGCCTTCCAGCTTGCCCGAACGGGAGTTCCCCAGTGATCGATAGCGACATCCTCTTGCAGGTTCTCGACGCCGGCGAACGCCGCCGCGCCGAGCGCCGTAATTTCCTGCGCAGCGCTGGCGTCGCCTCGCTCGCCGTTGGCGGCGCATCGCTGCTGTCGGCCTGCGGCGGCAGCGGCTCGACGAGCACCGATCCAGGCGCGACGGCGACCGCAACGCCGACGCCGAGCCCGAGCTCGACCAGCACGCTGCAGGATCAGGACACGCTCAACTTCGCGCTCAACCTCGAATATCTCGAAGCGCAGTTCTACAGCTTTGCCGTTACCGGCGCAGGGCTGCCCAATGCGTTGATCGCCAAGGGCGATGGCAACCAGACCGTCCAAGGCACCGTGACGGGCGGCCGCAAGGTCACTTTCACCGATCCGATCGTCCAGCAATATGCGGTCGAGATCGCCGCCGACGAAGTCGCCCATGTCGCCTTCCTGCGTTCGGCACTTGGTGCTGCGGCGGTTGCGATGCCGTCGATCAACATCGATGGTGGCGCCAATGGCGCCTTCTCGGCCGCCGCGCGCGCCGCCGGGATCGCAACCACCAATGGCGTCGTCGATCGCGTCAACGGCACCTTCGACCCTTACGCCAGCGACGAGAACTTCCTGCTCGGTGCGTTCATCTTCGAAGATGTCGGCGTGACCGCATACAAGGGCGCTGCGCAGACGATCAACACGACGTTGCTGCTCGATGCCGCTGCGGGCATCCTCGCGACCGAGGCTTACCACGCCGGCCTGATCCGGACCGTGCTCTATTCGAAGGGCCTCGCCACCCCGAGCCTGCGCGTCAATGCCAACCTGATCAGCGACGCGCGCGATAGCCTCGATGGTACGAGCGACATCGATCAGGGCATTACCGGAACCGCGACGACATCCAACCTCGTTCCGGTCGATGCCAACGGCCTGGTCTACGGCCGTACCGCAGGCCAAGTGCTCAACGTCGTCTATCTCAACAAGAACGCCGTGGTCGGCGGGGGCTTCTTCCCCAATGGTTTCAATGGCAACATCCGCACCAGCGCCGCAAACTAGTTGCACGCGGCGCGCGAGCGCCTAGACTGACGCCATTCCCCGGGGGGCTGCTGTTCGGCGGCTGAGAGGGGGGCACGAGCCCCCGACCCGCATCAACCTGATCCCGTTAATACGGGCGTAGGGAGGGAGCGGTGGCCGCCCGGAAACCGTCTTTGCTCCTTGCGATTTTGGAGCGAAGAGCATGGCAGATATCCCGGCGCGTACCGAAATCGGCGTGACGACTGGCCCGATCCGTGGCTCACGCAAGATCTACGTGCCCTCGGTGGCAATTCCCGGGCCAGGCGTCGCGATGCGTGAGATCCTGCTTGAACCATCGTGTGGCGAGCCGCCGCTACGCGTTTACGACACGTCGGGGCCCTATACCGACCCCAAAGCGCGGATCGATATCCACGTCGGCTTGCCGACGCTGCGGCGCGACTGGATTCTCGCACGCGGCGACGTCGAGGAATACACTGCGCGCGAAATTCGCCCCGAAGACAATGGCTTGAGCGGCCCCGATCGTTCGACTGGCTTACCGCAATATCCCAATGTCGTTAAACGCCCGCTGCGCGCCAGGCCTAGCGCCAATGTCAGCCAGATGCACTATGCGCGACGCGGCATCATCACCCCCGAGATGGAATATGTCGCGATCCGCGAGAATCTCGGGCGCGCTGCCGCCAAGGAAAAGCTGATCCGCGACGGCCAGGACTTCGGCGCATCGATCCCCGATTACGTGACGCCCGAATTCGTCCGCGACGAAATCGCGCGGGGGCGGGCGATCCTTCCCAACAACATCAACCATCCCGAATCCGAACCGATGGCGATCGGCCGCAACTTCCTGGTCAAGATCAACGCCAATATCGGCAACTCCGCCGTTGCGAGCAACGTCGCGGCCGAGGTCGACAAGATGGTCTGGTCGATCCGCTGGGGCGCCGACACGGTGATGGACCTGTCGACTGGCCGCAACATCCACGACACGCGCGAATGGATCCTGCGCAACAGCCCCGTGCCGATCGGCACCGTGCCGATCTACCAAGCGCTCGAAAAGGTCGGCGGCGTTGCCGAGGACCTCACCTGGGACATCTTCCGCGACACGCTGATCGAACAGGCCGAGCAGGGCGTCGATTACTTCACGATCCATGCCGGCGTGCGGCTCGCCTATATCCCGATGACCGCGAAGCGCGTCACCGGGATCGTCTCGCGGGGCGGATCGATCATGGCGAAATGGTGCCTCGCGCACCACAAGGAGAGCTTCCTCTACGAGCGGTTCGACGAGATCACCGAGATCATGAAGGCGTATGACATCGCCTACTCGCTCGGCGACGGCCTGCGACCTGGCTCGATCGCCGACGCCAACGACGAAGCGCAGTTCAGCGAGCTCTACACGCTCGGCGAACTCACCCACCGCGCTTGGAAGAGCGACGTCCAAGTGATGATCGAAGGCCCCGGCCATGTGCCGATGCACAAGATCAAGGAGAATATGGAAAAGCAGCTCGAAGTGTGCGGCGAGGCGCCCTTCTATACGCTCGGGCCGCTCACCACCGATATCGCACCGGGCTATGACCATATCACCAGCGGGATCGGCGCGGCCATGATCGGGTGGTATGGCACCGCGATGCTCTGCTACGTCACGCCGAAGGAGCATCTCGGACTCCCCGATCGTGATGACGTCAAGGTCGGCGTGGTGACCTACAAGCTTGCCGCGCACGCCGCCGATCTCGCCAAGGGCCATCCCGCCGCCAAGATGCGCGACGATGCGGTCAGCCGCGCGCGCTTCGAATTCCGCTGGCGCGACCAGTTCAACCTGTCGCTCGATCCCGATACGGCGGAACTCTATCATGACGAGACGCTCCCCGCGGAGGGCGCAAAGACCGCGCATTTCTGTTCGATGTGCGGGCCGAAATTCTGCTCGATGAAGATCACGCAGGAAGTGCGCGATTTTGCGGCGAAGCAGAACCAGCCGGCGGACGGCTTCCTCGCCGCAACGCCGATGGTCGATGAGGCCGACGCCGACCGCGCCGCGTTCGCACGCGGTGTGCAGGCCGAGGCGGGCATGGCTGAAATGAGCGCCACGTTCAAAGCAAAGGGCAGCGAGCTCTACCTGCCCGCGACCGAGTGACCTGCCGGTCCGGCGGACGCCCGAAGTGTCCGCCGGCCGCGGATCAGATACGCTCGCCGGTCAGCCGCTGGCACACCATGTCGAGTTGATCGAGCGTCGAATAGGACAGCGTCAGCGTGCCCCCCTTGGCGCTGTGCGCGACACGCACCGACAGGCCCAGCAGATCGGCCAGCTGATGCTCGAGCGCCGCGAGATCGGGATCTCGCCCCTCGCTGTCGCGCTGGCCGCGCGGCGCAGGCTTGGCAGCGCGCGCCATACGCTCGGTATCGCGCACCGACAGACCGCGCGCGACGACCTGGTCCGCCAGCGTCTCGACATCGGGCGCGCCGATCAGCGCGCGCGCATGCCCCATCGTCAGCGCACCATTGACGACGCGCTCCTGCACCGGGGTCGGCAGCTCGAGCAGACGCAGCAGATTGGCGATGTGGCTGCGCGACTTGTTGACCAGCTTGCCTAGCGCTTCCTGCGTGTGACCGAAATCCTCGATCAAGCGATGATACGCTTCGGCCTCTTCGATCGCATTGAGGTCTTGCCGCTGGATATTCTCGACGAGCGCGACTTCGAGCGTTTCGGTATCATCGAACGCCCGCACGATGACCGGCACCTCGTGCAGCCGCGCACGCTGGGCAGCGCGCCAGCGGCGCTCGCCTGCGACGATCTGATAGCCGGTGCCGTGCGGCCGCACGACGATTGGCTGCAACACCCCGCGCAGCGCGATCGATTGCGCGAGTTCCTCGAGTGCGGCTTCGTCGAAGTGCCGCCGCGGCTGGCCCGGATGCGGCGTCAGCGAGCCGACGGGGAGCGAGCGCACACCCGGCGAGGCATTCTCCTTGCCTTCACCGACGGGCTCTTCGCGCGCCAAATCTCCCATCAAGGCGTTGAGGCCGCGGCCCAATCCCGAACGCGGCTTCGGGCGTGCAATCGGAGGCGTCGAGTCGGTCATGCGGCCCTTGCAGGTTGCGGGGTATCAAAGGCGGGCAGCCGCGCGATCAGCTCACGCGCGAGCGCGATATAGGCTTCCGAGCCGGGGCAGCGATAATCGTAGATCAATGCCGGCAAGCCGTGGCTCGGCGCCTCGGACAAACGCACGTTGCGCGGAATCACCGTGTCGAACACCACGCGACCCAGCACCGCGCGAACGTCGTTCGAGACTTGGTCGGTCAGACGGTTGCGACGATCGTGCATCGTCAATGCGACACCCATGATCGACAGCGCGGGGTTGAAGCGCTCGCGGATCCGCTCGACGGTGCTCAACAGCTGGCTGAGCCCTTCGAGCGCGAAGAATTCGCACTGCAGCGGGACGAGCAGCGAATTCGACGCGACCATCGCATTGAGCGTCAGCAGACCGAGCGACGGCGGACAATCGATCAGCACGACGTCCCAGCGATGATCCGAGCGGGCGAGAGCGCGCGACAGGCGATGCGTGCGCTCTTCATATTCGACCAGCTCGATTTCGGCACCCGAGAGGTCGACCGTCGCCGGTACGATGTCGAGCTTGGGGACGCACGTCGGCATTGCCGCGACGTCGATCGATGTCTCGCCGAGCAGAATGTCATAGGTCGAGTGATGCCGGTCGGCGCGCGCGATCCCAAGCCCCGTCGAGCAATTGCCTTGCGGATCGAGATCGAGCAGCAAAACCCGCAGCCCGGTCGCAGCAAGCGCAGTGCCGAGGTTGATCGCGGTCGTCGTCTTTCCGACACCGCCCTTCTGGTTCGCGACGGCAATGACGTTCATCGGCGTGTTACCCCTGATGCAAGAACGATCAGCGAGTCGGGATCGGTGATACTGTGTTCCACGTGAAACACCCCGTCCCATGCTAGCTGCGCGGCGGTGACATCTGCCAGCGCCGTCCGCCCTTTTGGCAGAATCCAGCACGTTGCGGAAGATGCGCACTTCGCGCCCCAGGCGAAAAGACTGTCCAACGATGCGACGGCCCGCGCCGAGATAATCCTTGCATCGACAAGGACATCCTCGATCCGCGCACACTTCACCGTAACGCGATCGCCGACCCCCATCGCCTCCGCCGCTTGCGTCAGGAAGTCTGCGCGACGTCGACGCGGCTCGACCAGCCAGACCGGTCGATCGGTAAGAGCTGCAACAACCAGTCCTGGGAAACCGGCACCGCTCCCGATATCGAGCCATACCCCGTCGTCCTTGGGGGCGAGCATCAGCAGCTGCGCGGAATCGACAATGTGGCGCGTCCACATCGCGCCCAGCGTCGAGGGTGCAATCAGATTCTGCTGCGCGCTTTCGGCGGTAACGATCTCGACGAGCTGTCGCATCGCCGCGAGCCCGTCAGCGCCAAAGTGCTGCGAGACCCAGTCCCGCGCTTCGTCCTCGGTCACGCCGCCTTCTTTCGTATCTGCAGGAGGATCGCCGTCAGCGCCGCCGGGGTGATGCCGCGAATGCGACCCGCCGCTGCGAGCGTCGCGGGGCGTGCGGTCTCGAGCCGTTCGATCATCTCGCTCGATAGCCCGGGGACGGTCGCGAAGTGCAAGCCATCGGGAACGGCGATCGTGTCATGCGACCGCATCGCCGCAACTTCGGACTCCTGCCGTGCGAGATAGGGGGCGTAGCGCGCGTCCTCGGTCGCTTCGGCAAGCAGATCGGCATCCATGCGTTCGAGGAGGTCTGGGGCCACCATCTCGAGCGTCACGCCCGCCACGCGTAGCCATGCGGCGCCCGATCGACGTTCGGGATCGCTGCCGATCACCGCACCGCGCGTCGTGAGCGTTTCGCTTGGCACCGTCTGGTCGAGCACCCGTTCGATTTCGCCACGGCGCTCGATCCGATCCGCGAGCCGCTCGATCCGCGCGGGCGACAAGCACCCAATCTCAGCCGCTATCGGGCTCAAGCGTGTCTCGGCATTATCGGCGCGCAATCGCAGCCGATATTCGGCGCGAGCGGTGAGCATGCGATAGGGTTCGGTAATGCCTTGCAGCACCAGATCGTCGATCATCACACCGAGATACGACGATGCTCGGTCGAGCACGATCTCGGGCCGCTCGAGCGCGCGCGCCGCTGCATTGAGCCCCGCCATCAACCCTTGGCCGGCGGCTTCTTCATATCCAGTCGTTCCGTTGATTTGCCCACAGCAATACAGACCTTCGAGCGCGCGGACCTCCAGCGTGGCATCCAGCGCGCGCGGGTCGATGTGGTCATATTCGACGGCGTATCCCGGCGTCAGCATCGTCGTGGCCTCGAGCCCGGGGATCGAGCGAAGCATCGCCGCCTGGATATCGACGGGCAGCGAAGTCGAAATGCCGTTGGGATAGATCGTCGGATCGTCGAGGCCCTCGGGTTCGAGGAAGATCTGATGGCCGTCGCGGTCGCCAAAGCGATGGATCTTGTCCTCGATCGAGGGGCAATAGCGGGGGCCTGCCCCCGCGATCGCACCGCCGAACAGCGGCGACCGGTCGAGCCCGGAGCGAATGATGTCGTGTGTCTGCGGCGTCGTCCGCGTGATCGCGCAGTGAAGCTGGGGCAGGGGGCGATGCTTCGAAACGGGTGACATGGTCCACGGCTCGGCGTCGCTTTCCTGCTGCGCCAGCCGCGCCCAGTCGATCGTGCGGCCATCGAGCCGTGGCGGCGTCCCGGTCTTGAGGCGCGCCATCGGCAGGTTGGCAGCGCGAAGCTGCTGCGCGAGCAAGGACGCGCCCGCTTCCCCGACACGCCCACCTTCGGAGCGTTCCTCACCACAGAACATCCGCCCGCCGAGGAAGGTGCCAGTTGCTAGCACCACGGCGCGTGCATGAAGTACCGTACCATCGGCTAGGCGAACACCTGCGACGCTCCCGCTCTCGCTCAGCAGGAGACCGGCGACTTCGCCACCGATAATCTCCAACCCTGCTTGCTGTGCTAGCATCGCGTTGATCGCTGCCGCGTAGCGGCGTCGGTCCGCCTGCACTCGTGGGCCCTGAACGGCTGCGCCTTTGCTGCGGTTGAGCATTCGGTAGTGGATACCCGCCGCATCGGTCGCGCGCGCCATCAGGCCGTCGAACGCATCGACCTCGCGGACAAGATGCCCCTTGCCGAGACCCCCGATCGCGGGGTTGCACGACATCGCGCCCACTTTCGCAGGATCGAAGGTGATCAATGCGGTCCGTGCGCCGCGGCGCGCCGCCGCGGCGGCAGCCTCGGTGCCGGAGTGTCCGCCACCCACTACGATGACGTCGAAATCGTTCATGGCTTCGCGCTAAATGGCTCGCCGCGATCTGTCAAAGCCGACCGTGTTCCACGTGGAACATCATTTGCCGATGCAGAAGCGCGAGAAGATCGCGTCGAGCACGTCCTCGGTTCCGGTGCGCCCCGTGATCGCGTTGAGTGACCGCATCGCGCAGCGCACTTCCTCTGAGACGATCAGCAAATCGCCTTGACCCGCCTGGCGGAGATGCTGCTCGCTTTCGCGCAGCAACGACCGCTGCCGATCATTTGTCGCAATCGCATCGGCGACGGGGAGCAGCGCTTTCGCCTCCGCGGCAAGCCGCGCCCACAGGCCGGCTATGCCAGCCCCGGTCTCTGCCGAAACAACGAGCTCAGCGAAAGGGGGAGGGGACGAGCGCGACGACAGGTCGGCACGCGCGTGTACCGCGATATGCCTCGGATCGGCAGGCGGGGTGTCGCCCAGCCACAGCACGATATCCGCCGAGCCCATCGCCGCCTCGGCACGCGCAATGCCGATCTCTTCGACAATGTCGTTGGGCGTATCCGTCAGACCGGCAGTATCGGTCAGCAGATAGGCGATCCCCCCACGCGTGACCGCGGCCTCGATCCGGTCGCGCGTCGTCCCCGACAATGGCGAGACGATCGCCACATCGCGCGCCGCGAGCACGTTGAGGAGCGTCGATTTCCCACTATTGGGGGGCCCGGCTATCACCACGCGTACGCCGTCGTGCAGACGCTCGACCGGGGGCGTTGCGAGCAGCGCAGCCATCGCATCCGCAATGCCTGCGATGTTGGTCGTGATCGCCTCGACCGCTTCGTCGGGCACATCGTCTTCGTCGGAGAAATCGAGCTGCGCTTCGATGCTCGCAGCCACTGTCACCAACCGGTCCGACCAGTCTTCGATAACGGTGCGCAATCCGCCTTCCGCAATCCGAAGCGCTGCACGACGCTGCGTCTCGGTCTCGGCGCTGAGCAGATCGCCGAGGCCTTCAGCTTCGGTCAGATCGAGCACACCGTTGGTCAACGCACGGCGCGTGAATTCCCCCGGCTCGGCGGCGCGCAGACCCGGTTGCGCAGCGAGGACATCGCCGACCGCCGCCACCACCGCACGCCCGCCGTGAAGATGGAGTTCGACCAGATCCTCACCCGTCGCGGTACGCGGAGCCGGAAAGGTCAGGACCAGCGCACGATCGAGCAATCGCCGGTCGGCAGGATCGCGCAAGGCGCGCACGCCCGCCACGCGCGGTGACGGCAGGGTCCCCGCGAGCGCCGCTGCAACCGCCATCGCCGACGGCCCGCTGATCCGCATGATCGCGATCGCCGCCGGCGGCGGGCCGCTCGAGCAGGCAAAGATCGTGTCGTCCGCCACGGCTTATTTCGCTGCGCGATCGAACATCGTCCGCCACAGTCCCATGCTCGCATCGCTGACCGGCGCCCAGCTTCGCATCATGTTTTCGATCAGGTCGGGCGAAACGACGCCATCCATCGAATCGGTCATCATCGACAGATACTTATCGTGGATCGGCGTGAGATCCGGGAGCCCCATGAACGCACGCGCTTCCTGGGGGGTACAATCGATCTCGACGTTGATCTTCATTACGGCGTCTCCGCTTGAGCCGGCACGAGCCCGGCGCCATAGTCTGCTCATGTATGCGCGCGATATGGCCCGGATCGCAACGCCCGTCGGCGTGATCACGATCAGCGGCGATGACCGCGAACTCCATGCGATCACGCTGGGCGGGGAGGGCGAGATCGTCGCGGGGACAACCGCACCCGTACGTGCCGCCGCCGAGCAACTGACCGCGTGGTTTGCGGGAGCGCTAACGACCTTTGATCTGGCTTTGTCAGCGGCAGCGTCCGAACGCGGGGAGGCGCTGCGGACCGCAATGGTCGCGATCCCGTATGGCGATACGCTAAGCTACGGAGCACTCGCCAAGCGTGCTGGATCGAGTGCGCGGGCGATCGGGCAGGCCTGCGCGCACAATCCGTTCCCGATCGTGGTGCCATGCCACCGCGTGGTCAATGCCTCGGGAAGCCTCGGCGCCTATTCGGCGGGGGAGGGGCCGATCACCAAGCAATGGCTGCTCGCGTTCGAGCGGCGCGGTCGGCGGGATCTGCTGCTTTAGGGATTTGGTCGGCGGGGCGGGCATGGGCAAAGCCCATGCCGTCGGTCGGGCGCGGAATTGCGCCCGCCGGCCGAGCCGGTGCGAGTCCGGCGGCAGCCTGCCGCCGGCCGCACTCGGCTATTGATTCATGCTGTCGAAGAAATCTTCGTTGGTCTTCGAATTCTTCATCTTGTCGAGCAGGAACTCCATCGAGTCGATCGTGCCCATCTGCATGAGGATGCGGCGCAGCACCCACATCTTCGACAGCTTGCTCTGATCGACCAGCAGCTCTTCCTTGCGCGTGCCCGACTTGCCGACGTCGAGCGCCGGGAAGATGCGCTTGTCGGCAACCTTGCGATCGAGCACGATTTCCGAGTTACCCGTGCCCTTGAATTCCTCGAAGATCACTTCGTCCATCCGGCTGCCGGTATCAATCAGCGCGGTCGCGATGATCGACAGCGAACCGCCTTCCTCGATGTTGCGCGCGGCACCGAAGAAGCGCTTCGGACGCTGCAGTGCATTGGCGTCGACACCGCCGGTCAGCACCTTGCCCGACGACGGGACGACGGTGTTGTAGGCCCGGCCGAGACGCGTGATCGAGTCGAGCAGGATCACGACGTCCTTCTTGTGCTCGACCAGGCGCTTGGCCTTTTCGATCACCATTTCAGCGACTTGCACGTGGCGCGTCGCGGGCTCGTCGAAGGTCGAGGAGACGACCTCGCCCTTCACCGAACGCTGCATGTCGGTCACTTCCTCGGGGCGCTCGTCGATCAGCAGGACGATCAGGAACACCTCGGGGTGGTTGTCGGTGATCGCCTTGGCGATGTTCTGCAGCATCACCGTCTTGCCGACGCGCGGCGGCGCGACGATCAGCGTGCGCTGGCCCTTGCCCTGCGGCGAGATGATGTCGATGACGCGCGCCGACTTGTCCTTGACGGTCGGATCGGCGGGATCGAGCGTGAGCTTCTCATCGGGATAGAGCGGCGTGAGATTGTCGAAATTGACGCGATGACGAACCGCGTCGGGATTGTCGAAATTGACCGCGGTCAGCTTGGTCAGAGCGAAATAGCGTTCGCCATCCTTCGGTCCGCGGATTTCACCTTCGACCGTATCGCCGGTGCGCAGGCCGAATTTGCGGACCTGGTTGGGCGAGATGTAGATGTCGTCAGGGCCGGCGAGATAATTCGCCTCGGGGCTGCGCAGAAAGCCAAAGCCGTCGGGCAGCACTTCGATCGTGCCGAGCCCCATGATTTCCTCGCCCTCTTCGGCCTGGACCTTGAGGATCGCGAACATCAGATCCTGCTTGCGCAGCGTCGATGCGCTCTCGATGCCGAGCTCCTCGGCCATCGCGACCAGTTCGGCCGGCTTTTTGTTCTTGAGGTCTTTGAGATGCATGGAGGGCGTCCGGGGCATGAAGATGCGAGGGGGGAGCTTCGGTCGGCGACAGATACGCGACGATGCTAGAGGAAGGATGCCGCGACCGAGCGGGTGGACCCGCCGCATCGTGACACGGCGTTGGAGATACGATCCGGCGCGCGGCGCGTCAAGGCTTGGCGGTTTTTGCGCAAGTGCTGAGAGCGCGATTATCGGTCGCCCTCCGCACGCGTCGCGTCCCACGCGCAGAGGGCTTCAGGACCTCAGAAAGGCTGGACGATCGCGAGGATGACGATGAACGTCACCAGCACCGCCGGCACTTCGTTGATCAGCCGCAGCTGCCGCCCGGTGAGCGTCGGCTTGCCCGCCGCCAGCTTCTTCGAATAGCCGACCGCCCAACCGTGATACCCGCTGAGGATCACCACCAGCAGCAGCTTGAGATGCAGCCAGCCGAGCCCACTCGCGCCCGAGAACAGCCCGAGATTGGCGCCGAGCGTCAAGCCGAGCACCCAGACGACGACCATCGCAGGCGTCAGGATGATCTTGCGGATCTTGGCTTCGCGCTCGACCCATTGCGCCGCCTCGGGCGAGCCGATCGCGGCTTCCTGATGATACACCAGATAGCGCGGCAGCATGAACAGCCCCGCCATCCAGAAGATGACGAAGATCAGATGCGCTGCCTTCATCCACGGATAGGCATTGCCGAGCATCCCGATCATCGCGCGCTCCGGACATAGGCGAGCAACTGCTCGACATGCGGGATCGGCGTGTCCTGCAGGATGCCGTGGCCGAGATTGAAGATGTGCGGCCGATCGGCGAACGCGGTGAGGATGCGCGACGCGGCCTGTTCCATCGCCGCCCCGCCGGCGATCAGGACGAGCGGATCGAGATTGCCCTGCACCGGCATCCCCTGCGGAAGCGTCCGCGCGGCCCATTCGGGGTCGATCGTCTCGTCGAGCCCGAGCGCATCGACCCCGGTCTCGCGCGCATAGGCAGGAAGCTTCTCGCCCGCGCCCTTGGGAAAGCCGATCACCGGGACGCCGGGGTGGCGCTCATGCAGCGCCGCGACGATCGCGGCATTGGGGGCGATCACCCAGCGTTCGAACTGCGCGGGGCTGAGGCTGCCGGCCCAGCTGTCGAACAGCTGCACCGCCTCGACGCCTGCCTCGATCTGGCGCGACAGATATTCGATCGTGCAATCGGCGATCGCGGTGATGATCCGACCAAAAGCGGCAGGGTCGCCATACGCAAAACGCCGCGTCTCGCCCTGATCCTTGCTGCCATGTCCTGCGACCATATAGGTGGCGACGGTCCACGGGCTTCCAGCAAAGCCGAGGAAGGTGGTCTGTGGCGGCAATTGCGCTGCGACCAGGCGCACAGTCGCATACACCGGATCAAGCCGCTCAGGCGCCGCCTGAAGGCTTTCCAGCGCATGATCGACGAGCGGGGGCGTCAGCGCCGGTCCTTCGCCGACACCGAAGCTCAGACCCTGTCCCAGCGCCGAGGGGACCATCAGGATGTCCGAGAACAGGATCGCACCGTCGAAGCCGAAGCGCCGGATCGGTTGGATCGTTACCTCGGCTGCCGCTTCACTGTCATTGACCAAAGCGAGGAACCCGCCCTTCTCGGCCCGGAGCGCGCGATATTCGGGGAGATAGCGTCCCGCCTGGCGCATCAGCCAGATTGGCGGGGTGGAGGCACGCTCACCCTTGAGCGTGGCGAGCAGCGGCTTGTTTTGCGTCAGCACGATCGGTCTTTCCTCACCCTACTTCTATAAGAATCTAGAATCTTAAAAGGTTGAAGTGGTTGTTGGCACGTTGATAACGGGGCTTATGCCGCCATCCCCAAAATGCCAACAGATTGACGCGGCGCAATCGACGCTCACGCCTTGAGTCGGCGTGCTCGTCCCCATTATCCACAGGCTGTGGGGGGAACCATGGGGTGTTTGCGCGATTGTGGATAGCATGAGGGTTATGCACCGCGGTCGCTCGGCTTTGCGGACGGGCAAAGTTGCGCTAGCGCTTGCCCCCATGTTGTCCACAGTTTCGCCCCGCACCCGTCTCTGATGCGCCTGCATCTCCATCTTTTGTCGGATTCGACCGGCGAAACGCTCGAGAACATCGCCAAGGCCGCGCTCGCGCAATATGACGATGTCGAGACGATCCGGCATTTCTGGCCGATGGTCCGGACCGAGGCGCATCTCGAGCGCATTTTGCAGGAAATCTCGCAAAATCCCGGGTTGGTGCTGTTCACTCTGGTGAACAGCGAGACGCGGCGCACGCTCGAGACGCGCTGTCGTACGCTCGGGCTCCCCGCGGTCGCGCCGCTCGATGCGGTGACGGGCGCGCTGTCGGGCTTGCTTGGTCAGGCGGCGAAGGCCCGCCCGGGGCGGCAGCACGTGCTCGACGCCGCGTATTTCGCGCGAGTCGATGCGATTCAGTTCACGATCGCGCATGACGACGGGATCCTGGCCGAGGAGTGGGAAGAGGCGGACATTCTGCTCGCAGGCGTGTCGCGGTCTTCGAAGACGCCGACGTCGATCTATCTCGCCAATCGCGGCTTCAAGACCGCGAATATCCCGATCGTCGTCGAAAGCCCGCCGCCCGAAAATCTCTTCACGTTGAAGAACCCGATCATCGTCGGCCTTACGACGAGCGCCGATCGGCTGATCCAGGTGCGCCGCAACCGGTTGCTGTCGCTAAATGAAACGACCACCACCGCTTATGTCGACCAAGAAGCGGTGACGCGCGAAGTCGCCTATGCGCGGCGGATGTTCGCCGACAATGGCTGGCCGGTGATCGACGTCACGCGGCGCTCGATCGAGGAAACCGCAGCGGCGATCATTGCGCTTGTCGGCGAACGCCGTGGCGAAACACGAGGTGAGGCATGAAGCTCCTGCTGGCGTCGCAAAGTGCCTCGCGGCGCGCCATGCTGACCGCGGCAAATGTCCCGTTCGTCGCGGTCTCGGCCGGCGTCGATGAGGAATCGGCAAAGGCGGCGTTGCTCGGCGAAGGGCTCGCCGCGCGCGACATGACCGATGCCCTGGCCGAACTTAAGGCGATCAAGGTTTCGTCGGGTGAGGGGCAAGCGCTTGTGCTCGGTTGCGACTCGGTCGTCGCGCTCGAGGATGGGTCGATGCTCGACAAACCGCGCGACCGGGCCGAGGCGGGCGCGCATCTGCGCCGGCTGTCGGGCAAGCGTCACGAACTCGTCAGCGCCGCGGTGATAGCCGAAGGCGGCCGTCCGGTGTGGCGCGTCGTCGATCGTGCGCGAATGCACGTGCGCCCGCTGTCCGAGGCGTTCATCGAGACCTATCTCGACCTCGAATGGCCCGAGATCTCCGGCTGTGTCGGTTGCTATCGGATCGAGGGCCCGGGCGCGCAATTGTTCAGCCGGATCGAGGGGAGCCAGTTTACCGTGCTCGGCCTGCCTTTGCTGCCGGTGCTCGATTATCTGCGGGTTCGGGGAGTTATGGCGTCATGATGCTGGCCGAAGTGATCGGCGATCCGATCGCGCATTCCAAATCGCCACTGATCCACGGCTTCTGGATCGAACGCCTCGCGCTCGATGCCGAATATCGCCGCTGTCAGGTCGCTGCCGACGGGCTGGCAGCGTATTTCGAGGCGCGCAGTGCCGATCCCGCTTGGCGCGGCTGCAACGTAACGATCCCGCACAAGATCGCGGTGTTCGACCATGTCCCCGATCCCGGTGGCGTCCGCGCCACGATCGGCGCGGCCAATACCGTGTTCCGCGGCGAAGACGGCAAGGTGATCCTGACCAACACCGATGCCGCCGGCTTCTATGCGCCGATCAACCAGCTCGAACTTACCGGCGCGCCGGTCGTGGTGATCGGGGCAGGGGGGGCGGCACGCGCGGTGTTGTTCGCGCTCGCGCGGCTCGACGTCGGTCCGGTGACGATCCTCAACCGCAACGTGCTCAAGGCCGCGGCGTTGCTGTCGTCGTTCGGGCTCAAGGGCAAGGCGCTGCCGCTCGATGCGACGCTCCCGGCCGCGGCCTTGTTGGTCAATGCGAGCGCACTCGGGATGGTCGGGCAACCCCCGCTCGAGCTCGATCTGGCGCCGTTGCCCGAGGATGCAGTGGTGTATGACGTCGTTTATGCACCGCTCGAAACGCGCCTGCTGGCGGCGGCGCGCGACCGCGAGCTCGAGACGGTCGACGGGCTCGATATGCTGATCGGCCAGGCCGCGCTCGCGTTCGAGCTGTTCTTTGGCGTCGCCCCACCGCGCGACGAGGCGAGCGACGACGAGCTCCGCGCGCTGCTGACCGCATGACGGCCGAGCGGCCGATCACGATCGGGCTGACCGGGTCGATCGGCATGGGCAAATCGCCCGTCGCCGCGATGTTCGCCGACGCCGGCGTGCCGGTGTTCGACGCCGATGCCACGGTGCACGCGCTGCAAGGGCCGGGTGGCCGCACCGTCGCCGCGATCGAGTCTGCCTTTCCCGGCGTGACCGGGCCGAATGGCGTCGATCGCGCTGCGCTCGGCGCCAAGGTGCTCGGCGACCCGGCGGCACTCGCGCGGCTCGAAGCGATCGTCCATCCGGCGGTCGGCGAGGAGCGCGCGGCCTTCCTGGCGGCGCATGCGAGCGCGCCGATCGTGCTGTTCGACGTCCCCTTGCTGTTCGAGACGGGTGGCGAGTCGCGCGTCGATCGCGTCGTCGTCGTGTCGGCCCCGCCCGAGATTCAACGTGCGCGGGTGCTCGCCCGCACCGGAATGACGCCCGAAAAGCTCGACGCGATTCTCGCCAGGCAGTTGCCGGACGGGGATAAAGTCGCGCGCGCCGACTTCGTCGTGCCGACGGGCGGGTCGATCGATGCGACGCGCCGTGCGGTTAGCGCCATCATCGCTTGCCTCGAAGGGCGCGAGACCCCACTATCCTAGACTTATGCGCGAGATCGTTTTCGATACCGAGACCACAGGCTTTAGTTTTTCCGATGGCGACCGCATGGTCGAGATCGGCTGTCTCGAGATGGTCAACAAGGTCGAGACCGGGCGCACCTTCCACGCCTATTTCCACCCAGAGCGCACAGTGCCGCCCGAAGCGCAGCGCGTCCACGGGCTGAGCGACGCGTTCCTCGCCGACAAGCCGCTATTTCCGCAGCTGGTCGAGGATTTGCTCGATTTCATCGGCGACAGTCCGCTTGTCGCGCACAATGCGAGCTTCGATTTCGGCTTCCTCAACGGCGAACTGCAGCGCTGCGGCCGCGCGACCGTTGGGCTGCACCGGATGGTCGATACCGTCGCGATGGCGCGGATGCGCCACCCCGGCGCCAAGCACAGCCTCGATGCGCTCTGTAACCGCTACGGCATCGATCGTAGCCATCGCACCGTCCACGGCGCGTTGCTCGACGCGCAATTGCTCTCGCAAGTCTATGTCGAGCTCACCGGCGGTCGACAGATCGGGCTCGGCCTGGTCAGCGAAGTGATCGAGGACATGGCGCCGATGCAGTCGACCGCGCCGACGACGGTGCGTCCGGCGCGGATTTTCGCAGCCGCCGAGAGCGAACTCGCCCGGCATGCGGCGTTCCTCAAAACCGTGGTCAATCCGTTGTGGGGGAGCGATCCGGCACTGTCTTGAGTTTAAGGGGGTCGAGGCGCCCGACAGGCGTCGTCTACCGGCGATGATCGTCAAAGCGACATCGGCCAGCTAAGGAGAATGCTCATGGATATTCGGGTTTCCGGCCATCAGGTCGAAACGGGCGAGGCGCTCAGGACCCATGTCGACGAGCGACTCCAGGGCATAGCCACCAAATATTTCGCGCGCGCGATCTCGGCGCAGGTCACCTTCGGCAAGGGGCCGCACGACAATCGCTTCACCGCCGACATCGTCGCGCACGTGATGCAGGGGTTGATCCTCAAGGCACATGGCGATGCCGCGGATGCGCATCTCGCCTTCGACGCTGCCGCCGCCAAGGTTGAGAAGCAATTGCGGCGCTACATGCGCCGCCTCAAGGATCGCAATGCCGGGGTGGCGAGTGCAGCGGCGGCACAAGCGGCCGATGCCGAGAATGCCGGCTATACGCTGTTCCAGGAGAGCACCACTGAAGAGGAGGTCGAGGACTTCCCGCTGATCGTCGCAGAAACGCGCGTCGACGTGCCCGATGCCTCGGTGTCCGATGCGGTGATGATGCTCGACCTGCGCAACACCGCGGCCTTGCTGTTCCGCAACAGCGTATCGGGCACCTACAACATGGTCTATCGCCGTGGCGACGGGACGATCGGCTGGGTCGAGCCGCACCGCGAAGCGTAAGGCCATCAGCGGCACGGCGCCGATGTCCTAGCATAAGGCTCGTGCTTTCGCCGATGACCGATCGGCGCTATGGGCTCGCTCAAAGCCTCCGCTTTGGGCGGGCCCAAGGACTAACATGACCGATCTGCACGATATTCTCGCGTCCGACGCCGTGCTCGAACGCGTCAGCGCAGGCACGCGCAAGGCGCTGTTCCAGCAGCTCGCAGCGACCGCGGCGAGCGTATACGGAGTAGATGCCAGCGCGGTGTCCGAAGTGGTCGGGACGCGCGAGAAGCTCGGTTCGACCGGGTTCGGCGGGGGCGTTGCGACGCCGCACGGCAAGTTGCCCGGGCTGGACCGCGTCTGCGGCGTTTTCGCCCGGCTCGCCCAGCCGATCGATTTCGACTCGGTTGACGACATGCCCGTCGACATCGTCTTCATGCTGCTGTCGCCACCCGATGCCGGTGCGACTCATCTCAAGGCGCTGGCGCGCGTGTCGCGTGCGCTGCGCGATCAGGCGTTCGTCGCGAAACTGCGCGGGGCAGGGTCGCGCGATGCGCTTGTCGCGTTGCTGTCCGCCGATCAGACGTGCGATGCCGCTTAACGACGGCCCGGCCCCGGCGGGAGAACAGGCGCATTTCCGTGCGCTCGAATCGCTCTATGCCGCGGCACCGATCAATCGCTTGTTCGAGTCGACGCTTGAAATCCCCGAAGCCGGGCTCGCGCGGATCCATTTCACGATCGACGAGCGCTTCTTCCACGCCGCGGGCGCCGCGCACGGCACGAGCTATTTCAAGATGCTCGACGACGCTGCGTTCTACGCCGCGAACAGCCTCGTGACCGATCGCTTCCTGCTCACCACCGCGTACAATCTGCTGCTCACCAAGCCGCTGCGCGCGGGGCCAGTGATTGCAGAGGGCCGTTGGGTGTCGGGGCATCGGCGTGTGTTCGTCGCCGAGGCGCGCTTGATCGATGCGAGCGGTGATGAAGCTGCGCGTGGCACCGGCACCTTCATGCGCTCGCAGATCGCGCTTGCCGGATTGCCCGGGTACCGCCCTGCATGAGCGACACGCTGGCGAGCGGAATTCTGGTGTCGGCCCTGCTCAAACGCGTCAACGATGCTGGTGGGATGGGGATGGTGCGGGCCAGGGGTGACGCAGATTCCGGCGCGATCCTGATGATTTTGAACGATGGTCCGGGTCGCTCACGGCTGGTCGAGCGCGGACGGGACTCGCTCGGCAAGCGGGCGCTCATTGCCGCGGGGCCAAGCGGCGCGAGCGATCCGATGACGTGCGATACCTATTGGCGACGCCGACGCGCGCGGGATCCCGACCTGTGGGTTATCGAACTGGATATCCCGTCGGCAGAACGATTCGCCGCAGAAACGATCCTCGACGATTGACCGGGCGGCCCCGCGCATGGATAGGCAAAGCTCTAGTCAGGGCGTTGTGTCGTGCCGGGTGCGATCCGGAATGATTACGCAGTCGGGGGGCTGTCCGGAAGGGCGACGTATGTCGACCCTATCCGTGCACCAACCGCATTTTAGTCGTCTTCATGTCGTTTTCGAATCGCGTCGCATCCATCGTGACGCTGACCTTTACCGTCGCTGCTCTCATCGGCTTCGGAACGCCTGGGTTCGCCCAGGAAATCAATCGTGCTATCAACGTGCCGTCCGCGCTTTCGGTTCCGCAGACGCCCCAGATGATCCCGGCGATCGCCACGACCCAGTCGGCTGATCCCGTAACCGCTCCTTCGCAAGAGTCCGACGCAGAGCAGGTTGGCGATACCGTTGCTTATGGTACGCTCGATGCCGCCGTCGCTGCGCAGCCTGGCCCCGAAGCGATGAACGACGAACTTCAGTGCATGGCCGGCGCGATCTATTTCGAGGCCAAGGGCGAACCGCTGAGCGGCCAGCTCGCTGTCGCCGAAGTGATCCTCAACCGTTCGAAGTCGGGCCGCTTCCCCAAGGGCGTGTGTTCGGTCGTGACCCAGAAGGGTCAGTTCTCTTTCGTTCGCGGTGGCCATGTCCCCGAGATCGCCCCAAACAAGCAGTATCGCACCGCCGTCGCCGTCGCGCGTGTCGCGCTCGCCGATGCGTGGGACAGCCCAGCGTCGGACGCGATGTACTTCCACGCGCGCCGCGCTGCGCCGGGCTGGCACCGCGTTCAGGTCGCTGCGATCGGCAACCATCTTTTCTACCGCTGAGACGCGCGCGTCCTCTTGGACGCGTTCGTGAAATGTTCTAGGGTCGGGTGATGCTCCGCACGCCCGATCCTTCCGCATTTCCCAGGGGCGCCTGCGCCGAATTTCCCGGCTCGTCGCTCTGCGCAGCCGATGTCGCGCGTGGCACGATCCGAATGCTGCTTCGCCACGATCTGGTCGCGCTGAGCGAGGTGCCGCTCGATGGCAATCGTCGCGCCGATCTGATGGCGATCGATGCGCGCGGCCAGATCGTCATTGTCGAAATCAAGGTCACGCGCGCCGATCTGCTCGGCGATGGCAAATGGACTGATTATCTCGGATGCTGTGATCGCTATTATTGGGCGGTCCCTGCGGGGTTCGACGCATCGCCACTCGATGGCGCGGCTTTCCTCCCCGAGCGCACCGGGATCATCGTCGCTGATCGCTACGATGCCGCGGTGGTCCGCGATGCGCATACCGAGCCGTTGTCGGCAGCGACGCGTAAGCGCGCGACGCTCGCGTTCGGGCGTCGGGCAGGGCGGCGCTTGATCGCGCTCACCGATCCCGAAGCACAGGTCATGCTTTAGGCGACGTCCTCCGAGTGTTCCACGTGGAGCAATCTCAGAGCGTTGGCCCTGACACTGCCTTGCGAACCTTTTTGGGGCTGGCCTCGATCATTTGCGCGATGCTCGGCGAGCGCTTGTCCTGCTGTGCATATTCGCGCGCGGAAAAGCCCTGGAGATGATCGGCCTGGTCGGGATCGGCGCCCAGATCGAGCAGAGTGCGCACGAGCGACTGGTCACGACGCTGGACCGCGATAATCAACGGCGTCTCGCCGCGCGCGTCGGCGAGGTTGACGTTGCCCCCGCTCTTGGCGAGCGCATCGACCATTTCCTTGCGCCCGAGCCGGGTCGCCAGCAGCATCGCGGTCTCGCCCTTGTCGTCGCGGAGATTGGCGTCGGCACCCTTCGACAGCAGATACGAAACATAGGCCATGTCGCCGCGCCGCACGACGATGTGGAGCGCGCCTTCGCCAGTCGAGCGATCGCGCGTGTTGACCAAGGTCACGCCAGGCTTCTCGAGCGCGGCGATCACTTCATCGTTCTTCGCGTCTTTCACCGACTGGAGGAACTTGTATCCGGCCGACTGACCGATCTGCGCCACGGCGGGCGTCGAAACCAGCGCAAGCGGCGTGGCCGCGAGCAAGACGAAGGCGAGCGATGCAGTACGAAGGGTCATCGAAAAGGTCCTGGCTAGGTCGAGCGATGCGATCGGGAAAAGCTCAAAAGCTTGCGCCGATCGGACTAACAGATCATGGCTGGCGATGCCATGAACCAGATTGCCCGCACGCTGTGCGCGCTGTTGCTGACCGTATCGACGGTCGGCTGTAGCGGCTCTCCCGCCCCGACCCGCGCCCCGCTCGACGGGGTCAAGATCGGTGTCCCGTTCCAACTGATCGATCAGGACGGAAAGCCGCGCAGCGATCGCGACTTTGCCGGTCGCTATCGCATCCTGTATTTCGGCTACACCTTCTGCCCCGATGTGTGCCCGACCGATCTCCAGACGATCGGCGCGGGGCTGCGTGCGTTTGAGGCGCAGGATGCGAAGCGGGCGGCAACGGTCGTGCCGATCTTCGTCTCGGTCGATCCGAAGCGGGATACGCCCGCCGTGCTCAAACCCTATGTCGCGGCGTTCCATTCGCGAATGGTCGGGCTGACCGGCTCGCCCGAAACCATCGCCGCGGTCGCCAAGGGGTACGGCGTCACCGTCGAACTCGAGAAACCCAATGCCGAGGGCGCGTATCTCGTCGCGCACAGCCGCTTCGCGGTGCTGATGGATCCGGCTGGCAAGCCGGTGGTCCTCCTGCCCGCGGACAAGACGCCGAGCGATGTCGCGGCCGAGCTCGACCGGTGGGTGAAATGAGCGGAAAATTCTGGGAAGAACCGATCGACACGCTCGATCGCGGGCAGTGGGAAGCCTTGTGTGACGGCTGCGGCAAATGTTGCGTCCACAAGCTCGAGGATGAGGAGACGGGCGAGCTGCTGCCGACGAACGTGTCGTGCCGTCTGCTCGATCGCGCGACGGCGCAATGCTCGAATTACAAACATCGCCACGCCTATGTCAGCGAGTGCGTGCGATTGAGCCGCGACAATGTCCGCACGATCGACTGGCTGCCGGCGACCTGCGCCTATCGTCTGCGCGCCGCCGACGAGCCGCTCCACGACTGGCATTATCTCGTGTCGGGCGACCGCGAGTCGGTGCACCGCGCCGGGCAATCGGTGCGCGGCTGGACGATATCGGAAGATGACGCCGGCGAGCTCGAATATCATCTGGTCGACCGCGAATTGTGAGCAGCGCGATCGAGGTCGTCCGCAACGCGCGAGCGCGGCGCGCGCGACTGTCGGTCGATAGCGCGACCGGACGCGTACGCTTGGTCCTGCCGCCGCGCGCGCCGCTCAAGAAGGCGCTCGCCTGGGCCGAGGAAAAGGCCGAGTGGATCGCCGAGCAACGCGCGCGTTTGCCACAAGCGCAGCCGTTCGAACCCGGTGGGACGATCCCGTTCGGTGGCGCTTGCCTGACGATCGCCTGGGAGCCGAGCGCATCCCGAACGCTCAAGCGCGTCGGTGATACTTTGCACTGCGGGGGTACGCGCGATGGCGTGTCGCGACGGATCGCGACTTGGCTCAAGCGCGAAGCGCTACGGGTGTTGAGCGCGGAGACCGACGAGTTCGCTGATCGGGCAGGCGTTACCGTCACCAAGGTCGCGGTTGGCGATCCCAAGACGCGCTGGGGAAGCTGCGCCTCGTCTGGGACAATCCGTTACAGCTGGCGGTTGATCCTGATGCCCGATTTCGTCCGCCGCTCGACAGTAGCGCACGAAGTCGCGCACCGGCTCCATATGGACCATAGCGCGCGCTTCTACCGCGTGCTCGAAATGCTCGACGAACGCGATCCCGACGAATCGCGCCGCTGGCTACGCGCCAACGGCGCGGCGCTTCACTGGGTCGGCCGCGAATCCTGACGCTCGTCATAGCGGTCGGGCGGCGTCATCGCCGGTCGATCGCGCGGGACGCGATTCGGATTGGGGGCAGGGCGGGGGGCATCGCGTCCGAGGACATGGTCGAGCCAGCCCTGATCGAGCCGCTGGGTATCGTCCGGGCGGTTCTGCTCGGTCTGCGGCTGGGTATCTGATCCGCGAGTGATGCGCGGATCGGCACTGCGCGGCACGATCGGATTGCCGTCAGCATCGACTTGCGGCTCAGCCGACGTCGCGCGTCCCGAATCGACTGGATTGCCGTTCTCGTCGACGAACAGGCCGTTATCCGCCTCGCCGAAATACGATTCCTGGTCGGGTTCAAGCTGGTATTCGGGTAGCGTCACCTTGGTATCGAACTGTTCGACCGGGCGCGAGGCGACCGCGGTCCGCATGAAGGCCGCGAACGCCTTGGCCGGCGCCGTGCCGCCGTGGAGCCCGGCGATCGGCTTGGCATCGTCACGCCCCATCCACACACCGGTGGTGAGGCCGCTCGAGAAGCCGAGGAACCAGCCATCCTTGCTCGACGTCGTCGTCCCGGTCTTGCCCGCGACCGGGCGTCCGATCTGGGCAGCCTTGCCAGTGCCGGTATTGACCGTCGTCTGGAGCAAGTCGGTCATTTCCGCAGCGACATAGGGCGCGACCAGCACATGGCTGGTATCGACCGATTGCGCGTAGATCGTCTCGCCCGAGGCGGTCACCTTGGTGATGCCGTACGGCGTGACCGCGACGCCCTTGTTGCCGACGCTGGCAAAAGCGCGCGTCATGTCGAGCAAACGGACCTCGGAGGTGCCAAGCACCATCGAGGGATGCGTGTTGACCTTGGTGGTGATGCCGAAGCGCCGTGCCATGTCGGCGACGGTCGAGAAGCCGACTTCCTGACCGAGCTTGGCGGCGACGGTGTTGAGCGAATACGCGAACGCCGTGCGCAAGCTCACTGCACCGCTGTTGCGGCGCGAATCGTTGCGAGGGCTCCAGCCATCGATCGTGATCGGCTCGTCGACGATCGAATCTTCAGGCTTATGCCCGGCCTCGAGCGCGGCGAGATACACGAACAGCTTGAACGCCGACCCGGGCTGCCGGATCGCCTGCGTCGCGCGATTGTAGATCGAGCTGACATAATCCGTCCCGCCGACCATCGCGCGCACCGCCCCATCGCGGTCGATCGCGACGAGTGCACCTTGCGCGCCGCGCGGAGCATTCTGCTGGATCGCGGCATCGGCGGCGCGCTGCATGTTGAGGTCGAGCGTGGTCCATACTTCGAGCGGACGCTGCGTCTCGTCGATCAGCATTTCGAGCTGGGGGAGCGCCCAGTCGGTGAAATAGCGCACGCTGTTCTGCCGCGCCTCGGGGACGAAGGCGACCTTGTCGATCTCGGCCTCGTCGGCTTGCGCCGGCGTGATCACGCCGGTTTCCTGCATCAGCTTGAGCACGACTCCGGCACGACCGCGCGCAGCCGCGATATCGGCGGTCGGAGAGTAATTGGAAGGCGCCTTGACGAGCCCCGCGATCACCGCCGCCTCGGTCAGGCTGAGATGATCGGCGCCGTGGCCGAAGAATTTGCGCGATGCGGCATCGATCCCGTACGCGCCGCCGCCGAAATAAACCTTGTTGAGGTAGAGCTCGAGCACCTCGTCCTTGCTGAACTTGCGTTCGAGCGCGAGCGCGAGGATCCCCTCGCGGACCTTGCGGCCCCACTGCTTGTTCGAATTGAGGAAGATGTTGCGCGCAATCTGCTGCGTGATCGTCGATCCGCCCTGGCGCCAATGCCCGCGCTCGATGCGAACCTGGATCGAGCGCACCATCCCGATCGGGTCGACCCCGATATGCGAGCGGAAGCGACGATCCTCGACCGAAATCATCGCGTCGCGCATCACCTTGGGGATGCGGTCATACGGCAGCCATTCGCCATAGCTCGGCCCCATCGACACGATCACCGTGCCGTCGGCGGCGTGGACGCGGATCATCTGGCCGTTGGGCGACGATTTCAACGCATCAAAGCTCGGCAACTGCCCTTCCGACACATAGACGGTGATCGCGAGTACGATCGCCCCGAGTACCGCGAACCCCGCGCCAAGCTGGAGAACAAAGACGCTCCAACGGCGCCAGGCAGGCGCGCGTTTGGAGCGGGGCGAAGGAGCGGATGAGCGGGCCATGAAGCAGCGTAGCGTTAGGCTTTGCCGGGCACCCCGACAAGCCGTAGCCGGCTAGCTTAGTCCTTCATCTCGTCGCTGCCGGCACTCTCCCGGGCGCGAAAGTCGAGGCTGAGCGAGTTCATGCAATAGCGCAGGCCGGTCGGCGGCGGGCCGTCGGGGAAGACATGGCCGAGATGGCCGTCGCAGCGCGCACAGCGCGCTTCGGTGCGAACCATGCCGTGGCTGACATCGCTATGCTCGATGACGTGCTCGGGCGAGATCGGCTGGGTGAAGCTCGGCCAGCCCGATCCCGAATCATATTTGTCGGCCGAATCGAACAACGGCAGTGCGCATCCGCCGCAGCGATAGATGCCATCAGCCTTGTTGTTGTCGTAATGGCCGGAAAAGGCGCGCTCCGTGCCGGCTTCGCGGAGCACGTGATAGGCCTCGGGGCTCAACTTCTTGCGCCACTCCGTTTCGGACAGGGTGATGTGATCCATGCGGAGGTTTTTCCAATTAGCTGGGCGTCCGGTCAAGCCGGGAATGGCCGATCCGGGTCAAAGAGGCGATAATCTCGATCAGTCCCGGGATCTGCCGCAGCAGCGGAAGCGCGAACCCGGTGAGGGCCGGGCGCTCAGCGGCATCGCGGACGAGCCCGGCAAGACGGATCGGTCTGGCGGTGGCGCGCGCAAATCCCTGCTGAAAGCCGGGGGCAGCTGCCGCACCGCCCCCTAGATAGGCATGGCCTGCGCGAATGCCACTGGCGATCGCGATGCCCATGCCCTCGCCGGCGAGCGACGGGATGACGCCAGCCTGGTCGCCGAGCCGGAAAAGCCCGGGCGCGCCGTGGAGCGCGCGCCAGCCATAGGGGACATTGGCGATTGCATCGATCGCTTCGCTGCCGCTGCGATACGCGAAGCGTTCGCCGAGCCGCGGATGGTCGCGCCCGAGCTGGTCGAGCAAGGCGGCGGGGCTGCCCGCTTCGATCAACGCCGAGCGGTGGACCGCGAGGCAGCAATTCGCGCTCCCGTCCTCCTGCCGTACGATGCCGACATAGCCGCGGTCGAACAGATGGAGTTCGATCGACTCGCCGATCAGGGCGTCGAGCCCGGGCGCCGCGGGAATACGCACGCGCAAGCCGAGTACGGGATCGCTGCCACGCGCCGCAGCCGGGCGTGCCGCGCCGCGGACGTCATGCTTGCCGCTGGCGAGGAACAGCGTGTCGGCGGCGAGATCCGCACCGTCGTCGAGCCGTGCCGTCAAGCCATCGACGCCGCGCACGGTCACCCCGCGCTCGACCGCCGAGCCAGCTTCGATCGCGCGCTTCAGCATTACCGTGTCGAGCAAATGCCGCGACACGCCATGCGCCGGGCGTGGGAGGCGTGTCTCGACGACGCGGCTGCCCGAAAGCACGCGTACCGTGGTCACGCGCGCGGGACCGAGCGCGTCCGGGGCAACGCCGAGCCGTGCGAGGGATTCGAGCGTGCGCCAGCTCAGGAAACCGCCGCAGATCGCATCGCCCGTCTCGCGGCTTCGCTCGACGAGCAAATGCGGCGCTCCAGCGCGCGCAAGCACAATCGCGGCGCTCGCGCCCGCGGGGCCGCCGCCGAGGATCAGCGCAGGTGTTCGACGCATAACCGAAACGGGAAGGCGCGATAGACACGCGCGGATACGCCGGCTTCGGCGAGGATCGGGGGCCATTCCGCCGGGCGATACGAGCGAGCGATCGACAGGGTACCGTCGTGCCGGACGATTCGGTGCCAGCGCGCGAGCGTCGCGAGCAGGGGGAATCCCCGATAGGCGAAGCCGTGGCGGTGGAGATCGTTAACCAGCCAGCCGCGCGCGCTCTCCACCGCCATGAAGCGCAGGAAGGCGATCAGCTGATCGTGGTCCATATGGTGCGCCACGAGGCTCGACACGACGAAATCCCAGCCTTGCCCGGCAAGATCGGCATAGTCGCCGCTCACGTAGCGAATGGGCAGATCGGCCGGCGTGTGGGCAGCCGCGGCAAGCGCACTGCGCGGGTTGAGGTCGACACCGACAAGGTCGGCCGCAATTCCGCGCCGCGCTGCCCAGCGCGCGATTCGCCGCAGCATGTCGCCATCCCCGAAGCCGACGTCGAGCAGCTTGAGGTGGGGGCGCCCCTTGGTTCCGCGGCGCAGGAAGTCGAGTGTCGGTCGCGCCGCCATCGTCACGACGTTCACCTTGGCAAGATCGCCGACGACCGCGGCATAGATGTCGGGCGCCAAATCATCGGCATCCATCAGCTCTTCGGCGATGGCGCGCCGCTCGAGCATCATGCGGCGCTCCGAAAGCCAAACCCTTCGGCGGCGAGGCCGGGGCCGAACGCGAGCGCTACGCCTTCACGAATCGGTGGCCCGGCGAGCAAACGCGCGAGCACGAACATCAACGTCGCTGACGACATGTTGCCATTGTCGGCGAGCACGCCGCGCGATTCCGTCAGCGCATCGGCGGGCAAGGCAAGGCTCGTCTCGACCGCATCGAGGATCGAGCGACCCCCCGCGTGGATCGCCCAGCCATCGATATCGGCGGGTGCGCGCCCCCCGGTCGCGGCGGCGGCGAAGACTGGGTCGCTCAATCCGGCGGCGATACGCGCCGGGACTTCGCCCGATAGATGCATCGCAAAGCCGCGATCGGTGATGTCCCAGCGAATGAGCTCTGCCGAATCGGGGAGGGTGGTTGCGAAGGGCTGGCCGAGCGAGAGACCTTGCGGCTGGGCGGTGACCAATGCTGCGGCCGCGCCATCACCGAATTGCAGCATTGCGAGCAGGGGCTCGAGCGCAGGCGTGTCCTGAAGATGGAGCGTCGAAAGCTCGACGCAGATGACGAGCACGCGCGCAGCAGGATCCGAGCGCACGATGTGGCGCGCGCTGCGCAAGGCCGCGACAGCGGCGTAGCAGCCCATGAACCCGACCAGCAGTCGTTCGACCGACGGATCGAGCCCGAGTCGCGCGGCAACGATCTGGTCGATCCCGGGGGCCACGAAGCCGGTGCAGCTCGCGACGACCAGGTGGGTAATGCCGTCGAGTGAGACTTGGGCCCGTAGCGCATCGATCGCGGCGAGGCTGAGCGCAGGGGCGTATTGCGCGTAGAGTTGCATGCGTTCTGCAGTGCCGGGCAGCAGATCGCGCGCGTAGAAGCCACCCATATCGACGGGCGACCCGCCATCGTCCCCGATCGGCAGCACGGACCAACGATGCCCGATACCGGCGCGCCCCGCCATCCGGTCGAAGATCTTCGCCGATCGCGTGTCGGGCAAACGCGCACGCGCCCAGTCGATAAAGGCATGATGAATGTCGTGATCCGGAACGGCGGTGCCGATCGCGATGATATGAGCGGTGCTAGGCAAGCGAGGCTTTCACAGGGCCGGCGGTACGTCCGGTTCGGAGACAACGCTACGCCAGTCGGTACGATCCGCAAGAGGCCGTAGAATCCATGAGACTTGCCGGAAAGGATCGACCGCCACGTCACGGTGTCCCGTGCGTGGCAGCGATTTCCAGAAAAAGTGGTGCGGCCGAGAAGACTCGAACTTCCACGGGCTTTCGCCCACAACGACCTCAACGTTGCGCGTCTACCAGTTCCGCCACGGCCGCACGTAACATCGCCGGGCGAACCCGGCAGCTGGTAGGCGAGCGCCCCTAGCAAAGGCTTTCGGGGAGTGCAACGCCTATCGCATCGATTGCGTTCAGAGTAGCAGCGCGGGATGCCGCGCCACCGCCCCCTGCTCGACGAAACGCGCCGCATTCTCGCGCTTGCGTGGCCGGTCATGCTGACGAGCCTCAACTGGACGATTCTGAGCGTGACCGACATTGTGGTCGTCGGGCTGACCGGCACCGATCAGGTCGCAGCCCTTGGCGCGAGCCGTGCGCTGACCTTCGTGACGATCGTCGGCGGGCTCGCCTGGCTGTCGGGAACGCTGGTCTTCTCTGCTCGAGCGGACGGCGCGAACGATTCGCCCGAGACGGGGGCGACGTTGCGCGCCGGGCTCGTGCTGGCGGTGTTGCTGGGTCTCGGCGGCGCACTCGGCTTCGGACTGTTCGCCGAGCGGTTGTTGGCGGCGATCGGCGTGGCGCCGGCGCTGGTCGATCCGGCGGCGCGCGTAGTGCGGGTGATGGCGCTCTGCTATCCCACACAACTGGCGATGATCGCGGCAAGTTTCTTTCTCGAAGGCATTGCGCGACCGCGTCGTGTAATGGGCGTCAACCTCGCGGTGCTACCGATCAATGCGCT
Source organism: Sphingomonas sp. PWP1-2 (assembly GCF_049898305.1). Classification (NCBI taxonomy): domain Bacteria; kingdom Pseudomonadati; phylum Pseudomonadota; class Alphaproteobacteria; order Sphingomonadales; family Sphingomonadaceae; genus Sphingomonas; species Sphingomonas sp. PWP1-2. Next base: position 375,995 of record NZ_JAFCXM010000004.1, read on the forward strand.
GCTCGCCTGGGCCTGGTCGGGCGGGCATCTCGGCTTTCCCGCGCTTGGCGCGGTGGGGGCTGCGCTCGCGACGGCCATGGCGTCATCGCTCGGCGCGGCGGCGATGCTGGGCGCGGCGTGGACCGTCCCGCAGGCCCGCGAACGCGGCGTGCGAGATCTTTCGGGCGCGGCGTGGACGACGGCACTGCGCGGGGCGGGGGGCCTTGCGCGATTTGGGATCGTACCCGCGCTCGCCTCGGGGCTCGAGCTCGCCGGCTTCTCGATCCTGATCGCGCTGTCGACCGATTTCGGTGCGGTAACCGCGCACGCCTTCCAGATCGTCTTTGCGGTCCACAATGTCGTGTTCGGCGTCGCGTTGGGGCTCGGATCAGCCGCCGGGGTCCGTGCCGGCAATGCGGTTGGTGCGGAGACTCCGGCACTGGCGATTCCGCGCGCGCTGATCGCGATGGCGCTGGCGGCGCTGGCGACAGGCGTGCTGGCGATCCTGATCGTGCTCGGACGCGGCACGATCGTCGCGCTGTTCCCCGCCGCTGCTGGCGTCCACGGCGTGGCGCTGGCGATGCTACCGGTCTGGGCGCCGTTCATCCTGTTCGACGGGGTGCAGGTCGTGATCGTCTACACGCTGCGTTCGCTCGGCGATCAGGTGGTGACGGGGATCAACAGCATCGTCGCCTTCTTCCTCATCACCGGCGGTGCTGGCTGGTTGCTGGTCCATCACGGCGCCGGGCCGATCGGGCTGGTCTATGCCTCGGGAATCGGAATGGTCGCCGCGACCGTGCTCCACGGCGCGCGCTTCGCGCTGGTCAGCGCGCGGTTTCGCCGGAAAAGCTGAGCACCAGTTCCTTGGCGTTGACCGGCACGTCGAGCTTGGCGCTGTTGAATTCGAGCTTGCCGCGCGGCGCGAGCGTATTGGCCTCGGGCCGGATCATCCAGCTGAAGACGATGCGGCGTTGCGAATCGCGCAGATCGGCGCGGATGTCGGGCACGGGCTGCGGCGAATCCGTCGGGTTGAGCACGGTGCCGCTGACCGCGAAGATCTCGTTGCCGTTGAAGACATGCTGGTCGATCGGCTTGCTGACGATCTTGAGCGGGGTGCCGGCATTGGGCTGGAACAGGTCGCGCGCGAGCCCGGGGGCGCCCGAATAGACGATGCCGCCGAACGCGGCGAGCATCACGACGCCCGCGGCGAGCGCAGCGACGGTTGCACGCTTTGCCGGGTTACGCCGCGCGCGAAACGGTGGTGCGTGGTCAAAGGCGTCGTAGCTGGGCGCGGCGGGCTCGACCGGGAGAGGCTGCTCGACGGGCGGCGACGTATCGGCCACCGGCGTTTCGACTCGCGGGGCTTCGACGGCGACGGGCGCTTCGCTGCGCGTGTCCGCAGTCTCTGCGGCAACGCCCTCCTGGAACCAGCTATGCTTGCAGCTGGCACAGCGCACGGTGCGCCCATCGGGCCCGATCGCAGTGTCGGGAACGAGGTAACGCGTGTGGCACTCGGTACATTCGAGGATCATGATACGGCTTTGGCCCCGTTGCCGACCGCTGGCAACGTATCGCGAAAACTACGCCTTTCGCAGATCGGCTGCAAGCGCCGCGACGCGTGCCCGCTTGTGGCGGCGTGGCGGATCGTGCGATGCAGGACTGGGGCATACGATCAGAAGCGAGCAACACGCGCCACCATGGCGAATATCGTCCAGTTCGAGAATGTGGGGCTACGCTACGGCACCAGCCAGGAGACGCTGACCGATGTCAGCTTCACCCTGTCGAGTGGCGCGTTCTATTTTCTGACCGGCGCGTCGGGCGCTGGCAAGACCTCGCTGCTGCGGTTGCTCTATCTCGCGCAGCGCCCGACGCGCGGCAACATCCGGCTGTTCGGCGAGGATGCGGTGACGCTGCCGCGCGCGCGGCTGCCGGGGTTCCGCCGGCGGATCGGCGTCGTTTTCCAGGATTTCCGGCTCGTGCCGCATCTTTCGGCGTTCGACAATATCGCGCTGCCGTTGCGTGTTTCGGGCGTTCCCGAAAGCGATATCGATGCGCCGGTGCGCGAAATGCTCGACTGGGTGGGCCTCAGCGACCGCATCACCGCCAAGCCGCAAACGCTGTCGGGCGGCGAGCAGCAGCGCGTCGCGATCGCGCGCGCAGTGATCGGCCGGCCCGAAATCCTCGTCGCCGACGAGCCGACCGGCAACGTCGATCCCGACATGGCCGAGCGGCTGCTGCATCTGTTCGATTCGCTCAACCGGCTCGGCACGACCGTCGTCGTCGCGACGCACGATTTCCACCTGCTCGGGCGGATCCAGAACGCGCACATGATGCGGCTCGACAAGGGGCGCTTGCTCGATCCGACCGGGTCGCTGCGCTTCCCGCCGCCCGCGAACGGCGAATGAGCGTCGCGTTGATCGCCTCGACCGCCGACCGGCGCTTGCTCGACGAGAGCCACAGTACGCGGGTGATGACGTGGATCATGGCGATCATGCTGTTCCTGACGGTGTTGGCGGCAGCGCTCGGGCTGGGGACGCTCGGCGCGGCGGCGTTGCTCGATCGCCAGCTTGCCGGGCGGCTCACCGTCCAGATCGTCGAGCCGGTCGAGGCCAAGCGGATCGACCAGGCCGCGCGCGCGCTGGCCGCGCTCAAGGCGACGCGCGACGTGACGCGCGCGGTCGAAGTCGATCATGCCAAGCTTGCGACGCTGCTGCGGCCCTGGCTCGGCAGTGACGCGGCCGACCCCGATCTGCCGATCCCCGCGATGATCGATGTCGACCTGGGTGTGGCGGATGCCGCCGCGGTGGCGCGCGTGCGCGCTGCGGTCCGGCGCGTCGCGCCGTCGGCGCGGATCGATCGGCATGAAAGCTGGATGTCGCCGGTGCGCGATTTCATGGCGATGGTGACGTGGCTGGCCGGCGGACTCGTCCTGCTGATGGCGGCGGCGACCGCGGCGGTGGTGATTCTTGCGGCGCGCGCGGGGCTCGAAACGCACCGTGCGACGATCGAGGTGCTCCATATGCTGGGCTCGACCGACGTCCAGGTCGCACGGCTGTTCCAGCGCCGGATCGCGCTCGATACGCTGGTCGGCGGGTTGCTCGGGACCGCGCTCGCCTTCGTCATGGTCGGCGTGATCGGCTGGCAATTGCGCGCGCTTGGCTCGGATTTGCTCGCGGGCCTGACGCTCGGTGTGCGCGACTGGATCGTGCTCGCCGGATTGCCGATCGCGTTTGCCCTGCTTGCGACCTTCGCCGCGCGCCAGGCGGTGCTCGGTACGCTCGGCAAATATCTATGATCCTGCGTTTCCTCGCCGTGCTGGCCCTGCTCTACGCGATCGGCTTTGCGATCTTCCTCAAGACGATGCCCGCCCCGGTTGACGGGCCCAAGACCGACGCGATCGTCGTGCTGACTGGCGGGGCAGGGCGGATCGACCGCGGGCTGGCCCTGCTCAAGGCGCATGCTGGACAGCGTATGCTGATCAGTGGGGTCGCGCCCGAAGTGAAGCCGGGTGAGCTGGCGCACGAATATCGCGTCAGCCCGGCGCTGTTCCGCTGCTGCATCGATCTCGGCCACGAAGCCGTCGATACGCGCTCGAACGCCGAGGAAACCGCAGATTGGGTGCGCGACCATAAATACACCTCGGTGCGGCTGGTCACGTCGGACTGGCACCTCGCACGCGCCAGGCTTGAGCTCGTGAATGCGCTCGACGGCGATGCGAGCGTGATCGGCGACGGCGTGCCGAGCAGCCCGCGCTATCGGCTGCTGATCGGCGAATACAACAAATTGCTGGTGCGGCGCGTCGCGTTGCTGATCGGGGCCGCCACATGACCGCGTTGCGCAACCTGCTGTTCAAGCTGCTATTCTACGGCGGATCGGTGCCGATTGTGCTGACGACGCCGATCTCGGCACTGATCAGCTGGCGCGCGCTCGTCGCGCACACGCATTTCTGGACGCGCTGGCACGGCTGGACGACGCGCCACATCCTCAGGATCGATCAGCGGATCGAGGGCGGGCGCTTCGGCGATATGGCGTTCGGCGGCGCGCCGGTGCTGTACGCCGCGAAGCACCAGTCGATGTACGAGACGCTCGAGCTCGGGCGGATGCTGCGCAACCCCGCGATCGTGATGAAGCAGGAACTGACCGACATTCCGGTGTGGGGCTGGGCGGCGAAGCGCTATGGCGTCATCGTCGTCGATCGCGAGGCGTCGGCGGGCGCGTTGCGGCGGATGCTGCGCGATGCGCGTGCGGCCTTGGCGGCGAAGCGCTCGATCCTGATCTTCCCCGAGGGCACGCGCGTCGAGCCGGGCGAACAGCCCGAACTGCGCGCAGGGTTCGCCGGGCTGTATCAAATGCTCAAGATCCCGGTGGTGCCGGTGGCGATCGACAGCGGGCTGGTGTGGCCGAAGCATGGGCCGAAGGTGCCGGGAACGGTGACGTTCCGCTTCGGCGACCCGATCCCGCCGGGGCTGCCGCGCGAGGAAGCCGAGCGCCGCGTCCACGCCGCGATCAACGCGCTGGATGTGCCGCGCGGCTGAAGTCCCCGTCATCCCCGCGAAAGCGGGGATCCCGCTGCCTGGCCCGCGCCTAGAAGAAGAAGCGGGCCCCTCGCTTTCGCGAGGGTGACGGCGGGGGGAGTCGAAACCGCTATTCGTGCGTGCGCCCGAAATCGGGCGCTGGGTCGTCCTGCCCCTGTTCGATGATCCCGCGGCGTACCGCGCGCGTCTTGGTGAACAGATCGAACAGCTCGTCGCCCTTGCCCCAGCGAATCGCGCGCTGGAGTGCCGACAGATCCTCCGAGAAGCGCTGGAGCATGTCGAGCACCGCCTCGCGATTGGCGAGGAACACGTCGCGCCACATCGTCGGGTCCGACGCCGCGATGCGCGTGAAATCGCGAAAGCCGCCCGCCGAATATTTGATCACTTCGGACTGCGTGACCTCTTCCATGTCCGACGCGGTGCCGACGATCGTATAGGCGATCAGATGCGGCAAATGGCTGGTGATCGCGAGCACGCGGTCGTGATGGTCGGGCGCCATCGTCTCGATCTCGGCACCCAGCCGCCGCCAGAATTCGGCGACGCGCTCGACTGCGAGTGCATCGGTGCCCTCGGGTGGCGTCAGGATGCACCAGCGCTTGTGGAACAGCGTCGCGAACCCCGCTTCGGGCCCGCTGCGCTCGGTCCCCGCGACGGGGTGCGCCGGCACGATCGTCGCGTTCGGTAACGCTGCTGTCAGCGCGCGGACGACTTCGGCCTTGCAGCTGCCGACATCGCTGACGACGGCGTCGGCGGGAAGATCGGCGGCGAAATCGCGCGCGGCGGCTTCCATCGCGCCGACGGGCACGCACAGGATGACGAGATCGGCGTCGATCACCGCAGCCCCGCTGCTGCTCGCGACATCGTCGAACATGTCGAGCCGCTCGGCGGTCGTGCGCACATCGGCGTCGGCGTCGTAGCCGGTCAGCGCGACGCTTGGCATCGCGGCACGCGTGGCGCGCGCGATCGAGGATCCGATCAGGCCGATCCCGATGATGGTGACGCGGGCGAAGGGCAGCATGGCGCGGCGCATGGCGGATCGCTGGCGTCATGGCAAGGTTTGCGCCTCTGGCGTTGTCGCGCGCGCCTGCTAGGAGACGGCGAGCAGGAGACGGGAATGCGGGGTGGCGAGACGGTCTGGCATGCGCTCGAGGCGGCGCGACAGGCCAATCTGAGCGAGGCGGGGATCGCCCCGCCGGTGGCGGGCGATACCGGCCAGACGCGGCGTGCGGTGTTGCTGGCGCTAGGCGCGGCTGGGGCGGCGGCGGCGCTGCCACGTCCCGCCTTTGCCGCGCCGGGCGGCGGCCCGGTGGCGATCATCGGCGGCGGGATCGCCGGGCTGACCGCGCTCTGGCACCTGACGCAAGCCGGGATCGATGCGCAGCTCTACGAGGCGCGGACGCGGCTTGGCGGGCGCATGTACACCGCGCGCGAACCCGGCAAGCCGACGGTCGAGGCGGGCGGGCAGCTCGTCAACACCGACCATGCCGACATGCACACCCTCGCGCGCGAATTCGGTCTGTCGCTGCTCGACCGCAAGGGCGCGCCGCATCGCACCGTCATCCTGAGCGACGGCAAGGAAGTCCCCGAGGGCAAGCTTGCCGGTGCCTTGCGCGGGATCGCCGGGCAGATCGACGCCGATTCGGTGCGGCTCGACCAGAATTACGCCAAGGTCGCACTCGAGCTCGATGCGATGAGCTTCACCTCGTATCTCGACAAGCACGCCGCGCTGATGCCCGAGCCGTGGGTCCGCCGCTTGATGGAAGCGACCGCGCGGACAGAATATGGCGCCGAGCCGGGGCAGGCCTCGGCGATCGAGCTGGTCTTCAACCTGCCGTCGATCTCAGGGCGGCGGATCGACGTGCTCAGCCGCAGCGACGAACGCTATCTGATCGAGGGCGGCAGCAGCGCGCTGATCGCGGCGATGGCGGCGCGGCTCACCGGACGAATCACCACCAACCGCCGCGTGACGCGGGTCGACCCGTTCGGCCCCGGCGTGCGGATCGTCTTTTCGGACGGCAAGACCGTCGATGCCGCCAACGTCATCGTCACGACGCCAGCGTCGGTCACGCGGAAGATTGATTTCCGCATTCCGCTGCCGCCGCTGTGGACGCGCTTCATCGCCGAGGTCGGGCTTGGCGTGAACATGAAGGTCCAGGCCGGGATGAACGCGCGGCCGTGGGACAAGGTGATGGGCCGCGGCGGCGAGATCTGGCAGACCAATCCGCGCGGTGGCGTCGCCAGCGGGTGGGACGGTAGCGTGCGCGGGCGCGGCGCGAGCGGCGACGTGTGGACGTGGTTCCTCGGTGGCGCCGAGGTCGCAGCGGCCGATACGCCCGAGCCCGCCGCACTGGCCAAGCGCTTTGCCGGTCAGGCCGAGGCCGGGCTGCCCGGGATCACCGCGGCGACGAGTGCGTTCGCGCGGCGCAGCACCTGGCACCGCGATCCGCTGTCGATGGGCGCCTATGTCAATTTCCGCCCCGGCCAGCTGACGCGCTTCGGCCGGCTGATCTGGACCGAGGTCGATGGCATGGCGAAGGCGCCGGTTCCGTCGGGTCCGGTGCTGTTCGCCGGCGAGCATCTGTCGGACGCCTATCCCGGCTATATGAACGGCAGCGCGCAGACCGGGCGGCTGGCGGCGCAGACGATCATCGCAGGGCGCGCGCATGCGCGCCGCTTGAGTTGAGCCCTGCGCGGGCCTAACCGCAGGCCATGAGCGAAGATCCGCGTTTCGGGCTAGCCCGCCATGTCAGCCTGCCGGGGCCGCTCCGGCTCGATGGCGGGGTGCTGCTCTCGCCGGTCGAGATCGCCTACGAGACCTATGGCACGCTCAACGCCGACGCCAGCAACGCGATCCTGCTCTGCCACGCGCTGACGGGCGACCAGCATGTCGCCTCGGCGCATCCTGTGACGGGCAAGCCCGGCTGGTGGGTGCGGATGGTCGGCCCGGGCAAGCCGATCGACCCCGCGCGGCACTTCATCGTCTGCGCGAACGTGCTGGGGAGCTGCATGGGTTCGTCGGGCCCCGCGACGATCAACCCGGCGACCGGCGCGCCGTGGGGGATGAGCTTTCCCGTCATCACGATCCGCGACATGGTGCGCGCGCAAGCGCTGCTGCTCGATCATTTTGGGATCGCGACGCTGCACGCCGTTGTCGGCGGGTCGATGGGGGGGATGCAAGCGCTGAGCTGGCCCGCGACCTTCCCCGACCGTGTCCGCGCCGCCGTGGTGATCGCCTCGACCGCGCGGCACACTGCGCAGAACATCGCGTTCCACGAAGTCGGACGCCAGGCGGTGATGGCCGATCCGAAATGGCGCGGCGGCGCCTATTACGAAGCGGGCGACCCGCCCGCGGCGGGGCTCGCGGTCGCGCGGATGGCGGCGCACATCACCTATCTGTCCGAGGCTGGCCTCACCGAGAAGTTCGGCCGCCGGCTGCAGGCGCGCCCCGACCGGCCCGACGGCGCGATCAGCTTCGGCTTCGACGCCGATTTCCAAATCGAGAGCTATCTGCGCCATCAGGGGATCAGCTTCGTCGATCGCTTCGACGCCAATTCATATCTCTACATTACGCGGGCGATGGATTATTTCGACTTGGCGGGCGAGCATGGCGGGCAGCTCGCCAACGCCTTCCGCGCGACCAAGGCACGCTTTTGCCTCGTCAGCTTCGACACCGACTGGTTGTACCCGACCGCCGAATCGCGCGCGATCGTCCATGCGCTGAACGCCGCCGGCGCGCCGGTCAGCTTCGTCGAGCTGTCGAGCCCGTACGGCCACGACGCCTTCCTGCTCGAAGCGCCCGAGATGAATCGTGTCGTCAACGGCTTCCTGAGGGCTGGCGAATGATCACGTTATCCGACGACAAGAGCGAGCTCGACGTGGCACAGATCCACGCCTGGCTGGCCTCGAGTTACTGGTCGCCGGGAATCGCGCGCGATCTGGTCGACCGGACGATCGCCGGGTCGCACTGTCTCGGCGCGTACCGCGACGGCGTACAGGTCGGCTATGCCCGCGCCATCACCGATCGCGCGACCTTTGCCTGGATCGCCGATGTGTGGATCGACGCCGCGGCACGCGGGCAGGGACTGGGGCGGCGGATGGTGCAATGGTTCGTCGACCATCCCGACTATCGGGGAATACGGCGGATCGCGCTCGTCACCGCCGACGCGCACGGCGTCTACGAAGCGATCGGCTTCCACGCCCCGCTCCGACCCGAACGCTATATGGAGCGGCTCGACCCCGCCTTCGCCGCGGCGCTGCGCGCATGACCGCGCTCCGCCCCGACCTCGCGATCATCGCGGAGCATGTTGCGCCCGGCACGCGGATCCTCGACGTCGGCTGCGGCGATGGCGCGCTGATGGCCGCGCTGCGCGATACCAAGCGCGTCGATGCGCGTGGGCTCGAGCTCGATGCCGGCAATGTCGCGGCCGCAGTGTCGCGCGGGCTGTCGGTGATCCAGGGCGATGCCGATGTGGATCTCGCCGAATATCCGGAGGCGAGCTTCGATTACGCGATCCTCAGCCAGACGTTGCAGACCGCCAAGCGCCCTGATGTGGTGCTCGATCATCTGCTCCGCGTCGGCCGCCAGGCGTTCGTGTCGTTCCCGAACTTCGCGCATTGGCGCGTGCGGATGTCGCTGCTGTGGGGCGGCCGGATGCCAGTGACGCGGCTCTTGCCGGAGCGCTGGTACGACACGCCCAACATCCATCACGTCACGATCGACGATTTCCGCAGCTTCGTGGCTGAGCGCGGAATCGTCGTCGAAGGGGCGTGGTTCCTGTCGGGCGACAAACGTACCGGGACCGCAGCGGCCAACATCCTGGCCGAACATGCCGTCTTTCTGCTGCGCAAACCGGCGTAAGCGCGAGGAACCAAAGCGTCCGATGCGGGGTTTCTTGGTTTCGTAACACAACCAAGGTCCGCACGGTCATGCCCGCCACTGCCCTCATCGTCGAAGACGAGATTTTCGTCGCGCTCGACCTCGAGCGGATTCTGATGGACGCGGGCTATGCCGTGAAAGCCATTGCCGCGGATCGTTCGGGCGCGCTCGATGCTGCCGAGGACTGCAGTTTCGCGCTGGTCGACATCAATCTCCGCGACGGTCCGACCGGCCCTGAATTGGCGCGAACGCTCGCACACGACTATGGTGTGAAGGTCATCTTCGTCACGGCAAATCCGGGTCAGATCGCCCATCCGAGCGGTGCCGTCGGCTATGTTCGCAAGCCGTTCCGCGCCGATGCGATCCTTGCCGCAGCAGCCGCCGCCACGACAGACTTCGACGTGGTGGAGCACGCGGATTTCATTCCGCTCGTCTGAGCTGTGAGGGCTCGGCCTGCCGGGCCAGCCATGCGCTTCAGTTCCGGCTGAGCGAGCTTTCGGGCAGCGTGATTTCGACTTCCAGCCCGCTGCGCTCCCAGCGCTGCGCCACGGTCCCGGCGAGCTGGCGAACTGCGCTCAATTCGATCAGCTGCGAGCCGAATCCGGTCTTGGCCGGCGCTTGCACCATCGGCCCGCCACGCTCGCGCCACTCGATCACGATCCGGTCACCGACGCGGCGGCTGTGGACGAGGATCGCACCGTTATCGTTGTACAAGGCGCCATATTTGGTCGCGTTGGTGGCAAGCTCGTGGAACAGCAACGCGATCGGCGTGGCCGAACGGTCATCGATCGCGACGTCATCGCCACTGATCGTGATGCGCGACGCAGTGCGCGACTGATAGGGTTCGAACAGCTCGGCGAGCAGGCCCTGGAGGCTCGTCTGATCGGCCACCGGACGCGACTGCGCGCTGTGCGGCCGGACGAAATCGTGCGCGCGGCCAAGCGCGATGACACGCGCGCGCAAATCGTCGGCAACAGTGGCAAAGCCCGGATTTGCGCGGGCCGAAAAGCCGATCAGCCCCGAAATCACCGCAAAGATGTTCTTGATGCGGTGGCTGAGCTCCTGCGCGACGACTTCGCGCTCTTCGCTTGCCAGCTTGGCTTCGTGGATGTCGGTGCACGTGCCGAACCAGCGGACGATCGCCCCGGTATCGTCGAAGATCGGCAGCGCGCGGCCGAGCGTCCAGCGATACTGGCCGTCGTGGCGGCGCAGGCGGTATTCGGTCTGGTACGGCTCTCCGGTAGCGAGCGAATGTTGCCACACGGCCCAGGCACGGTCCTGATCGTCGGGATGGAACATGCCCGCCCAACCCTCGCCATCGGTCGATCCGGCGGGGACTCCGGTGAACTCGTACCAGCGCGCATTGTAATAATCGTGGAAGCCGTCGGGCTGAGTCGACCACACCATTTGCGGCATCGTGTCGGCAAGCGTGCGGAAGCGCCCCTCGCTGTCGCCGATCGCCGCGCGCGAGGCGGCAGCCGAGCGACTGTCGCCAAGCCGCCGCAGCACATCCTCGGCGAGCACCTTCAAGCCCTGGCGCTGCAGCGCGGTCAGCCCGGCGCGCGGAACGGTGTCGATCACGCAGAGCGATCCGAGCGGAATGCCGTCGTCGCGCACCAGCGGCACGCCCGCGTAGAATCGGATGCCGAGTCCATCGATGACGAGCGGATTGTCGGCGAACCGCGGATCCTGCGTCGCGTCGGGAATGACCATGATGTCGTCCTCGCGCATCGCATACGCACAGAACGACATTTCGCGCGGTGTTTCAGTCAGATCGAGTCCGGTGCGCGACAAGAAGGTCTGGCGCTCGGCCTCGACGATGCTGACCAGGCCGACCGGAACCTCGCACAACGCCGCGGCGAAATCGGTGATGCGGCGCAAGGCCGCATCGTCGCGGAGCGACTCGATATCGTGTTCGGCAATCGCCGCAGCGCGCACACGCTCGTCGATCCGCCAGCCGGGTGCAACCGGCAATGGCGGTTGGGAAGTTTGGGTCATGTCCGACATCAACGCGACAGGTCGCTCCCGGTTCAGAATGGTACGTCGTCGTCCAGATCGTCGGCAAACCCGCCACGCTGGCCACCGCCGCCGGCAGGCGCGCCGCCGCGTGCCCCGCCGCCACCGCTGCGCTGACCGCCGCCGTAGCCGCCACCACCGCCGCCGCCGCCGCCGAAATCGTCATTCCCGCCGAAATCGTCGCGCTGGCCGCCACCACCGCCGCCGCCGCCGCCGCCCGAACCGGGCGCGCCGTCGAGCATCGTTAGGACGCCGTTGAAGCCCTGGAGCACGATCTCGGTCGAATATTTGTCGTTACCGCTGGCATCCTGCCATTTGCGCGTCTTGAGCGCGCCCTCGATATAGACCTTCGAGCCCTTGCGCAGATAGCGCTCGGCGACGCCGCCGAGCGCCTCGTTGAAGATCGCGACCGAATGCCATTCGGTCTGTTCCTTGCGCTCGCCGGTATTCTTGTCCTTCCACGTCTCCGACGTGGCGATGCGCAGGTTCACGACCTTGCCGCCATTCTGGAACGACTTGCTCTCGGGATCGCGCCCGAGATTGCCGACGATGATCACCTTGTTGACGCTGCCGCCCGCCATATCCCTAATCCCGCTGCTGGGGCTCGCTAGAGCCCGAATCCGATCGCGGCCCAATAGACCGCTCCTGCAGCGATGTAAGCGAGCGCGAACAAATAGCCAACCATGAAGGCGGGCCACTTCCATCCGTTGGTCTCGCGCCGGGTAACGGCAATCGTCGAGATGCACTGCGGCGCGAACACGAACCACATCAGGAAGGCGAGCGCGGTCGGCAGGCTCCAGCGTTTATGGAGCGTCTGCGCCATCTTGGCTTCGCTCTGCTCGCCCGCGGTGTCGATCGCATAGACCGTGCCGAGCGCCGCCACCGCGACCTCGCGCGCGGCCATTGCCGGAATCAGGGCGAGCACGATGTCGCGATTGAAGCCGATCGGACGGAAAGCGGGTTCGATCGTATTGGCGATCCGTCCCGCGACCGAATAATTGACCGCCGACACCGGGCTGCCCTCGGGCGGTTTGGGAAAGCTCAGCAGCGCCCACAGCACGATCGTCGTAAAGGCGATCGTCGTGCCGGCGCGCTTGAGGAAGATTTCCGCACGGCTCCACAGCCCGATCGCGAGATCGCGCAGCCGCGGCAGCTGGTACTTCGGCATCTCCATCATGAAGCCCGACGATGCGCCCTTGGTCACGGTCCGGCGCAGCACGAAGGCGACGACGAACGCGCCGACCACGCCCATGACGTAGAGCCCGAGCATCACCAGCCCCTGTAGCCCCACGAACGGCAGCACCTTGGTGTCGGGGATCAGCGCGCCGATCACCAGCGTATAGACCGGCAGCCGCGCCGAGCAGGTCATCAGCGGCGCGACGAGGATCGTCGTGAGCCGGTCCTTCTCGTCTTCGATCGTGCGCGTCGACATGATGCCGGGCACCGCGCAGGCAAAGCTCGACAGCAAGGGGATGAACGCGCGCCCCGACAACCCCACGCTCGCCATCACGCGGTCCATCAGGAACGCGGCGCGGACCATGTAGCCGCTCGCCTCGAGCACCAGGATGAAGAAGAACATGATCAGGATCTGCGGCAGGAACTTCACCACCGCGCCGACGCCCGCGATGATCCCGTCGGTGATCAGCGAGCGCAGCACCGAATCGGGCATCACGTCCTTGATCTGCGCCGACACGCCATCGAATACGCCCGCGATCGCCTCTGCCGGCGCGGCGCCTGCAAAGAACACCGCCTGGAACATCACGAACAGGATCGCGAAGAGCAGCACCAGCCCGAACACCGGATGCAGCGCAACCGCATCGAGCGCATTGCCCCAGCGTCGCGCCGGCGCTTCCGCGACCGTCGCCGCTTGTGCGATCTTCCGCGCGCGGCGTTGCAGCGTGACGATATCCTCGCCGATCGCGTGATTGCTCGGGCGCAGCCGGATCGCCGCGTCGGCATCGACGATCCCGCCAAGCAGGATCTTCAGCTCGTCGAGCCCGCGTCGCCGCACCGCGACGGTCGGCACGACGGGCACGCCGAGTTCGGCCGAGAGCTTCAACGGATCGAGCGTCAGCCCGTCGCGCTCGGCAAGATCGAACATGTTGAGCGCGACCACGACCGGCAGACCGAGCGCGATCAGCTGGAGCGTGAAGCGGAGATGATTGTCGAGGTTCGACGCGTCGACCACCACGACCAGGGCGTCGGGCAGCCGCTCGCCCGCCTGCGTGCCGGTGACGAAGTCGCGCGTCACGCGCTCGTCGGGGCTCGAGGGTTCGAGGCTATAGGCGCCGGGCAGGTCGACCAGATCGACGATGCGGCCATCGGGGAGCGTCAGCTTGCCCGAATGGCGCTCGACCGTGACGCCGGGATAATTGCCGACCTTCTGCCGCGCGCCGGTCAGCGCGTTGAACAGCGCGCTCTTGCCGGCATTCGGATTGCCGACCAGCGCCACCAGCGGCGCAGCGGTCATCTTACTGCGTGACGGGCGAGACGAGGATCGCGCCGGCAACCGCGCGGCGGAGCGCGACGGTCATGCGGCCGATGCGGCACGCGATCGGCCCCTTGCCGAGGCTCGCGCGGTGGAGGACTTCGACACCGACGCCTTCGTCGAAGCCGAGTTCGCGCAAGCGGCGCGCCTCGGGCGTCGAGAGATGCGTCCAGTCGATCGCCGCGACCGTCGCCTGGCGGCGTTGCGGCAGCGACTCGAGGCTGAGCGACTCAGGAGCGGAAAGCTTCATGCTACGCAAGATATCCATCTGCGAGCGATTATCAATAACAAAGCCGCAACACCAGCTTTAATTGCGACGCACTCGCAAACAGCGCGATCACACGGCGGGGTAGCGCAGCCGGCCGATGAAACGCGACAGGCTGGGGCGGAGCTCGGACTTGGTGACGAGCTTTGCCTTGGCGGTTTCGAACCGCAGGATCCCTTCGATCCGCCGCGCCAGGAACGCGCGCGTGTCGGCATAGCCGTCGCTCTGGTCGTCGATGAAGACGGTGACGGTCGCGGCATAGACGCCCGCAAGGATCGCGCGCTTGGTGTAATGATTATAGTCGGTCGCGGTGTCGCCCGCGGCGCGCCAGATGACGTCGGCCGCGTGCCAGCCGAGCTTGACCCCACGCGCGGCATTCTGCGGCAGCGCCAGGATGGCGAGCGCGCGGCGCAGCGCTTCGCGGTCGGGCGCCGTCTCGGCAAGCCGGGCTTCGACCAGCGCGGTGATCTTCTCGCGCACCTTCATCGTGCCGCGCGCTTCGGGCGGAACGCGCACCAGCATGTCGGAGTCGATATGCGCGAACCACGCCGCGATCATGTCGACCGCACCGCCGGGAAAGGCGAGCCGCGCGACGTCGCGATCGACGCCAGCGCCATCGGCGGCCATGTCGCGCGCCGCATCGCCCCAGCCGTCAAAGCCAGCATTGCTGGCGATGGCAGGCGCGAGCACCGCGCGGATTTCGTCGAGCGTCGCGTCGTCGAGCGAGGCGGTTGGTGCGATCGAGTCTGTCATGTTTGCTATCTAGGCGCGTGGACGCCGACTGACCAGTACGAGTGCGATCGCAACGAGCACCGCGCCGACCAAATCGGGCAGCCCCAGCCGCTCGCCATAGACGATCCAGCCGATCGTCCCTGCGACCACCGGCTGCGTCAGCAAACCGAGCCCGACGGTCAACGGCGGCAAGCGGCCGAGCGCATAGATCATCAGCCCCTGGCCGATGATCTGGCTGACCAGCGCAAGGCCGATCAGCGGGGTCCAGTCGGTCGGCAGGATCTTCTCGCCCATCGCCAGCGCAAAGCCGAGCAACGGCAGCACGCTCGCGAGCGTCGACAGCGCCAGCGCGGGGAGCGGCGCCATCGTCGCGCGCGCGCGCGCCATCAGGATGAAATAGCCGGTATAGAGGATGCCCGCGGTCAGGCAGAGCAGGTCGCCCGCGAGATGACGCGGATCGAGCTGGTACGACCGCCCCATCAGCAGCCCAGCGCCGATCGTCGCGAGCCCGAGCGCCACGCCCTGGACCCGCGTCGGCCAGGCGCGCGCGACGAGGAAGCCGTAGAGCGGGAACATCAACGTCGCCGAATTGCCGAACAGCGTGGCATTGGCGAGCGTCGTGCGCAGAATGCCGAGATGCCAGCTGCCGAGATCGGCGGCAAAGCACAGCCCGCCGATCGCGATGATTCCCCACAGTGCGCGCGGCACTTCGCGCGGCCGCCAGCCCGTCGCCAGCGCAGCGCCGGCAAGGATCGGCGCGGCGAGCGTGATCCGCCAAAACGCCGATGCGATCGGCCCGGTATCGGCGAGGCGGACGAACCACGGCCCGAAGGCGAGTGCGGCATTGGCAACGATCAAAGCGAGCAGCGGGAGCACCGCCGTTTCGGCAGCGACAGATTTTCTTTTCGGCAAACGCGGGTGCATGCTGCCCCCTAGCTTCCTATCTGGGGCGCGTCTCAGCAAAAGGACTCCGCATGCCAAGTCTGTTCGATCCCATCCAGCTCGGTGCGATCCACGCCCCCAACCGCATCCTGATGGCCCCGCTGACGCGCGGCCGCGCCACCAAGGCGCATGTGCCGACCGAGATGATGGCCGAATATTACACGCAGCGCGCCAGCGCCGGCCTGATCATCTCGGAAGCCACCGGGATCAGCCAGGAAGGCCTTGGCTGGCCGTTCGCGCCGGGCCTGTGGACCGACGAGCAGGTCGAAGCGTGGAAGCCCGTCACCGATTCGGTCCATGCCGCGGGCGGCCGGATCATCGTCCAGATGTGGCATATGGGGCGCCAGGTGCATTCGTCGGTGATCGGCGGACAGCCGGTTTCGTCGTCGGCCACTGCGACGGCGGGCCAGGCGCACACCTACGAAGGCAAGCAGGATTTCGAGACGGCGCGTCCGCTCGCGCTCGACGAGATCCCGCGCCTGCTCGCCGATTACGCGCTGGCGACCAAGAATGCGCTGGCCGCTGGGTTCGATGGCGTCCAGATTCACGGCGCGAACGGCTATCTGATCGACCAGTTCCTGCGCGACAACGCCAATTTCCGCGATGACATCTATGGCGGCTCGATCGAGAATCGGATCCGTCTGATGCGCGAAGTGACCGAGCGCGTCGCTGGCGTCGCAGGGGCCGACCGCACGTCGATCCGCCTGTCGCCCAATGGCGATTCGCAGGGCGTCGACGACAGCAATCCCAAGGCGCTGTTCGTCGCTGCGGCCAAGGCGCTCGACGAGATCGGCATCGCGTTCCTCGAACTGCGCGAGCCCGGCCCCGACGGCACGTTCGGCCGCACCGACGTTCCCAAGCTCTCGCCCGAAATCCGCGAGGCGTTCTCGAACCCGCTCGTGCTGAACTCAGACTATCGCAGCGTCGAAGAGGCGCAGGCGGCGATCGATTCGGGGGTCGCCGATGCGATCGCGTTCGGCCGCACCTTCATCAGCAATCCCGATCTGCCCGAGCGTCTGCGCACCGGCGCGCCGCTCGCCGCGGATAACCCGCGGACGTGGTACAGCCAGGGCGCCGAGGGGTATATCGACTATCCGGCGCTGGAAACCGTCCAAGCCTGAACGAAAAGCGTGCGGCGGCGCGGCGGGGTTTAGAACCGCCGCGCCACCACACCGGCACCCCAGCCGAACAGCACCGACAGCGCTACCGCGGCCAGCCCATAAAGCACCGACTGCCGCTCGGCCGATCGCGCGACGAAGCGCTCGAAGCCCGATTTGCGGATTTCGATATCGCGCGTCGCCGCCGCGAGCACGCGCCCGTCGCGGATCAGGAAGGTTTCGGCGGTGAACCGCCCGACCGGCACGCGCGCGGGGATCGTCACGCGTGCGCGATAGAGCACGCCGTCGGTGATCTCGACCGCGCCCGGCGCCTCGAGATACAGGCCCGTGCGCGTCTTCAATTCAACCAGTCCGCGCGCGAAGCGATCCTGCTCCTGCAGCGGTGCGCTCGAGGCCGGCGAAAGCTGCAGGCTCGACAGCCCAAGCTCGTAGATCGCGCGTGTTCGCGCATCGAGCATCCGCGCGATCGGCTTGGACGAGGCGATCGCGTAAAAGCTGGGTGCCGAGCGATAGCGCAGGCGACTGGCGTTGACCCACATCAGCCCGGCCAGCTTCTGTTTCTCGCGCACCAGGATCGATTGGACCGGCCCCTTGACCACCACGACGATGTCGGTCGGCTTGTCGTCGTCGGGCAAGCGGCCGCCGGGATAGAGGATCGCGCCGAACAACAGCAAATTGGCGCCGGTAAAGCTGTACTGGATCTCGATATCGCGCTGCGACACGTCGGGGACGAGCACAGGCTTGGCTGCGGGTCGCGGCGCCGATTGCGCCATCAGCAACGGCGCGGCGGCCAGCGCGATCCAGCCGCGTCTCACGACAGTTCGACCGAATAGATCTCGTCGGGCCGCCAGCCGAGCCCGAGCGCGATCCGCCCCGCGACGAGCAGAACGATCACCGCGAGCGCGAGCCGCAGATATTCGGGCTTCACCCGCGCAGCGAACCGCGCGCCGATCTGCGCGCCGGCGACCGATCCGAGCAGCAGCAAGGCGGCGAGCACGATGTCGACGGCCTTGGTCGTCGTCGCATGCACCATCGTCGCCATCGCGGTGACGAACAGCGTCTGGAACAGCGAGGTGCCGACCACCACCTGCGTTGTCATGCCAAGTAGATAGAGCATCGCGGGTACGAGGATGAAACCGCCGCCGACGCCGAGCAGGATCGTCAGGATGCCGACGCCGAAACCAAGCAACAATGGCGCGAAGGGCGAGATGTAGAGCCCCGAACGGTAGAAGCGCGTCCGCATCGGCAGTGCCGCGACGAGCGGATGATGGCGGCGTTTACGCGGCTTGGGCGCCTCGCCGCTGCGCATCCGGCGGATCGCGCCCCACGATTCGGTCGCCATCATGCTGCCGATCGAGCCGAGCAGCAGGACGTAGACGATCGCGATCACCGTATCGATCTGGCCGCTAGCTTGCAGCAAGCGGAAGATCCAGCCGCCGAACACCGCGCCGACCAGCCCGCCCGCAACGAGGAAGCCCCCCATCTTGAAATCGACGCCCTTGCGCCGGACATGCGCGAACACGCCCGAGACGCTCGCGCCGGTCACCTGGCTCGCGGCCGAGGCGGCGGCGACGGTCGGCGGGATGCCATAGACGATCAGCAGCGGGGTCGTGAGGAACCCGCCGCCGACGCCGAACATCCCCGACAACAGCCCGACGCCGCCGCCGAGCAGCACGATCACGAGCGCGTTTACCGAAAGATTGGCGATGGGCAGGTAGATGTCCATTGCCCACCAGCGTTAGCCGCTCAGGGAGCGTGCGCAAAGCACGGCGTGTCAGAAATCGCTGCCGAGCGTCAGCGCCGGGCCCGATCCCGGGCGCGCTCCTCCGGCAATGCGCTCGCGCCAGTCGAGCGCGAGCCGCACCGATTGCTTGGCGAGCGGCAGCGCGACGCCGAGCGACGGGCCGATGTCGAGCCGCGTCGCACCGCGCTGCGCACCGCCCCATACGCCCGCCCCGAGATCGAAGCGGACTTTGCCAAGCGTCGCGATCGGATGCGTGACGCGCGCCGCGCCATCGACATAGGGCTCGGTCTGTGTGCGCCGGATGAGTCCTGCCTGCACATAGGTCTCGAAGCGGACGCCGGGCGAAACCGTCACCGGTCCAACCCCGCCGACCACGCCGACACCGGGCCCGCCTTGCCCGCCCGCCAGTGCGAAGCGGTGCTCGGCGACGACGCGCAGTGGCAGACGAGTCGGTTGCCATTCGACGCCGACCGAGGCTTCGCGCAACCCGCTGCCGAGTGGCGACGTCACGCGGCCGACAAGCGCGATGCGATGAGGTCGGTCGAGCGCATAGACCAGCCGAGCGCCGGCCTGCGATCCTCCGAGCTGTCCGCCAAGTGCGCCGGACGCGAGCCCTGACCCGCCGCGCGCGGCAAGCCAGGCACTGCCCGACCAGCGCGAGGGCGCACGCGTTGGCACCGCGCCAGCGGCACTGTCGGGCAGACCCGCAACCAGCGCCGTCGACTTGGGCTCGAGCGCGGCACCCGCTTGGCCGGTGGGGCTGGGCAGGGGGCGGTGGCCGAGGAGGCGATCCGCGGCCGGGGCATCGGCGCTTTTCGGCGGCTGGATGGGACTTGGTCGGCGAGACGGGGCGAGCGACCGCGCTGCGATAGGATTGTGCGGTGTCCGATATCGGGGCGCCCGATATCGGAGTGCCGGCACGCGCGTCGCGATGTGCGCACTCCGTCTCGCCGCGGGATGCGTTCCCGGCATCGGCATCGGCATCACCGGCAGCGACGATCGTTTGATCCCGAGCGAGCGCGCGATCAGCGATGGCGCTGCGATCGGTGCGGGCTGCGGCCAGACCATCGCGAGCCGCGCCGCGATCCATCCGACCGCCAGGACGCCGAGAAAGCGCAGAGGGCGCCCGCGTCCTTGAACGCTCAATGTTCGGAACCCGGCTCGGTCCGTTCTATTGCACCTGGAAAGACATGGCTGGTCTTGTCCCACCGCAGCGCGGTGCCGCGCAACGATCGGACATACGCCGTCATGGCGCTCCGCGCCGCGAGCAGCGCGACATAGTTGCTGACCAGTGCGCGCGGCAGGGACCATAGCGCTTCGCGCCAGCCATAGGCGCCGCCGGTCGCGGCCGCGCGCCAGACGAGCCGCCAGGCCAACAACGCGCCGTTCAGGTGCAGCAGCGCCAGCATCGCCGCGGAGGGCGGCGCCGCCGCCCGTCCGGCGAGCGCGTGCGCCACCAACGCAACACCCCAGGCGATAAAAGCGGTATAGGCGACGAACAGCATTAGCACCGCGAGCGGTGCGCGCCGATCGCGCATCCGCATCCAATGGTCGCGCCAATCGAGCGCGCGCCCCCAGCCGATCCGGTCCCAGCCGGCCAGCGCGATGCCCGTCATCCAGCGCGCCTTCTGCCGTACCGCGGTCGAGACGGTCGCTGGGAAGTAGGCGCGGACCGCAACGAGCTCGCCATCTGCGCGGACACGCGCGAGCACGCCGCGTCCGCCGAGCGTGGCGATCAGCAAGCCGAGTTCGTAATCCTCGACGATCGAGCCCGCGTCGAACGGCAAACCGTCGCGCGCGGCTGCGATCCGACCGAGCATCTGGCGTTCGATCGCGCAGCCGACCCCGGCGAGCGGAAGCCCGACCCCGAGCGCCTGGCGCACCACCATTTGCCGGCTGTGTGCGTCGGCGAATTCGTCGGCATAGTGCCCCGAGACGAGCGGCGCACCGCGATCGACCAACGGCAGCACCGGGAGCTGGACGACGGCATAGCGCCCGATCAGCGCATCGAAAACGCGCAGTTCGCCGGGGTGGACCAGATCCTCGGCGTCATGCAGCACGACCGCGGCGACGGGTACGCCGTCACGCGCTTCGTCGCGCTCGAGCGCGCGCCAAACGGCGTTGAGGCAATCGGCTTTGGTGGTCGGTCCGGGGCGGCTGTTGATGACCAGCCGTACGCGCGGATCACACGCCGCCACTGCTGCGACCGCGTCGATCGTCGCGCGGTCGTTTGGGTAGGTCCCGACATACAGGCGGTAATCCTCATGCTCGAACCGCGCGAGCGCGCTGCGCAGCATCGCGCCGATCACCGTCGACTCGTCCCACGTCGCAACGAACACCGCGATCCGGCGCGGCGGCGTTTGCCGATACGCATCGAGCGTCCGCGGCAAAGCGGGGCGGCGGCGAGTCAGCGTGATCCAGATCCAGCCGATATCAATCGCTAGGTCGTCACAGCCGCCGACGAGGAAACCGATCGCCGCGAACACGACCGTTTCGCGCGCGATCGCATCGATCGCGAACATGACCCATCCTGCCCCCAAGACCGGCTCCCCCCGACGACCCTGGCCTTTCAGCCACCCCTCCCGAGTCGTTCTTCGTGATTTTCCAACAAGTTCGTGGTTTAATCAAGGGGACGGCGCTATGACGGACCGTCGTTGTGCTCGCACGCCGCGTCGCCCTATAAGGCGATGCGAAGCGGCTCCGGGGGGAAGATGCGATGAAGCTGGGTTTCCGAATCGCCTTGCTCGCTTTGGTCTGCGTCCCGTTCGCCGCGTTCGGCGATGCGAGTCCGCAGGTCATCCTTGCCACGCCCGGTATCGGCGACGGCGCGATCGAGCGTTTTACCGCGCGCTTCAACCAGCCGATGGTGCCTCTGGGCGATCCGCGTGCGGCCGCGCCGTTCGACGTGACCTGCGCGGTCGGTGGCCAAGGACGCTGGGTCGATCCGCAGACGTTCGTCTATGATTTCGCCAGCGGCCTGCCCGGCGGCACGACGTGCAAGTTCGCGCTGCGCGAGGGGCTCAAGAGCGTGTCGGGCTATGCCGCGACCGGCCAGCGCGAGTTCACCGTCGACGCCGGCGGCCCGGTCGCGCGCGCCATCCTGCCGGGTGGGGATTCGGACGAGATCGAGGAGGACCAGACCTTCCTCGTCGCGGCCAATCTGCCCGCCACCCCCGCCTCGGTCGCCGCCAACGCCTATTGCGCGGTCAAGGGGATCGGCGAGAAGATCCCGGTCGACGTGCTCCCCGCCGATTTGCCCGGCAAGCTGCTCGGCGAGATGGGCACCGAGAATTGGAACGTCCGCAGTTTCCTCGAGAGCGGTGGCTTGCCCGCCGCGATCCCGGCACCGGCCGATCGCGCGAAGGCCTATGCCGGCGTCACCGCGCTGAAGTGCCGCCGCCCGCTGCCGCCCGGCGCCGATGTCGCGTTGGTGTGGGGAGCCAAGATCGCCGGCGCCGGCGGCAAGACCGCGGGCACCGACCAGCGTTTCGATTTCACCGTCCGCAAACCCTTCACCGCGCGCTTCGAATGCTCGCGCGTCAACGCCGCCGCGGGGTGCAACCCGGTGGAGAAGGCGTGGGTGCGTTTCTCTGCCCCAGTGCCGAGCGAACTCGCCAAGCAGGTCCGCATCGAGACCGCCGACGGCAAAGTGCTGGCGCCGACGCTGTTCGATTCGAGCTCGGACACCGAGCGTGGCGATGCGAAGACCAAGGCGACGATTTCCGCGGTCGGCTTCAAGAGCCCGCTGCCGCAGGCGCAGACCGGCAAGGTCGTGCTGCCGGCGGGCGTCAAGGACGAGAGCGGTCGACCACTGTCGAACGCCGAGCGCTTCCCGCTCGCCGTGCGCTTCGATGCCGCCCCGCCGCTCGTCAAATTCGCCGCGTCGTTCGGCATTCTCGAATCAAAGCAGGGCGGCGTGCTGCCCGTCACCGTCCGCAACGTCGAGCCCGCGCTGCAGGGCACCAACGTCACGATCGGCGGCCAGGCGCTGCGCGTCGATGGCTCCGACGGCAAGATTGCCGAGTGGCTGCGCACCGTCGGCCATGCCGACGACGAGGCCAGTCACGAGGAAACGCGCGGCAAGGAGAAGGTTCGGATCAACGACACCGGGTCCAAGTCGATCCTCGCCGGCGAAGGCGCGCCGATGCAGATCGGCTTGCCCGGCAAGGGCAAGGATTTCGAAGTCGTCGGCCTGCCGCTCGGCGGCGGCAAGCCCAGTTTCTATGTCGTCGAACTCGCGAGCCCGGTGCTCGGCCAGGCATTGCTCGGGCGCAAGGCGCCGCGCTACGTCGCGACCGCCGCGCTCGTCACCAACATGAGCGTCCACTTCAAATGGGGTCGCGCGGCGAGTCTCGCCTGGGTCACCGCGCTCGACACCGGCAAGCCCGTCGCCAATGCCGAGGTGCACGTCACCGACAGCTGCACCGGCAGATTGCTCGCGCGCGGCATCACCGACAAGAATGGCGGGCTCAACGTGCCGCCGGGCCTGCCAGAGCCCGAAGCGTATGGCGGCTCGTGCGACGGCGGGTCGAGCCCGCTGATGGTCTCGGCGCGCGCCGGCGACGATTTCAGCTTCACGCTGACCGATTGGGGCAAGGGCATCCGCCCGTATGATTTCGACCTGCCCTATGGCTATTCGGCCCGCGGCGAGTTCCTCCACACCGTGTTCGACCGCGCGCTCGTCCGCCAGGGCGAGACGGTCCACATGAAGCACATCCTGCGCACCTCGGTGGCGAGCGGCTTCGGCTTTGCGCCGGGCGTGACGGGGACGCTGCGGCTGCAGCATCGCGGTTCGGACACGCAGTTCGACCTGCCGCTGACGATCGACGCGAACGGCATCGGCGAGAGCGAATGGACCGCCCCCGCGCGCGCTCCGATGGGCGATTACGACCTGTCGGTGATCGCGGACAACCGGACGATCGAGACCGGCCAGTCGTTCAAGGTCGACGAGTACAAGTTGCCCACGATGCGCGCGACCGTCACCGGCCCGAAGGACGCCGCAATCCGCCCGATCAGCCTCGCGCTCGACCTGTTCGTCGGATATTTGTCGGGCGGCGGCGCATCGAACCTGCCGGTCGACATGCGAATCGGCTATTTCGCGCATGAGGGCACGCCCGACGGCTACGAAAGCTACAGCTTCGGCGGCAAGGCGATCGTCGAGGGCACCAAGCCGCTCAACGGCGACGGCGAGGAGGAGCAGGCGACGCTCCCGCCGACGCAGACGCTTCCCTCGACGCTCGGCGGCGATGGCACCGGCAAGCAGACGGTGTCGATCCCGCAGACGCTCGACGGCGTCACCGACATGCTCGTCGAGATGGACTATCAGGACGCCAATGGCGAAGTCCTGACCGCCTCGAAGCGCATCCCGATCTTCCCGAGCGCGGTGCAATTGGGCGTCAAGACCGACGGCTGGCTGATGAAGCAGGACGATCTGCGGCTGCGCTTCGTCGCGCTCGATACCGCGGGCAAGCCGCTCGCCAACCAGGCGATCTCGGTCGCGCTCTACAGCCGGCAGATCCTCACTGCGCGGCGGCGGCTGATCGGCGGCTTCTATGCCTATGACAACCGCATGAAGACCGAGAAGCTCAGCCAGACCTGCAGCGCGACGACCGATGCGCAGGGGCTGGCGACGTGCAAGCTCGACCCCGGCATTTCGGGCGAAGTCTATGCGGTGGCGACCACCAAGGATGCCGCCGGCAACGAAGCGCGCGCGACGCAGAGCGTGTGGCTCGCCGGCAAGGACGATTGGTGGTTCGGCGGCGACAATGGCGACCGGATGGACGTCGTCCCCGAAAAGCTCGCCTACAAAGCGGGCGAGACCGCGCGTTTCCAGGTGCGCATGCCGTTCCGCCAGGCGACCGCGCTCGTCACGGTCGAGCGCGAGGGCGTGCTTGCGAGCTACGTCACCGAACTCAGCGGGGCGGACCCGGTGGTCGAGGTGAAGATGCCGGGCTCGTACGCGCCCGACGTGTTCGTCTCGGTGATGGTCGTGCGCGGCCGTACCGAGAGCGGGATCTGGAGCTGGCTCCACGGCCTCGCGCGTTCGGTCGGGCTTGCGAGTGATCCGCCCGAGGGGCAGGAGCCGACCGCCCTGGTCGATCTCGCCAAGCCGAGCTACCGTATCGGCATCGCCAAGGTGAAGGTCGGCTGGGAAGCGCACCAGCTCCAGGTCGCGGTCAAGGCCGACAAGGCTCGCTACGCCGCGCGCGACGTCGCGCAAGTCGACGTCCAGGTGAACGGCCCCGACGGCAAGCCGGTGCGTACCGCCGACGTCGCCTTCGCGGCGGTCGACGAGGCGCTGCTCCAGCTTGCGCCTAACGACAGCTGGGACGTGCTGACCGCGGTGATGGGCGAGCGCCCGCTCGCGGTGCTCACCTCGACCGCGCAGACGCAGGTCGTCGGCAAGCGCCATTACGGCAAGAAGGCGGTCGAGGCCGGCGGCGGCGGTGGCGGCGATTCGTCGGGGCTCAACCGCGAGAATTTCCAGCCGGTGATCCTGTGGAAGGGCCGCGTCGCGCTCGACCAGAATGGCCATGCGCGGATTCCGGTGACGCTGTCCGACGCGCTCTCCTCGTTCAAGCTGGTGGCGATCGCGACCGATGGGTCGCAGCTTTACGGCACCGGCATGGCGAGCGTGCGCACCGCGCAGGACCTGTCAATCTTCGCCGGCATCGCGCCGGTGGTGCGGACCGGCGATTTCTACGCCTCGAGCTTCACGCTGCGCAACGGCTCGGACAAGCCGATGACGGTGACCGCGAGCGTCGATCTCACCCCTGCGATCGCGCAGGGCAAGCCGCTGACGGTGACGATCCCGGCGGGCGGCGCGATGCCGGTCGCGTGGAATCTGACCGCGCCCGCCAATCTCGACGCGTTGCGCTGGCACGTCAGCGCGCGCTCGGCCGACGGCAAGGCGGTCGACCAGATCACCGTCAATCAGGCGGTGACGCCGCTTTATCCGCTCGAAGTGTGGGCCGGGACGCTCGCGCGCGTCGGCGGCGACACGACGATCCCGATCCAGCCGCCGATGGGGGCGATCGCGGGGCGCGGGACGGTCGACATCCGGCTCGACGACACGCTCGCGCCGCCGCTTGCCGGGGTGCGCGATTTCATGGCGCGCTACCCGTATAATTGCTTCGAACAGCAGCTGTCGCGCGCGGTCGCGCTCGGCGATGCGGCGCTGTGGCAAAGGCTGGCGAGCGACATCCCGGCGTATCAGGCCGATGATGGGCTGCTGCGCTACTGGCCGTCGGGGAGCCTGACGGGCTCCGAGTCGCTCACCGCCTATGTGCTGGCGATGACGTCGGAGGCCGGCCTGCCGATCCCAGAGGGGCCGCGCGCGAAGATGATCGAGGGGCTGAAAGCCGTGCTCGACGGGCGCTTGCGCCACGAGGAGTATGGCGATGTCCGGCTCCAGCGCGTCTATGCCTTCAACGCGCTCGCACGGGCCGGAGCAGCGACGCCGGCGATGCTCGGGCAGCTGAGCATGATCCCGAAGGAAATGCCGACCGCTTTGCTCGCCGATTATCTCGTCGCGCTCGATCATGTGGCCGGGCTCGCCAACGCCAATGCGCTCAAGGCGGCGGGCGAGGCGCAGTTGCGGACCCGGCTCGTCTATGAGGGCACGCGGCTCGATCTGTCGGACAGCAGCAACCAGCCGTGGTGGCTGATGTCGTCGGGCGACGAAGCCTCGATCAAGACGGTGATCGCGACGCTCGGCCGGCCCGGCTGGCAGGACGAAGCGGCCAAGATGATGGTCGGCGTCGCGCTGCGCCAGTCGCACGGCCGCTGGGACACCACCACCGCCAACGCCTGGGGCACGATCGCGGCGCGCAAGTTCGCCGCGCTCTATCCGGCGAGCGCGATCGTCGGGAATACGACGCTGGGTTTGGGTGCGCAGACGATCAGCAAGGCGTGGCCGCTGGCAACGACCGCGCGAACGGCGACCTTCCAGCTGCCGGCGACGCTCACCCCGCTCAAGCTGTCGCAGTCGAGCGGCGGCGCGGGGCCGTGGGCGAACGTCTCGATCTCGGCGGCGGTGCCGCTGACCAGGCCGCTGTTCGCTGGCTATGAGATGCAGCGCAACGTCGAGGTGGTGCAGGCGCGCACCAAGGGCGTGCTGACGCGCGGCGACGTCGTCAAGGTGACGATCACCGTCAAGGCGAACGCCGAGCGCAACTGGGTGGTGATCAACGATCCGATCCCGGCGGGTGCGACGATCATCGGCGATCTCGGCGGACAATCGCAGATCTTGGCGGGGCAGGCGCAGGCCGGGCCGGGGTCCAAGTTCCAGGCGCGCGATGCCGATGGCAAGCTGTGGGACGTGCAGGTCGGCGTGGTTCCCGCCTATGTCGAGAAGCGCAACGATGCGTGGCGCGCCTATTACGGCTGGGTGCCGCGCGGGGCGTTCAGCGCGTCGTACATGCTGCGGCTGAACGGTGCAGGGCGCTTCAACCTGCCGCCGAGCCGGGTCGAGGCGATGTATTCGCCCGCGATCCGCGCGCAGCTGCCGCTCGCGCCGGTGACGGTGGTGCAGCGCTGATCCCATCTTCCTTCTTCTTTCCTTCCTTTTCCCGGCGGAGGCCGGGGCCCAGTAGCGGGCCGTTGCGTTGATCGAGTACAGCACCCTCCTGCGCCGTGCGTCGCTCCTGGGCCCCGGCCTGCGCCGGGGAAGCGAACGCGTTTGGGCGGGGTTCAAGACCCGCACCGGCGCGATCGTCACCGCGCTGGTCGTCGCGCTCTTCGCCTTCGTCGCGATTGACTACGCCACGCTTCCCCCGCCACTCCCCGGCTATGCGCAGGTTCGCGCCGCGTGGCACCCGTCCGAGGCGTGGCTCTATGACCGCAACGGCGCGCTGATCGACAGCGCGCGCGTCGATTTCGCCGCGCGCCGGCTTGCCTGGACGCCGCTCGAGCATGTCTCGCCGGTCACGCGCGACACGATCGTGGGAGTCGAGGACCGGCGCTTCTTTCATCATGGCGGGGTCGACTGGCTCGCCTTGCTCGGCGTCGCGCGCGACCGCGCGCAGGGAACGCGCGCGCGCGGCGCGAGCACGCTGTCGATGCAGGTCGCCGGCTTCCTCGCGCCCGATCTCGCGGTGCCGGGGCAGCGCCACGTGTGGGACAAGCTCCGCCAGATGCGCGCCGCCTGGGCGCTCGAATCGCATTGGTCGAAGGACGAGATCCTCGAGGCCTATCTCAACCTCGCCGGTTTCCGCGGCGAGGCGCAGGGGATCGGCGCGGCGGCGCTCGGGCTGTTCGGCAAGACCCCCGACGCCCTCGCGCGCGACGATGCACTGCTGCTCGCCGCGCTCCTCCCCGATCCGCAGGTCGACCCCGCGAGCATCGCGCGGCGCGCCTGCGCGGTCAGCCACGAGCGCGATTGCGCGCGCTTTGCGGGCGAGGCGGCGTCGATGCTCGGCCCGGCGCGCAGTCTGCAGCTCGACCCCGGCCTTGCGCCGCATCTCTCCGACCGCTTGCTCACCAAGCCCGGGCTCAAGGTCACCACCACGCTCGACCGCCGGATCCAGAGCCTGGCGATCGTCGCGCTCAAACGCCAGTTGCAGGGCCTCGGCGGCGCGCGCGCGCGTGACGGCGCGGCGGTGGTGATCGACAATGCGACCGGCGACGTGCTGGCCTATGTCGGCGGGATCGGCGGCGCCTCGACCGCGCCCGCGGTCGACGGCGCGAACAGCTATCGCCAGGCCGGATCGACGCTCAAACCCTTCCTCTACGCTGAGGCGATCGAGAAGGGCTATCTCACCCCCGCCTCGATCCTCGACGATTCGCCGGTCCAGCTCGACACCGCTTCGGGGCTCTACGTCCCGCAGAATTACGATCGCGGGTTCAAGGGTCCGGTGTCGGCGCGCGCGGCGCTGGCGGGGTCGCTCAACGTACCCGCGGTGCGCACTTTGCTGCTCGTCGGGGTCGACGCGTTTCGCGATCGGTTGTGGGACACGGGGTATCGCGGGCTGGTCGAGGATGGCGACTATTACGGCTTCTCGCTCGCGCTCGGCTCGGCCGAAGTCACGCTGCTCGAACAGGCCGCGGCCTATCGCAGCCTGGAGCAGGCCGGCCGCTGGTCGCCGCTGCGACTGACGCTCGATGCGCCACGCGAGACGCCGCACGCCATCACGACACCGCAGGCCGCGTGGCTCGTCGCCGACATGATGGCCGATTCGAATGCCCGCGCGGTGACCTTTGGGCTCGATTCGGCGCTGCACCTGCCGTTCTGGGCGGCGGTGAAGACGGGGACGAGCAAGGCGCTGCGCGACAATTGGTGCATCGGCTTCACGCGAGAATATACGGTCGCAGTGTGGGTCGGCAATCTCGAGGGCGATTCGATGCGTGCGGTGTCGGGGGTCAGCGGCGCGGCGCCGGTGTGGCGCGACATCATGCTCGCGCTCAACGCCGACACGCGCGGCAGCCCGCCCCCGCGCCCGACGGGAATCGAAGCGCGCGCGATCACCTTCGCGAATGCGATCGAACAACCGCGCACCGAATATTTCCTCGCCGGAACGGGCCAGTCGCAGATCGCCGTCGCACCCGCCGAATCGCGCCGCCCGCGGATCACCAATCCGGTGTCGGGCAGCGTCTATGCGATCGATCCCGACATTCCGCCCAACCGGCAGCGGCTCTCGGTCGACGTGTCGGGGGCGGTAACGGCGCATCGGCTGTGGCTCGACAAGACCGATCTAGGCGCCGCCGATTCGCAGCCGCAGATCATCGCCGGACCGGGACTCCACCGGCTGCGGTTGACCGATGTCGCCGGACGTGTCGTCGATCAGGTGCTCTTCACGATCCGCTGAAAAAAACGGCGGCCGCCCCCTTTCGGAGACGGCCGCCGCCCGTGACGAACAGTCTTAGCGGTAGAAGCCGCGGATCACCTGGACGACATAGCCGCGACGCGTGTCGACGAGGATCACGTCGTTATAGTGCCGTACCCATTGCTGGCCAAAGCCGGCGCGCGGCAGGCGATAGCGCCACGGATCGGCGATGATGTAGCGCCCGCCGTAATAGGCCGGTGCCATGCGCAGGCCCGGACGGAACGCGGTGTAGCGGAACGGGGCGTTCCAATTGCCGCCGGCATAATAGTTCGGGTTGCGGTCACGCCAGCCACGCCAGTCGTCGCGGCCCCAGGCGCGGTCGCGATCGCGCAGATCCTCGCGATATTCCTGGCGCGCGTCGCGCACGTCCTCGCGCTGATCGCGAATGTCACGGCGGTCGCCGCGCATCCGCGCGTCCTGCAGGTCACGCTGCTCCTGGCGGATGTCGCGACGGTCGCGCCGCAGCTCTTCGTTCGACTGCGCGCTTGCCGCGACGGGAACCAAGGTCGCCGCCATCAAAGCGGTGAAAATGAGTTTACGCACTGTATCCTCCATATTCCGGCTGGCCAGAGAGCGGCCGGGCCATGGAGCGTGTTTTGGCAGCGCGCGACTGAACAGAATGCGAATGCGCTTGTCAGCAATCCGTCAGGAACGGCGTGCAGCGTTACGGCGTGTCGCGACCGCCACCGGTGTTGCTCTGGCCGCCCTGGCCACCGCCGACCGCGCCAACGGTGCCGATATTGCCGAACAGTTCATCGAAGAAGCTGCGCTTCTTGCCGAGCGTCGGCGTGGTCTTGCCCGACGGGCTGATCGACGCGACTTGCTCGACGCCCGATTTGCGGACCGCGGTGACATTGCCCTTCTCGTCGAAGCTGATGCGCAGCGTCGTCTGCTCGCGGACCTTGGGGTTGTTGTACGCGAAATTGCGCGTCTCGCGCGACACGTAATACCAGTCCCCCTGGTTGAACTCGGAAGTGAAGCTCGGTTTGCCGAGCGTCGCGAGCACCGACTGACGGTTGTCGGTGCCGGCCTGGACCGAGTTCACGAGATCGGCATCGATGACATAGCCCTGGTGCGACTTGAGCGGCACGCAGGCGCTCGCCCCGAACACGCACAGTGCGAGGAGGGCGGCAGCCGTCAACTGGCGGACGGACTTAAGGCTCATCGACACTCTCCAAGGCACCAAAGCTGGCCACGACGCATTGCACCCGCGGACACGAAGCCTCAATATGCCGGAAAAGGCGACCAAACAAGGGCGCGAAGGGACACGAGAGATTTGGGCTGGTTTTCGAAGCTGCTGGGGCGGACGCCCGACGATACCGCGATGCTGCTCTATGATCGGGTGATCGCGCTGGCACGCGCGCCGCATTGGTATGAATCGGGCGGTGTTCCCGACACGCTCGACGGCCGGTTCGACATGGTCGCGGCGGTGCTGTCGCTCGTGCTGCTGCGGCTCGAGGATGTTCCAGAGGCAGGCCCGGCAAGCGCGCGGCTGACCGAGCGCTTCGTCACCGACATGGACGGGCAATTGCGCGAAAGCGGGGTCGGCGACATCGGCGTCGGCAAGCATATCGGCAAGATGATGGGGATGCTCGGCGGGCGGCTCGGCGCGTATCGCGACGGGCTGGCGGCGGGCGACCTCCACCCGGCGCTTGCGCGTAACCTGTACCGCAGCGGTCTGCCCGGTGCCGCCGCGATCGCCCATACCGAGGCCGCCTTGTTCGCGCTGCGCGACGCGCTGGCGGCACGACCGACCGAGTCGGTGATCGCAGGAGATATTGCATGAGCACCCCCGAATTTTCGCGGCTGGAGCGGATCGACACGATCGGCGAGGGCGAGCGCAGCATCGCGATCACCGCGAGCGAGGCCGAGCGCGCCGCGCTGGCAGCGCGATTCGGTCTGGTGTCGGTCGACCGGCTCGAGGCGACGTTTCGGGTCAAGCGCGATGCGGCGGGGATCGTCGCGCGCGGCGCGGTCAGCGCGGCGGTCGTCCAGGCGTGTTCGGTGACCGACGAGCCCTTGCCGCAAAGCGTTTCGGAGGA
The DNA here is from genome assembly GCF_049898305.1 of Sphingomonas sp. PWP1-2. Classification (NCBI taxonomy): domain Bacteria; kingdom Pseudomonadati; phylum Pseudomonadota; class Alphaproteobacteria; order Sphingomonadales; family Sphingomonadaceae; genus Sphingomonas; species Sphingomonas sp. PWP1-2. The sequence continues at coordinate 407,555 of NZ_JAFCXM010000004.1, forward strand.
TGTCGCGTTGCGCTTCGTCACCGAACAGGAGGCCGCCGCCGAGGAGGAGATCGAGCTCGATCTCGATGCGCTCGACACGATGCCGTATGATGGCGCGGCGATCGACCTCGGCGAAGCGGCGGCGGAAACGATGGCGCTTGCGCTCGATCCGTTCCCGCGCGGCCCCAATGCCGCGGCGGCGTTGCGCGCGGCGGGCGTGATCAGCGAGGAAGAGGCCAAGCCCGCGGGTGCGCTGGCGGGCTTGAAGGGCTTGTTCGGGAAGGTGTGAGGCTCAGTCCTCGTCGGGTCCGAGCGTCGGATCGAGATCGCGCGGGCGGACGAAGCGCGTCAGCCGTCCGCTCCCGCCGGCAAGCGTCGCCCATTCGCCCGCGAAGCTGATTTCGGCGATCGTCGCGGTCGGATATTTCGCCTCGAGCGCGACGCGCAGCGGTTCGTCCGAATCGGGAACGAGCAGCATCGCGAGATCCTCGAGCCCGGGATTGTGCCCGACGAGCAGGAGGTGCGCCGCCTCGGCGGGCGCTTCGTGGACGATATCGAGCAAGGTCACTGCCGAGGCGAGGTAGATGCGCCGGTCAAAATGGGGCGCGAGCGTGCGGCCATAGCTGCTCTCGACCTGTTCGAGCGTCTCGACGACGCGCACCGCCGGCGAGGCGACGACATGGTCGAACACGCCGGCGGCATTGCGCAGATGGCCACCGATCAGCGCCGCCGCACGCTTGCCCTTGGCGTTGAGCCCGCGATCGTAATCGCGCAAAGCGGGATCGTCCCAGCCCGATTTGGCGTGGCGGAGCAGCGTCAGCGTCTTGGTGCCGGCGGTCATGCTAAAGTCTCCGTCAGGCGGGTTCGCGCGCCTCATGCCCCGTTTGCACGGCGGAGGGAAGCGCTCCCGCACGCGCAACCGCTTCGTCCAGCGTGCAGCGCGTAATCTTCACCCCCGGCGGGAAGGCGGTGAGCAGGCGCGACGGCATCGCTGCGGAAAGCAGCACGAACAGTCCGTGGTCGTCGGCGCGGCGGATCAGCCGGCCGAACGCCTGCGCCATGCGCGCGCGGACGATCCGGTCGTCGTAGCGGCTGCCGCCTCCGGCGAGCCGCCGTGCGGCGTGGAGCACGGTCGGCTTGGGCCACGGCACGCCCTCGAGCACGACGAGCCGCAGCGAGCGGCCGGGCACGTCGACCCCGTCGCGCAAGGCATCGGTGCCGAGCAGCGAGGCGGCGGGATCGTCGCGGAAGATGTCGACCAGGGTGCCGGTGTCGATCGGGTCGACATGCTGCGCGTAGAGCGGCAGCCCCTCGCGGGCGAGGCGGTCGGCGATGCGGGCATGGACGCCGCGCAGCCGCCGAATTGCGGTGAACAGCCCGAGCATCCCGCCGCCGCTCGCGACGCCGAGCTTGGCATAGGCGTTGGCGAGCGCGCCCATGTCGCCGCGCTTGACGTCGGTGACGATCAGCACCTCGGCCTGGTCGGCATAATTGAATGGCGATGTCGCGGCGAAGCGGCTCGCGCCGCGCAACAGATGGTTGGCGCCAGTGCGCGACTCGGCGACGCCCCAGCCTTCCTCGCCATCGGTCCCGCCGCCGCGCAGCGTCGCCGAGGTGACGAGCACGCCGTGCGCTTGCTTGAGCACGGTCTCGGCGAAGGGCCGCGTCGGGTCGAGCCAGTGGCGGTGGAGGCCGATATCGTATTCGCGCCCCTCGACTCGGTCGACCGCGAGCCAGTCGACGAAATCGGGCGAGGCCGGCCCGCCGATCCGGGCAAGCAGCGACAGCCATGCCGCGACAGTCTCGGCGCGCCAGCCGAGCGAGGCGACAGCACCTTCGATCCGCGCACGCGCCTGGCCGTCCATCCAATCGGGCCCTTCCTCGAGCACCGCCTCGAGCCGGCGTCCGAGCGCGACGAGTGGCCGGACGAGCGCATCGAGCGCATGTGCGGCGGGACCCGCGGCTTCAACCAGCCCGGGGTCGGGCTCGGCGAGTTCGGTCTCGAGCGCATAGCCCGCATCGCCTTCTGCCTCGGCGCGCGCGTAGGTCAGTCCGCGGACGGCCGCGAGCAGCGTCTCGATCGGGCCGAACGGCGCGCCTTCGCCGATCCGCTGGAGCCAGCCGTCGCTCGCCAGGCCCTGCGCCGCCGCCACCGCATCGGCGATCGCGCGTGCGCCGCCCTCGTCATAGCTCGCCACGTCGGAGAGGCGCGCGGCAAGCCCGCGTCGCCGCCCGCGTCCGCCCGATTCGGGGCCGAGCACCCAGCGGCGGAGTTCGATCGTCTCGGATCCCGTCAGCGCGGTCGAGAACATCGCGTCGGCGGCATCGAACAGATGATGGCCTTCGTCGAACACGTAGCGCGTCGGACGCGTCGTCGATTCGCGCCCGCGCGCGGCATTGACCATCACCAGCGCATGGTTGGCGATGACGAGATCGGCATCGGCGCTGGCGCGCGCGGCCTTTTCGATGAAGCACTTCCGGTAATGTGGGCAGCCGGCATAGACGCATTCGCCGCGCCGGTCGGTCAGCGCGGTCGCGCCGTTGCGGCGGAACAGCGTGGGGAGCCAGCCGGGCAGATCGCCACCGACCATGTCGCCATCGGCGCTATACGCCGCCCAGCGCGCGACGAGCTGCGCGAGGATCGCGGCGCGGCCGGCGAAACCGCCTTGCAGCGCATCTTCGAGATTAAGCAGGCAGAGGTAATTCTCGCGCCCCTTGCGCGTCACCACTTTCGCGCGGCGGGTTGCTGCATCGGGGAAGAGGCGTGCGCTTTCATGGCCCAACTGGCGTTGCAGCGCCTTGGTGAAGGTCGATACCCACACCGCGCCATCGGCCTTCTCGGCCCATAGCGAAGCGGGGGCGAGATAGCCGAGCGTCTTGCCGATCCCGGTGCCGGCCTCCGCAAGCACCATGTTAGGTGCGCCGTGCGCCATGCGCGGGGCGAACGCCTCGCGTGCCGCCTGGGCGTAAGCGCGTTGGCCCGAGCGTTGCTCGGCGGCACTCCCGGTGAGGCGCGCGAGCCGCGCCTGGGTCTCGTCGGCATCGAGCGTGACGGTGCGCGGCTGTGGGCGCGGTGCGCCTTCGGACCATTCGCCGAGTTTCGAGAACAGCCAGCGTTCGGCGACGTCGGGGGTCTTGAGCCGTTGCGCAAGGATCGGCGCCCAGGTCCAGCGCAGTTTGAACAGCGATTGCGCCGCGGTCCATGCGCCCTCGCGCTCGGGCCAGTCGGTGCCGGGCTCGGTCATGCCGAGCAGCGCCACCGCGGCGTCGCGCAGGAAGGCGGCGATCTCGCCATCCTCGCTCGGAGCTTCCAGCCCTGCAACGCGCGCTAGGCCGCGCGGCGTCGGCACCATGAAGCGCGCGGGGCACAGGAAGGCGAACAGTTCGAGCAGGTCGAGCCCCGACAGGTCGGCATAGCCGAGCCGCTGCCCGATCAGCGCTGCGTTGAGCAGGATGACGGGGGTATCGGCGGCAATGCGGATCGCCTCGCCGCGTCCGATCGGTCGCGTGCCTTCGGCATCGGCGATCCAGATGCCGCTGTGGCTCGCATGGAGCGCGGGATAGGGGAGCGCGGTCACGCTGGGTATATCGCGTAGGGGGAACGGAATGGCAACGTTGGAGGGGTGGGTTTGCTTGCTGCGCTAGCAGAAATTGCGCTTCCCCGGCGGAGGCTGGGGCCTAGGAGCGAAGGTCCTCGTCTTCGGGGGCAGTGCCGGCTTGCGGCCGTTCCGCGACTGGGCGCCGGCCTTCGCCCGGGGAAAGCGTTTTTTTGGGTAGCGTCGAGCCCCTATAGAATGCCGCGTCCGTCGATCGTCAGTTCCGGCAGCGTCGCACCGCATACTTCCCCTGCGAGCGGCACAACGCGATGATCGCCGAAGCGCCCGTCTCGCGGCTTCCAGAATTGATGTATCTCGCCTGTTTGCAAAGCTACGACCCAATATTCCGGGACAGTCTCGTGCGCATACATCGCGCACTTTGCGCCCAGGTCACGCGTAATGCTGCTGTCCGCCACTTCGATCACGATCGCGATGTCGCGGCGTTCATAGTAACGATCATCCAAACCGCCGATCGCGACAATGACGTCGGGCTCGGGCAGATTGTGCGGCGAAAGCGCGAGGGTCGCTTCCGAAAATGCCGCGAAATCGGATCCGATCGCTTCCAGCGCGAGCTGCAAGCGGAACGTCAGCTGGCTTTTGACGCGGCTGTGTCGACGGAATTCGCCGTTCATGACCTCGATGACCCCCTCGATCAATTCGGCCTTGTGGTACGCATCGAACACGCCCGCGCGGTTCAACAGCTCGAAGTCCTCGATACGAAGCTTCAAGGGGTGCGGCTCCGTCAGGGGCAGCTGCATGTTCATGGGCGCAAGCATAGCATTTGCGCTCGCGCGCCTAAAGCGTCAAACGCGGGAGCATCATGACCGACACAGCCCTCCGCACCGCCGCATTCGATTCCAAGGCCTGGCCGTATGAGGAAGCGCGCAAGCTGCTCAAGCGCTATCCCGATGGCAAGCCGGGCAACCAGCCCGTCATCTTCGAGACGGGCTATGGTCCCTCGGGCCTGCCGCATATCGGCACCTTCAACGAAGTGCTGCGCACGACCATGGTGCGCCACGCGTTCCAGACGCTGTCCGACGCGCCGACCCGGCTGATCGAGTTCAGCGACGACATGGACGGCCTGCGCAAGGTGCCCGACAACGTCCCCAACCAAGCGATGCTGACCGAGCATCTCGGCAAGCCGCTCAGCCGCATTCCCGATCCGTTCGAGAAGTTCGAGAGCTTCGCGGCACACAACAATGCGATGCTGCGCGATTTCCTCGATCGCTTCGGGTTCGAATACGAATTCATTTCGTCCGCCTCGCAATATGAGGCTGGCGTGTTCGACGATGCGCTGAAGGGCGTGCTGCGCCATTACGCCGGGATCATGGGCGTGATGCTGCCGACGCTGCGCAAGGAGCGCGCCGCGACCTATTCGCCGATCCTGCCGATCAGCCCCAAGACCGGCATCGTGCTGCAAGTCCCGGTCGAGGTGGTCAATGTCGAGGAGGGCACGATCCGCTTCACCGACAGCGACGGCGAGGTTCTCGTGCAATCGGTGCTCGGCGGACAGGCGAAGTTGCAGTGGAAGGTCGACTGGGCGATGCGCTGGGTCGCTTTGGGCGTCGATTACGAGATGTACGGCAAGGACCTGATCGACAGCGGCGTGCAGTCGGGCAAGATCGCGCGCGTGCTCGGCGGTCGCCCGCCCGAGGGGCTGATCTACGAGATGTTCCTCGACGAAAAGGGCGAGAAGATCTCCAAGTCGAAGGGTAATGGCCTGACGCTCGAGCAGTGGCTCGATTACGGGACGCAGGAGAGCCTGTCATTCTTCGCGTACCGCGAGCCCAAAAAGGCCAAGCAGCTCCATATCGGCGTCATCCCGCGCGCGGTGGACGATTATTTCCAGTTCCGCGCCAGCTACGCCGCGCAGCCGGTCGAGCAGAAGCTCGGCAATCCGGTGCACCACATCCATGACGGCGACGTGCCGGGGACGAACCCGCCGGTCACGTTCGGCCTGCTGCTCAATCTCGTCGGCGTGCTCGGCGCGGGCGCGACCGCGGAGCAGGTCCACGGCTATCTCAGCAATTACATCGAGGGTTCGATTAGCCCCGAGCTCGACGCGCTGATCGGCCATGCGCTGGCGTACAACCGCGATTACGTCGCGCCGACGCTCCAGCGCCGCAAGCCCGAGGGGATCGAGGTCGCAGCGCTCGAACGGCTCGACCGTGAGCTCGCTGCGGTGCAGGCCGACAGCTCCGCGGTCGATCTGCAGAACATCGTCTATGCGATCGGCAACGAAGGCGGCTTCGAACCGCTGCGTGCCTGGTTCGGGGCCTTGTACGAGACGCTGCTCGGATCGAGCCAGGGGCCGCGGATGGGGAGCTTCATTGCGCTCTACGGGGTCGAGAATACGCGCAAATTGATCGCCGAGGCGCTCGCTCGCTAAGCGTACTTGCGGCCATGCGGGGTCGGCGCGGGGTCGGCGCGGGGTCGGCGCGGGGTCGGCGCGGGGTCGGCGCGGGGTCGGCGCGGGCCGATCCCGCTGGTCTTTGTGCGGCGCGGCGATAGGGTGGCGCGATGACCAAGCGCAAAGCCTCTGCGCCGTTCCGCACCGTGCGGTCGGCGCTCCGCACCTTTCTGCATCAAGAGGCGGCGGGCGGGATTGTGTTGATGGCGACCGCGGCGCTGGCGCTGATCGTCGCCAATTCTCCGCTCGCCGAGTCCTATTTCGCGCTGCTCCACCATGCCACCGGCCCGACACTGGCGCCGGCGATCGGCCCGATGACGGTCCATCTGTGGATCAATGACGGCCTGATGGCGGTGTTCTTCCTGCTCGTCGGGCTCGAGATCAAGCGCGAGCTGATCGACGGGCAATTGGCGAGCCCGGCGCGGCGCCGCTTGCCGATCATCGCGGCGGCGGCGGGGATGGCGGTGCCCGCCTTGGTCTATCTCGCGATCACCGGTGGCGCCGCGGACTTGCAGCCCGGCTGGGCGATCCCGGCGGCGACCGACATCGCCTTTGCGATCGGCGTGCTTGCCTTGCTCGGCAGCCGCGTGCCGCCCGCGCTGAAACTGTTTCTGACGACGGTCGCGATCGTCGACGATTGCGGCGCGGTCGCGATCATCGCGCTCGCCTACAGCCACGGCATCGACTGGATCGCGCTTGGCGGTGCGGTCGGCGTATTGCTGGTGATGTTCACCTTGAAGCAGCGCCGCGTATGGGCGCTGTGGCCATATCTGATCGGCTTTGCCGCGCTCTGGTGGCTGATCCTGCTGTCGGGCGTCCATGCGACGATCGCGGGTGTGCTCGCCGCGACGATGATCCCGATCACGCGCTCGCCCGGCGCGCCCGACGACGTACATTCGCCGCTCCACCGGCTCGAACATGCGCTGAGCCCGTGGGTGGCGTTCGGCATCGTGCCGTTGTTCGCGCTCGCCAATGCCGGTGTATCGCTTGGCGGCGTGAGTCTCGCCACGCTCGGCGATCCGCTCGTGCTCGGCATTGCGGGCGGGCTGTTCCTCGGCAAGCAAGCGGGAATCATGGGGGGCGTCGCGCTTGCCGAGCGGCTCGGGATCGCGCAGCGCCCCAAGGGGATGCGCTGGATCCAGCTCTACGGCGTCGCGCTGATCGCCGGGATCGGCTTCACGATGAGCTTGTTCATCGGCGGGCTCGGCTTCCCTGACAGCCCGCATTTGCAGGACGAAGTGAAGATCGGCGTGCTCGCAGGTTCGATCGTCTCGGCGATCGCGGGCTTTCTCATCCTGCGCTATTGGCCGGTACGGAGGACGCATGCGTAATTTCTTCTCGCCCGCGCAGCTTGGCCATGCGCCGGCGCGCGAACTGCACAATGGCGGCTTTACCGCTTATGCCGAGACACCGTCGCGCGCGCAGCGGATCGCGGAGGCGATCGGCGGGGCCGAGGCGCCGCGCGATCACGGCATGGCGGCGATCGCGGCAGTCCACACCCCCGACTATCTTGCTTTCCTGCGCGAAGCCCCAGCGCGCTGGGCGGCGGCGGGGCGGCCCGGCGACGCGATGGGCTATGTCTGGCCGATCGTCGGCCGACGCGCGCTCAAGCTCGATCGGATCGACGGCCAGATCGGGCGCTACAGTTTCGACGCCTCGACCCCGCTCACCGCGCAGACCTGGGATGCCGCCTATTGGAGCGCGCAAAGCGTGCTCGGCGCGACGCACGCGGTGCTCGACGGCGACCGCGCCGCCTTCGCTTTATGCCGGCCGCCGGGCCATCATGCCGGGGCGGATTATTATGGCGGCTATTGTTACCTCAACACCGCCGCGATCGCCGCGCAGGCGGCGCGCGATGCCGGGGCGCGGCGCGTCGCGATCCTCGACATCGATTATCACCACGGCAACGGCACGCAGGACATCTTCTGGGAGCGCGGCGACGTGTTCTACGCGAGCATCCATGCCGATCCCGCAACCGACTATCCCTTCTATTGGGGCCATGCCGACGAGACCGGCGACGGCGACGGGCGCGGCGCGTCGCTCAACCTGCCGCTGCCGCACGGCACGACGCTCGACCCGTTTCGCCGCGCGCAAGGCGTGGCGCTCGATGCGATCACGCGATTCGCGCCTGATCTGCTGGTGCTGAGCTTCGGCGCGGACACGTGGGAGGGCGACCCGATCTCGCACTTCAAGCTGACCAGCGCGGATTATGCGGTGCTCGCGCGCGACATTGCGGCATGTGGCTGGCCCTGCGTGATCGCGATGGAAGGCGGCTATGCGCTCGACGCGCTCGGTGCCAATGTCGAGAGCCTGCTTAGCGGATTTTAGCCGCGATTGACGGTGTCTTCTTGGGTCCACAGCGCGTAGGCTTTGACTTATGTTGGCCGAGTTCCGCGTTACGTTCTCCTTTCGGTCCGCCATTCGGGCGGTGCTGATCGGCATGCTCGTTTTTGCGGCCTCCGCTGCGGCGATCCGCTTCACGCGCTTCGGCGGCGGACCCGCCTGCTTGTGGTTCGCCACCGCGATCCTGATCGTCGAACTGGTGGTGCGGTCGCCCCGCGCCTGGCTCTTGCCGGTGACGGCCGCGATGATCGGGGGCGTCGTTGCGACGGGGCAGTTCGGGATCGGCTATGGCTATGCGCCACTCGTCACCGCGTGCACGATCGGCGAAGCGATCCTCGCGGCATGGCTGTTGCGGCGCGGCCGCGGCAGCGGGGCCGATCTCGGATCGCTGCGCGGCGTCTTCCTGTTCATCGCGGTGGCGGGCGGGATCGCGCCCGCAGTCTCCGGGATCGGCGGCGCGGCGACGATCGCGCTGGCGACGCCGACGGGTTTCGCCAGCAACTGGCTGAGCTGGTATCTCGGCCACGCGCTCGGCAATCTCACGCTCGCACCGGTCGTGCTGCTCGCGCTCAACGGCGAGATGTTCGCCGGGATCGCGCGTATGCGCTTGGCACGCAAGCTCGAGGGCGCGGGGCTGATCCTGGTGACGATCGTCGTGACGCGGCTCGTCTTCGGGCAGGAGACGTTTCCGCTGCTGTTCGTGCCGCTCCTCCCGCTGATGATCGCGGCGTTCCGCTTCGGCCGGATCGGCGGCGCGATCACGATCGTGATCCTCGCGACGATCGGCGCGACGTTCACGATCGGCGGGAGCGGCCCGATCCGCATGATCAGCGGCGGCACGTACGAACGCGTGCTGTTCCTGCAATTCTATCTGGCGACCGCGGTCGTCATGACCTTGCTGATCGCGGCCGAGCTCAACCAGCGCAGGCGACTGGTGGTCGCGCTGCGCGCGAGCGAAGCGCGCTATCGCCTGATCACCGACAAATCGACCGATATCATTCTGACGCAGACCGTCGCGGGCGTGATCGATTATGCCTCCGCCTCGATCCTCCCGCTGGCGGGCTATGAACCGGCCGACCTGATCGGCGTCGCGGCCGGAACGCTGGTGCAGTCCGAGGATCTGCCGATCGTGACCAAGACCATCCGCGACGCACTCGCGAACCCGGCGGCGACCTTCATCGTCGAATATCGCGGGCGCAAGGCTGACGGGACGATGCTGTGGTGCGAAAGCCATACGCGCGCGATCACCGACGAGGATGGCAAGGTCGTCGGCACTGTGAGCGCGATCCGCGACATCTCGCGGCACAAACAGCTGCAGGCTGCGCTCGCGCAGGCGGCGCAGACCGATCCCCTGACGGGGATCGTCAACCGCCGCGCGTTCGACGTGGCGCTCGATCAGCGCCTCGCCGATGTCGCGGCGGGACGCGGGATCGGCGTGTGCGCGGTGCTCGATCTAGACTTCTTCAAGCGCGTCAACGATCGCCACGGCCATGATGCGGGCGACCGCGTGCTGTGCACCTTCGTCGATGTCGCACGGCGCTCGCTGCGTGCCGAGGACTTGATCGCGCGGCTCGGCGGCGAGGAGTTCGCGCTGATCATCTGGAACGCCGACTTGGCGGAGGCGCATGCGATCTGCGAGCGTTTGCGGCGTGAGGTCGCCGATCTGTCGGTCACGACCGGGTTCGGCGAGGATATCCGCTTCACCTTCAGCGGCGGGCTGGCACCGCTCCGCGCGGGGCGTTCGCGCCAGCATATCCTGCGCCATGCCGACGAGGCCTTGTACCGCGCGAAGAATGCCGGGCGGAACCGGCTCGAACTGTCGAGCTAAGCGCACAAACGAAAGGGGCGGTGCGACCCGGTCGCACCGCCCCTTGCTACGTGAGGTCGCCCTCGCGCTTTGCTTCAGAGCTTCTCGGTCAGCTCCGGCACCAGCTTGAAGAGATCGCCGACGAGGCCGAAATCGGCGACCTGGAAGATCGGCGCGTCTTCGTCCTTGTTGATCGCGACGATGACCTTCGAGTCCTTCATGCCGGCAAGATGCTGGATCGCACCCGAAATGCCGACCGCGACATAGACTTCGGGGGCAACGATCTTGCCCGTCTGGCCGACTTGATAGTCGTTGGGTGCATAGCCCGCATCGACCGCAGCGCGCGATGCGCCGACGCCCGCGCCGAGCTTGTCGGCGAGCGGATCGATCAAGGTGTGGAACTGCTCGCTCGAGCCAAGCGCACGACCGCCCGAGACGATGATCTTGGCCGAGGTCAGCTCGGGCCGCTCAGACGCTGCGATTTCCGAGCCGACATACGTCGATACGCCGGCGTCACCGGTGGTGTCGACCGCTTCGATCGTGCCCGAACCGCCTTCGGTGGCGACCTTCTCGAACGCGGTGCCGCGAACCGAGATGACCTTCTTCGCGTCTTTGGTCTGGACCGTTGCGATCGCGTTGCCAGCGTAGATCGGACGCGTGAAAGTGTCCTCGCTCTCGACCGACAGGATGTCCGAGATCTGCATCACGTCGAGCAGCGCCGCGACGCGCGGCGCGATGTTCTTGCCGTTGGTCGTCGCGGGCACGAGGAATGCGTCGTGCGATTCCATCAACTTGGCGACGAGCGGCGCGACGTTCTCGGCGAGCGCATGCGCATAGGCCGCGTCGTCGGCGACATGGACCTTGCCGACGCCGGCGATCTTGGCGGCCGCCTCGGCGACTGCGCCGATGCCCTGACCGGCGACAAGCAGATGGACTTCACCAAGCTTGGAGGCTGCGGTGACGGTGGAGAGGGTGGCGTCCTTTACGGACGTGCCATCATGTTCGACCCAGACGAGCGTCTTCACTTTGCGACTCCCATGGACTTGAGCTTGGCGACGAGTTCATCGACGTCGGCGACCTTGATGCCGGCCGAACGCTTGGCGGGCTCGACCACTTTCAGCGTGGTGAGGCGCGGCGACACGTCGACGCCGTAATCGGCGGCGGTCTTCTGTGCGAGCGGCTTCGACTTCGCCTTCATGATGTTGGGCAGCGAGGCGTAGCGCGGCTCGTTGAGGCGAAGGTCGACGGTGATGATCGCGGGGAGCTTGAGCGTCTCGGTCTCCGAGCCGCCATCGACTTCGCGCGTCACGGTGACGCTGTCGGCGCTGAGTTCGACCTTCGAGGCGAAAGTCGCCTGGCCGACGCCGAGCAGCCCTGCCAGCATCTGGCCGGTCTGGTTGTTGTCGTCGTCGATCGCCTGCTTGCCGAGGATGACCAGGTCGGGCTTTTCCTCCTCGACGATCTTGGCGAGGAGCTTGGCGACGCCGAGCGGCTCGACCTTGTCTTCGGTGACGATCAGGATCGCGCGGTCGGCGCCCATCGCGAGCGCGGTGCGCAGCGTTTCCTGCGCCTTCTGCTCGCCGATCGACACGACGACGATTTCCGTCACGCCCTTGTCCTTCAAGCGGATCGCTTCTTCGACCGCGATCTCGTCGAACGGGTTCATGCTCATCTTGACGTTGGCGAGGTCGACTCCGCTTCCATCCGCCTTCACGCGGGGCTTCACGTTGTAATCAAGCACGCGCTTGACCGGCACCAGCACTCTCATCGGGATTCCTTCCAGGACAGTTTCTTGCTCGGCAGCATCTGGTGGTCAAATGGCGGTTTGGCGCGGTTTTCGCAAGTCCGGTATGCCAGCCAAGCTTGCCGTAGCGGCATCTCGTCCGACTCGAACGCGCCCTCAACGCAAAAGGGCCCGGCGTTTCCGTCCGGGCCCTTCTTTAGCGCAAAGTGCGTTGGTCAGTCCACTCAAGCGGCGGCCTTGACCTCCGCGACGATCTTGCGGGCGGCATCGCCCAGATCGTTGGCGGGGACGATCGCGAGGCCCGAATTGGCGAGGATCGCCTTGCCGGCCTCGACATTGGTGCCCTCGAGGCGGACGACGAGCGGAACCGAGAGGTTCACTTCCTTCGCCGCGGCAACGATGCCCTCGGCGATGATGTCGCACTTCATGATGCCGCCGAAGATGTTGACCAGGATGCCCTTCACGTTCGGATCGGCGAGGATCAGCTTGAACGCGGCCGTCACCTTCTCCTTGTTGGCGCCGCCGCCGACGTCGAGGAAGTTGGCCGGGAACATGCCGTTCAATTTGATGATGTCCATCGTCGCCATCGCGAGGCCGGCGCCGTTGACCATGCAGCCGATGTCGCCGTCGAGCTTGATGTAAGCGAGGTCGTACTTCGAGGCCTCGAGCTCGGAAGGATCTTCCTCGGTCTCGTCGCGCAGTTCCATCAGGTCCTTGTGGCGGAACAGCGCGTTGTTATCGAAGCCGACCTTGGCGTCGAGCACCATCAGCTTGCCGTCGTCGGTGACGGCGAGCGGGTTGATCTCGATCTGCTCGGCATCGGTGCCCATGAAGGCATCGTACAGCTTCGATGCGACAAACGACGCCTGCTTGGCGAGATCGCCCTTGAGCTCGAGCGCGGCTGCGACGGCACGACCATGATGCGGCATGAAGCCGGTTGCCTGGTCGATGTCGATCGCGTGGATCTTCTCGGGCGTGTCGTGCGCGACGGTTTCGATGTCCATCCCGCCCTCGGTCGAGGCGACCATCGACACGCGGCCGGTGGCGCGGTTGACGAGGAGGGCGAGGTAGAATTCCTTGGCGATGTCGACGCCGTCGGTGACGTAGAGGCGGTTGACCTGCTTGCCAGCGTCGCCGGTCTGGATCGTCACCAGCGTGTTGCCGAGCATGTCGGTTGCCGCGGCACGGACTTCGTCAGCGGTCTTGGCGAGGCGGACACCGCCCTTGGCGTCGGGGCCGAGTTCCTTGAACTTGCCCTTGCCGCGGCCGCCGGCGTGGATCTGCGCCTTGACGACATAGAGCGGCCCGGGGAGCTTTTCCGATGCTGCAACTGCTTCCTCGACCGACATTGCCGAGAAGCCGGCAGGAACGGGCACGCCGAATTTCGCCAGGAGTTCCTTGGCCTGATATTCGTGGATGTTCATGAGCGCGTGCCTTTCCAAGGGTCGGGTTTGCGGGGGGCTTAAGCACACACGGGAGTACGAATCCACCCCTTCGCAGTTGCGAACACTCGCTATCGGGCGCGCGGCGCGCTATATCGCCTGCATGTCGCTGATCTCTGGTCTGTTGCTCTTTCTTGCCACCGTCGCTGGGATGGAGCTGTTCGCTTATGCTGCGCATCGCTGGGTGATGCACGGCTTCGGCTGGTTTCTCCACGAGAGCCATCACCGCCCGCGCACCGGCAATTGGGAGCTGAACGACTGGTACGCGGTGATCTTCGCATTGCCCTCGATCACGATGCTGGTGTTCGGCGTCCAGCTCGGCTGGTGGCAGGGCTTCACTTGGATCGGCGCGGGAATCGCGGCGTACGGCGCGATCTATTTCGGCTTTCACGACATCATCGTCCACCGCCGCATCCCGACGCGCTATCTGCCCAAGTCGGCGTACATGAAGCGGATCATCCAGGCGCATCGGCTGCACCATGTCGTCGAAACCAAGGATGGCTCGGTCAGCTTCGGCTTCCTCGTCGCCCCCAAGCCCGAGGATCTGAAGGCCGAACTCAAGCGCCGCAAGCGCGCCGGCGTGCGCGCGCCGGTCGGCCAGACGACGCTCATCCCGGATTGAGCGAACCGCTGCTTTTCTACGCGCTGGCGGTGCCGGCGGTGGTGCTGCTCGGCCTGTCGAAGGGCGGCTTCGCGGGTCTTGGCGCGCTGTCGCTACCGATGCTCGCACTCGCCATCTCGCCGGTGCGCGCGGCGGCGATCTTGTTGCCGATCCTGATCGTGCAGGATGTCGTCGGCGTTTGGGCATTCCGGCGCGATTGGGATGCGGCGATCCTCGGCTGGATGCTGCCGGGTGCGGGGATCGGGATTTTGCTCGGCTATGTGTTTGCCGCGCAGGTCTCGAGCGCGGCAGTGCTCGCCGTGGTCGGCGCGATCTCGGTGCTGTTCGGGCTCTACCGATTGTGGAGCGAGCGCCGCGGCTCGGTTGCGGTCGCGGCGCACGCGCCCGGCTGGGTGGGAGCGCTGCTCGGCATCGCCTCGGGCTTTACCAGCCAGATCGCGCATGCCGGCCAGCCGCCGTTCCAGGTCTATGTCCTGCCGCGCCGGCTGCCGCGCGACGTGCTCGTTGGCACCACCGCGATCTTCTTTGCCGCGGTCAATTGGGCGAAGGTCCCCGCCTATTGGGCGCTCGGCCAGTTCGACCGCGACACGCTCGGTGTCGCCGCGCTGCTACTGCCCGTGGCGATCGCCTCGACCTTTGCCGGCGTCTGGCTCGTGCGGCGCGTCTCGCCCGAGCGCTTCTACACCGCGATCTACGCGTTGATGGTGCTGGTCGGCGTCAAGCTGATCTGGGACGCGCTCGCCTGATTCAGTCGAAAAGCGACGACACCGACGATTCGTCGGCGATCCGGCGAATCGCCTCGGCGAGCAGCGGCGCGATCGTCAGGTGGCGGATCTTCTTGGCCGAGGCGACGATGTCGTGGCTGCCGAGCGAATCGGTGATGACCAATTCCTCGAGCGCCGAGCTTTCGACTCGTGCGACCGCGCCGCCCGACAGCACGCCGTGCGTGATATAGGCGGCGACGCCGGCTGCGCCCGCCTGCTTGAGTGCGGCGGCGGCGTTGCACAGCGTGCCGCCCGAATCGACGATGTCGTCGATCAGGATGCAGAAGCGCCCCTCGACCTCACCGATGATGTTCATCACTTCGGATTCGCCGGCGCGCTCGCGGCGCTTGTCGACGATCGCGAGCGGGGCGTTGTTGAGCCGCTTGGCGAGCGCACGCGCGCGCACTACGCCGCCGACGTCGGGCGACACGACCATCAAATTGCGATTGCCGTAGCGCGTCAGGATGTCGGCCGACATTACGGGTGCGGCGAACAGATTGTCGGTCGGAATGTCGAAGAAGCCCTGGATCTGCCCGGCATGCAGATCGACCGAAAGCACGCGATCAGCACCCGCGACGGTGATCAGATTGGCGACGAGCTTGGCCGAGATCGGCGTGCGCGGCCCCGGTTTGCGGTCCTGCCGGGCGTAGCCGAAATACGGGATAACCGCCGTGATTCGCTTGGCCGAGGCGCGCTTCAGCGCGTCGATGCAGATCAGCAGCTCCATCAGATTGTCGTTTGCCGGATAGCCGGTCGATTGCAGCACGAAGACGTCCTCGCCGCGGACATTCTCCTGGATCTCGACGAAAATTTCCTCGTCGGCGAAGCGGCGGACCTGCGCGTCGGTCAGCGGCAGCTGGAGATAGGCGGCGACATCGCGCGCGAGCGGCAGGTTCGAATTGCCGGTGAGAAGTTTCATATGGGCCGCCCCTTGCGCTTGCCGAGTTGCAGCCTCCTTAGGAGCGTCGTCGGCTCGGGGAAAGAGACCGCGTGCCCTGCGATGCCGCAACCAGTGCCGCAAAGCGCGTATGGATGCGCGGGCTTGTCGAGAGGGCGCCGCGTCCTCTACCGCTCGTGGCATGACGATCCGCACTCGCTTCGCCCCTTCGCCGACTGGCATGCTGCACGTCGGCAACATCCGCACCGCGCTCCACAATTGGCTGTGGGCGCAAGCGCAGGATGGCGAGTTCTGGCTGCGGATCGATGATACCGATGCCGAGCGCAGCGAAGCGCGCTTTGTCGATGCGATCCGTGCCGATCTCGCCTGGCTTGGGCTGACGATTGCGGGCGAGGAGCGGCAGTCGGCGCGCTTTGCGCTCTATGAGGCGCGCTTTGCGGCGTTGCGCGACGCAGGGCGCGTCTACCCGGCGTACGAAACCGCGCAGGAGCTCGACCTCAAGCGCAAGATCGCCGCCGGGCGCGGGCTGCCGCCGGTCTACGACCGCGCCGCGCTCGCGCTGAGCGACGCCGAGCGGGCGAGCTTCGAAGCCGCTGGTGTCAAGCCGCACTGGCGCTTCAAGCTCGATCATGCCGCGCCGATCGTGTGGGACGATCTGATCCGTGGGCCCCAGAAATTCGATGCCGCGACGATGAGCGATCCCGTCATCCGCCGCGCCGACGGATCGTGGCTCTATATGCTGCCCTCGGCGATCGACGATGTTGAGATGGGCATCACGCATGTCGTGCGCGGCGAGGACCATGTCTCGAACACCGCGCTCCAGCTCCAGATGTTCGATGCGATGGGCGTTACACCGCCGGCCTTCGCGCACGAGGCGCTGCTGGTCGGCTCGGAGGGCAAATTGTCGAAGCGGCTGGGCTCGCTCGGCGTCGCGCATTTCCGTGAGGTGGGGATCGAACCCGAGGCGGTGCGCGCGTTGCTCGCACGGATCGGGACGAGCTTGCCGGTCGAACCGCTGGTCGAGACGGCGACGCTGGTCGAGAGCTTCGATTTCGCGAAGTTCGGTCGCGCGCCGGCGCGCTTCGACGAGGCGGAACTTGCCGGGTTGAACGCCAAGATCGTTCATCAACTTGAATTCGCGCACGTGGCCGACCGGCTTCCCGCCGGGATGGGCGCGGCGGAATGGGCGGCGGTGCGGCCCAATCTCCAGACGATCGCCGAGGCGGCCGACTGGTGGGGCGTAATCGAGGGTCCGATCGTCGCCGAGCGCGACTCCGCCGATGCCGACTTTCTCGCCGCCGCCGCGCGGGCCGCCGAGTCGCTCGACTGGGCAGGGGACCCGTGGCACGCGCTGACCGCCACGCTGAAGGCCGAGACCGGACGCAGCGGCAAGGCGCTGTTCCTGCCGTTGCGGCGTGCGCTGACCGGCCGCGAGCATGGTCCCGACATGAAGGCGCTCCTCCCGCTGATCGGCCGCGACCGCGCGATTGCGCGCCTGTCGCCCGAGTGAGGCGACAGGATATATTGTCTCTTGCAGGCAGAATGTTATGATGTAACATCCTCTCCATGTCTGGCATAGAACCGGACGGCACAGATGGAGACGGGACGATGTACGCAGATCGCTATGCCAACCGCCATGGGCTCAACCCCGGCGGAGTCGCCTTCGCGCTCGGTGCCGGCGGCGTGTTGCTGTTCGGGCTCTCGCTGACCGCGCCGCATTTCGTGCGCGACATCGTGCCGACGATCACCGCGACCAACATCCCGCTCGATCCGCTACCCCCGCCCAAGCCCGAACCCAAGCCGGTCCCGCAGATCCAGCATGTCGCGCAGCCACTGAAGCCGCCGCCCGAATCGATCGACCTGACCAAGCTGGTGACCCCGGGCGTCCCGAGCGGACAGATCGCCTTGCACATCGATCCGCCGCCGCTTCAGCCGTTTCCCGGCGGCACGGGTGATGTCGGCACGATCGTCAAACCGCCTGCGCCGGTCATTACCATCCCGAAACTCGACTCGCGCTATCTCGGCGCATTCCAGCCGACCTATCCGAGCGACGAGCGCCTTGCCGGGCACGAGGGGCGCGTCGTCGTGCGCGTGCTGATCGGTACCGACGGGCGCGTGAAGCAAGTCGAGCAAGTCAGCGCGGCGAGCCCCGCCTTCTTCGAGGCGACGCGTAAGCGCGCGCTCGAGAAATGGCGCTTCACCCCGGGCACGCGCGACGGCGTGGCGATCGAGGCGTGGCAGACGATGGCGGTCCGCTTCGTGCTCGACGAAGAATAGCCGGGGCGTGTGGGCGCGGCAGGGCTGGCATCGCTCCCCTGTCGCGCCTATCTCTTGGCGATGAATTTCCTGCGCTACATTTCCCCGCTGCGCGCCTGGCGCGATATGCGCACCTATATCGTGACGCGGCGGCCGCATCAGCTCGGCTTCATGGGGCTGGCGCTCGCGCTGACCTATGTGATGGTCGTCGGGGTGATCTACGAATCGAAGATTCCGCCCAAGCCGTATCACCGCGACATCATCTATGTGCAGCAGTGGCGCGCCGACCGCACCGATGCCGAGATCATCGCGCAGCAGAAGATCGACGGCGTCGAGCAGACGCGCCAGGCCAACGAGCTCAAGCGGCTCGAGGCCGAGCGCCGCGCGCAGTTCAAGAAGGTCAATGACGGGCTCAAGGCCTACGGGATCTGAGCGTGGCCACGGCTTTCGACGACACGCGCTGGATGGGCGCAGCGCTCGCGCTCGGCGAGCGCGGACGCGGGCGGACCACGCCCAACCCCAATGTCGGCTGCGTTATCGTCGCCGATGGCATCGTCGTCGGGCGCGGCTGGACCCAGCCCGGCGGGCGCCCGCATGCCGAGGCGATGGCGTTGGCGCAAGCCGGCGAAAAGTCGCGCGGCGCAACCGTCTACACCACGCTCGAACCCTGCGCGCATGTCTCGACGCGCGGGCCGGCGTGCAGCGATCTGCTGCAGCTGGCGGGCGTGGCGCGCGTCGTGATCGCGCTCGGCGATCCCGATCTGCGCACCAATGGCGCGGGCGTGGCGCGGTTGCGCGAGGCGGGGATCATGGTCGATCTCGGTCCGGGCGCTGCCGCTGCGCGCTCGGCGATGGCGGGCTTCCTTACGCGACGCCAGCATGGCCGGCCCGCCGTGACGCTCAAGCTCGCGCTGTCGCTCGACGGCGCCACCGCGATGGGATCGGGCGCGAGCAAATGGATCACTGGCGCCGAGGCACGCGCACACGCGCATCTCGAACGCACGCGCCACGACGCGATCCTGGTCGGTCGCGCCACGATCGACGCCGACGATCCGACGCTCGACGTGCGCTTGCCCGGACTCGAGCCCCGGTCGCCGCGCCGCTTCATCCTGTCGCGCACGCCCGACTTGCAGCATCCCGCGCCCGACGGCGCGTTGCCGTGGGAAAATCTCGCGGCTCCAGACGCGATCGGCACGCTCGAAGGAATCGATACCCTGCTCGTCGAAGGCGGGCCGACCACCGCTGCCGCCTTCCTTGCGGCCGACCTCGTCGACCGTCTGCTGCTGTATCGCTCGCCGATCATGGTCGGCGGCGGGCGGACCTTGCCCGACATCGGCCTCGCCGATCTTTCCGAGGCGCATGGCCGCTGGACGATGACCGACGCGCGCACCCTTGGCAGCGACCGGCTCGAGGTTTACGAGCGCGTCAGGGAGTAGGCCATGTTCACCGGGATCATTACCGACATCGGCACGATCGATCGGATCGAGGAGCGCGGAGACCTGCGCATCTTCGTCGCGACCGGCTATGATATGGGGGACGTCGATCTCGGCGCCTCGATCGCCTGTTCGGGCGTGTGCCTGACCGTCGTCGACAAGTCCGCGCCCGGAGCGTCGGGCTGGTTCGCCGCCGATGTTTCAGGGGAAACCGTGTCGCGCACCCCCGCCGCGCAATGGACCGCCGGTCGCCGGCTCAACCTCGAACGCGCGCTGAAGCTCGGCGAGGAACTGGGCGGGCATATCGTCACCGGCCATGTCGACGGCATCGCTTCGATCGTCGAGACGAGCAGCGACGGCGATTCGTGGAAGGTCGTCATTGCCGTCCCGGCCGCGCTTGCGCCGTTCGTCGCACCCAAGGGATCTATCACTGTCGACGGCGTCTCGCTGACCGTCAACAGCGTCGCCGACCAGGCCGACGGAACGACGCATTTCGCGATCAACATCATTCCCCACACCCAGGCGATGACCACGCTGGGCGATCTTCATTCCGGCGCACACGTCAATATCGAGATCGACGTCCTCGCCCGCTATCTGCAACGCATGGAGCATTATCGTGCAAAAGCCTGAAGTTGCGCGCCTGCGCCATGGGTTCCTGTCCTCGCCCGAGGAACTGATCGACGAGGCCAAGAACGGCCGGATGTTCATCCTGGTCGACGACGAGGATCGTGAGAACGAGGGCGATCTCGTCATCCCCGCACAGATGGCGACGCCAGAGAAGATCAACTTCATGGCCAAGCACGGTCGCGGGCTGATCTGCCTCGCGATGACCAAGAAGCGCGTCGACGAGCTCGGCCTCGGCCTGATGAGCCGCCACAACGGCACGCGGCACGAAACCGCCTTCACCACCTCGATCGAGGCGCGCGACGGCGTCACCACGGGCATTTCGGCGGCCGACCGCGCACGCACCATCGCCGTCGCGATCGATTCGTCGAAGGGCAAGGAGGAGATCGTCACGCCGGGCCACGTCTTCCCGCTCGTCGCACGCGACGGCGGCGTGCTGGTGCGCGCCGGCCATACCGAGGCCGCGGTCGATGTCTCGCGGCTCGCCGGGCTCAATCCGTCGGGGGTGATTTGCGAGATCATGAATGAGGACGGCACGATGAGCCGGCTCGACGATCTCGTCTCGTTCGCGCAGCTCCACAATCTCAAGATCGGCACGATCCGCGACTTGATCGCCTATCGCCGCCGCCACGACCATCTCGTCGAGAAGCGCGCCGAAATGCCGTTCGAATCGAAATGGGGCGGGACGTGGAAGGCGATGACCTTCCACAACAAGGCGACCGGCGACGAGACGATCGCGCTGGTCAAGGGCAAGATCGACCCGACCAAGCCGACGCTGGTGCGAATGCACACGCTGTCGACCTTCGTCGACGTGTTCGGCGAAGAGAATGAGCGTTCGGGCCTGCTCTCGGGGTCGATGCAGTTGATCGCCGAGGAAGGCACCGGCGTGATCGTCGTGATCAACCGCCAGATGGCCGATGGCATCACGCGCTTCATCAAGCTGCGCGGCGAGGGCAAGGGCGCGGGCGCGCCCGAGGTCGAGGAATTGCGCGATTACGGCGTCGGCGCGCAGATCCTCGCCGAGCTTGGCGTCGAGGAAATGGTGCTGCTCACCAATACGCATCACGCGCTGGTCGGCCTCGAAGGCTATGGCCTGTCGATCGTCGCCGAGCGCGCCATTCCGGGTACTGGGGGCGAATAATGGCCAAATTGCTCATCGTCGAAGCGCGCTTCTACGACCATCTCAACGACCTGCTGCTCGAAGGCGCCCGCGCCGCGATCGAGGCGGCGGGGCACAAGCATGAGACGATCACCGTCCCCGGCGCACTCGAAATCCCCGGCGCGGTCGCGCTCGCGGCCGAGAGCGGGCTGTATGACGGCTTCGTCGCGCTCGGCGTCGTGATCCGCGGCGAGACCTATCATTTCGAGATCGTCGCGGGCGAGAGCGCACGCGGGCTGATGGCGCTGTCGATGGACGGCCTCGCGATCGGAAACGGCATTCTCACCACCGAGGACGAAGCGCAGGCGCTGACGCGCGCGCGCAAGACCGAAAAGGACAAGGGCGGCGAGGCGGCCAAGGCCGCACTCGCGATGATGGCGCTGAAAGCGCGTTTCGGCTGACCCGGGTGGTGAGCGGGCCGATCCTGTTCACCGACCGGCTGATCCTGCGGCTCCCCGAGCCCGCGGATTTCGAGGCCTATGCCGCCTTCGCCGCCGATGGCGAGACGATGGCGCATCTCGGCGGCGCGATGCCGCGTGCGGTCGCCTGGCGCGACTTCTCGGTGCGCGCCGGCGCGTGGATGACGCGCGGCTTCTCGATGTTCTCGGTGATCGAACGCGAATCGGGCGCCTGGGTCGGGCGGATCGGCCCGTGGCAGCCCGAGGGCTGGCCCGGCACCGAAGTCGGCTGGGGCGTCGCCAGCGGTTTTGCGGGCAGGGGCTATGCGCATGAAGCCGCGGTCGCGGCGATCGACTTTGCGTTCGACAGTCTTGGCTGGAGCGACGTGATCCACACGATCGCGCCCGATAATATCCGCTCGATCCGGCTCGCCGAGCGGCTGGGCTCGGCCAACCGTGGGCCGACGCGCTTGCCAGCACCGCTCGATGGCTACCGCGTCGATGCGTGGGGCCAGAGCGCGGCCGAATGGCGCGCGCACCGCGGCAGATGAGCAAGCCGCCGCCCCCGCGCTACAAGATCGTCGAGCGCGACGGGCGGCTCCTCACGATCGACACTTGGGCCACGCAAGCGCCGGACGCGCCGCCGCAGCGTCGCGCGGACTTGATCGCGCCGGGTGACGCGCTCGGCGCGCCGCTCGTCGCCGCGCTGTTCCGGGTCCGCGATGCGCAGGGCCGACGGTTGCTGACAACCTCGCCGAATTGGGACCGCAAGGGGCCGCGCGTCATCGCGCTGTCGTCCACAGGCGAGCGCCGCATCGCCGCGCTAGGTCTGCTGAGCATCGGCGTGATGCTCGTCCTGCTGCTGGTGGCGCTGATCGATCTCGAATGGCTGCTGCCGATCGTCGTGGTTGTGGTCGTGCTGGCGGGCGCGATCTCGAGCAGCCGCACCAGCCTGGTCACCCGCTGGCTCGACTCGCTCGGCGAGGAGACGTCGCGCTAAGCTCTTCCCAGCGCTCGACTCCTTACTTATACCGATGTCAGTAAGCAGGAGCGCGACGATGCCCTACGCCCATACCTTCAAAGCCAATCCGCATTGGCTGCCGCGGCAGAAGAGCACCGCCATTCGCGACATTCCCGGCGAGGACGGGCTGCCGTTCGTCGGCAACACCTTCCGAATGCTCAAGGATCCGGTGCGCTTCGGGCGCCACATGATCGACAGCTATGGCCCGGTGTTCCGCAACAATGCGTTTGGCGGGCCGACCGTCAGCTTGATCGGTCCCGAGGCCAACGAACTCGTCCTGTTCGACCGTGACCGCGTCTTCTCGTCGGAGCAGGGCTGGGGGCCGTTGCTCAACCTGCTGTTCCCGCGCGGGTTGATGTTGATGGATTTCGACAAGCACCGCGCCGACCGCCGCGTGATGTCGGTCGCGTTCAAGCCCGAGCCGATGCGGCATTATGCCGAGACGCTCGACATCGGCATCGCGCGCACCGTGGCGGACTGGGGCAACCAGCCGATGCGCTTCTATGATGCGATCAAGGAGTTGACGCTCGATCTCGCCGCCGAGAGCTTTCTCGGCATGCCGCTCGGCCCCGAGGCGACGCGGATCAACCAGGCGTTCGTCGATGAGGTGCAGGCCTCGATCACCCCGATCCGCATTCCCCTGCCGGGCTCGCAGATGCGCAAGGGCGTGCGCGCGCGGGCCTATCTGATCGACCTGTTCGAACGCGAGATCCCGGCGCGGCGGACAGGCGCTGGGCAGGACTTCTTCTCGCAATTCTGCCGCGCGACCGACGATGATGGCCTGCCGCTCGCCGCCGATGCGATCGCCGACCACATGAACTTCCTGATGATGGCGGCGCACGACACGATCACATCGTCGGCGACGAGCCTCGTCATGCTGCTTGGGCGCAACCCCGAATGGCAGGAGAAGCTGCGCGCCGAGATCGCCGAGCTCGGCCGCAACGATGCGGGCGGGCTGCCCTATGGCCAGCTCGATCGGCTGGTGCTGACCGACATGGCGTTCAAGGAATCGCTGCGGCTGATCCCGCCCGTCCCCTCCTTGCCACGCCGCGCGGTGAAACCGTTCGATTTCGGCGGCTTTCATATTCCGGCAGGGACGACGGTGAGCGTGAGCGTCGCCTATACGCACACCATGCCCGAACTGTGGCCCGATCCGCTGCGCTTCGATCCGCTGCGCTTCACCCCCGATGCGGTGCGCGCACGGCACAAATATGCGTGGGTCCCGTTCGGCGGCGGCGCACATATGTGTCTCGGGCTGCATTTTGCGACGATGCAGATCCGCATTTTAATCGCGCATCTGCTCAGCCGCTATCGCATCGAGCTCGATGCTGGGGCGGGTGATGTGTGGCAGGCCTGGCCTATCCCGCGGCCGAAGGATGGGTTGCCGTTGCGGTTTGTGCCGCTGGGGTGAGGGGAGGCGATTGAGCGCCCGCTCGGTCCGTCGAGCCGGGGGGGCGTTCGACCCCAATCGCGATGGGCTGCACGGGCGCGACACGGCAGTGTCCCGATCACCGTATCGTCGTGGTATGCCCGTGATTGGCCGGAACGGCACGACCAGGCGCGGCAGACCGCAATCTCCGACGATTGCCCCAGGACGAGGCGACGGGGTCGCCTGGGGGCAGCACGGCGTGGTGGGAGGCCCATTCCGACTGAGCGACTCGCACTAACTACTGATTCGCCGCGAGCTGATTCGCCGCGACCAGCGCGCGCCCGGCCCTGTCGTCCGGCGTGACTCCAAACCGATGCCAAGCCTGGCTGTGAGCGCATCAGACAGCGACGCACATTGTCTGCTGACGCGACGGACGAAAACCACCCGTTCATCTAAAATCTAGGCTGAAACGAAAACAGGCCCGAAGGCCTGTGATCATGCTTTCCCCTAAAGGAAAACTGGAGCGGGCGAAGGGATTCGAACCCTCGACCCCAACCTTGGCAACGCGGCCTGGCCATTTTCGCCGCAGCTTCTTTTGGTACGCTATAGTGCTCTAAAGCACTGTTATATATACATTAAACTTGTAGAAAGGCTACGCTTCCGTATCCTGCTCATACCCGTCGAATTCCACTCATTTGCTTCCCCCATGCTTCCCCGGCCGCCGCCAAAATCTCGGGGAAGCAGATTCGCGGAGAAATCGGGTGGACGTTGCAGGAGTTGGAGATGAGCAAAATTACCAAACGTGTCGTCGATGCGTTGCGCGCGGACAGCGAGCGCGATGTCTTCGCCTGGGACGGCGAACTCAAAGGCTTTGGAATTCGCGTGAAGCCCTCAGGCGTGAAAAGTTTTCTTATCCAGTACAGAAATGGGGAAGGCCGCACGCGGCGCCTGGTTCTTGGCCAATATGGAGCTTTAACACCGGACAACGCTCGCAACATCGCCCGTCAAAAGCTGGCCGCCGTCGCAGAAGGTGACGATCCTTCTGAGACACGTCACGTTGCTCGGGCCGGTATAACCGTTGCTGAGGTCTGTGACTGGTATCTGGAAGAAGCAACGATCGGCCGAATTCTTGGACGCAGCCGACGCCCGATCAAAGCCTCGACGCTCGAGAGCGATAGAAGCCGCATCGAGACACATATTAAACCGGTCATCGGCTTCCGGTCGGTCGCGGGGCTCACCCGGCGCGAAATCGAGATTTTTCAGGCCGATGTCGCAACCGGGAAGTTGGCAGCTAAGCGAAGCAAAGGGCGGGGTGGGAGGCCTACTGGCGGTTCCGGCGTCGCAAGTCGGACGATCGGCACCCTCAGAAGCCTGTTCGGCCACGCCACCCATTCGGGTATCATTTTGGCCAATCCGGCGCAGGGGGTCCGGCAACTCGCGTCAGAATTCCGGCCGCGAAGGCTATCAATCGAGGACCTGCAGCAACTCGGTAAAGCCATGCGGGATGCCGCTGCGGAAGGAGATCACCCTATTGGTCTGGGCGCGATTCGACTGATGCTGCTGACAGGCTTCCGACGGATGGAAGTGCTCAGTCTCAAGCGCATTTGGTGCAGTCGGCGAGATAATTGCGTACTCTTTCCAGACACCAAGAGCGGTGCCCAGGTCCGCGTGATCGGCAAGGCTGCGACGGAAACGATAAACAGTTTGCCTCAGAAGGAGGGCTCGCCATTCGTGTTTCCCGCAGATTGGGGAGACGGCCATTTCATTGGCGTCGTTCGCGTGCTTGATCGCGTCTGCGCGCGGGCGGGGCTGGAGGGCGTGACGCCCCACGTCCTCCGCCACACGTTCGCAAGCGTCGCGGGCGATCTTGGTTTTACGGAACTGACGATCGCCGGTCTTCTCGGCCACTCCGCGCGCGGGGTCACCCAAGGATACATTCACCTAGACACTGCCTTGGTGATCGCTGCCAACAAGGTCGCTCTGGAGCTCTCAAAAATTCTGGACGGGACTGCGGTCAAGCGCCGCGGTCGTATTCACCAGGTCTGACTAGTATAAGCCTGATCCAGCCTCCCGGTCAGTGGTGACAGTTACCGCCAGCCGGTGCGCGATGAAATGCCCCGCCCAACCAAGTTTACAATTTACGGGGCAAGACTGTCCACCGGTTAGGGTGTGGAGGGGCTATTGCATCCGAACCTGCTCAAAAAAAAGAGCGGATAAGCATTGTCGCCGATTTGACATATCGGCTGTCGTGATTCACGTTGGCAATGTTGCTCGGAGCCGGAAGTTACAGAAATTAAGGCTTTTTCCGATACGCCAGATCGAACTGGTTGGTGTTCACAGGTTGGCACCACCCGCAACGCCTAGAGAGGATGATCGAATGTTTGGGGAGTGTGATGAAAGCCTGATTATGACACCGATCCGCCTGATAAACGGGTCGTGACCGGCCACTATGCCGACTAAACAAAAGTTGTAACTGTCCACGCAGCAATCGTGAGAAATTGGACTGCAACGACATCATCGGGACGCGGAGCAGCACCGGCGGGTTGGGGCCGCCCCTGCCCGTGATTGAAATGCGATGTCACGTTTGGCGATTGCCGACACGTTCGTAGAACACGCTCGAATATCCTCCAATCAGGATCAACTCTACGATAATCTTCAGCAGTGCTGCCGTGACATGAAAATTCGGTACTTCGCGCTTCTGCACCATGTGGATTTCGCAACGTCCAATTCGGACGTCGTACGATTACATAACTATCCTGACTCCTGGCAGGGCTGGTTTGACGAAAACAAACTCGGGACATCAGATCCCATCCTCCGTGCGAGCCATTCGGCGAGTATCGGCTTTGCATGGTCCGCGGTTCCTCAAATGATCAAACTGACCGCCACAGATCGTAGCGTGCTCTCGCAGGCCAAAATTGTCGGCATCGGCGACGGTTTTACCGTTCCGGCGCACGTGCCGGGAGAAATCAACGGCTCTTGCTCGTTCGCGGTAATGGCTGGTGAAGAGTTTCCTCAGCAGCTGTATGGAATCGCGCAGCTTATTGGAGGGTTCGCGTTTGAAGCCGCGAGGCGCATTTCCCATAGCCGCGATATTTGGATTGATGGACGCGTGACGCTTACAGACCGCCAAGTCGACTGCGTCCTTTGGGCGGCACGCGGCAAGACCGATTACGAGATATCCATAATCCTAGGCATCAGTCACGAAACCGTGAACCAGCACCTCAAAATGGCTCGCGAGCGCTACGGTGTGCAAAAGCGCACGATGCTTGCGGTACGCGCACTTTTCGACGGTCTGATCAGCTTTTCGGATATTCTCAAGCACTGATACCCCCATTCCTTGGTATATCCCGCCCGTCGCCAATGGTGAAGTTGAGCGCCTCCACAATCGGAGGCTCTCATGGTTTCACTGCTCAATTCCACCCTCGTAGATAGAGAGGATGCGGCGCTACGCGCGATGTTCGCGGCGCGCAAAAGCGTCTTCGTCGATCTTCTCAAATGGGATCTGCCGGTTGCCGGCGGTGCGTTCGAAATCGATCAGTTCGATGACGAACATGCCCGCTACCTGATCCTGCTCGGGAACGGTGGCCAGCATCTTGCCTCGACCCGTCTCCTGCCGACCGACCGGCCGCACATCCTCGACAGCCTGTTTCCCGAGCTGTGCGAACGCCCGGTGCCAAAGGACGCGTTTAGCTTCGAAATCACCCGCTTTTGTATCGACCGCTCGTTACGCACTGCGGAGCGCCGTGCTGCACGTGATCAGTTGATCACAGGAATGGTCGAGAACGCCCTGGTCGAGGGCATGCGTCGGTTCACTGCCGTTACCGACATGGGCTTTCTCCAGCAGATCCTGAGTTTCGGATGGGACTGCAGCCCGCTCGGCCTGCCCGTGCCCAGTCGAAGCGGAATGATCGGCGCGCTCGAGATCCGGATTTCGGATGACACGCCCTCCCTCCTCGCTCGCGCGGGTATCTGGTCCCCGGTTCCAAACCGCCAAACCCTCACCCAGCGCGCCACAGGCGCGAAAGGATAAGTCATGCCAATCAATGACCTTACACCGCCCGAGGGCTTCGATGCCGCGTCCGCCGCGCTCACCAGCGAAGGCTGGTGCCTCCTTCCCGGTCTGATGCCAGACATCCATGTCACCGGTCTTGCAGCTGATCTCGATCCAGTTTTCGATGCCACGCCGTTCTGCCAAGGCGACTTCTACGGCAACAAGACCAAGCGCTTCGGCAGCCTCCTGAAGCGCTCAGGGCACACCGCCACTTTCGTGCAGCACCCCTTGATCATGGCGCTCGTCCAGCAGGTGCTCGGGTCCTTTTGCGATACGATCCAACTGAACCTAGCTCAGGCAATCGAACTCCATCCGGGGGCACCGGTCCAGTTTCCGCATCGCGATCAGGATATGTGGCAAGGCCCGAAGGGGGAGATCGAATATCTCGTCAACGTGATGTGGCCGCTGACCCCGTTCACGCGGGCAAACGGTGGGACGCTAATTTATCCCGGCACACACGGAGCGGCGGCCTTGGAGCAGGCAATGCCGGAGGATTATTTGGTCGCTGCCTGCGATCCCGGAGCTGCAATCGTGTTTTTGGGTTCGACGCTCCACGGCGCCGGAGCCAACCAGACGACCGCCACCCGCCGGGCAGTTGTCATCAGCTACTGTCTTGGCTGGCTAAAGCCCTACGAAAATCAATGGCTCGCGTACCCACCCGCTACTGCGCGCCACTTCTCGCCCGACCTCGCCGCGCTCGTTGGATACGCCCAGCATCGGCCGAACCTAGGAAATTATGAGGGTGTTTCGCCCGCTATATTGCTCGAAGACTCGGTGCCAGATCACATTGCAGCGATCGACGCGCTGCGTCCCGAGCAAGTCGAAGTCGTTGCCGCGCACCGCGAGCTTCACGAATGTGATGGTGATGACCTATGAGTCCGGTTCAAGCCATGGAGCGCAGCTACGTAGCACTGAAGCAAATGCTGCGCGTCGGGGCCTTCGTTCCCGGCGCGCGGCTTGAGGCCAATCGCCTCGCGGACGATATCGGCGTTAGCATGACCCCGGTGCGGGATGCGCTCCACCGACTGGCGGGCGAAGGTCTTGTCGAGGCTCATAGTGGCGACGGATTTCGCGTGCCTCGCATGTCGGAGGGCGCATTGCGGGCTTTGTACGAGTGGAATTCCGCGATCGTATCAATGGCGTTACGCAGTACGCCGCACGATCGAGTAATCGCGGCCGTCAGGGACACCTTAGCGATGGCAGCGGGAGCGGATCGAACGGCGGAACTATTCGATCGCATTGCCTCCACTGCGCCGAATGAAGAGCTTTGCAACGCTATCCTCGCCGCCAATGATCGACTTCACGCTTTTCGAAAACTCGAAGACCAAGTTCTCGAGCCGATTGCGACGGAGTTGGCGGACATGGTCGGTGCTGAACATAGCCAACCTCAGTCTATCAGACGCTATCATCTTCGACGAATGCGGGCGGCGTCGCAGCTTGTCCGAGTGCGCGAGCGGACGTGACGCTGCCTCGATTATAATACGATTATAAACTTCTTATAATCTCAGCTTCGATCGATCCTTGGCTAGTCGCACTAACGCGACATCCAAGGAGAATGACCATGGACCGTGAAGCAAACGAGACCGTCGAGCTCATCGATCTCGGCGTCGCCAGCGTCGAAACCCAGGGTTTCGATGTCGGCAAGATCGACGGTGCTGGCTACCAGCCGCTCACCGGCCTGTCGGACGATTGATCCGACCGTACCGGCGCGGTGCAATGCCGTGCCGGTACATCGTGAGCCGAGGAAAAGCCTTAGGGATGATCCACCGGATTTTGCCACATGCGACCGCATGCATCGCGGGAGACGCCATCATCCTGCTCGATGTCAGGCAGGACCGGTATTTCCGCGTCCCATCGCAGAGCGTTGAGCTGATGGCGGCGTGGCTCAGAGATCGCCACACCTCACCGCCACCTGCGGTGGAACAACTGCTCCGCGCCAACGGCATCGCGCGCACAGGCGATCCGGAGTACTCCCACGCTGTCGGCGAAACCGTTAGGATTCCCACTGACCTGCTTTCGCCATGCTGGAGAACCGCAGAGGCGGACGCGCGATACAGCTCCGTTGCTACCGCAGTGGCGTCAACTTGGCTGAGCTTGCGTCTACGGGCATTGCAGCCGGTTCTAACGGATCATGCGCACGTGACGTCCCCGCGGCGTCCGATCGACTCGAGATATCTCAACGACCGTTGCGCGACTTTCGCCCGGTCGCGCCCCTACAGTCCATTCCCTCGAAACTGCCTGCTGGACACCTTGTCGCTCGATCGCTGGTTGGGAGAGGACGCGCGCGATTGCCGCATCGTCTTCGGTGTCACTGCTGCCCCGTTCACGGCGCACTGCTGGCTTCAATCGCCGCATACGGTTTTGAACGACAGCTATGATCATGTTTCTCGCTACACACCGATCCTCACGGCATGAACATTGCGCCCTATCTGGTGATGGTGACGCCGATCGGTTCTATGCGGTCGCTCCGTCTCGCGCAATTCTGCCGGTCTTTGGAAGAGACGCATCGCCTAGCGGTGCTACACGACGACGATGAACTGCTTGTTCTCGGGGCTGAGAATGCACCCCGTTTAAACTTGCCTGATGGAGGCCTGGTGTGGGGCCATCTCTTCGCCAGCGGGAGTTCGACAAAAGTCGTCGCACAGACACCGCCGACGCCACTAACCGAACCCGCGCCAGACTTCGTGCGCCAATACTGGGGTGGCTATCTTGCCATTCGACGCCAATCAACCGGCATCGAGGTGCTGCGCGATCCCTCGGGCGAGATACCCTGTTATCTGGCAGAGATTGACGGCACGCACGTCGTGACCTCGCAACCGCATTTGTTGTTTGATGCCGGGTTGCTAACCGTCGAGTTCGATTGGACGATCATCGCTCAGGCGCTAGCATTTCGCGATCTCAAACCCGCGCGCACGGCCCTACGAGGCGTAAGTGAAGTGCTGCCGGGCATTACTGCACTTTTCGAGAACGGCCGGATAACGATGCGCTGTGTCTGGTCGCCTTGGGACTTTACGCGCTCGTCCGACGAAATCTGCGACTCGACCGTCGCCGCGGTGGAGGTCAAGGCTACTGCCCGTCAGTGCGTGTCTGCATGGGGCGGCTGCTACCAGCGCGCGGTTGTCGAAATATCGGGTGGTCTCGACTCCGCAATCGTGGCGGCGGCCCTCGCGCTCGATGGGCGCGATCCTGCATGCCTCAACTTCTGGCCCGCCTCCGGAGATCCTGACGAACGGCCGTATGCGCGGGCCATCGCCGGCGAGCTCGGTCTGCCCTTACGCGAAGAGCGGCTCGACGAGGCATCTGTCGATTTGAGACTGTCTCAAGCGAGCGACTCACCCCGCGCCTGCGCTCGTACGTTCGCGCAAGCCATGGATCGCGCCAGTCGCGATTTGGGGACCGAGATTGGTACGGACGCGTATTTTAGCGGTGGCGGCGGCGACAACGTGTTTTGTTACGTGCAATCGGTGTTGCCCGTCATCGACCGATTTCGTCGGCTCGGCCTTGGCCGCGGACTACTGCGCACAATCGACGACGCCGCGCAGCTGGCTCAAGTGACGGTGTGGGAAGTTATGGTTTCTACGGCGCGGCGGATGCGGCGCGCCGATCCCCGTTTGCCGACGCCTCGTCGGAATCGCTTCTTCACTGCCGATGCATGTGCCGACCTTCCATGGCCGGCCGATAATCCGTGGCTCGAAGCGCCCGCAGAAACGCTCCCGGGCAAGGCCCGCCATATCTGGTCGCTGATCAGTATCCATAATCATCTTGAGGGGTATGGGCGCCTCTCAGATGCACCGATCATATCTCCCCTTCTGTCACAGCCGCTCGTCGAACTCTGTCTGCGCATTCCGAGTTGGCTGTGGATCGAAGCCGGCCGCAATCGTGCTGTCGCCAGAAACGCGTTCGCCGATATCCTGCCGCCTTCTGTCATTGCGCGTCGCAGCAAGGGCGGCTTCGATGGTTTCGGGGCAGCGTTGATCGATAGCAATCGAGCGTTACTGCGCGAGATGTTGCTTGACGGCGAGCTCGCCCGTCACAAGCTGATCGACACGACCGCGGTTCAGCGTACGCTCGAGCGTCCAATCGCCAATGGCGAAGTGATCGTTGAATTGCTCGCGCTAGTCGATCTCGAAGCGTGGATCGTCGCTTGGCGTGATCGGCGGCCTCTTTCTCAAGTCGCTGGCGCTTGATCGAGCCGCGTCTTCATGTCTGTCCAACGCCTGAGCTCTGGGCGTCGCGCTGGGTCTTCACTCCAGCGATCGCGCAACCAGAAATCGAACCAGGCGAGACTTCGCTCGTAGACCGCGAGCCGATGGGCTGGGTGCCATTTCAGGTGATGCTCGTCGGGGAAAACGAACACATCAACAGGAGCGGCGGCGCGCTTGAACGCGGCATATGCTTCAAGCCCGAACCGGTACTCCATATCGGGAACCTGGATCAGCAGCGGCGTGCGCCATGTGGCCGCGTGCGCCGCCATCGACATTGGATCCCAGAAGTCGGCATGCCCTAAACCCGGTGGCGGATACCCCCATGCGAGCGTTGCATCGCCATAGGCTAGTCCGACCACGAACAGCCCGCTTGGCTCGTCGCAGCAAGAGCTGATGGCGGCAGCCGCAAAGCGGGAAGAATGATTTAGCGCAAATTGCGCGGTCGTCGCACCATCGCTCATGCCAGTCAGACCAACGCGGTGCGGATCGGCGACGCCCCGGGAAATGACCGCGTCAACGCCGACTTCGAGCGCATCGACAATCTCGCGGCGCTCTGCCCAGTTGGCGATGTTGACGCGCTGCAGTGCGTTCAAGTCAGGCGCGGTTGCCGTTCCGGGCAGTGGCGCGGGCCGCTGAAAGCTGAGCACCGCATAGCCGTGAGCGGCAAGCAAATGGATAGGATATTCGTCACCCGTGCCGCCGCGAAGAAAGCCGCGACTGATATATTGTGTGACGATCAGAGGATGGCGCTGCCCGGGCTGGTGATCAGGCGGCAGGACGAGATCGCCGTATGTCGCGATACCGTTTGAAGTGTGCCAGGTCATTCGTTCGACGTGACCAAGTTTCAGGCTCGCAAACGCCAGATTTGGATTAAACACTGTCGTTCGCCTGCCGGTCGCCGGATCGATTGCAACGATCTCGCGCGGCCGACTGGCTCCCTCCTGGGCACAGATGAGGCGGACATTGGCAAGCTGGCAGCCGAACAGCGCGTCTTCCGTTTCGAGGATCCTGCGCGGGGCCGGTTCGACGTCGGTCCGCCAGCGATACAGCGTGATCTTGCCACCGTTGTCGGGCGCTCCAGCGCGCATGAACAGCAAGGTCTCACGGTCGATCCACCACAGCGCGCCGACACGATCGCCGCAGATGCTGCTTGGGCAGGAAAGAGGCTTTCCGCCCCTCTCTACGTGCAGAGCCGCAGGACCGAACGGAAGTTCGGGATCGTTGAGCGCAATCCAAGCACGCATACCAGAGCGAGATAATTTGCTCGAGATAGTGCTTGGGTTCGCTGCACCCGGCTTGCCGATCTTGCGCGTTTGCCCCGAATGGGCATCGACGGTCACTTCGGAGAAAACTAGCGGAAGCGGCGGTCGCGGTCTGTCTTCCGACAGCGTCCAGAAGCGCTCGTCGAAATGGTATCCAGATCGGCCCTCTTGCTCGATCGATTTGCGTCCAGCATCTAGCGACGGACGGATCGTCACGATGAAAGATCGACCATCGGTCGACCATCGAACGGCGAGCGCATCCGTGCCGAGAGAAGCGATTTGCCGTGCCGGGCGGCCGTCAAGGCCGACGCGCCATATCCGTGTTTGGCCCCGGTCGCGGCGTAAGTACGCAAGCGTGCGCCCGTCGGACGACCAGACCGGCGCTGGCGACCGCGTTCCACCGCTCGGGATCGCCGGCACGCCGCGAATGTCGCTGGTCGATTGGATGAACTCGCCGCCAACATCCAGCACGCGCGGCGACGCGTTACCGTCCAGAGCTACGAGCACGACGCCAAAGCAGTAGGTGTCAGCATCCGGGTCAGCACGACGCATGATCAGCGACGCAAATTTGCCGTTTGGCGATACGCTGAACGCTTGTGTTCCGACCGCATTGTCCATCGCGCCAAAGTCGCGAAGCCCGACGATATCACGAGCAGTGATGTCCCGCTGCGCAGGGCTTGGGGCAGCAGGGGCGCTGAGGGCGGCGGCACAGGCGCGCGCGGCCGCACCGGCAGTTGGGATCGCAGCGGCAAGAATAGCTGCGACCCCCGTAATGATTCTGGTCTTCACCACGCTTTCGTGATTTGCAGCGAGATTAAGCGGCCGAGCGGGCTGGCGTTCTCGGGATCGTAGCCGTTGGTATTTTGCCCAACGATGTAAGCAATGGTCGGTGGTGCACCGTCGAACAGGTTGCTTGCATTGAACGTGACGCGCACGCCCTTAAACGCGCCGTCGGACCTGCTAAACCGGTAGCCGACATTCAGATCGAAGGTGGTCCACGAGGAGACGGGCTGCGCCGGGGTGACCGTTTTATTGGTATATCCTCCAACGTAGTTGACGAAGCCCGCCACGTTCCAGTGCGTCGAGTTCCATGTTGCGTGGCCGCGCAAGCGCAGGTCGACGGGATTGCCGGCGGTGTCGAGGATGTTGGTCAGTGGCGCGGTAGCAGTCAGTCCTTGGCGGATGTAGAATATGTGCGTGCCGACGACGCCGACATCAGCGCGTCCCTCAGCGGCATCGAACCCATAGCCCAGATCGAAATCGATCCCGGTCTGGTTGAGCACCGACAGATTTTGGGTTCGTGCATCGACCACCGCGACGATGGGTGCGGTTGCAGGAATGCCGAGCAAATCGAGATAGATTGGGGACGCAAACAATTCGGCGACGCGCGCGGCGGACGGGTTGGCCTCGGTGACTGGGGCATAGACGCTGCGGTTGACCAGATAGCTGGTCAGCTGCGAGGCGATTGACGCGATCCGGTCGCGATACTGGACGTTGAAGTAGGTCACGCCGGCATGCAGGCCAGGCAAGACCGCCGGTTTCAGATCGGCACCGAGCGACCAAGTCGTGGCGCGCTCGGGCCGCAAGTTCGGATCGTTGCCGCGAATGACGATGAGGTTGGACGTGCCAGTCGTCGACTGAGGGTCAGCCACCGTGAAGGCGAAGATCGCCATCGATCCCGGGTCCTGCCGTAGCTCTTGCGACAGCGGCGCGCGGAACGATTTGCCATAGCTTCCCCGGATCGTCAGGCCAGCGAACGGTTCCCAACTAAAGCCAAACTTCGGGTTCGTGGTGTTCCCGAAGTCGCTGTAGTTTTCGGCGCGAAGTGCGGCCGAAAGATCGAGCCGGCGAAATAGCGGGATTGCCGCTTCCTGACCAAAGACGGGCACGAGGAGTTCCCCATACGCCGCCTTGATTGTCCGTGGTCCCTGTAGCGGGACCACGTTGAGCGGGATCGGCGTCAAGGCCGAGACGTCGTTGACGCCAGTGCCCGGTCGATACCGATCCTGCCGATACTCGCCGCCGACAGCGAGGCGCACTTCTCCGGCTGGTAGCGCGAACAATGGCCCATCAGCACGTGTGGTCAGCGCCCAGACGATCCCGTCATAGTCTTGCGACAGAGACCCGCGCACTTTCGCGATCGTCGCCGGATTGGTCGATGGTCCGTCACCGAAAAGGTTATAGGCGGTCGCTGGATTGGTGTCGGCGAGCGATACGGCCAATCGAGCCGTATTGACACGATTGATGTCATCGTAATGCTCAGCTTGGCGCCCCCAAGTACCGTGCGCATCGATTGACCAACGGCCGATGTCTGCCGCAAGCCCCGCGCTGCCGCCATAAGCGGTGACCTTGCCGCGATAGCGCTCCGCACCCAGATCACGAACGAAGCTATATTGCACGCCGACCGGCAAGTGCGTGCCGATGGGATCGACGTAGAAGGGGTTCGTGACCGGCACGGTTCGCCGCGAATCCGCGCTCGATCGAAGGGCCTGATCGAAATTGCGGATCGAGAGGAGACCGCGCGCATAAAAGCGTAGATGCGGAAACAGCTCCTGACTGGCTGCGGCGAAGACTGAGTGACGCCGCTGGTCGGGCAACAGGTCGGTCATGAACTGGCTGTTGCCGGTGTTGGTCGTGCCCGGCGTCAGTTGCGCTGCTGTAAGGCCGACTCCGTTTTGACCAGCAGGGATCGCAAAGGTCCGGCCGCCCGCGTAGATCGTTCCGGGACTGGCGTAGGCGACGCGGCGATCAGGGCCGCCGAAGGCGCGAAGATCGTCGGTCGCGTAGTGTCGGTCGCCCGCATGCAATGCGTCGCGCTTGTAGAATTCATAGGCGATCATGAAGCGGCCACTCGACCATTTCGTGCCGAGCAATTGGCTCGCCTGATACTCTTGAGCATCGCCATCGGCAGTCCCGATGCGAAAACTGGTCTCTGCGCCGGTAAAGGTGAGCCGGGGAATGATATTGACTACGCCGGCGACAGCGTCCGAGCCGTAGATTGCGGAAGCGCCGTCCGGCACGATTTCGACGCGCTCGATTGCCGATGATGGAATCATCGACAAGTCCGCGAAGGTACCGGTGTTACCGCCAAGCGGAGGCCGATCGCCGTTGAGCAAGACGAGTGTCGAGCTTTGGCCAAGGCCGCGCAGGTTGACGCCAGCACCACGCGCGGCATTCCCGCCGCCGATACCAGTGGATGCCGTGCCAGTATTCTCGTTGGCGCCGCCAGCGAAGTTCTGCGGGATCGACTGGGCGATCTGCTGCGTCGTGGTGTATCCGCTCTGCTCGATCGCTCTCCGGTCGATGGTCACCATTTCGGAGCCGACTGGCGCTCGCCCGCGAATGCGGGTTCCGGTGACAAGGATGTCGTTGCCGTCCTGGGGTTCGTCATTTTCGCTTGAACGGTCGCGCTGGATCACCAGCGTTTTGCCGATGGGCTCGGCATGCAGCGCAGTTCCGCGCAGGAGTACGGCAATGGCTTCGGCGGCGGTGTAACGTCCCTTCACTGCGGGCGCCTGCACACCATCGGTCAGCGCCGAGGGCGCGACGACTTGCCGGCCTGAGACCAGGGCAATCTGCTGGAGTGCCTGCCCGAGATTTTGCGGAGCGATATCGTAATCCCGCGCGGCCTCATTCTGCGCATAGGCCGGGGTCGCGGCTGCGATCGCCGCTGTGGTGGTGAGCATCCAAATTGCGGCGCGCTGCATAGTGAGTAGTCCCCCTGAATCGGGCCGCTTGTGCGGCTCAGGGGGTCAGACAACGATGCATCGCCTAACCCCCCGAAAATCTTCGGGAGGTCACGAGCGCGAATTCATCGAGGTTGGAGGACAAGGTCTCCGTTCGAAGCATGCTCGACGCGGAGCGCGAAGGCAGCGGCGAGGGCGGCGCCTAATTCATCGACGGGCAAGGGATGGAAGGCCCCAGTTACTCTTAGGTTCCTGAGCGCGGGATCACCGATCCGAATCTTGATCTTTGAATAGCGGTTGGTTTGATCGAGTACCTCCGACAGCCGCGCACCGTCAAACGTCAGCATGCCCGCGACCCATTGGTCTTCGCCGTGGAGGGTCGGCTGGACCAGCGGCGTCTCCTTGCCCGCGACTGTGCGAAACGATTGCCCGACCTTTAGACGTGCGACTGGTCCTGATGTCGGCCGCGATACCGTCCCGGAACCGACATCGATGGCACCGCGCAGCAGCGAGACTTTCATCCCGTTGCCGCTCAAGCTGACGTCGAAGATCGTGCCCCTCGCGGTCACTGTCCGGCCGGCGGCTTCGACGATGAAGGGGCGAGCCGCATCATGCGCGACCTCGAAGCGAGCGCGCCCGCGGATCAGCCGCACAACACGGACCGACCTTGAGAATGCGACTTCGACCAAACTGTCAGTGTCGAGCGTAACCGTCGAACCGTCCTTGAGATGCTTCTCCCGGATTTGGCCGACCGGCGTTGATAAAGGCGGACCAGCGAGCGCGAACTGCGACGGCTGTGAAGCGCCGTTAAGCGCAAACAGTGATCCGACAATCAGAAGAATGGCCAGCGCCGCGCCAGCAAACGCGTAGCGCGGCAACGGCAGCGCGAAACTCCAGCGCTGTTTAGGGGTAAGCTGGCGCGCATGGCCCATCTCGGTGGTGCGCAGCGCCCCCGCCAGCGCCCAATGATCTTCGAACCGGGTGTAGGCATGGGCGTGCCGTGGATCGCGTTGGCGCCAGCGTCCGAACTCGGCACGGTAGCGTTCGGCGTCCGCACCCCGCATACGCTCGAACCACACAGCCGCTTCTTGGCGAACGGCTTCGTCGTTCCCCCCGTCGGTTGGCAGCATCAAGGCTGACCCATGCAGCGATCGATATGGACGAGCGCCTTGTGCATCTGTTTCTCGACGCCCTTGACCGACAGGCCGGTCACCGCTGCGATCTCCTTATAGCTGAGCCCGTCCAGGCGATGCGCCATGAAAATCTCCCGAGTCTTCGGTTTGAGCTTCCTCATAGCAGCTTCGAGACGTGCCAGGCCATCGCGCGCCTCCAAACGCTTCACCTCGCACGCGGCAGGCACGGGCTGATCCGCAATATCGACATGAGCAGCATCACAATGCCGGATCGCCACTTTGGCGCGATTGCGCAGCAGATTGCGGGCGATGGTTCGAAGATATGCTTCCGGCTGGGCGATAAAGCCTCCCTTGAGCGCTTCGCTGCTGGACAGGCGGATGAAAGTCTCTTGGACGAGATCGTTGGCATCATCGGGACTGGCGCGATAACGCGCGAAGAAGCGCATCAGGATATGGCGCTGGTCGCGGTACAACATTTCCAGCTCGACGGGAGCGCGTACCGAATCGGAGGCGACAGACTTCGGATCGGGCAAGGGCGCGGGCATGCCGGTCACCGGATTTCTGAACAAGGAAAGAGCATCGCCTGCCTCCAAACTGCGAGACAAGCGAGCACTGAAGCCGGGCGTTGAGAACAAGTTTGGGAACCTGCGCTGGCGCCTTTAGCTGCGAACAGCCTGAACATACGCACCAGCCACCCGGACACACAGGTGCCCGATTCATTTCCGCCCAAACGAGGTTCTCACGCCTCGGCGTCACCCGACAGGTTACGCGGGTATGATACTAAGCCGACCCAGAGTCGCATTGCAAGGCGGCAGACGAACGGCCGTTCGCTTTACCCCCCATTCTTTGGGATACCGCGAGAAGCGCAGAGTTTTCATTGTTTTAGCCCGTGTTGTCCGACAGAACGGTCGCACGTGGCGAGGCTCATCATGATCGAGATCAACCTGCTGCGATATGCCTTGGCCGCCGCCGACACCGGCAGCTTCAGCCGTGCCGCCGACACTTTTGGTATCAAACAATCGACGCTGAGCAAACGCGTTCATTATCTCGAGGCGCGGCTGGGGCTGCCGCTGTTCCTGCGCTCGCCGCGAGGCGTCGTTCCAACGTCTTCCAGCAAACGCTTTTTCACCATGGCGCGACGTATTCTTGACGACGTAGATGCGCTGGCCGGCGCGTCGCGCGCGCTTGCAAAGGGGGACGCTGGCCGATTGCGCCTCGGCTTTTGCGGGTCGCTTACTACTGGCGACCTCTCGGCCGCACTGGCAAGCTATCGCGTCGCCTTCCCGGATATTGAAATCGAGGCTCGCGAAAGTGGACGAACGAGGCTGCTCAATGGGCTCGAAGGAGACGAAATCGACGTGGCGGTCCTTGCGGGACGCCCGGAACGCATAGGCGTTCAGTCGCTCTCCTTCTGGAAGGAGCCGCTGACGATCGCCTTACCCGCTGGCAATCCGCTTGCCGATCGAGCGCCACTGTATTGGTCTGATTTTCGGGATTATGGCTTCGTGGTCACGGCAAACGACCCCGGACCGGATATCGCCGCGATGATCATAGCGCGATTGTCAGCGCCAGGTCATCGCCCATCGATCATCTCGCAGGACGTCAGCCGCGAGAATTTAGCCCAGTTCGGGAGTATTGGACACCTGCCGGTCATGGCTGGCGCAGCGCCCGACCTGATAGTCGTTCCCAGCTCCCACAGCTATCACGAAATCCATGATGCTTCCGGACCAACCGCGCTCGACCAAGGGGTGCACTGGCGGCGCTCGAATACCAATCCTGTTCTCAAATGCTTTCTACAGCATCTGTCGCAACGATACGCGCGGCCAATTCCTCGCACCTAAATGTGATACGAGCTTACCCGCTCAATCAGTCTGCGTGGTCAAATGTCTTCTGGATCATATGTTCGAAGGGCCGTCACGGGGGAGATCGTGACGGCCCCTCCCGCAGCCGACGCAGCGCTGGGGGCGGGCGCGCGCCGACGCGGATCCCGTATTACCGAATGCTGGTGATCACATTTGTCGCCTGATTGCCGGTCGCGGTGGCAACGAGTTGATTGCCGCTCAGGGTCAGCGCGCTGCGTGTGAGCGCCCCGACCTGACTAGCGTAACTCGCGCCGGTCACTTGCGCGGTGATGGCACCGCTATTCGACTGAACATTGGCGACAGCAGCGGTAGGCAATCGGCCTAGCGCCGAGACACTTGCCGCGTTGGACGCAACGTTGCCGAACGCCGCCGCGGAAGCGATGTTTCCGGTAACACCAATCGTCGACAAGACCGCCGGAACGTCTGGGCTGTTCAGCGGCGCAGGCGCGCTAATCGCGACGGCCCTTACAGATCCCAGGTTGGTCTGTCTGTTCAGCAGAGCGGCCTGGGCCGACACATCCGATCCGTATCGGCCAGCGTAAACGGTCGGGACTGAACTGGGATTGTTCGCGCCCGCTAGCGAGACGGCATTATCCGCGACGTTGCCGCGAGCAAGCGCAGCGGTCGTGTTGGTATCGATGGGAAGTGCGCTATCGTAAACGCCTGCGCTTGCGCCGGACTTTGAAACGCCCGCGATCGTGGTTCCGGCGGTTGCGGAAACGCTTGCTACGCTCATTTGGGTGCTGGTGAGCACCGCGCTTCGAGCATCTCCACTGGCGGCACTTGCGGTTAGCGCGTTGATGGCCTGATTGGCGGTTGCGTCGGCTCGTGTCAGGTTACCGGTCACGCGCAAGGTGGAGGCATCGAGACCTTGCACGCCGCCCACGCCTTTAGGCAGGGTGGTACTGTCCGCCGTGGCGCTACCGCTGGCGAACTGCTGGTTGGCCAGCGACTGGTCACCGGTCGCATATGGCGGGCCGTAGACATTCATCGAGCCGATGGCATCGAAACCGGTCAGCGACACTGCAACGGTGGCGCTAACTACCAGCTTATTGTCGACGTCATTGATAACCGCGACGCTTTGGTTGGCATTGCCGGAGACTGTCGCATTCGAGTGCGTCAACGATCCACCGTTCGCAACGAGCCTCATAGCAGATGTGGCATGGACATCGGCCTGACCGAATTGAATCGAGGAAACGGCTGCACCGGCGGCTGGCCCGTTATCGGCGGAAATCGACGTCGCTGAAAGCGTAAGCGCGTTCGAGGCTGTATTGGCTACGGCGGTGGCGCGCTGCGTGTTGTCGGACAGCGAGACGCTGGAGTCATCGAGGCCGCCATAGCCATTGACAACGAATTTGCCGTAGATCGCGCTGGAGATCTGGGTCAGTGGAGCACCGAGTCCGATCGGATGACCGATCGACTGGTCATTTGCCAGCGCGAGCGTGGCGGCAGCGCCGTAGCCGCTGCCGATCGAACCGGCCACCGCGTCGGTATGGCCGCTGTCATTGCCCAACGTGTTGACCGACAGGCTCATCTCATTGGCGGCGACATTGCCGATCGACGTCGCGGTCGCAGTGTTTCGCTCCACTGCAAGGCTGGAGCTAGTGACTGGGCCGAGCGACGCGATGACTGCCCCACCGCGCGCCGTGGTCGAGCCAATCGCAGTCTCGACATTGCCCTCACCACGCTGAACGTTGTTGAGGTCGGCACCTGACCGCAGCAAGCCAGCGTTAACGGCAAGACTGTTCGTCGCGTCGTTACCCGTGGCGGCATTCGCCGCAACATTGCCCGAGACGGCGATCGTCGAGTCTTTGATCCGGTCGGCTAGCGAAGCGGTAAAAGATGGCGATGACTGCTGCGCATTGACGCCGCCCGAGCCATAGTCCTGCACATTCTGGACACTGAGTCCGGCGGTCGTGCTGGCATTGCCATAGTCGCCGATCTGCGCGGTGCCGACCGGGGTCAGCCCGGGATCGCCGCCACCGGGCGTGTTCGTTGCATCACCGAGCTGGTTGGCTTTGACACTCAGCGCGTTACCCACGGCGAGATTGCCTGTAGCAGCTGTACGCACAGAATTACCGGCATAGACGACCGCGGCGCTTTCGACGTTGCCATCGACAAACAGGTCGACGCCTCCGCCGGCTCTTGAGCCGACGCTTGCCTCGCCGATCCGCTGGACGTTGGTTATGTTCGCGATCGGGCCTGATCGACCATATGCGCTGGCTCCAACCGTACTGATGTCGAGATCAGCGCGGTTGCCTGACTGATTGCCGATGGCAGTGGACGAAACGGAATTGTCTTTGGCATTCAACGAAGCGTTCGTGAGGTCTCCCCTGGCCGAGACCTGCGGAACGATTAGCCGCGATTGATCACCGGCAGTCGACGTAATGTTGCCGCCGAGTGATTGAACGCTGAGAACGCCGAAAGCCGCGCCCACTGCCGCATCGCCGTCGCCGGTCGCGGGCACCATGGATGCAATGCCGGCACTGACCGGCAGTGAGGCACGGACCAGCTTCGCGCTCAGCGCATTATCGACCGCATTGCCGTAGCTGGTAGCACGCACGAGATTCGCACTGACATCGAGCGTGCTAGCATCGACGAATCGCGTCGAAAGCGCTGGCAGGCCGCTCGACGTTGCGCTGACAGATGAGGCGGCGTCGGTCTTCTGAACGCTGACAATGCCAGCGCCGCTATCGCTCGACACACCGGCG
The DNA here is from genome assembly GCF_049898305.1 of Sphingomonas sp. PWP1-2. NCBI lineage: Bacteria > Pseudomonadati > Pseudomonadota > Alphaproteobacteria > Sphingomonadales > Sphingomonadaceae > Sphingomonas > Sphingomonas sp. PWP1-2. Next base: position 450,330 of record NZ_JAFCXM010000004.1, read on the forward strand.
AGCGTGATGGCATTGGCCCCGTCATTCCCAAGGGCTGCCGCGCTTTGAGTATTGGCTGTCAAAGCAAGCTTACTGACGCTGACCGAGCCGGTTCCGAGGGCAGTGTTGGCGGTGCTGGACGTCGCGCTGACATGGGCACCCCGCAGGCTCTGGTGATTGACGACGGCCACGCCAGCGTCGGCCACAGCGTGATCGTCGCCCGCGCGAAGCTTCGTTGGGCCGTGTTCTAAAGTCAGATCGAGCGGATCGAGCAAAAGCGATTGGTCGGCCCGATTGGAACGGGCGGTGGCGGTCGTCACTTTGCCTGTTACGCTCACGGATGAAGAAAGGACTGGTTCGCTGCTGATCACTTGCGCGGTGTCATTGGCCTGATCGGTATTTGATGCGCTGCGTCGACCGTTACTCGTCGCCGTACTGGCGTTGTCGGTCGCGCTGGACGTCGCGCCCGCGACAGTGGGGGAATTGGCCTGAGCCGTTTGGCTCCCAGCGTTGCCCGTCGCGGTCGCGGTAACGGCGCAATTGTTCTGCTGAGCGATAGAGGTATTGTAGACCAGTGCCGTGTAATAGCCGCTGCGTCGTTTCGCGATCAGGTCAAGGATTGCCGCCTGATTGGCGCGATCGGCGGTCGTCCTAAATTGCCAGCCAAGACTTTCGCCGTAATTGTTCGCAAGCGCGCCGTCCGATATTGAGCTTAGTACTGCAGCAGCGATGGTTGTGATAATCACGCGCTGTCGGACGCTATTACGATGTTCGCCCGACGAGTTTTTCGAATTCAACATATGATAGATCCCCGTGGCCGACCGCGACATGCGGTTTGGTGTTGGGGGCCATCAAAGGGGACACAAAAGCAGTTGCTGCAACACCTACGTTAGATGTTCGCAGCGTAGCGTAGAACGACAAAGGATCGGCGACGGCCTGAGGTGAAAACAACCCTGTTTGCTTAAAGAAAATTTGCCGAGTCGGCGTACTTTGCGATCGTAAACGTCTGCGTATCCGAACTCAAAAGATGTCTTTAAGCGCAAGACCCGAACGCACACTATTGCGAGCCGTCATAGACACCCTATTGCAGGGTCAACGTGGAATATCATTCCTTCAAGTTGCGCCACTATCACCGCTGCCCGGGTGGGTTTGATCCGGACAACGAGGTTGGGAAAGCGCGCGGCCAGATCGGCAGGAAGGCCAACCCCCGTTTGAAGAATGAGCGGAACTCCGTGTTCCACCAGATATTCCACGACGGGTGAAATATCCCCATCGACCAGATTTACATCGAGGATCGCTGCAACGACGGGACGGCTCTCAAGCAGCGCCAAAGCTTCTTTGATACTCGCAGCCGGACCGACCACTTCGCCGTCCGCATCCTCTACCGCCATGGCGAGGTCCAGCGCGATGAACGGTTGATCCTCTGCGATCAGGACGGCCGAGCGATTGAGCAAATATAATACCAACTCGGCGAAAGCGTCGCCTGAATTGCTTTGAACCCATTAGGAAGCAAGCCGTTCCGCCGCGGCTGAAAGATGCACAGTCAACCCCTCCGGGTTCCAGTCGTAAGCCAATTGCCCATCGAGCTGACCGTTGATGCTGCGGCGCGCCAGCAGACTGCCAAATCCTTCGCGTGCGGGCGGCCCTTTGACGACCGGGCCACCTTGTTCCGCCCATGTCAATTCGAGCCGCTCTTTCTTGACGTCCCAAGAAATATCAACCCGCCCACCCAGTTTTGAGAATGCTCCATATTTTGCAGCATTCGTGGCCAGCTCATGCAGGACCATTGCCAGACTCGTAACGGCGTCCCCGCTTATAGGAACCACCGGCCCCTTGAACACCGCGCGACTTTCGCCGTTTGCGTCGGTCGTTTCGATGTGCGGGCGTAAGACCGTCTCGACGATATCGGCGAGGGTCGTTTCCGGCTTGTCCGCGCCAGCGCCAAGTCGGCGTGGTCGGACGAGTTGATGGGCGCTTGCCATAGCACCCAAGCGCCCCTGAATGGTCGCGGCCATATCCTCCGGCGTGGTTGCCGATCGCGCGCTTAAGGATACCACGCCGCCGGTGATGGCAAACAGGTTTTTGACGCGGTGGTCCATCTCCAGCAGTAACAATTCCTGTTGTTCGTCGTGGCGCTTGCGGTCGCTTATATCAAGGAAAATTACACCCAGTTTCAATCCCGAGCCGTCATCGAAGCGAAAGGCAAATGCTTCGAGCACTCGCCCCCGTGTAATAAGCTCGCGCTCAAACCGCACCGGCTCTCCGGTTGCCCAGACCTTATCGTAAATATCGAACCATTCCTGGGACTCTTCAGGAACGACTTCCCGGATCGTCTTGCCGACGACGTCTCCGATCCCGCTTTGCTGTTCGAAACCCGGATTGGCGGAAAGATAACAAAAATCGCTCAGTTGACCAAGCTGGGTATCGACCTTCATCAACGTGCAGAAACCCTCGTCGATATTATCGAACAGCATCTGAAATTTGGCCTCGCTAGCGCGAACGGCTTCGTCCGCAGCCTGGCGATCTGTAATGTCGACGAACGTCAGCACCACGCCGTCGATGACATTATCAACCGTGCGGTATGGCCGTATCCTAAGGATAAAAGTCGCCTTCGTGTCTTGAATCGTGACCTGACGTTCGATCGAAGATAGCTTGCGCAGTACGGTTTTGACATCGCGTTGGAGGTCGCGGTAGTCGAGCAAGGTGACGATTTCGGTGATCGGTCGCCCAACATCGGCGTCACGCAGATGGAAAACCTCGTTCACCCCGCGCGTAAAGCGACGAACGCGAAGGCTGTCATCCAGGAATAGCGTCGCGATTTCGGTGCTTTCGAGCAAGTTCGACAAGTCGCTATTTAGAAAAGTTAGCTGCTCGTTTTTGCTACCAATTTCGGTATTGATCGTTTGTAGTTCCTCGTTGATGGATTGCATTTCCTCCTTGGCAGTCTCAAGCTCCTCGTTTGACGATTGCAGTTCTTCATTTACGGATTGATATTCCTCGTTTGAGGATTTCATCTCTTCGTTGGCGGTCTCGAGTTCATCGATCGTCGATTGGAGTTGAGTCCGCGTTGTGCGCAGCTCCTGCTGTAACGATTGCAGGTGTTCGACCGACTCTCCGCTGGCGTCGCCGCCTTTCCCAGCCCCGACGCCGGCGTCCTGCAGGGCGAGGACGACGAATTCCGCTTCGGGTCCCTGTTCGGCAAGACGTTCGGCGATCATGCTGACGAGGCGGGGTTTGCCGTCGATGCGGATCGGCACGTCGTCGCGTCGCACGGGCTCGGTTCCGCTCCGTACTTGCTGCAGCACTTCGCGCGCCGATGGCCGGAGCGCTTTGCGCAGAATATCGAACAGCGCCAGGCTCGCCGCGCCCGGCGACGGCTCCAGATATTGCCCCACCGAACCGCCCGAAAAACGCACGATCCGGTTTGAGCGGTCGAGCAGCAGATGCGGCGGGTTGTGCTTTTCCATTACGCGACGCACGCTTTTATCCAGCATTTCATCGTTCGGCGAAGACTTGGCATCGGACGGAACGCGCTCTGTCATCCGATTGCTGGTCGAGAATGGCGGCAGCGACGCGGTCGGAACATCGCGACGTTCAAAAATGCGATGCTTCTTGTCCGTCACGCTGAACAGCTTTGTCGCGCGCGTGACCGATTCCGATGATCCAAGAAATAATTTTCCACCAATCTTCAAGCCGTAGTGGAAGGTCCGCATCAACCGTTCCTGCATCGAGGGCTCGAGGTATATCAGCAGATTGCGACAGGAGATAAGATCGAGCTTGGAAAACGGGGGGTGCTTGATTGCGCTATGAACAGAGAAAATGCACATCTCGCGAATTTCCGGGATGACGCAACAATCGTCGCCCTCGACCGTGAACCATCGTTCGGAGCGCTCGGGCGACAGCCCCGCAATCGGCTTTCGATAGCGTCCTAGTCGTGCGACCGTGATCGCCCGTTCGTCTAGATCGGTGCCGAATATCTGCACCTTTGGTCGCGGTCGCCGCGTATCCATAGCTTCGCGTAGCAGGATCGCGATCGTATAGGCTTCTTCGCCCGTCGCGCAGCCCGGAACCCAGACGCGAACTTCCTCGCCCGCGTTCTTTCCTATCATCAGTCCTTTGAGAACGGTCTCATTCAGCGCATCGAATGCGTTTTTATCGCGGAAAAACTGCGTTACGCTAATCAACACCTCGCGGAGCAGCATATCGAGTTCTTCGGGATGTTTGGTCAGCCGATTCATATACGCTTCGAGCGTCTCGAGCTGGAGTACCTGCATTCGGCGCTGAAGCCGGCGCACCAAGGTCTTTTCCTTATACTCGCTGAAATCGTAGCCAGTATGCGCATGCAATGCGTTCAAGATCGATGAGAGGTGCGGTATCGCGTCCTGCCGGACACCATCGTCGTCCTTGCCATCGGCGACTTTCGCCAGATGCGCGCGGTAGGAGCGAATGCGCTCAGGCATCGCCTCGACCGCAAGCACATCATCGACCAGTCCCGTGTTCGCGGCGCTTTGTGGCATTCCCGGCATGGCGTGACGGTCATACTCAGCTTGTGCGAGGGTCAATCCGCCGTGCTCCTTCACCGCGGTAACGCCTAAGGCACCGTCGCTCCCTGTTCCCGACAGGATGATGCAAACGGCGCTTTCGCCAGCATCTTCGGCCAGCGACTGGAAGAAGGTGTCGATCGGGCGACGCCGCTCGCGCGGTGGTGCGGGCTTGACGATCTTGAGACGACCGTTGTTGATTGTCATCGTCGAATCCGGCGGAATTACAAAGACACAGTTCGGTTTGACCTCGACGCCATCAACGGCCTCGATCACGCCCATTTGGGTCGACCTGCCAAGCAGTTCCGCCAACATGCTTTTGTGATCGGGCGACAGGTGTTGGACCAGCACGAACGCCATGCCGGTATCCGCCGGCATTTTGGTGAAGAAGCTGGTGAATGCTTCAAGGCCGCCGGCGGAAGCGCCGATGCCAACTGTCAGGAACACGTGTGGGTCACCAGCATTTGAGTGGCGAATCGCCCCCCCCCCCCCCGCACTTGAGAGGCCGATCTTTTCAATTATTTTCGGCGGTTTTGATTCCATACGGAAGGCTACCTAAATCGCCGGAGGATTTGAGAGACGCCCTGGTGATAGCATCATAACGAGACCAGTAGCGAATCGGCGTCGCGTCATCGAAAGCGGCGCAAAATTATCGGTGGAGAACTTGCTCGCGTTCAGGCCCAGCAGGGAAATGGTCGATTTCCCGCCGCACAGAGGAAACGTGTCAACAGGGACGTCAATGCGACCGCATCGAGAGCCGCAATAGAGAGAATATTCCCCGAAGTTTTTATTGACCATCACACTTTTCTTACCGAGCGGGGTCTACAGCTGTGCAAGTCGCTTGATAAGCTTGGAGGTGGCGAGCGGCTTTTCCCAGCGTTCGATCGTTTGATACTCGACGGGGATCATGATGTCGTCATAGCCGGTCGTGAACACGAACGGCACCTTTTGAAGGCGCAACTCGTCGGCGAGAGGAAATACCAGCTCACCTTTAAGATTGACGTCCAGCACGGCCAGATCGACGTGTTGTTCAGCTATCAGCGCTTTTGCCTTGCGAATGTTGCTCGCTGGACCGGCAACGTCCGCGCCTTCTTCGCTGAGCGCGCGACAAAGGTCTTCGGCAAGATAAAACTCGTCCTCAACGACGAGGATCCGGCGGCCAGCCAGCTTGCCATTTTCCGTGTCGCTCATACGTGCGCCTCTTACTCTGATCCTCGGTAGATGCCGAGTTAGTCGCAACACATAACCTAGATTGAGCGAAATGGGTGCGTCGGTCGTTAATGTTGGGCTCAAGGACTGATCGTCGCATGACCAACCCGCTGATTTCAAAGCTCGAACGCTTCACGCGCTTGTCATCGGACGAGCGCGTGACATTGGATGCCTTGGCGAGCCGAAAATTACGGCGGATTCGGTCGCGCGAACACCTTATACACGAAGGCGACCGTCTGACCTGTGTCAATTTAATCGTCGTGGGCTGGGCGCATAGTTACAAGGTGCTTGCTGATGGGCGTCGGCAGATTGTCGCATTCCTGCTACCCGGCGATCTGTGCGATCCGCACGGCTATATTCTGAACGAATCCGATCATTCGATCGCGGCTGTAACGCCGCTCACCGTCGCGCAGCTTTCGCCTGAGGAGTTTGAGGCATTGAACAGCCCGCGCTTGGTTCAGGCGTTGCGATGGGATGCGCTGGTCACATCAGCGATTCAGCGCGAGTGGACCGTAAACATCGGCCAGCGTAGCGCGCTCGAGCGAACTGCTCATCTGATTCTGGAGCTATTCCATCGATTGGAATCGATCGGGCCAATCAACGCCAAGGGTTACGACTTCCCGATCCGGCAGACCGAGATGGCCGACGCGCTGGGGATGACGGCCGTGCACACCAATCGAATGCTTCAAATATTGCGAAAGGAACATTTGATCGATCTTGGCGATAAGCACCTCGCTATTCCGGACCTAGCCGCTCTGGAGTGCCTCGCGATGTTCAACCCTAACTATTTGCATCTCCAACACGAAGGGCACCATCTCGATGCCAAGGATTGACGACGGCGCCCCGCTTGCCGATCAAATGTTTCCTTGGCCAGTGGGCGGTGGCGACATGGGCGCGCGCATTCGTGCCTATGATTGGGGATCGACCTCGCTCGGGCCAAGCGACGCCTGGCAACCGAGCCTCAAGTCGTCGATCGATCTTATGTTGAACGTCGGCTTTCCGATGATGGTGATGGCCGGGGACAACTTCCTTCAAATCTACAACGACGCATATGCCGACCTAATGGCGGACGAGAACGGTGAAGGACTCGGTTTGCCGATCCGCGATCGTCGGCCACATTTTCTTGAGACCGACCCATCGATCCTCGATCGTGTGCTTGCGGGCGAAACGGTGAAATGGGCCGATTCACGCCATCCGATTCTGTATCGTGGTCGCGGGGTGGATCGCTGGTTCAACGCAACCATCAGCCCTTCGAAGGACGACGCAGGCAGGATCAGTGGTGCCGTTGTCGTTGCATTCGATGTGACCGGCTACATGCTCGCCGAGCGCCAGCTCGCTGGCGAGCTGCAGCATCGGGTCCGGAACAGTCTATCCGTCATACGCTCCATCGCGCGACGCACTGCCGAGTACAGCCAAAACCTCGATGAGTTCGCCGACCATCTAGATGGCCGTCTCGAAGCGTTCGCGCGCGCGCAAGGATCGACAGTAACCTTTCCGGCGCAACGTGCCGATCTCACCATGCTCATTGTTGACGAGTTAGCCGCCGCCACGATCCAGGAGGGCGATCTGCTGTTGCTCTCCGGACCAGATGTCAGCCTTCAATCGAAGGCGGCCGAAGCGCTGGGGATGGCTTTCCACGAACTGACAACGAACGCGATAAAATATGGCGCTTTTGCCGTAGAGGGCGGTTCGATCGCGGTTTCCTGGAGGATCGACGGTGAAGGCGACGATGGGCGCCTTACCATCATCTGGAAGGAGCGCCGACCTGGACCAGCGCTACCGCCGCCGACGCACCATGGCTTTGGCACCGAGTTTCTGGAGCAGACGCTGAGTTACGAACTCGAGGCCGAAACCATGCTCGATTATGGGCCGACGGGGTTTCGGTGCACGATCATCGTGCCGCTCACAGTTTGCGTCGTGACCGAAACGTAGCGAGGCGGACATCGCATGGTTTAACTGAAAACTGCACATCCTTGTAAAGCCGACGACCGAGAAATGCTGGGTTTCGGGTGACGAACGCTGATCGTAAGATTGCGGACTCATATGAGCGATTTACGAAGTGAACTTGATGCAACCAAATTTTACCGACCAAGACGTGGCAGAAGTTCGGCAATTGAACCGTAAGCTCAATCGTCTACCCCGCCTTCGAATGAAAACGACTCTCGGCCGTGTCGTTTTAAACGTCTTGCTCCGCATCGTGGAAATCTATCCGATGCTGCGCAGCCTTCGCTCAGGTGACCGGCCTAAATTGGAGACAATCGAAAGGCTCGGCAAACGCGTCAAGGTTCGCATCTTTAAACCTCGGCGTCCCTGCCGCGGCGTGATCCTCGATTGTCATGGCGGCGGCTGGACAATCGGTAACGCGCGGATGGCGGACACCCAAAACGCCGCGTTAGCTGCGAGACTTGGCGTGACCGTCATAAGCATCGACTACAGGTTGGCGCTTTCCAACCCTCTGGCAATGTTGATCGATGATTGCGAAGCCGTAATGATGTGGGCCATCGGCCAAGCGGAATCGAAGTTTGGAAGCCGCAGGATTATCGTCAAAGGGTCCTCCGCCGGAGCACATCTCGCCGCGGCGACGCTCTTACGATTACGGGACCGGGATAATGCCATTGGCCGCATCGACGGAGCGGTTCTTCTTTTCGGGCTATACGACTTTTCGGGGACGGCGATGGTACGTAATGCCGGGCCGGAAACGCTGATCCTACACGGACCTACGGTTCGTGCGACTTTGTGCAAACTGACGCCCGGTCTTACGGACGCCGAGCGCAAGAGTCCGGCTATCTCACCCGCATACGCTGACCTAACTGGGCTACCGCCAGCCTTATTTATCGTGGGAACAGAGGATATTTTGCTCGAAGATAGCCAAAGGATGGAGGCGCGGTGGCGCATTGCCAATGAGAATTCCGAGCTACTCATTGCCCCCGATAGTTCTCATGCGTTCAACCACATGGGAACATCGGTAGCCCGGAAAATCGAGCAATACATGGATGACTGGATTTTAGCGCGCTTCACGCAAGATCGGTAATTACAGAACCCTGCCCAACGATCCCATCACCATCAGGGTGGATCCATTCGCGCGTGAGAAGTTCCCGCAAAGGGGCAGTTTGATCAAACGCCTCGCTCATCGCATCCTGCCAGCGGGCTGGCGATATAGCTTCTCCTTCCTGAGCCTTTTCCATCATGATCCGGCACAATTCAGCGCGTTCGCTAAGCGAACGCATTGCCTGCTCGACCGATCGCTCCATCGTAAGAAATTGCGCCGCTAACATGATTTCGGCGGTATACACATGACCGATATGACAGCTAAATTGAGTCAGTGAACCCAGTTCGCTGCGCCGTAATGCTCCCCCGCAATCGGGGCATGTCACGGCGACAGGATGGTTTAGAGTAAATTGGGCAGTCATACCCTTCTCCTGCGAATCTCCTGTAGCCTGATCGCCACCTTTGCGTGCTTCCGCTGGCGATCGCTCGGCTACGAGTTGGACGAGTAGCGGGGCGATTTCGGGCACGGTCAGAACGTAATCGACTGCGACGTTCGCAATCGCGCTCTTAGGCATACTGGCACCCACGGCATCGGAGGGGTCTTGGACGATCGTCAGCCCCCCCTGCGCCTTCACCTCGTATAGCCCGGCCGTCCCGTCATTCAGGCCGCCAGTAAGGATAACGCCGATGACGTTTGCGCCGTAGGTGCGAGCGGCGCTCCGGAACATCGGGTCGATCGCGGGCCGCGCCATATTCTCGCGCGGACCTTTTGTAAGGCATACCTTGCCAGATTCTACCGTCATGTGATGGTCCGGCGGAGCGACGAAAATATGACCAGCGCGTATCTCTTCTCCATGTACAGCGTGACTTGCCGACATGGTGCCCAGGCGGCCGAGCAGCCAAGGCAAGTCGCTCTTGTGGGAACCGATGTGCAGCGTGACGAACACTGCCGCGCTCAGCGTTGCTGGCAAACCGACTACGATCGTGCGGATCGCGTCAACGCCGCCAGCAGAGGCTCCGATCACGATTATCTGTATCTGTTCGCGAAGTGGTGATCTCATCATGATTTCCATTCACGCTGGAAACGCACGATCAGTCCCGAAGACCCCTGCCGTTGCCGCATCAAGGCAGGGGCCTTCAGCCCAAGCGGGCCCCCCGCCCGAGCTGCGCTCGCTAAGCGGAGCGGCGCAGCCGTCTGCATTTTTCTCCAAATTCACGCCTCGCGCTACCCTTTTTGAAATGCGCAAGCTCTGTCCAGAAAACGACCGTTTTCCAGACACGCGGCGCGAGGGTCCAAAATATCGGCGGATCGCCGCCCGAGTGTTTACAAACCCGTTCGGGATTCTATGACGTGAAAACGTCTTGATTGGTTTGAATGATGAACACACGCGGCAGCACGGATTATTCTATCGCGACCGCAGGCGGCATCCGCATCGGCTATGCCCGTGTATCGACCGAGGATCAGAGCCTCGACGCCCAGATCGACGCACTCAATCGCGTCGGCTGCCACCGGATTTATTCCGAACATGCCAGCGGCGCGAAATCCGATCGGCCCGAGCTGACCCAGGCACTCAAAGCGCTTCGCCAGGGCGATAGCCTTGTTGTGTGGCGGCTCGATCGGCTAGGGCGCTCCCTGCCCCACTTGATCGCGACCGTCGCCGAGCTGGCCCGTGAAGGAATCGGATTCGAGAGCATCGACGAACGGATCGATACGGCCAGCGCAGGGGGTACGCTGATCTTTCACATCTTCGCCAGTCTGGCTCAGTTCGAGCGTCAGCTTACCAGCGAGCGCACCAAGGCTGGTCTCGCCGCTGGGCGGGCGCGTGGACGCATGGGCGGCCGACCGCCAGCGTTAACGATGAAACAGCTCCGCGAAGCGAAGCTGTTGCTGGCGGACCCACTTGCTACGGTTACGGATGTCGCGGCGACTTACGGGGTCAGTCGGGCGACGCTCTATAGCGGACTGAAAAAGCTCGACGGGATTTGCTCCGTCTCTGCTTGATTGTCAGATTGCGCTAGCATCAAGATCCAGCGCGGCTGGTTCGGCGCTGCTTGGCAATACAGTCAATCGCGTGAGGGCGGCGATACCGCCGCCCTCCGTTGCGCCGGTTATTTCTTCATCATGCCCGAGTTCATCATGTCGGGGTGCATCTTCATCATTTTCGCGCATCCGCTGTTTCGCATCATCATGCGGTGCGACATCTTTTGGCAGCTTGCCATTTTCTTTTTGTCCGCCATCGACATCTGCATTGGCTTGTCGGAAGACATCATCCCGCCCTTGGCCATTTGCGCGTAAGCGGGCACGCTGACGGAAATAGTCAGTACAGCCGCAGCACAGATTAATTTGATCGAGTTCATAATCGTAACTCCTTTGGGGATTTCCAGTTTGACCGAGGGCAAGTGAACAGTTTGAGAAAGTTGCCTATCGGGGATCGGTCTCTCCGTCCCAAATCGGCAAGATTACCGAAATAGTGGGACCGGCTTCGAGGCGCGTCTCGAACAAATCCGATCGACACCGCGATACGAAGACATTCTAGTTCGCATTTCCTCCCATATGTTGATCTCGATTACGTTCTGACGATCGCATCGGCTTACGCTGTCAACGACAGTCGGCACCATTGGAGCAAAGCAAATGATCGATACGATCCGCGGCGGGAAGTTTCTGCTGGCTGCCTCAGCGATGGCCTTGGCGCTTTCAGTGGCTGCCGGCCACGCACAGCGAACCCAGCCGTCTGACGCAATGTTGGCGGATCAAGGCCCGCTCCTCCCAGCGCGTCAGGACGGTGATCCGCTGCTGGGCAAGCAGGTCTTTCGGTTTGAGACCTTCGGCAACGAAGGCTTTTGGACCGATGCGGTGCGCTTACCTGCGGGTATCGCTGCGGCGAAAGTTACCCCGATGCAGGCGCTCCAGCTTGGGCTCCAAATCGATATGGATGCCATCGATCCCGCGACGCAGGCGCGGCTCGCCGAGGATTTGCGCCGCGATCCCTCGGGCCGGACATCCGCCCTGCTGAACGATCCTGCAGTCACTCTGGCGCTGATTAAGGCCAATGCGGTGATCGGCATGGCGGCCAAAGGCGACAAGGTTGGAACGAGCTGCGCGCTCTGTCACACGATGACCGACGCCGCCGTGTTCAAATCCTCCAAGGGCGGATCGATCGGCCACCGTCTCGACGGCCTGGCCAACCACGATCTCAATCTCGGCGCGATCTTCGCCGCCGCCGCCAACACGCGGGCGCTCTATACCATCGCGCAGACGCAGCTTGCCGCCAATCACGGCAAGACGCTCGGTCGTGCGCCGCGCGGGCTTACAGGCAATTCGACCGAAGCCGAGTTCGACGCCTATTTTAGCAATCCCAAATATTATCCCGTTGGGATGTTCGACGACACGTTCGACGGCAATGGCGACCCAATGCACAACACGCCGATGTTCCGGCAGGATCTCGCAGCGCCTTATGGGAGCGAAGGGACGATCGCCCGGCTCGATAATTTCTCAAACCTCGTTTACACCACGCTCTTCGACCAGACGATGTTGACGACCCCCGGCGGACGCGCGTTTGCACACAAGCTGGCGGGACCGGCCGGCGACGAGCTGATCGACACTTATGTGAAGATTCTGCGCGATACGCATGTCACCGGCTACCCCTATGTGACGGCGCGCGCCCATCCGCGACCGGGTAGCGAGGATGCGCCGATCGGCGTGCGCGTCGATCAGGCCAAGTTGCTTGCGCTCAACGCCTATTTCGTTGCGCTTCAGGCGCCTCGCGGTGCCGATATCGATGAGGCTACGTTCGCGAGAGGTCGCGCGGTTTTCAGTGCGGCGGGTTGTGCATCGTGCCACAATGCCGATCAGGGTCGCGCCGTGCCGACGACGGTCCACCCTATGGCGCGAATTTTCCCGGGCGACCGGCCCGTGACGCTTGCGATGCGGACACCGCCGCTCAACCCGGTGCTGAACACCCCGGGCAGCGTCTTCGACGACAAGATGGCCGTGTTCAACGCAAGCATTCGCGGCGAGAAGCGTGGCCTTGCGATGCCGCTGCTACTAGATCTCGCCCGAAAGCCGGTGTTCCTGCACGACAATTCGGTGCCGAGCCTCAACGCGCTGTTCGACCCCACGCGAGGGAAAATGGCTCCGCATCCCTTCTATCTAGCGGATCGCAAGCAGCGTGCATATCTCGTCGCGTATCTTAAAGGTGTGGATACCGTACGGCGCTAAGTCATGCAGGGGATGCCGTATATTCGCTGATGAATTAAAATAGTGCATTGTAGAGCGACTTGCGACCGGACAATATTAGTACCTACTTGGCTGTCTCCGGTCACCTGTTCCACGTCCTTATTCGATCTGGCCCGTTGACAGTCATTAACGCCGACGGCCATGCGCTTATGTTGTTCAGGGACCAATATAAGCCGCGTCGAGTTTTCCCGCGACCGCGCGAATGGTTCGAGCGAGGCCATAAAAATGGCCGACTGATTGTCGGTACCGGGGACATTTGCGCTCTCACCGCTCTCATCGACTGCAAAAAACTTCGACCAACGTTTAGCCCACTGCACGTCACATCGTGTCCGTAATACTTATCACACATCACGAAGGGGCCATTCTTGACGATCTATCGATTTGGCGTTGCGCTCGCAGCTTGGGCGTTTTTTTGCCCTGGGAACGACGCAGCCTATAGCCGCGTGGGTGTGAGCGAGACGTTTTGGGCAGTCCAGCCGCTCCGGACGCCGCCCGAGTATCACAGCAAGGACGGCGTCCTTTCCATCACAATCGAAGCGCAGCCGAAGCGTGTTATGATTGGCGGGCAGATTATCGAGGGTGCCACGTACAATGGCGACTACGGCGGGCCGGTGCTGCGGCTCAAACCCGGCGACACGCTGCGCATGCACTTCGTCAACCACCTACCGCAGATCACCAACGTGCATTTTCACGGCCTGTCGATCACGCCCGAGGGCCATGGCGATAATTCTATGCGGATGATCGCTCCCGGCGAGAGCTGGGATTACATTTTCACGATCCCGAAGGATCACGCGCCGGGCGTCTACTGGTACCACACGCACGGTCACGATTTCGCCGAGCGGCAGATCATGGGTGGTCTGAGCGGCACGCTGGTGATCGAAGGGTTTCAGGACGAGGTACCTGTGACGAAGCCGCTGGTCGAGCGGCTGATGGCGCTGAAGGAATTCTCACCCAATGGCAGCGGGCGCCTCAACCATGTGCCCAAGCCGTCGCATGGCACGATCAAGACGATCAACGGCCAGCTCGATCCGCAGATCGCGATGCAGCCGGGCGAAACCCAACTGTGGCGCATGAGCGCGCAAACCGCAGATGGCTATTTCCGCCTTCGCGCCAAGGGTGTGAAGCTGGTGGTCCTTGGCCGCGATGCGCGCCCGCTGGTGACGCCGGAACCGACCGATGAAGTGCTGATCGGTCCAAGCGAGCGAGTCGACGTGCTCGCCACGGCCGGCGCGGCGGGGCGGTACAGCCTGATGCAGGAGAAGACCGACACCGGGCCGCTTGGTGACATGTCACCGCCGCAGGAGATGGCGTCGGTCGTCGTCGCGGCTGACCCGTCTCGGCCGGTGCCTGCGCCGCTGGGACCGATCGTCGTCAACGCCCCGAAACAGCTTCCCGTGTCGGCCGACCACATCGACGCACGCCGCCTGGTGGTGTTCTCCGAGGACGTGACCACGGGCCTGTTCTTCATCAACCACCAGACCTTCGACCCCAAGCGCACGGACATCCGCGTGCCGCTCGGCTCGACCGAGGAATGGACCGTCCGCAACGCGTCGCAGGAACTGCATGTCTTCCACATCCACCAGGTGCCGTTCCAGGTCGTGAGCATCAACGGCAAGGCGCAGCCGTTCGTGGGATTGCGCGACACGATCGATGTGCCGATCCACGGCGAGGTCAAGATCCGCATGGCGTTCACCGATCCCCGGATCGTCGGGCGCTTCATGTACCACTGCCATATCCTCGAACATGAGGACAAAGGCATGATGGCGACGATCGAGGTCTACGATCCGAAGAAGCCCGCTGCGCCGGATGCGAAGATGCCGGGCATGACGATGAGCGCCACGGCGGAACGTCGTCATGTCGGCTAAGCGGTTCGCGATGGCAGCCTTGGCCGCACTCACCTGTTCGACGGCGGCATCCGCGCAATCGGCCGGCTCGACCAACGGCAATGCCATGCAGGCCGGCAAGGTAAAAGGTGGTGACGCAGACGGCGGCATGGACATGGGCGCCGAGCCAGTGAAGTCCTATCCCAAGATCACCTTCGACACGCTGGCCAACTTCGAGTTCTCCGGGCTCGCCGCAGACGGCGGACCGAACCGCTGGCCGCAACCCTATCTGCGCTTCGACACCACGGTCTCCGTCGCGACGAGCGACGCACTCAATTTCTACGGCTTGTTCCAGTTCAAGGCGCGTGAGCCGCGCCCGGCTGACGACCCCAATAAGGATCTGTTCGTCAACCAGGGGGCGGGGCGCAAGGTCGGCGGCAAGTTCAAGGAACTCTACGCCCGCTACGACACGTGGCGCGTCGGCAAGTTCGTCCAGAATTTCGGGCGCGCCTACGTGCTGCTGCCGGGGCCGTTCTCCGCCGACTTCATCGAGGAGCCTGACCAGGGCTACGAGCCGAGCGAGATGCTCGGGGTCGAGAAGCTGCACGTCTTCGGCAGCGAGAAATACGGCTGGCAGCAAGTGAGCGTGTCGGCCTTCATGGTCGATCGCTCGCCGCTCCATCGCAGTTTCCCGTATGACGAGGGCCAGATCCATTACAAGGATGGCGGCGTCGGCAACACGCACCTGCCGACCAACGTGATGGTGACCTATGATGCGCTGAACGTGCCGGTCGGCCACGGCGCGCAAGCGTCGTTCCAGGCGAGCGCGATCCGCTGGGGACGCACCTACGGCGTTCCGCGCGGCGAGTTCTGGACGACGGTTGGCGGTGATATCTCGATCCCGCTCGGGAACTCGGTGCGCAGGACGCTGCAGCGCAAATACACCGAGGTTCATCTGTATGTCGAGGGAGCACGCCGCGCGAACTTCCAGGGAATGCCCGGACGAGACCGCGATTACGTGACCGAGGCTGGGGAGTTCATGCGCGGTCCTTGGCAGATCGATCTGTCGGCGACGCAGCGCTGGACGACCGATCCGGCGATGCCGACCCAACAGGATCGGATCTACACCGGCACGATCGGTCGTAATTTCGCGTCACAGAGTCTGCTTATGCTCAGTGTCGCGCGGGAGCGCGTCGCGGATCGGGCGGGGGTCTATGCCGGCATCCGGCTCGTCCAGACGCTAACTACGTGTGCCCGATGCGCCGTTGGCCCGGCCTATTGATAGGGCACTGTAGCACTCGAGCGTGCACCAGCCGATGCAAAATAAACAGGTTCAGAGCGTTATGACGTTGCGGCTAAAGCTTACTGCCCCCCTGGCTTACCGGCATGATCCGAGACGATGACCGTGCCGAGCAGGCCGGGTGCTGCTGGGGCCACAAAATCGAACGCTCCTTCCAGCCGGAAGACATACGTGAACGGTTTACCTGGGGCGAGCGGCCCCGAACGCCACTCGCCGAGCCGTGCCGCCACAGTCTGAGACATGTCGGTGTCGTTCGTCCAGGTTATTGCGGTCCCCGGTTGCACAACGAGGCGCGACGGCGTGAATCCGGTGAGCTTGATGCTGATCGCGCTCGTTAACACCGTCCGTGGCTCGACGGGCTGCGGCTTGGCGGGCGGTAACGTTCCGTCGAGCGCGAAGACCCACAGCGTATCGCCGCGCGGGAAGTTTAATTGCCAGCTCCCGCCGGAGGCGACCGCGATATACTGCTTCCCGTTGACCGCATAGGTGACAGGCGGCGCATTGACGCCGGCACCGGTCTGAAAGCTCCAGCGGGATTGGCCGTTACGTGTGCTGTACGCCCGGAACGTCCCGTCGCCGTCGCCGATGAACACCAGCCCCCCAGCGGTCGCCAGCGTTCCGCCGATGCACATGTTGTCCAGCTTGTTCTGCCACGCGATTCTGTTGGTGTGTGGATCGATCGCGGTCAGCGTTCCCGAATAGTGACCGCCAGGGACGCGCGTCCAGATGCTGCCGAGGCGTTCCTTGCCGGTCGGCTCGTTACCTTCATGCACCGCGAAGACCTGCGGTTCGTCGATCCCGCAGACGAAGAGATATCCGGTGGCCGGATCATAGGAGACTGGCGACCATTCCGATCCTCCGTTGCCGCCCGGACAGCGCTCGACCGGATGCCCAGGACTGGCGGGTGGGAACATCGATTTGGCGTTAGGGAAATCGGCCAATTGTTCAGCGCACGATTGCGGTACAAAGGAATCGCCGGTGACGAATGGCTGCGTAGCGGCTGTCTTCTGCCAGGCGTCCTGCGGGACCGGCATTTCTTTGATCGGGGTCAACGGCTTGCCGGTCTCGCGGTCGAACAGATAGACCCAACCGATCTTGCCCGCTTGCGCGAGTGCTGGCACTCGCTTGCCTCCTACCGTCATGTCGAACAGTACCGGCGGACTCGACGGGTCGGTATCCCACACGTCGTGATGGATTTCCTGGAAATGCCAGCGCAGCTTTCCCGTCTTAACGTCGAGCGCGACGATCGAGTCCGTGTAGAGATTGTCGCCCGCCCGAATATGACCATTCAGGTCCGGGCTAGGGTTTCCGGTAACGAAATATACCAGCCCAAGCTCGTGATCGACCACGGGCGCTGTCCAGACGGCGCCACCGCCGTGCATCCAGGCGTCCCCAGCGGGCCAGGTTTCGTGGCCTTTCGTGCCTGGTCCCGGCACGGTGTAGAACCGCCAGATCAGCTTCCCGCTCGACGCATCATAGGCACTAAAGTACCCGCGGATGCCGAATTCTCCGCCTGCGACGCCGACATAGACCCGCCCGTTTTCAAACAGTGGCGGACCCGTGCCGGAATACCCCTTGAGCGGATCGCCTACGACGACCGACCACGCGACCTTGCCCGTTGCATGATCGAGCGCAGTAAGCTTGCCGTCCAGTTGCGAAACATAGACTTTGCCACCGCCGACGGCCGCGCCGCGATTGTTGCGGGCACAGCACAGCGGTAACTTGTCAATTGTCTCATAACGCGGCCGATATTCCCATCGTCTGACACCGGTCACCGCATCGAGGGCAAAGACATCGCTATGCGGATCGGTGATGTACAGCACGCCGTCAGCAACGACCGGAGCGCCTTCGAAGGAGGTGAACGCGTTCGCGATCCCGGTGCGGAACGTCCACGCCCCGCCCAAGCGCTTGACGTTGCTTTCGTTGATCTGATCGAGGGTGGAATTGTGCTGACCTAGCGGCGTTCCGCCATAGCTCGTCCATTCGTCAGACGTCGAAGCGACGGTCTGCGCTAAGCACGTTGAGCTCGAGATTGCCAAAGCAAGCGCCACAACCAACGCAAGACATTTTGGACCCACCGGACGGTCTCCCTTACTGGTTTATTACGATTGATCGAGCTGGCCGACATTCAGGGTCACGGAGCACGGTATTGCTATCCCGATCCCGTTCGACATTGGCCCTGAGCTTTGCAAGACCACGCCGCACCCAGCTCTTCATCGTTCCGACCGGCACACCATGTTGTTCTGCCAATTCATTGTAGGTGAGGCCTTCGAGAAACGCGCTGCGTATTGCATCGCGCTCTCGCTGATCGAGGGCATCGAGGCATCGCAAGACGCGGCAATTTTCCCGACGCGAACCGGCAATCAGTTCGGGATCGTCAGCAGGATCGACCACGCCGAGTCCATCCTCCAGCGGCGCTGCGCGCCTAATGCGTTGGGCACGACGCCAATCGATCGCCCGATTGCGGGCGATGACGGCGAGCCAGGTTATGGGACTTGATCGCCCCGGCTCCCACGCTCCCGCCCGTTTCCAAATCGTCATGTACACCTCGTGCAGGATGTCCTCGGCCGCGGTACGTTCACCACACACACGCAGGCAAATGCCGAACAGTTTCGCAGATGTCAGCTGGTACACATCCTGGAAGGCTTGCCGGTCCTGCTCCCCAGTTCGTATGAGCGCTTCTGCCAAGTGCGTCCGCGCTATATCTGCCGCCTGTACGCCCGCTCCGGCAGCAGACGATTGAGAATCTGCCTTGTCAAACACGAGACCGTCGAGCACTTCCAACGCCGTTCTCCCAATCGCCGATGCCGCAAACGGATCAGGTGGCGTTGATCCGGCCATTAATGCCCTCGGGAAAGAAACCGCCCATCGTGATGCCGACTGAAGGGTTGGCGAAAGCGATGTTCAAGACATGCGCAGTCGTGCGGCTGAATGCGATTGAGTTTTCGTTGGCCGGGACGATGTTGGCCTGCCCACTGATGCTGATCGCTTGGTCGAGCATCTCCGGACCGTCGAGCATATCGCGTAGGTCGGAGATACGCTTTGCACCATCCTGCGCCTGCGACCCCATCTTGTAGAGTACCGACCGGACGACCCCGGCGTGATACGCCTCCACCGCGAGGATGCCCGCGGCGGCAGTCAAGATTTTGCGACTCTTAAGCAAAGGAGACGCGCCTTTGTACGCTGTGACGCCGACGTCCTCGAACAGCATAGCGCCGAGGTAGAAGCTGATTTCATCAGCAAAGGGATCAAAGCCCGCGCCAAGCCCCGCCGCTTGCGCGACGGCAGCAAAGCCAGCGCTGAAATCGATCGTTGCTCTTGCGACCGGCGTATCGACGGCGGTGCGCAGGAAATTGACGTGCGCGACTTCGTTACGAGCGACGTCCTCCAGAAAACCGCGCCGCACTGGTGTGCTGAACGTGACCTTACGCCCCCCCCGCACTTGGCCGCCAAGCGTCGTGCTCATCGTCTGGTCGAGCGTCAGGCCTGTCACGCCGCGCGCATAATATTCCGCTTCGAGATATTCGAGGTTGAGCGCGAAGTTTAGAATGTCGCTATCGCTATAGCGCATGGCTGCGGCGTTAGCGGAGACGGCCGCGCCGACAGCAACGGTTGCAGTGGCGAGGACCGCACCGCCGGTGAACATGGTGCGACGACTTGGCTTTTCGGGAGCATCGTAATCAAGGGTCTGGGTGGTTGGCATGGGAACCTCCGGAGAACGCTGAAAGGAACTGCGAACGTCAACAAGTCAGGTGTGCAGCACGACGCCGTTGAACCCGCGCGGGAAAAAGCCGCCCCGCCGCTTGTTCTTTTCCGGAGTGAGATAGACGACATTCAGCACCTGCTGTGGCGTCCGGTGGAAGGCGAGCCCGTTCGCGTCGCTGGGCGCGATAATGATCTTGTCACCGCCGCCGATTGCCGCCTCGGTCGGGGTCGGACCATCGAGCGTGTCGCGCGCCGCCGAGATGGCATTTGCCTTGTCGATCGTCGCCTGGCCCATCTCGCCGATCTGGCCCCGGATGAGACCACCGTGATAGGCTTCCACTGCGAGGATGCCGGCTGCTGCTTCCAGCGAAGCCCGGTCGGACACCAGCTTTGCTGCGCCGGCATAGGCGGTCACGCCGACGTCCTCGAAAATGAACGCGCCAAGTAAGAACGACTCTTCGTCCGCGAACGGGTCAAAATTGTCGCCTAGCCCCGCGGCGGCGCCCGCCGCGCGGAACGAGCCTTCAAGATCGATCTCGGGACGACTCATCTCGATCAGGGGTGATTTGCGGATCGTGCGACGCAGGAAGCGGACGTGGTTGCGTTCGTCGTTGGCGATCTCCGCAACGAATTCCGCGATGTAACGGCTATTAAAATTGACCTTGCGCCCGCCGGTGACGTTGCCCGGCTTGGGACCAAGCAGGTCGGCGCTCAAGCCCTCGCCAGTTAAACCGCGCGAATAATATTCAGCCTCAAGATATTCGAGGTTGAGCGCGAAATTGAACACCGCCGGGTCGGTCAGCGGACTGGGCGTCAGCGCCAATCCGATCGACTGGGGAATGAGGTTGGCGCAACCGCTCATACTTGCGCCAACAATCGTCGCCATCATTGCGCGGATCGTGTGCCTCCGGCTGAGCAACGCCAAATGATCGATCATGGTCGGCCCTTCCGAAAGTCGATGCTGCATCAGGACAGGCGCGACGGGCCGCACCTGTCCTATGCAACTTTGACATTATTTGGTGCAGGAACGGACATATTGACCGTAATCAGTTAATTGCGCTGATCGAGATCAATTTATAAATTCTGTGCGTTGGGCTCGGTTTCGCATTTGGTCTGGGGTGAGTATTCAGCGTTCAATCTGCCGCTTGAGCGGCTGTGGCAGCAGCATATTTGACCAGCTTCATCTATCCATGCGACGTGTGAAGACGGCGCTCATTATGGTCCATCGGCCACGCCTCGATTTTGGTTCGGACGTCTGCCATAGACAAAACCAATATGCGTTTAGGCACTCATCGCGGAGGCGACCGTTGCCATGATCGGACGACTTACCCGGCAGCTTCGTGACGGCAACGATCCACAAAACGGCCATTCAGCCCCGCCCCGCCGCTTCCCCAAAAGCGGTCACTCATTCATCCTGAAATTCGACCCTTCTCAGCGAGCGCGATCTGTAGCCCGAGCGGTATAGAGCGCGACGGAATTCGAGGTCTTTTCCTGCGTGAAGGAGGACCGATGTACCGCTTTCATGAAGCTCGCCGCAAATGTCGCAGATGCATTGGGGCCATGTATGGTCCGGGATCGTTAAGCCGTTCTAGGTAACAAGAATGAGATGAGATGCACCAAATTAACCGCGGCACGGGCCACAAACTGCTGCTGGTCCACGGTCTGGGCGCAAGCTGGCGATCGTGGAGCCCTATTTTGGACTCGCTAAGCGTCAGCCGAACGGTGATCGCAATTGACCTGCCAGGACATGGCGCGACCCCGGCGCAACAAGATAGTGGTACTTTTGACGGCTTGGTCGGTAGTGTCCAGCGCTACATCGCGGAAAACAGGCTGGCCGGAATCGATGTCGTCGGCAGTTCGATGGGCGCGCGGATCGTGCTCGAACTTGCTCGCCGCGGCGTTGTCGGCAACGTCGTCGCGCTTGACCCGGGAGGGTTTTGGCGTGGTTGGGAGCGAACCTTTTTCAAAACCACGATCGGTCTCTCGGGCCGCTTGTTGCGGGCAATTCGACCCGGTCTGCCGATGCTAAGCCGCAACGCGGCGTCGCGCACAGCACTGCTGGCCCAGTTGTCAGCGCGCCCGTGGGCGCTTGATCCTCAGTTCGTGGCGACTGAGTTGATAGCTCTCAGTACGACACCGACATTCGATGCGCTGGTTCATGACCTCGCGGCCGGACCCGAACAGACCGGGCCTGCTGCCGATGGCACCGGCCGGATCGTGATCGGGTGGGGCAAACATGACAGGCTCTGCCTGAAGAGGCAGGCGGTGCGTGCAAAAGCTGCGTTTCCGTCGGCGGAACTGCACTGGTTTGAGTCCAGCGGCCACTTTCCAATGTGGGACATGCCGGAGGAGACGGTCGACGTTATCCTCGGCGCAACGCAGTAAGACATCGAGGATTCGCCGGCAGGCTGCCTAATGCTTGCGTAGGCGCCGCCGATACTCCTCGGCTGGCCAATCGCTCGCGAGCCAAGTGCGGTATGACCCACTTGCAGACGCTTACGGTAGCTGAGGCGCTTTGCGGATCCGGACATGCGTTTATGCGATTGCCTCAATAGAATTTGGGCCGGTAGTCGGGCGTGACGTCTGTGGCGACCGCTCAGTTAGGCACGAACGCCATGGCGGCAGCGGCGACTGCCATTACTGCCGTAGCGATCCAGCCTAGCGTCAGCAAAAGCGGCGAAGCCACGAAGTTTCCCATCGTCTTTTGACTCGAGACGACGATCATCATGCCCACCATGATCGGTACGGCGACCACGCCGTTGATCACGGCGCTCCAGAATAGCGCCTTGATGGGATCGAGCGGTGACCAGTCGATCGCGATGCCCATGACGGTCGCCAGACCGATCACTGAGTAGAATCCCACCGCCTCGTGCGGCCGATTTCCCAGGCCGCATTTCCAGCCATACGCCTCGCCGACCGCGAACGCGGCCGACCCGGCCAGAACGGGGACCGCCAGCAATCCAGTTCCGATAATCCCGATACTGAAAAGCAGAAAGGCGAACTTGCCTGCGACCGGCTGGAGTGCTTTGGCGGCGTCCGCGGCGGTGTTGATTGTGGTGGTGCCGGAAGCGTGCACTGTCGCCGCAGTGGCGACGATGATCGCGATCGCGACCAGATTCGACACCGCCATGCCAAAGAACGTGTCGAGCCGCATGCGCGCGAACTCACGACGTGCTTGCTCGGGCGCGTCGATCAGCGCTTCCGCCGCCGGATCTTGCGCGACCTCCTCCACCTCCTGCGCGGACTGCCAGAAAAAGAGATAGGGACTGATCGTCGTGCCGAAGATCGCGACGATCGTGGTGACGGCCGCGACACCCCCGATCCTTGGCCACACCAACCCTATCCCGATCGAACGCCAATCGAGCTTGATCATGAACAGGACGGCCAAATAAGCGAGCAACGTCAACGTCAGCCATTTCAGCAGATGCGCATAGCGTCGATACGGCACGAAAAGTTGCAGCACCAACGAGAGCAACGCGAAGCCGACGGTGAATGCGTGGCCACCATAGCCGACCGTAAGCTCCGCCGCGTCCCCCATGGCAGCGAGATCGGCCCCAATGTTTATGGTGTTGGCGACGAACAACAGTGCCACGAGACCGATCACGAGCGGCCGCCAGAGGACGGTGCCCATGTTCTTGGCTAGCCCGCACCCCGTAACGCGCCCGATATGGGCACTGATCAACTGGATCGCGCTCATCAGCGGATAGGTCAGCACCATCGTCCAAAGCAGGCCAAAACCGAATTGGGCACCAGCTTGCGAATAGGTTGCAATGCCACTTGGGTCGTCGTCGGCGGCACCGGTGATCAGGCCAGGGCCTAACTTTTCGAACAACACGATCGAATGCAGACGCCGAATAGGTTTCACAAACCGAAACCCGCAGGCAGCATTATCTTGCCGGCTGGCTTCGGGCGCCGGATAGACCGCGAGCGCCGGATCGACCGTAAGCTGCGGTATGGCGCAATCACTTCGCGGCCCGTTTCGATTTCGGCTCTGGCAGCGGCAATTCGCTGGCCGTGATCCGCGCCAGCGCGGTCATCCAATCGCTATCATCCCAGTGGTGGGCCGCGACAAGCAGGCAGGGCTTGGCCCCGGGGTAAGGCGGCGCCTCATCGACCGTGCCGGCAAAGTTGCGCCCGCCCGCGGTCGGTTTGACGAATAGCTGATCGTCACACACCATCGCGATCATCTTGCCGTCGCAATAGAGTCCGTATTCGCCGAACATCGGCTTGGCATGCAAGGTCCCCGCATTGGCGATCTGATCGACCAGAAATGCAACGATTTCCGGGTCCGACGCCATACCACCTCCTGAACCCGGTGCTTGTCGGACAACGTAATTGAACCGTCCACCGGAATATACCGGATGTCGGGTAGATCGCAGGCGACGTTGAGCGGCAACGAATCCGACCGTGCAGCAATTTGCGAACGCCGCACGTACTATTCAGCGCGATGCTGTCAGGAGTTCGGTCGTGTTTGAAATCTGCTGGGTCGATGGCGACATTTTGAATGTCCGGATGTCAGGCTTTTTCTCGCTCGGCGAAATGAAGGCGCTCGAGGCCGAAACCGAACATCTTCTCCGCCAAAAGCCTGCCGGCCCATTTTTCGGCTTGGCCGAAATCTCCCCGCTGCCGGTGCAGCGGCCCGACGTTGTTTTTCGTTTGCGCGATCTCCTGTCCACGCTGCGGACGGCTGGGATGGCGAATGGAGCGATGGTCGTCCAGAGCATGCTCGTAAAACTGCAGACACGCCGTGCCGTGGATACGGGACGGGCGGCCTATTTCGATAAGCAGGAGGACGCGGTCGCATGGCTGGCGACGCGGCGGGATGCAATCAAATCGGGCTCAGCCACTTAGAGGCTTTAATCGGCGACCGCGCTCGCTTTGAAATGTTGATAGGGAGCGCGGTTAGGGCCTCGCCGCTATCTCCTCAACCAACCAGATTGCTGTCACGCAGTTGAGACGAGCGGTTGGCGAGTAAGCTCGTGATTTTCAGGTAACGACTGGCGCGGATGACCTATTCGTGGA
This sequence comes from Sphingomonas sp. PWP1-2, assembly GCF_049898305.1. Taxonomy (NCBI): domain Bacteria; kingdom Pseudomonadati; phylum Pseudomonadota; class Alphaproteobacteria; order Sphingomonadales; family Sphingomonadaceae; genus Sphingomonas; species Sphingomonas sp. PWP1-2. Next base: position 475,134 of record NZ_JAFCXM010000004.1, read on the forward strand.
CATTGGCTGCCATATGACTGCCTTCCAAAACCGGACGTTCACTCAAGTGCAGGGCGTTGCACGGATACGCTAAATGCCATCCAGTGGCGTTGCGCAGAAAGGCGCGCGGAGAATCTGGTCATTGCCGCGTTGAAGGGTGTTCGATCCACGCCTGCTTCGCCATCTCGGCTGCGGCGAGATAGGTTATGACGATCGCGCCAAGACCGAGGGTAACCGGCCACCGGGGCGGGACGAACCCGAACCAGGCGCCGAACGGCGTGAACGGCAGGGCCATCGCGACGACCAGCGCGCCGAGCGATGATGCCGCCAGCCACGGCCGGGGCAGATCTCGCCATGGCCGGCCGTTGGTGCGGATGACGAAGATCACGAGGATCTGCGTCGCCATGGATTCGAGGAACCATGCTGTCCGGAACGTCGGCGGCGCGGCATGGAACAGGAAGACGAGGCCACCGAACGTCAGGAGGTCGAAGACTGACGAGAGCGGTCCCATGATCGCCGCGAACCAGACCAACGCCTTGAGGTCCCAGACCTGCGGCCTGGCAACGGCTTCGGGTCGGACGGAGTCGAACGGGATTCCGATCTCCGACACGTCGTAGAGCAGGTTGTTGAGCAGGATCTGCGTCGGCAGCATGGGCAGGAACGGCAGGAACAGCGATGCCGCGGCCATCGAGAGCATGTTGCCGAAATTCGAACTCGCGCCCATCCGCACATATTTCAGGATGTTGGCGAACGTCCGCCGCCCCTCCTCCACACCGTCGGCGACCACCGCCAGATCGGAGTCGAGCAGGATCATGTCGGCGGCTGCCTGCGCGACACCTGTCGCACCCGCGACCGACAGCCCGACATCGGCCACCTTCAGCGCCGGCGCGTCGTTGATGCCGTCGCCGAGATAGCCGACGACGTCGCCCCTGGCCTGGAGCGCCTTGACCAGCCGCGACTTCTGATCGGGCGCGAGGCGCCCATAGGCGTCCACGCTCTGGACCTGGACCGCGAGCGCGTCGTCCGAGAAATTGGCGATGTCGGCGCCCGACAGCACGCGATCGGCATTGAGCCCGACCAGTCCGGCGAGGCGCTTCACCACGACCGGATCGTCGCCGGACAATATCTTCAGGCGGATTCCGGCAGCAGTTAGGCGCGCGATCGCCGCCGCCGCGGTCGGCTTCGGCGGATCCTCGAACGCGCAGAGCCCCTCGAACACGAGGTCGGCTTCATCGGTATCGGCAAGCTCGTGCGGGTCGCCGTGCCAGACGCGCGATGCCACCGCGACGGCGCGCTGGCCGGCTTCGGCGAGGGTGTGAACCTGGGAGAGCGCGGCGGACCGCGCGCCCTCGTCCATGACGACCGTCGCGTCCGCACCCCGGCTGGAGGCACAGAGCGCCAGCACGGCTTCGGGCGCGCCTTTCACGATGAGCAGACTGCCTTCAGGTCCGGTCGCTAGCACGGAGCCGAGCCGCCGCGTGTAATCGAAGGCGCGGCGCTGCAGCGACGTCCAGCCGCTCGCGGCATCGGCGACGCCTGCGATCAGGGCGGCATCCATCGCGCCGCGATCACCGCCGAGCGTCGCGGCGATCGCGCCGAGCCGCGCAGCACGCGGATCGTCGTCCCCGGCGGGGCCGATGCTGCGAGCGAGCTTGATCTCGGCCGAGGTCAGCGTGCCGGTCTTGTCGGTGCAGAAAATCGTCATGGCACCGAGATCGTGGATCGAAGCGAGCCGCTTCACGATCACCTTCCGCTTGGCCATCCGCACCGCGCCACGCGACAGTGTCACGGTCGTGATCATCGGCAGCAGTTCGGGCGTCAGGCCAACCGCCAGCGCCACGGCGAAGAGAAGCGACTGCAAGAGCGGCCGACCGAAGAAGACGTTGATCGCCAGAACCACTACCACGAGCGCCAGCGTGAGCCGAGCGGTGAGGAGCCCATAGGCGCGAAGGTCACGCTGGAACGGCGACGCGACCTCGGTTTGAGAAAGCGCGGTCGCAGCCGCGCCGAACAAGGTCGCGGCACCCGTCCCGACGACCAGTGCCACTGCTTCTCCCGTCTGGATGACGGCGCCTCGAAAGAGACCGTCAACGGCTTCCGCAGCCGTCGTGCCGGTCACCACGCCCGGCTTCTTCTCGACGGGATAGGGTTCGCCGGTCAGCGCCGCTTCGTTGGCCGTGCAGGCCGACGCGGTGAGCACGAGAGCGTCCGCCGGTACGATGTCGCCAGCACGTACCCGGATCACATCCCCGGGCACGACCGTCTCGACCGGCAACTGCAGGAAAGTACCGTCGCGCTTGACCTCGGCCTTGAGCGCGACCGACCGCCGAAGCACCTCGGCGGCTTGCTCGGCATGGCCTTCCTGATACGTGTCCAGCCCCACCGAAAACGCCAGGATGGCGACGATGATCGCGCCGCCGATCGCGTCTCCGGTCGCGATCGACACGATGCCGGCTGCCAGGAGGATGAGCGACAGTGGCTCGAGGAGCCGCCGGAGGATGGCGCGCACAGGATCGACCCGGCGATGCTCGGCATCCGCGTTCTGGCCGTAGCGCTTGAGCCGCTCTGCGGCATCGGCCGCTCCGAGACCATCCTGACCGCAGCCCAGCAGCTTGCACTGTGCGTCTGGAGACAGCGTCCAGAAGGGCGGAGAGGCCGAGGAGGAGGCCGTCGACGTCATTGCGAAGCGCCGCTTATTCGGCGGGCGACAGCAATGCCGGGGCCGGCGATGCGGTAGCCGTCATCCGGGTTACGAGCAGGTCGTACGCGACGGCCAACCCCTTATGGGCGTCCCGGGCGCATACATCGCCCGCACATCCTGCCGCGGCGTGCGACTGCCGAGCGCGAAGCGTAAAATAGGCGAGTTCCGAAGCGGTCTTCACGGCAATCTCCCGACAAGCGGGAGCACGAACGTCTCTCAGTCGCTGGATGCCCGTAAGTGCCTCGGCGATGTCATCACGATACAGGGAGTTACGACCGAACGCGAACGATTTAATTTCAACATGACTGTATATTCGGCAGCGCCATATTCTTCGCTTGTTCGTTGAAGAACTGCGCGTGGATCAGCCGCCGAAACAAACATGGGTCGTATTTGCTCCGAGCGACAACCAAGAACCAGCTAATTCTTAGCTTAAGTTAATTGTTCAGTATGGCTTCCCGACCGGAGATGCGGAAATGACCGACGCCCTGACCGCCGAACTCGCGGGCAAGATGGATGCCTATTGGCGCGCTGCAAACTATTTGTCGGTCGGGCAGATCTACCTGCGCGACAACGCGCTGCTGGAGACGCCGCTGACGCTGGCGCACGTCAAGCCGCGGCTCCTCGGCCATTGGGGAACGACGACGGGGCTGAACTTCCTCTACGTCCACCTCAACCGGCTGATCGTCGAGCATGATCTCGACATGATCTACGTCATCGGACCCGGGCATGGCGGACCGGGACTCGTGGCGCACACGTATCTCGAAGGGTCGTACACCGAGCTGTATCCGGCGATCGAGCGCAACCGGGGCGGCATGCAGCGGCTGTTCCGGCAGTTCTCCTGGCCCGGCGGCATTCCGAGCCACGTCGCGCCCGAGACGCCGGGGTCGATCCACGAGGGCGGTGAACTCGGCTACTCGCTCGCGCACGCCTACGGCGCGGCGTTCGACAATCCCGATCTGATCGTCGCCTGCGTCGTCGGCGATGGTGAGGCGGAGACCGGCCCGCTCGCGACGAGCTGGCATTCCAACAAGTTCCTGAATCCCGCGCGCGACGGCGCCGTTCTGCCGATCCTGCACCTGAACGGCTTCAAGATTGCCAATCCGACGGTGCTGGCGCGCATTGGCCGCGAGGAGCTGACCGACCTGCTGCGCGGCTACGGCCATGAGCCGTTCTTCGTCGAGGGCGACGATCCCGCGCTCGTCCACCAGCAGCTCGCCGCCACGCTCGACACCGTGCTGGAGCACATCCGCGCGATTCAGGCCGAGGCACGGGCGCCCGATGCGCCAGCGGGCGGGGCGGCACGTCCGCGCTGGCCGATGATCGTGTTCCGCACGCCCAAGGGCTGGACTGGGCCGAAGGAGGTCGACGGCAAGCCGGTCGAGGGCACGTGGCGCGCGCATCAGGTGCCGATCGCGAGCTTCAAAGACCCGGAGCATCTCGCCCAGCTCGAAGCCTGGATGCGGAGCTACAGGCCCGAGGAGCTGTTCGACGCCGACGGCAAGCTGATCGAGGAGCTGGCGGCGCTGGCGCCGACCGGGCATCGGCGGATGGGCTCTAACCCGCACGCGAATGGCGGGCTGCGTCAACCGCTGGCGATGCCGCACTTCCGCGATCATGCCGTTGCGGTGCCATCGCCCGGCAGCGTGACGGGCGAGGCCACGCGCGTGCTCGGCGGCTTCCTGCGCGAGGTGATGCGGATGAGCTTGCCGGACGCGAACTTCCGCTTGTTCGGCCCGGACGAAACCGCGTCGAACCGGCTGGAGGCGACCTACGATGTCTCGGGCAAGGTCTGGATGGCCGAAATGGCGGCGGTCGACGAGAACCTATCGCCTTCGGGCCGGGTGATGGAGGTGCTCAGCGAGCATCTCTGCCAGGGCTGGCTGGAGGGCTATCTGCTCACAGGCCGTCACGGCTTCTTCTCCTGCTACGAGGCGTTCGTCCACATCGTCGATTCGATGGTCAACCAGCATGCAAAATGGCTTAAGGTCAGCGCGAAGATCCCGTGGCGCAAGCCGATCGCGTCGCTCAACTACCTGCTTACCAGCCATGTGTGGCGGCAGGATCATAACGGCCTGTCGCACCAGGATCCCGGGTTCATCGATCATCTGGCGAACAAGAAAGCGGATGTCGCGCGCATCTACCTGCCGCCCGATGCGAACTGCCTGCTCTCGGTCGCCGACCACTGCCTGCGCAGTCGCGGCTACATCAACCTCGTCGTCGCCGGGAAGGAGCCCGAGTGGCAGTGGCTGACGACGGACGAGGCGGTGGTGCATTGCGCCGCGGGTGCAGGTATCTGGCAGTGGGCGAGCGACGATGGCGAGCCGGACGTAGTCATGGCGTGCGCCGGCGACGTGCCGACGCTGGAGACGCTGGCGGCGGTCACGCTGCTGCGCGACTATGTGCCCGGCATCCGCATCCGCGTCGTCAACGTGGTCGATCTGATGGTGCTGGAGCCGCAGTCCGAACACCCCCACGGTCTGCCCGATACGGATTTCGACGAGCTGTTCACGACGGCCACGCCAGTGATCTTCGCCTTTCACGGCTACCCGGCGATGATCCACAAGCTCACCTATCGCCGCCGCAACCACGCCAACATCCATGTCCGCGGCTACAAGGAGGAAGGCACCACCACGACGCCGTTCGACATGGTCGTGCTCAACAACCTCGACCGCTACCAGCTCGCGCTCGACGCGATCCGCCGGATCCCGCGCCTCGCCGATCGCGTCCCCGCAGAGACGCAGCGCTACTGGACTGTAATGGAGCGTCACAAGCTATACGTCGCCGAGCACGGCGAGGACATGCCGGAGGTCCGTGACTGGCGCTGGTCGCGATGATCGTCCTCACGCTCAACAGCGGATCATCCTCGCTCAAGTTCGGCCTCTACCGGGTCGAGGATTCTGATCTCGACCTGCTGATGACGGGAGAGGTGGAAGGCGGCGAGCTTCAGGCGCGGGATGCGCAGGGCGTAACACTCTCCGGTTCACCGATGTCTGCTGGGACGACCGAAGCGGCTATCGAGGCGATCGTCTCCCTGCTGGCTGCGGCGAAGCTGCCCCCGCCGGACGCCATCGGCCTCCGGATCGTGCATGGTGGCCCCAAGCTCCTCGCTCATCGCCTGATCGATCACGACGTGGAGCGCGACCTCGAACTCGCCGCCGCCATGTCGCCGCTCCACGCTCCCGCCGCGCTGGCGATGATACGACTCGCCAAGGCCAGCTGGCCGCGGGTACCGCAGGTCGCATGCCTCGACACCGCGTTCCACTCCGACATGCCCGCGCTCGCGCGGACGTTGCCGATCGCGAAGGAACTCCGGGCGCTTGGGATGCAGCGCTACGGTTTTCACGGGCTGTCCTGCGAGTCGGTCGTCCGCCAGCTCGGCGCGGCGCTGCCGTCGCGCACGGTCGTCGCCCATCTCGGCAGCGGCGCCAGCGTCACGGCCATTCTCGACGGTCGGTCGGTCGATACCAGCATGGGGCTTACGCCCTCGGGTGGCGTCGTCATGGCCACGCGCACCGGCGACCTCGATCCGGGGATCCTGATCTACCTGCTGCGCGAACGGTCCTTAGATGCCGCCATGCTGGAGGACATGATCGACCATCGTTCAGGGTTGCTCGGTATCTCCGGCCTGAGCGGCGACCTGCGGCAACTGCACAGAGCAGCACCCTCGAACCCCGACGCTCGCTTGGCCATCGCGATGTTCTGCATGTCGGTGGCAAAGGCGATCGCGGGCATGACCGTGACGCTGGGCGGTGTCGATGCGATCGTGTTCACCGGCGGCATCGGAGAGAATGACACGGCCGTGCGGGCGGCAGTCTGCGATCATCTCGGCTGGCTGGGCGTGAGCCTCGCGGATGATCGCAACGGAAATGCGGCACGTCGTGTCGACACCCCCGGCTCGCGCTGCGAAATCCATGTCCTGCCCTCCCTCGAGGAGGATCAGATCGCACGGCACACCGCTATGCTCGTGGAGATTTGAGGCTGTACGAATGTGAGAGATTGCCGTGTTTCAGATGTCGCTGATAGAAATGACGTCGTTGTCATTATGTAACGACCCAATTCCAACGTAACAGGGCGCGAAACGGAACAGCCTGGTTCCATGCCCCAAATTACCGTCGCCCTCGTGATAGCCCTCGCGGACTTCGGCGCCGCCAGCGGGATCGAGGTGATGGCCAGACGTCGCGGGTCCGCGATCTCGGGGGCGGGAGAAGTCGTGGCGTCGATGGCGGGAGTGGCCTACTTCGCCTTGATCGGCATGACGGTTTTCGTCTCGCAGTTACAAACTTCGATTCCGACCATAGCGCTCGGGATGTTCGGAACCGCCATGCTCGTAAAGCTGTTGCCCGCACCCTGATATGGGTGGTGTCCACCGCGCTCGTGGGGATCGTCGGGACGGCGCTATACCTCTTCGCATGAGGATCTATCGCAGCGAGAGTGACCTGGGCAAATGTCAAACCTACGCGGCCACCGCGCTAACGCTGTCTAAATCCAGTCTCGCCACTTGAACCACAGCAGCGGCACGATCACGGAGACGGCGCACAGCGCCAGAGCGTAGGGATAGCCGTATTGCCAGGAGAGCTCGGGCATGTGCTTGAAGTTCATGCCGTAGACGCCGACGATCAGGACGGGTGGCACGCCCACGACCGACACGACGGTGAGGACCTTCACGACGTCGTTCTGCGCGATGCTGATGAACCCGGTTGCGGCGTCCTGGATCAGCTGGACGCGCGCGGACAGGCTGGCCTCGAACTCGTCGAGCGAGGCGATGTCGTGCCGCACCGCCTCCAGCCGTTCACGGATGTCCGGCTCGATCCGCGGCGTGCAGCGATCGAGCATGAACGTCGCCACCCGCCCGATGCTGAGGAAGGTATAGCGGACCCGGGAGGTACGATCGCTGACCTGACCGATGCGGCGCATCGCGTCGCGCAGCATCGTCGTCTCCTTGCTAAGCTGGCGGAGCTTCGGCTCATCGAAGAACACGGACTGCGACGTGTCGTTCACGACACCCGCACCGCGTTCGAGATGATCGGCCGCGCGGTCGACCAGCTCCTCCAGCAACCGCGTGAGGATCTCGGCGGGCGGGATGTCGGGCTTGTTGCCGATGTCCGTCGCGACCGCATCGAAAGCCGCAAGCTCGACGAAGCGCACCGTAACGCATACCTTGGGGTTTAGGATGAAGCCGACCGGCGCCAATTCCCAGCGTTCGGTCTCGGTGCCCGACAGGAGCGGGGCGCTCATTCGCAAGGTGTCGCCCTCCGCGCGTAGCCGACTGCTCGCGTCGATCCGGGTCAGCTCTTCCATCGTCGGAACGGCGATGCCGAAGCCGTCTCGCACCATGTCGCGCTCGCGTTCGTCGGGATCGATCAGGTCAATCCAGCGGCAATTAGGCGAAAGCGACCGGTCGTCGCTGGCTGGATATGAACGGAGCACGATCTGCTTCTACGACGGCTAGAAACGCGGCGAAAGCCTGATGCGCCTGCCCGTCGGCATCCGTTCCGCCCCTTCGCGGAGGATCATCGCATTTATCACTGCCATTAAGATTAGCGACCGTTTTCAAACGGACAAAAACGTCTCACACCAGTGTCACCGAACGGCATACTCTTCTGGAAGGTAGGGCGTAGCTATCTGGCAGAGCTCAGCGGCGATGGATCGAATGGAGCCGCTCGACGTTGGTGCTCAGTCGCTGTTCAATCTCTTGAGCGTACGTCGCAAGTGAGGTTGTCGTATGACCGACCAAGACTCGCTTATCCATCACGATCTGGCGCTGCGACCTGATCCTTCGCGGATAGGCTTAAAACGTTCGAGTCCGACGAATACAGACGAAACGCGCGCGAATCCTATAGCAGCGCGGTTCATGTCGATCGGGGACGCGGACGACGCTTCGATCCTTGGCCAGGTCATAGCCGCCGCAGGCGAGTGGAATCGCAACCTTCCTGCGACGCTCCTTGCGTGGTCCGAGCAAGTGCGCCTTTACCTAGCAAGATTCGCATCCATCGCCGAAACAGTGTTCGAGCCGTGTTCGATAGCGGGTGCTCGATGCAGCCGCCCTGATGCGGTCCTCAGATAAATGATCGGCTGCATCTCTTGGTTATCCAGCGACCGCAAGCGGGCTGGAACGATACCGTGTTGCGTCAGAAATGGCGGCGGATGCCGAGCAACCCACGGAGACATACTATGAGCGGACGGCGTAGCTGGTCAGCGATCGTTTTGGGATTGATCATCGCCGCGATTGGTCTCGTGCTGGCTATCGGTGGCGCTTGGCTAGCGGTGCTGGGCGGCTCGGTTTATTACCTTGTGGCTGGCGTCGCGATGCTCGTCGCTGGCGTACAGTTGGCGCGCAGCCGGATGATCGGCGCCTATATCTATATCGGCATCGTCGTGCTGACCGTGCTGTGGGCATTCGTAGACGCGCGTAGCAATTTCGTCTGGGCGCTGGTCCCGCGCATCATCGCGCCGATCGTGCTGCTGATCGCCACTTTCCTGGTCATGCCCACGTTGAGCCGCGCGGCGAATCGCTGGAAGCTGGCGGGCGGCGGCATCGCCGCGGTCGTCGTCGCAACCGCCGCCTTGTTTACCGTACTCGGCACGCAGGGCGAGGCCGTCGCCGCGCTGCCCACCGCCAGTTCACGGGGAATGATGGACCCGTCAGGCATCGCGGTCGGTGCCGACTGGCCCGCTTATGGCGGAACCGGCGCGGCGCGGCGGTATTCGCCTTTGACGCAAATCAATTCCGGCAATGTCGGCCAGCTCCGTCAAGTCTGGCTCAGCCACACCCGCGACATGCCGGCGACTGCCGCCGCCGCCAAGATGTACGGCGCGGAGACGACCCCGTTGAAAATCGGCGATGCGCTTTATCTATGTTCTGCCAAGAACATCATGATTTCGCTCGACGCCGCCACCGGCAAGGAACGCTGGCGCTACGACCCCAAAGTCAAGGACGAGTGGATTCCGTATACGGCGGCCTGTCGCGGGGTTAGCTATTACAAAAATCCCAATGCCGCTCCCGGTGCCGCCTGCGCCGAGCGCGTGATCGAAGGCACGCTTGATGCGCGCCTGATCGCGGTCGACGTCAAGACCGGCATTCCTTGCGCAGATTTCGGCACCAACGGGCAAGTCGATGCCAAGACCGGCATGGGAAAGGTCTTTCCCGGCCTGGTCTCGATCAACTCGCCGCCGGTCATCATCCGCGGCATTGCCGTTACCGGTCACCAGACCACCGACGGGCAGGAACGTTGGGAGCCTTCGGGCGTGATCCAGGGTTTCGACGCCGTCACCGGCAAGCTCCGCTTTGCGTGGGACATGAAGCATCCGGAATGGAACGGCTACCCGCCCGCCGGGCAGGAATGGTCACGCGGCACGCCCAACATGTGGACGATCGCGAGCGGCGACGAACGGCTCGGCCTCGTCTATCTGCCAATGGGTAATTCGACCGTGGATTACTGGAGCAGCATGCGCTCGCCGGTCGAGAACGCTTACGCCACCTCGATCGTCGCGCTCGATGTGACGACGGGTAAACCGCGCTGGAAGTTCCAGGCGGTGAAGAACGACGTGTGGGATTACGACTTCGGCAGCCAGCCGACGCTGATCGACTACAAAGGCACGCCGGCGCTGCTGGTCTCGTCCAAGCAAGGCGACATGTATGTGCTCGATCGTGCCACCGGCAAACCGCTGACGCCGGTCGGTACGATCAAGGTGCCGACCGACGGCGTCGAGCCCGGCCAGCGTTCGCCGACGCAAATCGTTTCGCGGTGGCAGACGCTGCGCAGGGACCCGCTGACCGAGCACGACATGTGGGGGATGTCGCCGATCGACCAGATGATCTGCCGCATCAACTTCAAACGCGCGAGCTACAAGGGCTTCTTTACCCCGCCTGAAGTCGACCGGCATTCAATCGAATATCCCGGATACAATGGCGGCACCGATTGGGGCAGTGTGGCGGTCGATCCGGCACGTGGTGTGATTGTCGCCAATTACAACGATATGCCCAACTACGTCCGCCTGGTGCCGCGCGCGGCGGCGAACAAGCAGGGATGGTTCACTCGCGAACAGAATGCCGACCTGAAGAAGCACGGCAAGGCCGTAAGGTTCGAGCCCGGTGCCGAAGGGGCGGGCGATCCGCAGGCTCAGACGCCCTACGCCGTCGACGTCAACGCCGGTTGGGTGATGCCGTTTACCGGTATGCTGTGCAAACAGCCGCCTTACGGTGGTATCCGCGCGATCAATCTCGCCACCGGCAAGACGCTTTGGGACCACCCGTTCGGCTCGGCGCGAGAGAACGGGCCGTTCGGCATTCCCAGTCGGCTTCCCGTCACGATCGGTACGCCCAACAACGGCGGCGCGGTGGTGACAGCGGGCGGGGTGATCTTCGTAGCGGCGTCGACCGACAACCTGTTCAAGGCGATCGACCTGAAGACCGGCAAGATACTCTGGCAAGTGGCGTTGCCCGCCGGCGGCCAGGCAACGCCGATGGTCTATGAACAAGGCGGTCGCGAATATGTCGTGCTGGTGACCGGCGGGCACCACTTCATGAAGACGCCGATTGGCGATCAAGTGATCGCTTGGGCGCTGACCTAGACCTGAACTGAGGAATAGCCACGCCGCTGGCGTTCCAGTCGCCGCCCACCATGCCCCAATGTTCACGACGTACTCGCAATCGTGGCAACCTTCCGTTTGGACGGCGTTCCAGACTGCTTGGGCGACCGCCTAAAGCGGCGGTCTGGCTGTTGATCGGCGTGCAAAGGGACCCTCATTTCGATGGTTTAGACAGCGGCCTAGGAATTCTCAGGCGACGAGATCGGGATGTTGGTGGTGGAGACGGTGGTTCGGATTCGGCGCGAGTACGTCGGCGGCAAAGCGATCAACGAGATCGCGCGGGATCTGCGTTTCTCGCGCAAGGTAATATGGAAGTTGATCCGGGCGCCGGAAGGTGCGTTCGACTATCATCGTTCGGGGCAACCGCTGCGGCGGATCGGACCGTATCAGGAGCGGCTCGATACCTTGCTGGCGCAGAACGAGGCGCGGCCTCGCCGTGATTGGCTGCGGATGACGCGCATCCAAGATCTATTGCTGCGCGAAGGCTTCGAGGGATCGTACAATGCGATCCGGCGCTCCGCGGCGCGCTGGTCTGAAGCGTGACGCAAGGACCCGGGCGATGGCGTGGCGGCGTTCATCCCGCTGCTCTTCAAGGCGGGCAAGGCATACCAGTTCGACTGGAGCCGCGAAGACGTGGAGATCGCGGGCAAGCCGATGCGCGTGAAGGTCGCTCACCTGCGGCTGTGCGCGTCGCGTGCGATCTACGTCCTTGCGTAGCCGATCGCGCATGAAGCGCACCGAAAAGGAAGAGCGAAGGAAGGCCGCCGCTGCTCCAATACTATGCCCTACAAACGTGTCCAAGGGCGAGTGTCAACGCCGGTCGGATTCCAGGCCAGCGGGGCGGAGTAAAAGCAGGCCATTGTTGATGCGGGCCTGACGATATGAAGAGGGCCCCGATCGGGGCCCTCTTCATATCGTTGTCGTCGT